>PLLO01000011.1 GCA_003142255.1 Bacteroidales bacterium | reverse complement strand
GAGTTGCTGCCCAAACCGATGACCTGGTTAATAATTGAAAACAAATATATGCAGAAGCAAGTTATAACAAAAGACAAGCCAGGTCAATTTTTTTTGACAACCAGATAAAGACTTGTGGGAAGCATGGATAACCTTATAACAAATTCATCTCATTCAAGATAAAATATTCTCACACCTGTACATTGAGAATTTAGTCTCCACGCAAGCGCTGGAGACGCTCTGAAGAATTATCTTACTTGGGTAATGGTAGAACATCACTCAAGAAGAGATAATTTTCCCTATCGGACGTTTTCGACGTGCTACGAGGTAAAAATCGCAAGAAAAGCCCCGGGAGATGATTTCCGAGGGCTTACAATCGCTATTTGCGGAGTTATTTGACAAGTGTAAAACGGTAGTATGAGTATGTTTTAAGTCCAAACGCTTTCTCTTCTGGAGTCCATTTAAGGTTTCTTCGGAATATTTTATTTTTGTGTATTGAATCATATATTGCCTGATTAGGCCAGAATCCAATAGACATAAATCTGAAGTTCTTGATAGAATCACCCTGGACAAGCCACAATTGATAACCTGCATCTGGATATCCGATAGAATCTATTGCTTTATTGCGTCTTTCAAAGATTTGAAGCAATTTGGATGGATCTGCTCCTACTGAATCTGTGAATAAAGAAACACTTATTAATGTGTTTTCAATTTTGGCAGCATTCTCATTAACTTTTGCTTTTTGTGAACAACTTCCGATTATCAATGCAATAACCAGACCTAAAAAAATGGTTCTTTTCATAATTGCAGGCTTTAGTTATTAATTTAAAATGAGTTAATTATATATTAAAGTTACACCTTGTTTATGCCAAAGTCAACTTTAATTATTTTAAGTAAGTGTCCATCTGTCCAAAACCTAAGGAAATTGGACAACGGGATAAATAAATAATATGAGTATCAGTTATCAATAATAATCTCAAAACAATGGATTATGAGATTCCTCGCTAACGCTCGGAATGACAGTATTTTATGTGGTATAAGGGAAGCAGTGGCGATTCGCTCAGCGAATCGCCACTGCTTCCCTATCACACTACACCAATTAATGTTGTCATTCCGAACGAATCCGCCATCAGGCGGAGAAGTGAGGAATCTCCAATTAAGAGAAACTGTATCCTGGCTCAAAAAGAAATCCATATTATATGCATGATTCCCGATACTCAAAATAAATAATTAGTCTGTTAAAAGGGCAACCTTAACGGCTTTTGCCGAAGTAATTAGATATTTGATTTAAGTGAAGAATAAATTAGTGGAATTATTATCTTTTAAATATCCAGCCTGAACTGTATACGAATTCCTATGCCTGACACATTTGGATGATTGAGGTAAGTAAACCGTTTAATAAGATCAACTCTGAAAACTCTCAAAATATTTGATACTCCGATACTTGCCTCAATATAAGGCTGTTTGGTAAATGTGTAAGTCAGGGGAATACCATTATTATTAACCGGAAATCTAAACAGATCATCCTGATAATCAGGATTATTGATTTTATTAAGCCCTCCATATAAAACTTTACATGTTATCAGTTCCCTTAACTTGAGTTTTTTTAGCAGAGGAATTTTATTGAAAATAAAACCGTTAAAGCAATGGTCTACATTTAATGAGACATATTGATCACTAACAAATTCCAGAAAATCCATCAGATTGTAAGAATTCTCCTGATATGAATATGTCTGATTTGCCCTGTGTATAAATAATATAGGGTAAGGCACCTTCCCATATATTTTGCCAGCTTCAACCGAGATGTCAGTATATCCAAGAAAAGAAAAATAATATCTTCTGCTTATGTTCATTTGAAGACGCAAATAGTTATAATCATTATCTATTGATTTTGAACCGCCTGCAATATTCAGCTGAATAACTGGATATTTGCTGGACATTGGATCTCTATATAATTTCCCCTGATAAAATGATTCATTAGGTGCATAACGAAGATTCATGTATATCTCAGAGATATTTATAACGCGTATATCATTTGTCAATGACAGATAATTATCAGTATTGAAATGGAGATTCCCTTCCGGTGATTGTCTGGTAAAACTATAACCAATCAGGTAAGAGAAATGATTTTCAAATTCATTAAGGTATTCGGCCTTTATGGTTTTATTCAGGAAAAGTTCATCAGCTTTGCCTCTTTTCAATGATAATAATATATTATCTGGTTGTGTAAACTGAAGTTCCTGACCGGGAACTTTAGTATCATTCTGATAACTCAATTTTATTGATTTTACAGGGAATTGGTAAATTGTCCTTGGCGTTAATGAGTAAGCTATACTTCCGTAATACTTAAAGATTTTGTCAGTCAGGCCATATGCCTCATAACCATCAAGAGTTATTTTTTTGCTGAAATCAGTAGTTGTCCTGCCTCCAAATCTGAATCTGGATCCTTCCACGCTATTAAAGCTGAAGAAACTTTCATCAGGCCCTATTTCAATTTTTCCAAGGTTTAGGAAACCTGTGGTCAGCATGGTTATTAAATTCATTCTTCTATTAAATGCAGGAATCTTTTTAAGACTGTCAATGTTAGTATAAATTCCTCTCTCTGATTTTGTCAGTGGAATAAAACGATTCGATTCCCCGAAATCTGCCTTATTTGCAGACAGATCCAACCTTTCAATTTTCTCCGGGCCTCTTAAGATCGTTTTATCGATAGGTTCATTGATTTTATAATCTTTATAGGAAATAGTACGTTGCCCATACAAACCCATTGAGTTATGTATAACGCCAAAATCAACTGAAATTTCTTCTTTTGAAAGCAACCAATCTTTCATGCCAAACTGATCGAAATCCTGTGTAATACTGAGGTCCCGAACCCAATCAATATTAATATTCTTGTTTATCCCCATGTCGATTTTCCTGACAGCATAGCTGCTATCCATGGTAATGTAAAGATTTCCGTGAAAAAGGAAATCCGCTTTGTTCCGGGGCTCAAAAAATAATTTTATGCATTTAATATTATTAACAGATAATGTGTCGATTATATAATATCTGTAGAAAGCAGGAGCAGTTTTAGCAATAGGACTTAAAAATTTGTTTGTCAGAAACAAAATTTCATTATCATAAATATTTATATTCTGATACAAATAGCTAAAATAGGCAGAAACACCTTTATTATCAAGATACTCATCAAGATTAGTGGTTTTTTCGGCACGGATTATTTCTTTTGTTGCTTCAGGATCTTTTCTGTAGTAATGATCGGAAAGTGACTCCTTGATGAATAAAGGAAGGACAGTGTTACCTATACGTTTAGTAGTATCTAAATTATCAAAGACAAACCCAAATTTACCAAACATGTTACCCTGTCGGAATTTTTCAGTTATATTGCTCAGAGCGAACTGAATCTTTTCGTATTGTTTATATTCCAGGTAATCATATTTTTCTTTCCTGTTGTCATCTTTTTTATCAATTACTTTTTCAATCAGTTCAACTGCCAGATTATTTTTGTTCTTGTAGCCTTCTTTACGCGATCTTATTTTTATTTCATCAAGAGCAATCATCGATAATTTTAAACTAATGTTGATTGTCTGAATTGTACTTTTAGAAATATTTCGTGATTCGGTTTGGTAACCAATAAATGAAAAGTCAATTTTTTCTGTCGGAGTTAATGTTTCAATTCTATATTTCCCATCATTATCAGTTATTGTTCCAATTGTTGTATTCTCAAGGAAAGCATTTGCACCGGGAATAGGCAGTCCGGTCTTTGCATCAACAATTAAACCTTCTATAACTGTTTCCTCAGGTATCTGAGAAAAGGAATTCAGACAGGCAGACAGAGCTATAAACAGATATATTGAAAAAAAGTATTTCTTATTGATGTGTATCATTTTATTGTTCTGAAACTATCACGAATTTGTTTTGTTGTAAGTTTATAACTAATCAACTATAAGAAGAATATGTAATCCTTAATTACTTAAACAACTGAAACCATAAAAAGGATACGGAGCGATATGTTTTCTTAAGTAAAAGATATAGAGAAACTCCACCTATAACTGGAATTATATAATACTACCTTTGAATAACTACACCTTAACTTTTAACCCTGGATGGTGCAAATTGGCTTGATGACATACAAATTAGGATTATGAATTAAAGTTTATTGTCGTACTCAAGTTCTTTCTTCTTCTGGTTTCCAAATGTGTAGGTAAACCCTGCATAGATTATCCGTGCACTGCGCCGCCGGGTGATTTTCTCGTACAGCTCCGGTGTATCAACCAGTGTTCTGTTTTTCAGAGAATTGAACACATCCGAAACGGTGACTATAAGTGCTACTTTCCTCTTGAATAGCTCTTGCTTGAAACCGGTGTTCAATACAAATGTCGGCAGTTGCTTTCCCTGAGGTGTAAGGGTCTCAGCAGCATAACTTGATGTAACCTGGAGGACTGTGCTCTTCGAGAGGTTAATGCCTGCACTCAGGTTTGCACTCCATGAAATAATCGATTTATTACTACTGTAACCAAGACTTGAGGCATCAATTGAATTATAATAGGTGTTGGTACTCAGATTTAAAGTTGCCAGGTCACCTATTGCAGTTGAAAGAACTAATTCCAGTCCCGCAGAACTGCTTCTCGTAAGGTTTTCGCGTGTGGTAAGTTTAACGGTATCATTAATAAACTTTACAATATCAGTCATTCCATTATAAGTGTAACGATAATAGAATGTTGATAGGAATGTTGTCTTGTTTTTCTTGTATTGATACCCAAATTCCACAGAATGAATATCAGCTGGTTTAAGGTGCGGATTCCCGATACGGAGATTATAGGGATCGGCCCATTCCGGGAACGGGTTCAAATCTTCACCACCCTCTGGACGACGGATGCGGTGGCTGTAATTCAGTTGCAACTCATTCACTTCGGATAGTTTGTAAGAAAGATGCAATGAGGGATAGAGCCTGAAATAGTTATTTTTAATGACCGTATCGGTAGTGACCTGATTGGCATCAAGAAATGCCTCTTCAGCTCTGAGTCCTGCAAGAAAACCAAAATTCCCAACCTCCTGCTGGTATGTTCCATAGAGCACATGAATGGTCTCTTTGTATTTGAAATCATTTGATTTCATCAGGTCTTTTACCCATAAACCGGTGGATGGATTAAGGAACTCTCCAAAAAAATCCGAATTACTCTTTCTCGTTTCAAGAAGATACCCGGCTTCAAGCTTTTTAGTTTCTGAAATCGGGTTCGTATATTCCACCGAAAACTGAGACTCATTGCCGCCCTGCTTGATAAGTGTATTATCGTATGAAGGTGAGATGACAGGCACCCGGTAAGTATCGGTGAAATGGTTATCTTCCTGTTCGCTGGAGAAGGATGTAGTATAATCGACAGTCAGCTCATGACCCTCTTTTGCAAAAGAATGAATGTAATTGCCTGAAAATTCAAGGTCTTTTTCAAACTCCGGGTCGATACGTGAGCGGTCATAATCTTTTGTGGTTGAAAAGTCAGTAGCCTGCCACAGGTTTGCATCATTTGCATGGCGTATAAAACTGCGATAATTATAACTGCTGGTTATACCAATGGTATTATGAGGATTAATTTTATAGTCGGCGCCTGCACGAAAAATATGTGAAAGAGGCCGTGAGTGATCGCTGGAAATAACATGTATATAATTTATGGTATCGGGATTTGATATAATATGTTTGCGATAATCGTCGGTATATCTGAGCCGGTCATCCTGACGGATACTGTAGCTTCCTGACAGATTGATCTTGCCCGGATTGTAGTTAACGGAAAAGTTTCCGTTGTATCGGTTGTCATTCCCTGCATTCATCGATACCAGTCCGTTCAGGCCAAGGTTCTTGTCCTTCTTGAGAACGATGTTTATGATGCCTGATGTCCCGTCAGGTTTATATTTGGCTGAAGGGTTCGTTATGATTTCGATTTTATCAATGGAGTTGGCCGGCATCTGCTGAAGAACTGCTGCATAATTCGTTCCCATCAGCGCCGAGGGCTTTCCGTTTATAAGAAACATGACGTTCCCCATGCCCCTCAGGCTCACATTGCCGTCTATATCGACCTGAACCGATGGCACATTCTGAAGTAAATCACTTACAGAACCCGTTTTACTCATAACATCCTGCCCCACATTAAAGGTTTTGCGATCTATCGAATTTACAAAAGTCGATCGTTGTGCAGTAACCGATATCTCTCCGAGAGATGTGGTTGTTTCGTTTATATACAGCTTGCCAAGATTCATTTTGCTCTGCTTTGAATTCAGGACAAATGACGGCGATTCGACCTTGTCGAAACCGATGAAGCTATAGATGACTTTATAATTTCCAAAAGAGACCTTGTCAAAGGAGAATTCTCCTTTGCTGCCCGTGACCGTACCCTGGAACTTTGTACTGTCGGTATTGCTCCTGAGAATTACGTTCGCAAACTCGAGCGGTTTGTTGGATGTTTTTTCGATTATTGTTCCGGATACGCTTCCCTGTCCCTGCTGCTGGGCTGAAAGGGTTATAACATTCAACCAGACAATACTGAATACAATAAAAAGCCTTGTAGTTTTAATCATGATATTAAAATATCTATTATAAATTTTCGTAAATAAAATACATAATTCTGTAGAAATTTGGAATAAAAAATCCGGATAATTTGTCCGGACTTTTCGTTTAGATCACAAATACAATTGATGTTTTTATTTTTCTTTCTCGAGTTCTTCTTTTTCCTTTTCTTCTTTCATATCTGCCTTTTTCTCCGCCCCCCCGCCTCCCGCTTAAGCGAGTCAGGCTTGCCTGAGTGAGGGATTAGCATAACTTAAGCAAAGTCCTCTTAACAAATTGAAAACAATAAAGGGAAACCTTCAGATAAACGTGACAGAGTCAAAACATTTATTTAACTTTATACCATGGAAAATCATGAAGAAGATATAAACCAAAACTTTGGAACTATATTTTTCATAATTATATTCTTACTTTTTGCATTAACTTTTTCAGGTAATTCAGAAAGTCAGGCTTCATCATCATCAGGATATTATTTACAGAATGAACTGGCACTTGTGAATATCTCAAGTCATTTCGATGCCACTCTGTTTAATGCTGTCAGTCTGCCTGATCTTTACAAAAATTGTGTGCATGCTCTGCACAATACAAGCTTTAATCTTCTTTCATTACAATATAAAATATCCAATTACAACCATAGAACGACTCAGAATTTCATTGATATTCAAAAGACAAGGCTTACAATAAAACCTCTGTTTCTGTGGAGGTTATTTTATCTTCTTCCCTTAAGTGAAAAAGAAGACTTGCCGGTTTTAAGTTAAATTCTTTTATCGATTTTGATCTCTCTCTTCCCAAAAGGAGAAAAGAGATAAATTTTAACTTAAAACTTATTTATATGAAAACCAATTTTATTATTGTTGCCATCATTATTGTAGCATTCTCATTTGGAGGATGCACATCGAAAAAAAACTTTGACTATAAAGTTACAGTTGTTCCTCAGACATATAATTCTGTAACTACACCTGGTGATGTGAATAAAGCCGCTGAAGTAATTAATAAAAGGCTGAATTACTTTTTTAGCATCCCCCGGAACAATATAAAACTTGACGTTACTGAAAATCAGATATCGTTAACTGTATCCAAAATTGACACCAGCTTAATCAACGGAATAAAAGCTTTGATCACTGGTTACCATAAACTGGAATTCTGGGAAACATATGAAAATAAGGAAGTAATTGAATATCTGACCAAGGCTAATTCACTGCCCGGCAAGTCGAATGTAATAAATGAAGTTGATGACTCAGCCAGGAATGAATTTTACAGACAAAATCCGCTTTTCGGGATCCTTATCCCAAGAGTGACTGCAAATGGTCAGGCTCTTCCATCGAGCCTGATCGGACTGGCTGCCTTAAAAGATACCGCTAAGGTGAACAGCTATCTTAAAATGAGTGATGTAAAAGCTCTTTTCCCCGGAGATTTAAGATTTTTCTGGAGTCATAACCCTTATAAATATGATAAGACAAAATCGTTATATGAGCTTCATGCAATTAAAGTGACCACCAGCAACAAACAAGTCCCTCTGGATGGGAGTGTAATTATTTCAGCGAAAACGACTACAGGACATGCTAACTCAGAAGTAATAATCGACTTAACCATGGATAGTGATGGATCCAGAACCTGGGCAGGAATAACACGTGAAAATATTAATCGCTGCATAGCAGTTGTTTATGACGGTCATGTCAGATCTTATCCCAGGGTAATGAATGAAATTTCAGGAGGTAATACTGAAATAACAGGTGATTTTACAATTGAAGAAGCAAACGAAATTGTCAATATCCTCAAATCAGGTGAATTACCATTTGAACTTAAAATAGTTGAAGAACAAATAATAAAAGAGGAATAAGCTCCAGGTATATTCTTCAAATCGTCCATCTGTCCGGAATCCTATGGTTTTGGCTGGCTGGACGATATTTTTTTTGAATATGGGGTTCATTAAAACTTTTATGCTAACCTCCCAGGAATCACGATCCGCCGGCCTTGCTCTGCCATCCGCGTGTCGCCGTAGCTACAATGAAGGCACAAGATATGCAAAGGCGATGCTGGCGGAGAATAATCCCAAACCCTTGTCAGCTCGTGTTAACATTTTACATTCCCGTGACAACTCATGACAATTTATTACCTGGCCGTGACATGTATTAATCTGTGGCCCCGTAATTTTGATTCATTAATTGAAAAGTCATTCCTATGAAAACAAAACATTACAGGTATTTCGCTTTTATCGTGCTCGCTTTAATATTCAGTATTCAGGCCAACGCTGATAATTTACGCAAGATAGTATCGCTTTCAGGGTACTGGAAATTTTCGATCGGTGACGACATCAGCTGGGTTAACCCGTCATACGATGATTCCGGCTGGGACCAGATCGCTGTACCCGGACAATGGGAGAATGAAGGATATAAGGACTACAATGGTTATGCCTGGTACCGGAAAACTTTTAAACCCGGAGATATCCCGGCCAATACCACCCTCTATTTAATGCTTGGCCGCATTGACGACGTCGATGAGGTTTACCTTAATGGAAAGCTGATAGGCAAAAGCGGCAAGTTCCCGCCAAACTTTGAATCGGCTTACAACAGAACCAGGAAATATATCATTCCTTTTGAAAGCCTTAAAGAAGATGCAGAGAATGTAATCGCTGTAAGGGTATATGACAGCTATCTTGAAGGGGGTATAGTCGAAGGTCCGACAGGCATATATATCGATGAAGATAACAAACTGCTCAATCTTGATTTAAGCGGTAAATGGAAATTCCATACCGGGAATAACAAGGACTGGAAGTCTCCGGAGTTCAACGATGAAGACTGGACGTTGATCAATGTGCCGGATTACTGGGAAAACGAAGGATATGAAGATCTCGATGGCTATGCATGGTATCGTGTAAAATTCAAATTGCCCGGAAATTTAAGTGCCGGAGATCTGTATCTCGCGCTTGGCAAGATCGATGATGTTGATGATGTTTATCTGAATGGTGAATTTGTAGGGAATGTCTATGATATGAGGAGAAATTTCGAATACAATTGGAACGGATGGGAATGCAACGTCCGCAGAATATATAAAATTAAGGATGGACTGCTCAAACGAAACGGAATGAATACCCTCGCCGTAAGAGTACATGACGATCAGGGTCTGGGAGGTATTTATGAGGGTCCGATCGGTATAATGTCGGCGGAAAATTACCGTGAATACAGGGATGAATATCATTCCGATCAGTCTTTCTGGGATTATTTGTACAATAAGTTTATAAGGTAATGAAAGGCAGGAAAAGCTATGATGAAATTATTAAATAAAAGAAAAATGAGAACCTTATATATATCTGCCCTGATCTGTCTGCTCACTTTATCCGGTAAAGGTAATCCCGGCAATGGTGACCTGGTACTTCTTCAAAGCCTGAAGGGCAGCTGGCTGTTTTCAATAGGTATTAATGAAGAGTGGATATCGCCAAAGTTCAATGACAGTGGGTGGGAATCCATAAAAGTACCTTCACCCTGGGAAGATCAGGGATTCAACGGATACAACGGATATGCCTGTTACAGGAAAAAGTTAACCATCCCATCCCTTTATAAGGGACGAATGCTTTACCTGAATATGGGATATATTGATGATGTCGATGAAGTATACCTGAACGGACATAAGATAGGTTCAACCGGCAACTTCCCTCCAGATTACAGTACTGCATATAATGCCGAGCGTGTTTACTATATCCCTGAAGAATACATCAGCTTCGACGCTTCAAATCTCATTGCAGTTAAGGTATACGATTCATACGACCGGGGAGGGATTGTAAGTGGTGAACTTGGTTTATATGGTGGGAAAACCACTGTTAATTTTGACATCAACCTGCAGGGTGCCTGGAAATTCATGCCGGGTGATGATCCAAGACGTAAAGAATCTGATTTTAACGACAGCATGTGGGATGAAATATTTGTTCCTGCGAAATGGGAGGATCAGAGATACCGTGACTATGACGGTTACGCCTGGTATCGCAAATCATTTGTCTGGACGGGAAACAACGCTGATGAAAAAATGGTCATCATGATGGGCAAGATAGACGATATCGATCAGGTGTTTATCAACGGGACATTTGTAGGCTCAACCGGATATTTTCCGGACAAGGGTAGAGAATTGGCAAATTCAGGTCAGGAATATGATGCATTCAGGGGATATTATATACCGGCAGGATTGCTGAAAAAGGGTCAGAAAAATGTTATTGCTGTCAGAGTCCTGGATACCGGGGGTGCAGGCGGGATTTATGAAGGACCGGTAGGAATTATCTCACAAGCCAGGTATATCGAATACTGGAGAAAATTAAAGAAAACCGGAAATTAACACCTTCTCCAATTCCGGATAACAAAATATTGGATTCAGGTTTTACAAGTTTGGGTTTACACATTTTGGAAAAAGGAAAGGAGCCTGTCGCAGGGACATGGCTCCTTTCCCGATTTTAAAACCTGATTATTCCAATGAAATCTTATATATTTAAAAAAAATTATCACTGAATGAATTCTTCGTTGCGAAAAATAGCCTTATTGATACTGGCAGTTATTATTTTACCTGTTCTGGTCTTTTCAGTGTTTGAGATTGGCAACCTCCGGCAGAACGAGAAGATTATCCAGGACATATACAAAAATCAGCTGGACGCCATTCTCTTTTCTGTAAATCAATACTCCGATGATATTGTAAGCAACCTTTCCAGCAGGATTGAAAACAGTTTAAACGATAACAAACCTGATACTGTGCCTGAACTGAACAGGCTTTTAAGTGAATTTTCCGCGGTAATAAGCCTGATGCAATTCGATAATAATCTTGAATATCTCTCTTCCGTCCCATATTCCTACCGCGACAGCACATTGCTGTCCGAAATAATCACCAGGCTTGGAAGTAACGGCAATACTCTTCACCAGCTGCAGACGTATATGAAAGGAGGCTACCGTAAGATTGAGACGATTGGAAAGACAAGCAGGGATATGCAGCTGATTGTTTTTTATACTCTTGTAAAAGATCAGTACATAATCAATGTCCTGGTCATCGATCCCGGAAAATTCATCAGCCAGGTTCTTGATCCGAAGATCCAGGAGATCGCGAAAGACAAGTTTTATATTGTTGCTTACCGTGCCGGAGAAGATCTGCCTTTTTACACCTCAGATAAACAATATAATCCCGAGAAGATTGATAATAAAGAGCCTTTCTGGCTGCTTAAGGACTATCTTATGGGCATAGAGATGAAAGACCTTACCATTGCTGATCTTGCAAGAGAGAGGACTAAAAGGAACCTTATACTGGTTGTATTGATGGATACCGTTCTCCTTTCAGGAACCTGGCTGATATTCAGGAATGTTAAACGGCAGGTCGAGCTCTCCCAGATGAAGAGTGACTTTGTATCGAACGTCTCACATGAGATCCGCACTCCCCTTGCCCTGATAAGCATGTATATTGAGACACTTGAAATGGGAAGAGTGAAAAGTGCGGAGAAAATAAAGGAGTATTATAATGTGATCCTGTTGGAGACTTCGCGTCTGTCAGGCATTGTAAACAGGATCCTCAGCTTTTCGCAGATAGAAAGCAATAAGCGAAAATATACATTTAGTGAGACCGTGATAAATGAAGTTGTGGAAAATGCAGCTCTCACTTTCCGCTATTCACTTGAGAATAAAGGATTCAGATATTCGTTCGAACCTGGTGAAGACCTGCCTGTAATTATGGCCGACAGGGAATCAATTGCCGATGCCTTTGTGAACCTTGTTGATAATGCCATGAAATACAGTACCGAAAACAAGGACATCACTGTCAGAACCGGGAAATATGATAATTATGTCTTTGTTGAAGTGGAAGACCACGGTATCGGCATTTCAGATAAAAACCAGAAATTTATCTTTGATAAGTTCTACCGGGTCACTGAAATGAACCTGGCGAACAGTGTAAAAGGGTCAGGACTGGGGCTGGCAATTGTAAAGCATATAATGGATATTCATAAAGGCAGCATCTATGTAAAAAGCACACCGGGATCAGGTTCGCTGTTCAGGCTTTCATTCCCGGTAAAATAATTTTAGCAGATATGAAAAAGATATTGATCGTTGAGGATGAATTGAGTATGGTAAAAGGGTTGAAAGACAACCTTGAATTCGAAGGATTTGAGACTGATACGGCTATGGACGGAAACCTTGGCCTTGAGAAAGTCCTTCAAAATAAGTATGACCTTATCTTACTCGATGTGATGCTGCCGGGAGTTTCCGGCTTTGATATCTGCAAAACTGCCAGGAAAGAAGGGGTTATTACTCCCATCATCCTCCTGACAGCAAAAGGTGAAGAGATCGACAAGGTACTGGGATTGGAGCTGGGAGCCGATGATTATATTACAAAACCATTCAGCCTGCGCGAGCTGCTTGCGAGGATCAAGGCAATCTTGCGGCGTCCTCCTATCGGAAAAGAAGGAGGTGTTGAACCGGAATTTATCGATATAGGGAATATTAAAGTCAATTTCAAAAACTATGTTGCGCTTAAAGGAAAGAATGAGATCAAAATGTCGTACAAGGAATTTGAAATATTGCATTATATGTATATGAATGCAGGCAAGATCATTCAGCGCGATGATCTTATGAGCGATGTATGGAGTATCGATTATGAGGTCACCACCCGAACGATTGATAATTTTATCCTTAAGCTGCGGCAGAAGATCGAAGCCGATCCGAATAATCCGAAGATCATTCTTACCGTGCACGGTGTGGGCTATAAGATGATCTTATAAAGGCAATAGGCGATAGGCGAAAGGTAAAAGCCGAAGGCACTGACCAGTCGAAGATCCTGACCGAGAATAACGAGCCTCAGGACGAAAGAGCGTCAGTGTCACAAGACAAAAGTAAAAAGTGAAAAGTTAATATTTTAAAGACGACCTGTCGCCTGTTGCCTGACGCTTTCTCAACCTGCAAGACACATTCTTTCTGACACTCTTATTATTGTCCTCCGGATGTAGCCTGGTTGTTGCCTCCGTTCTTTACATCATCGTTCTGAATGCCGCGATTGGCTTTCTTTACCTGTGTATTCATCTTCCCGAAATTGTATGTCACACTAAGGCGAACGGTTTGTGCAAGCTGAGTAGAAACATTATGTGAGACGAAAGTTATGTCTTTTGATTCGGAGGTATATGTCTTCTTATACCAGAATGGATCGGTAGTAGAAAGGGATAGCATAAGCTTGCGTTTTAACAGGTACTGCGATACTCCTAAGCTGGTATAATAATAGGTCGAAGATTTTCCCTGAAGCATGATGCTTGGAGATTGAATTCCAAAGTAGGCATTTACTGAACCATCTTTCCAAAGTGTCCATCGTCCGCCTAATGTTCCGTAATAATAGAACCCTTTGTTGGAGATGGCATATCCGTTATTGGTTTCCAGCTTACTGTAATTTCCGCTCCCGTTTAAATAAATACTAAGCTTACCTGAGGGACGATAACTGAAATAAAGGCTTAATCCGAAGCGTTGATTCTTGCCGATGTTTTCATAAGTAGAGACTGTAGCCCCGGAGGGCAGAACTTTTGAGATATTCTCTATTGAATTATTGACAAATGAGGAAGAGGAAGTCGCCGAGAAATTCAGTTTGGGGGTAAAATAAGTATAACCTAACTCAAATGAATGCGACACTTCCGATTTCAGCGAAGGATTCCCATAGCTGATATTCATCGAATCAATGTTGTCGACATACGGATTCAGATACCAGATGCCGGGACGCGAGAGACGCTGGGTATATGACAATTTAAAGGTTCGTCCCTGTTTGGGCATAAAAGAAAAGGTGACATAAGGTACCAGGTTAAAAAGCCGGTTTGTAAAATCGGTGCTGACACCCGCTGTCTTCGACACTCCGTCGTTCCAGGTCCGCTCAAGGCGCAACCCGGTTTTGGCGCTGAGCTTTTTCCATTTGAACACATAACCCAGATATGCTCCCAGAATATACTGATTGTAATCGAGGTCGTTCCCATTGGTGAGCTTCACCGTATCGTTACGATAAGTATTGGAGGTACTTGTGTTCTGCCGCAGGATGAATTTTACCCCGCCTTCGACCTGGTGCATCTTGGTCAACGGGTCGTAATAATCTGCCTGAAAGGTCTGCTCCCGGCCTACTGCATCATTGTCCGATTGCTGGCTATACGAGGGATAGTTGATTAATCCGTTGATTGCAGAGTTGTATTTTGTGGTATTGGGGTTGTTGTCGAGCAAATAGGAAAAGGTGAGAGATTTGTCAGGTTTTTTATAAGTCTTCTGATAATCGATATTTCCCGAAAGCGAGCCGTAGCTATATTTGCTGTTTGTGGAACTTGTGTACCTGCGGGTAATAACATCGGTGGTGTTCAGATATTGGGTTTCACTGGAGCCGCTGATGTCGTAAGCTCCATTGTATCCCCAGAAAGAGAGGCTGATGAGGTTTAGGGAATCAATGTCAAAGCTTGCCTCACCCGAAAGACCACTGGATAATCCTTTGTAGGTACTTTTACTATCGGAGTTTGAATAATGGTATTCGGAATTAGTAAAAAATTCTCTTGTGCTGCTCGATTCCGCCTGGGGTTGTTTATACTGGCTGCCGTAATAACGGGCCGAGAAAGTGAACTTTTTGATCTTTGCGGCCAGGTAAACACTGCCATTGATGCTTCCCCTGTTATTTACTCCCGCACTTACACTGCCGTTGTACCCGCCGAGTGTTTTCCTGTTGGTTATGATGTTGAGGATCCCTCCCACCCCTTCGGCCTCATATTTTGAAGAAGGATTGGTGATCACTTCTATGTCTTTGATGGTATTGGCCGGAAGGCTTTTAAGGACATCCTTTAAGTTTGATGACATCATAGTGGAGCTTTTGCCGTTCATCAGCACTTTAAAATTCGACTGCCCGTTTACGGTTATGTTTTCCTCGGCATCAACCGTTACCAGGGGCACCTTTCTGAGCATCTCGAGAGCATTGTTGGTCTGTGCTTCCGGATCGGACTCCATACTGTAAACGATCTTATCTATGTCTATTTTTACCAGAGGTTTTTGTGCCGTTATTACAACTTCCTTCATCTCCTTCCCTTCATCTATGGAAAGCTTTCCGAGGCTGGTTTTCAGTTCAGAGACATTTACTGGCATGCTGAACTCTTTATATCCGGTTGCTGAAACTGATAAGATGTACTTGCCCGGTGCGCTCAGACTTATGGAAAATTGTCCTGATTGATTGCAGGCCTGCGCCTTCTTCACCTTGATACTGTCGTTTTTCAGGATTACGGTAGCATAAGGAACTCCATCGCCTGAGATCTTGTCCATGACCTGACCGCTTACCTGGTAATTGGCGGTTTTATTTTGTGCTGATACCGGTAATGAAACCGCAATGCATAGCAATAACAAAAAAAAGAATTTCATTGGCAGATTAATTTAGGGATGGATGCAAATATTTTAGGATTTGTGGCAGGTGCTACCGGTTTCTGATAACAATGGTTTGACTTCTTAATTTTAGTTACGGACATTGATCAATACCAAAATTAAATTTTAATATTATAAAAGTCAAATATTTATAAAAAATATTATAAATGAAAGTACTGAAGGGTTGTTCGTTAGCAGCGGCACTGTTCCATGTGTGAGGTTTGCTGACTTGCCCTGAACTTGCGAAAGTATTAGCTGATGTCACTTTTATCTGATAAAATTAGTGCTGACTTTCTTTGCTTTTTTTGGGGGTTCGATAGTGCCGGATGTAGCTTCTTTCATTTTCAATAGCCAGATTATATTTTTGCCCAGTACACTCATAATCTGTTTACCTTCCTCATCCTTGTCAACCTCACCGGCGTTTGCACCATGTATTACATTCCAATAATTGGATGTTGCAATAATCATTTCAGAGTATGTCAGGAAATGATATAAACTATCCAGGGTGGCCGAACCTCCTGTCCTCCGGACTGCGACAACAGCTGCTGCAACTTTCTGGCGAAGCAGGCCTCTGTTTGCTCCCGAGACAAAGAACAGCCGGTCTAAAAAGCTTTTCATTGTTCCCGGTATACCTGAATAATGAACTGGTGAACCGAGTAAAATACCATCAGCTTTTTTTATTTGTTGTATCCATTGGTTCAGGTCATCTGTTTTTATAATACACTTTTCATCTTTGTTAACAGAACATTTGCCACAGGCAGTACAACCATGTATTAATTTGTTTCCGATATGGAGTATTTCAAATTCAATACTTCTTGCCTTCAGTTCATTGCCAACCATATTTAATGCATGAAAAGTATTGCCTTTCTTATTAGGACTACCGTTTATCGCTATTACTTTCATTTGCTTTTTTTTGAAAACTTAAAGTCTGTTAACTTCAAAATTAAGTAGAATTAATAAGAGTTTCAGATTTAGCTCAGTATTTTACATATGAGTGTGGTTTCGTTATCCCCGATTCAATCAGGGCTTGTTGCTTTTATATAATTTCTCTGCCAATTTTAATAGCTTTGGCATTGGAAAATTTATAAATGAGATACAAACATTCAGATATAAAAAAGATATCTCCGATTGAGCTTCCATGTAAGAAGACAATTTACAATTCGCCTGAGGAGGCTCAGGATATGATCAGGTATATCAAAGAAAACCGAAGTTTAAAAGAGATACACGCGTATAAATGCAAGTCCTGCGGTTTTTGGCACTTAACAAGTAAATCTGAATAATCCTATCACGATAGATCACCCGGGTGCAGGGGAAGAAAAAAGACATTTCGCATGCGCGAAGCGACCAGATCTGTAAAACCATAAATACCCTTTTCAGCACATTACGAAATATATGATGCCAGTACAAGTTTTGAGTTGTGCAGAAACGTTCTCACGATGCTGTTACTTTTAGTGTTATTTTATTAACAGCAGGATTATAAAAATCAAATCCCGAACATAAATTTTATCCCGATGATTAATCCTCCTGGTTCCATCATCTTCAGCACCTGATCAGAGGACGAAGTAAGCGTTATCCCCTGAGTCTTAATGGCATAGGGAGTTTTTGTCAGAGGGATGGCATATCCGCCGCTAAAGCCTGCTTTGCATGATTTCCCGATTCTCAGGTTATAAGTATATATAAGATTAATTGTCTGTATAACATTTAAATCAAGTTTAACCGTTTGTTTTGTATCATCAGGTTCGACATTCAGATCTGTCGAGAAATCTTTTAATCCTGAGGCTCGTGAATAGCCGAGGCTTAATTGAGATTTACCTGTAACGTCTGTAAAATAATAATTAATACTGCCACCGATTTTAAATCCCCACCCTCCTATACCGGCATTACCCGTTATTGACATATTCCCTGATACAGGAACCTCCAGTCCAAATCCAAACCCATAGTTGTTGACTTCCAGACCCAGTCCCAGATATACAGAAGGAAGAATAGGTTTATTAAAATCAACTGCATTTTGCTGACCGTATAAAGGGTCCCTGGATTGAATACAAAATAGAGTTCCTGCTAACAGAACAATGAAGCTTAGTTTTTTCAGATTAGTTTTCATGAGTGAATTATTTAAGTGATTAAATATACATAATCTAATATTAATTATAAAGTAGTTAAGCCTTTGTAATATTTATAGTAGCTACAATTTAGTTGTGAGTGCCATAAAATTGTATGGTTGGGGGTTGCAGATAACGGCACGGTGATAAAGGTTTAAGATGGAAGATAAAAGGCAAAAGTCACTTGGGCCCAGGGAGAAAGGTGAAAGAAGAGTATACTTTATTATAGATCTAACCTTTCTTAATTCATTTACCGGCATTCTGCGCCGGAATCGAAAACCTGAACTTTGCGCCATTTCCCGGCTTTGGGGCAATCCAGATATCCCCTCCCAGCATCTCAACGTATGCTTCGGCTATAGGAAGCCCAAGTCCCATGCCTGTACTGGCCCTCGAAGCGCTGGTTTCAGAATGGAAGAATCTTTTAAACACTTTATCGTGCTGATCCTCGGGTATGCCCGGACCCGTATCGGAGACATAAAACTCCACTTTGCCATTCTTCATTTCGTAGCCAAAATCTACATTCCCTGCCGTGGTGAACTTGACGGCATTGTCGAGAAGATTCTCGAGCACCTGGTAAACCTTGCTGCCGTCAGTCACCACGGTCACCTCCTTATCGGCGGGCATCGACGGGAGGCCCAGGGAGATGCCTTTCTCCATCGCCTTGTCAATGTAACGGTCATAGACGGAACGCATCATCTGGCTGATATTCACAATCTCCTTCCTGATCTTCACCGCGTTGGATTCAATTTTTGATATCTCTACAATATCGGTCATGACTTTCAGGAGATGATCGGTGTTACAGGTAATGATATTCCTGAATTTTTCCTGCTCCGCGGGAGAGAGTCCCGGCTCGCCAAGCAATGTGGAAAATCCGACTATGGCGTTCAGCGGTGTTCTTATCTCATGCGAGATGTTCTGAACAAAAGCACTCTTGAGCTTTTCAAATTCATCAGCACGCTTCTCAGCCTTCCTGATGGTGACCATGGAATCCTTAGTATCGCTGATATCGCAGAGTATTCCGAATGCACCGATTACCTTGCCGGTCTCCTCGTCAGTAAGCGGCAGGGAGGCATCGCGTATCCATCTTTTCTCCCCTCCCGGTCTCTTTACCAGCACTTCGGCCCTGTAACCCTTAATCTCGCCATTGATGAATTTCAGGCGCGCCTCGACAGGATCACGGGGGATATCATCCGACAGCGGCACCACCTCTTCGATCATCTCATTAAACATTTTTTCAGTAAAATCTTCAGGTGCAATACCGAGGAGCTCATTAATTCCTGAACCGATATTTAGGTAATGACCATCCCCGATATGCCGCCCGAAGATCAACTGAAAAGGTACACCACTAGCATTCTCAATAGCGTGATAGAGGAAATCCGTTGCACCGCCGAATCTCTCCGTTTCATTGCTGGTGAAGGGGGGGGAACAATGATCGCTTTGAGATTTATTGACTTTCATATCAATCCACCAGTTTCGTAATTATCTTTTTAAGCCGGTCTTACCAAATACAGAACAGCTTAACCGGCGATTCTCCATCGGAACCGGTAAAGCTCATAATATCAAATATTTAGTACAACCTGCTTTTTCTTTAAAGCAATAAACAATGCTTAATAGGAACAGGCATGAAATTGTTACCCGGCTTTTTTAATTATTATTCAGCCTTATTTAAAAAATTGTTTACATTTGGATTGGCAACAGTTTGCAATCTCAAAATGTACCGTTAAAAGTGAAAGAGTATACCGACAGCGAGATTATCGAATGTCTTCGTAACCGTCAGAGTTATGTGGTGCGTTACCTGTGGGACAGGTATATACCCATGGTGAGGCTTCTTGTCACGCGTATGGGCGGCACCTCGGAGGATGCAAAGGATATCTTCCAGGATGGCCTTATGATCATGCTCGAAAAGATCGACAGCAATCAATTCACCCTCACATGCCGTTTTAAAACATTTCTTTATTGTGTATGCGAGAATCTCTGGAAATCGGCCCTCGATAAGCGGCATGCTGCAGCAAACTACTTCACCAGGAAGGTGGATCCCGACGATGAAAAAGATCTCACCGACCTGATTGACAAAAAGCTCCACAAAGAGATATTCCATGAAGTATTCGAGTCGCTCGACCCGGTAAGCAAAAATATCCTGAAGCTATACTGGCTGGATGTATCTCCACATGAGATTGCCGCTAAACTGGGATATACTTATGGGTACGTGAGGAAGAAAAAATGTGAAGCGCAAACTGAGCTGACGGAGAAGGTGAAGAATCATCCCGGGTACAAGGAGATAATGAACTCAGAGAGGATTGCAAAAGACATTGTATATTAAAGAAAAGGCAAAAGGCAATAGGCAAAAGGCAATAGGCAATAGGCAATAGGCAATAGGCAATAGGTAATAGGTAATAGGTAATAGTATAAAGGAAAAAGGAATAAATGAGTCGGCAGAACGGAAATATAAGCGGGAAGAAGGGGCAGCATGAAAATAATTCATGGGCTGATACCGATATGGTGCTAAATCCCGGGGATTCGGCTCTTTTCGGGAAGATCGGCGATTATATGATGGGAAGCCTTGATATTGAGGATGTCAAAAGTGATCCGTTGTATAAGGAGACAAATGATGCAGCCAGGGAGATGACCTCAGGTTTTGATCGTAACGATACGGCGCACAAAGCAAATGCGAAGTACATCAACGATAATATCGCCGGGGAAAATGAGGATGAGAAGCTGGCCGCTGAGATCAATGATATTAAAAAAGAGAGCAGGGAAAATGATCTCGGTAATATTACAGCCGGGTGGGTCAGAGAGAGGGACGAAAAGAAGCTGAACAAAGTAAGCCCGAATCCGATGAGTGATGAGAGAAAAGAGTTTATCACAAATTCTCTTGTGGAGGCTGATAATGATTATGATCGTAAAGCTGACGCCGGCAAGAAAAAATTATTCAGGAAGACCATGTTTGCCCGGTTTGCATTACCTGCGGCTGCTGCAATCAGCGGAGCTATATTCCTTGTAAAATTGCTTCTTCCCTCCTACAATCCCGATAAGCTTTATGCAAAATATTTTGAGCCTGTGATTGCCATATCTCCTGTAACAAGGAGCGCTGATGCAGGTGAGACAGACAGCTATACAGCAGCAGTTGAGAGCTATAATAACAAGAAATACCAGGTCGCGGCGATAGCTTTTTCAGAGGCAATACAGAAGGACCCTCTGAATATGTCTCCCCGATTCTTCATGGGAATCACCCAGATGGAGCTGGGAAATTATGACCAGGCCGAAAACCTGCTGGAAGATGTGATCAGCCGCCAGGGTGAATATACTAAAGAGGCAAGATGGTATATCGGTCTTGCTTATATTAAAACCGGGAATACACAGAAGGCACACGAATGTTTTGAGATCCTTGCAAAATCGCCCGGTTTCTATAGCGGACGTGCTGGTAAGATCCTCCGTCGTCTCAGATAGAAAACTGCAAATCCTGCAGCCAGAATAACAATAATACTGAACATTATTGCATAAGCGCGTTTATTATGAGTTACCGGCGTGTTATCGCCAACCACTTCATAGGCAGCCCAGTAGTAAGGATTTGAGCACATCGGCGGATTCTTCCTGATATATTTTATCCTGGCAAGATTCATGGCTTCATCTTTGGATTTTCCCCGTGAGAGATAATAATAGAACCTGGCAATTATTGCCGCGCTTGTTTCATCATTGACTTCCCACGATGTCTTGACCACTGATGACGCACCGGCAAGCATAAAGCTGCGCGCAAGGCTCATCAGTCCCTCGCCATGATATAACGTGCCGGAGCCGGAGTTACATGCGCTGAGAACCACCATGGGCGAAGTGATCCGCGCGAGACTGATCTCATAATTATAAAGTCTGCCGTCATTGGCAGTATCGTTTTTTGTGTCGAACAGAAGGAACGAGTACTTCGAATTTAGAGTATCGGAAATGGAATGCATAGCCAGGTGAATTATGGCAGAATCGTGCAGCGCTTTCCTGAAATTCGTTTCCGTCGCCTGGTCGCCGGTGAATCTTCTGCCCCTGAACCATTTGAAGATAGATCCTATCTCATCTTCAGCACCCCTTAATTTCCCGGTATTTGCTCCGGCAAAGTCACCATTGCCGTAGTCGGGCGAAAAGGCAAGCACCTCCTCACCTTTCTTAAGTCCGATGTTGTTGCTGAAGATCAGGGATGACGAAAAAGCATAAGTAAATGCGTAATCATAAACCAGGTATTGAAGGCCTTCATAATCTGTCTCATATGACTGAGGTAAATTTTTAAGAAAAGTATCGAAGGGCAGCCAGGCAATCTCTTCGTCGGGTATGATTATGATCCTTTTTCCCTTTGCCAGCTTTTCGACAGGCCTGAAAAGCGTTTCGTACATATAACTGAGAGCGCCTGTATAGTTCCTGAAAATAGTTTTACTGTCCCGTTCATGTGCGGCAGGATCGTCGCCTTTACGGATGATCTCTGCATTCCTTCTGAAAGCGGAATCAAGGCTCGTCTCCCGGAATTCAAGGCTGTTGCGGGTTATCACGAATATGTACAGCTTTCTTTTTCCCTCTGAGTACTTATTGGACAGCATATAATCGATAACCGTTTCATTTCCTTCAAGCTTTTTTTGAATATCGCCGAGGGGCAAGGGTTCCGTTTTCAGGAGCAGATCATGGTATTGGGGAAACTGCCTGTCTATCTCATCTGAGACTTTCTCCCTTCTTCGGTTCATTTCAAAGAGGGCATCTTTCCAAAGAGATATCTTTCTGCTGTTGGGATTGGCCAGCTTTGATTCTTCGAAAATCAGTTTGTTATAAGCGCCGATATTCCCTGCGAGGGTGTTTTGTTTTTCAATGATGGAATCGGGAACTGAAGATGACAGGAGGAGATCGTTTTCTGAGATCTCGTTGCGAAGCACCGCTGCCTTGGCTCTCCCGAAGATGGAATACATCTTCTGAACGAGCGAATTGTCCCCGGTAAGAGTATAGAGGCTGTTGGCAATGTGGATGGCTGAGATCCAGGTATCCTTCTCGTTTTCTGCAAGGTAAATGCGACTCTCTTCGGTATTATAGTTATTGCGTATCCTGTCGATCAGCTGAAGGGCAAGGTCAATAGTTCCGAGACTCATATTTAAAGTACCAGTCTTCATTTCCTTATTTGCCTGTCCTCCGGAAAGAAGCTCAAGGGCCTCAGCTTTGCTTTTCAGGTTGTCGAGAAGACGGATATCATAGAGAGAGGAATCGATTGAAGGGTTTGTGAAAATATCAGGATCGTTAAAATCACCGGCAATGGAGATCAATGATCTCTGGTAATTTTTTAATGCAGTGTTATAATCAGATTGATTTTTGTAAAAATCTCCGATCAGTTTATACGAAAGAGAGGTAAGTGAATGCTTTTCGCCATAGTCCTTTAAGCATATTGATAAAGCTTTATTCAATATTTCCAACGCCTCATTGTGCCTGCCGGAATCATAAAGGAACTGACTATATCCGAAGTAAACTTCCGGTAACCTGTAGTAATCTTTGCCATATTCGCTTATTAATAAATCGATGCTCTCTTTAAAGAGCTTTTCTGCTTCATTAAACCTTGATAATTTCTCGTAAGCTTTTGCAATGTTAAGATCGACCATAGCTGTCCATGGCAGTTTGTACTTTAATTTGATCTCCTTGCTTTTTTCAAAATATTCTAACGCCCTATTGTATTCACCAATTCCATAAAAGCTTATCCCGATATTAAGGTACGCAGTGGATAATTCGGATCTGATACTTATATCCGGGTTCTTAATACTCTCATAGATTCTGATCCCCTTTTCAAAGTAATCGATAGCAACAGGATATGATTTTTGATAACTGTATATTAGTGCTTTATTCACATAAATAGCTCTTAAATATTGAGAAGAATCAGTTTTTGTCAATAAAGATTTTTCAGCCAGAATGTAATAATTCAATGCATCTCCGTATCTCCCTAAAAATGTATTTGTAGCTCCAAGGCCATTATATATATATGGTTTATATCTCTCTGGAATTTTATTGCCTGAATCAAGTATCTGCAATAAGGATTTTTCAGCATTTAAAATATCACCGGAGTTATACAATTTGTAAAACTTTTGGCAACTGATATCCACATCCTCCATTTGTGCTCCTGAATAATTTATAAAAGCGGGGAAGAACAAAATGATCAATAATGATATGTATCTCTTCAATTTGATCTGGTTGAAATATGCCAGACCAAATTACGAGATTTCAGCTTAGAATTAATGAGATATTTAAAAAGAAAGCATTTCAGGTTATATGAAATGCCATTCTTTGTTCAGTATTTTTATCTGAACTGCTTATACCGGCTTTGGTGGCGGGGGAACTATTGGAGTACCACCGTCACCATCACCGCCACCGCCTCTGATATGCATCATTGAATTCAGGTCAAGGATTTCACCTCCTGATAATTTAGAAATTAATTCACCGAAATTTCTTTTTGACTTTACCGATTTGTCTTCTGTTTTCATGATTGGCTTAATATTTACATTAATGCCGTTTCATAGGAATGTATCCGGTTATGTTACCCCGGAACTATTATGCCCCATGAAATATGAAGCCATCATATTTCCAAATCATTATCAATAAATAGATTATGAGAGTGAGAATATATTTTAATCGTTGCCTGTTCTCATTATGAACGATTTTCAGAGGTGTACAAAATCCGGAAAGTTTAATACGGCAGGTAACAATTTGGCATGAAAACCAATATACCCGGTATGTGAGAGTTTTTTGTCAGATATTTCAAACTGAGCAAACAATTATGATTTAAAAATATGGCTAAAATGTTTTTTATTGGCACCAGGCCGCAGGCAAATGGCCGTTATATTATTCATACGAAGAATTGCCCCTTATTGCCGTCGCCAGGAAAAAGGTTATACATCGGAACATTTTTATCACCTGATGATGCTGCGGAAGAGGGGAAAAAGCATTTTAGCGATCCCGACTATTGTCCTTTCTGTCTCCATGGAGACCGTTCAGCGACTGAAGGTGCGAGTCTCGCTGAGACCTGTGAAGAACAGGATTTTATAACCCACATCGGAATTAAGGCCACATGGGAGAGCGCTATGTTTTGCGGGGTGAATTAGTAATATTAAATTTTTTATGATCTTTATGACTGATTAAAATTACACCTCCCATGAAAAAAAGTATACTCCTCTTTCTGCTGGTGCTCACCGTAGCAGCTTACTTGCCTCAAATTTCCGCCCAGGAGGCCCGTCCATGGTATCAGGACGCTCCATTTACTTTTCCAAAACCCAATCCCAAGGCAAAGATCCTTCCTTTAATTAAAGTTGCCGGGAACAAGTTCGTAAATGTCAAGGGTGAAACAATACTTTTCAGGGGGCTATCCATTTCTGACCCTGACAAGATTGAAAGACAAGGCCATTGGAATAAAGTTCATTTTGAAAAAGTTAAGGAAATGGGTACTATGCTGGTCCGCATTCCTGTCCATCCTGTAGCCTGGCGGGAACGCACCCCTGAAAAATACCTTGAGCTACTTGACCAGGCAGTTGAATGGTGTACCGATCTGGGCATGTATGTAATAATCGACTGGCATTCCATCGGGAACCTTGGCATGGAGCTTTTTCAGAATCCGATGTACAATACATCAAAACCTGAAACCTACCAGTTCTGGAGAACCATCGCGCAGCACTTCAGCGGAAATAATACTGTTGCTTTTTATGAGCTGTTCAACGAGCCAACCATTTACCGGGGACAATTAGGCTCAATGCCATGGTCGGAATGGAAACAGATTAACGAAAACATTATTAATCTTATCAGGGCTTATGACACTGAAACTATTCCGCTTGTCGCCGGACTGGACTGGGCTTATGACCTCTCCCCGCTTCGTGACGATCCTGTAAATGCTGAGGGAATTGGCTATGTGACTCATCCTTATGCCCACAAGCGCAGCCAGCCATGGGAACCCAAATGGGAAGAGAATTTCGGCTTTGCAGCAGATAAATATCCCGTTGTAGCTACCGAATTCGGATTTGGTGGATTCCCGGGTCAGAAAACTGATAACACCTATGGTAACAGCATCATAAAATACCTTGAGGGAAAAGGTATCAGCTGGTGCTGCTGGGTATTTGATCCTGAATGGGGTCCCAGGTTACTTCAGAGCTGGCAATATGATCTGACCGATGAAGGAGAGTTTTTCAAGAAAGCCATGCATAATGAGCTGGAATTTCAAAAAGCAAAATAAATCCTGAAACAGCAGCCCGGCTTTTCAATAAGGTCCCGTAATCATTGTTGATTTTTAAATTTTTCAACAACAGATTTATATTTCTCGTGAATCATCTTCCGGTCAAATTCCCAGAATTCTGCAAGCATTGCCTGGTCTTCTTCATCAGTGAAGTATGCTCTGGATGACGGGAAGAACTCTTTGTCTTCTTTCTCAATATGTATCGGGTAAAACTCGATAAGGATCTTGAGTTTGTGAGCAATATCGTTCAAGGCAGAATTATCACCATTCCGATAGCGACTATTGGCATCAACTAATTCTGCAGTCGTTTGACGCGCAAACCTGTGCTCCTCAATCAATTCATTCATGATTCGCAGGTCCTTGGCAGATAATGGTTTATTCCTCATTTTCTGAAAAAGGATGTCTTCTTCCTTCCCATGATGAGTCCGGTCAGCATATACCCTGATGAAATCCACTGCTGTGTCCACAAATACCGGATCTATTTCATTTTTCAAAACTGATTTAGCCAGGACAGCTTTGATAACCAAAAGCATTTGTTCAATAGTCCGATGTTCTATCATTAACGGAGCGCGTGCCTGCATCTTTATTACCCTTTCTTATGCTTTTGTGAAATAGTTCTTATTACTAACGGTTATGTAAAATCAAATTTACGGCCTATTTTACAGAATATCAAGACCCAACAATATAATATCACAAGAGATTAAGAAGATAAAATGAAGCAGACAGAATTTAACAATACTTTAAGATCCGGCTTCCATCATTGACTAATGGATGCTCATGTTAATGTGGCTTAAATGGTCACAAGGAAACCGATATATGACATAAATGATTTGTCTCTGGTAATGCTATGACCGAATGAATAAATTAAGTGAAACTGATCACTGAAGTTAACAAGACCCCCTAAATTGATACCTGCAAAAGAACTACTGCTGACACTTGATGCTGTCCTGTAAAACAGCTCACCACCCAGTGTAAAACGTTCTGAAAAATCATACTGTACTTCCCATCCGGCATATAACCAGTTCTTGTTATCAGTTCCCGTATTTATCCAATACCCGCATCCTCCATAAGTAGTCAGTTTTTTCCATGATTTTTGTATCCACACCGGAAGATAGACCTGAAGATTATTGTCGAAATTTGTATTTTTTACAGTCGGGATCTCAAAAATAGGGAACGCCCCTATCTGGAAGGACTTATCTTTGCTTTGAAAGAACCTGTATTTAAATCCTAATTCAGTATTGGAATATCCATATTGGAAATCTTTATGCTGGATAAAATTGTAATTCATTGGTAATTCCATATGAATTTGTCCGTTAGGGATGATCCCATAGTTCATTTCGAAATGAGGCAATGTACCAGTCATAAAACCAGGCTGGACTGAATGCATTGAAGATAAGTAGTACTCCCAGTGTTTAAATCCAACCGGTTCCGGATCGTCTGTGTCGAAAGGTGGGCCCGCCTGACAAAATTGAGTAATCAGTAGTAAACTGAAAAGTGTTAAAAAATATTTTTGAATAATCTTCATTTCGTTTATGCTTTCCCGATCTTCACTGATGTCATTGAAAGGGAACCGCCTACGGCCTTATCATTGAAAAAGCTCAAATTATCATTTTCCTGTTTCAAAGCCAGGGTGTACAGCAGCGGGAGAAAATGCTCAGGTGTTGGAATGGCAAGGTCAAATGCCTTACCCTGCGACCGGTAGTCAATCAGGGCTTTAAAGTCATTGGAAAGATTGAACTTCTTCATCTTTTCATTCGCTTCAATGGCCCAGTCATATCCGACTCCAGGCGTATCCATATTATTCCAGTCGACAAGCTGCAGGTTATGCACCATATTGCCGCTGCCAATTATCAGAATTCCTTTCTTCCGGAGTGACAGGAGCTCTCCGGCCAGCTCGAAATGATATTGGGCAGGCTTCGAGTAATCGAGACTCAGCTGTATCACCGGGATATCTGCAGCAGGGTACATCCTTCTCAGTACGCTCCAGCATCCATGATCGAGTCCCCAATTCTCATCAAGCCCGACTTCTGTTTTAGTGATTATGCCCTTGACTTCTTTTGCCAGCTCAGGACTTCCATGAGCAGGATATTGAACTTCGAACAATTCCTTCGGGAAGCCTCCGAAATCGTGGATTGTCAACGGTTTTGCCATAGCTGTCACGGAAGTTCCCCTGGTTTCCCAATGGGCCGAAACGCATAAAACTGCCCTTGGCTTCGGCAGCGATTTTTCAACTTCTCTCCAAACGCTGACAAACTCGTTTTCCTCAATGGCATTCATCGGACTTCCATGCCCGACGAAAAGCACAGGCATTATATTTGCATTATCGGAAGATGATTTCATGGCATTAAGTTTTTAATAATTGCCGGTAACCGATCGCCGGTTACAGCCAGCTCTTAAAGAACTTCCCCTCCTGCACCGGTTCTTTCGTCTGAACTTTGCCTGACCTGACTACAATCTCATTCAGCCCCAGCGCACTGCAAAAGAGCAGGCAGGCATTTACAAAGGCAAGAATCCAGTCGAACCATTGAGGCATTGAAGAAAAGATCACATTCAGGTAAGCAATGATCAGCGCCATGGCAAATGCCGTCCACTTCGTGGAAAGCCTGAAAAGAGTATAAAGTGTATTGGTTACTACTATAATTGCCGAAGTGGCAATGGTAACACTTCCTATGTTGACAGCTGTGAAGAGCTGCCCTGATAATCCAGCTGACATATTAATACCTCCTTTTTAAACTGTTTCTTTCCTTGATTTCATTATTTTTATTTTAGCAGCAGCTTGCTTTTTCCCGGCAGCTGCAGGCCTGTTATTCCTTTTTTCTTTAACAGATCCTGATGCTTTCAGCTCAAGAGCTTTCCTGACGGCTTTCCCGGCATTCACTTTCCCAAAGCCGTAGTACTTACTATGTCCACGGGAATCATATTTTCCGCCTGCCTTGTCTATCTTTTCACATGTATCCTTTATTATCTCTCTTGCCTGTTTCCATGAGAGATCAGGATTTGCAGAAAGCATTAGCGCTACTGTTCCGGCAGCACCCGGACACGAGCTTGATGTTCCGCCGAAATCATCGGTATAATCCCCGAACGGATTATAACCCTGCTCTCCGACCCGGTCAGTAGTATAGATCCCGTTCGTGAGGGGGTCGGGATGATGAAACGGTGCATATCCGAGGTCGCTGCTCGGGAAGGAGCACCAGACACTCTTCCCGTAATCACTGTACACGCTCCTCCTTTCAGTGTCGTTGCATGCTGCGACAGCCATCACTTTATCGTAACTTGCATAACCGTCGTACTTAATATCCTCGTTCCCGTTGCCCGCAGCGAACGTGATTATGCAACCTCTGCCTTTCCTCCCGTTTGCAACAGCATAATCGATAGCAAGGCGGGTACTGTCAGGAAGATCTGTAAGGGTAGTATGTGAAGGATCCTTTGGATTTGACCAGTCACCATCTGCCGGTCCCCAGCTGCATGAAATAATGTCTGCTCCGTTATCGGAGGCCCATTGGAATGCGTTTGCTTCTGAAATTGACCCCAGGTTTGAACTCAGCCGTACAGGCATCAGGGCTGCCTCCAGTGCGACGCCTGAAGCATTTATCCCGGAAGCCGTGGCTACTCCTGCGCAGGCTGTGCCGTGATTTTCATAAGCATATCTTGGACGCGGATCCTTGCTGCCCGATGTAATATCTTTCGGGCAGACCACCTTTCCCTTCCTGCTGAATTCAGGATGGTCGATATCAAAACCGTCATCTATAAGCGCTATAATGATGTTTTTACCCGAAGAAAGCTTCTGAGCCTCTTCCGCATTCACATCTGCCTCAATCTTTTTCCCATTGATGATAGTCGGTTTGAGATGCCACTGAAGGGGATGAATAACCTTGAGAGCCTTTTTCCTGATAAGCTCGGGATGGCAAAACTCAACTTCCTTCATCTTCAGAAGTTTCTCTGAAATTTTAAAAACCTTCAATCCGGTGTTCTCGGGAGTACTCACAAAATAAGTATTGAGAGCATAACCTGGCTTCTGCTTAATTGCCAGTTTGTTCCCTGAAATAATCTTCTCGCAGATTTCAGGTTTGACTCCATCCAGGAACTTTATGAAAATATTCTCAGTGTAAAGCACAATAGTATGGTCATCTTCTTCGACGAGTACTTTTCCTGCAAACCGTACTCCTTTCTCCTTTTTCAACGACTGCCGGGCATTATCGCGCGCCAGCAACCTGTTCTTCACCGATGGTCTGACTATATAGACAGCTATATTGGCCTCGGGAAACTCGGCTTCAAGATCGAAATGGTTGAGAACATTTTTAGAATTACCCTGAAAATCAGATGCTGACAGGTCAGGTTTTTTCTTCAAGCGGACAACGACCATATCGCTGCTCTCATGCAGGATATGCTTCTTTCCGTTTTTTCCTCCGAAAGTGTAGGTGTACATAATCATAAATGTTTAATATGTAAACAGTTACTGACTAATAAAATAACCTTTCTAAATAAAAGAAATTTACCGCAGTCATAGAACAGCAGAATATTTACATCTCTAAACTTTCAACAAGTATAAAGTTAGGAAATTCCCGAATAACCTGGAAATATATTTTTACTAAACATAAACATTTAAAACAGGATTATAAATGGAGATTCCTCGCTAATGATATGAATGACAGGGCTTTATATGAATAGAATAGAGTACTTGAATAAGGAGATTCCTCGCTGGCGATATGAATGACATGGCTTTAAATGAATAGAATGGAGTACTTGAATAAGGAGATTCCTCGCTGGCGCTCGGAATGACAGGGCTCATTAGGTTAGTATGGAAGGGGAAGGCGGTTCGCTCAGGCAAACCGCCTTCCCCTTCCTCCCTCTAAAAAGAACGAACTGTCATTCCGAATGAATCCGCCAGGAGGCGGAGGAATGAGGAATCTCTCCTGACACAAATGAAAAGATTAATGTGATTTGTATAAAGGGATGGCCCCTCCAGAGAGGGGAACTCATTTTCTACACTCAAATCAGCCGGTAGCGAGCAGCCGGTTGCCGCCTGCCTGCCGGTAGGCAGGGTAACCGGTCGCCTGAATATTACCATTGCACCGATGAAACGTTGTACTGTTGAGCCTTTTAAAACTTCAATCCTGCCTTCTTCATAAGAAGGGCCAGGTCGTATTCCGGTGAAGAAGGCTTCCGGGTCATCATAGCATTGGCTTCCTTGTCTTTTTTGAACATTTCCTTTTTCGGATCCCATTCAAGCTTGCGGCCGAGCTTCATGGATATCCATGCCGTTGCGCATGCTTCAAGTGACCGGGCCGAATGTTCCACTGGAGCAATCGGGTCTTTTCTGCTGATGATGCTTTCGAGCCAGTTGCGGTAATGATCCTGGCTTGGCATCCATATTTTTCCCTCAGGGCCTATTCTGGGGTAAAGAATCTTATCATTTGTTGCCCATAAAGGACCTTTGCTGCCACCGCCGTTTGCATTTACAGGATCACTGGCAGTTACCCTTTCTGCTCCACGCGCACAAAATGCAGTTCCTTCTGTTCCGATGAATTCAATTCCGTTTGTAAATGTGTTATCAAGAATGACCTGAACATCTCCGGGGTACATCATTTCAACGTGATAGGTTGTATGTACAGTCCAGACATCGTCTTTCATGAATTCAGCCTTTGCATCGACCGATAATGGTCCGCCAAGCTCCTGTCCCAGAGCCCAGTGGGCAATATCAATATGATGAGCTCCCCAGTTTGTTATCATGCCAAGACCGAAATCTTCAGTAGTTATCCAGCCGGGTCGGCCATCGACATTATTCTGCGGATGAACCCGGAATTCCATGTACGGCTGTTTCGGAACAGGTCCCAGCCAACGGTCATAATCGAGGTTGGCAGGTACCTCCTGCGGTTCCGGCTTTACACCTTTGGGCCTGTCGATACCTATACCTATCTTCACCTTCTGCACCTTGCCAATGCGGCCATTGCGGACTGCTTCGCTGGCTATTCTGAAGGTATTCCATGGCTTTTCTGAGCGTTGCTGGCTTCCTGTCTGGAGTATTCTGTGTTTTGCCCTTACCGTTGCCCTGAGTGCTTTTGCCTCAGTTATGCTGTATGTAAGAGGTTTCTGAACATAAACATCTTTCCCGGCAAGAAGAGCCTGAATTGCAACCAGCGCATGCTGGTGGTCAGGAACACTTACGATGACTGCATCGATATCGGGACTGGCAATCAGTTCATGAAAATCATGATAGGTTTTTACTTCAACATTAGTTTCGCCTTTGTTTTTATAGAATGTCTCGACTGTACTTTTTGCAATGTCGAGCCGTTTTGAGTCAAGATCGCAAACGGCTACCATCCTGCAAAGGTCGGTATGACGTATCGTTCCCATATAGTCGGCTGTACCCTCACGTCCGCAACCGATCTGCGCAAACCTGATCAGGCTGTTTGCAGATCCTCCTGCATAAGCAGATTTTTTGTAAATCACGGGCAGAACTATAAGACCGGCCCCTGTCAGAATGGTCTTTTTTAAAAAATCACGACGGCTATTATTTCCCATATCTTTAATTTAAATAATTGTTTCTACTCGTAAATCTACAAATAATTCGTCTAAACTCATATCATCAGAGCTTCAACATTTCTGAAATAAGCAAGATTTTTATTCCCCTCCTGCAGAGATTTATGCTTTTAATTAATAAATTCGTTACTCAAATTTTCATCGTTCAACTTATTAATAAAATTTCACATGAACAAATCCGGTATTTTCAATAAGTTATTACTTGTCATGGCCATGATCGTGGTCATTTCAGCATGCAAAAAAGCGCCTGAAAAAGACAAACTCAGCATTTCATATGATAAATATGTTATGCCCAACGGGCTACAGGTGATCCTTCACGCCGATCACTCTGATCCCATGATATCATATGCAATCATGTACCATGTCGGCTCAAGCAGGGAGACACCCGGTAAGACAGGATTTGCCCATCTCTTTGAGCATCTTCTCTTCGGCGGCTCAGAAAATGCAGAGCCCGGAAGATTTGACAAGATCATTGAAGGTTCCGGCGGTGAGAATAACGGATTTACAACCCGTGATGTCACAACCTATTTCGAGATGTTCCCCAAAAATGCACTTGAAAAGGTTCTATGGCTTGAATCGGACCGCATGGGATTCTTTATTAATTCGGTCACCCCTCATCTGATGGCTCTTCAGCAAAACGTCGTGCAGAATGAAAAAAGGCAAAGGGAAGACAATACGCCTTATGGATTTACAGAATATGTAATCGACAAGAACCTCTATCCTGCTGAACATCCGTACAACTGGGAAGTGATTGGCGAAATGGAAGATCTCAAGAATGCAACAATAGATGATGTCAAAAACTATTACGGGAAATTCTACGGTCCCAATAACGCAACTCTTGTACTTGCAGGAGATTTCAATCCTGACTCGGTGAAAATCCTTCTCACCAGGTATTTTGGCGAGATCAAATCGCACGGCGAAGTTGCCACACGCGGACCGATGACCGTATCACTCGCTCAGACAAAAAAATTCTATCATGAGGATAATTTTGCCAATGCTCCTGAAATAACTATTGTATGGCCTGTTCCTCAGGCTTACAGCAAGGATGCGTATGCTCTCGATTTTCTTGCAAAAGTACTTGCCGATGGCAAGAAAGCACCTCTGTACAAGGTTCTGGTGAAAGAAAAACAGCTTACATCGAGAACAACAGCCTATAATAATTCAAGCGAACTGGCCGGCGAATTTACCATAAACATCAGGGCCGATGAAGGAAAGTCGCTTAAGGAAATAGAGAGCGGTATTGCCGAGGCTTTCGCCAGGTTTGAAAAGGACGGTATTACCGAAAAAGATGTGCAAAGGATCAAGGCTTCAAGTGAAAAGAACTTCTATGAAGGTCTCAACAGTGTGTTTAACAAATCGCTTCAGCTTGCATTCTATAATACTTTCCTTAACGATCCCGGATTCATTGAAAAAGACATTGAAAACATAAAGGCTGTGACTCTCAATGACATTAAGATGGTTTATGATAAATATATTAAAGATAAACCGCATATTGTTACCAGCTTTGTTCCAAAGGGGCAGACGGCAATGGTTGCCGACAGCTCTGTACCTGCAGGTGTTAAGGAAGAGAATATAACCCAGGCATCGAAGGTTGAAATAGCTGCTGAAGGCAAAGAAATAATAGAAAAAACATCCTCAGCAATAGACCGCACCATTGAACCTCCTGCCGGATCCGAACCTGAGGTTAACGCTCCGAAGAACTGGCATGAAGTGCTGTCAAATGGTATAAATGTTTACGGCATTGAAAACAGCGAGCTTCCGCTGGTAGGCTTGAGCATCGTAATGGACGGCGGAATATCACAGGATAATATCACCCTTCCCGGAGTGGCTTCAATGGTGGCAAACGTTTTGCCGCAGGGTACAAAAAATAAAACTCCCGAAGAGCTGGAGGAGGAGACCGAGCTCCTGGGATCGAGCATAAATATGTATGCCGGCCGTGAAGAGATGACCATGAGCGCAAGCATGCTCTCGCGTAACTTTGAAAAGACTGTGGCACTGATGAAAGAGATCCTTCTTGAACCGAGATGGGATACAACGGAATTCCGCATAGCTCAGATCCGCACAAGAAATAATATCATCCAGGCACTGGCCCAGCCAAACCGCGTCGCCAGTCTCACATTCTACAGGCTGCTTTACGGCAAGGATAATATCTTCGGGTACAGCTCTATGGGTACACGCGAGTCGATTGACAAAATCAGCCTGAACGATCTGAAGGGTTATTACAACAGATGCTTCTCTCCAAAGGTCACAAGAATTCTTATAGCCGGGAACGTGACAAAGGAACAGGTTCTGGCAGCGCTGGAATCGTTTCAGAAGGAGTGGAAAGCAAATGATGTTGCATTTAACAATTATCCGGCACCGGCTTCTCCTGATAAATCGACAATATATTTTGTCGATATTCCAGGTTCGCGCCAGTCTGTTATTTATCTTGGATACCCGGCCATTTCGAGGTCCAACCCCGACTATGTAAAAGTCAACTTCATCAATTACAGGCTCGGAGGGGCTTTCACCAGCATTCTTAACCAGATACTCCGCGAGCAAAAAGGTTATACCTACGGAGCCTCCAGCGCTTTCCAGGAAATGAAAGGGATTGCACCGTTCATTGCAGCATCGAGTGTAAGATCAGATGCAACTTTCGAATCAATGAAGATAATTAAGGAGGAGCTGGAAAAATTCAGGAACGGCTTGTCGGATTCCGATCTTCAGTTTGTTAAAAACTGTATGCTGCGGTCAGATGCTCTCCGTTTTGAGACGAATGACTCGAAGGTAAGCATGCTCACTACAATGACGAAATACGGGTTGCCTGAAGATTATATCAAGCAGGAGGATAATGTCATCAGGAATATGACAGTTGAAGAATCAAAGGCCATTGCAGAAAAGTATATTGTTCCCGACAAAATGTATTATGTAGTTGTCGGAGATGCAGCTACCCAGGCAAAACCTCTTGAAAAAATAGGATTCGGACCGTTGGTATTTGTAAAACAATAAGAAATATCCAACCTGAATTAATCTGCTTAATCAACGTAATCTGCGGGAGATATTTACCGCAGGTTGCATTGATCAGGCAGATTTTTTATGCCTATTTCCCTGTCATATTCAAGGCTGCGATATAATAGTTCGGATCGACGACAATTACGGCATTGCTTGCTCCGAGATCGACACTGGTGAACATGGTTGTCGGTTCTATTTTCATTTCTTTTCCCGAGACAAATATTTTTAAAGGCATATTGAATCCGGAAACGCAGTTATTCCAGCGGAAACTCAGTTTGGTGCCTTTGATAAAATATTCGAAGACAGGGATCCGTATATCCCTCAGGTACTGATCAAAGAAAGGCTTAAGATTACGGCCTGTTTTTTCGCTGAGATAGTTTTCAATCTGTGATCCCTTCACGACCTGGTGATAAAAATCCCGGTTCATTCCGCGCAGGATAGCCCTCCACTTCTCGTCGTCACCAACGATCTGGCGAATAGAATGGAGCATGCTTCCACCCTTGTAGTACATATCTCCCGACCCGCTTTTATTGACATTATATATACCTGTGATAGGCCTGTCATTCCTTATATTCTGACGGCAGCCAAGGACATATTCAGCACCCGCCTCCTTACCAAAATAGTATTCCACATAAAGGCTTTCTGAATAATTTGCAAAGCTTTCGTGTACCCACATATCTGCAACATCCTCATATGTTATGCTGTTTGCAAACCATTCATGACCCGACTCATGGACAATGATAAAGTCGAATTTATCTCCCCAGCCGGTACCACTCAGGTCTATTCCGCGGTAACCATTTCTGTAGCCGTTCCCATATGTAACCGAGCTCTGGTGCTCCATTCCCAGGTACGGCACTTCAACCAGCTTGTAACCGTCCTCATAGAATGGGTACGGCCCGAACCAGTGCTCAAAGGCAGCAAGCATCATCGGTGCCTGCTTGAACTGCTCCCTGGCTTTTTCAAGGTTCTCCTTCAGTACATAGTAATTGCAGTCGAGATTTCCCTTCTCACCCTTGAATACCTCCGAGAAATGGGCATAATCTGCAATATTTATATTAACACCGTAATTATCTATCGGATTTGCTACAAACCAGTTATAGGTAGTTGTCTTATTCTTCTGTTTTACAACGCTTCTTAACCTGCCATTGGATACATCCATAACGCCAGATGGAACATTAACGCTTATCAGCATGCTGTCGGGCTCGTCGTACATATGGTCCTTGCAGGGCCACCAGAGGCTTGCCCCATCCTCCTGGCAGGTTGATGCAATAAAAGGCTTATTATTTTTATCCATTTTCCAGGTTATACCTCCCTCCCATGGCGGCCGTAGCGATATTTTCGGCTTCCCCCCATAGCTTAGAATCAGTGAATAGATTTTCCCCGGTTCCTGGCTCTCTGCCATATGGATCCAGTACACATTCCCCTCACGATTAAAAACCAGTTCCTTCCCGTTCTGAACTGCCTTTAAAAGATTCAGCGGTTCCTGAAGGTCGATCTGCATAACTGGAGCACCCTTTAAAGCCTTGTAAACCACCGTGTTTGTTCCGAATATTGTACTGTCCGATGGATTTACCTTAATGTCGAGATGGTAAAACTTAAGGTCCCACCATGCCCTTTCAGGTGTTATTGATCCCCTGAGGGAATCCTGCCTGGTAAATTGTTTTAGTGATGGAGGAATATACTGTGCTTCTGCAGGAAAACTCATTGAGAACATTACAAGAGCTGAAGTGATTAAAAGGGAAGACCTTGACATTTTTAATTTTTTAAGATAAAAGACAAAAGATAAAAGACAAAAGTAAAAAGATACAAGTAAAAAGGTAAAAGTAAAAAGGTAAAAGTGAGTAGGAAGAATAAAGAGTTAGTATTTTTGTTCAAATTATCTACCTTAGAAAAAAAATACAAACATAAACTGACATGAAACGAATATCGATTTTTGCATTCTTTTTGGTGGGGCTGACCTGCGTATCGCTGGGCCAGAATGCTCCCCGCACACGTGAATCATTCAATGAAGGCTGGAAATTTGTTAAGTATTTCAATGCTGCAAATGAAGTCGTAGCCTCTGACAGGGAGCCTGCAGGGTTGGAGATGCCTGCGGTAAATGACAATGCATGGCGTACTGTAGACGTGCCTCACGACTGGGCAATCGAATGCCCTTTTAACGATACTCTTGAGAATAACACTGGTTTGCTTCCCTGGAAAGGCATCGGATGGTACAGGAAGCATTTCACACTGAAAGAATCAGATAAAGATAAACGCATTTATGTCGATTTCGACGGTGCTATGGCTAATGCAAAAGTTTGGCTCAACGGGAAATATGTCGGTGAATGGCCCTATGGATATACTTCCTTCAGGCTTGACCTCACGCCTTATGTAAATATCGGAAAAGAGAACCTTATTGCTGTCAGACTCGACACGAAGAACTGGGATTCGCGCTGGTACCCGGGAGCAGGCATCTACCGAAACGTATGGCTTGTTAAAACCACCCAGGTTCATGTTGTTCACAACGGACTTTACTGTACAGCACCCGAGATTAAAACAGAACGGGCAGCACTTGAGGTGCAGGCAGAGATTGAAAATAATCTCAATGAACCAGCCACTGTTACCGTGAATGCAACTGTTTATAAGCTCGATAATAAACTACTGCCTGCCGGTGAGCCGGTTGTAAAGACCGGAGATATCAAAGCATTGATACCTGCAGCTTCAAGGCACAATTTTGTTCTTGGAATGTATGTTAAGAACCCGGTTTTGTGGGATCTTGAAAATCCTGAGCTTTACAAAATAGTTGTCAATGTTTACAAAGGCGATGAAGCGGCGGATGTTGTTGAAACAAACTTCGGATTCAGAACGCTCAATTTCACTGCAAGGGATGGTTTTTATCTCAACGGGAAAAAAGTAAATGTAAATGGAGTCTGCAACCACCACGATCTCGGTGCCCTTGGTTCTGCATTCAATACGAGGGCTGCAGAGCGTCAGCTCGAGCTTCTTAAGGAGATGGGATGCAATGCGATAAGGACAAGCCATAACCCCCCGGCACCGGAGCTCCTGGATCTCTGTGATAAGCTGGGATTCCTTGTTATGGATGAGGCATTTGACGCTTGGATAACTCCAAAGAAACCTCTTGACTACAATAAGTTATTCAACGCCTGGGTTGTAGAAGATCTTAAAACACTTGTCCGCCGCGACAGAAACCATCCTTCCGTTTTCCTTTGGAGTATAGGCAACGAGGTAAACGATCAGGATAAGCCCTCCCTGGCACTGGCATTAAACAGAATTGTTAAATCAGAAGATGTGACCCGTCCGGTGACCTCGGGGTGCAACTGGGGCGGCTCTGGAACCAACGGATTCCAGAAATCCCTTGATGTTTTCGGTATAAATTATAACCTGCAGAACTATCAGAAATTCTTTGCTCTTCCCGACAATGCAAATCTTGCATTCTTTTCAACTGAATCAGCATCAACAATAAGTTCAAGGGGAGAATATTATTTCCCGGTGGTTCAGGGTGATCTTCTTAACAATCTTCCCGGAAAAGGGATATTCCAGATAAGCTCCTATGATCTTGCTTACCCCGGATGGGCTACTACCCCCGATCAGCAATGGACTATGATGGATAAATTCCCGGCCACTTTCGGTGAATTTGTATGGACGGGATTTGATTACATAGGTGAGTCTACACCTTATTATGATGATCTCACCGATCTGAAATATGCAAGGAACGAGAGAAGAAAAGAGGCTCTGAATAAATGGCTCGAGAAGCTTGGCACGCAGGAGATCCCATCGCGAAGCAGTTACTTTGGCATTTTTGATCTGGCCGGATTTAAAAAAGACAGGTTCTGGCTTTACCAGTCGAAGTGGAGACCTGAGCTGCCTATGACACATATACTGCCTCACTGGAACTGGCCTGAAAGGAAAGGACTCGTTACTCCGGTCTTTGTATATACCTCAGGCGATGCTGCAGAATTATTTCTGAATGGCAAATCGCTAGGAATGAAAAAGAAGGGTGAGCTTGAATATCGCCTCAGGTGGGATGATGTAGTTTACCAACCTGGTGAATTAAAGGTGATAGCTTATAAAAATGGCCAGAAATGGGCCGAAGATGCTGTTAAAACTACCGGTAAGGCATACCAGCTTTCAATGGCAGCCGACAGGCCTGCAGTTTCGGCCGACGGTAAAGATTTGATCTTCGTGACTGTAAAGATTGAGGACAAGGACAAATTAATGGTCCCACGCAGCGGCAACCAGCTCGATTTCAGCATCGAGGGACCAGGGAGGATTGTTGCAACCGATAACGGAGATGCGACCAGTCATGAATCATTCCAGGCAAAATCCAAAAAAGCCTATAACGGATTATGCCTGGTTATTGTGGCTGCCGATAAAAATGCATCAGGTTCAATAACCCTTAAAGCGGCATCAAAGGGACTAAAAGGATCTTCTGTTTTAATAAAGATTCAATAACTAAGAGGACTTAGCACGGAGTTTCACAGAGTAGCACTGCAGATTATACCTGCGAAACTCTGTGATACTCCTTATTGTGCTTTCGGCCGATAAAGGCGGCTACCAAAGGTAGATCCATGGTTATTTTTTACAGACGCTGAATGGCCTCCAGCCTCATGTTAATTTAAGTTAAAAAGCACTGGCCTAAATATTTCCATCACTTTAATTTCATACTTTCGTAGCCTGAAATTTTATTAATATTCGGTTATCTTATTGTTATTAAATGAAAAGAACCTTAGTCATCACCTTAATAGTTGTCTTGACTACAATTATTGCTCTGACTGTTTTCAATAAAATCACTTCAAAGAAAGATAGTACAGCACAATTTACAGAAGTCAGCTCCGGCAAATTTGACATAACGATTAATACAACGGGAGAACTGGTAGCAGAGAATTCAATCGAAATCAAAGGTCCGGAATTTTCGCAGGGACGCGATATACATTCAACCAATATTAAGATTACAGACCTGGTGGCTGAAGGAACTATCGTTCAGAAGGGAGATTTTGTTGCGACTCTTGACAAGACTGAACTCGACAATTCGCTTAAGGATGCAAGGGAGAGACTTACATCCCTGCAGACAAACCTTGATATGGCCTTGCTCGACACAGCAATGACGATGAACAGTATAAGGGACCAGATAAGCAACCAGAGGCATACAGTTGATGAAGCTGAACTTACATTCCACAATTCAAAATATGAATCACCGCAAATCCAGCGGCAGGCTGAGATCAATTACGACCAGGCAAAGAGGGTACTTGAGCAACTGCTGAGAACCTATCTGCTCAGGGATGCTCAGACAAAGGCAAATATCATGACTCAGCGCTGGTGGACAACCAGAATCGGGAGAAGAGTAAAAGATTACGAAGAGGTGCTTGCAAACTTTACTATTTATGCACCCGGATCAGGAATGATCATTTATAAGAAGAACAGGTTCGGTACTAAAAGGAAAGCGGGTTCCAACATTGATGCGTTCGACAGGGTTGTTGCAACGTTGCCTGACCTAACATCTATGCTTTCGAAAGCATTTGTAAGCGAAATCGAGATAAACAAAGTGAAAAAAGGACAGAAAGTAGTCATCACGATTGACGCCTTCCCTGCCAAGATTTATTCCGGGACCGTTATGAGCATTGCGAATATCGGGGAAAAACTTCCCAATACCGATTCAAAGGTATTTGAAGTAATGATAAAGATTGATGGTACCGACATGAACCTGAGACCATCGATGACCACCAATAACAAGATAATGATCGAGACCTTCGAAAACGTTGCTTATATACCGAGTGAGTGTATACATACCGGGGCAGATACAATTCCGTTCGTTTATACAAAAAGCGGTTACCGGCAGGTGATTATACCTGGAAAGGCTAATGATAAGGAGATGATTGTTGAAAAAGGACTTAAACCTGGAATGAAAATATATGTCACGGAACCTTCCGATGGAAGCAAATTCAAGATGGCCGGCATGGAACTTATAAGTGAAGTGAGAAAGAAGAAAGGGTTTTAGAATATCCCAATTGATAAAAGTCATTGATCATTTTAATAGTAAAAAGGTTAACAAAAAAAAGGAGGACTCAAATGAGCCCTCCTTTTTATTTTCGGAAGTGTTGAATAATTACTTCTTGTCATAAACCATTTTGCTCGTCCTGTCGCCATTCTGAGATGTCCTGGTTGAAACAACAGAAAGTTCGGTCGGACTTGTAAGTGACCATACTTCGGTGGTCTTCATTGTCATTGACTGACCGTTGCGGTCGAATGTCCTGTTCGTTACAATGGTGAGAGATTTTCCATCGGCTGCCCAAGTAACAACTGATTTTGCATCACCCATTCCTGAAGTATTTACACACTCTTTTCCATCAAGAGTATATTTGCTTGTAGTGGTCTGCGGTGTACCATTCTGATCTGGCCTTGTACGGTCTACGGTAAGAAGGTTCGCATCCTGTGCTGCAACGAAGTTACCTCCGCCAAAACCACCTCTCATACCCTGACCCTGACCTGGCTGGCCCTGTGCAGGCTGACCCTGTGCAGGCTGTCCCTGAGGAGCCTGTCCCATATTGCTCTTCTCTGCATTAAATGCCCATGTTCCGGCAAAATTAGTTTTACCTGCCTGACCATTAACAGTAAGAGGCATAAATAAGAAAGCGCTGATTATCATTGCTGATAATGTAATCTTAAAAATTTTTACATTTTTTTTCATTTTCCAGTTTATTGGTTGAATTATATCTGTTTAGACAACAAATCAAAGTTAGATATTCCATGACATCTAGGTTATTATTTAAGTTTTTTTAAGGAATGGCTCAAATCAGCCGCAACTCATGATCTTAAGAATTCATTTTTAAGAAGAAAACCGTTATACTTGTAAACTGAATAATATTGAACTAATCTATAACAAGCATGAAGTTGTAAAATAGATCCTGCTCCTTGTCTCGCCCTCACCCACTCTCCGCTTCTTCTTCCTGGCCCTTGTACCGTTGCACCTTTCTTTATACCTTCTTTAACGCTTCCAACACCCGTTCCGGAGTAAATGGCATAGTGTAAAGTCTTGCGCCGGTAGCATCATATATAGCATTGGCAACGACAGCACCTATAGCAATTATTGCCGGTTCGCCACCGCCCTGCGGAGCTTTATCCTTCCTGTCAAGAATTACACAATCAAGCTTCGGCAGCCATGAAAATTTAGGAATATCGTAAGAATCAAATCCACGGTCCAGGATATTTCCGCCCTCAAAGTGAATCTCCTCAGTAAGAGTATAACCAAGGCCCATCGTCATACAACCCTCCATCTGCATCAGGGCTCCTTCCGGATTGACACATAGTCCCATATCCTGCGCACAGGCTATATGCAATACCCTGACTTTCCCTGTGGCCTTGTCGACCTGAACCTCAGCCATATGAGCTACCCAGGTTCCCGCATCAATTCCGCATGCTACACTTATCCCTCTTCCGCTTGGAGATTTGCCGGCAACATAACCGAATTTTTCTGCGACAGCTTTGAGGCAGTCGATCATCTTTTCATCTTTCAGGTTCGTAAGCCTGAACTCAAGCGGATCAATCCCTGCTGCTGATGCCATAATATCGATCTGCGACTCGCGGGCAAAGGTATTGGTATTGTTATTCGGCGCCCTCCAGGCACCGGTGCCAAACGGATGAACCGGAGAGGTGTCCTTTTCACTGTAGCTTGTAGTCTTCGCATTCGGAACATCATAAATCGTATCCGAACCCCGTGTTCCGGAAAAATATACATGGTAATCCCACATCTGGATCTTTCCCGATTTATCGATCCCTGAATTGATCTTAACCACACCGGCCGGGTGAAAAGTATCATAGAAGAACTCCTCATCCCGGGTCCATGCAAGCATTACCGGCTTTCCGGTAAGCTTTGCAAGTCTGGCGGCCTCAATCCCCTGCTGAAATGCACCTTTCCCTCCAAAGCCGCCGCCGACAAACGGAGTGATGACTCTTACATTCTCCCTGGCAAAACCCAGTTCCCTGACAATCCCATCCTGTAATCCAAAGGGCGACTGAGTGGCTGCATATACAATCATTTTGCCATTGTCAAGATAAGCCAGCGCAGTATGCGGCTCAATTGATGCATGCGCCAGGTATGGATCGTGGTACTCGGATTCAAATACTTTATCACAAAGCAGCCTGCCTGCTTCAAGGTCACCGCTTGTTCTGGCTACATTTACGCGGGTATCAGCCTTCAGCATGAAATCATGAAGCGTCTTGTCACTGACCTTCATCTCATCAAAGGAATAGTCGGCTTTGATCTTCACAATTGCCTCATCGGCTTTGTCATGATTCTCGCTTATCACTGCAATAAAATCACCATCGCGGACAATCGAAACACCAGCTATCTTTTCGGCTCCTGAGACATCTGCAGATATCAGTTTAGCGCCATGTGACGGCGGACGCAGTATCCGTGCATAAACCATGCCCGGAAGCCTCATGTCGCCGCAGTATTTTGCCCTGCCAGTGACTTTCAGGTAAGCATCGCTTCTCTTAAGTGATTTACCCACATAAGTAAATTTTGAAAAATCCTCCGGGGCCGGTTTATCATCAAGGAATTTCTCAATCTTCTTGCCTTTTGCAAGCTGACCATAGGTAACCTTACTGGCAGGATGTTTAGTATCAACTAATATACCATCACGAACTTCAAGCTGCGAAGCAGGAACGCCCAACTGAGCCGAGGCCATACCTACAAGCACACCCCTGGCTTCGGCGGCAGCGGCTCTCATCCTCGGGCCAAAGCTGCGGGTCGACATCGATCCCCATGTTCCCTGATCATACGGGCACAGATCGGTATCTCCCATTACCATCTTTACTTTTTCAAAGGGTACATTGAGCTCCTCAGCCATCTCCTGTGCCAGAGAGGTAATGATCCCCTGCCCCATTTCAATCTTGCCGGTGTAGCAGGTTATGGTTCCGTCTTCAGCAATATGAAGAAAGGCATTGTAATCCTTCGGAAGGCTTCTTGCCTGTTCGGCAGGCGCTGAAAGCAGCTCAAGAGATTTCCATGGCGCAAAGAAAATGAATATCCCTCCACCCAAAAGCTGAACGAAACTTCTTCTTTTTATTCCCGATCTCTCTTTTTTCCCTGAGCTTATAGCTGTGTTATTATCTTTTTCTTTCATGATTACTTCCCTCCTTTCATTTCTTTGGCAGCTGTCTGAACAGCCTCAATGATACGAACATGTGCCGCACAGCGGCAGTAACTATTCTCGAGCCCGTCTATTATCTCCTGACGGGTCGGCGAAGGGTTTTTAATAAGCAGCCCGGTGACTGTCATTATCATTCCGGGAGTGCAATAACCGCACTGAAGAGCATCGTGTTCAATAAATGCTTTTTGAACCGGGTGCAGTTTTCCTTTCTTTTCAAGACCCTCAATGGTAACTATTTTCTTCCCGGCAACGTCTCCAACGGACATTGAACATGATCTTACCGGCTCATTATTGACAAGAACAGTACAAGCTCCGCAGAATCCTGTACCGCAGCCAAATTTGGTGCCGGTCATCCCAAGGTTGTTCCGCAAAACCCATAGCAATGTCTGAGAGGGATCAATGCGGAGTTCGGTCTTTTTCCCATTTAATGAAAAGCGAATTGTCTCTTCCATATTTACCTTATTAGTTTTAATTCATTTAAATAATCATCAGGAGTATCTATATCTTTCAGAACTGATGAAAAGGTTGTTTCGACCTCTTCAATATCACCAGGATGGTTATCCATTATTCGCCGTAAAGTGTCGGCAGGCTCGAGATTTAAAATTTCATTATAAAACCTGCTGCCAATAATTACCGGATGCCCTCGTTTTTTTTCATGTAAAGGGACCACAATCCCTTTCCCCGATTTATTGAAAGCTGAGATTAACATATTTATAATTCCTTTATCAACCATGGGCTGATCTCCGGGACAAATAAGCGCACATTTGAATTCACCAGGAATGAACCTAAGCCCGCATTGAACAGAAGAGAGCATACCTTGTTTGTAATTATCATTAAAACAATGATTTACATGATACTTCTCAATAACCTGCAATATTTCTTCCTTCCATGATCCGAGAACAACTACCATTTTATCTATATCCGAGGCCGCAACATTTGCAATTACTGTTTCAATTATAGTGTTCTTTCCAAACGGCAATACCATTTTGGGGGCTTTCATGCGCGACGACTCACCGGCAGCAAGTATTATTGCCCAGATATCCTTCATTCAAATATATTATTTGCCACTCAATTGTTACAAATCAATAAAAGTGTACGATGTACACTTAATCTTAACTGTTTCTGACCAAAACCAGCTGAGCTGCTATGCTTAAAGCAATCTCTTCAACGGTTTTGGATTTGATATCGAGTCCCACCGGGCTGAAAATCTGTTTCCATTGTTCTTCTGCGGCCCAGTTATTTCTGATGAATTCATCCTTCATCCTGGCGACTTTCACCTTGCTTCCTATCATGCCTACATAAGCTGCACCTGAACCGATGCACGGCTTTAATGCTTCAGCATCGTCATTATGGCCCCTTGTAACTATTACAATATATGAATCTCTTCCCTTTTTTATTTCTTTCATTGCCGGCCCTATCTCACCGACTATTATGGTATTTGCATCAGGAAGGTTTTCCTTATTTGCAAATTCCTTACGATCGTCAATCACGGTAACATCAAAGTCAAGCATTTTGCCAAGATGTGACAACGCCTTGCCTATATGACCGGCTCCTGCAATAATAAGCTGTTTTTGCGGGAACACAGGCTCGAGGAGAACCATCCCCGGTTTTTTCCCCTGTACTGAGATCTCTTTTTGCCTGAATTCAGGAACAGCAGATGAAAGGATCTCAGAAGCTTCGGGACGGATTTTCTCCATGGCTTCTGCAGGAAACACCGGAAGCTTATCTGCGGTCATCCACTGCCTCTCTATAGATACATTCCCGTTGTCTTCCCTCCTTACCTGTGAAATAAGTATTCCCGGCACCCTTGCTGCAACTGAATCCCTGATCTCCTTAAATACTGCCAGATGAATGCAAGGATTTCCGTCGACCAGCACGGTTATTTCGCCTCCGCAGATTGCATCCTCCTTATTTGAAATATCATTATCAAGATGATGGGTGATCCAGTCTGACTTTTTTGTCAGGCTGCATTTAGCGGCAAGTTCGGCAACTCTGCCTTCAACAATGCCACCCCCGATTGTCCCTGCAATAAGTTCGACTGAATCAAACAGAGCCGAACTTCCGGGCTTTTGAGGGGTCGACCCTCTTGTTCCAGTGACAGTTGCCAATACCAATCCCTGGCGGGAATGGCATAGTTCAGGGATTTTCAAAAAAACATTTTTCATTTTCCTGTAAACAATTCTTTAAAATTGAAATCAGGCGAATCGGATGGTCAAAGGGGTTAATATAATCCCTGATGCATCATAACAAAATTATTAAAAACTGCGGATTAATTATACTTTTATGAACGCAGATCAGAAATCATTTAATGAAATTTAACCATCATGAAGAATATACATGCAAAATTCACTTTTGGACTGGCTCTCTTTATATTGCTTTTAATTGCATGCCAGAATAGTGATAATAAGAAAAAACAGGCTGGAGATAAAGGCAGGTGGCTTGAGGAGATGACAATACCAAAGCTTCAATTTGGTTATAGGGAAGGTCAGTTTTCCGTAGCTGATGTGGTCTCAGCCTACATAGACCGTATAATGGAAATAGACATGAATGGTCCGGCTCTTAATTCAGTTCTTGTCATTAATCCTGATGCAATGGAGATCGCGGAAGAGCTCGACAAGGAGATGGCTGAAGGGAAGAAAGCAGGGCCTTTGTTCGGCGTGCCGGTGATCCTCAAGGATAACATTGACACTCACGATAGGATGGCGACGACTGCCGGCGCTACTGTTCTGAAGAATTCATTTGCCCCTGCCGACAGCTATGTGGCAGCGAAGTTAAGGGAGGCCGGTGCAGTTATCATTGCAAAATCAAATCTGAGTGAATGGGCAAACTTCAGGGCAAAGGTGTCTTCGAGCGGGTGGAGCGGTGTCGGCGGGCAGACACTTAATCCTTATGTCCTCGACCGCAATCCCTGCGGCTCAAGCTCGGGATCAGGGGTGGCAGTGTCGGCAAACCTCTGCATGGCTGCTATAGGAACTGAAACCAATGGCTCAATTGTATGTCCTTCAAATAATAATGGCATTGTCGGTATTAAGCCTACTGTCGGGCTCATAAGCCGTTCCGGGATTGTTCCGATTTCATATACACAGGATACTCCCGGCCCAATGTGCCGCACAGTGACCGATGCTGCTATCATGCTCGGAGCTCTCACCGGGATTGATCCAAACGACGGGAAAACAAAACAATCTGAGGGAAAAGCCCTGAAAGATTATTCAAAATATCTTAATGCGGACGGACTAAGCGGTAAAAAGATCGGGGTTATAAAAAACCTGATGGGCTTTTCTGATAAGGTAGATACTCTGATGAGACGTGCAATTGCTGATATGGAATCAAAGGGTGCAGTTGTCATCGAAGTGGATGCTCCGGAGAGTGCCGGTTATGAAAATGCTTCCATGGAGGTAATGCTTTATGAGTTCAAGGATGGATTGAAAAGGTATTTTGCCAGTCTCGGGGAAAAAGCACCGGTAAAAAACATTAAAGAGCTTATTGAATTTAACAGGAGAGACAGTGTCGAACTTAAATATTTCGATCAGAAAATACTTATTGATGCAGATAAGAAAGGAGATCTTGCATCGCCTGGTTATAAAAAAGCTCTTGAACAGATGCTCCTGGCTACCAGGAAGAACGGAATAGATAAAATAATGAAAGAGAACAAGCTGGATGCACTCATAGCCCCGACCGGTTCTCCGGCATGGAAAACTGATCTTCTGAACGGCGATCATTACGTTGGAGGAAGCTCATCCCTGGCTGCAATATCGGGATACCCGGCAATAACTGTTCCAATGGGATTCATAGGTGAAATGCCGGTCGGAATTACCTTCTTCGGGAGAGCATGGAGCGAACCGCTCCTAATAGAAATAGCTTATGGATATGAGCAGATGACACTGCACAGAAAACCACCAAGGTACCTGGTAACCGATTAATCCAGGAGAAGACTTCATGCCTGGCATTAATCTCTCAGGTATTATTTCTTCACTTCGTTCTTTTCTTCAGCGCTAAACTTGTCGTGTTCGTCATCCAGAGTGGAGGCTTTTTTGAATTCCTTCATTCCCTGTCCAATACCTTTCATCAGTTCAGGTATTTTTTTGCCTCCAAACAGAAGTACAATAACAAGTAAAATCAGCAGAATTTCGGTAAAACCCAAATTTCCCATTGTTTCATTTTTTAATCGTGTCAAAGATATCAATAGAGAATATCAATTACAAATAAGAAAAGTTAAATTGATTTTAAGAATTCAAGCGATTCCTTAACTACTAACTGAATAAAATTGTGAGATTCTGAGCTTACCCGCCGTTTGGCGGAGAAGCTCAGAATCTCCATTTAATTATATACTAAATTAATATATAAAAGCGTCACATTTTGCCTTAAAATTGGAATGTGACGCTTCTTTTCAAAGTATTAAAAATATTAAATCTCGTCGGGTACGACAAATGGTTTTCTTGCCGGTCGGGTAAGATATTTGTCTGCCTCCTTGTCATTTACGAACTTCTCTGTAACCGGATCAAAATAGAGAGTACGGCCGGTACGATACGCGATATTGCCAAGGTGAGCCAGCCCCGAAGCCAGGTGAGCTGTTTCGACCGGAGCATTGAGAATCGATTTGTCATGAGCGCGTACAGCCTGTATGAAATTGAGAAAATGATCGCCTCCCTCCCTGCGTGAAGGTCCGGGTGTTTTGTTCTTTCCGAGGAAAGATTCGTACCTGTCGTAGTTGTATACTACCAGGTATCCTTCGCTTCCATAGAATATATTTCCAACCTCGGCGCCGTTTTCTCCATTGGTGATCCATGGACGAACCTCAAATTCAATGATCTTCTTCTCTTTCGGATAATAATATGTTGTTGCCAGCACTTCCGGTGTCTCTTTTGCATCGTCGAAGAGGAACTTTCCGCCACCGGCTGTAATCACTTCAGGAAGACCTACATTCAGTCCCCACATGCACAGGTCGGTTTCATGAATTCCCTGGTTGCCGACATCGCCGTTACCATAGTTCCAGTGCCAGTGCCAGTTGTAATGAACCCAGTCGCGGGAAAAAGGCTTCATGGCTGCAGGTCCAGTCCAGAGGTTATAATCGAGACCTTCAGGAACAGGTTCCGTCCCCTTTTTCCCAACATCATCGCGCCAGCGGAAAACAAGACCACGGGCCATATATACATTTCCTATCAGTCCATCACGCAGGTGCTTGATCGCTTCCTGGACTGCCACAGAGCTGCGAAGCTGAACACCATGCTGCACAATCCTGTCGTATTTTTTTGCTGCCTCGACCATTTTTCTCCCTTCACGAATGTTATGTGAGCCCGGCTTTTCAACGTAAACATCCTTGCCGGCCTGACATGCCCATATTGTAGCTAGCGAATGCCAATGATTCGGAGTGGCAATACTCACTGCATCAATTGATTTGTCTTCAAACACCCTTCTAAGATCCTGCTGCTGAATGACTTTCTTTCCATATTTAGCCTCGAATTCCTGTGCGCGCTTCCCAAGAACAACAAGGTCAGGATCGCACAGACATGCAACTTCCACATCAGGCAGGTTTGAAAATCCCTGTATATGAGCAGTTCCCCGGCCGTTAACACCGATAACCGCGACTCTGACTTTGTCATTTGAGCCAAACACATTTGCCGGTATAATGGTCGGAAGGGAAAGCAGCGCGGCTGCTCCGGCAGATTTTTTTATAAAGCTTCTTCTGGATTCTTTTTTTTCTTCTTTCATAGGTTATGATAATTAAAGTTCAACTCAGAGAATACTGAGGAAAAGATAGTGAATTATTCATCAGGTTGTTTTCTGGTGCTGATTCGCGACAATTTTATTAAGAATTTTTAACTATTGATTAGTAAAGAGTTGAACAGAAGAATAATACTTCGTTTTTATTTTATCTTTGTTTTGAATGAAAAAGAAATGAAGCGCCGCAAGATCGATAAAACCAGGGACCTGTTTGCAGGGCGATACATGGTCTGGTTCTTTGCCGGAGGAGAATCCCGCGATGATAAGTTCAACGTCTTTACCGGTTCATTCATCAGGTTTATGAAGCAGATACTGGGTGAAGACTTTGAACTGGTCAAGGGAATTTACTTCAGCATACCAATGCTGAATGTCGCCTGGGCCATGAATAACTCGCAGTTTCCTATTTCAGATCCAAAAAAAAACTGGATCACAGAAGCTGCCATGCAGCAGATGATCCATGACAGCTTTTTCCCTGACACAAGGCTCGTTATCGTCTCATCAAGCTCCGGCAGCGTCGTTGCTGCTCAGGTTGCCTGTTACATTGCCGAAAGGAACAGGGACTGGCTGATACTCCAGAAACCATTTGATCTGGCCCTTGGTGCAACTATGATCTCAAAAGAGTCAGAGATTTACAAGGACCTTATTGAATACCAGGAAAAGGGAATAATCGGCAAGATTATATATGATGATCTCCAGGATGAAGGCGACAGCTCCAATGGTATCGGAGACACTTCCCGACACCAGGCCTGGGCAAATGCCTTCGGACTGATGTTCCCGTATTTTTCACGTAAGTTCAGCAGTCCATCATTCCTGAATACTCACCCGTTAAAAGGGCATCTTCACAGAAGAAGGTCGAAGACTGTTCAGAAGGCGCTTGATTTCGTCGAGGTCATACTGGTAAAACATAACCTGGCTGGTGACCATTACCAGGAGAAGGCTAAACTACTCATAGCGGAAGAATCCCTTAAGCTCAGACCAGAGAATATGCCGGAAGGCAAATCTACTTAATCATAAAATCCAGAAGAGGATCCTTTCCAAGATATGCAACCAGGTTGTCATTCTTCTTCAGCGGGCCCACTCCTGCCGGCGTTCCGGTAAATATCAGATCGCCGGTCTTTAAAGTAAAATACTGAGAAACAAATGCAACTATTTCGTCGATGCTGAAAATCATGTCGGATGTATTACCTGACTGAACGGTCTTTTCATTGATCTCAAGCCTGAAATCAAGATTATTTATATCACCTGCAGAGCTTACCGGTATGAATTTTCCCAGGGGGGCAGCTCCATCGAAGCCTTTTGACAGCTCCCATGGCAGGCCGGCAGAAGAATTGCGGTTTTGAATATCGCGTGCGGTAATATCTATTCCCAGCGTCAGCTCATCATAGTACCGGTGAGCATATTTTTGAGCGATGCCCTTTCCAAGTTTGCTGATCTTGATCACTACTTCAGTTTCGTACTGGATCATTGAAGAAAAGCCAGGCAGGAAAAACGGCTTATTGTTTTTCAGAATGGAAGAATCCGGTTTCAGGAATACAACAGGTTCGGTCGGAAGGGGCCGTCCCATCTCTATCGCATGCTTCCTGTAATTGAGGCCGATGCAAATAATCTTCATTCCGAGTAAATTAAATTAAATGAACATCAGCGATTATAATTAAATCATTAGTTTATTGAGTGTCATTACCCCCTTCCCAGCCTTCCCCCAAGGGGGAAGGAGTCGTATTTAGCCTTTCCCCCCTGGGGGAAACGGGAAAGGGGGTTTTTAAAACAAAATTAAAATTTTACAGAAAGGAGTAAATTATATTTTCTTCATGATCGGATATATCATTCCAAGTCCGAAATTGAAAGCGGTTCCGGTCATTCCGATCTCCAGGAACATCTTTTTCGGCTGGTTTGGAACCTTCAACACTATATTGGCTGACCAGTCGATGGTAACTCCGAAGGATTTTAAATGATCCGTCAGGAATTTTGAATGCCCAACTGCTGCGGTGTTGGAAATCTTAGTAGAATATCCATCCCATGGATCCTTGATAGTCATTAAAGCATATCCATATAGACAGGGACCGACAGCAGCTCCTGCTTCCAGATTGGAAGAAATAGAATAGTGGGCAGCCAGGTCAGGCGACAAAGCCCATCTGAATCCTTTGATATTGATTGCATCTCCACTATGCAGACCGGTTCCTGCATTAAAAACACTTCCATTCGAAGCAAAATAGTTCCCGGGTTCTCCGCCTCCCTGCTGTGTAGGCCAATAAGAAAATGCAAGTCCTGCTTTTCCTTTAATACCAAATACGACAGGTCCGTGTATAGGTGATTTTGCCAGCTTCTTTTCAACAGCAGCCTGTAACATAAAATCGGTTGATTTTATCTTGTAAGCAGCCTGAGGAGAAGAATTCAGATCAATGAAAGCAGGGATCTTCAGGCCCGCTTTTCCCATATCAATTGAAATGTAAAACAAAGTATTTGTTTCAAATGACGGATTAATGGGCTCCTCTTCTTTTTGAAGCTGAACTGCACGTTCGCGGTTTCCAAATCTGTTACTTAAAGGATTTGCTCCCTTTTTCCCTAATTGTGAAAATGAAGGAGTAATGCCGGCAAAAATAAGAATCACCAATAATATTACAGACCTTTTCATTTTACAGAATTTTATGAATTCCCAGATTCTATGGCGTTCCGGTTTTGCCCCTTTTTTACTATGGTTCAGGATTCCATCAATATTATGACGAATAATAATTGCATAGCTGTATAAGGAATCAATGAATTATGTCGTAAAAGAAGATTTGTATTCTAAGCCTGTTTATTCCCGAAAGTCCTGAGTTTGATCTCAGTAAGCACTCTTTTTGTATAAAGCGGAAAATCGCCGTTCATCATCCACGAATAGTAATTGGGATCATCTCTGAATACCTCCTCAACGGCTTTGCCTTTGTACCTTCCGAAATTAAATATCTCGACGCCGTTTTCATCAAGAATTATCCTGCCGGCAAAATCGACATTATTATTGAATGCGCTGAAGACAGCGAGTTTCTCGATATCATTATCAAGATCGTTGTACATGTCAAGCTGTGCTTTTAGCACATCGTATGTTGCTTGTGTATCGGCTTTTGCACTGTGAGCATTTTTGAGATCCTTTTTGCAGTAGAACTGGTATGCGGCAGCAAGAGTGCGCTGTTCTTTCTTGTAAAAAATAACCTGCGGGTCGACATACTTTCTCTTACTGAAATTAAAATCGACATTTGTCCGCAGAAACTCTTCAGCGAGCACAGGGATATCGAATTTTATCGCGTTATAGCCTGCAAGGTCGCATCCTTCCACGAATGCCGCAACGTTTTTTGCAATTTCACCAAAGGTGGGTGAATCAGCAATATCACTGTCTGAAATACCATGTATTGCGGTTGCTTTCGCGGGTATGGGCATCTCCGGATTGATCCTGGAGGTCATCCATTGTTCTTTTCCGTCAGGGGTTACCTTAAGCAGCGATATCTCGACAATACGATCAGCCGAAACATTTATTCCCGTGGTTTCGAGATCAAGAAATACTACCGGACGTTTTAGCTTAAGTTCCAAAAGTTATGCATTAATCATCATCGGCATGAGGAGCATCAGCAGGTCTTCAGCTTCATTTTCCGATTCAGCAGGCAGGAAAAGTCCCGCACGAGTCGGATCAGCAAGTTCGATCATGACATCCTGTGAGTTGATATTCGCAAGTATTTCAAGAAGAAAAGTCGACTTGAAGCCGATTTCAATTTCTTCGCCCTCATACTGGCATTTGATTCTTTCGTAAGCCGATATGGAGAAGTCCAGATCCTGTGCCGATACTGTAACCTGGTTTCCCTTGAGCTGAAGCTTTACAAGGTTGCTGGCCTGGTTTGAGAATACTGAAACTCGTTTAAGGGTATTATAAAACTCAACCCTGTCGATGGTAATCTTCCTTGGATTATTCTTCGGAATAACAGAATTGTAATTGGGATAGTTGCCTTCAACAAGGCGGCACACTACTTTATAGTCATTCAGGTTGAAGAATGCGTTTTTGTCGTCAAACTCAACTGTAAAGGGACCCTCCTCCCTTGGAAGAATGTTTTTAAGAAGGGAAGCCGGTTTCTTTGGAAGTATGAATGAGGCATTGTCATCGGCATGAGCATCGGATCTCTGGTATCTAACAAGCTTATGCGCATCAGAAGCGACGAATGTGATCTTATCGGTCGATGCTTCAACAAAAACGCCTCCCATAACCGGACGAAGCTCATCGTCGGCAGTTGCGAAAAGAGTTTTATTTATACCTGCAAGCATCACGTCGGCATTGATTGTGAATGAGAACTTTTTGTCCTTCTTAATGGCAGGAAGGGCCGGAAAATCGACTCCATTCTGTCCGACAACATTGAACTTCCCGTTTTCCGAGATGATCACAACTGCCAGAGTTTCAAGGTTTATATCGAAAGTAAGTGGCTGTGCTGAGAATTCCTTCAATGTATCGAGCAGTATCCTTGCAGGAAGAGCTATCATCCCGTCTCCCTGTGTATTCTCAAGCTTCATCCTGGTTATCAGAGTAGACTCAAGGTCGGAGGCAGTAATTTCAAGATCATTTCCGCTTAAGTTGAAAAGAAAGTTATCAAGAATCGGAAGTGTATTCTTAGAGCTTATTACCCTGCTGATAGCCTGCAGATGACCAAGAAGTTCAGTACTGGATACAACAAATTTCATAATATTTCCGGTTTAAGTTGATTTTACGATTTACAAGTTTATATACTTTACTATAAATGAATGAATTGAGACAATTAGCCTGCTCAATTCTTAATTATCAATATTACAAAAAAAAAAATTATCCTTCAAACAAAAATTATTGAGCAAAGAAATAGCCCTTCTTCTTGAGAAGAGGGTCAATATCAAAATAGCGCATTATAAACAAATCGTCCTTTTCTTCAGTTTTGGCCCATAGCCTGTCGCTGTCTTTTGAATTGGAGTTACCTATAGTTCTTTCCCATAGGGTAAGTGTGGTCTCATCTCCGTTTGTCATGATTGCAGTAATCCTGAAAACAGGAAGCCCTGATTCGATCTTTTTCTTTTCAGGATCAGGCAGATCAACAGCCCAGCTTTCAAAAGGTATCCATGCAAAATATGAAAGATAACGCTTTACCTGTGCCGTGTCCCATCCTGTCAGAGGACCATTCATATCCGATAAAGTGTATATATTACGCTTATTCGTAATTGAGAAGGAAGATGAAGGATCGGAAACATTTTCAAGCCTGATTGCTGATATTTCAGAAGGGAGAAGTTTGAAAACTGTGTAAGGTAGCCAAAAAAGCTCATTTAATGTGAATGCAGATCCGATATCTCCCTCAAAACCAGGTATGTAAACGATAAATGGTTTTGAGCTTTCTCTTCTTTTCATCACATTCCCGTACTTATTGGTCCCGGTTTTGTAGACAAGAAATGACCTCAGGAGCTGGTTCTTATCAAATATCCTGACCTTCAGAGGGATAATATTATTCTGCTTGATTTCGCTCCTGAATAGCTCCTGAGTCAGAGGTGACTTAATCTGTATTTCAGTAAGGACACGCAGAATAAAATTAATTCCGCTTTTCCTCGCTTCGTGCCTGCCATTTAGGGTCCACCCCTCACCCTGCTTTTCAAGTACAAGCTTTTTGCCTCCTTCAGAAAACTCAATCCGGGTAATTGCCTTCTGCTGCTCAATTGCAAATGAGCTTTCTCTTTTTCCGAACGCCGTTCTTCCCTTTGCGAGGATCACCAGAAAAAGAAGCAGGATAAGTAAAACTGACAATAAAATATTTCTGGAGACTATTTTATTCATTATCCGAATGTTGCATATTTCCTTTTTCTGAAGAAGCTGTATACAATTCCAGCAATTATGACAATGGCGATCGGGAAAAGAATATTGATAAGCTGCCATTCAGTCCGCTTTGCCTTTACCTTCTGCTTATCGAGCAGGCGCATTTTCATCTCCCTTGATCTGAGGTCCATCAGTCCATTGTTATCTACAAGGTAATTCATGCAATTGACCAGGAAATCCCTGTTGCCGAACATTTGCCCTGTGTACTGATCCTGGCCAAGACGATAAGTAGTTTCGGTACTGCCTGAACGGTGCACTTCATTCCTTATGATGTCGCCGTCAGCAACAACGATCATTTTTGTCCTTATACCTGAAGTCCTTACCTTAAAACCAGGATCGCTGACAAGGTTTGCTGTCATCCTGTTTTTAAATGCTGAAGTAAAAGCACCTTCAAGCAAAACCGCTACAGGCAGATTTGATTTTGTATACACATTATGATCCGGTGTCGCTTCAGCCTCGTCAAGCCTGATTACCATCGGCGGCAAAATAGTCCTGGAATAGGCAGATGTGGAAAGCAGTACACTCTTTTTAATTGAAGGATCAAGCCCTACGGTATCAATTGTATTTACAAACCTTCCCAGAACCTTGTTGAGGTTCCTGGTTATTGGATGATGCTGGCTCGGTGCAAGTAACGGGTAATAGACCCACGGTGCAGGCACTATCTGTTTCTGTTCCGGTCCTGTCATCACAGAAAACTGCTGAATCATGCAATCCATATCCTGAACCATCACAGGGTTTACCCTGGCACCATACCTGAACAACTGATCTTCAATATTCAAAGGGTGGTACAAGCCGACTGTCTCACCATTTATAAGGCTGTCGGCATTCACTGACACCTCATCATAAAGCCATAATACTTTGCCGCCGTTCATTATGTACTGATCAATAACCAGCTTGTCGGCTTCGCTGAATTCTTTAACGGGCCCGGCAACGATGACTGCGGAATAACGATCGAGAACCCCTGGTTTTCCGCCGACAGATCCCCTGTCGACAGTGAAATATTTTGCCAGGTTCATTGTAATATCTGCCACTTCAGTTTCACGCAGCTCGCCCTGACCTTCAAGAAAAGCAACTTTATACACCGTGTCGGAAGTGATGGTAGCGATAGTCTGAATCATCTCGTATTCAAGTCCTTCCATTGAATAGAGTAAATTCTGCTCAGTTGAGGCTGACTGGTTATTCTCGAGAAAGTTAACAGGCACCTCTGCACCATTATAATTGACTATCATTCCGGGGAATATCTGTTTCTGGCTTGATCCTCCTTCAGCGTCGCCAGCCACTACTCTGACAGGAATGAGACCTTTATTTTCAAGAGATGTGAATTGTTCATTTCTCTGCTTTGAATCTTTAGTTTCGGCAGGATTGATGAATTCATAGTCAATATGCCTGCCGGAAGCTATCCTGAACTCCTCAAGCATATCCTGGACCGATCTCTTCAGCCGCTTAAGAGGAATCGGCATTTCGCCGTCGAGGTATACCTGAATATATACGTCGTTTTTAATTCCGTCGAGTATCTTTTTGGTCGGCTGAGAAAGAGTGAACCGCTTATCTTCAGTAAGATCGAGCCTGAGCCTTACAAAACCCAGGGCTGAAGCCGCTAATATGATTGCTGCTGCTGTAACGGCAAATCTGATCCATGATCGTGACCTGATGCTTTGAGTAAGTTTTGTTTCAGCCATGACTTAGCTCCTTTTCTTCCATTTCCTTGATAAAAGCACCAGCCTGGTGGCCTCATTGAATATTGCAGAGAGAGCAAGGAAATAAACCACATCCTTGATATCAATGACCCCCCTGCTCATTGATTTGTAATGTTCATTAATCCCCAGGCCGATTACAAACTCATCGAGCTTCTTTAGTCCGGGCAGATATGCAAATGAATCGAATCCCATGAAAAGGACAAAGCATATTAGGACAGCTATAATGAAGGCAATTACCTGGTTATCAGTAAGCGACGATGCAAAGATACCTGCGGAGGCATAAACTGATGCCAGGAAAAAGAGTCCGATGAATGCACCCCAGGTGCCTCCCTTGTCGAGGTTTCCGGGGGTTTCTCCAAGCAGGTACACTGAAACGTACCAGATCAGGCAGGGTAGCAACGACAGGAGAACGAGTGAAACTGCCGCAAGGTATTTTCCCCATATGATCTCCCCTTCGGACACAGGTTTTGAATAGATGAGTTCAATAGTCCCAAGTCTTTTTTCTTCAGCTATCATTCTCATGGTCACTGCCGGGACAAGAAAAAGAAAGACCCATGGCGCGAGATAAAACAGTGTCCCCAGGCTTGCATAACCGCTGTCAAAAATATTCCACTCCCCGGGAAAGACCCAAATGAAAAGAGAGTTGACAAGAAGGAATACAATGATCACTATATAGCCTGTCAGGCTGCTGAAGAATCCGCGTATCTCTCTGATGAATATCGCAAACATAAAATAGCTTAATTGACAAAAATAATCAAATTAGTCATTATACTAATAGTAACGTTCTGATCATTATTTTCATGTACTCACCCCATTAATCATTTTGTTTATGTCTGGGGAGATTCCTCATTCCTCCGCCNNGTGGAAAAGAGGAGGCGGTTCGCTCCTGCGAACCGCCTCCTCTTTTCCCTTTGATCCCCTATCTGAGCTGTCATTCCGAGCGCCAGCGAGGAATCTCCCTATTCATTTACCCCCTTCTATTTATAACCCCATCATTTTATTACCTGTGCATCTTTAACATCCACAATTCTGACTCCGCTGTAGTAGAAATCAATAATCTGACTGAAAGTGTATCCCCTGGCCGCCATTACCATTGCCCCTTCCTGGCAAAGGCCCACACCATGTCCATAGCCTTTGCCATGGATAATAACGGAGTCTCCTTCCACTGATATCTTAAAAAATGCAGACCTCAGGTTAAGATCCGTCCTCATCTGCCGCATCGGATATGTAAATGAATCTGCCCGGTAGTCGTTTACCCTCGATTCAGGTGAAAAGTTGAATATGAGGCTATCAGAGCTATCTCCTGAGAAGCCAATCTCTGAAAGATAACCCTTCCAGCTGTCAAAGCTTATGCTTTTTGTCCATGAAGCATTTCGTGAGGATCGGCACCAGGGATCGGTGACTCTCTTCAGGTAGGGCTGACTGGTAAGCCATACAAATTCAGCTGGAGAAGTCTCTCCACCGCAGTTAGAATGAAATGCCGATATTATAAGTGTGCTGTCGGGACCCACGGCTACAAGTCCTTTAGTTTCATATGAGGCCCCGGTGATAAGCGAATCGTTAGTGATTCCATTAAAAGCCTGGCAATGAGTCTCGTCACAAAGATTGTACCTGTCGACAGCATGCTTATTGAAATATTTGTACATGTATGTCCTGGCAATGATTGCCTGCGTCTTGAAATACTCAATATTTTTGCCGGAGCCGCCTTCAGCTTTTACTACACCTGCAACATATGATTCAATATCGCAGATATTAATGAGCAGAATGGTCTCAAGGTCAGGAATACACTGAAGATCACCTGAATAATGTTGCCTCAAAGGGGTCTTCCCGTTTACCCGCAGTGTGAACAGATCATTTCCGGTTTTACCGCTGAATATAACTGAATCACATTCAAATGCAGCCGAGTTCCTGGCTTTGATTGCCAGCCTTCCATTATATTCTGAAATCATTGCCAGCTCGCCAGCCTTCAGAATAATTGTCTGCCCGGAATAAGTGTTTATTTCATACCGGCCGGCAGATACCGAAAAAACTGCGTATGATGGGTCGTTCGAGGTAAAGAGCCGTATCCGGACCTGCCCGGTTAAAAACGATGGACTGGAGATAATGATTAAAATAGAAAAAAACAGGTTTCTGACCATTTATAAAATCAATTCAGCGTCTAATATTTTCACCATATCAGCCGCAACTCTTGCTGAGGCACCTGCCGGCCCTAATCTCTGCTTCATCAAAACATAATCTGAAAGCATCTTCTCCCTCTTACTTCCGCCCTGAAGAACCGATTTAAGCTCTTCGGCAATGTTCTTTTTGTTAAGTGAATAACCGACAAGCTCTTTAACCACCTCAGCATCCATTATAAGATTCACCAGGGAAATGAACTTCACCTTAATAAGCATCAATGCAATAAGCATTGATAAAAAGTCGGCCTTATAGCATACCACCTGCGGTGTATTCAGCAGAGCAGCCTCCAGGGTAGCGGTTCCGGAAGCTACAAGTGCAGCTTCGGAGATATGAAGTATCTCGTAGGTTTTCTCCTTGACCAGTTTTATATTTTCGTTGCCGATAATCCTGAGGTATAGTTCATCCGGAAGGTTTTTCACCCCGGCAAGAACGAACTGATATCCGGGAAAATCGCTGACAACTCTTACCATCTGAGGAAGAATGGATTCAACTTCATGCCTGCGGCTCCCGGCCAGGATGCCGATCACAGGCCTCCCGTCAGGAGACATTACTTTTCGAAGTTCTTCTGATGAAGGCATCGCAGAAATTCTTCTGTCAGTTTCATCGACAAGCGGATTTCCCCTGTATTCAACCTCTACCTGGTGTTTTTTATAAAATGAGGTTTCGAAGGGAAAGATGATGTACATCTTTTCAACATATTTTTTTATTTTCTCGACCCGTTTCTCTTTCCAGGCCCAGAATTTTGGAGAGATATAATAGAACACCCTCATGCCTGACTTCTTTGCATACTCAGCAATGCGGAGGTTGAACCCCGGGTAATCGATCAGTATTACAACATCAGGACTGAACTCCTTTATTTGCTGCTTGCACAATGAAAGATTGCGTGCAATCGTCCGGAGGTTTTTCAGGACAACCACAAATCCCATGAAGGCTGTCTTTTTATAATGCATTAGAAGCTTAGCTCCAGCCGATTCCATCATGTCTCCACCCCAGCAAACAATATCAGCTTCCTTGTCGGCAATTATCAGTTCCCTTACGAGGTTTGATCCATGAAGGTCGCCTGATTGTTCACCAGCGATAATAAAATATTTCATTACAGGAAATAGATAATAAATACGATTATGGCCCAGAAGATAGTTGCACCAAGAACGCCCTTTGATGACTTCAGCATGTCGAAATGATTGAATAACAGGAATATAAGTATGTTGGGGAAGACGCAAAGCGTAACTACATGTGTTACAATATTTGCATCTGAAATTTTGTGAATCCATGCGTGCAGCGAAGGATGTCCATTTGCGACCAGGAAAGTAACAAGAGCTACCAGGAATGGAAGAACAAAACCGGAAATCAGTCCAAATGGAACTCTATCATATTTTTCAGTCAGTTTCATTTTTAAAATCGTTTTTTAAGTTCATCAAGGTACCAGTGGGCCGTCATATCGACAGTAACGGGGACAAGCGATACGTAATTATTTGCAAGTGCCCACTCGTCAGTATCGAGCGATTCGGGCTCATGGTTCTGGAAGATGCCCGTAAGCCAGTAATATGTCTTGCCCGTCGGATCTTTCCGCTTTTCAAATTCCTCCTTCCAGTTGCCTTTCGACTGCCTGCATATCATTATTCCCTTTATCTCATTTTTCTTAACAGCCGGAATATTGACATTAAGGCAAACGCCATATGGAAGCTGTTTTTTAGCAAGGTTTTTCATTACTATTCTGATGTACTTATTACATACAGAAAAGTCGGCTGTCGGTAAATAGCTGTTAAGAGAAAAACCAACCGAGCATATCCCATAAAGGCAGCCTTCAAGAGCGGCAGCCATTGTTCCTGAATATAAAACGCTTACTGAAGAATTTGATCCATGGTTTATTCCAGAAACTACAAAATCAGGCTTTCTTTCAAGAAGCTGATTTATGGCAATCTTAATGCTGTCGGTGGGAGTGCCATTGCAGGTATATATCCTGTGTTTTTCATTTTCCTCAAGAAGCTTGACCCTGAGCGGCGTTTTGACTGTAAGGGCTTGTGACATTCCCGACTGGCTCTCCAGTGTTGAAATTAGAACCACTTTCCCGAATTCTTCCATAACTTCAAGCAGTGTACGCAAACCCGCGGCATACAATCCATCATCGTTTGTAAGCAGGATCAGCTTGTCATCCTTTTCAATAACCATAATTATAATGTTTGTTTACAAAGATAGATATTTACCTTTCTTAAAATGCTTACTTTTGCCTTCTGTTAATTACTATTTGGAATATGAAGATTTCTTACAACTGGCTGAAGGATTATCTGAATATTGACATTGAGCCTTCAAAACTTTCTGTTATTCTCACCGGGTTAGGACTTGAAGTTGAAGCCTTGGAAGAGTGGGAATCCGTAAGAGGCGGACTGAAAGGTGTTGTGATTGGCGAAGTCCTCACCTGCTCAAAACATCCCGATGCCGATAAATTATCTATAACTACGGTAAACACGGGTTCAGGCGAACCTCTGCATATTATCTGCGGTGCTCCCAATGTTGCTGCCGGGCAGAAAGTGCCGGTGGCTACGGTTGGAACAATCCTGTATAAGGGGAACGAAACCCTTGAAATAAAGAAAGCAAAGATAAGGGGGGAACTGTCCGAGGGAATGATCTGTGCCGAGGATGAGCTTGGACTTGGAAACCTGCATGAGGGAATTATGGTCCTGGATAAAGATGCACAGCCCGGAACTCCGGCATCTGAATATTTTAAGATCGTAAAGGACAATATATTTGAGATTGGGCTCACTCCCAACAGGATTGATGGCGGATCACATTTTGGAGCAGCACGCGACCTTGCAGCCTGGCTTAATGCCAGTGGGAAAGATAACATCAGGGCTTCCCTGCCATCGCTAGCTGGTTTCAGTCCTGACAATAACAGCAATCCGTATCAGGTTGTAATTGAGAACCCCACCGATTGCCCGAGGTATACAGGAATTACAATCAGCAATGTTACAATAGGCGAATCGCCTGACTGGCTTAAAAACAAGCTTAAAGCCGTAGGGCTCAACCCGATCAACAATGTGGTCGATATTACGAACTTTGTTCAGTACGAGGTTGGGCAGCCCCTTCACTCATTTGATGCCGACATGATAGAAGGCAGGAAAGTCATTATCAAAAACCTTCCGGATAAGTCAAAATTCATTACTCTCGATTCAGTCGAAAGAAGCCTCTCTTCAAGAGACCTTATGATATGCGATACAAAAGGCGGAATGTGTATTGCGGGAGTCTTCGGCGGGATAAAATCGGGAATAAGCAGTACTACCAGGAACATTTTCCTTGAGAGCGCATACTTTAACCCGGTTTCGATCAGAAAAACTTCAAAGCGTCATGGCCTCCAGACTGATGCATCATTCAGGTTTGAACGTGGTGCGGATCCTGAGATAACAATCTGGGCGCTGAAAAGGGCTGCGATGCTCATGAGGGAATTGACAGGAGGGCAAATATCATCGGAAATCGTTGATGTATATCCCAAAAAAATTGAAAGACAGAAGATTACTGTCAGTTATGAAAACATTGACAGGCTTATAGGCAAAAAGATCGATCACCAGTTAATTAAAAAGATACTCGGGTCGCTTGACATGACTATCCTTGAAGAATCAGGTGATAATATGATCCTTGAAATACCGCTTTACAGGGTCGATGTTCAGCGCGAAGCCGACGTGATTGAAGATATCCTGAGGATCTACGGCTACAATAATGTGGAGATCGGCAACCATGTAAATTCGACACTTTATTTTCCGGAGAAACCGGATAAAGAAAAGATATTGAACATCATCGCCGACATGCTGTCAGCCAATGGATATGCTGAGATAATGTGCAATTCACTGAATCCTGCATCATTTTATGACAATGATGACTTCGAAAAGGATCAGATGGTGCTTCTTGCAAATCCCCTGAGCTCCGACCTTAATGCAATGAGACAATCATTGCTGTTCGGCGGACTCAGTTCGGTAGCCTGGAACATAAACAGGCAGAATCCCGATCTGAAACTTTATGAATTCGGGAATAATTACTTCCTGAAAAAATCAGGGAATTCATTTCCCCGTGCAGAGGATTATCTTGAAAAGAAATCGCTCGGCATCTTTATTACCGGGAACACGGGTAAGCAGCGCTGGAACAGCAAGACCAGCCCTTCAGACTTCTTCAACATTAAATCAACTGTAGAGATGGTTATGTCGCGCCTTGGAATTATTCCTGAGAATCTTTCAAGGGGTGAGAGCGATAGAAAATATTTCTCTGAGTCTTTTACCTGGTCGTTTAATAATATTGCCGTTGCCTCTGCCGGAAAGATATCAAAGTCATATCTGGCAAAATTCGATATCGGACAGGATGTTTATTACGGTCATATTGAATGGGATTACCTTCTGAAAATTGTTAAAGAGAATGCCGTTAACTATTCAGAGCTTCCCAAATATCCATGGGTTAGAAGAGATCTTGCGCTACTCCTTGATAAGGGTGTTAAGTTCGAACAGATCAGGGAACTGGCATTCAGGACTGAAAGACACATTCTTCACGACGTTGACCTGTTTGACGTTTACGAAAGCGAGAGCCTTGGCAACAATAAAAAATCCTATGCAGTCAGCTTCATCCTGCTTGACAATCTCAAGACCTTGACTGACAAAAGCATAGAAAAAACAATGAACAGTCTTGCAACTGCTCTTGAGAAAGACCTTGGTGCAAAAATAAGGTAATGAAAAGTAAAAGGGTTGAGCTGCTTAAGGGTGACATCACTACTTTGAAAGTCGATGCCATAGTAAATGCTGCAAATAGTTCTCTTCTCGGGGGAGGTGGCGTTGACGGGGCTATTCATATGGCAGCGGGACCTGACCTATTGAACGAATGCAGGGATCTGAACGGCTGTTCAACCGGCCAGGCAAAAATTACCCGGGGGTATAACCTTCAGGCCGGACATATCATACATACGGTAGGACCAGTATGGTATGGCGGTTATAAAGATGAGCCTGAACAACTTGCATCATGCTATCAGGCAAGCCTTAAGCTGGCTAAGGAAAATAAACTAAAAACGATTGCCTTCCCGGGCATTTCGACCGGTATATACGGATTCCCAAAGGACCTGGCTGCGGTAATTGCCGTCAACGAAACAAAAAGATTTATAAGCAGGAATTCGTATCCTGAAAAAGTAATCTTCGTAGCATATGATGATGAAGGCTACGAGATATACAGAAAGCTGCTGAATCAATGAGAACCTTCTTAACCAGGATTAAAAACTATCTTTCACTTGTAAGATTCGGTCATACTGTTTTTGCAATGCCGTTTGCTCTTATAGGCTTCTCACTTGCGGTATCACAAAGCGAATACAGCTTCAGCCTCAGACTCTTCCTGCTTATAATACTCTGCATGATCTTTGCACGCAATGCAGCAATGGGATTTAACAGGATTGCCGATAACCGGTTTGATGCACTCAACCCCAGAACAAAAAACAGGGAAATTCCAAAAGGCCTAATAAGCCCCAGGGCAGCTTCAATATTTGTCATAATCAATGCCGTTCTATTCATTGTAACAACTGCCTTCATTAACCGCCTTACCCTGTTCCTGTCGCCAGTCGCCCTGATAATCATTCTGGGTTACAGCCTCACCAAAAGGTACACAGCCCTTTGTCATTTCATACTCGGCCTTGGTCTTAGCCTTGCACCGATAGGAGCATATATTTCTGTTACGGGATCCTTTGCTGTTCTGCCGGTTATCTATTCAATTATTGTGCTTACATGGTCAGGCGGGTTTGACATAATTTATTCGTTGCAGGACGATGAATTTGACAGGAGTCAGGAATTAAGGTCGATGCCTTCAGCATTAGGACTGAAAGGTGCACTAACAATCTCTATAATAGTTCATTTTGTCACTTTTTGTCTTGTTGCAGCAGCCGGATACCTGGGGAACGGAGGAATATTTTTCTGGGTCGGAGCCCTGTTGTTCGCTTCACTATTGATATACCAGCATGCTATTGTGAAACATGACGACCTCAGCAGGGTGAATCTTGCATTCGGGACAACCAATGGAATTGCAAGCCTTATCTTTGCCTTTTTTGTCATTCTGGATCTTTACCTTCGACACCATTGAGAAGGAAATATTCAACATAATTTTATTGTCTTTATTTAATTTTTTTGTTACTTGCCGCAACCTAAAAACCCTGATATGGCTGATATTATTATAAAAGAAGCTGTTACCAGAAAAGAGCTTCACGATTTTATCTTTCTTCCTGAAAAAATACATAAGAATGAGCCTGACTGGCTTCCTCCTATTTACATGGATGATAAGGAGCTCTTCAATAAAAAGAAAAACAAATCCTACAAATATGCTGATGCTATCCTATTGGTGGCTTATAAGGATAGTAAGCCTGCAGGGAGGATCATGGGAATTATTAACAAGCGGTATAATGACATCAACCATGAATACAACGGACGCTTCTGCTTCATGGATTGTTATAATGATCAGGAGGTTTTCCATGCGCTAATAAAAAAGGTTGAAGATTGGGTAAAGGAAAACGGAATGGGCAGGATTGTAGGCCCTCTTGGCTTTTCAGATAAAGACCCACAGGGATTTCAGACTGAGGGATTTGAATACCCGATGTTCATGACTTCCGCAAATAATTCGTCATATATGAACACCCTGATTGAAAATGAGGGTTATGGTAAAAAAGTTGACCTGGTGAATTATCTTGGAAAACTGCCTCAAGCATTACCTGAAGTATATGTTAAGGTTCTTTCAAGGGTAGAAAAAGCTGAAGGTTATAAAATAATCGAATTCAACAAGAAAAAAGAGCTCAAGCCATATATCCTCGATGTTCTTGAGCTGATGAATGATACTTTCAATGAAATTTATGGTTTCGTTCCGCTTAATGATAAGGAAAAAGCTGAGTTTGCAGCAAGATATCTTCCAATTCTTGATCCGAAGTTCATCAAGGTTGTAGAGTCAAATGGCAAGCTTATAGGGTTTGCAATCGGCATGCCTGATGTCAGTCCCGGGATTAAGGCCTGCAACGGAAGGCTGCTACCGTTCGGAATATTCAAGGTTCTGAAAGAATCAAAGCAGTCGAAGAAGCTCCTTATGATGCTTGGTGGTGTGAAAAAAGAGTTCCGCGGAAAAGGCATAGAAGTACTCATGGCTGTTAAAATACTTCAATCAGGTATCAATCACAAAATGGAACTGGTAGATAGTCATCTGGTTCTCGAGGACAATACAAGAATGAGAGCCGAATACGAAAGAGTAGGCTGCAAAGTGGTCAAAAAATTCAGGATCTACCAGAAAGATATTTAGCAGTTAAAATCTGAAGGTAAATGAGAACCCGAGGAGCTCTTTAAACTGGGCCCTCGCGGTTTTTTCAGCTTTTTATTTTTGTCAAGAACGGGTGTCTTTGTATCATCATTAAAAATAATTTCGTTTCTCTTCAGCGAATCAAGCAAGAAGACATCTTTGGACTCTTTGTGAGTAACTTCCTGCGATAATCCTGATATACATATATTTACAAATAATAATACAAACAGATACTTTAATAATCTTGCATGCATGATCCATTCTTTCATTAAATATTTTCCCCGGTTGAATATATGATAAAATACTTTTAATTTTACACTCTACATCATTGATGCAAAAATGATCTTATTTTCAATAACGGCAAACAGGCCTGCTGATATATACAGGAATATAAAAAACCGGGATTTTTTCTCCACCCTGTAATTAAAGTCTCATTTCTGAAGACTATTTACAAAGAATCATTCCATTACTAATTTCTTAAATTTCAAATAACTATGGATTTACCATTCATTGAGCCATTCAAAACAAAAATGGTTGAGCCTGTTTATCGCAGCACAAGGCTCGAAAGGGAGAAATGGATAAGTGAAGCTTCATATAATCTTTTCAACCTCAGGTCGGACCGGGTGACCATCGACCTTCTTACTGACTCCGGGACAGGAGCCATGAGCGACAGTCAATGGGCAGCTCTCATGCAGGGCGACGAAAGCTATGCCGGGGCATCTTCCTATTATAATCTCAAGAATGCGATAAAGGAGATTACCGGGTTTAATTATTTTCTTCCGACTCACCAGGGAAGAGCTGCAGAAAATGTTCTTTTCTCAGTTCTTGTCAAGGAGGGAGATCTCGTTCCGGGCAATTCTCATTTTGACACCACAAAAGGTCATATTGAATTCAGAAAAGCTGAAGCTGTGGATTGTACCATTGACATTGCTTATGATTTCAAAGCCCAGCACCCCTTCAAGGGAAATGTCGATCTCAACAAGCTTGAAAATGTCCTTAAAAAGAATCCTCGTGAAAAAATATCGTGCATAATTGTCACCATTACAAATAATACAGCCGGCGGACAGCCTGTAAGCATGGCAAACCTGAAAGGGATCAGGCAGCTTGCCGACAGGTACGGCATCAGGGTCATCCTTGATTCTGCGAGGTTTGCAGAAAATGCCTGGTTCATCAAAACCAGGGAGGAAGGATACGCAAATAAGTCGATCAGGGAAATAGCCCTCGAAATGTTCTCCTATGCCGACGGTATGACCATGAGTTCAAAGAAGGATGCTATTGTCAATATGGGCGGTTTTATCGGCTTCAGGGAGGAGGATCTCTTCAAAAAGGCTTCAATGTTCAATATTATCTTTGAAGGGTTTCTGACATATGGAGGAATGGCAGGACGCGATATGAACGCACTTGCCAGGGGATTGTATGAAGGTACTGATTTTGAGTATCTCAGCTCAAGAATAAGGCAGGTGGGCCTGCTTGGCGCCACGATGAAAGAGTGCGGAATCCCTGTGCTTGAGCCGTTCGGCGGTCATGCCATTTTTATTGATGCGCTTGACTTCCTTCATGCCGTTCCTCAGGAGGAGTTCCCAGCTCAGACTCTTGCAGTCGAGCTATATATTGAAGGAGGTATCCGGGGCACTGAGATTGGAGCCCTGATGGCAGACAGGGATCCTGTAACTCGAGAGAACAGGTTCACCGGAAGGGATCTTGTCAGGCTTGCCGTGCCGCGCAGAGTGTATTCAGATAACCATATGGATTATGTTGCGGCAGTAGCGAAAAACGTTTTCGAAAGAAGAGAATCTATAAAAAGAGGATTGCGTATCAGGGAAGAGGCGCCCATCCTGAGGCACTTTACAGTTGAACTGGAAAGGCTGTAGTATGTAATTTGATGAAATTTTGTAACTTTCAGCTTATTTTCAATTCACCAGGTAATGATAAAATCGATGACAGGCTTTGGCAAATCCATCGCTGAAATTCCGCAGAAGAAGATCTCAATTGAAATTAAATCACTCAATTCCAAATCGCTCGACCTCAATCTGAGATTGCCATGGCTTTACAAGGAGAAGGAGTCAGAGATCAGGAACATGGTGAGTCAGAAGCTCGACCGCGGAAAAATTGACCTGGCAATTAATTTTGATTCTCTCGATACGGAGATCATCCCGGTTATAAATAAAAATGTCGTTAAGAATTACTTCACCCAAATGAAAGAGATATCTGCTGAGCTGGGCCTGAATTCAGATGAGCAGCTCCTGCCAATTATTATGCGCCTGCCTGATGCTCTTAAGACTGAGAAACCGGAGCTTGCAGAAGATGAATGGGCCATCGTAAAGGAAAAAACAGGTGAAGCTATTGGGCAGCTTAATGATTACAGGTCCGAAGAGGGGAAATCTATCGAAACTGACCTTATCAGATGTATTGGAAAGATTCTGGTATATCTGACCGAGGTCGAACAGCATGAGGGAGAAAGGATAAAAAGAATCCGTGAGAAGATTCATGCTTCGCTTATTGAAAACGTTGGGAAGGAAAATGTTGATATGAACAGATTCGAGCAGGAGATAATATTCTACATCGAAAAGCTGGACATTAATGAAGAAAAGGTCCGGTTGAAAAAAAATTGTGAATATTTCCTCGAGAAAGTTGCGTCATTACCGCCCAATGGCAAGATATTAAACTTCATAGCTCAGGAGATTGGTCGCGAAATAAATACAATCGGATCCAAAGCCAACGATTCTTCAATCCAGAAGCTGGTGGTTTCGATGAAGGATGAGCTTGAGAAGATAAAAGAGCAGACTATGAATGCATTATGAAAGGAAAACTAATCATTATTTCCGCCCCTTCCGGTGCCGGAAAATCAACGATAATAAAGTACCTCCTCGACAGGGGAATAAATCTTGAGTTTTCAATCTCATGCGCTACAAGAGCTCCCCGCAGTTCTGAAAAAGACGGAGTCGATTATTATTTCATGTCAGTTGAAGAGTTCAGAAAGAAGATAAAAAACGATGAGTTTATTGAATGGGAAGAGGTCTATAAGGATCAGCTATATGGTACCCTGAAGAGCGAAATTGACAGGATATGGTCGCATGGGAGCCATGTCCTCTTCGATGTGGACGTAAAGGGAGGTGTCCACCTGAAAAACATATTTAAAAATATTGCTATATCAATCTTCATAATGCCCCCTTCCATAAGTGAACTGGAGAAAAGACTGATCGCCAGGGGAACAGATGCGGATTATAAGATAAAGATGAGATTGGAAAAAGCTGCTGAGGAGTTGATGCTGGCAGATAGTTTCGATAACATAGTTGGAAACAATAACCTCGAAGAGGCCGAAAATGAGGTCTACAGATTAGTGACTGGTTTTCTGGATAATTGAAGTAAGATTACCCCCTTCCCAACCTTCCCCCAAGGGGGACGGAGATCAAGGATTTCATTTCCCCCCTGGGGGAAAAAGAAAGGGGGTCTTCAATTACAGATTTAGGATAAAGGTAATAATGATAAAAGTCGGTTTATACTTCGGATCATTTAACCCAATTCATATAGGGCATATTGCTATTGCCGGATACATGACCGAATTCGAGGGCCTTGATCAGGTTTGGTTTGTTGTCAGTCCTCAGAATCCGCTTAAAAGGAAGGAGACACTGCTTGACGACTACCAGCGCCTTTACATGGTGCAGCTTGCAACCGGAGACAACGATCGCCTGAAAGCTTCCGATATTGAATTCAAACTTCCGATACCATCATATACTATTGATACACTTTCTTACCTCGAAGAAAAATTTCAAGACCTTAACTTCTGCCTCGTAATGGGCGAAGACAACCTGTATACGCTCCATAAGTGGAAAAACGGAATGGAACTGGTTAAGAAATGCCCTGTTTACATTTATCCCAGGCCCGGCACAAAGAGACCAGCTTCTCCCCTTCTCGACCAGATCCTCAGCTCTGCCGAAATACACCAGTCAAAAGCTCCACTGATGGAAATTTCAGGAACTTTTATCAGGAACGGAATCAAAGGAGGAAAAAACATGTCCTATTATGTACCGGAGAAGGTATGGAAGTATATTGAAGAGATGCATTTCTATAAGAAATAGGCGTCAGGCGACAGGTGTCGGGCTCAAAGATTCCCTCCTGGGAGGGGCCGGGGTGGGTTAAAAAGGTCGTATAATTATGCGATCTTGCAATCTGAATATATTATTATAAAAATAAATTCATAAAATATGAGAACCTATAAAATCGTTACATTTTGTCTATTGATCGCCCTTAGTTCTTCATTATCAGGGCAGCAGGCCAATGGAGGCTGGGAAAAATGGAAATATCTTATAGGTGAGTGGGTTGGAGAAGGGAATGGGCAGCCGGGACAGGGTGAAGGTTCGTTTTCTTTTCAGGCCGACCTTGACGGAAAGGTACTTGTAAGGAAGAACCATACTGTTTTTCCGGAGACGGCAAAATATGCTGCAAAAGTGCATGATGACCTGCTGTATGTATATGATGGATCAAGGGGAGGGAACCAGGAGGCCATTTATTTTGACAATGAAGGAAACACAATTAAGTACAAGGTCAGTTTTACCGATAACTCAATAGTGATGACCAGTGAAAAATCATCATCTTCATCAAGGTTCAGGCTCTCATATATCAAAATTGACGATAAGAGTGTAAAAATTATATTTGAAATGGCACAGCCTAATGCTCCTGAGGCTTTCAGGACCTATCTTGAAGGTAAAGCTAATAAGATCAAATAAAACCCGCTTTCAACTTTACGGACTCTAAACTTTCTTTATTATCTCGCGTCCTCGTTCCAGCGCTTTCTCGTTCATCGGGATAAGGTTATGATACCTTTCCGGCAGTGATTTCTTTAATCCTTTAATAACGTTTTCGAGCTTTATTAAAGGTTTTACCTTCAGAAATCCACCCAGAACGATCATGTTGAATGTCTTGGGGCTGTTCATTTTTCCTGCCTCCTCGGCTGCATCAACACGGTAAATAGTGATATCCTTTCTCTCAGGATGGCGTGTAATACCGTTGCCGTCATAGATCAGAACGCCTCCGGGTTTCACAGCGTTCTCAAATTTATCGAGTGACTGCTGATTAAGGATAATTGCAGTATCGAAATTCCTCACAATGGGGGAACTAATCCTATCGCTGCTGATAATTACAATTACATTGGCAGTACCTCCTCTCATCTCGGGTCCGTACGATGGCATCCAGCTCACTTCCATATCCTGCATCATAGCTGAATATGCCATTATCTTGCCCATTGAGAGGACTCCCTGTCCTCCAAATCCTGCTATAATAATTTCTTCGGTCATTTTTTTCAGATTGAGTTTTTACTTTGTGGTTTCTTCGGCAGGTACCTTCAGGTCACCGAGCGGGTAGAAGGGGAACATGTTCGCCTCCATCCATTTATTAGATTCGACAGGTGTCATCTTCCAATTCGACGGACAATTTGAAACGATTTCAATGAAACAGGTACCTTTATTAAGCTTCTGATACTGAATTGCTTTTCTCATAGCTTTCTTTGTCTTCTTCACATTTGCCGCAGTATGAACACTCTGCCTGGTGACATAATATGTACCCGGGAGAGTAGCAACGATCTCAGTCATCTTAAGAGGATTACCCATCAACTTAACATCTCTTCCATAGGGTGATGTGGACGATTTCATCCCCACTAAAGTAGTAGGAGCCATCTGGCCTCCCGTCATACCGTAAATTCCGTTATTTATAAATATTATCAGGATATTCTCTCCCCTGTTGCATGCATGAATTGTTTCTGCTGTCCCGATAGCAGCAAGGTCGCCATCGCCCTGGTAAGTGAATACAAACTTGTCGGGAAGCAGTCTCTTTATTGCTGTGGCAAGAGCCGGAGCGCGCCCGTGGGCTGCCTCCTGCCAGTCTATATCCAGAAAATTGTAAAGAAGCACAGAACAACCTACCGGAGATATTCCAATAGTTTGTGACTGAATTCCTTCCTCCTCGATTATCTCAGCAAGAATACGATGAGCAGTTCCATGACCACAACCCGGACAATATGAAAGCACATTGTCGGTCATGATCTTTGTCCTTTTATAAACCAGATTCTCAGGTTTAATGATCTCTTTAATTCCTGTAGCCTCAGTCATATATTAACCTCCTATAATTTTCGATTTAAGAAATTCAACAACCTCATCAGGTGCTGTAACGATACCGCCCATACGTCCAAAATGATAAACTGGCACTTTGCCATTCACTGAAAGCATGACATCCTCGACCATCTGGCCGGCGCTCATTTCAATTGACAGGATCAGCTTCATCTTATCGGCAAGCTCATTTATCCGCTTCGATGGAAACGGGAAAAGGGTTATAGGCCTGAGGAGGCCCACTTTAATTCCGTCAGCACGGCACAGCTGCACTGCTTTCTGGCAAACCCTGGCGCTTGTCCCGTAAGCAACAAAAAGATATTCAGCATCGTCGCACTGAAACTCTTCATAGCGAACCTCTTTTTCCTTAATCAGATTGTACTTGTCAATGAGCTTCTGGTTAAATCTCTCCTGTGCATTGGGATCAAGGTCGAGCGATGTAATAATATTCCTTTCCCTTGTGGGAGGTTTGCCGGTGGTAGCCCACTCAGGAACTGTTTTTGATCTTTCCTTCTGCGGACTGAGCCATACTTTTTCCATCATCTGGCCGATTGCACCATCTGAAAGCATCATTACAGGGTTACGGTATTTGAATGCAAGATCAAAGCTGAGTCCCACAAAGTCAGCCATTTCCTGAACCGATGCCGGAGCAAGAACAATAAGGTGGTAATCGCCATGTCCACCCCCTTTGGTTGCCTGAAAATAATCTGATTGTGCAGGCTGAATGGTTCCCAGTCCTGGTCCTCCCCTGACTACATTTACGATCAGGCACGGCAGTTCAGCACCGGCAATATATGTTATCCCCTCCTGCTTGAGACTTATCCCCGGAGAGGAAGATGATGTCATTACTTTTTTTCCGCATCCGGCACCGCCATATACCATGTTAATAGCTGCCACTTCGCTTTCGGCCTGGAGAACAACCATACCGGTAGTTTCATAAGGTTTAGCCACCATCAGGTATTCGAGTATCTCGCTCTGCGGAGTTATCGGATATCCGAAATAACCATCGGCTCCGGCGCGGATTGCAGCTTCTGCAACCGCCTCATTGCCTTTCATCAATCTTAGTTCTTTTTCCATTACCGCGTTATATTTTTGTTTTATAAACTGTTATGACACCATCAGGACAAACCATGGCGCAATTTGCACATCCGATGCACAGGTCAGGATTAGCTGGAAAAGCATAGAAATAACCTTTGTGGTTAACCTCTTTTGCCATAGCAATGGTACCTGTCGGACAGGTGACCATGCATACTTCGCAACCCTTGCACCTTTCTACATCTACAACAATACTTCCTCTGATCTTTGCCATATTAAAATTATTTAATTCTAAGAAATATTATCAAATAAGATTTGATTTCATTTTAGGACTATATACCCCCTTCCCAACCCCCGCCGAAGCGGGGCAGGCTTTCCCCCACGGGGAGGACCGAGCGTAAGAAATTGCCCGGTGGGCAATTTTAGCGAAGGGGCCAGCCTGCGAGTGGACCTTTCCCCCTTGGGGGAAATAAGAAAGGGGGTATTTATATGATGATTTCATTTTATTTTAAATTCAAATGATCCTCACTGAATTTCTTCAAACGAATGTCCAGGTCTCCGAATAACTCCCTCGGAACAAGCGAGACGCATGCCCTGAGGCCATCCTTCCTGTCACTTCCGGTAATATCGAGCGAAATTGCGCTTACACCATACTTTAGAAGCTCCCAGAGCAATTCACGATCCTTGAAACCGGGGTATGAAATTGTAAAATAAAAACCGTCTGCAATCGGTTCATCAATATCCTTGTCGTAAACAATTTCAAATCCATGCTTTACAAAGAGCTCTTTCATGATCTTTGCTTTTTCAGCATATTCCATTAAATCATTACGGTAATTATGGGTTCCGTCATTGGCAGCTTTCAGCATTGCAGCCAGGCCAAACTGGGACGAATGAGAAACTCCTGCTGATAATCCGTATAAAGCTCCGAATACAAGTGAATGTCCGAATTTATCCGATGGGTAATATCTTAAAAGGTCAGGGTACGATCTGTTGAAAAGATGGTTCGAGATTGCCATCATTCCTATTCTCTGACCTGCATAGCTGAACATCTTTGAGCTGGATATAAGCATAATATAATCATTGGCATATCTGGCAACGGTTGGCTGGAAAGGGGGTTTCCCCGGAACGGAATAATCCTTTCTGAAGTCCATACCAAAATATGCAAGGTCCTCAATTACAATAACATCGTATTTAACAGAAAGTTCACCGATAATCGACAATTCCTCATCGTTGAGGCAAATCCATGCAGGATTATTCGGATTTGAATATAGCAGGGAGGAAATCTTCCCGGTTTTGAGATAAGATTCAAGTTTTGCCTTCAGTTTCTTTCCTCTGAAATTATACACGTCAAAGGAATAGTAATCATGACCAAGCATCTTAACCTGCTGCTTCTGAATAGGGAAGCCCGGGTCAATGAACAGAGTACCTTCTTTGGTCTTGTCATTCCTGTTGGCTACAAGAAAGCTAACTAACCCTCCCATCATTGAACCGACGGTTGGTATGCAGCCTTTAGGACTGACGTCTATATTCAGGAAAAGCTTAATGAACCTTGAAGTCTCTTCTTTCAGAGAGGGGAGGCCTGATATATCAGGATAAATTGAGGCGACTCCGCTTTTGAGCGCAGCAATCTCTGCGTTTATACCGATAGTCGGAGCCGGAAGTCCCGGCACTCCCATTTCCATCCTTACAAAACTGGTTCCGGTTTTCTTCTCTAAAAGGTTAACGAGATGGACTATCTCCCTGATTGAGGCTGTTTTAGGGTTGATCCCTGTGGAGATGATAAGTTCTTTAATTAAATCTGATGATATTGGTATATTGTCCATTTACTGAATTTTTCAGAATTTTCTTTTGTCAATGACGCGTTGTGCTTTCCCTTCACTTCTTTCTATAGTCTTCGGCTCAACCAGCGTAACCTTTATTCCCAGGCCAATTGCGCTTTCAAGGTTTTCCAGCAGTTTTTCGCGGAGCGACTGCAGCTGGCTAATCTTATCCTGGAAAAACTCTTCGTCAACTTCAACCTGCAGTTCGATAGTATCGAGATTATTAACCCTGTCGACGATTATTCTGTAATGAGGCTTTATTTCGCTCATCTCAAGAAGGACGGACTCTATCTGTGAAGGGAACAGGTTTACACCCCTTATTATAAGCATATCATCGCTTCGCCCCAGACATTTATCCATTCGCACAAGTGTACGTCCGCAATTGCACTTTTTGTGATTGAGACTGGTCAGGTCGCGTGTTCTGTAGCGTATCAGTGGCAGACCCTCTTTGGTAATCGTTGTGAATACCAGCTCTCCAAAGGATCCTTCAGGGAGTACCTGAAGGGTTTCCGGATCAATGATCTCAGGGTAAAAATGGTCCTCACTGATGTGCAAACCTTTCTGTTCCATGCATTCAAATGCTACCCCCGGGCCAATTACTTCACTCAACCCGTAAATATCAATTGCTTTGACCTTTAACTTATGTTCAATTTCCCTGCGCATGTTCTCTGTCCATGGTTCCGCTCCGAATACGCCAGTCTTCAGTTTGAGCTCATTGATGTCAATGTCGCTTTCCTCTATTGCTTCAGCCAGATGAAGGGCATACGATGGTGTACATGCAAGAACTGTGGTCCCGAAATCATGCATAAGCTGCAGCTGACGGTTAGTATTTCCTCCTGAGACGGGGATTACCGATGCTCCGATTTTCTCACCCCCGTAATGCAGTCCAAGGCCGCCAGTAAAGAGTCCGTAACCATATGCAATCTGAATAAAGTCATTCCTGTCGGCACCAGCGCTGGTTAATGTTCTTGCCATCACCTCCGACCACGTTGAAATATCGTTCCTTGTATAACCTACCACAGTAGGTTTACCGGTAGTTCCTGATGATGCATGCAGTCTGACAATCTCGCTCATAGGCACTGCAAACATGCCAAATGGATATGTATCGCGAAGGTCGTTCTTTGTCGTGAAGGGAAGTTTTACAATATCTTCAATAGTCTGAATGTTTTCCGGAGCCAGACCTGCCTCTTGCATCTTATTCCTGTAATAAGGGACATTAAAGTAAACCCGTTCAACGGTCTCCCTGAGACGTTCTCCCTGAACTCTCCTGAGCTCGTCCCGCTCCATACACTCAAAATGCCTGTTCCAGATCTCCATTTTAAATTCTATCGCTTTTTTATATCAGTTACTAAATACTGTACAGGTCACTTGCCTTCAGCAGCTCCATTTCATGAGCCTTCAGGGCTTCAATTGCCTTTTCATTATTGCTGCATCGAAGTACTATAATCGATTTTTTTCCTATTGAAAATGCGTAGGTATATTCAACGCTTATATCAATGTCCGACAATATTTTAAGGACTTTAGCATAATATTTTGCCTCATCGGGCGCCATTACGGAAATGACCTCAGTAATATTGACCGTAAACATCTGTTCTTTCAGCAGGGATTTAGCTTTTTCAGGATCAGAAACAATTATCCTGAGTATCCCAAATTCTGTTGTATCGGCTACGCTAAGTGCAGTGATCCTAATGTTCTCCCTGCCCAAAACCTCAAGCACTTCAGTAAGCCTTCCTGACTTATTCTCGAGAAATACTGATAACTGCTGGATTATCATAATATTGCTTTTTATACAGGGTAAATATTGCGTTTGAATATAATCAAATTAGTTTTTCCCAAAAAGAAATGTTGCTTATTCATTTCTCAATTCTTATCCTTGCATCAACAACTGTAATTGCATCAGGGCTACCTATCAGCGGGTTAAGGTCCATCTCCTTGATCTCGGTTGCGAACCTCAGCAGGCTTGAGAGCCGTACAATTATCTCTTCAAATTTCTGTTCATTTATTCCCGGTTTGCCCCTGGTTCCCTTAATTATCCTGTATGCTTTAAGGCTCTTTATCATTGAGTTGGCTTCGTTAAATGTAAGAGGAGCCAGTCCCGACGAAACATCACCAAGTGTCTCAACAAAAATCCCTCCAAGTCCGCACAGTATAACATGTCCGAACTTTGGTTCATATTTTGCACCAATGAATAGTTCAGTGCCGGTAAGCATGCGCTGAACCAGCACAGCTTTCACATCTTTGATCTTAATCATCCTGCTGAATTCAGCTTCCAGGTGAGTCAGGGATTTTATATTCAGGGTTACACCTCCGACATCAGATTTATGAACCGGTCCGATGACCTTCAGGGCCAGCGGAAATCCAACCCTGTTGACAAGTGCTGCAACCTCTTTCTTCGTTTTTACCACCGCCTCCTTAACTGTAGGAATACTCGCAGCAGTAAGCAGTTTCTGAATAGTGTCAGGATCGAGGTAACCATTTGGAGCATTGTCGATTATTTTTCTTATCAACGGTACATCTATATCTTTGAGATGTATTTTTTCATCAGCAGGATAAGGAGTGTTCGAAATCTTTGTCAGGGCTCTGCCCAGCACTACCTCATCCGGAAAATTCACATGACCTTTCTCCAGGAAATACTCGAGCTCAGTACGAGAAGCTGCAACGGATGGAAGGATAGGGAATAATGGCTTGTCGCATTCCTCTATCTTTTTATGAAGAAGGTCATAGATGACAGTCATATCATTAAGGCCGTTACTGCCGAAAATTACGGTCATGCCGTCAATCTCCGGCATCTTCTTGTCGACATATTCAATTACGTTGTTTAGCTGCTCGTTTGTTGCTGTCGCAATCATGTCAATGGGATTATCGGCTGATGCACCTGGGTTCATCATTGCCATAAGCTTGTCGTGATGCCCTCCGGTTATTTTAGGAATGTTCATGCCACCGGCAGACAAGGCGTCAGTAAGCATAACGGCCGGTCCGCCAGCATGAGTTATTATGGCAATATTCCTCCCTTTAAGGTGCTTATAGAAAAAGACTGAAGCGACTGTTGTAAGCTCTTCCCTGCCGGCGCATCTTACGATCCCGGCTTTACGGAAAAGCGCTTCCACGGCAGAATCGGAAGAAGCCATCGCACCTGTATGCGACGATGCAGCCCTGCTGCCGGCTTCACTTGTCCCGGCTTTTATTGCAGCGATCCTGCAGCCTTTCCTTATAAGTGATGAAGCATGGTGAAGAAGCTTATCGGGGTCGCGGATGCTTTCGACATAAATGAGCTTAACCGGCGAGCTGATTCCCGGCTCATAAGTGCTATCCCAGTATTCAAGTACATCTTCCACTCCCGTCTGGGCACTGTTCCCCACTGAAAACACACTGGAGAAGTTAACTCCTTTAGGAATAGCCGACTCAAAGATAAAAACGGCTGTAGCTCCTGATCCGGATACAAAGTCGCACCCCATTTTATTAAGCCGGGGAACCGGTGTGGTAAATATCCCGTTATAATACGGAGAGATCATACCTATACAGTTTGGCCCGATCAGTGATCCATTGACACTGTTTATCAGGGCTGCAATATCATTTTCCAGCTTCCTGCCCTCTTCCCCGGCTTCGCTGAAACCGGCAGAGATTATAATAAAAGCTTTGGTATTCTTTTGCCTGACCAGCAATTCAACATCCTGAAGGCAATATTTTGCCTGAATTGCGAGAATTGCGAGATCCGTCTCCGGAATATCCCTGAGATCCCTGTATGACTTTACGCCCTGAACCATATCCTGCTTCGGGTTTACAACATAAAGGGAACCCCGGAATTTCCCATCGATAATGTTTTTCAGGATTTTTCCGCCAGGCTTATAAAGATCGTCTGATCCTCCTATAACTACAATACTGTCGGGATTTATTAGTTTTTCATTTATCATTTTAAAGGCAGAATGAAGATTGAATTATTGATTGGATAATCCGCAAAGCAGAATATCCTATAACCCGGCAAACCGCTTCAGAAATCCTACATTCTGAGCGACAACAAATAAATATTGCTCTGACATATAATAACTTATGAAAAACATTCTTCGAATTAATAATAGGGCAATATAATAAAAATAAATAGTTCAAAACAGGATACTATTCATGAGTTAGCTGTAAGCGGATCATCCCGAAATATCAATATCTGGTATGATTTTTTTCTGTATACACATGAAAAACAACTTTATAACCTTCGAGTTAATCAAACAATATACCTAAACCAATGAAAAATGTATTTGTTCTGCTTTTTTTGATTCCAATTTTAATTAGTTGCGAAATAACAGGTGATCTAAAATATTCAGAAGCAATCCCGGGCGGTTGTGCTCTGAATAAAAGAGCTTCTCTAAAAAGTACCCGGGTATCGGACACAGACAAAGTCTCTTACACAATTTCAAGATGCAACTTCCCTTCAGGAATTTTTATAATGATGGTACTCGTTTAATTATTAATAACTAACTTTTTTTATCGCTTTCCAATAAAAAATTATAATTTGCGGCTTAAAAATATAAAAAATGTTCAAAACGAGCAGATAATAGCCCGGATTTTAAAATGTGTTATTAAGTGAAGGTGAAAAGGATGACTTGGAGGAATAAACGTTACCTCGAAAGTATTCAGACATTATGAGGGTTTTTGAATATATTGAGTATTTTGATTTAAACCATTGCATATTAATGCATTAAAATGTACAGAATGAATGTACAAAGAAAACGGATTATTTTATTGTTAGCGCTAATTTATCTCCAAAGCCAGGCAGTATTTTCACAGGATAATTCAAGCAAGGATAATTATACCGGTGCATGGGAAACACCTTCAAGCTGGAGCCCAACATGGACGGTACCTCATGATACCATTGTCGAGGGAGGCAATTTTTTCATTAACGGGTATATTACAGTAAATGGTTCTCTCTCATTTAGTACCCTTGCCAGTAATTTGACTATTAATGACACACTTGTTATAAACGGAGATTTGTTGCTTGATAATAATAATAATTTACTTGTAAACGGCAATGGAATTCTTATTATCAAGGGAAACTTCAATTTCAACAACAAAGCTACTATAGTAACAAATAATTATATTGTCATCCTGGGCAACATTAATAAAGGAGGTCTAACAATGGGATCATTTATAAGCAATAGCAATCCGACAAAGGTATTTGTTAGCGGAACAATTTTCCCTGCAGATTTAACCAACAATAAACTGACTTACCCTGCACTCAATTGCACAACACCAATTACAACTCCTTATTTACATTCTAAATGTAGCTATGGGGATATTATAGATCTTATAAATGATCCCATATATTCTTTCTTTCAATCTAATTGCACAATGACAGCTGCAATTACCATAACCGATAATTCAGGAATAGCAAATAACGATGGCGTTATCTGTAATGGCGCCACTGCAACAATTACTGCCAGCGGTGGAACTTCTTACAGCTGGTCGACAGGCGACACCACTGCTGCCATTGTTAAAGGTACCGCAGGAACATATACTGTAACTGTTACCAATGCCAATGGTTGTACCGATACCAAAACGGCTGCAATCACTGTAAATTCTTTACCGGCAACTCCAACCATAACCGCTGACGGTCCAACAGACTTATGTGCCGGGGGCAACGTAACCTTAACCTCAAGTTCAGGAACAAGTTACTTATGGTCAAATGCAGCATCCACAGCAAGTATAAATGTTACCAAAGCAGGAAGCTATACAGTAAGAGTAACAAACGCAAGTGGATGTCAGAGTGAAGCATCAATAGCTACCATCGTAACTGTAATTGCTTTACCTGTTGCTGCAATTACAATAACCGATAATTCAGGAATAGCAAATAACGATGGCATTATCTCTAATGGTGCCATTGCAACACTTACTGCCAGCGGTGGAACATCTTACAGATGGTCATCAGGAGAAACCACTGCTGCCATCATCAGGGATATTGCAGGGATTTATACTGTCACTGTTACCGATGCCAATGGCTGTGCAAATGAGGCAAGTGCAGAAGTTATAATTTCCGTTTATGATCCATTTATACCATCAGTAATTACACCCAATGGTGATGGTAAAAATGATTATTTTAAGATAAGTGAAATTATTGGCCAGGTTGAACTTATCATCTTTAACCGCTGGGGAAATGAAGAATATACAAATAGCAATTATTTGAATAATTGGGACGGACGAAATAATAAAGGTGTGGAACTCCCAAATGATACCTATTTCTATATATTGAAATTTGAAAGGGGTAAAATAATAAAGGGATCTATTTTAATTAAAAGATAAATGAACCGGTTTATTCTGACCAGATTGGCAGTATGATTTCCAGCAAAAAAAGAAAAATTAATTATCTTTAACTTATGAATACAGAAAATAGTAATATTGATATTTTGATTAACTTGAAAAATAAAGTGAGCCTTATGATTTCAATCGGAGCATGGGTAATGCTATAAATTCGATAGTATGACTTTACAAACAAAGCGGATTATTATATTGTTTGAACTGTTTTGTCTCCCTTCCCAGGCAGTATTTCCACAGTCATATTCGAGCAAGGATAATTATACCGGTGCATGGGAAACACCTGCAAGCTGGGACCCGACATGGACGGTACCCCAAACTACCATTGTTGAGGGAGGCGATTTTGTCATTAACGGCTATATTACAGTAAATGGTTCTCTCTCATTTATTACCCTTGCCAGTAATTTGATTATTAATGACACACTTGTTATAAAAGGAGATTTGATTCTGGGGAGTCTTAATAATTTAACTATAAACGGTAATGGAATACTTATTATCAGGGGAAACCTTAGATTAGAGAGCAATCCTACTATAATAACAAATAACTATATTGTCATAACCGGTTATATTTGGAAAACAAGTTCACCTAATAATGGTTCATTTGTCAGCAACTCCAATCCTACTAAAGTATTTGTCGGCGCATATGTTTATCCGGCATCATTAACCAATAAACCGAATTTCCCTGCTCTCAATTGCAATGCACCAACTACGACTCCATATCCGCATTCAAATTGCAGCTATGGGGATATGACAGATATTTTAAATGATCCCATATATACTTTCTTTCAATCTACTTGTACAATAGCAACTCCAACAATTACAGCCAGCGGTCCGACAACTTTCTGTTCCGGTGGTAATGTAACCTTAACCTCAAGTGCAGGAACAAGTTACTTATGGTCAACAGGAGCAACTACAGCAAGCATAAATGTTTCCACAGCAGGTAGCTATACAGTCCGGGTAACCAATGCAAGTGGATGTCAGAGTGCAGCATCAGCAGCCACCATAGTAACAGTAAATGCTTTACCGGCAACACCAACCATCACAGATGGCGGTCCAACAGTTTTCTGTACCGGAGATAGTGTAAGCTTAACCTCAAGTGCAGGAACAAGTTACTTATGGTCAACAGGTGCAACTACAGAAAGTATAAATGTTACTGCATCAGGAAATTATACTGTAAAAGTAACTGATACTATTGGATGCCGGAGTGCAGCATCAGCAGCTACAGGAGTAACAGTTAATGCGTTACCGATAACCCCAACTATTACCGCTGGGGGTCCGACAGCTTTCTGTCCCGGCGGTAACGTAACCTTAACCTCAAATGCAGGAACAAGTTACTTATGGTCTACAGGTGCAACTACAGCAAGTATAAACGTTACCGCAGCAGGAAGTTATTCAGTCCGGGTAACCAATGCAAGCGGATGCCTGAGTGCAGCATCAGTAGCCATCATAGTAACAGTAAATACATTACCGGTAACACCAACTATCACCGCTGGCGGCCCAACAACTTACTGTGCCGGTGGTAGCGTAACATTAACCTCAAGTGCAGGAACAAGTTATTTATGGTCAACTGGTGCAACTACAGCAAGTATAAATGTTACCGCATCAGGAAGTTATACTGTTCAGGTAACAGATGCAAATGGATGCCAGAGTGCAGTATCAGCTGCGACCGCAGTAACAGGAAATGATTTACCGGAAACCCCAACCATTACTGCTGGCGGTCCGACAGCTTTTTGTACCGGTGGTAGTGTAACCCTGACCTCAAGTGCAGGGACAGGTTACTTATGGTCAACAGGAGAAACAAATGCAAGTATAAATGTTTCTACATCAGGAAATTATACAGTCCGGGTAACCAATGCAAGCGGATGTCCGAGTGCAGCATCAGCAGCCACCGTAGTAACAGTTAATGCTTTACCGGTAACACCAACTATTACTGCTGGCGGTCCAATGGCTTTCTGTGCAGGTGGTAGTGTAACTTTAACCTCAAGTGCAGGAACAAGTTACTTATGGTCAAATGCAGCAACTACACCAAATATAAATGTTACCACAGCTGGAAGTTATACTGTTCAGGTAATTAATGCAAGCGGATGTCAGAGTGCAGCTTCGGTGCCTATCATAGTAACAGTTAATGCGTTACCGGCAGCACCAACAATTACCGCTGGCGGTCCAATAACTTTCTGTGCCGGAGGTAGCGTAACGTTAACCTCAAGTGCAGAAGCAAGTTACTTATGGTCAAATGCAGCAACTACACCAAATATAAATGTTACCACAGCAGGAAGTTATGCTGTTCAGGTAACGGATGCAAATGGATGTCAGAGTGCAGCATCAGTAACGACCGTAGTAAATGTAAATGCCTTGCCGGTAGTGAATGCCGGAACAGATACAACTATTCAAAATGGAACAAGTACAATAATTAATGCAACAGTTACAGGTGCCGGTCCGTTTACTTATAGCTGGTCACCCTCTGAAAAACTTTTAAATGCTTTAGAAGAAGACCCGACAACTGTAAATTTAACATCATCGACAGTTTTTATATTGACGGCAACTTCAACAACATCATCATGCTCTAGCACGAATGCAGTAACAATAACGATAATTGGAGTCCCATTAAGTTCATCTCCTGCCACTTCCTCTGAAACAGTATGTGCTGGTTCAAACGTTCAATTAAATGCATTAGCAAGTGGTGGTTCAGGTTTTTATACTTATACATGGACTTCAACACCTGCCGGATTTACATCGTCTGTTGCTGACCCAATAGCTAATCCTACGGTTAATACAACTTATAATGTAATTGTTTTTGATGGATTTACTACTGTTATCTCAGAAGTTATAGTAACGGTAAATGCTTTACCGTCAACACCAACCATCACAGCTGGTGGTCCGACAACTTTCTGTGCCGGTGACAGTGTTACCTTAACCTCAAGTACAGGAACAAGCTACTTATGGTCAACAGGAGCAACTTCAGATAGTATAAATATTACTGCATCAGGAAGTTATACTGTCCGGGTAACTAATGCAAGTGGATGTTATAGTGCAGCATCAGCAGCCACCATAGTAACAGTTAATGCGTTACCTGTAACCCCAACTATTACCGCTGGTGGTCCAACAGCTTTCTGTGCCGGTGGCAGTGTAACTTTAACCTCTAGTACAGGAACAAATTACTTATGGTCAAATGCAGCAACTATACAAAATAATAATGTTACCTCATCAGGAAGTTATACTGTTCAGATAACCAATGCAAGTGGATGTCGGAGTGCAGCATCAGTAGCCACCATAGTAACAGTTAATGCGTTTCCGGTAACACCAACCATTACCGCTGACGGTCCAACAACTATCTGTGCCGATGGCAGTGTAACTTTAACCTCAAGTGCAGAAGCAATTTATTTATGGTCAAATGCAGCAACTACACCAAATATAAATGTTACCTCGGCAGGAAGTTATACTGTCCGGGTAACCAATGCAAGTGGATGTCAGAGTGCAGCATCAGCTGCCATCGTAGTGACAGTAAATGCTTTACCGGAAACACCAATCATTACCGCTGGCGGTCCAACAGTTTTCTGTACCGGTGGCAGTGTAACTTTAACCTCAAGTGCAGGAACAAGTAACTTATGGTCAACAGGAGCAACTACAGCAAGTATAAATGTTAATACATCAGGAAGTTATACTGTCCGGGTGACTAATGCAAGTGGATGTATGAGTGCAGCATCAGCAGCCACCATAGTAACTGTTAATGCTTTACCGCTAACACCAACCATTACCGCTGGCGGTCCAACAGCTTTCTGTACCGGTGGTAATGTAACTTTAACCTCAAGTGCAGGAACAAGTTACTTATGGTCAACAGGAGCAACGACGGATAGTATAAATGTTACTGCATCAGGAAATTACAGTGTTCAGGTAACCAATGCAGGCGGATGTCAGAGTGCACCATCAGTAGCCACTATAGTAACAGTTAATGCGTTTCCGGTAACACCAGCTATTACCCCTGGCGGTCCAATAGCTTTATGTGCCGGTCGGAGTGTAACTTTAACTTCAAGTGAAGAAACAAGTTACTTATGGTCAACAGGAGCAACTACTGCAAATATAGACGTTACTACAGCAGGAAGTTATACTGTTCGGGTAACCAATGCAAGTGGATGTATGAGTGCAGCATCAGCAGCCATCATAGTAACTGTTAATGAATTACCCATAACACCAACTATTATAGCTGGCGGTCCAACAGCTTTCTGTACCGGTGGCAGTGTAACTTTAAGCTCTAGTCCAGGAACAAGTTACCTATGGTCAACAGGAGCAACTTCAGATAGTATAAATGTTACTACATCAGGAAGTTATACTGTCCGGGTAACCAATGCAAGTGGATGCCAGAGTGCAGCACCAGCAGCCATAGCAGTAACAGTAAATGCCTTACCCGTAGTGACGGCAAGTAATAATGGTCCGGCATTTTCATTAAAGGCTCTTGATCTTATTGGAGGACCTGAAGGCATGACGACCTATTCATGGACAGGACCGAGCGGGTTCACCAGCAACTCACAGAGTCCGTCAGTATCAGCAAGTGCTTTAGCAGCTATGGCAGGAGTTTATACACTTACCGTTACCAATGCCAGTGGATGTTCTAATACAGCCACCACGACAGTAGAAGTAAATGAATTACCTATACCCTCAGTAATTACACCCAATGGCGATGGTAAAAATGATTATTTTGTGATCGGTGAAATTATTGGCCAGGTTGAGCTGATCATCTTTAACCGGTGGGGAAATGAAGAATATAAAAATAGAAATTATTCAAATGATTGGGACGGACGAAATAATAAAGGTGCGGACCTCCCAAACGACACCTATTTCTATATATTGAAATTTAAAAGTGGTAAAATAATAAAGGGATCTGTTTTAATTAAAAGGTAAATGAACCGGTTTATTCTGACCATATTGGCAGTATTATTTCCATTGCATCTGTTGGGACAGATGTTTCCATTATCAGATCATTATGTATATGATGCCCTTGCCATTAATCCTGCTTTTGCAGGTTGCCACGATGCATTGAGTGCAACCATTTCGTATCGTAATCAGTGGGTTGGAATTACCGATTCTCCAAAAAGCCAGATGTTGTCCGTTCATACACCATTTGAAAATAACAGGATTGGCCTGGGATTAATTATTGAGAAAAATAGTATTGGTATATTTAAAGAAACCAGTTTTATTGGTAATTATGCATACAGGATGGAACTACATGACGGCAAATTAGCCTTAGGATTAGGTTTTGGAGCCACTGTATACAATATTGCATGGAATGAGCTGGCGGCAACTGATCCAGGCGATATCCAACTGATTAATACTCCAACATCATCAGTTTTGCCGAATTTTAGTCTGGGTACGTATTATTATACAAAAAAGTACTATATTGGTATTTCCGTACCGTTGTTTTTAAGTCATGAGCTGGATAAAAGCACGGGCAAATATAAAATTGGTAACAATTTCCCCGGGTGTAATTATTTTTTTAACGGAGGTTACGAAATGGATATAAGTCCCCAGATTAAATTCCTGCCTTCCCTGTTAATAAAATATCATCCGGGTAATGCTATCCAGATTGATTATAATGCACAGATCAGTTTAAAAGACAGGATTTGGATGGGTATTGGTTACCGGAACAGAGGTATGCTGGTTGGGATGCTTCAGTATCAACTCAATTATCAACTCAGAATGGCATATTCCTATGATTTTGAATTTGGCAATATTGGAAAATATGCAAATGGTTCTCATGAGATCGTTTTAAGCTATGTATTCAGATATATACGAAAGGTAATGGGACCAAGACAGTTTTAGCGGATTCATTTTATGAGAAAATACTTTTATATATTATTAATTATAACACTGTTTTCAAAAGCTGAATTGTATTCCCAGTCTCAGCAATTTATAGTAAAATTGGTCCCGTTTAGCTCCAGAACATATGATGAATTTTCCCCTGTATTTTATAAGGGAGGAATTGTATTTTGTTCGAATCAGAGTGACAATTCCCTGGTTAGTTATAATGACGGACAAAACAGGCTTTTTAAAATATTTTACGTGACAAAAAAGGACAGTACAGGATGGAAATACCCAAAGATACTGGCAAAGGAAATTACAACTGATTTTAATGACGGACCGGTTACATTCAATGACTCAGGGAATATTATATACTATTCCCGGAATAATTCAATTGAAAATTCCATGAGAAACATTTCTGATACTTCAAATAAACTAGGAATCTTTTCTGCAGAATTAATAAATGGAATATGGACTAATATCAAACCTTTTACCTATAATAACCCACTGTATTCTTTTTGTACACCGGCACTTACTCCCGATGGAGAAAGAATTTATTTTTCTTCTGATATGCCTGGTGGCAGCGGCGGAATGGATCTCTATTATTGTGACAAGCATAATAATGACTGGGATCAACCTGTTAATCTGGGTCCGGTTATAAATACTCCGGAAAATGAATCCTTCCCTTTTGCCTGCAAGTATGGGAAACTCTTTTTTGCATCCGACGGACATAAAGGTTTTGGCGGCAAGGACCTGTTCTACACCCAGGAAATAAATGGAGAATGGATAAATCCGGTCCACCTCGATTCAGCAATAAATTCATCAGCTGATGATTTTGGGCTGGTTACTGATTCAACATTCGAGAACGGGTATTTTTCATCAAACAGACGGAATACTGATGATATTTTCAGTTTCAGTTCAGCACCAATAGAATTTACTAATTGCGATACTATAAAGGAAAATAATTATTGTTTTACATTCTATGATGAACAACATGAAGCTATCGATACAATTCCGGTAACCTATCAGTGGGATTTTGGTGAAGGAATAATACGTATTGGTAAAGAGGTGCAACATTGCTTTTCCGGTCCCGGAGAATACTCAGTGAGACTAAGTATAATTGATGATCTCACCGGAGATACTATCGCAAAGCAGGTACTTTATCATGTAGAACTTGAAAATATTGATGAGGCTTATATTAATTCATATAATGTTGGTTTGGCTGATAAACCAATATCATTTAACGGCTTAACAACCAGCCTTAAAGGTTTTAGTGTAACAGACTATTTATGGAATTTTGGAGATGGTTTTAAACCCGGCGGACCTTTGATGAGCAACAGATTCAAAAAAGAGGGTGAATATACTGTACGGTTGGGCTTGATTGGTGAAAAAGATAGTCTGGGTGTAATTCCAAGGAAATGTGTAATGAAAAAAATAAGAATTTATAATAACTGGCAGGAATTTGCACTGAAAGGTACCGGAGAAGGCGATGAAGTAACTTTAGGAACTGATTCTGTAACGGAGCAAAAAAAGACCATGCACATAAGCATCTGTTATATGGATGATCTGTCTGAACGGCAAAAAGTAAAAATCGGAGGAGCATTAGAGGAATCAGGAAAAAAGAGCGTCATTTTTCACCGGTATGGCCTTGACCCTGCTTCACTTCCATTTCTTGATAATGTCGTAAGCGTTTTAAAACAAAATCCGGATATCAGGCTTGAATTAGTTCTGCATACAATTGAAAATGAAATGCTTGCAGGTAAAATGGGAATCTCAGAAATATGGGCACAGGAACTGGCCTTCTTTTTTAAGAACAAAGGAATCGATAAGGATTTAGTCCGAAGTAAAGGTTTTGGTCTTTCCAAACCGGTATTCAAACCATATGTAAAGGATAATAAAACAATTGACGGTATTGTAGAATTTATATTCATGAAAAATTAACAATCAGTTGAATTGAAAAAATATGCATTAATCATATTATTTCTTGTGAAAGCTGCCACACCTCTTCTTTCACAATCAGCTCCGGCTGTTGATGAAAATATCCCTTACCTGATGACCTTTGGAGGAAACGCCTTAACAAGCTGGGGGGATGATGATTTTTGTCAGATATTCTTTTGCGCCATTCCTTCATCACAAACTGATCCTGTGTATATCCGTGTTTATGATCCGGATACGGGAGGAGACCTTGATGAAGCAAAGGGAGAATTTAATACTATTGTAAACTTTTCAATTTATGCAGGGATAGGTTGCTGGTCGGATACAGCAGCACAGAGTATACATCCGTCGGGAAATTTTAAAAGCGGATATTTATTGTCATCAAAATCATTTGGCGTTGATCCGAAATACGATAAAAAGTGGTATAGTTTCGGACCTTTCAATCCTTCTGAAGGAGAGTTTGTTGAGAAACTTGGGGGCCGTGTATTTAAAATCATTGCACAAGGGATATCAGGGGATGATGGAAATGTGTATAAATACTTTTTAAGTACCAGTCCGGTTGAAAATATACCAGTTGAAGGGGGTAATTTTTTTACCTATAAATATCATTTCAGGCTATCGGATGATCAAAAAAGTGTATGCCAGATATATCCTTTCGTGGATGACCTGACCATTTCTATCGAAGTATCAAATTTTGACTGGGATAATGATGGAGTGATCCGGATATTTTCAGTTGCCAAAAATGGTATCTTATGCGATGTTTCAGGAGAAGACAATTGGGTATATAGGAAATTCCCGATTGTGGCTGAAGAAAAAAATTCGACCATTGAGATACAATTCGTGAAGAATCAAACCCTTCTTGTGAGAAACAATAATGTGGTAGTTGCAGTCAGGAACCAGTATGGGGAAGCATTGCCATTCTATGTTATTCCGATAGGCGGGGTTCCTGTATATTCGCCGAAAATAAGAATGAAATGATAAAATGTAAAGGAATATTGATTTTTTTCTTTTGCGTTCTGACCAGCCATGCATTTTCACAGGACTATAATTTTCGTAATTTCAATTCAGAAGAGGGATTAGCCCAACCCTATATTTATTCAATCATCCAGGATGAGCATGGTTATTTATGGGTAGGTACCGGAGACGGATTATACAGATATAATGGATTTATATTTAAACCTTTTACTACCAGCGACTCACTGGCAGACAATTTTATTACTTCTGCCATTAACGATGGGGAAGGTTTATGGTTTGGTCATATGAATGGGCGGTTATCTTATTTCAATGGGAAAAAATTTCACACTGTCAACATACCTCAATCGAATTTAAGCCCCATTACACATTTTGCAAAAAGTCCCGATGGTCATATCTGGGTGAGTACCTATTCTGATGGATTACTGAAATTAGATAAAGACACAGGTGTGGAAAAACATTATCTATTTAAGGATCCGACAATTATAATATCATTTGATTTTCTTGATAATAGTGAATTGCTTGTTGGTACACAAACAGGCTTATTATATTGCAGTTTAAAAGAATCAGGTGAAATTGAAATAATACGACCTGTTGCAGAAATTCCGGAATCTAAAGTGACGTGCATTCAAAAAATGAGGAACAAGTCAGGATTTTATATTGCAGCGGAAGATGATGGCATATTTCGTCTCACTAATGAAGACAATCTTTTTAAGGTCTCAAAAATAATTACAGATCCGGATTTTGACCTTACCGGAATACAGGATATTTATGAAGACAGCCAGTCAAATTTATGGTTATGTTCTAAAGGTAAAGGAAATGGGCTTATCAAAATAAGTTATTCAGCCACAGGTGAGTTAATAAAGATTATTTATTTTAATAAGGCCAATAAATTTGCAACAGACGATGTAAATACTGTATATGAAGACCTCGAAGGAAATATCTGGAGTGGCAATTTTGGTCAGGGATTAACACAGATTACACCTAAAATTTTTTCTGTCTTTACAATTGACAAAGAATTATATGGAAATGATATTTTTTCAATTTGGTTCGATCGGCAATACAGGTGGATAGGAACTGAAAATGGCCTTGTAAAAATGGATCTGTCGACGGGCAAAATTGTTAAGTTTTACAGCAAAGGCAGTGGATTACCAAAAGATACTGTTACAACGATCTATTCCACCGACGGAAAAGAACTCTGGATAGGAACTGAAAAAAATGGTCTGTTCCGGATGGAGACAGGCAATGAAAAAATCATTAGTTACCCTTTAGGAGAAGGAAAACTTGAAAACTCTATTAACATTATAACCGGGAAAGGAGAACAGGTTTGGATCGGTACAAAAAAAGGATTATGTAATATTAATACAGGTACAAATACAAAAAAATGGTATTCTATTAACCAGGGTGGCTTACCTCATAATTATATCAGGTGTTTATATATTGACAGATCAGGCATACTATGGATAACCACCCCCAGTAATATACTGACATATATTATAGATGAAAAAGTCATTAAGATCCCGGTAAGATCAAATAGCGGAGTTTTAACATTAGGACCAATTACTGAAGATACCGACTCCCGAATCTGGGTGGGATCAAATGGGAAAGGTGTTTTTAGGATAGAGGCAGATTCTGTTTTTAATTTTATCGCACAGGAAGGCCTTTTATCAAATTATTGCTATTCGATTATTTGTGATGATAATAAAAACATCTGGGTTGGGCATAAAGGTGGATTAAGCAGAATCAGAACATCTGATTTTTCTGTGAAACCAATACAGCATATTGAAGACATAACGGATAGTTATCAATTTAATCCGAATGCAGTAATTAAAGATCAACAGGGAAGAATCTGGTTTGGATCGCATAAAGGCATGGTTTATTATGATCCATCAATGGATCATATTAAATTACAACCACCTGTTTTAGGAATTACTTCAATTAAGATTAATGATGAAGAAATAGATAATACTGATAAAATAATACTTTCTCCCGGCAGGTACAAAATCAGAATTGAGTTTCTGGGCATCAGTTTAAAGGAACCGACACTTGTTACCTATCAGTACAAACTGGAAGGTTATGAACAATGGTCTGAAATTACAAAAAACACAGGTTTCACATATAATCGTTTAACGGAAGGGGATTATACATTTATCTTAAAAGCCACCAGCGGAGATGGTGCTGTATCGGAAAAGCCGTTGATAAATATAATAATCAAAACGCCTTTCTGGAAGAAAATGTGGTTTTTCCCAATAACCAGCCTTCTCCTTATCACCCTGACTTTCATTTATATAAAAAGACGTGAACATAGATTTCTGGCTGAGAAAAAAATACTTGAAGAAAAAGTCCTGGAACGAACTTATGAAATTCAATGCCAGAAAAATGAAATTGAATTGCAAAGAGATATGATCGAAGAAAAGAATGCCAATATCACATCAAGTATAACGTATGCAAGCAAAATACAAAATGCAATTTTACCTCCCATTGAACTCATTGATATATTATTGCCCGATAATTTTATCTTTAATAAACCCAAAGACATTGTAAGCGGTGACTTTTACTGGCTGGCAGAAAAGGATAATAAAATTATTTTTACTGTAGCTGACGGTACTGGCCATGGCGTACCCGGAGCATTTATGAGCTTACTGGGCATTACACTATTAAATGAAATAGTAAATATTCGTGGAATCACAAAAGCAGATGACATTCTCTCTAATCTTCGTGATGAGGTTACCAGAGCCCTTATGCAGGGCAGGAAAGATATTCCCACCTCCGACGGAATGGACATAGCACTGTGCGTACTTGATCAGTCCCAAAACAGGATTCAGTTTTCAGGTGGGATGAATAATCTTGTTTACATCCGTGATAAAAAACTGGAGGAAGTAAAGGGTAATCGTTTTTCCGTATGTGCTTTATCTGGCATTTGGGGCGCTTTTACAATGGAAGAAGTTGAATGCAGAAAAGGAGATGTGTTTTACCTGTTCTCCGACGGATATCAGGATCAGTTTGGCGGGGATTTTGACAGAAAATTTTTACGCCAGCATTTTTATCTGACCTTGTTAGAAATATATGAATTACCAATGTTAAAACAAAAAGAAATCCTGGGAAATAAACTTGATGGATGGAAGAAAGATAACTCTCAGACGGATGATATTACAATAATGGGAATCCGATTATAAGAAACAGAATTTCGTCTTAATCACGGACAATAAAGTAAATAAACCTGTCACATTTTTTGCAGAACGTTCCTGCTGTTAATAAAATAACACTAAATAGGGACGACACCGTGACAGCACTGTTGCTTCCAAATTAATAACTGCATCTCGACTTTTGACCTGTCCTTAAAAACCATTGTACCTAACGACGTTAGCTTCGCTTAGTCAGGCAAAATATATTAACGTTTTCGGTTTCATTTTCTTTATCTTTGCACCCTCAACAATCAGGAATGGGAAAGAGCCTTAAGAGTATCCTTGAACAGGAAGCCTTTACGAAAGAGGATCTGGTGACAATGCTCCGGTCAGAGGGTATTGAAAGGACTTTGCTTTTTCAAAAATCTTCGGAGATAAAGGAAAAGTATATCGGTAACAAAGTCTGGTTCAGGGGACTAATTGAATTTTCCAATATCTGCGGAAAGGATTGTCTTTACTGCGGTATAAGGAAAGGGAACAAAAATCTTAAGCGATACAATCTATCGGATGACGAGATACTGGATGCTGCCAGATTTGCATATAATAACCGTTACGGATCCATTGCTCTTCAGTCAGGCGAACTGGAAAGCCCGGCCGTGACGGACAGGATCGAAAACCTTCTGCACCGGATAAAGGAGCTGTCAGGCGGAGAGCTTGGTGTTACACTATCCGTCGGGGAGCAAGAGCCTGAAGTATATAAAAAATGGTATGATGCGGGAGCCCATCGTTACCTTCTGCGTATTGAATCTACCAACAAGGAACTCTATAATAAAATTCATCCCAACAATAAGAAGCATGATTTCCAGAGAAGACTTGATTGCCTGAAAAGCTTGCAGGATATCGGTTACCAGACCGGCACCGGCGTTATGATCGGACTGCCTTTTCAGACTCTTGAAGATCTTGCCGGTGACCTGATGTACATGCGCGATTTCAATATCGACATGTGCGGAATGGGACCATATATCGAACATGCCGATACTCCTTTGATAGTTCATGCTGATAAGCTGCTTCCTCTCAGGGAGAGATTTGATCTCACATTGAAAATGATCGCCATCCTCAGGATCATGATGAAGGATATAAATATCGTAGCGACAACGGCTCTCCAGGCTATTGACCCCATAGGGAGGGAGAAAGCAGTAAAGATCGGGGCCAATATCCTGATGCCCAACATCACTCCGGGAAAGTATCGCGACAGCTATAAACTATACGACAACAAGCCATGCACCGATGATTCAGCTGAAGATTGCCAGAGTTGCCTTGAAGCCAGAATATCGCTGGCCGATGCTGAAGTGGTTTATGGAGAGTGGGGAGATTCGAAACACTTCGAAAGAAGACAAAAGACAAAAGACAAAAGATAAAAGAAGGGTACAAGGTACAAGGGCGCAGATATGCAGGGGGAGATTATCTTCGGAGAACTCGTCCCGCCAGAGCGGTAATGCATTAGGGAGATTCCTCATTCCACTGCGTTCCATTCGGAATGACAGCTCGGTTTTATCAGGGTTAGGGAAGAGGAGGCGGTTCGCCGGTGCGAACCGCCTCCTCTTCCCCTTAATAAACCATATCGGTTTGTCATTCCGAGCGCCAGCGAGGAATCTCCTTTTTGCATCCTGAAACTCCTTTCGGCGACTGTCCATGCTAAAGTCCGATTTGAAGTGAAGAATTTCAAATTCATTTTCACGATTCCATCATTTAGTAGTGATAATTTTTCGTACTTTTGCATCCGGATTTCCTGAGAAACAGTAAGTACTGTTTCAAAGTAGTCCGGGAAGTATTTAAACAAATATCCAATCCAAAAGAGCATCTGATGGAAAAGAGAATTGGTACAATAACTATCTTAATCAAAGGCACAGTTTCGGTTCCTGCTGTAAATACCTTATTATCTGAATACAGCAGTATTATCCTTGCCCGCCAGGGTCTGCCTCTGCATAATCGGAATATCCATGTGATCTCCCTTGTTATTGAAGGAACTATTGATGTAATCAATGCTCTTACCGGTAAGATTGGACGTTTAAAAGACGTTGAAGTCAAATCTATTCTTACAAAATACAAGGAGGAGCAAGATGATGAACAAGAGCGAACGGAATAAGGTATTTATTGACCGGGATAAACTATACTCACTCATAGAAGGGAGTACTCCCACAAAAAGTCAGCTTGACATTATTCTCAACAAAGCATTGAAGCTTAAAGGCTTAAATCTTGAAGAAGTCGCAGTGCTTCTCAGGGTTGAAGATCCGGCTGTGATCCAAGAAATTATGGAAACAGCCCGTACTGTAAAAGAAGAGATATATGGGAAAAGACTGGTTTTCTTCGCCCCTCTTTATACAGGAAATGTTTGCATAAATAACTGCACCTACTGTTCTTTCAGACGCGATAACAAGCTTATTAAGCGGAAAGTGCTTTCAATGGAGGAGATTGCAGAAGAGACAAAGACACTTCTTCGTGAAGGTCATAAAAGGGTCCTCCTTATCTGCGGTGAAAGCAAACGCAACGATACCGACTACATGGTTGAGGCTATACGCACCACCTACGCCGCCAGGGAAAACGGAGGAAGGGATTATGTCCGCCGCATCAACGTGGAACTTGCGCCGATGGAGGTTGAAGACTTTGCCAAGCTTAAAGCGGAAAAGATTGGAACCTTTGTCTGCTTCCAGGAGACGTACGATCCGTTACTATATAAAAATTTCCATCCCGCCGATACCAAAAAGGGTGATTATGAATATCGACTTACCGTTATGGACAGGGCCATGGAGGGTGGTATTAACGATATCGGTATAGGGGCTTTGCTGGGACTGATTGACTACCGTTTTGAAGTTCTTGCAATGATGGAACATGCATTCCATCTTGAAAGGGCTTTTGGAGTCGGTCCCCATACAGTCAGTGTACCTCGTATTGAACCAGCTGTAGGCGCGCCTAATGCTGATCAGATACCTTCAAAGGTAAGCGACAACGATTTTAAGAAACTCGTTGCAATAATACGTATCGCTCTGCCTTATACAGGAATGATCCTCAGCACCCGGGAAAATGATACCATGCGCAACGAGCTCATTCATTATGGTATAAGCCAGATATCTGCCGGATCGCGTACAAACCCTGGAGCATACACCCATGAGGAAGAACAGACGGGAAGCCAGTTCTCACTGGGCGATCACCGTACTCTCGACGAGATAATATCATCCCTGGCTGACGAGGAATTTATACCCTCCTTCTGCACCGGCTGTTACCGTAAAGGAAGAACCGGGCAGGATTTTATGGATCTTGCAAAACCCGGATTGATAAAGGAATACTGCATGCCCAATGCCATCTTTACATTTAAGGAATATCTTGAAGATTTTGCCTCTCCGGAGGCAAAGGCAAAAGGACTTGCACTGATTGACAAACTGGTAGGTAACGTCGGGAAAAATACGCTGAAGAAAAAAATATCGGATAACCTGCATTTAATAAAAGAAGGTCAGCGGGATCTGTATTTTTAAAATTTTTCGCTGTCAGTAAATAAGCTCCGAGATTTCATCTTTTGCATGCTGAAGCCTGTCACTTATCTTCAGATCTGTCAGACTGACCGTGCCATGGATCATTTTATGAAACAGAACTGTAGATTTCCGGTCTCTGAATTCTTCCTCATTATCAAAAATATGCACCAGAACAACAGAGCCTTTTTCCTGGTCCTGGCAAATGAGGGCCATGCCTCTTGAATCCTTTTTTTCATTTACTACAGAAACGGCATATATGCCGGTTGCAGGCAGAATTTTGCATTCTTCGGTTATCGGTACTCTTAAAAAAGATGGTAATTTTTCAAAACCAGGAAATTCATACCTCTCATGGATTCCCATTATCATATAATAATGATCAAGATAAGCATTCGCTCTCTGTATATACCCTTCACTTATAGCCTTGCGTATCCTTGTAGAGCTTACAGCTTCATGCTGAACCTCCTGTTCAGGGATCTCTTCAGCCTCAAAGTGATATTTTTCCCTCCAGTTCCAAAGATGTTTGTAATCGCCCTCCTTATTAAACCCGAAATGATGATTGAATCCGACAACCACAACCTTTGCATTAAGTATCCCGTGCAGATAATCCCTCACGAATTCCTCGCTAGTCGTTTTTGAGAACTCCTTTGTGAACTCGACAATTATCAGGTTATCGAGACCTGACTTGCGGAGAAGCTCATTTTTCTCCTCATGTGAGTTGATCAGCTTCAGGTCTTTCCCGGCAGTATCAGGATAAAGAACTTCTCTCGGATGAGGGTCAAAGGTAATCAGTACAGATTCGCCGTCGTACTTTTTGGCGAGCATCTTCAGGCGGTTCAGTATAGTTTTATGGCCAATGTGGACACCATCAAATGATCCTGTGGTCACAACCGGGTTACGGATTCCCCGTGCCTCTTCAAATCCCCTGAATATCTTCATGATGCCAAAAGCAGCTAGATCATATTCTCCTTAACAAAGAATGCTACTTTTTCAATTGAGGTGATCATATCATACTCCTCAAGGAATACCCATGAGGGCACATTGAGAGGAATTGTAGTAAAATTGAGTATCCCCTTCACACCGAAACGAACCGCTTCTTCAGCAATTTCCTTTGCGTAATCTGGTGGAACAGTGATTATGGCAATCCTGATATCAAGCTCTTTCATAACCTTCTCCATATCGTTATGAGGATAGCATTTCACACCGGAGATAACCTTATTTATCTTCTGGGGATCAGAGTCGAATGATGCCACGAGATTAAGCTTTGACCTTTTACCCTTGAAATAGCCTGCAACAGCCCGGCCAAGGTTTCCGATCCCGATTATTGCCACATTCATGCTCTCATCAGAATCGATTATCGTTCCTATCTTTTCAATAAGTTCCTTAACGTCATAACCTTTTCGCTGGACCGATGAGTAGCCAATCAGCATCAGGTCGCGCCTTACCTGCACCGCAGTGATATGGAGGCGGGCTGCAAGATCGTGTGAAAAGATGAAGTTTTTCTTTTCACCCAGGCATCCCAGAAGCGTTCTTCTGTATTCGCTTAGTCTTTCGACTGTCTTACCAGGTAATTTCATAATGTATCAGGATATGTTAATTGGTTTTTTTGGCAATCTGATTGTGAATGTGGTTCCGACATCCGGTGTGCTTTCAACTTTAATCGTCCCATGATAGAGTTCGACAACTTTCTTTACAATGGATAATCCAAGGCCGCTCCCGGAGATATTCCGGGTCTTTTCATTTTTTATCCTCACGAACTCTGAGAAAAGGTTTTCTGAGTCAGTTTTTGTAATACCGATGCCGGTATCCGAAAAAATCATGATCGCATCAGTATCAGAGCTGTCAATTGTAATATCGGCTTTACCTCCGAATTTATTGTATTTTACGGCGTTGGAGATCAGGTTATTGAAGACAATCTCCATATCACCGGGGTCGGCCATGATCACAACATCTGTTCTAACCTCAAGGTTGATGCTCACATCCATTTGGATAGCATATGGCTGGACTGTTACAATAGCTCCTGTAGCTATCTCTGCAAGGTTGACCTCCTGTATTTTTTCTTCTTTTCTTTCGAGCCGTATCTTGGTAAAATCGAGAAGGTCCATTATCAGGTTTCTCATGCCCTGTATCCTCTGAAGCGATCTGTCAATATGTGTGGCATAATCATCGATACGGTCGCCAGCCTGTTTCTCCTGCATCATCCTCAGATATCCCTCAAGTGCGTTAAGCGGGGCCTTTAGTTCGTGAGACAGCACAGAAAGAAACTGGTACCTGACCTTCTTTCCATCCTGATTGAGCTTATGAGTGATCCGCTTCAGGTAAAGCTGTTTGGTAATGTTTTCAATGCTCGACTTTAGCTCCTGGGGAGTGAAAGGCTTTGGAATAAAATCAGTCGCCCCATCACGGGTGGCCCTGATAGCAACATCAAGTGAGGCGTATGAAGTGATCATTGCAACGACGATATCATATTTCCTTTCACGTATGTACTCGAGAACCTCCACCCCCTGTATTCCGGGCAATTTATTATCGAGCAGGACTATATCGGGCTTATCACGCTCAATCACGGTTATCCCGTCCTCTCCGGTCGGGGCTTCAAGGATCTCAAAATTATAGTCTTCATCCATAAACGGATAGGTTACATGAAAATCCCTGAGAATGCGGGTGACACCCGACCTTATCCCGGGTTCATCATCAACCACCAGTACTTTTAGAACTGCCATATTATAGCTTTAATAACTTCATAACTTCCTGGTCAAGCTGTTCAGGCCTGATCCCCTTCTCAAGGTATCTGTCGGCCCTGATCCACGATTTATCCTTCCCTGAGTCAAGACTAAATGACATTCCGGTCTCACGCGAGACAGCCGTGGCAAGAATGACCGGAACATCCGGATATTTCTTCTTGATCTTGTAACAGAGAATGAACCCGCTGTCGTCGCTCTCCATCATCAGGTCGAAGATAGCGAGACTCGGCTTGAACTTTGATATAACAGATTCAGCCTCAGCCTGGCTTTCCACCGCAATCGTCTTGTAGCCCGCCTTTTCCAGGCTGAAAACTGTCTGGAAAAGATAATCAGGGTCATCGTCCGCCACCAGGATTGTAAAATCGCTCTTCTTCATCTATTTGCAAATTTCAGATATTTTGTCAATTCCAAAAAATAAAATGATAAATATGAGGTATTGTTAATTTATTAACATTGTCAGTTATCTTTTAAAACCCACCCCTTGCCCCTCCCAGGAGGGGAACAGGACATAAACCTCGTGTCACTACTCTTTTCGTCTCGGTAATACAATTTTAAATTTCGTTCCGGTAGGTCCTTTAGCCGCATCAGTGTTAGACTCGACTGTGATCTGTCCCTTATGCATTTTTACTATTCCGTATGCAGTCGCAAGACCCAGCCCGGTTCCATGTCCCAGTCCCTTTGTCGTAAAGAATGGCTCAAAGATCTTCGCCCTGTCTTCTTCCCTGATTCCGGTTCCGCTGTCCTGAACAGTTATGCTCACGTCGCTCAGTGTGTCCTCGAGATGGATGTTTATTTCTCCTTCCCCGGGCATGGCATCGATAGCATTCTTGACGAGGTTGGTGAGAACCTGCATCATCTGTTCCGAGTCGAGCATCGCATCGGGATTTGTTGTACTGTCTGTGATCTTGACTTTTATCCTGTCGGGAATAATGACGCTTTCGAGGCTATGGCTTACCAGATCGTGAATGTTTACCATCTGGTGATTAACCTGGTTCTTCCTGGCAAAATTAAGAAGTCCCGCAACTATTTTCTTGCACCTGCCTGCCTGCTCAACAACAAGCTTAAGGTCTTCACGGACCGGATCGTCTGGTTTACATTCCTCCAGCAGAATGTTGCTGTACATAATTACAACGCCAAGAGGATTATTAAGCTCATGTGCGATTCCGGCAGAGAGCTGACCCATATGTGCAAGCTTCTCTGATTGTTTCAGCGCCTGCTTCATTGAACTGAGCTTTTCATTTGAAAGGGCAAGATCCTTGACTGACTTATGCAGTTTCTCGATCGTATAAGGCAGGCACATTTCCACTTCAGCGAGTCCCTTCTTTATTGCAATCGCATGTTCTACGCATGTTTCATATCCGCAAGCACCACAATCGAGCTGATCTTTTTTGGTTTTCTTGCCCATAGAGATAAGGATGTCGTTCACATCTTTTTCCTCGGGAAGAACGAATTCCTTTTCCTCAGGTTTGTGACGGACAGAAAGATCCAGATCTGAGTATTCATCAAATGATGCCTGCCATTCAACATTATCAATGGCGAGCATTTTTAAGTTGGCGTAAGAGCTTACAAGCGCTCTCCTATTATATTGTTTTCCGTTCTTCGATAGACCCGGACCCATAATACATCCTTCGCAGCACAGCAGTTCCATATGCTGGTCTTTTATCAGTCCAGCCTCAAACTCCTTGAGTGCTTCCTGGAATCCTATCCTTCCCTCAGCTGCAATAATATTGCCTGTAATTGCATCATCATTGATATTTGCGGTCTGAAGCAAACCTCTGGTTACAGGGAAGATAGCTCCCCTTCCGCCTGCAGGAGGATCGAAATCGGATGGATCGCTGTTGCTCTCGGAGATCCCGAGAGTTGAAAGCATTTCGCGCAGCTCGACGAACGTTATGGCCTCATCGACTTCCGTGCTTTCAGCTTTTTTGGCCACACAGGGACCTATAAAGACCACCTTGGTATCATCACCATATTTCTTATGCATTACCCTGCTCATCGCCACCATCGGGGAGACTATGGGCGCCAGCTTATAGACAAGTTCCTTATGGTAATATTTGATATAATTTACTATTGAGGGACAATCAGACGATATATAATATTCACTGCTCCCGGTAACAAGCTTCTTGTACCTGTCGGCAACAAGGTCGGCACCAAATGAGACTTCAGTAACATATTCAAAACCCAGCAATCTGATCATGCCAATCAGTTTACGGTGGTCGATATCTGAAAACTCAGCTGGAAAACTGGGGGCAATAATAGCTGCTACTTTTGGTTCCTTATCGAGCAGGGTACGGACCCTGTCGGTTGTATTGAGGAATACTTTTGCACCCTGGCTGCACACCTTGGTGCAATTGCCGCAGGCAATACATCTTTCGACTATCACCTCTGCCTGACCTCCCACTATGCGAATAGCTTTGGCAGGACACTCTCTTACACAAGTGTAGCATGTTCGGCAAAGCTCTTTAATAGTATAGACCAGCATATACAGATTATCTGATAGTTATTTAAAATAATTACAAGTATTCATTAATATCTCATTGCATTTAGTAGTTTTTACCCTCATCCCAACCTTCCCCCACGGGGGAAGGAGTACAAATAAAGCCTTTCCCCCTTGGGGGAAACGGGAAAGAGGGTCAAATTAATAATATCTTAAATATTTGAATATAAATTTTTTAATATAATTATCCATATAGTAATTTGCCAGTAATTAAAGATTCCCAATACTCCTACTATAACAATACATTCCTTTTTTCAAAGTGTGTATGAAATATTTTTTTGTCGGAAATATCCTTGTTTTCCTTGATTAGCTTTTCGTAGAGGTTTATAAGAACAGGTGATTTGCAGGGCAGTCCTATAGCATCGGTATCGTCGGCCTGGTAAATTGATTTTGCCCTGCTCTTCTTTTCATCCTTTATCGTACTGAAAGGAAGTCCAGCTCCGTTAATGCATCCCCCGGAACAAGCCATTACCTCTATTAAATCATATTGATTTCCAGACGCTTGTGCAGCCCTGAGCTTCTCAAGTCCTATCAGGCCATCGACGACAGCCACTTTAAGCTCCATATCATCACCTGAAATTGTTGCTTCCCTGAATGAGCCTCCTGCACGGAGTTTCTTAAACTGCTGCCTGTCGACCTCTTTCCCCGTAATCTTAAAGAACAGAGTTCTGGTGATTGCCTCAGCTATTCCGCCTGACGTTTCAGCGAGGGCTGCTCCGGAACTTCTTCCTGCCATCGGATCGTCAGCGGGTTCCGGTTCAATATTGGTAACGTCGATACCATACAGTCTGATGAGCCTTGCAAGCTCCCTGACTGTCATCACTGAATCGACATCACTGATCCCTTTCCTCATCATGCCATCTCGTCTGGCTTCAAATTTCATCGCCATGCAAGGAGTGGCAGACACTGAGTATATCTTTTCCGGTTTTACTCCTGCCTGTTCGGCTACCAGAGTCTTGATGAGTGCCCCGACAACCTGCTGGGGTGACTTGACCGTTGAGAGCTGGGGTAAAATTGACGGAATAAACTGTTCGGCATATTTGACCCAGGCCGGGCAGGCTGATATATATAAGGGTTTTCTTTCCTTTTCTTCGATCTTTGTCTTTAGTTCATCGGCAATCTCTGAAATACATATATCCGTCCCGGTACCGGTGATGAAAACCTTATCGAACCCGATCTTGCGGAGAATTGAATTCAGTACCTTGTCGAAATCCTTATTGTATTTAATACCGAGTTCTTCGGCTATACCAGTGGTCACTAGGGGCGAATACTGGATCACCTTGACGATTTCAGGATTATTCAGGTACTCCTGCACTTCTGAAATATTATGTTTCTCGTGAAGAGCACCGGTGGGGCAAACAAGCACGCATTGGCCGCAATGGATACAGCTCGAGAAGTTAAAATCGCGGTCCATGGCTGGTCCTATATGCGTCGCGCCTCCCCTGTTGATGAAATCAAGCGACGTAGAAGTTATTACCTCCTCGCAAACCCTGACACACCTACCGCATAATATGCATTTAGAGAGCTCCCTGACTATTGCGGGACTTGACTGGTCGAGCCTTGGTTTAATCTTTTTCGCACGTATGCGTCGTTCCCTTATATTAAGCTCCTCAGAAAGACGCTGAAGTTCACAGTTAAGGTTTTTGTCACAATAGAGGCAGTCGTCGGGATGGTTTGAGAGAAGAAGCTCCACAATTGTTTTTCTTGCTGTTATAACCCTTGGAGAATGGGTTTTGATCTTCATCCATTCCACAACGGGATGGGAACAGGCAGTTATAAGCCGGTCGTGGCCCTCCACCTCAACAACGCACATCCTGCAGGCGCCGGTAGGCGTGAATTCCTTCATCCTGCAGAGCGTCGGGATTATTATCCCGTTGCGGTTGAGCGCCGAAAGGATCGTTTCACCCTTTTCGGCCTTGATTTTTTTGTTATTTACCTGTATAGTGAACAGCATAATCGCTATTTGACATTTATTGCGCTGAACTTACAAATATCGAAGCATACTCCGCAACCGATGCACTTCTCCTCGACAATGAAAAATGGTTGCAGCCTCGTACCGTATATTGCATTTACAGGGCATTTCGAAGCGCAGGCCGTACAGCCTGTGCATTTATCCACGTCGATGGAAAATGTTCTTAGTCCCCTGCAAATATTGGCCCGGCATTTTCTGTCGAAAATATGTTCCTCGAATTCCTCCCTGAAATTAGTGAGAGCGCTGAGAAACGGGTTTGGAGCCGTCTGTCCCAGACCACAGAGTGAAGTATCTTTCATTACTGCCGCAATGGTCTCGAGCTGCATCACACCTTTAAAACGTTCCAGGGTTGTTCCGGAATCCTCGTTCATCGGTTTTTTAATAACACTCTCAAGTATCTCCAGCATCCGCCCTGTACCTTCACGGCATGGAATACATTTCCCGCAGCTCTCGTTCCGCATGAACTCCATATAATGCCTGACCAGGTCTACCATACATGTATTCTCGTCGATAATGATAAATCCGCCTGCTCCCATGTTGATCCCTTTCTCCTTCATTACCTCATAGTCGACTGTAATATCGAGATTCCCGGGAGTGATGAATGATCCTGAGGCGCCTCCAAGCTGAATTGCCTTAAGTTCCTTCCCCTCACGTATGCCGTCGGCAATATCTTCCAGGATTGACCTGATTTTTGTACCCATTTCAACTTCAACAACTCCTGTCATGCGCCCTTTTCCAGCCACAGCAAATACTTTTGTACCCGGACTTTTTTCCGTGCCGAGAGTACGAAACCATTCTGGGCCGTTGTGCATTATTAACGGAACATTCATCAGAGTCTCGACGTTATTGATAACCGTTGGCTTTCCGAAAAGACCAGCTGTGACAGGATATGGAGGTTTCAACTGGGGCATTCCCCTTTTTCCCTCAAGTGTGCTGATAAGAGCTGTCTCTTCGCCGCATACAAATGCGCCAGGTTCCTTCCTGATTATGATATCGAGGTTATACCCGCTTGAGAATATGTTATGACCAATAAGACCGAAATCCCTTGCCCTGTCGATAGCCTTCTGAAGCTTCAACCGTGCATGTTCCGATCCATTTCTGAAGAATACAATTGCATTGTTCGCACCAATGGCATAAGAGGCAATAGCAATTCCCTCAATAAGCCTGTGGGGATCACTTTCAAGCATTGTTCTGTCGGTGAATGCCCCCGGATCGCTCTCTTTTGCATTACAAACAAGGTAGCGCGACGATGATACAGTATTTAAAGCTTGCTTCCACTTAATCCCGGTAGGATAACCCCCGCCGCTCCGGCCCCGTAATCCGCTGCTTTCAATAATATTGCAGACCTCTTCATAGGTATAATTCCTTATTGCCTTTGCATAGGCCCGGTAACCTCCGCGGGCGATGTATTCTTCAATGCTTTCAGGGTCGTAGCAACCGCAGTTATTGAGTACCACTCTTTTCTGTCTTGCAAAAAAAGGAAGATCCTCGATGAATGATATGCCAGACCAGAGCTCAAAACCTTTGCTTCCATTCTGGCCGACAAGATCATCCTTGTTAATGTCGCTATGAAAAACACCGTTGAGAAGAGGTTCGACTTTTTCTTCGGATATGTTTCTGAAATATAGCTTGTTTTTACCGGGAAGCTGAACGCAAAGGAGAGGCTCATAATTTGAAGGGCCCGTGCAGCCAACTTTGACAAGCTCCGTTGCGGGTTCATTGTCATCGATGTATGCCTTTATAGCAGCCCATGTCTTTTCAGAACCTGAAATTATACTGCTTGTACCTGATGAGATATAAATAACCGCGTTTTCAGATCTCTCCCGCCGTATCTGCTGAAGAAGCTTTTCAGTTTCTCCGGTAAGAGTATCAGATTCAAACAGAAGAACCTTGTCAACCAGGATTTTTTTCAGATCGTTCATCTAGTCATTATCAATGAAAAACCTTAACTTTTTTATCAGCTCAGGTATCTGATCAGGCTTCACATAAGGGTAATACTCATCGTTGATGCTGATAACAGGACCATTATTACAGCCACCCATGCATGTTACGATCTCATAGCTGAAATTCCCGTCACGGCTTGTCTGAGCAGAGATTAATCCTGCCTCTTCCCTGATTTTACTAATTACGGCTCGCGAACCGTTAAGAAAACATGAGGTGCCATTGCAAATCCTTATCATTATCTTTCCTGAAGGGAAGAACCTGAACTGATCATAAAAGGTGGCAAGGCCATAAATTTTTGTGGTGCTTAACCCAATGAAACTGCCTACTTTGACAATAGCCTCCTCCGACAGGTGACCATTTTCGTCCTGTATTTCCTGAAGAAGAGGGATCAGATCCTCTCTGCGCCCCGGCTTAAAATTTTTTATGACTGTATTGATATCTCTACCCATCAGTCTATTAATAGGATATACAAATATAATATTTTATTGTTAATAAAATAACATTGTTTATTTTTTAACAAAGAATATAAGATATTGATCCTATAATATTCACTTCGTAACGTACTGAAAATGTGTCTATTAATTTCGAGTCATGCTTAATCCTCAAAGACCCGTCAAAAATAATGAGGAGATCATACCTGTTTAATTATATGAATTTTACGTAATTATATCATTTTCACAGCACCGAAATATTTATTACTTTTGAACTTGTTGTTTTTCAAGAAACAGTAACCCCATGGCCAGGGAAACGGAAATGCATATTTGTCTTGGAAGCTCCTGTTTTTCCAGGGGAAACAAGGATGTTGTAGTCTTTATCAGGGATTACCTGAAAAAAAATCATCTCGAAGATAAGGTCATCTTTAAAGGCGGGCGCTGTATGGGTCATTGCAGCAACGGTCCTAACCTTAAGATCAATGAAGTGATCAAAGAGGGAGTGACTATTTCAAAAATCGAGGGGATTCTGGACCAGGAATTGGCAAAATTCAAATAAACAATCACGGAGAGAAATGGACATTAAAAAGCCTGTTCTGTATATAGATGACGCCCGCTGCAGGAACTCATATTCATGCGTTCGTGTTTGTCCTGTAAATGCCGTAGAGGTAAGGCCCCAGAGGGACCATCCCCTGATTCACCCTGAACGGTGCATCGGTTGTGGGTTATGCTATGTATCGTGTTCGCCGAAAGCTATTGAATTCCGCAACTCCAGGGACGAAGTAAAATCGCTCCTTTCATCGGGAAGAAAGACTGCAGCACTAATCGAACCAAGCATCGCTTCGGAATTTGATGATATTACCGATTACAGGAAGTTCGTGGCAATGATCCGTTCACTTGGCTTTGATTATGTCCATGAAGTCTCATTCGGAGTTGACCTGATTGCCTCAAGGTACGCTGAACTTTTCAGTACCGCCGAAGGCAAGTATTACATAACTGCCAACTGTCCTGCCATCGTGAAGCTTATTGAAAAGGGTCACCCTGAACTGGTTCCGAACCTTGCTCCGCTGGTCTCACCGATGATCGCCACTGCGATGGTCGTTAAAGGATTATACGGCGATGATGTCGCTATCGTTCACATCGGTCCGTGTATTGATGCAAAGGATGAAGCAAAGAATTTCAAGGATGGCAAGCTGGTTGAAAGCGTAATTACATTCATTGAGCTCAGGCAGCTTTTTGATGAGTTCAAGATACAGGAGCGCCTGGTTAAAAAGTCGGAATTTGATCCCCCATACGGTTACTGGGGAGCTCTTTACCCTGTCCCGGCAGGTATAATACAGGCGGGCGGGATAAAGCGTGACATGGTTTCCAGCAGGGTTATCACCGCATCCGGAAAGGAGGATGTTCTTGAGGCTATTAATGATTTCGATAAGTATACAGATACTATTCACCATCATTTTAACCTATTCTTTTGCCATGGCTGTCTTCTCGGTCCCGGCATGGAGCATCACAGGGAAAAATTCAGGAGAAGGGCGCTTGTAAGCAGGTACGCAGAAAAGAGGATAGCAACACTCGATAAAGATCTGTGGCAGGAAAACATGGATAAGTGGCTGGAACTTGACTTTTCCAAAAACTTCACCCCCGACGACCAGAGGATACCAGATCCCCCCGCTGAAGCTATAAACGAAGTGCTCAAAATCATAGGAAAGAACAATCCTGAAGATGAACTGAACTGCGGAGCATGCGGATACATGTCATGCCGGGAATTTGCTTCAACTGTCGCAAAAGGTCTGGCAGTCCCTGAAATGTGCCATACCTTCAACCTGAAAAACAAGCAGGAATATATTGAAACCCTCAGGCAGACGAACAGGAAGCTGGCAGAAACGAAGAAAGCGCTTAAGGATTCTGAAGAGCTTGCACAGAGGGAGAAAGAGGTAGCTCAGAATACCTCTGACATGATGAACAATATGCTTGAGAAGCTTCCTACTGGTGTTGTTATTGTGGACAACAATCTGAAAATACTTCATTCAAATCACAGCTTTATAAATATTATAGGCGAAGATGCAAAGGCTATCGCTGAGGTGATCCCCGGGCTGGCCGGCGCCGACCTTAAGACCCTTATTCCCTTCAACGTCTATAATATGTTCACCTATGTTATCAAGGAAGATGAACCTGTTGTGAGCAAGGATGTCCATTTTGAGGACAAAATGCTCAATATTTCAATATTCCCGATTAAAAAGAACAAGATGTGTGGTGCAGTGATCCGCGATCTTTATTCACCTGAAGTGCAGGGAGAAGAGGTAACAAACAGGGTAAGCGAGGTCATCGATAAAAACCTCGAAATGGTACAGAAGATCGGGTTCCTCCTTGGAGAAGGCGCATCAGAGACCGAACAGATGCTCAATTCCATAATTGAATCGTACAAGAAGAGAAGCACCAATAAAAATAACCACTAAAAGATCCGGTGAGGAAAGATTTTTTCATAGAGGTAAACAGCCAGCAGCGAAATCACGACGAAGAGAGGATCTGTGGTGATGTCTTTCTTTACAGGTATATCCGTGAAGAAGAGAGGGTTATTGCTGTCTTGTCTGACGGGATGGGTCATGGCGTTAAAGCCAATATCCTGGCTACACTTACAGCCACAATGGCGCTTAACTTCACGCGAGAGCACAAGGAGGTTGACCGTATTGCGGAGATAATCATGAATACCCTGCCTGTCTGCAGTGACAGGAAAATAAGCTATTCGACCTTTACCATTGTTGACATCGATAGCAGCGGAAAGGCGAATATCCTTGAATATGACAATCCTTCCACGATCATCCTGAGGGGGAACAAAGAGCTTGATGTTCAATGGAAGAAGGTTGTACTGGACAAAGGGAAGAATGCCGGTAAGGTGTTGCGATCATGCTCCTTGGTACCCCAGAAAGAGGATCGTATCATTTTCTGCACAGATGGAGTCTCACAGAGCGGGATGGGCAGCGAAGCCTTCCCCTTCGGATGGGAAAGGGACAGCATTGCTGCTTATGCGTCTCAACTTGTTACAAGTGAATCGTCTATTTCTGCAGTCATGCTTGCGGGTAAAATAGTTACTATGGCTCACAAGAACGACGGATATAAGGCAAAAGACGACATAAGCTGCGCGATAATATATTTCCGAGAGCCCCGCAAGCTGATGATCTGCACAGGTCCTCCCTTTGAAAAGGAAAAGGATAAGGAACTGGCATTAAAAATAAGCGGATACGAAGGGAAAGTAATCCTGTGCGGCGGAACAACAGCCGATATTGTGGCCAGAGAACTGAACAGGACAATTGTGGATGAACTTATTTTCGAGGATCCCGAGCTTCCTCCTGAAAGCTTTCTTGAAGGTATAGACCTGGTTACGGAGGGCATCCTTACCCTTCAGAAAGTGAATGAGATACTGAAGACATACAATAATAGCGTCAGGCTGGGCAAAGGACCTGCAGACAAGATAGTGAAGATGCTAATGGAGAGCGATGAGATACATTTTATTATCGGAACCAGGATCAATATTGCCCACCAGGATCCCAACCTCCCTGTAGAACTCGAGATCAGGCGAACAGTTGTAAAACGAATTGCAAGGCTTCTGGAAGAAAAGTGGCTTAAACAAGTAACCTTCGAGTATATCTAAATGCCTCCGGTTTCCTCCATCAGTTCTCTAGAAGCCGCCACATCTGAAGATTCTCCTTCTTCGATATGCCCTCCGGGTATCTCCCATGTCGTTCGTTCTCTGTGTCGGACAAAGATCCATTTGCCTTCAAATCGAGCAGTAATTACCGAATATGCAAGATGTCCGGCCGGTACAAATTCAGGATCATAAAATTTTACTTCAGTCATCAGCTTAGGTTAAGAACATGTGAAAGTAATAAAATCAGGTAAAGAATTATTTGACTAATTTTGAAATAAATATTAAGACATGCCGGTATTCATTATCCTCCTTACCCTTGAGATACTCACATTTCTTGTGCTCAGGGAACATTATCAGAAACGTTCCAGGCCAAAATTTTATATTTCATTGACAATCAATTTTATATTGAGTATTGTTCTCTGGTATTATTTCATAAAGAGCAGGACATATAAGGGCTTTTACGATAATCCGGAAAATATATCTTTTCATATGAACCTGACAGGGATGATATGCGCAGTTGCTATCCCCAGGTTTCTTTTAAGTTTATTTCACTTCACCGGCAGGTTTATAAGAATAAGGAGAGGAATGTACATGAAGGGTCTGACAGTTACCGGATTAGTCTTGTCATCTTTAATATTCCTATTGGTATCCTGCGGTACTTTTATCGGCAGGTTCAATTTCAGGACAGAAGAAATAACCCTGAAAATTAAAAATCTTAAGCCAGGGCTTAATGGACTGAGGATAGTGCAAATATCTGACCTCCACCTTTCCGGATTCTATAATCATTACAACAAGCTTCAGAAAGCGATCAGGATAGTCAATGATCTTAAACCCGATATAATTATAAATACAGGTGATTTCATCAGCTATGGCTGGAGGGAATTTGACAGTTGCGATACAATACTTTCGCGCGAAAAGAGCAGGTATGGCAACTTCGCTATAATCGGGAACCATGATGTTGGCACCTATATGCCAGGATCCACACTGAACGACAAGGCAGAAATCCTGATGAAAGTTTCTGAAAAAATCAAAGCCTCGGGATATATGATCTTAAATGAAAGTAATATAATCATGGAAATCAGCGGAGCAAAGGTTGCAATCATAGGCGTAGTGACGGGAGGCAGGCACTCAAGGATGATACATGGTGATCTCCGGAGAGCCATGGAAGGGACCGACAGTGCTGACTTTAAAATCTTCTTGTGTCACGATCCTAATCAATGGGAAACAGATGTCGCAGGAAAAACGGATATAAACCTTACTCTTTCGGGCCACACTCATGGAATGCAGATGGGTGTGATCACAAAATGGTTCAGATGGAGCCCCGCCAAATATTTCTACCCTCACTGGAATGGGCTCTATTCAGAAGGAAGCCAGTATCACTATGTCAATCGCGGATTGGGAACAATGGCTGTTCCCTTCCGGATATGGATGCCACCGGAGATTACCGTCATAACCCTTGCTGCAGAATAATTTTCCTTCGGATATAAAGAAAAAACGGGGGGCTTACGCCTCCCGTTTTATTACCCACATGATTTGAGAATTAACCTAATTAACCTAATTAACCTGACTAACCTAAGCCTGAATTGTCTGTGTCGTCATGAGTGACGAATAAGAATCGATGTGGGCAAATATTTTTATATTTTTTTTCAATCTCTGAGTTTATATTCTATTAACAGACAACAATAGTAAATTGTTTATTCCAGAAATGAGCGCCATTTTTGCATTTTATAGTTATTTTAACGAATTGTTATAATTTTTTAATGATTGAACAGCAACCCCCGGCCACGCTAAAGCATGGCCTGCCCCCTAAAAGGGGTTTGACTCAGTTGACAGATCAAAATTTGTTAACCAATTTAGCCCCCCTTCAGGGGGGATGGGGGGCCGACCGAGTATGAGTGAAATTGACTATAAGATTATTTATTCAAGGAGACGCTCGATATCAATCAGTATAAGTCCTCACAACGGAGTGGTTGTCAGGGCTCCTAAAAGTGTATCACCTGAGAAAATTGACAAGTTTGTTAACGAAAAGTCAGCCTGGATAAAGAAGCATCTTAACAATTATTCCGGTTCTGTAAGAATTAATTACGGCAAGAAATACACGGACGGGGAATACCATTTTTTTATGGGTAAAGAGCATATCCTGAGACTTACCGGATCGCCTAAAGCATTTGTCAGGAAATACAACGACATTATTGAAGTTGGATTGCCTGATACCTGTGACAGCTGGAAGGTAAAAGCCATACTGGACAAATGGTACCGGGAGCAGGCAATGCAATATTTCAAGATGCTCCTTGACAAAATATTAAGGAAATACGAAAGTTACCACTTTGAACCTTCTTCAATGGAAGTAAGAGCCTCTAAAAGCAGGTGGGGAAGCTGTTCTTCAAAAGGGAAAATTTCTATAAGCTCAGAGCTGATCAAACTCGACGAGAAATTCTATGAATACATTATAATTCATGAGTTATGCCATCTGAAGCATCCAAATCACGGTAGTGGCTTTTATAATCTTCTGGAAGAGATCTTACCTGACTATAAACAGATCAGGAAAGAGCTCAGAAAGTATGTAATGAGATGACCGGAATTACAGAACCTCGAACTCCTGCCCTCTTGCAGGTATTTCCATATTCTTATAGCCTTCCTGCTGCAACATGGCAACATATTTTTTCTGGGTCTCATATTCACCGTGAACAATAAAAGTCTTTTCAATGGCACTCTTCTCCTGGCATGAGAGGAATTGAATCAACTCCTTGTAATCGGCATGGCCGGAGAATGATTCTATATTCAGGATCTCTGCGTTAATCGGATAAATAGTACCAAAAATTGAAACCTCTTTTATCCCGCTTTGGATTCTGGCTCCAAGTGTTGAAGGAGCACAATAACCAACAAACAGTACAGTATTGGCGGGATTTGAAATATTATTCACCAGATGATGTTTAATACGGCCGGCTTCTGCCATACCTGATGCCGATATTATTATACAGGGCTGTTTATGATCATTCAGTTTTTTTGAATCTTCCACCTTTGTAATATAGGAGAGGCCGTCAAAGCCGAAGGGATCACTGTCAGTTTTAAGAACTTTTGCGAATCCACTATTAAAACATTCTGGATGCATCTGGAAGACAGTAGTTGCATTTACGGCCAAGGGACTGTCTACAAAGACATCTATCCTCGGCAGTTTGCCTGCATTGAAAAAATTATTCAGAGCAAAAACTATTTCTTGTGTCCGTCCCACGCTGAAAGCTGGAATTATAAGCTTTCCGCCCTTATTGACGCAGGTATTCATAAGAACCTCAAGAAGCTTTTCTTCTGCAGGCATTTCATCATCGTGAAGCCTGTCTCCATACGTTGATTCTGTAATAAGGATGTCAGCCTGAGGAAACGGTACAGGTGGTGCAAGGATTGGGTCGACAGGCCTTCCGATATCGCCTGTATATGCTATTCTCTTAATCTGTCCCTTTTCAATTATCTGAAGGTTTGCAACACCGCTTCCAAGCATATGGCCTGTACTTGTGAACCGAACCTTGGTGTTCTCGTCAATGCGGAAATTCATGTCACTCGGGACCCCGATAAATAGGCTCATGCAGGCAACAGCGTCCTGCTGGGTATATATTGGAGTTACAAGAGGAAGACCTTTCTTTACCCGTCTTTTGTTAAAAGTTTCGGTATCATGTTCCTGTATGAATCCTGAATCGGAAAGCATTATTGCGCAAAGATCGCGCGTACCGTTTGTACAAACCACGGAACCTCTGAATCCCTGTTTGTACATATAGGGAATCAATCCGGCATGATCAATATGGGCATGAGTAAGAATAATATGATCTATCGACTCAGGTTCAAAACCAAGGTCTCGGTTCATCCCGTCAGTTTCAAGGCCTTTGCCCTGGAACATGCCGCAATCAAGAAGAAGTCTTTTGCCTGAATCAGTGGTTATCAGATGTTTGCTGCCTGTAACTTCGCGGGCGGCACCAAGGAATTTAATCTTCATAATATCAGATTTTAAGAATTTAAAGATAAAGAATTTTTAATTACCGGATGGCGGGAGGCAAGGAGTGAAACGACGCAGTTCCGCGTCGAGGAAGCTGGATGGCGGGAGAGCGAGATGCCGTAAGGGCGGGATGGCGAGAAGTTATTAGCTAAATTCTGATTCCAATAATTGTGATATCATCTATCTGGTCTCCTGAGCCTTTCCAGTTTGCTAATTCTGTTTCAATAATATTATGTTGCTCAACCATCGGACGATAATATATCTCAGAAAGAAGTCTTTTAAGATTAGATTTCTTGTATTTGGTACCTTCAGGTCCGCCAAACTGGTCACTGAAACCATCCGAGAATATATAAATTGTATCTCCTTTTGAAACATTTATTTTATAATTTGTGAAAGATACCTCTTTGCCGTAATGAATGCCGATGGGCATTTTGTTGGCCTTATATTCCTTCAGTTCTCCTCCCTGGAAAATAAAGAGAGGGTTATAGGCGCCAGAATACTCAAGTATTGTTTTTTCCTTATTCATCACACAAAGGGCAATGTCCATGCCGTCAGCAGCCTCTCCTTCCTTTCCGGTCTGATGAAGGGCTCCCATTATCTTTGACCTTAGAATATTAAGAACTGTATTTGCCTTCAGGTTGCGGTTATTCGATATAATCTCACTCAGCATCGAAATGCCCATCGTGCTCATGAAAGCTCCCGGCACACCATGCCCGGTGCAATCGGCAACGGTAAAGAATATCGATTTATCGTTCTCTGCGATCCAGTAAAAATCACCGCTTACGATATCTCTGGGTCTGAAGAAAACAAAATAGTCCGAAAATGATTTCCCGAAATAATCCACCATCGGGAGCATTGCCATCTGTATTCTGCTTGCATATTCAATACTGGCTGTTATCTCTCCTTTCTGGGCCTCAATTTCAGCAGTCCTCTCCTTGACCTTATCCTCAAGAATTCTGTTCTGGTTATGCAACTGTTTCTCCCTGAACCGAAATACAAGTCCCATTACCAGCAGAGTTGCAAATCCGGCTAAAATATAGAAAGTGAAAGTCCTGGTAAATGGTGCCCTGATTGTAAACCTTACAGATTGGGGTTCGCTTATATTTCCCCAGAGGTCTTTGGCTCTCACCTTAAGAACATATTCTCCCTGCCTGGGTATTATTTTGCTATAATGAGTATTTATATTCCATGGTGACCAGCCAGACATGATTTTATTAATTGAATACTGGTATTCTGTTGTGTTCTGCTTAACGTATTCAGGTGCAATTATATTGAAATTGATGACATTATCCCCTCTCTCAAATTTCACATTTCCCAGGTTAAATGCAGTTCCTTTATCATTGGAAATGCTTTTAATAAAGACTTCAGTCCCCGGATTCATTTTCGATGATTCCAGACGGTCGATGCAGTAAAGCTTATTATTGTTGGCAATAACCCAAAGGTTTTTATTCTCTACATTGACAGAAACTATATCATCAAATATTTTAAGCAGGGAGAGCTCCTTCACTGACTTAATATTTCCCTGATTAATCGAATACCAGTTGCCGGCTACTCTGTAAAGCCAATGGTTGGATGAAGGAAGGTAGAAATCCGCATCGTAATTTGTATCAGAAGACCTTCTGTTATAAGGCTTAAACCTATCGGCCTGCACATCATAGAAATGGATACCTGTTTCAGTAAAAAGGAATATGGTGTCATTTACCAGATCCAGCATATATCGTTCAGGAAAATCCTTCTTTGTAACATAGGTATAGTATTTGATCTTGCCCTGGCTCTCATCAAAATCTGTCCTGCAGGCCATATTATCACATCCAAGCCATAAGCTGCTTTTACCATTTAAAAAAACAGAATAAACAGGGGAGACAAACTCGGGGTCAGGAATTTCAGTAAGCCATTTACCACCCTGGTACCTGATGGCAAAATAACCATCTGCAGCAGCAACGTAATACTTTCCTCCAAAAGGTATCCAGCTGACAGAATTAATATAACGGCTGGCTGTGACAGTGGAAGCCTTATGGTTGGTGATTATGTATAACCCTTTATTGGTCGCGGCAAGAATTCCATATGGTGTAGCAACGAGCTGCCGGCATTTTTCGTTAACCCCGTAAACCTTCACCCAGGAAGTAGTGACAGATGCCAGCCTGTTGACTCTTTTTTGTGTCATTTGTCTGGCCATACTCTTTTCAGCTTCCTGTTCTTTCTCCAGCTCCTTCAAGGCTGTTTTCTTGCCGAAAATACGGGCAAAAATATTTTTTCTTGTGCTCTGCTGGGTCGGATTCTGATTACTGACTTTGCTAGCAGTTTTCGAGGCAGTCTGCGGTTCATTCTTAACAATCACATTAACCCCGGTATAATTTTTTACTTCCGTCAGATAAAAAACTCCTTCACTTGTTGAAACATAAAGCTCATTATTGTACCGGAGGGTAGACGTAAGATTACCTTTAAGTCCGGGAAAGACACTGTAATTCCTGACAGGCAGATTCAGGTCAGCCCGTGTCAGTCCATACTGATGTGAGAGCCACAAACCTCCACTTTTATCCGATCCGATGGCAAAAACTTCGTCATCAGGCAGCTCATTCAAATTGTTAATATAATAAAAGACCTTCCCGGTATTTTTTTCAACCACTTCAGCTCCTCCGTCAAAGGTTGAAAAAGCATATGCAGTATCTCCCAGTGCAATTCCATCAGAAAGGATATTCACCTTAAGATAACCGTTATCCTTAACCTGGTAACTATAATACTTTATTCCGTCAAAAAGTGAAAGCGAGCCATCGCTTAGTCCCACCAGGACAAGATTGGCACTGTAGGGAAGGGAAAAGAGGATTTCTGTCTTTTCAGTAAGGTAACCAGTCACAATCGGGAAAAGGGTATCACTATCAAGTCTGAACAGTCCCTTGTCGGTTACATTGATGAATGTGTTCTTCGGAGTCACCATCATTCCGCTAAAAGGATTCCCCGGTTTTGAATCAAACCGGAGATCTTGCTCCCTCGTATCAAGATTATACCTGATTATCGTCTGATCGCCATAAAACCAGGCTGAGGGACCATCAAAAAGTATTTTTGTTATTATACCCGATGACAATGAATCGCCGGGAAGAGATATATAGCTGTATCCTCCGGTTCCAATCTTTTTAAGGTAGCCAAAAGTATTATCGCCTCCTACATAAATCATGCCGTCGTTTGGATTCTTCTGTATTGAATATGGAATTGCCGGAATCCTTATTGTCTGATAATCATCACCGTCAAAAGCCAGAATTCCTTTTCTGTTGGCGAAAAACATCACCAGGTTATCATCCTGGCATATTGCCCAGCTCTGGTTTTCAATATTCCGGAGCGGATTGAAATTTGAAAGCATGGGAGAAACTTGCTGTGCATCAATCTGCAGAAACACTGAAAGCATTAAAACCAGTGAAAATATTCTTTTCATCGTACCCCCGCTGTAGACTTTCTTAATTTTCAGGAGGTTAAAATTACAAGAAAAATTTAAATATAATAGAAAATATAATTTAAAGATAGGAAAGAGGAAGGGTTGAAGAAGGTCGAAGTAGGTCAAAGAAGGTTGAGACAGGTGAAACGTTATTAAACGAAAAGACTTAGTAACATTACTCCTATCAAACCGGAAATGCCTATAGAGGTTTCCATTACAGTCCAGGATTTTAATGTGTCTTTAATGCTCAGATTGAAATATTCTTTGAAAAGCCAGAATCCAGCATCATTCACATGTCCAAGCATCAGGCTGCCGGAGCCAATTGCCAGCACCATCAGTTCAGGTTTTACCCCGGTAACGGCGATCAACGGAAAAATAATTCCGGCAGTGGTAATGCCTGCAACTGTTGCTGACCCGACACAAAAACGCAGAATAGTTGCGATGAGCCATCCAAGAAACAATGGAGAAAGAGTTGAATGACTCAATAATTCCCCAATATACTTACTTACTCCGCTGTCGACCAGAACTTGCTTAAGAGCTCCTGCCCCTGCAATAAGCAGCATGATGACTGTTAAGCTTACGACAGAATGAGTCAGTGAATTCATAATATCACCTATTTTTCTTCCTCTTGCCAGGCCAAGCGTGTAAACGGCAAACAGGACCGAAACCAGCATGGCAATTACCGGGTTTCCTACATATCCCAGTGCTTTCCTGATTATATTATCCTCAGGCAGTAAAAAGCCGGCAACAGTTGAAAGAGTGATCAGAATAACCGGCATCAGTGCAGAAAAGAAGCTGACCCAGAATCCCGGCAATTCATTATCATTTAGCGGTTTGTTACCGACAAATTCCTGTAATGGTCTGGCATTGATTTTACTCACGGCTCTTGACAATATTGGTCCTGATACAATTATTGCTGGTATAGCTACAATTATTCCATAGATCAAAGTTTTTCCCAGATCAGCATGGAACATTGCAGCAATAGCTGTGGGGGCAGGATGAGGAGGCAGGTAGCCGTGGGTAACGGAGAGAGCCGCAAGCATTGGAAGACCAACATAAAGCAATGGAAGCTCTGTAGCAGCTGCCACTGTAAATATGAGGGGGATCATAACGAAAAAAGCCACCTCGTAAAACAAAGAAATGCCGACAATAAAGCCTGTAAGCATCAGAGCCCATTGTATGTTCTTCTTGCCAAATGCCTTAACCAGTTTTATTGTTATTTGCTGTGCTGCACCGCTTTCCGAAACCAGTTTCCCCAGCATTGCACCGAAACTAAGTATCATGACAATAAAGCCTAAAGTACTGCCTATGCCGTTTTCAATTGATATAACAGCATCGCCTATTTTCATGCCTTCAGCAACAGCAACTGACAGGGAAACAATTACAAAGGATAAAAAGGAATTAAATTTCAGAACGAGGATCAGAAATAGAAGAAGGCAGATTCCCAGTATAACGATAAGGAGTGGCATAACCTGTTAATTATGGGTGCTTGTTGATACTTACCTTAATTAATATTCATTTTTGCCCGTCAGCAGGGAACCATTTCAGGTCTATTTCATATAAGGACTTGATGGCCCTGTCGGAAAAGAAATCTGCAGCCGGAAACATACGGAACATTCCTCCGTCCTCATCTTTTGGTGTTGTTATCAGAAGAAACTCCTGCTGGTCATTGCGGTTGAAGAGCTCGGAATAAGAAACTGCACACCTGTACCCATCCTGGCCTGCAAAGCACATCATTCCTGTTTTAAGATTCTCCTTTGTGAACGGATAGTATTTCAGCAAAAGTCCTTTCAGCATTACTCCGGTGAACGGAGAAGTGCTGTGAATTCCCCTTCCCCTGCCGTAGAAAATCGTATTATAAGTCACATTTTTTTCAGCAGAAGGTACCGTAACTATCTCTCCAGCCTTATCTACACCATTGAATATATTTATTGTCCCGGAATACATCGGAGAGAGTCCTTTAATTGTTTTAAACGATTTCGGGAAAGACCTTATCGTGATTTTTACCGGACTGAAAATATTCCTTTCCGTCACAAGATCTCCGGCTGCCACAATCTTACCATATTCAGGGAGCTTCCATAGGTCATTTGTTTTGGAAGGTACTATCCGCGACACACTACTGGCAAGGATAATCTTATGAAGGTTGTTCGGGTAAAAAATTTCTCCCCAGCTGAACGTAGCCTTTTCACCCTTGTCATTCTCGATCTCAACATAGAGGTCGATAATTGAATTGAATTCCGTGCTATTTGCCTTTTTTATGATCCTTTTGTCAAGTATATCAAACAATGAATAGCCGTCGTACCTGAATGCGCCTGTAAACTTGTCATTCCCCGCGCTGTCGAGCAATGTCTCCTTAACAATTACAGAATGAAGCGGCAATACCGACAGATCTACCTTTCCGGGATTTTCGATTTCGCCTTCAACTGTAATATCCTTCAGCGGAAGAGGGTATGTGGGAGTATTGTCATAAAAGTTATTTGTCATATCTGTAGAATCAATGAATTGAGAAACTGGCGTGTCATTAGCGGATTGCTGTGTTCTAACCCGATTACAAGAAATTATACTTAGAAGAACCAAGATAAAGATTGAAATTCTTTTCATACCCGGATAATAATTAGTTGTCAATAAATCCTATGTGTTATTCCTCCTACCCGAAAAACAAATATGCCATAAGTATCGCTGCAATGAAGCCTACAAGGTCGGCAAGCAGCCCGCAGCCTATTGCATACCGTGTGTTTTTAATTCCTACTGAGCCAAAATATACGGCAATTATATAAAAGGTGGTGTCGGTGGTTCCCTGCATGGTACATGACAGACGCCCGATAAAGGAATCCGGCCCGTTGGTCTTCATTGCATCGATCATCAGACCCCGGGCGCCGCTGCCGCTCAGAGGCTTCATAAAAGCCACCGGCAAAGCACCCGTAAACCTTGTATCAAGGCCAAGCCATGCAAAAAAATGCGTGACCCCGGCTATAATGAAATTCATTGCCCCCGACGCCCTGAAGATGCCTATGGCTACAAGGATCGCGACAAGGAACGGGATGATCTTGATTGCAATAGTAAACCCATCTTTGGCTCCTTCAATAAATGCATCATAGACATTTACCTTTTTTACCAATGCCAGTACAATGAAAAGGACTATTATTGAAATTAGTGTGAAATTGGCAGCAAAAGTCGATACTGACGATATCTGGTCTTTCGGTAGATGGCTGAAATATATTATTATTCCGGCTACAATTGCAGTCAGCCCACCAAGATAAGCCAGTACGACCTTGTCGAGCAGATTGATCTTCTGTATAATAGCGACACTTATTAGTCCTGTAAGCAAGGCGCAAAATGTCGAAATCATGATCGGGATAAAAATATCGGCAGGGTTGGCAGCACCAAGCTGCATCCTGTAAACAATAACGCTTACAGGGATAATTGTAAGGCCTGCCGCGTTGAGCACAAAGAACATGATCTGTGCATTTGAGGCTCTCTCTTTCTCAGGATTCTCTTCCTGGAGCTCCTTCATTGCCTTCAACCCAAGCGGAGTTGCTGCATTATCGAGCCCGAGCATATTTGCTGCAAGATTCAGCATTATTGATCCATATGCCGGATGTCCTTTAGGCAATGACGGGAAGAGCTTTTCAAACAGCGGACCTATTGCCTTTCCAAGGATCCTGATGACACCCCCTTTCTCTCCGACTTTCAGAAGACCCATCCACAGAGTCAATGCCCCCGTAAGACCAAGAGAAACTTCAAAACCTGTTTTTGCGTTGGTAAAGACTGCTGTAACCAGGTCGTTGAATATCTGTGTATTGCCTGCAAATATCAGTTGCCCCAGGGCAACAATAAATCCGATAAGAAAGAAGGCAATCCAGATGTAGTTTAAAGCCATACCACGTAGAATATGAGCGAAGATAATAAAATTTTCGACCTGACCCCCCGTCCCCCGCTTCGCGGTGGACTGCCCCCTAAAGGGGGCCTAATGCGGTTGACAGATTTGGATCTGGTTACTGAGTTAGGCCCCCTTTAGGGGGCTGGCTATCCGCTATATGGCGGATAGCCGGGGGTCACAATTGCACGACTTCTCTTCTGGAATTGGGATTAATGACTTTTTTAAATAAATTTGTCTGAATAAATCAAACAAAATGGCAAGGTTCACAAGAATTGATGTTGCTCTCAAGATGCGTGAGACGGGGATCATCCCTGTTTTCTACCATAAGGATCCTGAAATATGCAGAAATGTCATTAAGGCATGCTATGAAGGCGGAATAAGGGTCTTCGAATTTACCAACCGGGGTGATTTTGCCCACGAGCTTTTCAGTGACCTTAATAAATGGGCTGAAAAAGAGATCCCTGAAATGATTATGGGGACAGGTACGGTAGTTGATGCCGGAACAGCTTCACTTTATATTCAGCTTGGAGCCAATTTCATTGTTTCTCCGGTTCTTAATCCCGATATGGCAAAAGTATGCAACAGGAGGAAAATCCTCTGGTCACCGGGATGCGGGACGCTGTCAGAAATAAATCAGGCTGAAGAACTTGGTGCAGAAATAGTCAAAATATTCCCCGGCTCTTCAGTCGGCGGACCAGATTTTGTTAGAGCCATTAAGGGCCCTTGCCCATGGACAAGCATCATGCCTACCGGAGGCGTTGAACCAACAGTCGAAAACCTTAAGGAATGGTTTGAAGCAGGTGTTACATGCGTCGGCATAGGATCGAATCTGATTACTAAGGAGATCGTTCAGAAAAGAGATTGGGAAGGTTTGAAAAAAAGAGTAGCCGGTGCCATAAAAATAGTGAGGATGTTCGCCAAAGTTTAATCTGCAATAAATAAACACCATGAAAAAGAAAATATTTTTAGCTTTTTGTTTTTTGATATTAAATATTATTTCGAATAAAATATCCTCACAGGATATTACACTTCCGACACCGGATAGAACTGGCGGCAAGCCTCTGATGCAAGCCCTGAACGAACGCCAGTCTGTGCGGACATTCACAAAAGACAACCTCACCCTTCAGCAGATGTCTGACCTGTTATGGGCAGCATGGGGAATAAACAGGCCGGATCAGAAGAAGAGAACAGCCCCATCAGCACGCAATGTTCAGGAGATCGATGTCTATGTGGCTCTGCCCACCGGATTATATCTTTATGATGGTTCATCCCACATACTAAAGCAAATTCATAATAGAGATATCAGGAATCTTTGCGGCACACAGGATTTTGTGGCAACTGCACCGCTTGACCTGGTTTATGTTGCTGATATGGGTAAACTGGGAAAGAAAGAGGGAGACGAAATTAAAGATTCAGATCTTTTATGGTCATATGCAAATACAGGCTTTATCGCGCAAAACGTTTACCTGTATTGTGCATCAGCAAACCTTGGCTGTGTCATAAGGGGAATGGTACCAAAAGAAAAGCTTGCCCCGGAAATGGGATTGAGGAAGAATCAGGTAATCACACTTTCGCAGACAATTGGTATTCCAGCTAAATAGATCTGTCCAAAACAGGTAAAGTTCGGGACTTCAATCTCCCGCTATCAGATTCACTCACCAGGAGCCCTGTATAGTTCAATATTACTGATAAGAGGGCAGGCCTTGGATTTACCAATAGTGATCTTCATCTTAGAGACTTTTACTACAGGAAACTTTCTGATTATTTTATAACCTATTGTAGTTCCATCTGTTACCGGTATCCATTTTCCATCTGCAAATCCTTCAACCTTAAATCCCTCAACCCTCTGCCCAAGTCTGATATATTCCTGGATGATGATCCTGTTAACTTCAGTTTCCTGTCCCAGATTTATAATCAGGTCTGCTGCAGTCTGTTTGTCATTCGTAGCCCAATAGGTTTCCGGATTGCCATCGTTTACATTTGAGGCCCTGAAACCATTACCCCGGGTGTTTGTTCCATTGACAGCTTTACCTTTAGCGAGATCGTTTTTAAATTCTCTTTCTCTCAGTTCCCTGAATGCCATCAAAGAATTTACATCTGCCTCATTAAGCAACCCTCGCCTGTCAGGCGGAACATTAAGAAGAAGGTTACTATTCCTTCCTACGGATGAATAATAAAGCTCCATAAGATTCTCAGGTGATCTCACCAGTGAATCCTGATCCTGGTGATAGAACCAGCCGGGACGAATTGATACATCCACCTCAGCAGGCACCCAGTATTTTCCATCCTCATGTCCTGCTCCCAGGATTTTTGCAAAATCGCCACCGGGATACATCGAATCCCTGTTCAGAAGGCACCAGTTTGTCAGGCTTCCTCTTCCGCTTTCATTGCCTACCCACCTGACATCAGGACCTGCATCACTGAATATAACTGCTCCTGGCTGCAACTCCCTTACTATCTGATGAGTATTTGTCCAGTCATAATAAGTCTTATTATCTATTCTTCTCGTTTCTCTTGCACCTCCGTAATACCCGTCGCCGCCATTCGCACCATCGAACCACACTTCAAATATCGGTCCGTAATTGGTAAGCAGTTCCCTGAGCTGGTTGCGGTAATAGGTCAGATATCCGGGGGTTCCGTATACAGAACTGTTCCTGTCCCACGGTGAGAGGTAAAGACCTAATTTCAGGCCGTATTCATCGCAAGCCTGTTTAAGCTCCATCAGCACATCGCCTTTGCCGTTTTCCCAGGGTGAGTTTTTCACTGAATGCTCAGTGAATTTGGAAGGCCACAGACAAAATCCGTCATGATGCTTTGCCGTGATGATGATCCCTTTCATACCTGCATCGCTGGCAACCTTTGCCCACTGCCGGCAATCAAGGGCTGATGGATTAAAGACAGATTCCTTTTCGTCTCCGTAACCCCACTCCTTGTCTGTGAAAGTATTGACATTAAAATGGACGAACATATAATATTCCATCTCCTGCCATGCCAGCTGTCTTTCAGATGGTACCGCACCGAATGGTTCAGGCGCATCTTTCCTTCCACAGGCAAGAAAAATAACAGAAATGATTAATAAGGAATATAACTGTTTCATTTTGACAGATCTTTTATCCTGATATTCCTGAATTTAACAACTGACCCATGTCCGAGGAACCCGATGTGTCCCGATGCGTTTTTCAATCCCGGATGGTCGTTATGGTCCATCGTTCCGTTATCTCTCGGGCCGGCAATGTCGTCATCGACAATAGCAGTTCCATTCAGAACTACTTTGATCTGAGTCCCCTGTGCAGTTATTTCCTCGCTGTTCCATTCGCCGACAGGTTTAAGGTATTCGCGTTTAGCAGGGATCACTCCATAAACTGAACCATGATACTGATAAGGATGCAGTGTAGCATATACCGGTGCAGTATTATCAAGAACCTGTATCTCCATTCCGACATAAGCAGCATCGCCGGTGAGCGGAGCCCTGATCCCAATTCCGTTATTGGCAGCGGGTGTAAGCTGGAATTCAAACCTGAAGGAAAAATCGGAATACTCATTTACTGTATAGAGGTTTCCTGCATTCCCATTTTCCGGTTTAACTACAATCATCCCATCCTCAGCCAGATAAGCCTGCTTGTCACCTGTCCAGTTATCAAGGTTTCTCCCGTTGAAAAGCGATACAAATCCCTCACTTTTCTCTTCAGGTGTCAGATTGAACTCCTTTTCACTTACTTCCCTTACATATATATCCCTGAATGCCAGGTCGGTTCCATGTGCCTGGAGTTCAATTGGTCCTTTCGGGAAAATCGGAATATTATGATCCCAATAATTTTCGAGAGTTACATTATCGGCTACAAGAGCCCCATTGAGCCAGACGGATACCTTTTCACCGGTCATTAAAATTCTGAATGTATTCCAGTCGCCTACAGGATTATCGGCAACAAGCAGCGGTTTTGAAGGGTTTTTCTGATTGTTGTACAACCCTCCCGATCCTACCTGGGCACCAACTTCAATCCTTGAAGTATCCCATATCTGAACCTGCGGAGTTCCCCTGAGGTAAATTCCACTGTCGCCCTTCTTTGATATCTTCCAGTCGACCAGCATTTCAAAATCACCATATTCTTTTATTGAGCAGAGATTTTCGCCCTGCCCGTTAAACCAGATGCACCCGTCCTTAACGCTCCAGTTTAGCGGGACCTTCTTGTCGGCTTCGGCCTGTTTGGCATCCAGTTCAGCAGGTTTCATTTTTGCCCGGGCAATCGGGTTTTCGACAAGCCCCTGCCAGCCGGCAAGATCCTTGCCATTGAACATAGATGAGAATCCTTCATCAGGTGGCATGGCTGCTTTTGCAGCGGTTGCGGAGAGGTCAGGATCATCAAGAAACTCTCCTGAAAACAATAGCGCCCCATAGTTTTTAAGCTTCCCGATCTCAGTAAGCAGTTTAATTTTATTCTCAACAGATCCGGCAAATGGCATGATCTTCCTTAAAAGAAGATATTTTTCTTCATCCGGGATATTCCCTCCGGTAACCTGCTTTATGTAGCCATTGAAGGCTTCCGATTTATAATTGCTGTTCCCGGATGCGACAATCTCGAATAATGCAGCTGAAGCTGAATAATCTGGCCATGAGGTGAGTGCGTTGAAGCATAGCTCCTTCATCGGCGGTGTTCCGTTCTCAAATTCTTTAAGTACAACTGCCAGAGCATCACTCCCTCCGGTCTTTGAAAGGACAGGAATAAGCTTCTCGGGAGCTACACTACCATTCATGGCCTTTAGTATTGCAGACGATCTTTTTGAAGGATCGGTTATTTTCACAGCTGCTGCTGCCAGTGCATTCTGAATGTCAGAAATATATTCTTTGTCTCTTGTAGTTGCCAGAAGGCTGAGTAATGCATTCTGATCATCCGGTCCGGCAAGGTCGGACAGGGCTTTAAAAGCAGCTTTCTTTACTGTTTCATCAGAGGATGCTGTAAACGGCAAAATATCATTAAAGTAAGAATTGTTCCTGCTCCATGCGATCAGCTCAATAGCACTTTTTTTTGCTGCAGAAGAACCGGATGAAAGAAGAGGTTTAAGGAGAGGCATCTCTCCTGTTCCGGCAATGTTTTTCCAGGCACTCTGAGCAGCCTCCTGGTCTGAAGGCAAATCAAATCCGGATAAATATGATACCAGGAGAGGTGCACATTTCCCCCCCATGGTCTGGGCTGTAGAGGCAGCAGCTGCGCTTCTTATTGCAGGATCATCACAGCTAAGTGAAGCAGTCAGAAGAGGGATGGCTTTTGTGCTTCTCCGGGAGCCGAGCATCCTTAATATCTCAGGTTTTGCACCAGGAATTGCTTTTGGAAAATATTCGATCCACTTATTAATGACTTCATCTCCTTCTATTAAAGAGGTCATGTTGATGGCAGCATTTCTGTACTTATTGTCAGAATGTTCTGCACCCTTAAATATGAAAGGCATTGCTTCGATGCCATGAAAGGAAACATAAGTCTCAAGTGCTGCAGTTTTGTTCTGAATAGTAAGATTATCGTTGCATTTCTTCATCATAAGCTTGCAGATCTTATCCATTGTTTTAAGATCGCCGCTCTGAGCAACATTCCTGGCATAGTTCAGAAGTGCAGCAGTAGAACCGGTCCTTTCCCACCTGAATTTGCAGCTCCTGGCAGCTTTTAAAAGGATTGAATACGCTTTTAGGGAACCGCTCATTGCAAGAGCATTAAATGCAGCAGTTTTAATATTGATATCCTCATCAGAAGCAAAGGCTATAAATTCATTCACTGCTATCTTTGATTTCATGGCTGCAAGTGCATTCATCACTGCTGCTGAGCATGGAAGGGTATGGTCACGGAGCGATTCAGATAAAATATTCTCTGCGCTCTTACCCCCCACTGCAGAGATTGCGGCAACCGCCGGTGCACAGTTTTCCTTATCTGACAGGAAGGGCTTCATTGCTTCAACGGTCTGATCTCCACCCACCTGCTGAAGCTGTTTAATGAAGAAGTCCCTCACTCCGGTATCTTTTTTCTGAACCGAACTGGCGATGCAGATCTTTTCCCACATTGATTTATCGGCAGCGCTGCTATCCATAGAGATAAACCTTGAAAATGACTCAACAGCAAATCTGGGTTTTGTATCGTCGCCCGTGCCTGCCAGGATTACCTGGTCACAGATCTTTTGAAGACCAGCTTCTCCGAGTGAAAGCATATCGCTCATGAGCTTATTAGTGTACTGAACATCTCCCGATGGCATCTGTGCCAGCAGATCAGCAATTTTCGTATCAAGAGTCCTCCTGTCCTGCCCAAACGACAAGGAAGAAATCAGAAGAAGCGATAAAAACGCAGGAAATATTTTATTGATTCTCATAATCTATATTTTTGACTTTTAACTTTTTACTTTTACCTTTTTACTTTTGCCTTATATGGTCCATGGTCCCCTCATCGGCTGGTTAATAAGCCTGTTGGCTCCATCATCTTCAATGAATCGCTGATTTACAGGGTCAAAGTTAAGGTTCCTTCCAAGACGCAATGCTACGATTCCAAGATTAACAATTGTACAGGATCTATGACCATTTGATTCGTTCAGTGCAAATTTCTTCCTCGTTTTCACTGATTCAGTAAATGTTGTCACCTGTGGCTCCGGGTCGGGCAGCGAATCAATAAGCTTGTCAATATCCCTGATATCCGATCTGAATCCCTTAAATATTTTACCATGAGGACCTTCTATATATGCAGCGTCCTTATCGCGGTTTTCGCCATCGAGAATTATCTGGCAGCCGTCTGCATAGGTATAGGTTATCCTCCGCCATGAGCCTACTGCATCATAATGTTGCTGAGGAGCATCAATTTCTACCGAAACCGGGCCGGTATCGTCTTTTCCAAGAAGGTATTGCACCGGGTCGAGATAGTGCTGACCCATATCGCCGAGACCTCCGCCGTCGTAGTCCCAGTAACCTCTGAACTTTGCATGCACTCTCTCGGGGTTATATGGTTTGTACGGAGCGGGACCGAGCCAGAAATCATAATCAAGCTCTTCAGGCACAGGCATTGGCTTAAGGTTATAAAGGCCGCTCCAGTAAAACTTCCAGTCATACCCGGTGATACCGCTCACTGTTACCTTCAGTGGCCATCCCAGGATACCGCTGTCGACAAGTTTTTTGAGCGGTCGGACAGTAGTTCCCAATCCGTAAAACTGGTCTTTAAACCTGAACCAGGTATTCAACCGGAACATCCTCCCGTATTTCTGAACTGCTTCTACGACTTTTATACCCTCGCCTATTGTACGGGTCATCGGCTTTTCGCACCAGATATCCTTGCCTGCTTCAGCTGCTGTCTTTGCAATTATTCCGTGCCAGTGGGGAGGAGTAGCTATATGAATGATATCAATATCGTCACGGGCGATCAATTCCCTGAAATCATGATACCCAGGGATGTTTCCTCCTGCAAGCTTGATCGCTTCCGAAAGATGATTCTTATCAACATCACAGAGAGCCAGAACCCTTGTTCCCTCATAGCCGATGTGACCACGTCCCATGCCTCCTACTCCTATAATACCCTTTGTAAGCTGGTCGCTTGGAGCAGTGAAGCCGGTACCACCCAGAACATAGCGTGGAACAATGGTAAAGGCAATAGTGGCAGCAGTTGTTTTTTTCAGGAAATCGCGTCTGCCCAGAGTGTTCTTTCTCATAATATCAGGTTTAATTGTAATAGCGGCATCAGACGTCAGGTGTCAGGCGTCAGGCATCAGTTGTCAGGCTGGCTGTCAAATATGATTGTTTGCCTCAGGAAGCAAATATCAGTGCGGACTATTTGTTTTTAAGGCAGCGTAATGATACAACCCACAGATATACCATCGAGACAACAAGAACTGACATTCCTACTGCAATGCTGCTCTTGTCACTGATCAATCCTATTATAGGAGGAATTATTGCCCCTCCGGATACGGCCATTATCATAAGCCCGGAGATTTCATTGCTTCTTTCAGGGAATCTCTCCACAGTTAATGAAAATACAATGGGGAATATGTTCGCAACAGCAAGTCCGACAATGAAAACCAATCCCCAGACTGCTATCTGGCCCGGTACAAGAAGCACAGCAATGAGTGAAACAATTCCGAGCACCGTTGTCCAAACAAAGAATTTTCTTGATGAAATTTTTGTCAGCATAATTGCACCGGCAAACGTTCCAAGCATTCGTCCGAAGAAATAAACACTTCGTCCCAATACCGCAGATTTTTCACCTATGCCGAAATGATTCATCAATAGCTGTCCGGAGTTGGATTGAAATCCTACATCTATTCCGACTACAAAAAATATAGAAAGAACCATTAAAAGAATAAATCCATTCCCAAGCAGCCTGAAAGATGATCCTATTGTCACTTTGATGCTGTCCTGCCTGCTCTCCTCAATCTTGATTGAACCAAGCCATATAACCGACAGGATGGAAACGATTCCAAAGACAAGGAATAGAAGTTTCCAATCGTTAAAGTATACTGCAAATATTTTAGTAGCCAGCCATGGAGCTATCATGGAACCGATAGCCTTTACAAACTGTGAAAAGCTCAGGTAGCTTGATGTCCTGCTGGAAGGAACGACATCTATTAACAGAGGATTGGCAGAAACCTGGACAATTGTGTTTCCAATTCCCAAAAAAGCAAAACCAATTAAAAATGTAGAATAATGAAAAAAGAAGAATGGTACAAATAATCCTATGGCGGTAATTACCATTCCTATATTCACCATGTTTTTCTTACCTATCCTGTTCTGTAGAACTCCTATTGCCACAGAGAGGATGAGAAACCATATAAATACCGATGTGGGGATAAGCTGAGCCTGAAAATCAGTTAATTTAAAAATTGGCTTGATCATGTCGACACTGATTCCGACAAGGTCGCAGAAGCTCATGACGAAGAATGCCATCAGCACCGGAGCTATTTTTGAAAGGTTTATTTTCTGATTGTTCATGTTTAAAAGTTTAAAGTTTACATCAAAGGCAAAGCATGCTGCACTGATTCCCAGAAATTATCATCGAGTAAATAAGCGCTGCCCAGAAGAGCAGCATCTTCCTTAAGTTTTGAAAGAGCTACCCTGCACATGCATTGTTCTTTTTTCAGGCTTTCTTCAAAAACATCTCCGAAAAGGTTATAAGCATTCGAAATATTGCCACCGATAACGAGCATTTCAGCATTAAATTTCTTAAGGAAGGGTGCAAGGAAGACTCCAAGCTCTGTTCCAAACTCTGTGAAAAGGCCGGCAGCAACTTTGTCGGCTGCGGCAATATCGGCAAGTTCCCTTACCCCTTTCATCTCTTTTCCTGTAAGCGCTTTGTACCTTCCCAGGAACCAGCGGGTAGAAAAATAATCATCGGCAATCCCATCTTTATAAGGAATATAGTAAACACAACCAAGTTTTGGGACATCAGGACCATCGACAACTGGTATCTTGTTGCTTATGAAAGCCGATCCGAACCCTGTTCCAAGTGTAATTGCGAGTGAGCGGTTGACGATTGAAGCGCTTCCTGCCCAGGCTTCTCCCACTGCAAATGATGATGCATCGTTCATGAACCTTATCAGAAAGTTTTCATCTGCCTCAAGGCTGCTGGCGATAGCATCACTGATATTGAAACCGTAAAGATTCTCATATTTCGCAACTCCTTTGATATAGCAAATACCCCTGACATAATCGAATGGGCCGGGCATTGCAAACCCGACTCCCTTGACCTTTTCAGCCGGAACTTTTGATAAAGCACCGTTCAGGGCTTCAGTCCAGACATTAATTATAACATGGGCATGAGCCTGGTTATTGACTTCCCTTTCAGTAAGGGTGTCCCTGAGTATTTTACCTGAGGAAAGGTCAATTGCAGCGCAAGTGATGTGACTCCCACCTATATCGGTGCCAATTGCAATGTTTCGCTCCATATAAGAATTGAAATAAATTTGTCAGATAAAAAGGTCATAAAACAGAGTTTGAAAGTATTTATTTTTGTTGTCAATGCAAAATTTATTCCCTCAAAATCCGATTTTCCTGTTTTTATCACCTTTATAAACTAACTTTTTTCAGTTGATGGTCACATAATGATATTTTTCATGATATTTCAGAATTATTTGTTATATTTTAGATTGATCAAAAAATGGTAATTGTTTAATACTCACTCTGAAATTTTATTCCCTTAAATCAATAAAAAATCCGACATATGCCTAAAGTAACGAAAGAAGATGCGCTTCTCTATCATAGCAGGGGCCGTCATGGTAAAGTTGAAGTAATACCCACGAAACCCTACAGTACGCAGTTTGACCTTAGTCTGGCCTATACCCCGGGAGTTGCTTTTCCATGCCTTGAGATAGAAAAAAACCCGGAAGATGTCTATAAATATACTTCCAAAGGAAACCTTGTGGCAGTAATTTCCAACGGTACTGCTGTTCTGGGACTTGGCGATATCGGAGCCATGGCAGGCAAACCGGTCATGGAGGGTAAGGGACTCTTATTCAAAGTCTTTGCAGATGTCGATGTTTTCGATATCGAGGTGAACGAGAAGGACCCTGAAAAGTTAATCGAAATATGCGCAAAAATATCCCCCACATTCGGAGGTATAAACCTTGAGGATATAAAATCACCTGAATGCTTCGAAGTTGAAACACGGCTGAAAGCAATGCTCGATATCCCGGTATTTCATGATGACCAGCATGGAACAGCTATTATTTCAGGAGCAGGATTGCTTAATGCCCTTGAGATAACAGGCAAAAAGATCGGCGAAGTGAAACTGGTAGTGTGCGGCGCCGGAGCAGCAGCTATATCATGCTCGAGGCTTTACGTTTCTCTCGGTGTAAAAAGGGAAAACATAGTTATGGTAGATACCAAGGGAGTCATCAACACCAAACGCAAGGACCTCAATAAATATAAACAGGAGTTTGTAACCAGCAGGGATATTGATAAGCTGGCTCAGGCTGTTAAGGGGGCTGATATGTTCCTGGGGTTATCTGCTGCCAATATGATGACAAAGGAGATGCTTGCGTCCATGGCTCCGGAACCGATCGTTTTTGCAATGGCTAACCCGAATCCCGAGATCACCTTCGAAGATGCAATGGCAACCAGAAACGACCTTATATTCGCTACCGGAAGGTCCGACTATCCGAACCAGATAAATAACGTCCTCGGATTCCCGTTCATCTTCCGCGGTGCCCTTGATGTCAGGGCTTCGGCGATAAATGAAGAGATGAAGCTGGCTGCTTCGAAAGCTCTTGCAGCTCTTGCCAAGGAACCCGTTCCGGCATCGGTTCTCAAAGCTTATAATATCGAAAAACTTACTTTCGGAAAAGATTATATCATTCCAAAACCGGTTGACCCCAGGCTTATATCAACAGTCGCTGTTGCCGTGGCAAAGGCTGCAATAGAGACCGGCGTTGCCAAATTCCCGATAACTGATTGGGATGCCTATAGGAAAAGCCTCGACAGGAGGCTCAGCGATCATATTAAAAAGATAGGAGAATTGTGTATTTAAACATTGTAGAAGAAGGTCATTATAGAGGCAGGTCATTGTAGAGGCAGGTCATTGTAGAGGCAGGTCATTGTAGAGGCAGGTCATTGTAGAGGCAGGTCTCAGACCTGCCTCTACAATGTTTATTTCAGAAAATCGCCGACTTCTGCTTTCGCTCAGAGATCTGTCTTCCGATCTTCTTTTCATACATAGCAACGATAAGGTCAGTTGTTTCGGCTATACTGAATGACTGTCGGTTGATCGTAGAGTCGAACAGATAATCGATATTAAGCTGTTTCTTATTGAGAAAGGTGGTAATAAGGTTAAATCTCTTTTCATCGGTATCAACCACAAACTCTTCAGCTGCCTCAATATCAATTGTCTTCTTCTTCATTACATTTTCCACCCTCCAGTAAAATGGCGCTATAAGTCTGATATGCAATGAGTCAGGAATATCGTGAGCTATTGAAACTCCTCCTCTTCCAACCAGAACAATATAGCCCTCCTTGGATATCGAAAGAATAACATCCTTAATAGCTTTTTTAACACGGAGGTCGCTTACGAACCCGCCTGAGAACGCCATAATCATCTCCGACATATTCGAGAGTTCAATTCCCTTATAGAAATTTTCGACCCGTTGGGTATCAGTATTCAATTCTTTGGCAATAGCATAGATAATATCCTTGTCGACCCATTTCCATTTTGAAGAACCTGACTTCTTGTTGAGAGCATCCACAATGTTCTCAGCAACCTGGCGGGCATCACATCCTGTCTGGCGTGAAATTGTTATTACCGGGCCATCTTCACCCGAAGGCTTTTTCAGCATCGATTCACGATGCCTGCTGTCAAAATAATCAAAGAATTTATCCATCTTCCATCTCTCCTTTCCTTATCGTTCAAAGATTGATAATGTAAACATTACCTTTTAATGCCTGTAAATGAACTACTTATCCTGCGCAGGCTACAGCCTGGAATCTTTTGGACCCAGCTCAATTCTGCAGGAATTTAAGACCATATAAATTACAAATAATTATTGAACCTTGAAAATTTTATTTGATTATCTTTACTTAACTAATACAATTAATCCACAACCAAAACACGTAACCATGGGCACATCTGTTTTTTCGAAACCTGAAGTAATATGGTTTATAATAGGACTTGCATTATTCCTGCTTGAACTTGTATTACCCGGGTTTATTATATTTTTCTTCGGAGTGGGAGCATGGATCACAGCTCTGCTATGTCTTTTGCCAAATCCTCCGTCAATAAACCTGCAGATCATCATTTTTGCTGTAACGTCCGTCCTATCCCTGATCGCTTTAAGAAAGATTATCCAGAGGAAATTTTTCTACAGTAAGGTAGACCATTCGAGTGCAGTTGAAGACGAATTTACAGGAAAGGAAGCAATCGCAGCAGCTAATTTCAGTTCTGAAAAGAAGGGTAAAGTCGAGTTTAAGGGCACCACATGGAACGCCGAATCACAATCTGACATTAAAAAAGGTCAGACGGTGATTATTATTGAAAAAGAGAGTTTTAAATTAATAGTTGAACCAAAAAACAAATAAAATGGCAGGATCAAGTTCTACTTTCATTCTTGTGGGTGTAATCTTTCTGGGATTCATCCTCATAGCCTCCATGATAAAAGTTGTTCCTCAGCGAACAGCAATAATCGTTGAAAGGCTCGGTAAGTACAGGGCTACATTTACCGCAGGTTTCCAGATTCTTATTCCTTTTTTCGATAAAATAAGGTACAGGCACACTCTTAAAGAACAGGCAATCGACGTTGCCCCGCAGATTTGTATAACCCGCGATAATATCGCTGTCGAGGTTGACGGAATTCTCTACCTGCAGGTTCTGGACCCTCAAAAAGCTTCATATGGAATTGATAATTACCGCTTTGCATCCATTCAGATAGCTCAGACCACAATGAGAAGCGTAATAGGTAAGCTTGAGCTTGACAAAACATTTGAAGAACGCGAAACGATTAACGTCTCTATTGTTGATGCAGTCGATAAAGCCAGTGAACCCTGGGGTGTAAAAGTAACACGCTATGAGGTTAAAAATATTTCTCCGCCACAGAGCATTAAAGATGCAATGGAAAAACAAATGAGGGCTGAAAGGGAGAAAAGAGCTGTCATTGCTGAATCGGAAGGAACAAGACAGGCCAAGATAAATAATGCTGATGGTGATAAACAGGAATTCATTCTGAAATCGGAAGGCGAAAAACAAAGGCGTATCAACGAAGCCGCAGGCCGTGCCTCTGAGATCGAACAGGTTGCCGTTGCAACTGCTAACGGATTGAGAGCCATATCGTTGGCAATCTCTGAGGAAAATGGATTAAATGCTGTAAACCTTAGGATTGCTGAACAGTATCTTATAGCTTTTGCCGGTCTCGCAAAAACAAATAATACCATGATATTGCCTTCCAACTTGTCCGATATCGCAGGAATTGTTGCTACGGCGACTTCCGTATTTAATGAAACAAAAGACAAGAAAAAGCTATAGAGGGACTTAATGTACTCACCCCCTTTCTTTTCCCCCTTCTTTGCGACGCAGAGAAGGGGGGCGGGGGGATGAGTTCATGCTCCTTCGTGTTCCGTTCTCATTATGATCTCGTTCTGCAGATCCTCACCCAGGTCATTGAAGTAATCACTGTAGCCTGCCACTCTTACTATAAGGTCGCGGTATAATTCCGGATGCTTCTGAGCATCCCTGAGAGTATCGGCATTCACTACATTAAACTGAATGTGGTGGCCGTCAAGGGCAAAGTAGCTGCGTATCAGGGCAGTAAGACAGTTATAGCTATCCTCATCCTCAAAGAACTGAGGGGCAAATTTCTGATTCAGAAGGGTCCCGCCGGTACGCAGGTGATCTATTTTTGAAGCCGATTTAATCACTGATGTCGGACCTTGCTTATCGACGCCCTGGCTGGGTGATATGCCTTCTGACAAAGGCTTGAATGCCTTGCGTCCGTCCGGTGTCGCTCCTATCACACTGCCAAAATATACATGCGAAGTGGTAGGAAGCATATTTATCCTGTGAATCCCTCCCCGCGAATCCGGCCTCCCGTTCACAGCATCGTAATATATTTCAAAAATTGCCACAGCATGCTGATCAGCATAATCATCATCATTGCCATATTTTGGGGTATCATATATCAGGTCGTGCTGCATCTGCTCAAAACCTTTAAAATCGATATCTGTCGCTTTTATCAGTTCATCCCACGTAAAATTCTTATTGTCATAAATATTGTACCTGATTGAAGTAAGTATATCAGTCAGGCTCCCCAGACCTACTCCCTGAATGTAGCTTGTATTATATCTTGCACCGCCACTGTTATAATCTTTCCCGGATGAAATGCAATCTTCAACAAGCAGCGATAGGAACGGAACCGGCAGCCATTCAGCAAATGTCTTCATTATAACATTATTCCCTCTTATCTTTATGTCAATCAGATAATTGATCTGCATTTTGAATGCTTCGAGAAGATCTTCAAATGTCTTATAGTCATGTGCGTAGCCAGTCTCTAAGCCTACCCTGGTGTTTGTTCTTTTATCAAAGCCGTTGTTGAGAGCGAGTTCCAGCGCTTTTATAAGGTTGAAATATCCGGTGAGCCAGTAAGCCTCTGTACCAAATGCACCTGTTTCAACACATCCGGAGGCGCCTCCGTTACGGGCATCTACGATATTTTTCCCCTGGCTCAGGAGCTCCTGGACAATTGCCTCAGTGTTAAAGCAGGAAGGCTGTCCGAATCCTGTACGGATGATATCCAGCGCTTTATGAATGAACCTGTCGGGGTTCTTCCTGCTAATCTGAATCATTGAGCTGGGTTGAAGCAGCCTCATCTCCCTGATAACATCAAGGAGGATATAGGTCATTTCATTGACACCATCCCTACCATCGGCTTTAACACCACCGAGGTTGATAAGGCAGAAATCAGTATAGGTGCTGCTCTCTGAGGCAGTCACTCCCATCTTTGGAGGTGACGGATGATTGTTGAATTTCACCCAGAAACAGCCAAGAAGGTCAAATAATTCCTTTTCATTCAGCGATCCTTCTTCCTTCTGTTTCCTGTAAACCCGGTAAAGGTGCTGGTCGAGCCTTCCCGGATTGAATGAATCCCATGGGTTCAGTTCTGTAATGACGCCAAGATGAATGAACCAGTAGTGCTGAAGCATCTCATGAACACTCTCAGGAGCATTGGCCGGGACCTTGTGGCAAATTGCCGACATTTTGAGAAGCTCGCCCCTCCTTTCAGTATCTTTTTCAGTTGCTGCAAGCATCTCCAGTTCACTGGCATATCTGTTTGCATACATAATGATGGCATCGCAGGCGATGTCCATTGCCTTGAGTTCCTCATTCTTATCATAAGCCTGTGGATCTGTGAAATAATCCAATTCTGAAACGGCCTTTGAAATTTCCTCTTTCAGCTTAAGGAATCCTGAGCTGAACATCTTATAGCCGAGAACAGTATGACCGGGCGCCCTCTGTTCCTGGAATTCGGTGAATACCCCTGCATTATATGCATTATGCCATTCAGTCGTCATCAGATCCATGAACCTGTCGCGGTTGCTCTTACCTTTCCAGAAGGGGATTATCTCTTTTTCGTAGATGCTTTTGACATCATCATCAACGGTAAATGACACTTTTTCCCTTGAATTGAGAATTTCAAGGTCCTGCATTGAATGCAGGCTTATCTCAGGATAAGTCGGAGTCTCTTTCGGTGCAGGGCCTCTCTCTCCGACAATAAGTTCACCTTCTCCTACATATAACTTCTTGTTTCTCAGAAGATATTCGAAAGCCTTTGCCCTCATCACCGGGGCTGATAGCCCACGGGATTCATCACTCTTGTAGAACTGAGTAATCAGCAATGCACGCTCCGGAGAGAGTGTCTCTGCGGCATTCAGACTCTGGTCTCTTAGCTTCTTTACTCTGTCGGATAGTATCATAATTTTAATTTATTAATTGGGTTCAGCCCCCCGGGCTGAAGCCCGGGATTAGTTATCCTCCGATCTTGACTTTTATTCCTGTTCCCGCAAAAAATACTTTAAGCTCTTCCATCCTTTCTGCAGATGGAGGTTCAACACCTTCCATCCTGTCGGGGATATTCATTCTCTTATATTTTGATGATCCGATCCTGTGATAAGGAAGAAGGCAAATCTTTCTGAGATTGTCTGCCCTGTTTTCAGAAATGAATGATTTTATTTTTTCAAGATGATGATCATCATCATTGAAACCAGGTATAACAGGTATTCTTACCATAACATCCCTGCCGCTATCGAGTATCATTTTAAAATTATTGATAATAAGTGTATTTGATACACTTGTAAATTTTTCATGCTTATCATCATCGAGATGCTTGATATCGAAAAGGAAAAGATCAGTGTATGGAATTATTGCAGAATAATTGGTGGGCAATGAGTAACCTGAAGTATCCACTGCGGTATGGTACCCAGTTTCCTTGCATGCCTTTAGAGCTTCTAGTAAAAACTCCGACTGAAGCATTGGTTCGCCGCCCGAGAACGTGACACCTCCTCCTGATTCAGCCATAAATGGCCTCTCCTTTTCGAGTATCTCCAGGACATCATCAACCGAATAATATTCTCCGGCTTGCCTGAATTTAATAAATTCCTCATCTCCCACCTTCTCTGCTACCTTAACTTGCTCAGGTTGCTGCGAAATGCCCTCCGGGTTATGACACCACCAGCATGATAACGGACATCCCTTCATAAAAAAGGTAACCCTGATGCCCGGGCCATCATGGATCGAATATCGCTTTACACTGAATATCAGACCTTTCATAAAAAGGTTTAAAAATAGTTAAATAAGAGTGGAAATAAATTTACCGGATCCTGTCAGTACAGGATGGAAAGGGTTAGGAAGCGCTGTAGAACATAAGACAGCTGTAGAGTCTTCTTCCAAGTCTCTGCCAGTTAAAACGATATTTTAAACTCAATATCATCATCTGATTTTCGCACTGCAAATTACGAATTTTATTAATCTTGCATTTGAATTAGTAAAAGAAATCTTGTTTAAGGCAACCCCCTTTCTTGTTTCCCCCAAGGGGAGGCTGGAGTGTCTGAAAATAGCCCTGTAGGCTATTTTAGCGAACAGGCCTGTTTGTCGCGATGGCCACCCTGCAGGCAGGCTCCTTCACTAAACCAGCCCACTGGGCTGGTTCTTAACGCTCGGCCCTCCCCTGGGGGAAAGCCTGCCCCGCTTCGGTGGGGGTTGGAATGGGGGTAAAAAAAATGAAAATATAACTTTTCTTGTTACCTATAATATATTGACTATCTGCTTAATATAATGCACTAACAAATGATTAACATAACTTTAACAAAGATTGCTGCAACAAATTGCCACGGTAATCGTCATTAGAATGAAAATATAAAGTTTACTCTAAGGCCGTTCGGCCAATTCTACGATCAGGTTTATAGTTAATCAGAAGAGGGCATCGCCAGGTGCCCTCCTTCTTTTTAAAAGGAATTCATATCTTTACATCAGGAATCTTATCATTATACTATGAAAATCAGGTCATTACTCATTTTTTTTATATTACAGGCTATTCTGTTCCGGTCAGCAAGCGGAATTTCACCTGTTGCTAAAAAAGGAATGATTGATCTGCGGCATATCAGCGACAGCGAGCAATTCATTGTAAACCTGAACGGCGAATGGGAATTCTACTGGAATAAGATGCTGCACCCATACGACTTTGCAGGAAAGGATATTAACCCTGATTACTATGGTATGGTTCCCTCATACTGGACAGATTATCCAAAGGAAAAGGTCCGTACAGAAAGGTTTGGCTTTGCAACCTACAGGTTAAGGGTTTTGTTGCCACCTGGCTATAGAAAATCACTGGCTTTTGATGTGCCGGTATTTGATTCATCCTATGATATTTATATCAATAATAAATACTTTGGAGGCAATGGAGTCCCAGGCAGATCTGAAAGCGAGTCTAAACCCGGCTACAGAATGAATTTCTTCAGGTTTGATACGCCTTCCGATACCCTGACAATAATAGTAAATGTCTCGAATTATTTTCACAGGCGTGGAGGGTTCTGGCTTCCTATTAAAATGGGGACATTCAGTAAAGTTCAGAAACAGCTGGCAAACAGCTGGGCAGTTGAGTGGTCGACAATCAGCTTTCTTTTAGGATTTTCATTTTTCTTCCTGTTTTTCTTTCTTATTTACCCGAAAGAAAAAGTTATGGGCTTCTTATGCATGGCTACCATAGGTCTCGCTCTCAGGCCGCTCTTTACTTCTCACTTTCTGATTTACAATTTTGCAGATATAGGATGGACCTGGACTATCAGGTTTGAGTATCTCTCTCTTTATCTTACAATTATGGGCTGGCAATGGTTTGCTTCCACTCTTTATCCATCGCGCATATTCAAGAGATTTTCACTCATTATGACCGGGGTATTCTCCATAGCCTTTATCCTCACATTCTTTCTCCCGGTAAAAATCTTCAGCTATTCAACTTACGTTATCTACCCTGAGATGATCATTCTCATGGTCTACGCAATCGCCAGAAGCTTCGCAGGCGTCCTGAAAAAGAATAAGCTCGATATTGCATATCTCCTGGCATTTGTAATGCTGACCACCGGAGGAATACACGACATAAGGGTTTCACTTGGAAAAGCATCAGAGGGAACAGGCTATATTCTTACATATATTGTCATAATATTTGTATTTATCCAGGCTTCACTACTACTATATAAATGGGTTTTATCCTATTACGAAAAGGATAAGTTGCAGAGCGACCTGGAGTTTATGAACCGGAACCTTGAAGTGCTTGTGGACGAAAGAACTCAGGAACTCAGAAGGAGAAATGAGGAGATAGAACTGCAGAATACAAAAATTGCCTTGCAGAACAAACAGTTATCAGATACTATTCAGTTAAAGAATAAGATTTTTTCGGTCGTTGCGCATGACCTCAGGAGTCCGGTGGTCAATATATTATATATGCTCAATCTTCTCAAGGAAAAGGAATACAAGGAAAAATATGACACTTTTGCCAACTCAAGTATTCAGTATGCGCAGAATGTTATTTCGCTGCTTGAAAACATGCTCGTATGGGGAAGAGGCCAGGAGGATAAGATAAAATATTCTCCGGAGAAATGGAACCTGGCAGACATCATCCTGACAAACCTGAGCATCTTTAAGGAGTCGTCTGACTTAAAGGAGATTTCGGTGAATTTTACCCAGGTAGGAAACTCAGTGGCATTCTTCGACAAGGATCTTCTCGATATCATCATCAGGAACCTGTTATCAAATGCGGTAAAATATACTCCGAGGGGGGGCAGGATAAGCATTCTCCTGAAGGATAAGAGCGCCGATAGCGAAGGAATGCTGCTGAAGATCTGTGACAATGGAATCGGGATACCGGACGCGAAGCAAAAGGACCTGTTCACACTGGCTGAAATTACGAGTACTCCGGGCACGGAGAATGAAAAGGGAACCGGCCTGGGGCTTAAGCTTTGTGCTGAACTTGTACAAATAAGCAAAGGGACTATAAGCGTCGAAAGTAAGGAAGGTGAAGGATCGTGCTTTTCAATTGTACTACCTGTATAATTAAGATCATAGAAAAAATAAGCTCCTCTTCATTTTTCCTGAGGCTTACAGTTTCTTTACAGAATTGAAGGATAAATTTGGCCTTCCTACGGAACTATGAAGATACTGATTATAGAAGATGAGAAAGACCTGCTTGAGGCTATGGCCGGTTATCTTACCCTTGAGGGAATGCTTTGTGAAACAGCATCGACCTTTTTCAAGGCTGAAGACTCATTGTCAGCATATAATTACGACATAATCATACTTGATCTTACGCTTCCCGACGGAAACGGGCTTGACCTGATTAGTCTTATAAAAGAGAGAAACAGCAAAGCGGGATTATTGATAGTTTCAGCCAGGAATTCACTGGATGATAAAGTTAAAGGCCTTGATCTTGGTGCTGACGACTATATTACCAAGCCGTTTCATCTTGCCGAGCTGAATTCCCGGATCAGATCGTTGGCAAGAAGACGTTTCTTCGATGGTAAAAATGAGTTGACTTTCAATGAAATAACAATCAATACTGATTCCCTCGAGGTCGCCGTTAACGGGGAATTGCTTGATCTTACCAGGAAAGAATATGATATTCTGCTTTACTTCATGGTAAACAGGAACAGGGTAATAACGCGGGAATCAATTGCCGAACATATATGGGGCGATAATTCAACATTTGCCGATAATTTTGATTTTATCTACAGCCATATTAAAAACATCCGCAAAAAAATTGAACAGAAAAAAGGGAAAAACTACCTGCATAATATTTATGGTATCGGATACAAATTCAGCGAATGATGAAATTGCTTCAAAAAACGAACCGGGCTTATTTTATCCTTTCAGCATCAGCTTTTGCAGTTGCAGGTCTGGTTACTTATCTTGTTCTCTCACTATTCCTTGAATCGCAGCTGAATGAAAAGCTGGCTGCCACAAAAGACCACCTGGTCGAAACCATTGAAACATCAGGTGTGGTTTACAACGACCCTCCCTATATTGAGGTGCGGGAAGAGCCGGCTTCATCTGAAATTAAAGATTCTTACAGCGATACTATTATATACGATGCTTCTGAAAAAGAAAGTGTTCCATTCAGGCAGCTTACAGGCACAGTTTCAATAAGAGACAAGAACTTTAAAATCATAACCAGAAACACACTCATCGAAAAAAGTGATTTTCTCCTAACAATAATCCTGACTACCGGATCAGTATTCCTTCTTCTTCTTCTGAGCTTGTATTTTATCAATAAAAAGCTTTCACGTAAAATATGGTCCCCGTTTTACAGTATTCTCGATGAGCTTAAGAAGTTCTCTCCTGAGAATGCCTCATTTGACCTGATAGCCTCCGGCGGCATCGAAGAATTTGAAGAGCTCAGACTTACATTGAATAAGCTGACTGCAAAAGTGATTTCAGATTATCAGGTTTTAAAACGGTTCACGGAAGATGCATCCCATGAGATACAGACCCCCCTCTCTATTGTTCAGTCAAGACTTGAGTCACTTATTCAGGAGCCTGACCTGACCGAAATACAGGCTGCCCAAATTCAATCGGCTTATTCAGCTTCTGTCCGGCTGGCAAAACTCACAAGATCAATGCTTTTTCTGGCCAGAATTGAGAACAGGCAGTACCCGGAATCAGAGGAAATTGACCTCGAATCAATAATCCGCAGCCAGACTGAACTCTTTTCTGAAGCAATACGGGAAAAGTCGCTGTCAGTTGAGATTCATTCTGACTCAGGATGCTCACTGAATGCAAATGTTTTTCTTGCTGAATCACTTATACAGAATCTTTTGGGAAATGCAATAAAGCATTCTTTCGGCAACAGCAGCATCATAATTGAGTTAAAGCAAGACTCATTTGTAATTTTAAATAACGGCGCTCCTTTGCAGGTTGAACCCCGGAAATTATTTGACAGATTTTACAAAGCCAGCAGTTCATCAGATTCCTTTGGCCTGGGATTATCAATTGTAATGGAGATTTGCAAAGCCAATAACTGGCATATCACCTATACTGTCGAAAATAATCTGCATAAAGTAACTGTTAAATTTTAAAGTACAAAATCCTTACAGTATCGGATATTTTTAACTCTTTAAGGAATAATTCTGTCGTTGACACACCTGAACTTTACCAGACCGTATCAAGAAAACGAAGCGCAAGGATTATTTATGCCGGAATTACATACGTCTTCGGAAGTCAAAACAAGAAAAAAGACACCCAGATAAAATATGATACACAGTTTTAGTCACCAGTAGAATATAATTGTTTCACTATCAACGTAAAAATGATGGGAAACCGGAGATAGAAATCAAAATTAATACAGAATCAGATTATAATATTGAATCATTAATCTTAATATTTAAATTATGAAGAAGTTATTTTTCCTTTCAGTAATGTTCCTGGCATTTGGCATTATAGCCTGTGGCCAGAAAAATGTGCCTCAGCCTGTAAATACGGCATTTTCACAGAAGTACCCGGCTGCTGCCGCAGTAAAATGGGCAAGTGAGGAAGCAAATGAATGGGAAGCCGAATTCAAGCTTAATGGCAAAGAAATGTCGGCATCTTTCGACAATTCCGGGAAGTGGCTCGAATCAGAAACAGAAATAGCAGTAAAAGAGCTTCCTGCTGCAATTTCCGGATCACTTGCAAAAGAATTCGAAGGGTTCAAGGCTGACGAAATATCAATTCTTGAGAGTCCTAAGCTAAAGGGATTCGAGGTTGGCCTGAAAAAAGGTGAAACAGTTCTTGAAGTAGTTTTTGATAATGCCGGAAAGGTTCTGAAGAAGACCGACGTCTCCAAGGAAGAAAAAGACGAAAAACCTGAGAAGAAATAACATTAATAATTTTGGGAATAAAAGATCCATGGTCCAGCGCCATGGGTCTTTTTTTTACCTGAAAGTCTTATGTCAGTGGCTCATATATTCTGCCAGTCTTTTTCTGTCGAGTATTTTTATTCTGCCGGCCTTCACATCAAGTATCCCCTCCTCTTCCATCTCTCCCAGCGCTCTTGCAACAGATGGCCTCGCCACTCCAAAGAAATCTGCAAGGCTATTTTGTGTCATATCAAGAATTAATGAATCTTTATCCTTACTGGCTTTTTGCAGGATAAGCTGTGCAAGCTTGCCTTTAATTGTCTTGAAGTTCAAAAATTTTATCTTTTCAGACAGAAATTGCGACCTGTCCGAGATCATATTCAGAAAATTGACAAGTATTTTCTCATTCTTAGCCAGGAGACTGAGAAAATCCCGCTTATCAATAACCATCAGTTCTGTCTCGGCTACGGCAATAACATTTACAGGAAATCTGTTACTGCTTCCAAAAATAAATGCAGGTGCCAGCGATCCGGGTGAAGGAATATCTTCTATCTTGATTACCCGGCCCGAATAATCGACCATTTCACCGCTGACCGTACCGCTGAGAACAATCATTAGCGAAGTCACAGGCTCTCCCGCCAGGGCAACTTGCGAACCTGCCTTGAATTTCCTGATCTTTTTAGGAACACTGGTCATCAGTTTTTCAATCTCTGATGATGTAAGCCCTCTGAACAGAGGGGCCTGAAGAAGTGGGAAAAAGTCCATTTTTTTTATAAAATTAAATAAATAATTGAAATTGTAACAAATGTTACAATTTCTACTCAGGGCATTTCTCATCTTTGTTGTAGTTAATATTAAAATCAGGCAGATGAAAAGAGATATATTAAAAATCGATGAAGATTTGTGCAATGGTTGCGGCCAGTGTGTCCCTAACTGCCATGAGGGTGCTTTACAGGTTATCGACGGTAAAGTAAGGCTGGTCAGCGAGCTGATGTGCGACGGCCTTGGGGCTTGCATCGGGCACTGCCCTGAGGGTGCCATTACAATTGAAACAAGGGAAGCAGAGCCTTATAATGAACTTAAAGTCATGGAGCAGATGACCGGTGGCGGATGCCCGGGCTCAAGGACAATGGTGATTGGGAATCCAGGTAATAACGTTAACAACATATCACCTTCAGATCAGCCTTCTGAACTGAGACAGTGGCCTGTACAGATGCACCTGGTTAATCCGAATGCCCCCTACTTCAGGGAGGCCGATCTGCTCCTTGCTGCCGATTGCGTGGCATTTTCCATGGGTAACTTTCACTGCAGGTATCTTAAAGGGAAGTCACTGGCAATAGCATGTCCCAAACTCGATCACGGAGCTGATATTTACGTGGAGAAGCTTACTGCTATGATAGATACTGCAAAGATCAATACAATAACAGTAATGATGATGGAAGTTCCATGTTGTGGCGGATTATTGCAGATGGTCAGGGCGGCGTTGTTAAAATCCGTAAGAAAAGTACCTGTAAAACAGATGATTGTGGGAATATCAGGGAATATCCTTAAGGAAGAATGGGTGTAAGAATAGGTACAACGATAGAAGGGCACAAAAATTTAGCCACTAAAGTGTAAAAAGAATCTGTTTTAATGAACAGATAATTTCAACTGACAGCCGGCTCAATATTCTTTCTAAGGCTGTCAGAGGTAAACCTTGTATTAAGGTCTTTTATTGAACCAAGACTCTCCATAAGATCAGGCAGATAATCGGTCTGTCCAATGAAGGTCCAGAGGTATGCAACAATGGCGTAAATTTTACCTGTCGTGAAATTATCGACATCCACACAAATAAAGAGGACTACTATAAAAATAATAACCAGCAGGACTTTGACAATCGAATAGCTGAAGGCATTCCATTTAGCTATTCTCGTCCTGGGATGGATCATATTGTTGAAGAACTGGTGTATCCGGGAGGTGTCACGGTTTTCTATCAGCTTGTAGAGTTCCTCCTGGTTGTCATGAATATCTTTCTGTAGTGTGGCAATATGTTTCCTGGTATTATTATTAACGTAGGCTACAGGCATTATTACTGCAAGACAAACCAGAGCTATCCTGTAATCGTAAAAGAAAAGTGCGATTATTGCTCCTACTGATGCCGATAACTGCCATAACATCTCAGGTAACCTGTCCTTGAAAAATGCAATATATTCCTTAACAAGCTCAGCTCTTACCAGCATCTTTGAATACGGGTCACCTTTTGATTCAGACTCTTCAATAACCTTGGTGGCAACATCAGCGTACATCTTAGAGTATACACTACCAGTGAAGAACCTGTGAAGAGCTCCTCCAACGACATTTATGAGGTATATAATTATCCATATTATAAGGGGAAACATGTAATCTGCTTTCTCATGGTCGTAAAAATGTTCAATAAGGGCATCCAGAAGCTTACCAAAAAAAGTAGGTTCTATTATCCAGGCTATGTTCTCAATCAGGACAAAACAAAGAAGCATCCCGATAGAATACCTGTATTTTGAAAGAATCTGTTGAAGAGTCATATATTCTTATTTGAATTTAGCAGACTCGAAATTAGGAAAAGAATCCATGATTCCGGAAGAACATACTGATTTTAACAATGCAGGAAGTAAGAAAATTTAGCTTAAATTGCGTAATAGTTTGATCTGTTTTGGTCATATGTTAGTAACCCAAAGGTCTTTAATTTATGAAAAGAATAATACCAATTTTAATCATTGCCATGCTGGTTTTGAGCTGTACCCAGAAAAGGAAGGTCGACGGAGTTTACAGGTATTACATGGGTAAAAATGAAAATTTTGATATCTGGATAATAGACGGGAACCGGGTAAGGGAAAAGATTTACAAGGAATTTCTCTATGGAGGCAACGAACAGCGATATATATTTAACCCAAAGGGTGAGATATGGATCGATAATGCGATCTCCTGTGAAGAATATGATCTGACTGTGGCACATGAGCTGAATGAGAGGCACCTGATGGCTAAATTTGGCTGGACTTACCAGACCGCGCACGATTCATCGCTAATGCTCGAACAGGTAATAAGGCGAAGAAATCAGGAGATATGCAGTGCACATGAGGCTTCACTTAAAAAAGTATCAGTCCTTGACTCATATAATATAAAGGAGATCAGGAATATTCCTGACAGCATTTACCTTCAGAATATTTATCGCATTCCGGAAGGAATAAGGGATAGTATTACTATCTGGGTCGTAGACGGTTACCTTATCCGGAAAAACATTTATCCTGATTTTGGCTTCAGCGGGAATGATCTTGCATACCACTTCATCCCACCAAAAGAGATATGGATCGATGGCCAGGTTTCGTGTGAGGAGACAGAGTATTCAATCGCGCTTGAAATGAATGAGCGAAAGCTCATGTCTGAAGGCACATCTTACAGCGACGCATATGAGGATGCTGTTCAGATTATTCAGAATTCAAGGGATGCAATGGAGAAGCTTGTAAAACTGCATCTTAAGATTGCCGTACCAGATTCGCTTTCACGCGATTCAGGGGTTATAGACCCTGATGAAAAATAGCACTTTCCCTTGGCAGTATAATATTTTTTTTTATCTTGGCATCATAGCGTGCCGGGGTAGAAAGTATTTTTTATCAATAATTTGGGTATGGGTAATGAATATATTTCTGACAGCACCGAAAATACAAGCTACTACCTTGGTTTGGATATCGGGTCTGTATCTCTGAATACAGTAATTCTTGATGAAGATTATAATGTCCTCGAGGATTATTATGATTATGTGCACGGAAGGCCATTCTATGTACTGAAAGAAAGGCTTTCCGGCATTCTGCTTAAATACCCTTCAAACATAATAAAGGGAATCTGTGTTACAGGGACAGGTGGCAAGCTTGCAACCGGACTAATCGGTGGTGTGTTTGTAAATGAGATAATTGCGCAGGCAACTTCAACCGGAAGGTTATACCCCGAAGCAAGAACCGTCATTGAGATCGGCGGTGAGGATTCCAAGCTGATTCTTCTTGAAAAAGATCCGTCTGACGAATACTCACGGCTTGTTGACTTTGAGATGAACAGTATCTGCGCTGCAGGTACCGGTTCGTTTCTTGATCAGCAGGCACGCAGGATCGGAGTGCCTATTGAAAAAGAGTTCGGAGAAATGTCCCTTAAATCTGTCGATCCGCCCAGGATTGCAGGCCGTTGCAGCGTATTTGCCAAGAGCGATATGATCCATCACCAGCAGATTGCAACACCTTTGCACGATATAGTTGCAGGTCTTTGTTTCGCCCTTGCAAGAAATTTCCGGAGCAACGTCGCCCGAAGCAAAGAGATAAGGAAACCCGTAATTTTCTCGGGTGGAGTAGCTGCAAATATTGGTATGGTAAGGGCATTCAGGGAAGTTCTCGGCCTTAAGGACAATGAGCTTATCATACCAAAATATCATGCTTCCATGGGTGCCATAGGTGCCGTAATGTATGCTCATTCCGGCAAGCTCCAGATGGATCATTTCAAAGGTCTTGAAGATCTCGAGAAATACCTTGCCGATACATCATCATCATTTGGCAGCCTGCCCCAGCTTCAGGAATCCGGTGCAAAGTATGATAAGGAGGTGAAATTCAGGAAATCGGGCAGTGAAAAGCTGCCTGTCTATCTTGGAGTCGATGTTGGCTCATTGAGCACCAATGTCGTTCTTATTGATGAGCAGCATAATGTTATAGCAAGGCGCTACCTGCCAACGGCCGGAAAACCTCTCGAGGCAATTCAGAAAGGTATTACTGAAATTTATGATGAAGTCGGTGAAGAAGTAGAAGTCATCGGTGCCGGTACAACAGGCTCAGGACGCTACCTGACGGGCGACTTTATCGGCGCCGATACAATTCAGAATGAGATAACAGCCCAGGCCACGGCAGCTATCGATTACGATCGCACTGTGGATACCATTTTCGAGATCGGCGGCCAGGATTCCAAGTATATTAGCATTGAAAACGGCGTTGTAGTCGATTTTGAAATGAATAAAGTATGTGCCGCCGGCACAGGATCATTTCTAGAGGAACAGGCTGAGAAGCTGAATATCAATATTGTTGAAGAGTTCGGTTGCATGGCGCTCAATTCGGAATGCCCCGTTAAACTGGGCGACAGGTGTACCGTTTTCATGGAATCGGATCTTAATTCTTTCATGCAGAAAGGAGCGCGCAATGAGAATCTTGTCGGGGGTCTCGCCTACTCCATCGTTTACAATTATCTGCAGAAGGTGGTAGCTGACCGGAGGGTTGGCGATAAAATATTCTTCCAGGGAGGTGTCACAAATAATAAAGCAGTAGTTGCAGCTTTTGAGCAGGTGCTGGGTAAAAAAATCATTATTCCTCCTCATTTTGATGTCACCGGAGCTATTGGCGCTGCCATCCTAGCCCAAAGATCGATGACCAAAGGCCAGAAAAGTACATTTAAAGGTTTTGGAATCAGGAATGTGACTTATGCTAACAGCAGGTTTGTATGTCAGGCGTGCACAAATCATTGCGAAATAAGTCGGGTAAAGATTGCAGGAGAAAAGAAGTCGCTTTACTATGGCGGCAGGTGCGAAAAATACGAGACGGACGGCCGTAAAAAAGCTGTCAGCAACATTCCTAATCTCTTTGAGAAAAGAATTGAAATGCTGATGGAAGGCTATGAGGAACCGAAAATATTAAAGAAACCAACGGTGGGGATCCCCCGTGCACTTATGGTATTCTACCAGCAGTTCCCGTTCTGGAGAACATTCTTCGAGCAGATTGGATTCACCGTGGTATTATCGGAAGAATCTGATAAATCGCTTCTGACACGTTCAATAGAAATAATTACAACAGAAACATGCCTTCCGGTTGAGATAATGCATGGTCATGTCCTTGACCTGATGGAGAAGAATGTTGACTATATCTTCCTTCCCTTTATCGTCAATGCCAAGTTCAAAGAAGGGAACAAGACATTAAACTGCAACTGTCCATGGGTACAAACCTATCCATTCATGGTAAAAGCAGCTCTGAAAGGCAAGATAGATGAGTCAAAACTTCTTATACCGACACTTCATTTCAGGTTTTTTGAGCGCGCACTCGTAAAAGAGATGACAGCATTTTTCAACCAGAAGTTCGGGATCAGCAAGGTAGAAATCAGGAAGGCAATATATACGGCCGACAAAGTACAGGTTGATTTTGAAAAGAGCCTAATCGAGTATGGCAGAGGAGTACTGGATAATCTTCCAGATAAATGCAGGCCGGTAGTTCTTCTTGGCAAACCATATAACTGCGCCGATTCACAATTGAACCTGGGAATTGTTGAAAAGCTTATCAGCCAGAATGTTATGCCAATTCCCATTGATATGCTTGATCTTTCACCCTATAATATTTTTGCTAATTACAGGAATATGTACTGGCCCAATGGCCAAAAGATAATTGCAGCAGCGCAGCATGTTGCAAAGACAGATGGATTATATGCCGTATACCTGAGCAATTTCCGCTGCGGCCCAGACTCCTTTATCTGGCATTACGTTACTGAGGAACTTAAAGGAAAGCCATTCCTGCATATTGAGGTCGATGAACACTCTGCAGATGCAGGTATGGTTACGCGTATTGAAGCATTTCTTGACAGTCTGAAGGGTTCGGAAATGAATGAAAAGAAGGATATGAAGATATTCAGGCCAAGGCCCAGTCCTGCATCTCCTCCCAAAGACAGGGTGTTGTATTTCCCATACATGAACGATGGGGCATATATGCTCGCTGCTGCAGCGAGAAGCATCGGCGTACCTTCGGAAGTACTCCCGCAACAGACAGAGGAAGAGTTGGCAATAGGGAGGAAATACACTTCATCAAAAGAGTGCTTCCCCATGATCTGCGTCACCGGGAGTTTTATTAAAAAATTACAGGAGCCGGGTGCAGATCCTTCAAAGATGAGTTTTTTCATGCCTGACCATAACGGCCCATGCCGGTTCGGACAGTATAACCAGTTTCACAGGATTCTCTTCGACCGCCTTGGCTATGAAAAAGCAGAGCTGATTACCCCTTCGAACGATACTTCGTATGAGGATATCGCAGGTGAACATGGCCAGAAATTCAGGATCAACGCCTGGAAGGGATTTATTGTTGCCGATTATATCAGGAAGATATACAGAGAGACAAGACCCTATGAAATTAATAAGGGTGAATCAGACATACTTTACCAGGATGCAATTAAACGCCTTGAGAGATGCATAGAAAAAGGTGCCGCCGGATTACATAAGGTTCTTGCCGGCATTGCTGCAGATTTCATGGCAATCAAAGTTGATAAAAGCGAAAAAAAACCGGTGGTTGCAATCATTGGAGAAATATTCATGCGTGATAATGCCGGATGCAATGGCGACATTGCTAACAGGCTTGAAGATCTTGGCGTTGAAGTGGTAATTGGCCCGTTTGCAGAATGGATCTACTATTCAACCTACCGCTTTACCAGGGACAGCATCTGGAAAAACGATATAAAAGGTATCATAAAATCCAAAATACAGGGTGTGGGTCAGGATGTAATTGCAAGTTCTCTTTTAAAGGGAATAAAAAAATTCACAGATCATCACAAGGATGTTTCCCTGCATGATATGCTAAACCTTTGCAACACTTATGTGAATGAATTCTATGATGGTGATCCGCCCATCGCAATGGGGACATCCGTGGCACTTTCAGAAAGAGGTATTTCCGGACTGGCAGCTATCCTGCCCTTTACATGCATGCCCGGAACGCTTATATTATCTGTCAGTGACTCTTTCAGGAAAGACCATAACAACATCCCGTTCATTAATATAGCTTATGACGGACAGGATTCAGTTTCCCTCGATACAAGGCTTCAGGCCTTTGTTTTCCAGGTCAGGGAATTTGCCATGTCAAAAGAAATGGTAACAGCCTGATCTGATTCAGGGAATATTATGCTGGAATTCAGATCAGCTATTCAAAACTGAGCTGACTTTTTTGAACAATTCCGATACTTTCTGGTAAGGATCACCCTCGCCAAGAGTCTCAAGGGGCAAGTACCCCCTGTAACCGCATCTGATTGCAATATCCCTGATCTTTATAAAATCAGTTTCAACCTGGTTATCCCTGATGAAAACTTTTTCCTTCATCTGCCAGGTGATGGCATATTTTGAATTTGCAGCTATATCGAGATATGGATCATCTGTATGGTAGCTTCCAATATCAAGCATCAGTCCAACCCAATCGGAGTCAATAAGGTTTAAAAGCGTTTCGACCTGGGCGGAATTTTTAAGAAAATCATTATGGTTCTGCAGGGCAAGCATTACGCCATGCTGTTTTCCGAATTCTGCACATTCCCTGATATCGCTGGCAATCCATTTTGCTCTTTCTTCCCATGAAAAATTCTCCTTTGAAAGTGTCCCTGCAAAAACCCTGAGTCCCGGAGCTCCCATCTTCTGAGCTGCAACAATCCATTCTTTGATTAGTTTTTTCTCAGACTCTCTCTTTGCCGGATCATGCCAGGTAAAGTCGTTCCTGACGCCGGTGCAGCCAAGTTCAATACCAAGCCTGAAAGCTTTCTGCTTAACATGAAAAATGTACTCATCAGAAGGAACTTCAGGGTAACCGGGAAAATAATATCCTGTGAGGTCGGCTCCGTCGAACCCTGTTTTCGCACAGAAATCAAGGAGATCGTCAATTGTCATCGTCCCTGCCCGCAATGGCTTATCGAAAGAATATGCGTTCAGACTTAATTTCAGATTATGCGGATTTGATTCAGGCACCGTACCGGGATCATTCCGGTTAGTACCAGCCATTAACGGCAATACACTTGCTCCAATACCAGCCGCAATAATTTTCTTTGCAAAACCTCTTCTGCCTTCCTTCATCTTCTGTTTTTTCACACTACTTATTACTGTTCAATTCTGAACCCCAGTTCTTTCAGAACCTTTTTCGCCTGTTTTGAGCCATGAGTGAGGCTGACATTGAATGCCGGGAATTCGCGCCGCACCCTGTAATTACCTCTCTGCATTTCAAAATCAGACGGCGAGAATCTGAGATTAATATTGTCTTCATCTATATTATAAGTATGCAGGACAGCTTCCATTATGACAGCCTCATCGGTTTTACCTTTTCCGTCAATATGAATTTCGGGATTTTCAGGTTCCGGTACATTCTGAGGGTACCAATCTTTCAGGGGCAGATCAAAATGCCGGCATAACGTATTGACAATCATTGAAGTCCCTTTTGCCTTTCCATCTGTAGAATAGCCTGCAATATGAGGAGTGGAAAGAAATGTCTTCGCCATCAGGTCGATATCTATATCCGGTTCATGTTCCCATACATCTAAAATGACTCCGCAAAACTTTCCGGAATCAAGTACCTTTTTAAGACACTGCGTCACAACCACTTCCCCCCTGGATGCATTTATAAACCAGGTTCCCTTTTTCATCTTCTTGAATGTCTTCTCATCAAATAGATGATAAGTACAGTCTTCGCCGACCACGTTAAGGGGGACATGAAGTGTCACAATATCTGAATTGTATAATATTTCACCGAGCGACACAAAATTCTTATCACCCTCTTTTCTGGCTCTCGGTGGATCATTAAGCAATACATTCATACCTAAAAGTTTTGCCAGCTTCTCGACTTTTGACCCCACATTTCCCACACCTACGATACCCAATGTCTTACCAGCAAGGTTAAAACGGAATTCAGACGCCAGTTTAAGTATCGCAGCAGCCATATACTGCTGCACAGATGCTGAATTACACCCGGGAGAATTGGTCCACACTATTTTGTTTTTCTCGCAGTACTGTGTGTCGATGTGATCAAAACCTATTGTTGCCGTTCCTATAAAACGGACTCCCGTATCCTTCAGAAGAGACTCAGTGCACTTTGTTCTTGTCCGTATAAGAAGGGCGTCGGCATCCAGGATATCTTTCCTGCTGATCTCATTACCAGGCAGGTACACAACCTCAGCATAAGGCTCAAGAACTCCTTTTAAAAACGGTATCTTATCATCGGCAATAATTTTCATCTTATCAGATATTTAATGTGAAAATAAACAATTTTTGACACCCAAAACCCGGATTTAACTTTTAATGAGCATTAAATTATAATTTTATATTACACTTTTCGAAGCATGAATAACTGGTGAAAAACAAAATTTTTCTGAACTTACGACACTTGTACTTGTTTAAGTAATTGATAATGCTTTGGCCATTACCGATGAAATAATTAAAGTAATAAAAACAGTTTCTTTATTGAATAGCATTATGGACAAAGGGAAGATTCCCGGGAATATTGATGAGTATATTGCAGGTTACCCTGAGAATATCCGCATTATACTCGAGAAGATCAGAGGAGCTATCCGGCAGGCAGCTCCGGAAGCGCAGGAGAAGATCAGCTACCGAATGCCATCATTCACCTATAAAGGCATGCTGGTTTATTTTGCTGCTCATACCAGTCACCTGGGCTTCTACCCTTTCAAATCGGCAATTGAAGCTTTTAAAAGCGAATTGGAACCGTATCAGACTTCAAAGGGAACGGTTCAATTCCCGTATAATAAACCATTGCCTCTGATTCTGATTAAAAAAATCATTAAATTCAGGGTTAGAGAAAACCTTGCAAAAATTGTATAAAACACATTTATAGGCCATTTAAGATCAATAATATGAAAATACTTTTTAAAATTTTACTCATTGTGATTCTCAGCATCTTTGGACTCATCCTGCTGACTGCTCTTTTTGTTAAAAAGGATTACATAGTAAAGAGGTCAATTAGCATTAATCGGCCAAAGCAAGCTGTATTTGAATACGTAAAATATCTTAAGAACCAGAATGATTTCAGCGTCTGGGCCAAAATTGATCCAAATATGAAGATTGATTACAGGGGAACTGATGCGACTGTTGGATTCGTTTCGGCCTGGGATTCTCCTGTTAAGGAAGCAGGAAAGGGGGAACAGGAGATCACAAAGATTTCTGAAGGGGAGAGAATTGACTATACAATAAGGTTCTTCAAGCCAATGCAATCGACTGATAATGCATATATTGAATTTAATTCCGAGAATGATTCCACCACAATTTTAACATGGGCAATTTATGGAAACATGAAATATCCCATGAATCTAACTTTGCTTTTCATGGATATGGATACTATGCTCGGAAAAGATCTTTCCGGCGGATTATCAAATCTCAAGGCACTTCTTGAGAAATAGAGGGAGTGAGCACGTGTAGTTGATATGCTTATTCCACTATCGTCATCTCTTTCAGCAGATATCCGGCTCCCGCGAATTTATCAATGATGAACAACGCATACCTGATATCGAGGCTGATGTTTCTGCTCTGCTCAGGATTAAAGGACATATCGCTTGCAACACCTTCCCATGCCCTGTCGAAGTTAACACCTATAAGCTGGCCATTTGCGTTCAGAACCGGGCTTCCGGAATTCCCGCCTGTCGTATGGTTATCGGCTATAAAACAAACGTGCATCTCCCCGTTCTCTGCATATCTTCCGAAATCTCCTGTCCTGTACAATTCCTTCAGCCTGGCTGGAACTGCATAATCATATATCTCCGGATTATCCTTCTCGATAATGCCTTTCACCGTTGTGTAAGGTTTGAACCTTACACCGTCCCTGGAATCATATCCTTTCACTGAACCGTAAGCAATTCTGAGTGTTGAATTAGCATCGGGATAGAAAGTGCGCTCCTTATCATATTCCATCTGAACTGTCATATATTCCTTGTTCAGGCTCTGCACCTCGTCAGAAAGCCTGTTGAGCTCACCTCTTACATTTGAGGAAATGAATTCCGAGGCGCTCTTTGAAAGCAGGTACAGTGGATCTTTATTCAGTCTGGCAAGGCTTTTCTTACTGAAGCTCTTTACAAAGGCAGTATATCTTCCTTCATCAGTGAAAACTGATGTGCCATATATCTTATCTGCAAGCGACTGGAAGTTTCCCTTGCAAAGACTTTTAATCCTGACATATTCAGGTGCCTGCCATTTTGGATCAAGGTTTTCGCCATACAAGGTCATAACAGCAACAAATAATTTCTTATCTGTTGCCTGATCATAGTTCTTAAAAAATCCCTTGGCACCATTCACCATTTCATCTTTGATCACATTGATTTTAGCCTCGTCGTAATTATTTTCATACAGTCTGGCCAAAGAGATCATGTTTCTTGCAAAGCCTGCTGCTTCTGCACCGCTGTTAAAGAAAACATCACTGGTGTAGCTGTAAACCAGACTGTATTCCCTGTACTTATCATACAAAGTTTTGTACGAAGGCAGGATATTGCCGTATTTTGATCTTCTATCCGGGTCGGCATTGATCCATTCTGTCAGGCTTTTTTCAAATTCCTGCTTCTTTTCGATTGTCTTCATCCTTTCCAGCCCCTGGTTCTCTCCTATCCATCTCTTCCAGGAGTTGTCGAGCCCTGATTTCTTTGCCGAATACTGGAGCCTGATCAGAGGATCGCTGTTCATGGCAGTTCTCATAATCTCTATTTTCTTCGTCCGCAATTCGATCATCTTCGGGTTGATATAGTTTTTTACCATATCAATATAATACGAAGGCATATACTCCGTGGTGCTTCCTGGAAATCCAAAAACCATTGTAAAGTCACCCTCTTTATACCCTTTCAGAGATATGGTGAAATGGTACAAAGGTTTATAAGGGACGTTCTCCTTCGCGTATACAGCTGGTTTGTTATCCTTACCGGCATAGATGCGGAAGATGGAGAAATCACCCGTATGGCGGGGCCATACCCAGTTATCGGTCTCATCGCCGAATTTCCCGATAGCCGATGGCGGTGCACCTATAAAACGAATATCTGTGAATGTCTCATAAACCATGAGGAAATACTGGTTTCCCATATAAAAAGGCCTTATGCTTGCAGAGTAACCGGATCCTTCCACAGCGCTTTTTCTTATCTCATCGGAGTTGGCACTGATTAACCTATCGTGTGCATCCTTGTCCATTCCGTCAGTAATGCCATTGAGCACCTTCGCCGTGACATCCTCCATCCTCTTCAGGAATGTGACAAAGAGCCCGGGACAGGCAAATTCCTCATCACGAGACTTTGCCCAGTATCCATTTGTAAGATAATCGTGTTCAAGGCTTGAAAGTCTCTGTATCTGTCCATACCCGCAATGATGATTGGTTATCAACAGACCTTCGGGAGAAATTACTTCACCAGTGCATCCGCCGCCGAATAATACCACCGCATCTTTCATACATGCATGGTTCACGCTGTAAATATCTTCAGCTGAAAGCTTGAAGCCTTTTTCCTGCATCAACTTTATGTTGTATTTCCCGATCAGCAACGGGATCCACATACCCTCATCCGGCAGGGCAACACATGTTAAAAAGTTAGAAATCAGCAGAGTTGCAACAATCAGTATCTTTTTCATGAGTAAGTGTAATTATATTTTAATGTTAATGAAGGTGCACGGTACAAGGTACACGGAACAAGGTTATGACCGCCGTGAACCGTGTGCCTACTTTGTCTTAATAAATTCCATTAGTTCCTGGTATACCCTCTGCACCGGTAGCCCCACCACATTAAAATAAGAGCCTTCAATCCTGCTGCAGGCAGCAATCCCTATCCACTCCTGTATCCCGTATGCGCCGGCTTTATCAAAAGGTTTAAATTCATGAATATAAAAATCAATCTCTTCGTCGGAGAGCTTTTCGAAAGTCACTTTTGTTGATTCACAGAATGCAACTTCCTTTTCTGAAGAAAGCAGGTTAACTCCGGTTATGACTTCATGCGTGTTCCCAGAGAGTTCCAGTATCATACGCCGGGCATCCTGGTAATCGACTGGTTTTCCAAGGGCTCGGTTATTGCACCAGACGATGGTATCGGCTGTAATAACGATCTCATTGTCAGCTAATATATTCCTGAATGAGTTGGATTTTTCCTTTGCAAGATAAATTGCTGCTTCTTCGCCTTGCAGATTATCAGGAAATGTCTCATCATAATCCATTTCAACCACATCGAATGTCAGTCCAAGGTCTCTTAACAACTGCTGCCGCCTTGGCGAGCGGGAAGCCAGGATTATCCTGTATTTATCAAATCTGGTGATCATTATCCTACAAGGTTCAATGAGATAATTACCTTGACAACCACTGAATAGAGGATGCCGGCAAGCATTATAACTTTCATCAGCCTGCTGGCACTATGAATTTGTTGCCGGGTTTTGCTGATGGCCAGCTGGAAAATGACGTAAAGAAGTGGCAGAACAATAGCTGCCGAAACATAGATCAGGGTGATTTTATCATTTATGAAGAAAAACCACACTAAAGAAAGTGAGGCTATTGTTATTATTATAAGGCTGACAGCAACTATTTTCGATGCGACTGTTCCTATAATGACCGGCATTGTATTGCGGCCATAGGCAAGGTCACCTTCGAAGTCTTCAATATCCTTGATTATTTCGCGGGCAAGGGTTGTAAGAAATGCAAACAATGAGAATCCGCCCACCCAGTAAAATAAAAAAGAAAGACCTGGCACAGAATCGGCATTTACTGAGTAATACTGGTATAATGCCGGCCATTCATAGAGAACCACCAGGAGCGGAACCATTGCAGTAAGGAACGCAACTATAAGGTTTCCAACAAGAAATTGCCTCTTGTAGCTGGCAGAATAAAAATAAAGCAGCCCTGATACGATGATAAATAGAATTCCCATCCAGAAATACCCGGCTTTCCAGGATATATAAAAGCCACCGGCAACACCTGCGATATTGAAAATGGAATGCCACATCATGGCAAGGCGCCTTGGAACCTTTGTCCCGACAATTACTTCTCCCCTGTTTATAAGATCAGTCTTTATATCGAAGTAATCATTAATGACATACCCTCCTGCTGTAATGAAGACGGTGGACAAGACAAGAATCACGAAACTGATAAGGGGAAACTGCAATTCCATTGGAACAGTTTTACCTGGACTTGCAAATAGTATTACAGGTACCCTGCTGATCAATGGCTCAATTATAAAATATCTCATCATAACCATTGTAAGTACCACAATGATTAAGTTTTGCCACCTTATAAGCTGAAGAAATCCTTTCATATCACCATGTAAAAGCGTCTGAATCCATCCAGTTTTTATGAAGGCGAAGAACCTGTTCAATCACGTCCCTCACGCACCCTTCCCCTCCTTTTTTATCGGAAATATATAATGAAACCTGTTTAATCTCGCTGTCAGCATCTGAAGGACATACCGGAACCCCGGCAACTTTCATCACCTCAAAATCGGGAATATCATCACCCATAAAGAGTATTTCAGAATCATTCAGACTGAATTTATTCTTAAAATTCAGATAATGGTCAAGCTTTGACTTGCTATTGAGGTAAATGCTGGTTATTCCAAGAAGCTTAAGCCTTTTCTGGTACTCCTTTGAATTGCTGCCTGAAATAATGCCGATATGGTAACCCTTTTTAACGGCAAGCTGCAGCGCGTAACCATCCCGCAGGTTTACTGTCCGGTTGGGAACTCCAAAAGCATTCAGGCCGATTGTCTGAAGTGAAAGGACACCGTCAATGTCAAAAATAAATGCCTTGATGCTTATAAGGTCCTCCTTGAAATTTGCCATTATGAGCTTGTTTTGTAATGTTTTAATATTGACTGTGTAACTTCACTGTACAATTTCTGCAAATCAGGAGAGAAAGATAGTAATTCCATGTGCTTTTCAATAGTATCAATATCATTTCTGACTGCTGGTCCGGTTTGAGAAGAAGAAGGACCGTTTTCAAGAGCCTTCGAAATAGTCTCCTTAATCAGTGGTTCAAGTATTTCGGGAGAGAATCCGGCTCTTGAAGCAATCTCTATTCCTTCAGTGAGCATAAAGTTTGTGAAATTATTTACAAAAACAGCTGAAACATGCAGCAGTTTCCTGCGCTCACTATCAGCAAAGAATGCCTTCCCTCCCAAAGTTTCAGCCAGTGTAACCAGCATTTGGCGTGTAGATTCATCTTTTGCTTCAATAAGAAAAGAAAGGTCCCTTAAGCTTACTTCTCTTCCTTTTGAGAATGTCTGCAGCGGGTAAAAGACTCCCGTTTTCTCAAGCCGGGTGGGGAACACTTCAAGCCCGTAACTTCCTGCGGTATGAGCAACTAAAGTTCTGGAAGAACACCTGACTTCAGACAAAACATCTTTCAGCTTGTGGTCAGGCACTGCAACAATTATTATATCGTTTGAATCATCGAAATCCAGGACAGATGACCACTCAGCACCGCATGAACTGGCTGTTAGTCTGCCATTAGCATCATTTACTGAAACAATCTGGAGGATTTTGAAACCGGCACGAAACATTTCCCTGCAGAGAGCGCCGGCAACTCTTCCGGCACCTGCAAAGGATATGTTATAATGATCCATGCAGAGACTTACTTTTTCCCATATAGGGATGATTCGATCTTGGTGACTTTTATATTATAAACCTTATAATAAGAGGACTCATAGGAAGATGAACCTGATTGGCTGGCACTTTGCACATAGCTGCAATCCCAATACAGATCACCTGATAATTTTACCTGATCTCTGCTGTTTATGCTATTATATGTGGCAAACATCTCGCTGGGGTTACAGAAATAGTAGGTATCTTGGTAAGCTCCCAGCCCTGAATAAACGAAAAAGTAAGCGTTGGTTCCGGAGGCATTATATACGATCGAAGAATGGTCAAATATCTGGTCGGTGATCGAATAAAGAATATCACCGCTGCAACCGCACTTTGCTTGTTTCTTACAGCCTGTGTATGATACAACTGGCAGAAGTATAATCAATACCACCAGCAGCTTTCTGATTTTATATCCCATCTTAAATTTTCTGTAAAAGGATCATACTTTACTAACACGCAAAGTAAGGTTTTATTTCATTCAATACAAAAATAAAGCCGTCAAAACATTTTCTGACGGCTTGAATATTAGAGTTTATGGCATTTTACGCTTGTGCTGCAGGACCTCCGAAAGTAAGGGGCATTATCGGCCCCGGATCTTTGACTTCCTTAATCGGGCCAAAAACTGATTCGTACTTGTCAATATTATCGCGCAGGGCTGCGACAAGCCTTTTCGTATGCTCAGGTGTAAGAATTATCCTTGACATTACCCTGGCATGCGGCTTGGGCATACCCGGCACAATTCGTATGAAATCAATTACGAATTCAGCGGCCGAATGATTTATTACCGCAAGGTTTGAGTAGATTCCTTGTGCAACTTCCTCATTTAGTTCAATATTGAACTGGTTCTGGTCTTTTGGATCTGTCATCTTTTCAGAATATTATCATTTTTCCGAATCTGCTTCAGCTTCAACTGCTGACTCATTTTCAGCACCCACAAGGTTCTCATATTCTTCAAGCGAACCAACTATAATACTATTGTATTCACGCTGTCCTGTACCTGCAGGAATAAGGTGGCCAACAATGACGTTTTCCTTAAGTCCTTCCAGCTTGTCGACCTTCCCGAGGATCGCTGCCTCGTTAAGAACCTTTGTTGTTTCCTGGAAAGAAGCTGCGGAGAAGAAACTATTGGTCTGCAGTGCAGCCCTTGTAATTCCCTGTAATACCTGGCTTGAGGTTGCAGGAATGGCATCGCGTGAATCGACGATTTTAAGGTCTTTTCGCTTGAGTCCTGAATTATCATCTCTCAGTTTACGAGCTGTAATAATCATTCCCGGGCGTAATGTCTGTGAATCACCGCTATCGATAATTACCTTTTTGCCATAGATCCAGTCATTCTCATCCATGAATTCAAGTTTATCAACTACCTGACGTTCAAGGAATTTGGTGTCGCCTGGATCAACTATCTCGACCTTGCGCATCATCTGCCTGACAATGATCTCGAAATGCTTGTCGTTGATCTTCACACCCTGCAGACGATATACTTCCTGAATTTCGTTTACGATATATTCCTGGACCTTTGTCGGGCCCTTTATTGCCAGAATATCAGAAGGTGTTATGGCACCGTCAGAAAGCGCAATACCGGCCTTCACATAATCATTTTCCTGAACAAGTATCTGTTTTGAAAGGGGCACCAGGTATTTCTTAACCTCATCGGTTTTCGATTTGATTGAAATTTCCCTGTTTCCTCTCTTTATCTTGCCAAACGTTACTTCGCCGTCGATCTCGGAAACGATTGCCGGGTTCGATGGGTTACGGGCTTCAAAGAGTTCAGTGACCCTTGGAAGACCACCGGTTATATCACCCGATTTGCCGATAGCACGCGGGATTTTTGCAAGCACTTCGCCGGCCTCGACAATTTTGTTTATTTCAACTACAAGGTGCGCTCCGACAGGAAGGTTATAAAGTTTCAGCTCCTCTCCTCCCTTGGGTGCAAGTATTTTGATTGCCGGGTTCTTGGTCTTGTCCCTGCTCTCAATGATTACTTTTTCCTTGAAGCCTGTCTGCTCATCGGATTCCTCACGGAAGGTAACACCCTCAATCAGGTAATCGTATCCGATCTTCCCTCCCAGTTCTGCTATAATAACGGCGTTGAACGGGTCCCATTCGCAGATGAGCTTACCCTTTTCTATTTCCTGTCCGGGTTTTACATAAAGCTTTGAACCATAAGGAATTGTATGTGTAGTAAGGGCGATCCCGGTCTTCTTGTCGATGATCCTGAGTTCAGCCAGACGGCCGATAACTATATCTATTTCACCTTTTTCAGGATCTTTTTTGGGAACCGATCTTATTTCCTCAATCTCAGCAATACCTGCATATCTTGCAACAAGTCTCGATTCAGTCATAATGTTTGAAGCCGTACCACCCACGTGGAATGTACGAAGTGTAAGCTGCGTACCGGGCTCACCAATACTCTGGGCTGCTATTACACCTGTAGCCTCGCCTTTCTGAACCATCTGTCCCGTTGCCAGGTTTCTACCGTAGCATTTTGCACAAACGCCTTTCTTGGATTCGCAGGTAAGCACCGAACGGATCTCGACCTGCTCAATTGGTGAGTCCTCGATTTTCCTGGCAAGCTCCTCAGTGAGTTCCTGACCTGCTTCCACAATCAGTTCGCCTGTAAGAGGATGGAATACATTGTGAACTGTTGTACGACCCAGAATCCTTTCATAAAGAGACTCAACGACCTCTTCATTTTTCTTGATTGCAGTTGCAACAAGACCCCTCAGCGTACCGCAGTCCTCTTCATTAATGATGACATCCTGGGATACATCAACAAGGCGGCGGGTAAGGTATCCGGCATCTGCCGTCTTAAGAGCAGTATCGGCAAGACCTTTACGGGCACCGTGGGTTGAAATAAAGTACTCAAGAACCGATAGACCCTCCTTGAAGTTCGAGAGGATCGGGTTCTCGATGATATCTGAACCTGTTGACCCTGATTTCTGAGGCTTGGCCATAAGACCCCTCATTCCGGAAAGCTGACGGATCTGTTCCTTTGAACCTCTTGCGCCCGAGTCGAGCATCATATATACAGAGTTGAATCCCTGCTTATCGTTCGACAGCTGCTTCATCAGCGACTGGGTGAGACGTGCATTTACATGTGTCCAGATATCAATTATCTGGTTATATCTTTCGTTGTTGGTAATGAAACCCATACTGTAGTTATTCATCACCTCTTCAACCTGCTCATAACCTTCAGTGACAAATTTTGTCTTTTCTTCAGGAATAATAACATCATCAAGGTTAAAGGAAAGGCCGCCCTTGAAAGCTGAATAGAAACCGAGGTTTTTAATTGCATCAAGGAAATCAGCTGTCTTTGCCATTCCCGAGAGTTTCAGAACGCGTCCGATAATGTCCCTCAGGGATTTTTTCGTAAGGATCTCATTGATAAAACCAACTTCTTCGGGAACAAACTGGTTGAACATCACTCTTCCAACCGTAGTTTCAACGATATGATTTACAAATTCTCCGTCGATCCTGTCGTTTACCTTGACTTTTATGATTGCATGAAGATCAATCTTACCTTCATTATAAGCAATATTAACTTCCTCGTGTGAATAAAAAATAAGACCCTCGCCCCTTACCTTAAGTTTATCGGTGCTCTTTTTTCCTTTGGTTATATAATAGAGCCCGAGAACCATGTCCTGTGACGGAACAGTTATTGGTGCTCCGTTTGCAGGGTTAAGGATGTTATGAGAAGCCAGCATAAGCATCTGGGCTTCAAGCACAGCACTGTTTCCAAGAGGAAGATGAACTGCCATCTGGTCGCCGTCGAAGTCGGCGTTAAAAGCTGTACAAACCAGTGGGTGAAGCTGAATGGCTTTACCTTCAATAAGCTTTGGCTGAAACGCCTGTATTCCAAGCCTGTGAAGCGTAGGAGCCCGGTTAAGAAGAACCGGATGTCCCTTGAGAACATTCTCAAGGATATCCCATACTACGGGATCTTTCCTGTCGACAATTTTCTTGGCCGATTTCACTGTCTTTACAATTCCGCGTTCAATAAGCTTGCGGATTATGAACGGCTTATATAATTCAGCTGCCATATCTTTCGGCAGACCGCATTCGTGCAGATTAAGCTCGGGACCAACGACGATGACCGAACGTGCAGAATAGTCAACCCTCTTTCCAAGAAGATTCTGACGGAACCTTCCCTGCTTGCCTTTAAGGCTGTCGCTCAGCGACTTAAGAGGACGGTTTGCGTCTGTCTTGACAGCGTTTGCTTTTCTCGAGTTGTCGAACAATGAATCGACAGCCTCCTGGAGCATCCTTTTTTCGTTGCGAAGGATCACTTCGGGAGCCTTTATCTCGATAAGTCTCTTAAGACGGTTGTTTCTGATAATAACTCTCCTGTAAAGGTCGTTCAGGTCGCTGGTGGCAAAACGGCCGCCATCGAGTGGAACAAGAGGCCTTAGTTCAGGCGGAATTACAGGAACAACCTTGATTATCATCCATTCAGGTTTGTTGACATTTTTTGAATCCCTGAATGCCTCAACAACCTGGAGACGCTTAAGCGCTTCATTTTTACGCTGTTGAGAAGTTTCGGTGTTTGCCCTGTGACGAAGTGAATAAGACATCTCATCAAGATCGAGACGGATCAGGAGCCTGTAAAGTGCTTCTGCTCCCATGTCGGCAATAAACTTGTCCGGATGATCATCTTCGAGGTACTGGTTCTCCTTGGGAAGGGATTCAGTTATCTCGAGGTATTCTTCCTCAGTGAGGAAATCGTATTGTTTTACTCCATCGGCAGCTTTTATGCCGGGATTAATGACAACGTATCTTTCGTAATAAATAATCGAGTCGAGTTTTTTGGTCGGAAGTCCCAGAAGATACCCGATTTTGTTAGGAAGAGATCGAAAGTACCAGATATGTGCAACCGGGACGACAAGTGAAATATGTCCCATCCTTTCGCGGCGAACCTTCTTTTCAGTGACTTCAACACCGCAGCGGTCGCAGACGATACCCTTATAGCGGATCCTCTTATATTTTCCGCAGTGGCATTCATAGTCTTTTACCGGTCCGAATATCCTTTCGCAGAACAATCCATCGCGTTCAGGTTTGTAGGTACGGTAGTTTATTGTCTCAGGCTTCAGCACTTCACCACTGGAACGATCGAGAATTTCCTCGGGCGAAGCAAGACCAATTGAGATCTTTGAGTAACTGGTTTTGGTTTTGTTATCTCTTCTGAATGACATATATTGAATTTTTTTTATTCATTTAATTAAATAAAGGAAGGAACAATTAATCGAGTACAATACTCAATCCCAATCCTCTCAACTCATGCAGAAGCACATTCAGTGATTCAGGGATACCGGCCTGTGGCATTGGTTCTCCCTTGACAATGGCTTCATAGGCTTTAGCACGTCCGACAACATCATCTGATTTTATTGTCAGTATCTCCTGGAGGATGTGAGCAGCACCGAATGCCTCGAGTGCCCATACTTCCATCTCACCAAATCGCTGACCTCCGAACTGTGCCTTTCCGCCAAGCGGCTGCTGGGTAATAAGTGAATATGGTCCGATTGAACGTGCATGCATTTTGTCGTCAACCATATGACCAAGCTTAAGCATATATATTATCCCAACGGTAGCAGGCTGGTCGAATCTCTCGCCGGTACCTCCGTCGTAGAGGTATGTTGTGCCATACCTTGGCAATCCGGCCTTTTCGGTATATTCTGTTATCTGGTCTATTGTAGCACCATCGAAGATCGGAGTTGCGAACTGAAGCCCAAGCTTCTGCCCTGCCCAGCCAAGAACTGTTTCATAGATCTGGCCAAGGTTCATCCTTGAAGGCACGCCCAGCGGATTAAGAACAATGTCAACCGGAGTTCCGTCCTCAAGGAACGGCATATCCTCGGCACGAACTATTTTTGCCACGATACCTTTGTTCCCGTGACGTCCGGCCATCTTGTCTCCCACTTTGACTTTTCTCTTTTTGGCAATATATACCTTTGCAAGGCGGACAATACCTGCAGGCAACTCGTCGCCAATAGTGATATTGTACTTCTTCCTCTTATAAACGCCATCGAGCTCCTTATGCTTAATAATATAATTATGAAGGAGCTGCTTTATATTGTCGTTTTTCTTCTTGTCGGTGGTCCACTTATTAGGGTTAACATTCAGAAAATCAACCTCCTGAAGTTGTTTGAGGGTGAATTTGCTGCCCTTTGGTATCACATCCACATTGAGATAATCTTTTACACCCTGTGAGGTTTTTCCATTTACAAGGATGAAAAGCTTGTCAACAAGCTTTGATTTGAGTTCCTCAACATTCTTATTGAACTCATTTTCAATCTTGTCGAGCATTGGTTTCTCAACGGCTTTTGTCTTCTTGTCCTTGACGGCTCTGGTAAAGAGTTTCTTGTCAATGACGATCCCTTCAAGTGAAGGTCCGGCCTTGAGAGATGCATCTTTCACGTCACCTGCTTTATCGCCGAAGATAGCGCGAAGGAGTTTTTCTTCCGGTGAAGGATCTGATTCTCCTTTCGGTGTGATCTTTCCAATAAGTATATCGCCCGGCCTGATATGTGCGCCGACCCTTATAAGTCCATTCTCATCAAGATTCTTGGTAGCTTCCTCGCTTACGTTCGGGATATCTGAAGTAAGCTCCTCGAGGCCGCGTTTTGTATCGCGAACTTCAAGAAGATACTCATCAATATGAACCGAAGTAAACATATCTTCCTGGACGACCTTCTCAGAAATAACGATGGCATCCTCGAAGTTGTACCCTTTCCAGGGCATAAAAGCAACCATAAGATTCCTGCCTAAAGCCAGTTCACCTTTCTTGGTACCATAGCCTTCAGTAAGCGGTTGACCTTTTTTAACCTTCTCGCCTTTTTTGACAACAGGAATCAGGTTTATACAAGTATTCTGGTTTGTCTTTCTATATTTTGGAAGGACATATCGTTTGGTATCGTCATCAAAGCTTACGAATTTTTCCTCATCAGTTCTGGTATATCTTATGATAATCTCTTTTGAGTCGACATACTCTACAACACCTTCGCCTTCAGCCACAAAAAGAATACGGCTGTCCTTGATAACCTGTGTTTCAAGACCGGTACCGACGATTGCTGCCTCGGGATTGATCAGAGGAACTGCCTGACGCATCATGTTAGATCCCATGAGTGCCCTGTTGGCATCGTCATGCTCGAGGAATGGGATCAGTGAAGCTGCAATTGAGGCTATCTGGTTTGGAGCAACGTCCATCAGGTCGATCTTATTTGCCTCTTCCACAGGATAATCAGCTTCATACCTGCATTTTGCCTTCTGTTCTTCAAAATGACCGTCTTTTTTAAGCGGAGCATTTGCCTGGGCGATCACTTTCTCCTCTTCCTCTTCAGCAGTCAGCCATACTATTCCATCTTTTCCGAAATCTACCTGACCGTTATTTACTTTCAGATAAGGTGTTTCGATAAAACCAAGATCATTGATCTTTGCATAGACGCAAAGCGATGAAATAAGACCGATGTTAGGACCTTCAGGTGTTTCAATCGGGCAGAGACGGCCATAGTGAGTATAGTGTACGTCCCTTACTTCAAAACCAGCTCTTTCGCGGGAAAGACCGCCGGGTCCGAGAGCTGACAATCTGCGTTTATGCGTCATTTCAGCCAGCGGGTTGGTCTGGTCCATGAACTGGGAGAGCTGGTTGGTTCCGAAGAATGAATTTATAACTGATGAAAGTGTTTTTGAATTGATCAGGTCAACAGGTGTGAACACCTCGTTATCCCTGACGTTCATTCTTTCGCGGATGGTACGGGCCATACGTGCAAGGCCAACTCCAAATTGAGAGTAGAGCTGTTCCCCCACTGTACGTACACGCCTGTTACTCAGGTGATCGATATCGTCAATATCGGTTTTTGAGTTGATAAGTTCAATCAGGTAACCGATGATTTTTATGATATCTTCCCTTGTCAGGACCTTGACATTCATTTCGGTATTCAGTCCGAGCTTCTTATTGATCCTGTAACGGCCTACCTCGCCAAGGTCATATCTTTTATCCGAGAAGAAAAGCTTGTCAATGACGTCGCGTGCTGTTGCCTCATCAGGCGGTTCAGCGTTGCGAAGCTGACGGTAAATATAGATAACTGCCTCTTTTTCAGAGTTGCAGGGATCTTTCTGAAGGGTATTATATATAATAGCGTAATCTGACAGGTTTATATCTTCCTTATGAAGGAGAATAGCTTTTGCACCTGACTCGACAATAAGGTCGACATGTTCAGGTTCAATAACAGTTTCCCTGTCGAGGATCACCTCATTTCTTTCAATGGAAACGACCTCACCGGTATCTTCATCAACGAAGTCTTCGACCCAGGTTTTCAGGACTCTGGCAGCCAGTTTACGGCCAACGAGTTTTTTGATACTGGTTTTTGATACCTTATGTTCTTCAGCGAGGTTAAAAATTTCGAGTATATCCTTGTCGCTTTCGAACCCGATAGCGCGGAGAAGAGTTGTTACGGGAAGTTTTTTCTTCCTGTCGATGTAAGCGTACATCACATTATTGATGTCGGTTGCAAACTCAATCCATGAGCCTTTGAAAGGAATGATCCTGGCAGAATAGAGTTTAGTTCCGTTGGCATGAACGCTTTGACCGAAGAATACTCCGGGAGACCTGTGCAACTGTGATACTACGACCCTCTCAGCACCGTTGATAACAAAAGTTGCGCGATCCGTCATGTAAGGAACGGTTCCCAGGTATACATCCTGGATCACCGTATCAAAATCCTCATGTTCGGGATCTGTACAATAAAGTTTCAGTTTTGCTTTAAGTGGAACGCTGAATGTTAGTCCGCGTTCGATACATTCTTCAATGGTGTAGCGTGGGGGGTCGATATAATAATCCAGAAATTCAAGGACGAAATTGTTCCTAGTGTCAGTTATGGGGAAGTTTTCTGTAAAAACTTTAAAGAGTCCTTCCTTTTTCCTGTTTTCGGGAGTTGTTCCAAGCTGAAAAAACTCACTAAAGGATTTTAACTGAATTTCCAGAAAATCAGGGTATTCAAGTTGGTTTTTCCTGGAGGCGAAACTTATTCTTTCGGTATTTTTTGAGGACATTTAGTAAAAGATTAAGTGAACTTACAATTTAAAGAACAAAAAGGCTTAGTCCCGGATATCCGAGACTAAACCTGTAACCCAGCTTAGAGGTATAACTTATTTAAGTTCAACTTCAGCTCCTGCGTCAACTAATTGATTTTTAATAGTTTCAGCTTCTTCTTTTGAAACACCTTCTTTAACAGGAGACGGAGCAGCATCAACTACTGCTTTAGCTTCCTTCAGTCCAAGGCCGGTAATGTCTTTAACGAGTTTAACAATCTGTAATTTCTGTCCTCCGGCGTTTTTCAGAATAACATTGAAGGTTGATTTTTCTTCAACTTTGGGAGCGTCGCTGCCTGCTGCTGGACCAGCTACTGCAACAGCTGCTGCAGCAGGTTCAATGCCATACTCTTCTTTAAGTATCTTAGCCAGTTCGTTTACTTCCTTTACAGACAGGTTAACCAGTTCTTCTGCAAATTTCTTAAGATCTGCCATTTCTATTGATTTTAATTGATTATACTATAATTAATTCTCTTTTTTTGATAGTGTTTCAAGAACACCATGAATTTTATTTCCACCTGATTGTAAGGCTGATATAACGTTCTTGGCAGGAGATTGCAGCATGAAAATAATATCGCCGACAAGTTCCTGTTTGGTTTTGATGGATATGAGAGCATCTAGGGTGTTCTCTCCTACAAAAATTGATTCCTGAACGTAAGCGCCTTTAAGAACAGGCTTATCATGTTTCTTCCGGAACTCCCTGATAAGTTTAGCAGGGCCGTTACCGGTGTTAGTGAACATGATGGACGTAGTACCTTTCAGAACCGGGTAAAGTTCCTCAAAGTTAATTTCAGACTGCTCAAGTGCTCTTTTAAGCAAGGTGTTCTTAACGACGATAAGCTTAATATCGTTCTCAAAACACTTCCTTCTCAGGTCACTTGTATCAGCTGCATTAAGCTGAGCAGTATCAGTCAGGTAAAAGTGGCTGTACTCTTTTAATATCTCAGCAAGGCTGTCTATGATAGTGTCTTTTTCTTCCCGTCTCATAATTTCTTTCTGATTTTTAACATAAAAACTTAATCATCAAGACCTTTAGGATCTATCTTAATACCAGGGCTCATTGTGCTTGAAAGGAACAGGCTACGTATGTAGGTTCCCTTGGCAGCAGCCGGTTTAAGCTTATTCACCATTGAGATGAACTCTTTGGCGTTTTCAGCGATCTTATGAGGCTCAAATGAGACTTTTCCGATAGAGGTATGAATGATTCCGCTTTTGTCAACCTTGAAATCAATCTTACCCTGCTTCACTTCTTTAACAGCCTTACCAATTTCCATAGTAACGGTTCCACTCTTCGGGTTAGGCATCAGTCCGCGGGGACCGAGTATTCTTCCGAGCTGACCGACTTTTCCCATTACGGATGGCATGGTTATTATCACATCCATATCTGTCCAGCCTCCTTTGATCTTTTCGATAAAATCGTCAAGACCAACGAAATCGGCTCCGGCTTCCTTTGCTTCAGCTTCCTTGTCGGAAGAGCAGAGAACGAGTACACGTGTCTCTTTTCCTGTTCCGTGAGGCAGTGAAACAACACCGCGAACCATTTGGTTGGATTTCCTTGGATCAATACCTAACCTTACATCCAGATCGATGGAAGCATCAAATTTTGTTGTGGTCATTTCCTTAACCAGAACAGATGCCTCTTTCAACGTATAGAGCTTGTCCTTTTCGACTTTCTCAAGGGCAACCTTACGGTTTTTGGTAAGTTTAGTCATTTTTCTCCTAGTTAAATTTTGTCAGGGAATTCACCTTTAAGGGTAATCCCCATACTTCTTGCGGTACCAGCTACCATCTTCATAGCAGACTCAACTGTAAAACAGTTCAAGTCTTCCATTTTTTCCTTAGCAATTGTTTTTACCTGGTCCCATGTAACCTGGGCAACCTTTTCCCTGTTAGGTTCTTTTGAACCTTTCTTGGATTTGGCTACCTCAAGAAGCTGAACAGCAACCGGTGGAGTTTTAGTAACAAAATCAAAAGATTTGTCAGCATATACTGTAATTACAACCGGTATCACTTTTCCAGCTTTGTCCTGGGTCCTGGCATTAAATTGCTTACAGAAATCCATAATATTCACACCTTTGGAACCTAAAGCAGGCCCAACGGGTGGAGATGGATTAGCTCCTCCGCCACGAATCTGTAACTTGATTAGTCCAGCAACTTCTTTTGCCATAATTTAAAATTTGCGTGTTTATTGCGAGTATCTGACAGCTGTTCAGGAAGCATTAAAAATGATACGACTGCCAATTTCTTTAATTAATTTTCTTTTTCAACTTGCATAAAGCTAAGCTCAAGAGGTGTTTTTCTTCCGAAGATCTTGACCATAACCTTAAGCTTTTTCTTTTCATCATTTACTTCTTCGATAATTCCGGTAAAGCTGTTGAAAGGACCATCGACCACTTTCACAGATTCGCCTACGAAGAACGGGACATTCAACTCTTCATCGCTTGCATTCAGTTCGTCAACTTTCCCAAGGATCCTGTTGATCTCCGATTTTCTGAGAGGCACGGGTTCTCCAGTCTGTGAACCAAGGAAGCCTATAACATTGGGCACATTCCTCAATAAATGAGGTATTTCTCCAGTAAGAACGGCTTCGACCAGGACATATCCGGGGAAGAATGTTCTCTCCTTGCTTATTTTCTTCCCTGCCCTTATCTGATAGACCTTTTCGGTCGGTATAAGGACCTGAGAGATATAATCTCCAAGCTTCAGGCGGACAATTTCGCTATCGATATATTCCTTGACTTTTTTCTCTTTGCCGCCGATAGCCCGAAGCACGTACCACTTCTTAATGTTATCACTCATTGTAACCTTGTAAGGTTTTAGTATAACAAATTGTACAAAGCATGCATTATCTTGCCGAATGAAAAATCCATTGCAGCAACAATAAGGGCGATTATCAGCGTGGCAACCATTACGAGCACTGCGCTGTTTTGAAGTTCACTCCAGGTCGGCCACGTAACTTTATGGACGAGTTCTGTAAATGATTCCTGAAAATATCCTTTTATACCACTCATATCTTTAAAATTTTAGCACGGGAGGAGAGACTCGAACTCCCGACACCTGGTTTTGGAGACCAGTGCTCTACCAACTGAGCTACACCCGTATTTTTTATATCGTTGAATCACAATGCATTGTGATTCAACGATATAATATCCAAAACCTTTATTCAAGTATTTTCGTTACAGCACCGGCACCAACCGTTCTGCCGCCTTCGCGGATAGCAAAACGAAGTCCGACATTGATAGCAACCGGGTAAATAAGGTCAACTGTTATTGTGACATTATCGCCGGGCATTACCATTTCAGTTCCTTCAGGAAGGGTGATCTCACCGGTAATATCGAGTGTTCTTACGTAGAACTGAGGACGATATTTATTATGGAATGGAGTATGACGTCCACCTTCTTCTTTCTTAAGAACATATATTTCAGCCTCGATTTTGGTATGAGGTGTTATTGAACCTGGTTTAGCAAGTACCATTCCCCTTTTAATCTCTTTCTTGTCAACACCACGGAGGAGAAGACCAACGTTATCGCCAGCTTCGCCCCTGTCGAGGATCTTGCGGAACATCTCAACACCTGTACATACTGTTCTGCGTTTTTCAGCATGAAGACCTATCATTTCCAGTTCGTCGCCTGTAAGTACGACTCCTGTTTCAATACGGCCTGTTGCAACTGTACCACGGCCTGTGATTGAGAACACGTCTTCAACCGGCATAAGAAATGGTTTCTCGTTTTCGCGTTTAGGAATCGGGATATATGAATCGACTGCATCCATCAGTTCCATAACTTTTTCTTCCCATTTCGGTTCACCGTGCATTGCACCAAGTGCTGATCCACGAATGACAGGAGCATTGTCGCCGTCAAATTCATAGAAATTGAGAAGATCACGTACTTCCATTTCAACCAGATCAAGAAGTTCCGGGTCATCAACCAGATCGACTTTATTCATGAAAACGAGCACTTTAGGGACGTTTACCTGGTGAGCAAGAAGGATATGTTCACGTGTCTGAGGCATTGGGCCATCATCAGCAGCAACTACCAGAATAGCACCATCCATCTGTGCGGCACCTGTAACCATATTCTTAATATAGTCAGCGTGGCCGGGGCAGTCAACGTGTGCATAGTGACGGGTAGCTGTACAGTATTCAACGTGAGCAGTGTTAATAGTAATACCCCTTTCCTTTTCTTCGGGGGCATTATCGATAGAATCAAAATCCCTGATTTCAGAGAGACCCTTCTTGGCAAGTACCATAGTGATGGCTGCTGTAAGGGTGGTCTTACCATGGTCAACGTGACCGATTGTACCAATATTTACATGCGGTTTCGACCTGTCAAATTTTTCTTTTGCCATAACTCCAAGCGTATTAAATTTAAGTTTATTCTATATTCAATTTTAAAAATCATTTTCTCTGTTGAGCCGGAGGGGGGAATTGAACCCCCGACCCCTTCCTTACCAAGGAAGTGCTCTACCCCTGAGCTACTCTGGCATCAAAAAGTGAGCGGGAGACGGAACTCGAATCCGCGACCCTTAGCTTGGAAGGCTAATGCTCTACCAACTGAGCTACTCCCGCCTGATATCGTCCAAAGAGGTCCGGAATCGTCTGAAGCTGTCATTAATTCCGGACAGGCCTCTCCGTTAAAAGTGGGGAGAGCAGGATTCGAACCTACGAAGGCATTCGCCAGCAGATTTACAGTCTGCCCCAGTTGGCCACTTTGGTATCTCCCCTCTTGAAACTGAGTTGTCTCCTAAAACACATTTTCAACTCTTTCAAGAGCCGATGAAGGGATTCGAACCCCCGACCTGCAGATTACAAATCAGCTGCTCTGGCCAACTGAGCTACATCGGCAATTTAAAGAACGCACCGGAGGGGCATATTTCACCCTTAAAAAACGGTGTGCAAATGTATGAATTTATATTTTATTATTCAAAATAATTCAAAATAATTTTCTGAACATGTTTTTCAGGCACCTCTCTTCTTTTGTTTATGCCTGGTAATCTGCTTTTTAAGAGCCTCAATCGCCTCATCTGTTGCCTCCTCAAAAGTCTTGCTCTGTTTTTTGGCGAAAAAGGGTCCACCAGATAAATCCAGCTTGATTTCGCTGATTTTGTTCTCACGATCCTGATCCTTGTCAAGCCTCAGAAATACCTCGGCATTAACAATATCCTCACCGTACTGGGTAAGCTTCTCCAGTTTCTGATGAACAAAGTCGATTAGCTTTTTGTCGGCATCAAACCTCACTGAATGAATCTGAATGTTCATAGTAGTACCTCCTTATTATTTGTTTAATATTTAAGCCCGTGGATGGGCCTGTTTGTATATTTTCTTCAACTTTTCAAATGTATTATGCGTGTATATCTGTGTAGCTGAGAGATTTGCATGTCCAAGGAACTCTTTGATCACGTTCAGATCAGCCCCCCGGTTAAGCATATGTGTCGCAAATGTATGTCTCAGTATGTGAGGGCTTTTCTTTTCGATTGTTGTAACCATTGAGAGATAACCAGTCACCACGTTATAAACAAATTTGTCATATAATTTGTTCCCTTTGTCAGTAATAAAAAACCAATCTGAGCTATCACCTGATGCATTCTCATTTTTCATCCTCAGATATTCGTCCAACCTTACTGTGAATGGCCTGGTAAGTGGGATAATCCGCTGCTTGTTTCTCTTTCCGGTTACCTTTACCTGAGCGCTCTGAAGATCAACATCCGGTATCCTGAGACCTATAAGCTCAGCCCTTCTCATACCTGTCAGGTAAAGCATTTCTATTATGGTGCGGTTTCTTATTCCTGCGAAATCTGTTCCGAAATTATTGCCGTCCAGTAGATTGTTAAGAGATTGTTCACTTACAAACCCAGGCAGGCTTTTTTTGCGTTTCGGAAGCACTACCTTTTCAAGGGGATCTCCTTTGATTGCCCCATCTTTTCTCAGGTATCTGAAGAATACCCGCAGGCATGATATCTTCCTGTGAACGCTTACCGGCTTTATACCGCCATCCATGAGACTTACAATCCATGCCCTGATATGATGAGACGTCAACTCACCCGGATCTGACGGCATGCCATTCTCTGATAGATAGGAAAAAAACTGATCCAGGTCGTTCTGATATGACCGGATAGTATGCGGTGAATACCGCTTCTCAATCTGTAGATATTGTAAGAACGATTCCTTAAAAGCCATGAAGGAACCCCCTGACGGTTATGTTAAAAAATGAATTGTCAGAAATAGCAGGCTACTCTTCGTCTTCCTGCAACTTCTGAACATACATTGCCTTCTTGATTTCCTCCCTCCGGCGAACTGAAGGCTTGATAAAAGCCTGGCGTGACCTTAATTCGCGGATCACTCCCGTCTTTTCAAATTTCCTCTTGAACTTCTTTAAAGCTCTTTCAATGTTCTCGCCTTCTTTTAATGGTACAATAATCATATTAAAATTCTGTTTAAAACGAGGCGCAAAGATAGAAATAGAAAAATTCTTTCCAAAACATTTAAGGGAATAAATTATCCATATTATTTAATTTTTGATATTTAACTGGTTATTATTGTTGTAATACTGTAGAATTTGGAAGTATTAAAGGTATACATTCCTGACCTGGAATCAAAATAGGGAATGTTAAATTTTGGTTACAAAATGCCAGGCTAAAGGTTCACCATCCTGCCTCCCCCTTTAAAGGGGGAAACTACTCTCCAAATTTCATATAAGCCCTTACCTTCCTTGCTTTCTCAGGTGTTAAGATTTTGTTTTTGATTAATTCATCGAGACTCATAATACTGCCTTGAAGTTCCCTGAATTTAAGGATTGCGGTAACATCATATTTTTCAAGGTATGGCAACCTGATAAGACGTTTATAATCTGTTCTGTTAAGGTCAATCTTCTCAACAAGCGAGGAATCTGCCCTCACTCTTTTATAGATAATATTAAATGTTGAATCTGAGAGTCCGTACACTTCCCTGAGCTGACCGGCAGCTGCAAATCCCCCTATCAGATTCCTGTATTTAATTATCCTTCTGGCCAGAACAGGTCCGATCCCGGGCAAACCCTCCAGGGCTGCTGAATCACAGGTATTAAGTTCCAATACCTGCCTCTTTTTTGCAGGCAGATTCTGCCTGAATGACTGCCTGGTACCATTACTATTACTCCTGACACGGATAGAATCATCAAGGGGCAAGACGGATTCAAGATTTATGATCTCGGGTTCCTGCCTGGGCTGAGGAACTACATACCTGGCACTTAATACTGCCACTATCAGAATAATCAGGACAAAAGAAGCCCTCCGTTCCCTGCGGTTATAACCAAACCAGTTCCTGAGCGGTTCAAATGATAAAGGTTTCATAAAAATAGCAACGAGACGACTGCAATTTACGAATTACCCTGAATTTATAAGGAAAATGAGGAGTGTTTTTTCGCCTGCCAGGTCAGAATGGGTAACCTATGGCTATGACAATCGCAAAATCATTTTTGAAATTATAGGGTCGGCTCATTATTATCCACTTTGAGCCTGAAGTAATCCATGGATCACGAAGCTTCATCCCCAGATCGGCCCTCATTAGCACAAAACTGAAATCAAACCTGAATCCCATACCTGTACCTACTGCTATGTCTTTATAGAAAGAATTTATTTTAAACTGTGAACCAGGCTGAGCCTCGTCATAATTATACGACCAGATGTTACCTGCATCTAGAAATAACGCACCTTCAAGCAGCCAGAACAATTTAAACCTGTATTCGGTATTTGCCTCTATTTTAATATCGGCTGTCTGGTTCAGGAATCTCTTATAGGAAGGGACATAGGAACCTGGTCCGAGAGTTCTTACCTGCCATGCCCTTAAACCATTTGCCCCTCCGCCGAAGTATTGCTTTTCAAATGGCATGGCCTTTGAATTGCCGTATGGTATCCCCGCCCCTGCAAAGCCCCTGTACACAATCGAGCTCATATCATTGATCTTTATAGTGTACCTCATATCAATATCGGCCTTGAAATATTGAGCAAACGGCTGACCAAGTATATGGTAACTGTTGTCGGTTTTCGTAGCTCCGGCCAGCTTGCTGACCAGGAAAGGCAGATTTCCTGCCGCCTCTGCATTGACCCTGATAAACCAGTAATCCCTTTTGCTTTTTATCTTCTGATTGTTGAAGATGAATGAATAAGTTCCGCCAAGGATCAAAATATCCCTGTAACTATATGCAAGGTAAGACGATGAATCGATTCTTGCCTTGAAAGCAGGATCGATCCGGAGTAATCTGACAAAATTAAGCTGGATAGGATTAACAATATGGGTATTGTAAGTAGTCCCGTTCCAGATATAACCAAAAGTTGCGTTGGCTATTGTCCTGTTATAGAATGGCATGTTCTGATAATCATATGCTGCCAGGATAGTCGTTGAGGGATTGTATTTCTTTATAAAGCCTTCGGTCTGAAGGAATGGTACAATAAATTTCGGGAATCTCAGGCTGGTCTCAATCCCATATTCCTGCGATCCACTAAGCGTGTCTTTCTGAGAAAGGGCTTCATAGGCACCCTTGAGCTTAAGATTGAAGAGCTCGGCTCCATGAAGCAGGTTTTTGTTCAGGTAAATAAGGTTAACGGCTCCGCCAAGGCTGCCGGCAGTATTGGTTCCTTCAAGTTCAATCTTGAAAGATTGCTTGCTAAGAAGTGTAAGCTGAATTGTGCAATCAAGAGTATGGACCGATCCTGCTTCAGCATCCGGTTCAGAAACATCAGTATAGAAAATATTTACCAGCCGGTACGTCTTTAATGCGAGCAGGTGAGATTGAGTTTGTTCCGTATTGGTGATATTATAGTTGGCTTCCGGCTTAAGGTAGAGCGATTGAATAATCAGGTCATACTTGATCTCAGGTCTCTTTTTGGTTGAAATAAAATAATAACCCTTATAATATACGGTATCCAGGCTATTCAGGTAATTTTCTCCTCCTGAGAGGGCATCCTTGGGAATAAAATCAGGGTAGATATAGATATTCCTTACTTTGTAAATAGAATGGGGTACTTTACGGATAATATTATTTGCGTCTGTTATTGTAAACTCCTTTATATTATAGTAAATGTCCACCTGCCTTTTTCCAATTGTACTGTCGACGCCGAATGTGATATGATCACCCGAGAAGAAATAGAATCCCATATCCTTGATATAATGCACAAACCTTGATCTTTCAGCCGTCAGTACATCCATATCATAAGGTCTTCCTCTTTCAATCATGCAGTCGACCGAATCAAAATAAAAGCACTTCCTGATATTTGTGTCTGCTATTTCATAATATAAATTCCTGATAGTGTATGGCTCCTTCAAATCGACGTTGTAGAATACTTTTGTCTTTTGGTTTTCAGTCTCGATAGTCTCCATTACATGACTGTCGAAGTATCCTTTGGAAGCAATGTACGATTGAATCTGTGCTTTTGATTTATCTGTCGAATACGGGTCAAAGATTACAGGCTCTTCGCCTATTTCCCTCAGCCATTTGTGAAACCATTTATCCTTATTTATATTCGACAGGTTATAGAGGCCGAGGTAAAACTTTGTTCCAAAGATCTTTTTGTTAGGTTTCTGTTTTATATAAGGAAGGAGAGCCTCTTTTTTAATCCCTGACTTATTTATTATGATATGGGTTTCATCCAGCAATGTCTCATCTTTTGGAACATATTTAGTCGGGTTGCAGGACGATAATAATAGAATCGCAAGAATGAAGAAGAAGATTGTCTCCGGAAAAGAAGTATTTTTATTTGAGATATTTTTTTCCAAATTTTGTATGAAAAGCGTTACGCAAATATATTAATAAAAATATTGAATAAACGACCGGCGAAATGATAAGCAGGAATAAAGCAGCCCTTATAATTTCCCTTCAGAAAAAGAAGGTCAGGGACGAGGAGAAGTTGTTCGTTATTGAAGGTGACAAGATAGTGAGGGAATTCCTTGAGGCCAAAGTCATGGTTAAAACACTTGTCGCCCTGCCGGAATTTCTGAATTCTCTGACATTGTTCCACAAGCAGGGAATAGGTGAGATTATACCGGTAACAGAAAATGACCTTAAGAAGATCAGCTCGCTGAAAACTCCCCATAATGCACTGGCAGTCATCAGTATGATTGAACCCATAAGAGATCCGGATGACCTGAAAAAGGAACTCACCATTATCCTCGATTGCGTCCAGGATCCCGGAAACCTTGGGACAATTATCAGGTCCGCTGCATGGTTCGGAATAAAGAATATCTACTGCTCCGGAGATTGTGCCGACGTTTATAATCCAAAGGTTATTCAGGCCAGCATGGGAGCTATTCTTCATGTAAATGTAACTTATACATCTTTACCTGAATTACTGGAGAGTGCCAGGAAAATGAGTATAAAAATCTACGGCGCGCTGATTGAGGGGGAATCTATTTATTCATATAAGCTCGGATCATACGGAATAATATTGCTTGGAAACGAATCAAAAGGTATTTCCGGGGAGTTGTTGCCTTTTATAACAGACAGAATAATGATCCCGAAGCTGACTGATGAGCAGCATGGAATTGATTCTCTGAATGTAAGCATGGCCGCTTCCGTAATCCTTTCAGAATTCACTAGAGGAAAGGGTCGTGCTTTCTGATAATTCTGAGAATGGCGGCTTTTAATAAATAAACGGGATGATCATTTTTGTATTCAGCTTATAAATACCATACATCTCGCCAAATGCCTCTGCCAGCAGCTGTTCTTCGACATGAATCCGGTAAATGACTGCAATGCAAACAGGCAAAAAGACAACTGCAAAAGATATCAGGCTCGCCATTGAAATGGCTTCGCCGGTCATTATCAAAAGCAGTCCCAGGTAGCTCGGATGCCTTATTATTTTGTACAAGCCGTTTGTTTTCAGTTTATGAGCACTGTTTATAGCCACATCCACGGTAAATGCTTTCTTTAACTGAATTATTGCCGTCCACCGAATTGCAAATCCTGCAATTATCAGAATTATGCCAGCTGATGCAACAAAATAATCCGCTATATTCCAGCTGGTATACCTGGCATTACTGAATCCAAAGGTAAGTCCGGCACAAATTGCCGTCCACATAAAAATAAGGGAACCCCTGTCCTTTTGTCTTGCAGCTGACTTCCTTTCGGAGTGTTTAGTCAGCATAAGGACTATCTCAGAAATCAAAAACAGAAGTGAGAAAAAGATCGAAATTTTTATCATGAAAGGCATTTCAGCAAATTTTTAAGTTTATTAATTTCCCCGGGCTTATAAAATTAATCTCCACTATTCATTATTTAATAATTCAGGTAACTGAAACATTAAACTTCCAGGTAATTTATGCAACACAGATTTTATGCTGATTTGATTTTAGCAGCTATTGCCTCTGCGGCTCTCATCCCATCAACGGCTGAGGATACAATTCCGCCTGCATATCCTGAACCTTCACCGCAGGGATATAATCCTGTGATTTTAACGTGCTCGAGAGTTATCGGATCTCTTGGGATCCTGACCGGAGAGGAGGTGCGGGATTCCACTGCCACAACAACAGCTTCATTTGTAAGGTATCCTTTCATTAATGATCCGAATAACCGGAATCCGCCCCTGAGTTTTCTTCCAATTGTTCCCGGCAGCCAGCTGTGAAGGGGCGAAGAGGTTACTCCGGGAAAATATGATACTTCCGGCAATGAACCTGATGCAGTTCCAGCCACAAAATCTGCAAGTCTCTGAGCAGGAGCTCTCTGCGAATGTCCGCCGTTCTTCCATGCCTCCCTTTCGAGATATTTCTGAAATTCAATGCCTGCGAGTTCCTTGTATCCTGAGTATTTCTGAAGGTCTTCAGGTCTGATCTCCACCACAATACCTGAATTGGCGTACGGGGAATTCCTTCCCGAAGGAGACATGCCGTTCACCACAATCTCCTCCTGAGAAGTTGCAGATGGAACAATAAAACCACCAGGACACATGCAGAATGAATAAACCCCTCTCCCTTCTATCTGTCTGACAAGATTATAAGATGCAGCAGGAAGGTATTCGCCCCGGGGATTTCCATGATACTGGATCTGGTCTATCAGATCCTGGGGATGTTCCACCCTGACACCAACTGCAAATGACTTCATTTCAAGGGTCACATTATGCCTGGTGCAGATTTCATAAATATCCCTTGCAGAATGACCTGTTGCAAGTATGACATAAGGTGATGTAAATATCTCATTGCCTATTGTTACAACTCCTTTTACCTTATCGCCTTCAATTATAAGATCAGATACTTTTTTCTCCAGAAGGAATATGCCTCCGGCATCAAGGATGGTTTTTCTTATTCCCGAAATTATTCCTGGAAGTTTATCTGTACCCAGATGAGGGTGAGCTTCATATAATATATTCTCATTTGCACCATGAAGACAAAGCAGCTCCAGAACCCGCGAATTGTCTCCCTTTTTCTTTGATCTTGTATAAAGTTTCCCATCAGAGTATGTCCCTGCACCACCTTCTCCAAAACAATAATTACTATCAGGATCGACAACCTGTTCCCGGCTTATTTTAGCTATGTCTTTTTTACGCGATGAAACATCACGGCCTCTTTCAATAATCACTGGCCGGATTCCAAGCTCAATCAGCCTCAATGCAGCAAATAATCCAGCCGGTCCTGCTCCAACAATAATGACCTCTTTCTGTCGCGAAACATCTGTCGGAACATAAGGATTTAATAATGGAGGGGTTTCATTGCCTGAAAAAACATCGACAGTAAGATTTATCCTGATATTCTTTTTCCGGGCATCAACCGAACGTTTTATTACCCGGATTGAAGAAATATCTGAGGGAGCCAGCATTGTAAGAGTACCTGAGATTTTAAGTACGGCCTTTTCGTCGGCTGCTGCCGTGGGACTAAGATTCAGCTGAACTTGTTTTGGCATTTCTATTCAAAATGAAAAGAAAGAACCCATATCTGCGATTTCATCTTCTCGATGGCATGCCGATACTCCTCGAAGCCTGCCGGTACATCGTTGACAATAACATTACGGAGCCCATTCGACATTTTCAACTCAACCGATAATTTGAAATATGTCAGGTAAAAATCGAGCCCCGCTCCCATTTCATAATAAAGATCAGGTCTCTTGATCCTGATATAAACTGGTCTGTCAGCAGGAATAATCTCCTTTTTAGCTGCAAGGTCGTAACGGTAATTCAATCCGGCTACCACATATGGTCTGACATTATTAAGCCTATTACCCTTATATTTGAGGAGCAGAGGAAATTCAAGGAAAGATGATTCAAGCCGCTGCTGTACATTGTACAGCACCTGGTTCTTATAGTACCTTATATTTCTCTGACCAAAAGAAACTCCGGGCAAAAATCTTATATCGAGGTGATTTGCAGGACGCAGGTCGGTAACAATCTGAATATTAATACCGGGATTAAGCCTCGCAACTTCCGGATAAAGCGAATCGACCTTATAATACTCCTCGGAGGGTGTAATATCAAAATCCATCGCATTGAATCCCAGGCTGAAACCAAAATGAAGAAGCTTATCATCATACCACGATTCATTCTTTGGCTTCTGCTTTTGTCCCAGCAGATTACCCTGGAACAGGATCAAAATCAGGATAGATAATATAAATGAGAGTCTGTACCTCAATGCTTTTTAGATGGTTTTCCGGTTACAAGTTAATAAACTGCTATAAATTATAATTATTGCGTTTTATAAATTATGCCTGTATAGATACTTGCAATACCAAGAGTAAGCCTTTCCTGCTTCACTTCAGTGAATCCCGCATTTTTAAGAAGCTCAAGAAATTCCTCATTCTCAGGAAATTTCATGACTGTTTCAGGAAGATACCTGTAAGCAACCTTGTTTTTCGAAAAAATTCTTCCGATGAATGGCAATATATTAAGGAAATAGAATTTATAAATTTGCCTGAAAGGGAATGCTGAAGGTCTTGAGAATTCGAGTACCATGATAAGACCGCCGCTCCGGAGGACTCTCCCCATTTCGGTCAACCCGGCAAGGGGATCGGCAAAATTCCTGACACCGAAGGAAGACATGGCAACGTCAAATCTATTATCGGGGAATAATATTTTTTCAGATTCACCGGGAATGAGGGTTATCTTTTCCGAAAGCCCTTTCCTCTTAATTTTTTCCCAGCCGGCGGCCAGCATTTTTTCGGATATATCGATGCCGGTAATATGCAAAGGCTGAAGCTTGACTGCAGCGATTGCAAGATCTCCGGTACCCGTCGCAACATCAAGTATATCAGCATGACTGTGAGTTTCGGATATTAATCTAACTGCTTTTCTTCTCCAAATCCTGTCAATTCCGAATGAAAGGAAATGATTCAAAAAATCGTACCTGGGAGCAATGTCGTCGAACATTGAGCCGACAGCAACTTTCTTATAGCTTAAAGGTGTGGTTTGCTGATTTTTCATTGGAATTACAAAGATAATAAAATTAATACAGGCCTTATCCCCCTTGATAAGGGGAAGGTTAACAATACCACTAAAAATTAATTCTTATTTTTACGCCATTCTAATCTGAAAAACAATATGGGAAAAATTATTATAATCACGGGCGCCACGGCAGGTTTTGGCCGGGCAACAGCAATCAAATTCGCTCAGAATGGTTATGATGTTATAATAACCGGACGAAGGAAAGAGAGGCTGGATGAGCTCGTAAAAGAGCTTTCAAAATTTAAGGTAAAAATATTACCGCTCAATTTTGATGTCAGGAAAAACAGTGACGTTACTAAAGTGATCAATACTCTCCCCGATGAGTGGAAAAATTTAGACATCCTGGTCAATAATGCAGGGCTGGCAGCAGGGATGGAACATGTCAATGATGGAAATACAGATGACTGGGACAGGATGATAGACACCAACGTAAAAGGGCTATTGTATGTAACAAGGGCTGTATCGCCGCTGATGGTGGCAAGGAACAAAGGTCATATCTTCAATATAGGTTCCATAGCTGGCAAGTTTGCTTACGAAAACGGAAATGTGTATTGCGCTACAAAATCCGCTGTCGATTCACTCACAAGGTCTATGAGAATAGATCTGCTGAAACATAATATAAAGGTCACACAGATTGCCCCGGGAATGGCTGAAACGGAGTTCTCTCTTGTCAGGTTTCATGGCGATGAAGCGAGGGCCAGTGCAGTATACAAGGGAATCGATGCATTAACTGCAGGTGATATCGCTGACGCAATTTATTATTGCGCGACGCTTCCTGCCCATGTCTGCATTAACGACCTGGTAATTACGCCGACACAGCAGGCCGATGTATTTTATAACGTAAAGAAATCTTAAATGCCTGAAGCCTGTCGCCTGATGCCTCTCAGATTATAATCTAAAACAAGAATAATGTATACATACGATTACCTGTTCAACTTTACAAAGAATGTCTTCCTGAAAATGGGTTGCAGCAAGCATGATTCGGAGGTTATTGCTGAAGTATTCATGGCTGCTGAAATGAGAAACCAGCCTTCTCACGGTATGATCAGGATAAAAGACTATTATGAGCTTTGGAAAGCCGGAAGAATAAATGTAAATCCAGATATCAGGATTGTTCATGAATCACCGAGTACTGCAGTAGTTGACGGCGATAATGCTGTAGGTATGTTAGCAGCAAGGAAATCAATGGAAATTGCCATCGGGAAAGCAGAAAAAGCAGGTACGGGATGGGTGGCAGCACGCAACTCAAATCATTTCGGAATAGCCGGATATTATGCAATGATGGCTCTTGACCATGACATGATAGGTATTTGCCTCACCAATGCCAATCCGCTTGTAGCTCCCACTTTCTCGATCAGCAGGATGATGGGAACAAATCCTATAGCTGTGGCAATTCCAGCTGATAAGCAACCACCTTTCGTTGCTGACTTTGCAACCACTCCGATAGCCAGGGGAAAACTGGCTGTGGCTGAAAAGAAAGGTGAAAAAGTAGCTCTGGGATTTGTCCAGGATAAGGAAGGCAACCCAACCGATGACCCGACGATACTGAAAAGAGGTGGTTCAATGCTCACGCTCGGAGGCGACAGGTTGCATGGAAGTCACAAGGGTTATTGTCTCTCAGCTGTTGTCGACATTTTTTCAGCGGTATTCAGCGGCGCCAATTTCGGACCGTTCGTTCCTCCAAGCGTGGCTTATCTGCCTTTGCTTGAGAAAAAAGTCGGTGAAGGCACAGGACATTTTTTCGGAGCAATGAGGATTGATGCCTTTCAGCCGGCAGACCATTTCAAAGCTAAAATGGATGAATGGATCAGTACATTCCGCACTGCCAAACCCGGAGAGGGTCAGGAAAGGGTATTGATACCAGGAGATCCTGAAAGAGAAGCTGAAAAAAGAAACAGGAAAGAAGGAATAAAACTCCTTCCGGCTATAAAAGACGATCTGATTTCAATTGCAAAAGTGCTTAATATAGATTTCAAAGAAGCCTGAAACTTATTTTAATTAGACCTTTGTGTTCCTTCGTGTGCACTTTGTGTTCTTTGTGGTTAGAAAGAGAAAAATTTAACCACAAAGGGACACTAAGGATATAACAAAGGCGCACAAAGGGATAAGACAATTTTAAATATACCTCTCACTTCTTGATCACTGATTCATAAAGCCCTGATCTTTAAGAACCTGCAGTAGCATTTCAGAGAACTGGACATTATCGCTTTTCTTATATCTCACATCAGTAAAAACCTGTGCCAGGGTCTCTTTTGAATTTTCTTTAACGAACTGTTTATTATCGCTCCGCATCTCCCTCGATTTATAAAAGGCTTCTATATCCTTATCGGAATAATCAGAGTACACCTCATTGTGAACCACGGCCTCAAGAGGCAGCCGGTCGACCTGATCAGGCTTCTCTGCCGGCCAGCCGAGAGTTACAGTTGTTACCGGAACAACTCCTGAAGGAAGTTTAAGTACTTCAATTATTTTGTGTGCCATATAGGTGGTTGTGCCAAGGTAGCAGATCCCGAGTCCTTCAGCTTCAGCTGCAATGCAGATAGTCTGGGCTACCAGAAGTGCATCGATTGCTGCCGTAAAGAAGGATAGAAAATTGTCATATCCGGGTTCAGCATTTCTCAGCCTGCACCATTTCGAGAACCTGTTGAAGTCAGCACAGAACGTCAGTACAACAGGTGCTTCTGTGATCATTTTTTGATTGAAATGGCATGGTGCAAGTTCTGATTTTTTTTCAATATCGCTGGTAACAATGATACTGTATACCTGCATGTTCCCGGTAGTGGATGCACGGCAGCCTTTAGTGAGAATATCATTAAAAAGCTCACTGTCAACCTTCTTTTGAGTGTATTTGCGAATGCTCCTCCTGTCAAGAAGGATACTTGAGATATCATTCATACCATAGTCTATTTATTACAAAGAAAACAAAATCGGATGAAAGGTGCTGACACCTGATAAGGGATTTTTACCTATAGGGAAAATTTAATGAAGGAAGGCCGGAAATTAATTGGTTTTTATACCGGAATTTGCTAAACTTGTTTGGAAATAAATGGTCTATTTAACCCAATAAATGTAGCAGATACACTTTAAATCATAAAGTTAACATGAAAAGAACTTTCTGTACATTTCTCCTCATCACTACAGCCGCAGTAATTAATGCCCAGATGAAGCCTGAAGAGACCGAAGACTGGTCAAGGAAACCTGCAATTGTCACCCCCGGGAAAATGAATCAGCCGCCATCGGATGCGATTGTGCTCTATGGAGGAGCGAAGGATATTGTAAATTGGGTCTCTGATAAAGGGAGCCCGGCCAAATGGATTGCCGACTCAGCTTTAACTGTAGCTCCAAAAACAGGCAGCATAAAAACTGTGAGATCATTTGGCGATTGCCAGCTTCACATTGAATGGAGAACACCGGCAGTCGTCTCAGGGACCAGCCAGGGACGGGGAAACAGTGGCATTTTCCTGATGGGTCTCTATGAATTGCAAGTACTCGATTCATATAACAACGAGACATATTACAATGGACAGGCAGGATCAATTTATAAGCAGTATATACCGCTTGTCAATGCATCACTTGGGCCCGGCCAGTGGCAGCGATACGATGTGATTTTCACAGCTCCCAGGTTCAATACTGAAGGAGAAGTTCTTGAGCCGGCAATATTTACCGTTTTTCAAAACGGCGTTCTCATCCAGAATCATGTCCTTCTCAAGGGTCCGACGGAATATATTGGTATCCCTGTTTACAAGGCGCATGAGGAGAAACTTCCGCTTATGCTGCAGGAACACGGAAATCCTGTATCGTATCGCAATATATGGATAAGGGAACTTTGAAAGGTGCAAAGGTGCAAAGGGTCAAAGGGTCAAAGGTACAGGGGTGAAAAGTTAAGAGCCGGATTATGGACTTGTTAAACTTTTAGTTCTCAGAATTGTTTATATTCACAAAACATTTTTAATTCGATCAGAAATATGATTGAATTCCCGACAAGTTCCCTTAATTTAAATCCTAAATAATATTATGGCTGCCAATGAACTTCAGGGCTGGCAAAAAATGCTGGCCGGATATCCATGGTTTAACTGTGAAGGATGTTATCCCCTTCCTGCATATTCTGAGTTCATGCCCTCCCCTCTTGTGGGACGGAAACCGCTCGGTGATATTGATCCGAGGATCTTACATGAAGATGACCCTTCGGGTTGGTGGATCTCCGAGATTGAGGAAGAATACGAGCTCAGACCAGGCATTGAGCATTCCGGGAAACAGATCTTCCACTCTATTTTAAAGCTGGGTAAAGGATTGCCTGAACATCACATTCATGGTCATGGAGGACAAAATCTGAAAGACAATCCCTACTGGCCTGACGACCTTGCAGCAATGGCCGGCAAGCTTCCGCATGAAAGGTTTGTCACTCTCCTTCCGATGATGCTTTCACGAACTCAGGATGACAAGGGCCGGGTGATCTGGTCCTTATTCGGTAATTCAATTCATGATCCCGAATATATCTTCTGGAAAAATTTTTATGTTGCGCCAGGAGTTGAAAAGCCGGCAGATGAATCGATCTCTTTTTTCACTACCATACTCGAAAAAGCTTACGGTCTGAAGCTCTCCGGGAAAAAATCCCTCGCCGGAGCAGGATTCAGGATTCTATCCTCGGCAGATGCCAGTGCCCTTAGCTGGACAAAACCGTTTCTTATTAATGATGATTCAACTTTAGATGGCATAAGGTATCTTGTTACATTCAGGGCTTTCGGTTCCCTTCCGCCTGCCGTGAGGGATATGTATCTCTCAGGTAAGCTGAACCTGATACCCTTCCCCGGGAGCCTGGTCTTCTGGGGAATGCCCGGATATCTGAAATTGCAGAAACAATCCGCCTCTGCAGGACAGATCCCCATGCTCAACCTGGTCATAAGGAACAGGGGTATCGGCGGGCTGAAAGTACCCCAGGCAGGCTGGTTTCACGAAGCACATACCGGAAACGGACACGTTAAGATAAGTAAGGAGCTCCTGCATACCACATTTCATCGTACCAACAGGTGGCAGCGCCTTCACAGGTACCAGGATGAACTCAATGAAGATGCAAAAAAGTTCAAGCTTGTAAAAGTTTTTTTCAGCACTGAAGATGATTCACTGGGTCTCTATGACAAACCCCTGGCAAGAAATGCCCAGATATGGACTCATGAATTTGATATGATCCTGGATGGTCCTCATTCAGTCAAGAAGCAGATCCTCCTTGCTGAAGAAGAGATACTTAAGGGAGGACTCTACGGGTACAGATTCTTCAGTCCGCCCATGAGGACTGGAGAATATGATATTTACTGGCATCGTCCGCTGGTTGCCTGGCTGTCACCCGATGACGACAGCCCGGTAATCTCATCGGACCTGATAACCGGCCACCTTGCAGGGTATCACAGGAATGATAAAAGCATGGCCTCTCCGGTTGAAATGTGGCCCAGATTTTATAAACGGCCTGTCTATCTTTCTGCTTTGCACGATTTCCTTTCAAAGAACGATCATTATTCACACCAGACTGCTTTCAACATTATTTCGCTGTTTGAAGCCTGGAATATGCAGAACATGAAACCATTGTCGTGGTCTTATGCTTATCACCTCCTTAATATTTCAAAACATAAAACGTTTGAACCGTGGTTGGATGAGCTTTCCGTTCATGCCAGCAATCCTGAGACCGGGAAGCGGATGAGGGAAGAGATAATGAAAATCCTCGAGCCTGAGAATACTGGGAATAATGAAGAGGCACTGACTTTCGGATTGACAGCCAACAGGAAGTTTGAGGAGAATTGGTGGAATGAGATTAAATTCCTTGCCCACGGCCAGTTCATGAACACGGATAATGCAGATCTTGTAAAGGATAATGCCACACTTAGCCAGAAGCATGGGAAGCAGAGAGACCTGGAAAAACTGGGTGACTATTTCATCAGCAGGCACCGGAAATCAATATCTGACGCAGGGATGGAAGGCAAGGCATTTTGCGGTGAACTGCCCTTCAAATGGCAAACGGATTTTGATTTTTCACTTTATGGCGGGTGGTCCGGCAACCAGAATGGAACACATTATGAAAGAAATATACTTGTAGTGATCCCCGGGAAAAACCGCAGTCAGGCTGTTGTCTTTGGAGATCATTACGATACTGCTTACATGGAGGATATCTATGATACGGGAAGGGGCGGCACAGGAGCCAGGATCTCAGCCAACGGTGCCGACGATAACTACTCTGCAAGCACAACTTTACTTCTCGCTGCGCCAATATTTTTAAAAATGTCAGCCGAAGGAAAACTGGAACGCGATATCTGGCTTGTCCATCTCACCGGTGAAGAGTTCCCGTCAGACTGCATGGGGGCAAGAAATCTCTGCAAATCAATTATTGAAAAAAACATAAAGCTGAATCCAAACAGTGACCATCCAGTCGATCTTTCAAAGACAGAGGTTGTTGGTGTCTATGTGATGGATATGATAGGCCATAACCGCGATAACGACCAGGATATTTTTCAGATATCACCAGGGAAGAGCGCAGCATCGCTTTATCTGGGGCAGCAGGCTCACATAGCCAACCGGATATGGAACAGGTCAGTGCATGAATGGAACAGGAGCCCCGAAAGAATACACAGTAACCGCGGAAAAAGAATATCAGGTATTGAAGAGATACCTGAAACGGCTAAATTCCTTCCGCTTGCAGGTGAAGTCAGAACTCAGTATAACCCTCACAGTTCAATCTTCAACACTGACGGTCAGGTCTTTTCTGACGTTGGAATACCGGTAGTCCTTTTTATGGAAAACTATGACATTAACCGTACAGGCTACCACGACACAAAAGATACAATGGAAAACATTGATCTTGACTTCGGGGCAGCCTTTGCATCAATAGCTATTGAGTCAGTTGCCCGGGTAGCGACAAATCCCGGAAAAGGATTTTAAAAGTTACTGTTTTTTCTTCTTCAGCAGAAAGAAAGCAGCAGCGCCAACAATAACGACAGCTCCGACAATTATTATAATAGGGAATGAGGAGCTTTTGGCTTTCCCTTTTTCAGGTGCTGTTTTCTCATCCTCAATTGCATAATAGTTGGTCGGCTTGGCCTGTGTATCCATGTTGACCGTGTCTTTTTTGGGTTTGGGTTGCTCCTGGGCTGAAATAAAACTCAGTCCGCTGAGCAGCATAGCTGCTGACAGTGAGATAATCATTAATGTCTTCTTCATCCTTCGGTTGTTTTATTTTATTTTATAGAATTCACAAGTTTATCATATTCCCCGGCAATTTCCGGGTCGTTCTTCCTGTATGTGTCTGCCAGCGCCTTTATCGCAGGTTTGAAATCAGGCTTAATGCACAGGCAGCTTCTTAACAGCTGACGCGCCTTTTGGACATCTTTCCCCTCTGTGAGCTTTGCCAGTTCAATATAAGCATCAAAATATTTCCTGTTGACATTAATAAGTTCCTTATAGTACTTTTCAGCGCTGACTGTATCTTTTCTGGCTGCAGAAATATTTCCCAGGTACATTAATATCGGTTCGCTGACCGGGTTTATTTCAAGTCCCTTCTTAAGTGCCGAATCAGCTTTCAGGAACTCACCTTCATTGTACAAAGCCCGTGCAAAATTATAAAAAATCATTTCATCGCTATTATCAATTTTCAGGGCCTCTGTAAAATGGAGTATAGCATCACTGCTGCGATGTTCTTCAAGTGAATTATAGCCAAGGAAATCTTCTTTTGACTTGCGTTCCAGGACAGCGCAGACCGGTATACTGTCGGCATAAATAATATGAATCGCATCAGGAGGTGGCCATGATCGGGCTTTTAGCATAAAAGGCGGTATATACCGGTTCGTAATTATCGCGTAGTCCCAGTCGAACTGGCTTCTCTCCTCGTATCTGCAGTATGATGTTTTTACAGAAGGAATATTCCTGAATTGCCAGTCAACAGGGAAAGTGGCAATCACCTTTGCTGAACCGATTTTGTTTGTTTCGAGATAATTAATAAGCCACTTTGAAGCTTCTGTCTGTCCGGTATAATAGTAATCGGTTTCATAATTGCCATAAGTACCCTTCAGTCCTCCAGTAAACTGGTTGTAGTAGAGGTAAAAATAGGCTTTATTGTCAGCCATGTACCGTACCGGATGAATAGCAAGAACGAACAGTACAGCAAAAAGAATCCACTTTGCATATCTGTTCTTCAGAAAATCAAGAAGATAGCTGAATCCTGTTGCCGAAATTACTATCACGGGAGGATAAACGAACAGGAACTGGCGCCACCCGCTGTATATATTTGGTCTCTCAATTATCACAAACAAGATTGGAAAGACGATAGTGAAGACCAGAAATAACCAGGCAAGGGTTTTGCCATTTGAAACTATTCTTTTAATAAACGGGACAAAAACCAGGGTTCCGGCAAGCACTACTAAAGGGATTGTAATTACCATATATTTCAGGAGGTAGTACCATGGCATGAAATCCGACCATTCGGTTCTTCCTTCAAATATCTCCCTGAATGTCCCCGGAAAATGCGACATAAAATGAAGGGATACAAACATATTTTTGATCGGAGCCTGCAACCCGAATGGCCACAGAAGGATAGAAAGAAAGAACGAGGCTCCGGCAACCAGGATTAAAATCATTAATTTCTTCAAGGTATCTGACCAGTCAATCCTGCCGTTGCTAAAATACCTGTAACCCAGGCATATGAAGAAAAAGAGGAACAGGTAACAAATCATCAGAAGCCCTCCTGCCCTTATGCTTATGGTAAATGAAATACTGAGAATCAACAACAGGATTTCATAAAAGCGCACTCTTTTCTCCGGCAAAAGAATTTTAAGTGTAAAATATACACTTGATATATAGCCAAGTGCAAAAGGGATATCTTTAAGATTATTCTGGGTGTGTCCAAGAAATGTCGGAGAAACAGCAAAGAGGAGAATTACCAGAATGCCTGTTCTGTAGCCCAAGAGCCAGACAGCAAGAAGAGCTGTAATAAAAATTGTCAGCCAGCCTGCCAGGGAACTCATCAGGTGACGAAAGCCAAACACATCATCGATCCCCAGCCACCTGATGAGTATAGTGACAATATTATCGAACGATTGTCCGTAATACTTAAGGTGGTTCACAGGAGTCTGCAATGCTGCCTGATCGGCTCCATGTGTTGCGAAATAGTTATAAACGGCTTCAGACTGATGGTAATGAAGTACATCATCGCAAGATATGCCGGCATTCCTGCTCATAATGAGCATGACAATTAGGAGAAATGCTGAACTTGCAAGGAAGATATATTTCAATCTTGTCTCTTTCATCATTTTCCCCGGCTCACGCCAAAAAATTTCCTTACAAAATAGATAGGACGGTTTTGTGATTCCTTATAACTTCTGAAAATATATTCCCCAAGTATCCCCAGGAAGACAAGCTGTATAGATCCCAGGAAATAAATGCTCAACATTGTCGATGACCATCCGAGAGGAGCGCTGCCGGTAATTTTGGAAATCAAAACATAAATACCTGCTCCCATGAAGACAATTGTTCCCAGGGTTCCGAGCAAGAGGCATACTCGTATCGGGAACCTGGAAAATGAGAAAATAGCATCGGCAGCAAGGACAAAAAGCTTCTGAAGGTTCATCTTGGACTTGCCCCTGAACCGGTCGTCCCTCACAAACTCCACATCACCGTGCCTGAAGCCGATAAATGATCTCAGACCCGGTAGATACCTGACTTTTTCCTTCATTGAAAGCAACGCATCAAGGGCAATTCTATTCATCATGGAATAGTTACCGTAATTATCCATGTCCCTGAGCTCCCCTATATTCGTGAAAATCGAATGGAAGAGGACTGAATAGATGATGCGACCTCGGCTTCCTTTTCTTCCGGTTCTCTTGCCGCTTATGATATCATAATCCTCTTCAGTCAGCTTCCGGTACATTGCTGAAAGAAGTTCCGGAGGATCCTGGAGATCGCCGTCCATCATTGCAACAATATCACCGCTTGCATTTTCAAGTCCTGCAGTATATGCAGCCTGGTGTCCGAAATTCTTTGAGAGGGAAAGAAGCTTTATCTTTTCATTCCCTTCCCTCCATGCTAGAATTTTTTCTATGCTCTTGTCGGTACTGCCATCATCGACAAAGATCACTTCATAATCTACTGCGAATGATTCAATTGATGGAATTGTCCGCTTAAGCAGATCATCGATCAGCTTTTCCTCATTGAATATCGGGATTACCAGTGAAAACATAATTATTAATTGTAATTTTTCTATTCCGGTTGATGCAGGATCAACAGTATATTTAACAATCAGTTTAAATTATCTGACCTTTAAATGCAGGTGTAACCGTACTTATGACCGGCGTTCCTGGAACAGGGACTTCGAAAGCCATATTAACAGGACCCATTTCAATCTTCGATGGGCCAAGGTCCGTATCCGATTTGAATATCTCGTCCCATGTAATTACCCTTCCGGTATAGGCAGCTGTTCTTCCCATGATCGCTGTAAGCGTGGAAATGGCAGTTTGTTCTGCTTCATTTACATAATTGCCTGTCCTGATGGCATATACAAGGTGCATATGTTCCTGTACATACTCAGGAATAAGCACATGGTCCATCTTTTTCCCGTTTTCGTCCAGCGGGTAATTGAACTGCCACTTTATATTGCCTTTCAGATCCCAGATTGTGTCCTTGCAGTTTGTATATCCTTCGGTCCCCATAATGAGTTCACCGGTTGCGGTAACGCAGCTGTCGATCTGGCGGCACATGCTATGAGAGCTTACGCAGTTGCCATAATCAAAATCCACGCTGAAGAAGTCGTACTGGTCGCCGGTAACGCGTCTGGCCCTTCCGCCGTAACCGATAGCTTTTTCCGGGTGTTTTCCCAGGAACCAGTTAATCACATCAATATTATGGACGTGAGTGTCGAGAATATGATCACCGCACAGCCAGCAAAAGTTATTCCAGTTGCGGATCATGTATTCCATATCGTTCCAGCCCGGTTCGCGTTCGCGGAACCATACATGCTCCTGGTTCCAGAAAGCCTTTGCAGAGGTTATTGTTCCTATGGCGCCGTTCATTACCTGCTTATAAGTCTCGATATAATCTTCCTCGTGGCGTCTCTGGGTTCCGGTTACGACATTAAGTCCGATTGCTCCGGCTTTTTTAGCTGAAGTGATGATTGATCTTATACCGACAGGGTCCACTGCGACCGGTTTCTCCATGAATACGTGCTTGTTTGTGGTAACGGCTTCAAGAAAGTGTTCCGGCCTGAATTGCGGAGGTGTGGCAAGGATCACTACATCAATGTCGGGAAGAGCCATGAGTTTTTTATAACCATCAAAACCGGTAAAGCAGTTCTCGGCTGGAATTGGCAGGTGAAAAGAGTCAAACCTGGCTCTGCAGGCATCAATCTTATCCTGGAATACATCGGCCAGGGCTGCTATTTCAAGATCGGGTCCGGAGCTGATAAAGTTTATTGCTGCACCGGTTCCCCTGTTTCCGGCTCCAATTAGTCCGGCCCTCAGCTTTTTACCTTTGGGAGCACCCTTCAGTATGGGAGGCAGGCCAAGATCCTTGTTTTCAACTTTCCTTTTACATGATGATAGCAGGGCACCTGCACCGGCTATTCCAACCCCTGCCAGGGCAGCATTGCTGATGAATTTTCTTCTGTCAATGTTTTTCATTTTCATTCAAATTTCAATTCGATCTATTTTACGACAGCGGAATCGGGTTCACATACTACCCTGAATCCCACGTCGATACAATCGGAATACCACCATTTGCTTTTAGGCATCTGCGGGTCGGTTACCAGCCATGCCTTTGTCTTCGTAAAGTCGCGGGCAGCACTGCGGAGGTCCCTTGCATCGCTCTTGAATGATCCTCCGCGAATAACATGCTCCTGTCCCTTGATCGGACCTGTTGGATTGACCCGCAAAGAATCAGATTTATAATAGTCGGCTGAATAAATGTCGGAGCAGAATTCCGCAACATTACCTGCCATGTTCTTAAGTCCGAATGGATTAGCTCTTACAAATGAAGGCTCCTCAGTTTTTGATGGGCTGTTTACAGAATATACAGCCATTGAAGCAATTCCGGTTGTATCAGAGCCAAAAAGCTTTCTGAGAAATCCCTTTGATGTAAATTTTTGCGGGTGACCAGCAAAGAAATATGGTGTCTCAGTACCTGCCCTGCAGGCGTATTCCCATTCAGCTTCAGTAGGCAGGCGGTACTTCTTTCCTGTAACTTTGGAGAGCCACTGGCAATATACATCGGCTGCGTACCACGACATTGTTATGGCCGGCCGTGAAGCTTTACCCCATCCCTGGTCAGGCGCTCCCCACGGAGGTGTTGCGCCGCTGATGGCATCAGTTTTTTTGCTGGTTACAACCTGTCCTTCGGTTCTCCCCTGCGAAGCCGTAGCTCTGAAGAATGCCATATATTCATCCCATGTGACCTCGTTCTTCGCGATCCAGAATTTTGAAAGAACAACGCTTCTTACCGGTCCCTCATCAGCCTTTCGCAAGGGTTCATCGTCGGTGCTTCCCATTTTAAAAGTTCCTCCCGGCAGTGCAATCATTTCAAAGGAGACCCTTGTGCCAGGGATCATCTCTGTAAAGCTTTGGAATCCTTCAGGTTTTGCCGGTTCAGCAAATGGAGGTTCCGTGGAAGTGACAGTAACTCCGAAACTCGTGTCATGTGCATGAAGTGCAGCATTCTTGTCATAGTGGCCGACATTAATATGGCAGTTCAGGCAGCTCACCGGCTCTTTGCTGGTAGTATAAAGAAGGTGGGCATTCCCCCCGTTTACCGATAAAGTTACAGGGAACAGGTTCTGATGGCAATCAACGCACGAATTCTCATAAACATATCCTCTTGCATTTTCGAGAAGCTTTTTCTTCTGCCAGTCAATATCAGCGCTATCCTTGAAAAAGTAACCATATGCATCCTTTGATCCATGCTTCGCTTTAGCCATGAAGTAACCATGACCTTCGGGAGGCATGTGACATTCAGTGCAATGCACTATATTGCCTGTACTATTATTATAATGTGTTGATAGTTTCCAGCTCTGATCAGCATCAGGATGAACATGGCATGACATGCAATATTTGTCTGTGGATGTAGAATTAAGTGCCTTTTTGCCGGAATAAACAATAAGAATGCAGCAGAGCATCCCCAGAATAAAAAACCAGACTTTTATCCTGCCGCCAACAGGAGTCTTTCTGTGGTAGTTATTATAGTTCATTAGTACCGGAAAGAAATCAATTAATACCCGTTAAAGTTAATTGATTGTAATTCCCGGAAGCAATAAATCAATGATTTTTTAAGACTTTTTAAGAATATATCAGAACCTTTTCACATACCCATGGCAATAGGGTACTTTGCCATTATTGAAATAGTAATCCTGGTGATATTTCTCAGCATCATAGAATTCTGATGCTTTGACTACTGCGGTAACTACTTTATAACCTTTTGATTTAAGCAGGCTTATATCCTTTTCAGCAATTGCCTTTTGTTCGTCGTTCAGATAAAATATCACAGACCGGTACTGATCCCCGATATCCGGACCTTGTCCACCGCTTTGTGTCGGGTCGTGTATTTCCATGAAAAGCCTGAGAAGCTTTTCATAAGATGTTTTAGTCGGGTCATAGATTACCTTTACAGCTTCAGCATGACCGGTGGTCCCGGTGCATACCTCCTTGTATGAAGGGTTTTTCACATGTCCTCCCGTGTATCCGGATGTAACTGAAATTACACCTGGAGATTTCTGAAGAAAATATTCGACACCCCAGAAACAGCCTCCCGCAAAAATGGCTGTACCGTATCTTCCTTTTTCGACTATTGCCGGGACAAAATCGAGTGATATCGAGTTTACGCAATTCCTGACATTTTTCGCAGTGAGATGTTCCCCTGTGAAAACATGACCCAGATGAGCACCGCAAGAAGCGCATGTTATTTCTGTCCGGAGCCCGTCGGGATCAGGGAACCTGTTCACGGCGCCTTTTATCTCCTCATCGAAGCTTGGCCAGCCACAGCCGGATTCAAATTTTGATGAAGAATAATAAAGTGCTGCCCCGCATTGCCTGCAGATATAGGTTCCCTTATCAACGGTGTTGGTAAACTTGCCCGTAAACGGGGTCTCTGTTCCCTTATTTTTGATGACTTCTGATTCTGCCTTGCTCAGAGAGTTTAAAGGGAGTGATTCCTGTGAAAACGATTCGGTAGTCATTAGAAAAGCAAATATTATAAGGTTAAGAATCTTTATATTCATATTCAAAACTAACTATTTATATAACAAACAAAAATAGATCAAAAAAGTTATTCCGTAAGCTGTAATTTTTGAACCCTTTCCGACGTTTATTTGTTTAAGCTTATGTTTTTGGCAAGACAAGTGCTTGCTGATAATAAGTTGTTCAGAAATATTATTTACGGCATAAAGATTGTTTTTATGACGAAAAGTCTATTTTTGTAGTATAATTATAAATTTTTTCTATGAAAAAAATTGCTGTATTACTGGTTATTACTTTTATAGTTGCCCTGGCAGTAAGTTCATGTAATAGTAAAGCATGCCCGGCATATTCAAAGGCTAATACAGAGCAGAATAATCAGGTTGGCTGATACTTATTTTCTCATTATTCTCCTTATAAGTTGCCGCCTGTATGAAAAAGCTGCTTATAATAGTGGTTGTATTATTGTGCGGAGGGGTTTGGCTCAGGGCGCAGGGAGATTTGAATGAGCAGCAAAAAGTATTCTTCCGCAACGAAAAGTCATTAGGATTACTCCTTAATTCAGACGGGCTAGGTCTCAGCTATCGCGAGGGTAAGCGAATTAATTTCCTCAATAAAAGCATTCTCGAGTTTGATATCGGGACGCTGAAGCATCCCAAGGAATACAAGATGTATAATCCTTATACCACAGGTACAGGGTCATATGTCTATGGAAAGCTTAATTCAGTATTCTTTTTAAGGGGAGGCATTGGTCACCAGCATGAAATATTCAAGAAACAAGATCTGGGTGGTGTAGCCATCAGGTATTTTTATTCAGCAGGCCCTGTCCTTGCCATTGCCAAACCAATATATTACAGGATTATCTATATTGTTGGCGGCGATGTCATCCTCAAGGAGGAAAAATTTGATATAAAGGACCTGCCAACTGATATCTATAACAGAGCCTCATTTACAAAAGGCTTTAGCGAAATCAAAGTCTTCCCCGGATTATATGCAAAAGGGGGATTTAATTTCGAATACAGCAGGGAGGATAAGGTGATACATGCTATAGAAATCGGTGCCCAGATAAATGCATTCCCAAAGAAAGTCCCGATAATGTATAGTTCCGACAATAAGGCAATATTTTTCTCATTATTTGTTAGTTACAGATTCGGAGTTATCGTTGATCCGCTGCATCCTGAGGATACTAAGTTTGCAAACCTTTTCAAAAAGAAAAAAGAAGCACAGAGCATCCCCTGATATTGCTTAAATCATAGAATTTATTAATTTTGTCGTTCGATTTATTAACCATAATATTATATAGGTATGTCAAAAATTAAAGTAGGTATCAACGGTTTTGGCCGAATTGGCCGGTTGGCCTTCAGGGCTGCCATGAAGAGGAACGATATAGAGATAGTAGGAATCAACGACCTCCTCGAAGTAAATTATATTGCTTACATGCTCCTTTACGACACCGTACACGGTAAGTTCGACGGGAAAGTGGAAGTAAAGGACGGGAAACTTATTGTAAACGGACAGAATATCCGCGTAACTGCGGAGAAGGATCCCGCAAACCTGAAATGGAACGAGGTTGGCGCTGAATATGTACTTGAATGCACAGGATTTTTCCTTTCCAAGGAAACCGCAATGGGTCATATCAAAGCAGGTGCAAAGCATGTAGTAATGTCAGGCCCTTCCAAAGATGATACCCCGATGTTTGTGATGGGTGTTAACGAGAATAAATACAAGGCCGACATGCAGTTTGTATCAAATGCTTCATGTACTACCAACTGCCTTGCCCCTGTTGCCAAGATCCTCAACGACAACTTCGGAATTGTTGAAGGTCTCATGACAACCATTCATTCAACTACTGCGACACAGAAAACTGTTGATGGCCCGTCAAATAAGGACTGGAGAGGCGGACGTGCAGCTTCAGCTAACATCATTCCTTCTTCTACAGGTGCAGCAAAAGCCGTGACCAAAGTTATCCCCGAACTGAAAGGCAAGCTTACCGGCATGTCATTCAGGGTACCGACCATCAATGTTTCAGTTGTTGACCTGACCTGCCGTCTTGAGAAAGCCGCAAGCTATGAGGATATCAAGAAAGCCATGAAGGCAGCTTCAGAAGGTCCGCTTAAAGGAATTCTCGGATACACTGAAGATGCAGTTGTTTCCAGCGACTTTAACGGCGACTCCCGTACATCTATCTTTGATGCAGGAGCAGGTATCTCCCTCAATGATAATTTTGTCAAGGTTGTAGCCTGGTATGACAACGAATGGGGTTACTCCTGCAAGCTTCTCGATCTCATTGCTCACATGGACACAGTGAAATAAACATTTGCTGTAAAAGCTAATATAAAAGGGGACCTTCATCGGGTCCCCTTATTTTTTGTTACGCTAAATATTTATCGCTTCAGGAAATTATAGCAGATATACAAAGATAATTAATAGGTATCAGACTATCATTTCAATTTCAAGCGGAATACCTGCAGTATCGCGGTAATGCTCACCAAGTTCCAGCATAGCCTCATCATCTTCCTCATAAAGCCATTTCATTTTAACAGTATTGCTTGCGCGGCCAAATCCTGTAAGCCGTTTGAGAATCTCATAGAGGTACTTTGATGATCCGCTGTTTATATATTCAAGCTGGATGCTGACATTCAGATCCTTGTTCTTTTCAAAATGAACAGTAATCCATTCGTCGAGACGCCTGAAGATAAGCTCAGGGTTCTCAGGGATAGACCTTCCGATTAATTCCAGCTTATTTGCTTCGGGGTAATAGAAAATACCCGGACAATTTTTAAGCTCTTCCTGAATTACATGTTTTTCCATATCATTCAATTTTATTCATATCTTAAAGCTTCAATAGGATCTATGTTCGCAGCCTTTACAGCAGGCGCATAACCTGATACCACACCAACAATAAAACATACAATTATTCCCATTGTCACCCATACCCATGGCACAACGAAACTTGATTTCAGCAGGGATGAGACTATATTACCGATAAGAATTCCGAGGATAATGCCAAAAATACCGCCAAACTGTCCTATGAGTATAGATTCAAACAGAAACTGGTATTTAATGGTATCAGGCTTAGCCCCAATCGCCTTCCTGACGCCAATTTCACGAGTTCTCTCGGAAACGGATACGAGCATTATATTCATTAGTCCCACAGCAGCGCCAAATAATGTTATTATTCCGATAATCGTAGCTGCGAGGGTAACAAATTTTATGTTCTTTAGCAGCATTGCAACTATATTGTCGCTCTTTGAAATGTTGAAATCAGATTCGTCACGAGGGTCAAGGTTGCGGACAACCCTGAAGATCCCTTCAGCTTCACCTGCGAGAATGTCAAGGTTGAGCGATTTAAATGGCATGACGGTTATGTTGAAATTCATATTGGGATAGGAGAAATACTGTCTTGCCGCAGTGACAGGCATAAAGCAGGCCCTGTCGGGATTGCCAATACCTGAACCTTTTGGTTTCAAAACACCTTCTACGGTAAGTTTCAGTCCTGCCACGGAGACCTCTTTGCCAATCGGATCGAAATCCCCCGGAAATAGTTCGTTGGCGAGTTCCGAACCAAGAAGCACCGATCTCCTGTACATCTGTATCTCCTCAATACTGAAATTTCTGCCTTTATCAACATCATAGCCCGATACGGAAAGGTAATTCTCATCAACGCCGGTAAGTCTGATATTAGGATGAGTCTCCTTCGATCCGTACTTGACTGTTGCCATGCCTGTGGCAACATATGAAACGGAGACCCAGGCAGGCTCATTAAATCTCGATTTGAATTCCGTAGCTTCCCTGTATGAGATCCTGGAAAAATTCTTAGTTCTCGTACGGTCATTACCCACCTGAATATTCATTCCCCGGGAGGTAATGGTGAATGAGTTTGCACCCATCATCGTGAACTGGTTCGTAAGAGAGGACTTTATTGCGTCAATAGCCGTAAGGATGCCAACAAGCGCCATGATCCCGAAGGCAATTATACAAATAGTAAGAATAGCTCTTACCTTGTTCGACTTTATTGCACGTATAGCGATCCTCAGGTTCTCCCTGAAGAGGCCTATCCTGAGGGATCTGGATTTATCCACTGGCATTTCTAGAAAATATAATTAAAGAAATAAAAGTACTACTTTTTTCCATATCGCCGAATAATGGGAAATTTTATTAACTTTTTTTAAAATAATTAAGAAATTAGTTGTATAACTAATAATTTCGTTATACATTTGATATGGCTAATTATTTAAATGATCATTATGAGAGAACTAACAAGGGCCGAAGAAGAGGTAATGCAAGTCCTCTGGCAGGTAAAAAAGGGTTTTGTCAAGGATATCCTCGAGCATTTTGACGATCCAAAGCCTGCCTATAACACTGTCAGCACAATTGTCCGCATACTGCAGGACAAAGGATTCGTGGATCATAAAGCCTACGGCAGAACTCACGAATACTTTCCAGTTGTTTCAAAGGATGATTACTCAAAATCCCATCTCAACACCTTTGTGAACAACTACTTCTCGAACTCATTCGGAAAGATGGTAAGCTTTTTCGCTAAGGAAAAGGGCATAACCGTAAAAGAGATGGAGGAGATTATGAAGATAATGGAGGGTGAAATGAAAAAACAAAAAACTGAAAGATGAATATACTATTAATATATATGATCAAGGCTTCCATTTATCTGGGCGCATTCTATATAGTCTATTCGCTCCTCCTAAGCAAGGACACGCTTTACAGCAGGAACAGGACATTTATTCTGCTCTCTGTTTTGGCAGCACTGGTACTCCCCTTTGTCACTATCTATATCAGCAAGTCTGTCAATATCCCATTTTTCGGGAAGACGCTCTCCGAGGTGCTAATAACCGGAAACTCTTCAGGAGTTAATGGAACTGTATCATCAGGAGACTGGAATGCCATCCGTATCTTTTTAACTATCTATATTGCCGGTGTGATATTGTTCGGGTGCAAGCTCATGTTTGATCTTCTTGAGCTTGTAATCCTTATTGCAGGCAAAAAGAAAAAGGGAAGCAATATTATAAGGTTCCATGGACTTAATACTTCAGGCTTTTCTGCTCTCGGGTTTGTTTTCATCAGCACCAGGCTATCGTCTGAAGAGTCTGAAGAGATTATAAAGCATGAGCAGAACCATATTGACCATTATCATTTTTTCGATATCATCTTCATCGAAACGGTAAAAGTGATTCAATGGCTCAATCCGTTCATTCACTTGTTTAACAGATCATTAAGAGCTGTTCATGAATACCAGGCCGATGAAGGGTGCTTAAGGACAGGCGTGACGGTAGTCAGCTATCAGTCTCTTATCATGAACCAGGTTTTCAAATCCAAAGCATTTACAATATCAAATAGTTTTTCAAATCCCACACTTATTAAAAAGCGAATGATCATGATGACAAAAAAACGCTCCGGAATGATGGCAAACCTGAAGCTTCTGATGGTATTGCCGGTAATCGCAATCGTTATGGTTGCCTTTTCTTCCTGCAAGGGCAAGACAAAACCTGCGGAGAGTACAACTGTAGAAATTGCACCTCCTCTGCCACCACCGCCACCACCACCTCCAGTCAATGGAGCTGATAAACCAGCACCATTTGAGGTAGTTGATGTGATGCCTGTTTTCCCGGGAGGAGATGCAGGTCTGCTAAAGTATATTGGAGACAGTACAAAATATCCTAAAAATGCGGTGGCTAAAAACATCCAGGGGAAAGTAATTGTCAGATTTACAGTTGAGGCAGATGGCAGTATTGATCGGGCGAGCATTGTAAAAAGTGTAGATCCCGAACTTGATGCCGAAGCAATAAGAGTAATCAATTCCCTTCCTGCCTTTAAACCCGGAATCAAAGATGGGAAAACTGTGCCAGTCTGGTATGCTGTACCGATAACGTACACACTTAAATAAACTCTTCATTTTTTCTAATCTTTCAACTGACCTTCGCAAGAGGGTCAGTTTTTTTATATAATTATTAATTGACAACCAGCTCTGAAAGAGCTGAATATTAAGCCCTTTCAGGGCTTGAGACCTGAGGATTGGGCTTCTACCCCTGGTTTCACCGGGGGTTATTCACATATAGCCTCATTCGTGGCTGTAATTTCTAAAATCATGGAAAAATATTTCCTGATCTTCAAATTCCTTAAATTAGCATCGCAATTTTTTGAATATGGATATCAATCAACGTATAGATGCTTTTTCCAAACTAGGATCAATTCTCAGGGATTACCTTGCAGGCAAACCAACCAAATATTCCTCTGCACTAAACAACTTAATTGAAACTCAGTTTCAGAAGAACCCATGGTTCACACCTGATAATGTCAGGATGGCTTTGAAGGCAATTGCCGATGAGCTGACTCATGAAAACCTGGTTAAATGGACAGGCATGTACCCGGTACTTGCAAATGATATTAAACCTGTAAACGTCGGTGTTATAATGGCCGGTAACATTCCACTGGTTGGTTTCCATGATTTCCTGTCAGTTCTTATTACCGGCAATAATATAATTGCAAAAACCAGTTCAAAAGACAGCGACCTTATTGCTTTTGTCAGCGAAATATTATGCGACATTAATCCCGGTTTCAGAGAAAAGATAAAAATTGCTGAAGCTACCCTTTCAGGATTTGACATGGTAATAGCTACCGGAAGCGACAACAGTTCACGCTACTTTGAATATTACTTTGGCAAATACCCGAGTATCATCAGAAAAAACAGGAAAAGCCTCGCCATTATTGATGGCAGTGAGACAGATGAAGAGCTAACAGCGCTTGGTTCTGACATATTTTCATATTTTGGTCTTGGCTGCAGGAATGTCTCGAAACTATTTGCTCCCTCAGGTTACGACTTCAGCAGGATGCTGAAGGCCTGGGATAAATATTCCACGGTTATTAATCACTTCCGGTATGCCAGCAACTATGACTTCAGCAAGGCGGTTTACATTGTAAACAAGGAGAAATTCACAGATGCGGGATTCATTCTTCTGAAGGAAAATCAGGGTTTATCTTCTCCGGTTGCAGTTCTCTATTATGAATATTACAATACATTTGATGAAGCAGGAAGGATTACGGAGAATCTAAAGGAAAAAATACAATGCATATGCAGTAAAAACCATATCGCCTTTGGCAAGGCGCAGGCTCCTGCCCTGTGGGACTATGCTGACGGAATTGACACAGTAGAATTTCTTCTAAAAAAAAATATTGCAGGCATATTGTAAAATAAAAAATATTATATTGCACCCTTCGAATCAATAATAGTTATGGTTTACAAATTTGTTGTGTTATCGGATGAGGATGAGTCGTTTGTGAGAGAATTTGAATTCCTTGACTCGCACACTTTGCTGGATTTTCATAATACTGTCCAGGATGAACTGGAGTTTGACAAATCACAGATGGCTTCCTTTTTCATGGCAACTGATAATTGGGAAAAAGAAGAAGAATTCACTCTTTTCGATATGGGTACAGGTTCCTCAACAATGGAGGTAGAGGTTCTTGAAGATATTATCTTCCGTAAAAACCAGAAATTATTATACGTCTTTGACTTTTTCAACGAAAGGTCGCTCTTTGTCGAGTATACCGGTGAATCAAAGGAGATTGACGGGCGGGAGTACCCCTCATGCACAAATTCAAAGGGAGTTCCGCCCAAGCAGGTTGTTTTCGGTGGCAGTGCTCATAAGCTATATAATAATATAGTTGTATCCGATGATGATGATGATGAAGATGAACCTGAAGTCGACGATCTCTTTCTCAACGGTGATGATGAGGAACCACTCCCGGATTTCGATAATGAGGAGAGCCTGAACGAGGACGAAGAGTAGTCTCCAGGGAATAAAAATCTGATGAATAATATCTTAATAGTTCTTCTTGGTCCGACCGGGGTCGGGAAGACAGATGTTTCAATTGATATAGCCCGTCATTTCGGCTCCGACGTCATTTCAGCAGATTCGAGGCAGTTCTTCAGGGAGATGAAAACAGGTACCGCTGTCCCCTCTGATGAACAGCTTGCAATAATAAAACATCACTTCATCAGGTTCATGCCGGTCTCGGATTATTACAGCTCAAGCCTCTTCGAACGCGATGTCCTGAAATTGCTTCCTGAGCTGTTTGGTAAGAACAGGGTAGTCCTGATGACCGGGGGTTCAGCAATGTACATCGATGCCGTATGCGGAGGAATTGACGACATTCCGGATGTTGATCAGTCAGCGCGGGAAAAATATAATCTGAAAAACAAGAAAGAAGGCTTAGCCGGTTTAAGAATGGCACTTAAGCTTCTTGACCCTGAACACTATGAGGTGGTCGACCTGAAGAATCCTAAAAGAATAATAAGGGCTCTCGAGATCTGCGAAACCACTGGCCGTCCATATTCCTCCTTCCTCACAAAACAAAAAAGGGCAAGGGATTTTCAGATCATTAAAATCGGCCTTGAACGGCCAAGGCCGGAATTGTATGACAGGATAAACCGCAGGGTTGACAGAATGGTTGAAGACGGACTTGAAAATGAAGCCCGCGACCTATTTGAAGTGAGACATCTGAATGCTCTGAACAGCGTCGGTTACAGGGAGTTTTTTGATTATTTTGAAGAAAAGATAACCAGGGAAAAGGCAATTGAACTTATAAAACGCAACAGCCGCCGTTATGCCAAACGCCAGATGACCTGGTGGGCGAAGGATAAGGAGATAAGGTGGTTTGATCCTGAGAGGGTTCAGGAGATTATTAAGTATATTGAGGGAAGAATAGGGTAAGTCGTGCAATCGTGCTTCCGCTGAGCGGAACTGCGTCGCGAAGCTCCTTGAATCATGCAATCATGCAATCGTGCAATCTCAAATTCATAAGTCAAATAACAACTCTCGGAATCCCCTCCTCGGAGGGGCTGGGGGTGGGTTCTTAATCTAAATTCTTTAATTTTCTTATTGTCCCGGCCGGATCTTCAGAACTGAATACCGAATTTCCAGCTACAAGAACATCCACACCTGTTTCGATAAGTTTCCGGGCATTCCTGGTATCAATTCCTCCGTCAACCTCAATAAGAACATCATATTTTCCATCATCAATCATCTTCCTCAGCTCGGAAATCTTACTATAGCTTTCCATAATGAATGACTGTCCGCCAAATCCGGGGTTAACAGTCATGATAAGGACCATATCAATGTAAGGCAGAATATTCTTAAGCAAAGAAACAGGTGTATGAGGATTCATTGCAACTCCGGCTTTCATACCGAGCCGCCTTATCTCAGCTGCTGTCCTGTTAAGATGATTGCAGGCTTCATACTGGACGGTAAGAATATTTGCACCGGCATCATGAAACCGGGAAAGATACCTGTCGGGGTCAATAATCATCAGGTGGACGTCAAGCGGCTTGCGGGCTATTTTCTTTACTTGTTCGATAACGGGGAATCCGAATGAGATATTCGGAACGAACACTCCGTCCATAATATCGCAGTGTATCCAGTCGGCAAGACTCTCATTGATAAGGTTAATATCTTTTGCAAGATTCCCGAAATCAGCAGCCAGCAATGATGGCGAAACCAAATGACTCATTTATGATTGTTTTGAACAAAGATAAAAACAAATAGTTAACCAAGGTAAGACTTCAGGATTTTACACCTTGTAGTAAACTGTATTCTTTTTATGGCTTTTTCTTTAATCTGCCTGACGCGCTCGCGGGTAAGGTTTAGTTCCTCTCCTATCTCCTCAAGAGTAAAGGGGTGCTTCATTCCAAGGCCGAAATAGAGTTTCAGCACTTTTGACTCGCGCGATGAGAGTGTACTCAGAGCTCGTTCAATTTCATAGGCAAGCGATTCATTGATAAGGTTCTTGTCAGGGCTTGGAGTATCGTTGCTCTGAAGAACATCGTACATAGTGTTGTCTTCCTCGGAACTGATCGGGGCATCCATGCTTAAGGTCCTGCCATTTGTTTTCAGAGCCTCCTTTACATCTTCCGGGAACATCTCAAGCATTTCAGCTATCTCGTGTGAAGATGGTTCCCGCTCATATTCCTGCTCAAGACGGGAAAAAGCCCTGTTAATACGGTTTATTGAGCCTATCTTGTTTACAGGCAGCCTTACTATTCTGGCCTGCTCAGCCAGCGCCTGCAGAATTGCCTGACGTATCCACCAGACGGCATATGAAATGAATTTAAAGCCTCGTGTCTCATCAAAGCGCTGAGCAGCTTTCATCAGGCCAAGGTTACCTTCATTTATAAGATCGGGAAGGCTCATCCCCTGGTTCTGGTACTGTTTAGCCACTGATACTACGAAACGAAGATTAGCCTTTACGAGCTTCCTGAGGGAATTTGAATCGCCTAACCTGATCTTTCTTGCAAGGAGAACCTCCTCCTCTGGAGAAATAAGATCAACCCTCCCTATCTCCTGAAGATACTTGTCAAGTGATGGGGTGTCTCGGTTTGTAACCTGCTTTGTTATCTTTAACTGACGCATTTACAGGTCCGGGTTTATTTTTCAAAGAAATTGAGGCAAGTGGTACAATTTTAGTAAAAAAAAAGGCTTCTGCAACTCCCTGATTGATTTTTTTTTGCTATATATCTCTTTTTTTAATATATTGCACCATTATTTTACAGGCTGAATATCAAATTATTAATCAGATTTGATAGAAATCCACTGCATTTAATAACATTTAACAGGAATTATTTAATCATTTTTATTTACTATTGCACCGGTTTTCAGGATATGTGAAATAAGCGTTGCATTGTCCGAGGGGATAATAATCAAATCCTTGCCCCTGCTTCCAAAAACAAAATCATAAAGATCTATTAAATCCCACTTATCAATAAATTATGTACGACATTCTTGAATTAAGTAAGAAGTTGCTGCCCGAATTAAGGGAAATAGCAAAAGAACTTAACATCAAAAGAGCTGACACTTTAAAAAAACAGGACCTTGTTTATAAAATTCTTGACCAGCAGGCAATTGAAGCCACTGAAAACAAGAGCCTGGTCAGAAAAGATAATAATAATAACCGCGCATCCGAAAATTCATTTAACCAGGACCGCGATCAGGCTCGTGGACGGATGAAAAGACCCAGAACGAGCAAACCTGTCTTCAATCGTCCAAAAGAATCTGTAATGTCAGTTTCACCTGACGACCTTTTAAAAAATGATCCTCCTGCTGAGGAGAGACATGAACCAATAAAAATCCAGGAGAAAACCGAGGAAAAGCCTGATCTGTTCAAATCACCAGCACCAGTTAATGAGGAGAAAAAAATCGGGGATTGGAGACAAGACCAAAAACCCCGCGAGAAATTCGAAAGATATCAAAGGCCTGAGAGACCAAAGGAAAATGTTCAGGAAAAAATAGTTCCGGAGCCTATTCCCGAGCCGCTCATCGACAATAGTATTCCTCTGACAAATGGCGATACTCCCATTCAGGTTACAAACGGAGACGCCCCTGCTCAGCTTACAAACGGCGACACCCCCATTCCACTTACAAACGGTGAGACTCCGGTTGAAGATATAAAGCCTCCAGCCGATCTCTATTTTGGTGATGTCAATGTTGATGCGCCAGTAAAAGAAATAGTACCTGAACCTGTACAGCCCCGGGAGGAAAGAAAGGAAAAGTCATACGAATTTGAAGGCATAATATTTAATACCGGTGTCCTTGAAATTATGCCTGACGGATATGGCTTTCTAAGGTCAGCAGATTATAACTACCTTAACTCGCCTGATGATATTTACGTGTCACAATCTCAGATCAAGCTTTTCGGCCTTAAAACCGGCGACACTATTAAAGGTACCATCCGTCCTCCGAAAGAGGGTGAAAAATACTTCCCCCTGATCAAAGTTGATGAGATCAATGGCAGAAGCCCTGATTTTATTCGCGACAGGGTGCCCTTTGACTTTCTGACACCTCTTTTCCCGAATGAAAAGTTCACGCTCTGCCAGCCTGGTGAAGGCACGCTTTCAGTAAGGGTGATAGACATGTTCACTCCTATCGGCAAAGGTCAGCGCGGACTGATTGTTGCGCAGCCGAAGACCGGTAAAACAATTCTCCTCCAGGAGATAGCGAATGCAATTGCATTACATCATCCTGAAGTTTACCTGATGATACTCCTTATAGATGAAAGGCCGGAAGAGGTAACCGAGATGGCCCGCAGCGTCAAAGCCGAGGTCATTGCCTCAACTTTTGATGAACCGGCTGAACGTCACTGCCGTGTGGCAAATATAGTTCTTGAGAAGGCCAAGAGGCTTGTCGAATGCGGACACGATGTGGTAATCCTTCTCGACTCAATTACAAGGCTCGCACGAGCATTCAACACTACTGCCCCTGCATCAGGAAAGGTGCTGTCAGGAGGTGTTGACTCCAATGCCCTTCATAAGCCGAAAAGGTTTTTTGGAGCAGCCCGAAATATCGAAAATGGCGGCTCACTGACGATCATTGCAACGGCTCTTACTGAGACAGGCTCAAAGATGGATGATGTTATATTCGAAGAATTCAAGGGAACCGGCAACATGGAACTTCAGCTCGACAGGAAACTGTCAAACAGAAGAATTTATCCTTCTATTGATATTCCGGCTTCGAGCACACGCCGTGAGGATCTGCTCCTTAACAAGACTATGCTGCAGAAAATATGGGTGCTGCGTAATTATCTTGCTGACATGAACGCTCTTGAAGCAATGGAGTTTCTCCGCGATAGGCTGCTACAGGCTAAGTCAAATGAAGAATTCCTTGTCTCGATGAACGGTTCTTAATCTGATTTATATTATCAATCCGATATAGTGTTAATTAATTAACAGTTAAACAATTATATTTCAATCAATGGCAACAAAAAAATTTATAACATGCGACGGCAACCAGGCCGCAGCACATATCGCATATATGTTCAGCGAAGTCGCTGCCATATATCCTATTACACCATCGTCCACAATGGCTGAATTCGTTGACGAATGGTCAGCAAACGGACTGAAGAACATTTTCGGAGAGACTGTTAAAGTAGTTGAGATGCAGTCAGAAGCAGGAGCTGCAGGTGCCCTTCACGGTGCCCTCCAGTCAGGTGCTTTAGGCACTACTTACACCTGCTCTCAGGGGTTACTTCTTATGATTCCTAATATGTATAAGATGGCCGGTGAACTTCTTCCTGCTGTCTTCCATGTCAGTGCACGTACAATTGCTGCACATGCTTTGTCAATATTCGGAGATCACAGCGATATCTATGCCACACGACAGACTGGCTTTGCAATGCTGGCAAGCGGAAGCGTACAGGAAATCATGGACCTCGCCGGTGTAGCTCACCTGACAGCAATTAAATCAAGGGTTCCTTTCATGCATTTCTTTGATGGATTCCGCTCATCAGCAGAAGTCCAGAAAATAGAGATGCTTGAGACCTGCGATCTGGAAAAGCTGCTCGACAAGGATGCTCTCCAGCGATTCCGCGATAACGCTCTGAACCCTGAACATCCTGTTCAGAGGGGAACAGCTCAGAACCCGGATATCTTCTTCCAGGCAAAAGAAGCTATAAATAAATTCTATGAACCGATACCCGATATGGTTAATTCATACATGGCTGAGATCTCTAAGCTTACCGGCAGGGAATACAAGCCATTTACCTATTACGGCGCTCCGGATGCTGAAAACATCATCGTAGCAATGGGATCGGTGACCGATACAACCAAAGAAGTTATTGATTACCTGAGAGCCAAAGGCGAAAAAGCAGGATTGATCAGCGTTCATCTCTATCGTCCTTTCTCTTCAAAATACTTCTTTGATGTTTTCCCGAAATCTGTGAAAAAAATCACGGTTCTCAACATGACCAAAGAAGCCGGCGCACCCGGAGAACCTCTTTATCTTGATGTTAAAGAGATGTTCTATGACAGACCAGAGAGACCCCTTATTATCGGTGGTCGCTACGGTCTCAGCTCAAAAGATACCACTCCAAGCCAGGTTTTGTCAGTATTTGAGAACATGAAGCTCAAAGAACCAAAGAATCATTTCACTGTCGGTATCGTTGATGACGTTACTTTTACATCACTTCCTGTTCTCCCTGAAATTCATGTTGCACTTCCCGGAACATATTCTGCAAAATTCTATGGTCTCGGATCTGACGGAACTGTAGGTGCAAACAAGAACTCGATAAAGATAATCGGTGAAACGACCGATAAATACTGCCAGGCATATTTTGCTTATGACTCAAAAAAATCTGGCGGTATCACAACATCACACCTGCGCTTTGGCGATAAGCCGATCCGTTCACCCTATCTTGTCAATACACCCGACTTCGTTGCTTGCCATGTTCCTTCATATCTCGATAAATATGATATGCTGAAAGGTCTGAAGACAGGAGGCACATTCCTCCTTAACTCGATCTGGGATACAGAGGAAACTAAAAAAAGGCTTCCGGACCATATGAAGAAATACCTTGCTGAAAACAAGATCAACTTCTACATAATAAATGCTACGGCTATCGCCGAGGAGATCGGCCTCGGTTCAAGGACCAACACTATCATGCAGGCAGCATTCTTTAAGGTGGCTAATGTCATACCTTATGCCCAGGCAGAGAAGGAAATGAAGAAATTCATTTACAAATCTTATGGAAAGAAGGGCGAGAATGTTGTAAACATGAACTATGCTGCCGTCGACAAAGGCACAGAAGTTCATAAGATTGAAGTTCCTGCTGAATGGGCGAATATCAAGATTACATCAGAAAAAGACACACGCAATATTCCTGATTTCGTCAGAAATATCATGGAACCCATGAATGCAATGAAAGGCGATGATCTTCCCGTAAGTGCATTTATTGGAAGAGAAGACGGGACATTCCCTTCAGGAACATCTATGTATGAAAAACGCGGTATTGCAGTCAATGTTCCTGAATGGCAACCTGATCAGTGTATACAGTGCAACCAGTGCTCATACGTTTGTCCTCACGCTGCAATTCGTCCTTTCCTTCTTACAGAGGAAGAGGTTAAAAATGCACCGGAAGGAACAAAGACCATCCAGGGGATACCCGGTGTTCTCAAACAGTACAGGTTCAAGATACAGGTAAGCGTTTATGACTGCACAGGCTGCAGCAACTGCGCTGACGTTTGTCCTTCAAAGAATAAGGCTCTTATTATGAAGCCTCTCGAGACTCAGCTGGCAGAAGTTGACCGCTGGACATATATGCACGAAAAAGTAGGTTACAAAGATACCATAGTCGATAAATTCGTTAATGTAAAGAACAGCCAGTTCTCACAGCCTCTGTTCGAGTTCTCAGGCGCCTGCGCCGGTTGCGGTGAAACACCTTATATCAAGGCTATTACACAGCTCTATGGCGACAGGATGATCGTTGCAAATGCTACAGGCTGTACATCAATAGTTGGCGGTTCAGCACCTTGTATGCCTTACACGCATAATAAAGACGGTCATGGACCTGCATGGGCAAATTCACTGTTCGAGGATAACGCTGAGTACGGACTTGGTCTTTCACTAGGTGTAAATAAGCTAAGGGCAAGAATAGCTCTACGTATGAAGGAAGCTGACGGCACGGTCAATGCTGATACAAAAGCTGCATTTGACGAGTGGCTTGCTGGCATGTTTAAAGCCGAGGCATCAAGGGCTGCTTCTGCAAAGGTTATTGCCGCATGTGAGAAAGATAAATCAGAAGTTGGAAAAGAGATCCTGAGTCTCAAACAATACCTTATTAAAAAATCTCACTGGATCTTCGGCGGCGACGGATGGGCTTACGATATTGGTTACGGAGGGCTTGACCATGTTATTGCAACAGGTGAAGATGTAAATATTCTGGTGCTTGATACCGAAGTATATTCTAATACAGGAGGTCAGGCATCCAAATCTACTCCAGCCGGTGCAGTAGCCAAGTTTGCAGCATCAGGCAAGAAGATCCGTAAGAAAGATCTTGGCCAGATGGCAATGAGCTACGGTTATGTATATGTTGCCCAGGTAGCTATGGGGGCAAGCAATTCCCAGTACCTGAAAGCAATCAAGGAAGCCGAAGCATTCCCGGGTCCATCACTTATTATAGCCTATGCACCATGTATCAATCACGGACTGAGAGACGGTATGGGTAAATCGCAGGCACAGGAAAAAGCAGCTGTAGAGGCAGGATACTGGCACCTGTACAGGTACAATCCTCAGCTTGAAGCTGAAGGCAAGAATCCTTTCGTACTCGATTCAAAAGAGCCGGACTGGTCGAAATTCCAGGCCTTCCTTAACTCGGAAGTGCGCTATACGTCGCTTGTTAAAGCATTCCCCGATGAAGCCGAAATTCTTTTCAAAGCTGCCGAGGAAAATGCAAAATGGCGCTACAACGGATACAAGAGACTTGCCGCAATGGACTTTGGCGTAAAGATGGAAACACCTGCCAGTTAAACAGGTTCGATTTTAAATTAAAGCCATCTGAAAAGGTGGCTTTTTTAATGATATGCCCCCCTGCCCCCCTGAAGGGGGGTTAAAACTCATAACATAATTAAATTGGAAAATGGTTTATAGCCCCCCTTCAGGGGGGTTGAGGGGCATTTCCCCTTTGAGCCGTTGCACCTTTGCACCGTTTTATTTTTATTAGTACTTTTGTGCCCATAATTAATTGAATGGGCAGGATACTGGGCATAGATTACGGTAAAAAGCGCGTGGGACTTGCAGTTACAGATCCGCTGCAGATTTTTGCATCACCCCTGAATACAATCAGTGCCCATGATATTGATAATTTTATTGCCGATTATATGGCATCAGAGCAGGTCGAGGCATTTGTAATAGGCTACCCTGTTAAGTTGAACAATGAACCCAGTGAATCTGTTAAATATATCGATCCATTCATCAGGAAGCTTAAAAAAAGATTTCCCGGAGTACCTGTTCACCTGGTAGATGAAAGGTTTACTTCACAGATGGCGTTCAGGACAATGATCGACGGAGGCTTGAAGAAGAAAGAGAGACAGAATAAATCTATAATCGATATGATCAGCGCATCAATTATACTTCAATCGTGGCTTGACAGAAAAAAACCATAGAGATAGCACCCCCTTTCCAGCCCCCGCCGAAGCGGGGCATGCTTTCCCCCAGGGGGGAAGGAGTGATTTCATCTTTTCCCCCTTGGGGGAAATAAGAAAGGTGGTAATGAATGAATAGAAAAATTAAATAAGATGACATACCCAATTTTAATATACGGGCACGCTGTCCTCAGAAAAGTCGCAGGAGATATTGAGAAGGATCATTCCGGCCTTCAAAATATTATCTCCGACCTGTTCGAGACAATGTATAAGTCTGAAGGGCTTGGACTGGCTGCACCGCAAATCGGAAAATCAATCAGGATCTTCGTTATCGACGGGGCTCCGGTTGCGGAAGACGAGCCATCGCTGGCCGGCTTTAAGAAGGCTTTTATAAACGCGCATATCTCCGAGAGGTGTGGTGAATTGCAGCCTATGAACGAGGGATGCCTGAGCATTCCCCACCTCAGGGAAGAGGTTAATCGTGAATCGCATATCCGTATCAGGTATTATGACGAAAACTGGGCTTACCATGACGAAGTATTTGACGGTTACAAGGCAAGGATCATCCAGCATGAATATGATCATCTTGACGGGATTTTATTTACCGACCGCGTCAGCCCGCTCAGGAAGAGATTGCTGAAAAGCAAGCTGACAGCCATCAGCAAGGGAAAGTTTGAAGCCGATTACAAGACAATTCTGCCAGGTCAGAAGATCAAAAGTGCCTAGAGCCTGGGAAGGCTGTAAAAACTTTAAAGGCTATAAAAGCTTTAAGGGCTTTAAAATTTAGGTTCATAATAATTACTTTTTTATATCTTTATACAGTCTCATTAACTGCAGGCTGTGCTAAATAAGGAAATTCCGTTCCTCCGGATCATTATTCCTTTATGTGCAGGAATTGTGTCAGGATTATATTTCACTCCCGGCCCGGCATTCATATTAGCTTCATCGGCAGTTATTATCCTGATCTTCCTGGTAAGCCTGCGGTTCAACAGGTCCCTGACCAACACGGTTTATGGATTATCCCTTACACTTGCACTTTATGTCGGCGGACTGCTATTATATAAGAATGAAAAAGAGAGCATTTCAGTTTTGCCTCACGGGGAAGCACTCTATTCAGGATACCTTGAGGAGTATCCTGAGGAGAAAGAGAATACCTTCAAGCTTCTGCTCAGAATCGACAAAAGGATAAGCAGGGAAGGTCAAAACCGCGTAAACGGGATTATACTGCTCTACAGCAAAAAAAACCAGGGAGTTTCCATGATGTTGCCAGGCGACAGGCTGATGGTCATATGCAGCCCGGTAGCGATAGCAAGCAGGGGCAACCCTTACGAATTCGATTACAGGTTTTTTATGGAAACCAGGGGCATAAGATATTCTGCCTTTACAGATTCCACAGATATAATCAGTCATTCAGTTCCCGAACGAAGGAGAGTAGCCCATAAAGCCCTGATAATAAGAGAGGAGATAATAGATATGTTCAGGGAACGGGGTGTCAGCAGTGAGAATCTGCCACTTGTCTCAGCCATAACACTCGGTCAGAAGAACGGGCTCGATCCTGAACAGAAGAACTGGTTCATCAAAGCCGGCATTATGCATATTATGGCTGTATCAGGGCTTCATGCCGTGATACTCAGCCTGTTCATCTTCAAGCTCCTGTTCTTTATGAAGGGAAGGCTTAATATATTAAGAGTAATTATTACACTTATTCTTCTCTGGTCGTTTGCGTTTGTCACGGGGCTCACACCATCAGTCCTGAGGGCGACCCTTATGTTTTCATTCCTTCAGGCCGGGAATCTCCTTAAAAGGCCGGCGAACGGAATAAATTCAGTGCTGGCTTCAGCTTTTGTACTGATTATGACCAGACCATCAGTAATCTTTGATGCAGGATTCCTCCTCTCCTACGCAGCAGTAATCTATATCATAGCATTTTACAGGGATTTATACTCAAAGATCAGGTTCACGCACAAAGTCACAGACTGGATATGGCAGTCTGCTGCAGTTACAATAATCGCCCAGGCAGGCACGCTTCCGCTTACCATTTTGCTGTTCAACAGGTTTCCCACCTGGTTTATTCTATCAAACGTTATTATTGTACCTATCTCCTCACTTGTCATAATAGCCGGGGCACTTGTACCGCTAACCTATCCAATAGTCTTTCTTTCTCATCTTATTGCCAGGATACTCGATTTTCTGACAGGTCTTACAGAAACCCTGACAGAAAAAGCTGCTTCTCTGCCGCTTTCAACAATTGAAAATATCGGGATGACTACGATGGAATGTATCTTGCTTACTGTTGTAATATTCCTTTTTACCAGGTTTCTTCTGACGAAAAAATCATTTTCGGTACTATATCCTCTTTCCGCCTTGCTTCTGTTTTTAGTTGCAGGAACAATAAGGGTCATAAATACAAAAACTACCAGTCAGCTGATAGTCTATAATACCCAGGGGATACTTACAGTAGGGGTAAGAGAAGGTAACAGGGTGCATCTGTACTCCGATTCAAGCTATATCGGGCAGGAGGTAAAAAGGCACTGTGCCGTACTCTCACTAAAGCCTGAAATAAATTTAGTCAGGGAGAGCCCGGTTCTCATAAGAGCTTCCAGCAAAAGAATACTGATAACCAAAGGCGTTACTGATAAATTAATAAAGCTGACAGATCCCGATATTGTAATCCTTTCAGGTTCGCATCCTGTTGTTTTCGGAAATGCCAGTCACAGTAACAGGATTTCAGCTGTTGTAATCTCCCCGGAGGCCTCATCAGGTTTCAGGTTTTCTGCAAGATCGGCAGTGTCAAATACCGATACTGTTCATTACGTACGGAAAGATGGAGCTTTTTATTTACGGCTTTGAAACTGTGATAAATAAATGTATGAAAAAACTTGAGTATTACGCTATTTATCTCTTATTTTGTCCTGTTTTTTCAGATATTTTTTATGAGAATAATTATTGCCGGAGCAGGTGAGGTAGGGACACATCTAGCCAAGATGCTGTCGAACGAAAATCACGATATAATCCTGATTGATCCCGAAGAGAACAGGCTTAAGCCTATCGAATCGTCGCTAGATGTACTTACCTATCATGGGTCAGGCACATCCATAAAGATACTCCAGGATATCCTTCAGAAAAAGACCGATCTGTTCATAGCAGTAACTCATTCTGAGGATACAAACATTACGGCTTCAATGCTGGCAAAGAGGTTTGGCGCCATTAAAACCATTGCCCGAATAGATAACCTCGATTTTCTCGAGCCATCAACGCTCGATTTTTTCAAGGCTGCCGGGATTGATTCGCTTATTTATCCTGAACTGATAGCTGCGCGTGAAGTGCTGGGGCTGCTCCAGGAAACCGGAACAACCGAGTATATGGAGTTTTCGGGTGGCAAGCTCTCAATGTTCGTTCAAAAGCTTGATGAAAATGCACCCATTCTGAATAAGAGCCTGGAAGAGATTTCAATAAGCAATAAAACTGACAAATACAGGGCAGTTGCCATAAAACGCAATGACAAAACCATTATCCCTCGTGGAAAAGAGCAGTTCCAGGTTGGGGACCTTGTCTTCGTTATATCGACCCATGAAGGAATTGATGAGATGATGAAGTCGTCGGGAAAAGTGAGCCATGAAGCCAAAAACATAATGATACTTGGTGGCAGCAGGATAGGCAAACATGTTGCCCTTTATATGCAGAAGAACTGTGAGGTAAAGCTTATTGATTCAGACCCTGAAAAGTGCGAATCTCTTGCTGAGATCCTTGACAACACACTTATAATAAATGGTGATTGCAGGAATGTCGATCTCCTGGAGCAGGAGGGGATTTCAAAGATGGATGCATTTATTGCAGTCACAGGAAATTCCGAGACCAATATTCTTTCATGCCTGCTGGCAAAGAAAATGGGTGTAAAGAAGACTATTGCAGAGGTGGAAAACATGGAGTATATACATCTTGCTGAAAACTCGGGTATCGATACCATAATCAACAAGAAAATATCTGCAGCAAGCAGGATATTCCGTCATACGACAAACCTGAACGTGACCCAGGTGAAATATATGGCAGGGACAGAAGCCGAGGTTCTTGAATTCAATGTTCCCGTAAATGCAAAAATCACAAAAGGAACTCTCCGCAGCCTGGATTTTCCAAAGGATGCTATTGTAGGAGGAGGAACAAGAGACGGTATTCCCTTCATTGCAACAGGAGATACAATTATCAGGGCTAATGATAAAGTTGTAGTCTTCACGCTGCCTACAGCCTACGACCGGCTGACAAAATTCTTTATCTGATCTGGTATGATTAATTTCAGGATCATAGCCAGGGTTTTCAGCCTGGTGCTGGTTATTGAAGGACTCTTCATGCTGCTTTCAGGATTGGTTTCAATTGTATATGGAGAGCACTCATCACTGATCCTTTCAGGAATTATCACAACCGTCACCGGAGTACTTGTCTTCACTCCGCTTCACGACGAAGAAAAGCTATATGGAAACAAGGAGGGCTATATTATTGTGACAGGCATATGGCTAGTATTGTGTCTTTTCGGAACCATACCTTACCTGCTCAGCGGTACAATCAAAAATTTTGGAGATGCATTTTTTGAATCAATGTCAGGTTTTACAACAACGGGTGCCTCAATCCTTACAAATGTTGAATCCCTGCCTCATGGTATTCTGTTCTGGAGAAGCGTGACCCAGTGGCTAGGAGGACTGGGATTTATTATTATATCACTGTCAGTGCTTCAGGTAGTAAAAACAATTAATATCCCGCTTACTTTAACTGATTTCACCGGTCAGCCAACAAACAGGATACACCCTAAAATAAAGGAGGCTTCAAAGCGCATCATCACCATTTATGTAATGCTGACTCTTTCTGAATCGGTGCTTCTGATGTTCGGCGGGATGAATTTATTCGACGCTCTCTGTCATTCGTTCACAACAATTTCGACCGGAGGCTTCTCGACCAGGAACGACGGAATAGCATCATTCAGCAGCCCATGGATACTTATAGTACTTACTGTTTTTATGTTCCTTGCCGGGACAAACCTGACCCTGGTCTATTTCGGGCTGAAGCGCAATTTAAAGAAGATCCTGGAAAATAATGAATTCATTTTTTACACAATTACCTGTATTGGATTTATCCTGGTGACTTCTTTTGTTCTCATGTCGAGACATCAGTTTTCGACAGGAAAAGCTTTCCTCGAAGCTGCCTTTCAATCGGTCTCAATTATAACGACAACAGGATTTTATCATACCAATTTCAACCTATGGGGCAGCTTTCTGATCCTGATGATCTTCCTGATGATGCTGACCGGCGGGATGTCGGGATCTGCCAGCGGAGGGCTTAAGGTAATCAGGCTCCTTCTCATCACGAAAACCACGCGCCACGAGATGAGGAAGCTAATCCATCCAAGCGGGTTTATTCCTGTACGTCATGACAAAAAAATAGTTCCGCAAACCATTATAAGCAACCTGCTGGTGTTTATTACACTCTATTTTCTGATCCTGTGTTTCAGCTCCCTGATTATTGCCTTAATGGGTAATGATATGGTGACCTCATTCAGCACTTCGGCCTCTTTGCTTGGGAATATTGGTCCCGGACTGGGCAATTTCGGGCCATTTTCAAATTATTCCGCAGTTCCGATGATCGGAAAATGGTTCTTCTCTTTTCTTATGCTTGTAGGAAGACTTGAGCTTTTCTCAGTTCTTGTGCTCTTTACCGGAAGTTTCTACAGGAGATAAAATATGTTGATCTGATTGTTGATTGTTCTTCAGCGGAAAAGTGGGTTTAAAGAATGCTCCGGGCTTGGGCTCAAAATGACAATTGCATAAAGTTCCGGAAGGGTTAAGGAGATTCCTCGCTGACCCCTTCGCTATGCTCTGGGTTTCAGCTCGGAATGACAAACCAGAAAAGTTGGTAAAGGGTAAGAGGAGGCGGTTCGCTTGGGCGAACCGCCTCCTCTTACCCTATTCACCTAAAACAAAGCTGTCATTCCGAATGGAGTCCCGATTTATCGGGACGAAATGAGGAATCTTATAATTCAAGTATACCTAATCCCTGACGGATTATCTCAGGTTCATCACCTGTACAGTCGACAATTGTCGATGCTTCATTCTTTCCATAACCTCCATCGATAACGATATCCGCAAACTCGCGATACTTTTCTTGGATAAGCTCAGGATCGGTGGTATATTCTATTATTTCGTCAGGATCATGAATAGAGGTAGTAATGATCGGGCGTCCCAGCTCCCTGACCAGTTCCAGTACAATAGGGTTATCCGGTATCCTTATACCTACAGTCTTCTTTTTATTCTTGAAAAGCTTCGGGATCTGGTTGTTAGCCCTTACAATGAATGTAAAAGGGCCGGGAAGGTTTCTTTTCAGCAGCTTGAATATCGTATTATCCCTGATAATGGTATATTCGGAAAGCTGGCTCATATCATGGAAAATCAGGGAAAGATCAGGGTTCTCAGGATTGAGACCCTTGAAACGGGCTATCTTATCTATCGATTTGTTTGCTTTTATATCACAACCCATTGCATAGACGGTATCGGTCGGGTAAATTATTATGCCGCCAACATCAAGCAGGTCAACTACCTGCCTGATATGTTTCGGATTAGGATTCTCCGGATAAATGCGGATAAGCATGCAACAGATTATTTTTACAAAGATATTGAAAAGTGACAAAAAAAAGGGTAAGCTACTTATATCGCACCGCTACAACTGCCTACCCTTGCTACCTTCCGGCCCTGGGGGAGTTCAGCAGGAGCTGATCGTATAAGACTTACCCCAGGCAAAAATACAACATTTTCGGGTTGACTGCAAAATAATATTGAGATTTAACCGGAATGGTCTTTCGCAATTTTAATTATATTTGTTGTCAATCGTAAAAATTTTCAAAAACAAAACCATCATAACTATGGAAGAAAAAGTAAATATCTGGAAAACAAACCTGATGAACGGCCTTATCCTTGGTCTGGCAGGTATAGTTTATTCTCTTTTGGTCTACTTTCTTAATCTGTCGTTCAATAAAGCCCAGGGCTATGTCTTTATTCTTGTTCAGATCGCTGTTCTGTTTTTCCTTGTAAAGTCGTACCGTGATAATTATAAGAATGGGATGATGACATACGGTGAGGCTCTTGGCGCCAGTATAATCATCTGCCTCTATTACGCAATAATAATGGCAATATTTACTTATATTCTTTATACAGTCATTGATACAGGCCTTTTGGATAAGCAACTCGCATTTACTGAAGAAATGATGCAGAAGAAAGGTCTTCCACAGGCATCCATTGATGCAGGAATGGCAATGCAGAAAAAAATGATGACACCTGCTTTTATGGCTCCAATTTCCATTTTTGGCAATATGTTCTGGGGACTGATCATATCCCTCATAGTTGCTGCATTTGTAAGGAAGGAAGGAAATCCTCTTGCAGATACGCCAACGGTTTAGAAATAATCATTATTCCCTCATGGACCTGTCAGTTGTAATTCCCGTTTATAATGAGGAGGCGTCTCTTCGTGAACTTTCCGACTGGATCGGAAAAGTTTGTACAGGAGCATCCCTTACCTATGAAATAATTTTCGTCGATGACGGGAGTTCAGATTCTTCATGGAGTAAGATCATGGAGCTTGCTGAGAGGTCCCTTTCTGTGAGAGGAATAAGATTCAGAAGAAATTACGGTAAGGCAGCCGCTCTGCAAACAGGCTTTGCCGAATCATCAGGCGATGTTGTGATTACCATGGATTCTGACTTGCAGGACAGCCCGGATGAAATACCGGAACTGGTAAGAATGATCAGGGAAGAGGGATTCGACCTGGTGTCGGGATGGAAGAAGAAAAGGTATGATTCATTCATTAAGCGATCGACAAGCAAAATTTATAACGGAACTGCACGATTAATGTCAGGAATAAAGCTTCATGATTTTAATTGCGGTTTAAAGGCCTTCCGCTCTGAGGTAGTTAAAAGCATTGAAGTATTTGGCGATATGCACCGATATATTCCGATACTGGCTAAGGAAGCAGGCTTTAAAAAGATAGCTGAGAAGGTTGTTGAGCACAGACCGAGAAAATACGGAGTAACAAAATATGGACTCGACAGGTTCATGAAAGGATACCTCGACCTGCTTACAATAAGGTTCATAACACGATTTGGCAAAAACCCAATGCATCTTTTCGGATCATTCGGGACCCTTATGTTCCTGATCGGATTTGTGATGGCAGGCTACCTGGGAATCAGGAAACTTGTCTTTGTCCATAATAATCTGAGGGCTCCGCTTGTCACCGAAAGTCCCTATTTCTATATCGCTCTAACAGTAATGGTAATCGGCTCTTTCTTTTTCCTTACAGGCTTCCTGGGAGAACTGGTCAACCGTAACTCGGCTGAAAGGAACAGCTATCTAATCAGGGATAAGGTAAATATCTGACCCCCGGCCCCGCACAGCGGGGCCACCCCCTAAAGGGGGTATAATCCAATGTATATACCGTATTTGTTTATTAATCTGTGTATTAGCCCCCCTTTAGGGGGGTTGGGGGGTCAAACAGATGCAGATTAAATTCCGGGATTCCTACATTTCTACCTGCCTGCAGATCGCTTTCCTTATCGCCAATAAGAACCGATTCTGAGAGATCAAGATCGAATTCTTTCTTTGCTTTCAGTATCATTCCCGGTTTTGGTTTCCGGCACTCGCACGGCCCTGTGAAATCAGGATGATGAGGGCAGTAATATACTTTTGAGATTGTTATCCCTTTTTTCTTAAACTCCCGGGTCATCCAATCAGTCAATTTCAGGAAATCATCTTCGGTGTAAATTCCCTTTGCTATTCCAGCCTGGTTGGTAATGACAATTATCAGGAAGCCTTTATCCTGATAACTCCTGCATAAATCAAAGATGCCTGGAGTGAATTCAAAATCCTCCTTGAGGAAAACATGGACTTTATCGACATTTATTACCCCGTCGCGGTCGATGAACAGTGCCTTATTCATTTCCGCTTCTTTTTCGGTATACCTAAAATTGTTCCAGCTCTCTGGTACTCTTCCGGTATTCCAATGTCGAGAAACGGCTCTGTGAATACCATGCCGTTCAGATCGCCGGTACCTGCACTCTTTTCGAGTACATCTTTTTCGAGTGAGAAGATTTCCGGGAGATGCCGTGAAATCAGCATATTCCTGTTCATCACATATATACCTCCGTTAATGAAACCATCATGGCAGAACTTTTTCTCATGGAATTGAATGATCTTGCCATCAGTGCATTCTACAGCGCCATACCTTGAAAAATCTTTCATCTTCTTCAGGGCAACGGTAATAAAAGCACTGTGCCCGGTATGAAATGAATAAAGTTCAGTCAGATTAATCGGGAAATAGGTATCACCGTTAATTACAATGAAATCAGACCCGCTTGCTTTCCCTGCAGCAAACATGAGTCCGCCGCCGGTTCCAAGAGGCTCTTTTTCAATCGCATATTCGACAGGGATGCCCTCAAATGAATCCCCGAAATAACTTATTATACTTTCATGCTTATATCCTGTCGAAAGGATGACCTTGCTGACAGGGTATTCAGTAAGCCAGCTTAGAATATACCAGAGAAATGGTTTTCCATTGACCAGAGCCATCGGCTTGGGGAGATCAGGAACAGCTTCGTGCAGACGCGTACCCATTCCTCCTGCCAGGATAACAACTTCCATCATTTTGCTGATTTGTAACTCCCGAACAGCTCTTCCTCAACAATGGAACATATAATATGCCCTATCAGGATATGAACTTCCTGTATGCGGGGAGTATCGCCGGAGGGCACCCTGATGCAGATGTCGCACATATCGGCCATTTTCCCTCCGGTCTCACCGGTAAGGCCAATGGTTAATATCTTCTTTGCCCTGCATATTTTCAAAGCCTCAATCAGGTTCGCTGAGTTGCCCGAAGTTGACAGAGCAATAAAAATATCTCCTTCGCTGCCAAGCGCATGTGCCTGCCGTGCAAACACCTGATCGAAGCCGGAATCATTTCCTATAGAGGTAATAATGGAAGTATCTGTTGTCAGCGCTATAGCATTAAGTCCGGGACGGTCAAAGCCAAAACGGTTGACAAGCTCGGCAGCGATATGCTGAGCATCGGCAGCACTTCCACCGTTTCCTGCAAGAAGCAATTTCTTTTTATTCAGGTATGCAGCGATAATAGCAAGGGAAGATTTTTCAATTGCATCAAGAACGGGAACTGATTCAAGAAGCTTCTGCTTTATAATGAGTGATTGCCTTATTTGATCCTTTATAATGTTCTGCATATCGAATTTATTTCTCGTTAATTTTCCAGCTATGACACCCGTTTTCGCTAAAATGGAAGTTCAGGACTTTCCCATTAAACTTTTCGAGGGTACGGATAAGATTAAGTCTTTTGGCAGGGTCAATTGTGAAAAACATGAATCCGCCTCCGCCGGCTCCTGAAACTTTACCTCCATAAGCCCCTGATTTAATGGCTGCCTTATATATCTTTTCAATATTATCATTGGTAATGGATGCAGCCATCTTCTTTTTATTCTCCCACTCCTTTCCCAGTGATTTTGCAAACTTAATAATATCACCCCTAAGGAGATAGTCTTTCATAATATAGGAATTCTTCTTTATCATGTGAGTTGCCTCCACAGGAACTTTCTTCCCTGAGCTGGTATTCTTCTGCTGCTCGCGGATTATCTTATCTGATGATCTTGATGCTCCAGTATAGAAGAGCACGAGCGAAACTTCAAGTTCATCGACGATCCATCTTTTCATGCGAAGAGGATTGACTATCACCCTGTCATCCTTGTAGAACTCAATAAAATTGAATCCGCCAAAGGTAGCTGCATATTGGTCCTGCTTTCCGCCGCTGAGGCCAAGATCAACTCTTTCGACCTGGTAAGCAAGGTGTGCCATGTCATAATCGCCTAAAGGGAGGTTGAGCCATTCGGTAAATGCCTTCAGTACAGCCACCACCATTGTCGATGAAGTTCCCAGGCCGCTTCCCGGAGGGACATCGCACCATGTTGTCATTCTGAATGACAAAGGCTTTGTTATGGCAAAATCCCTTATTATTCTGTTGTAAACGCCCTTATGAAGATCAAGATGGCCATCAATGGGAAGATCCGGAGAAGATGGATATTTCTTTTTGATATCGAGATCGATGGCATTTATTTCAATCATTCCCGACGATGTCTCTTCAATGGTGCAGTATGCATACTGATCGATAGTTGCATTTAACACTGCACCGCCATAAATATCAGAATATGGGGATACATCGGTACCACCACCGGCAAGTCCGAGACGGAGAGGTGCTTTGCTTCTGTAGATCATATTATTATTGGTTCAAGGTTCAAGGTTCAAGGTTCAAGGTTCAAGGTAAAGAATCTATGTACCTTGTACCCTGTACTTTTTATTTCCAAATTTACTTATTTCCTGCTTTATTATAAATATCTGTAATTGCCTTAGTTAGTTTGTCCCAGGTGAATCTGGTTTTTTCTTCCCTGACGTTTTTGGTGAACTCTTCCTGTCGCTTGTTGCTAAAATAATCATTTATAGCATCTGAAATTGCAATAGGTTCAGGTTTTACAACATATCCGCATTTGCCATCGGGGACTATTTCGCCAAGTCCACCCACATCGGTCACAAGCATTGGTTTCTCAAAATGATATGCTATTTGTGTAACTCCGCTTTGTGTTGCGCTACGGTAAGGCTGAACCACGAGGTCGGCTGCGCAGAAAAGCGAAGCAACTTCATCTTCCCTGATAAATCTATCAAGTATCAGAACTTCATCTTCCAGATTATTATTCCTGATAATATCGAGATATGGCATATCGCTATCATAAAACTCACCTGCAACAATAAGCTTCAGCTTCCTGTTTCTCAAACGCTTATCGGCAAAGGCTTCAAGGAGCAGATCGAGTCCCTTATAGGCTCTGATGAACCCGAAGAAGAGCAAATATGAAAATTCAGTATCCAGATTAAGTTTTGCCAGGGCTTCCTCACGAGATACCTTGTCACCATAATTATCATAAAGAGGATGAGGGTTAAATGCCACGGGGATATTCACCCTGAATGATTTCAGGTCCTCTCCTACGCTCCGCGACATTACCACGGCACCATCAATGCTTCTCGTAAAATACCTTGTCAGGAGCTTGTCGAAAAAGCTCTTTTCATGGGGAATGACGTTGTCAAAAATGCAGATGACCTTCGTTCTGCCATTCTTATTATTTCGCGCAATCCTGGCAACAGTTCCAAAAGAAGGAGACATAGATGGATGCCAGTATTTTATAAGAAGTATATCGGGATTCTCTTTTCTTATCCTAAAGCCTGTTCTGATCCAGTTAAATGGATTCACTGAATTCAGGACGCGTGTTATTCTGATATCCTTTGGCGCAGGAGCATCCGTAAACTGCGACTTGCCCGGAAAGAGGAATCCCGGATACTGAAGCGTAAAAGTAAATATATCGGCATCATGTCCTTCGGAAATGAATTGTCTTGCCAGCCTTTCATTGTATGATGCAAGGCCTCCCCTGAAGGGATGTGCGGTTCCGAGGATAATGATACGCATGCTTTAAATAAAACTCAAATTTAGTGAAATTGGCGGATAAGTACCATAACCCTGGGATGTAAAGAAAAGGTGTCAGGCGTCAGGCACCAGGTGTCAGGTAATCGAGGAGATACGAGAAATCAGGAGTGAGAGTTCCGTCTCTGAGGATTGTTGCGTGCTCTATTGTCGGACTCAGGTTCCCCGAGAGAATATCATGCAATGCATTTTGCATCAGCTGATTTCCAAAATCGTGAGAGGCATCGCGCGGCAGCTCTCCGGGAAGGTTATCAATTGACATTACAGTTATGTTTGAAGGACGTGTAAATGCCGGTTCCTCGGTTTCCAGAAAAGGGTTGTACCCATAAAAAGGATCAGATATTGTCGTTGCACGAAGTGTTGAGGGGATCGGACCGTTGACGTCGCAGCTGATATCGGCGATCACAGAGATCCTGAATTCCGGCTTCCTCATATCCTCCCTTGTAAAGAAAACAGGTGATCGCGGATCCCAGTAATGACCCGTAACAAGGATATCCGTAACCCTTGTAAAAGGAAGGAAAGCAGATTCATATTCATCGGGGTGCTTCGAGAAATGGCTCAGACTGAACTGAGTCCTGGTGCGATGTTTTGTATAATGTTCAGGCCCGACCTGGCAGAAAACAGGGATATCAAATTCGCGGGAAAGAAAATCTTCAGGACTTACCTGCACCAGGTTGCAGATGCTCAAAGTCTCCATTGCGCCATGGGCTACCCTGCCCCCTCCTGTTATCAGGACCTTGAGTCCGGGTTTGAGATCGATGAGGCGCAGCCCGGCCCACATTTCATCAAGGTCGCGGCACTGATAGGCAGGCTTCAGCTTAAAACGGTTGGTTCTTATGCCACGAGCCCTTAGTCCATTATAGGCGCCGACTATTCCTGCCCACCTGCCAAAGGCAACTACTCTCTCGCCCTTTTCGATAGTAAGGTATTCATAATCGATAAGAGAGATCTTTTTATTGGCCATATCACTGAACATGGCCCTATTATGTGGCTGCTTCTTAGCCACGTGAGCGAAAAATAAATATGTCTTGCCGGGAATCAGAGTTCTGCGATCGACCTCCTTGACCCCCATAAGTATATCGCAATCGCTGAGATCCTCCTTAAGAGGTATGTCCAGGTATTCGTATTCCTCATTGGAGTAACATCTGATGTCGCTTGGCTGGACAAAAAACTCGACAAACGGATATAATTCCTCGAGTGCTATTATCTGGGGAGGAGTAAGAGGAACCCTCCTGTCCGGAGGATTTTTCGTTTCTCGCAGGATGCCGATTTTAAGTGCCTGATACATGAAAGTCCTGCCATAATTATCGAATATAAAGATAATAAAATACGGCAGGACTTAAAATGAGATTATCAGGGCTTAAGCTCATTGACCTTAACCGCAGGGATCAGCGCAACACTTTCTTTCTTCACTGTAAGGTCCTTGCCAAGCGCGAATGGAGCTGTCTGCCTGATATCCTTTGATGAAGCACCAATCTTTACTGTATAATTACCGGTCTCAGCAACCCATGATGACAGTTCTGTATCAAAAGAGGCAAGTGCATCAGGGGTGATCCTAAATGTAATCACCTGTGATTCACCGGGCTGAAGCAGCCTGGTTTTGACAAATCCTTTCAGCTCGCTTTCAGGCTTATCAAGCTTTTTTGCCGGAGTGCTGAGGTACATCTCGACAACTTCCTTACCCGCAACTTTACCTGTATTTTTCACACTTAATGAGGCAGTAATTTCTTTACTGAATTTATCAGAACTCAGCTTCAGTCCTGAATACTCGAATGTCGTATATGAAAGCCCATAACCGAATTCGTATGCGACAGGTACCTTAAATGTATTGTAATAACGATACCCGACATAGATCCCCTCCTCATAGGTCACTTCAGAAGGCTGGGAACGATTGAATGCAGGCTGCGTATTTTTTTCACCAGCAGCAGCAGGCTGTGGCTGAACCGTCACTTTACCCGGGAAATTTTTAGCTGAAGGAACATCATTATAGCTTACCGGGAATGTCGAAGCAAGCTTGCCGGAAGGATTTACTTTTCCGCAGAGGATATCGGCTATCGAGTTTCCTGTCTCCTGCCCTGCCTGCCATGCAAGAAGAATTGCGTCGGGCATATCGCGCCACGAAACTGTTTCGATTACTCCTCCTATGTTAAGGATCACAATCACCTTTTTGTTTTTAGCGTGAAAAGCAGTTGTAACCTGTTTTATAAGTTCCCTTTCCGGGAATGACAGGAGAAAGTCTCCCTCTTCAGGTTTCCGGTCGCTGCCTTCACCGGAATTTCTTCCAATAGTTATCAGAGCAGCATCAGTTACATTTGCCATGCTGCCTGCAATATCGCTGTTCACGGCAAATTCAGCTATCGGTAAGGCACCCCGGCTTCTCTGTTTTCCTTCCCTGGCAACTTTTAAATAAGCGGTATACAGTGACTGCAGGTTCTCATTGACTGAGTAGCCGACATTAGACAGACCCTCGACAAGGGCTACACTATAGGCTTCATTAACATGCCCGCTGCCCGTTCCTCCGGTAATGATTTCATATGAAGTATTGCCAAATGCTGCGAGTTTCCTAACGTCCTGAGAAAGAGGAAGGGCTGAACTGTCATTTTTCAGAAGAACCATTCCTTCAGATGCAGTCTGTCGTGCAACCTGTGCATGCGCTTTCAGGTCAGGCTTATTTGAAAATTTAAAGCCTTTGAACCTTGGAGTTTGAAGGATAATATTGAGGATCCTTTCAATATTACTATCCAGGATTTTAACATTAAGCTTGCCAGAATTAACTGCATCAATTATTATCTTTGACTGACTTGGAGCACCAGGCATCAGGAGATCGTTTCCGGCAACCATCTGCGCAACGGGATCTTTTCCCCCACCCCAATCTGTCATTACAAATCCCTTGAAACTCCAATCGTTAAGGAGTATGTTTGTAAGAAGGTCATGGCTTTCTGAAGCATACACTCCGTTAATGAGGTTATATGAGGACATTACTGTCCATGGCTGAGCCTCCTTAACAGTAATCCCGAATCCTTTCAGATAGATTTCGCGAAGAGCTCTTTCACTGACTAATGTGTTAAGCGTAGTTCGGTTCGTCTCGGCATTATTTGCTGCAAAATGTTTAATTGATGTTCCGACTCCGTTTAATTGGACTCCTTTGATCATTGCAGCAGCCATTTTTCCAGTTATCAGAGGATCTTCAGAATAATATTCAAAGTTCCTGCCACACAACGGGTTCCTATGAATGTTTAATGCGGGACCTAATATGATGTCAACTCCATACTCAAGGACTTCGTTGCCCATTGCCTGACCAATTTTATTAGCGAGATCAACATCCCAGGTCGATGCAACCAGTGTGGACACCGGAAAAGCAGTACAATAATAAGTTGCCTGGTCATTTGGCCGTGTTGGGCTTATCCTTAATCCTGCTGGTCCGTCTGCCACAACAATTGAAGGTATTCCCAGACGAGGGATAGCATAAGTTATACCGGCAGCGCCGGCTACAAGATCCATGGTTTGTCCCATAGCGGGATTCTGCTGTCCGGGTGTTGCAGAATTTGAAGGCGGAAGGACCGACCTACGCTTGCTTACACCTACAACGAGATTCGCTTTTTCCTCAAGGGTCATTGCCGCAATTACACTTTTTACAGGTGCTTTTCCCAACTGGGGAATAGTTTGGGAATAACCTGCTATCCCAAGAGTAAGAATTATGATCAGAGCAATCAGTACTTTTTTCATTGTCTTATTATTCATTAATTGTATTATTATTTAATATTTATAACGCCTGTTGCCTTCATTGCGTTTGCCGCATCTGAAGGCAGGTTCCAATTATTGTCAAAGCAACCCTGTGAAATAACATTTTCGGGACTCTCCCTGAAGAGAATGAAATCCTGGAAATTCTTAAGTCCGTCTACTTTTGCTCCCATAAAAGCCATTCCTTCCTGTCCTGAAGCGCTTTTTGAAGGAGTCCACCAGGGCAAGCCTGAATTCACCAGTACATAATGCTTATTTACAGGGAAAATATAGAGCAGCCCATAATCTTTTGCGTCATTGCTCAGCTGAACAGGAAGCCTGTCTGCAAATTTTGCAATTATGGCATTTGTCTCCTTAGTCCCGAACAGGATCAGATTTGAATTCTCATAGTCACTCTGCCTCAATTCCTTATCGGAAAGCACCCTTGGAAATACCATTATCCTGCCTGCCATCCCGTTCCAGTCGGCAGCTGACTGAGCGGCTGCTTTCCTCGATCCCAGCTCTTCACCGGATGGGTTTCCTCCCGTTCCATACACATAAATATGATTGCCGGCAACAGCAGCGCTTATCGGTCCCTCGGCACCCGGCTGCTTTGAGGTAAGTCCGGGAGCGAATTTCTTATTGACCCAGCTGTTATCCGACCTGGAAAATGAAACAGCATCATTTGTTTTGACAGTAAATGATTTGCCGTCAACCTTTACAGAGACTTTCTGTGCAGCAACAAACTGCGGGTGTCCGGCAAGCCTTAGTGTGAATGCATCGAGGCCTGATGAGGTTATTTCAATATTGTTCTGACTTGTGAATTTTGCATCAATAGTTGAGAGTATTCCTGGTGTGAGGTTATCGATTCTTACCCAATAGGCCTTATCATATTTGAACCATTTAGTGCTGAATTTTACTTCAGAAGGATATGGGTCCCTTGTGAACTGTGAAAACCAGTCAAAGATAAATCCATCCTTGTAAGCATATTCCCAGCTGTTGTGTCCGATCCCCGGATATTCCGTATAATCGAACCTTGGTGTGCCGGCTTCAAATTTTGCTTTCCAGTCGAGAGCGGTCTTGTGCAGAAAATCCTTATCACCTGTAAAAAGATGCACGGGGAGGTTTAATGCATTGCCTGCAAGGTCCACGGAGCCATCGGGTGGTGCAGGGCAGCACGGAGCAAGGGCAGCCCAGATGTCAGGACGGGTAAGGCCGAGCCAGACTGTGCCTCCTCCGCCCATTGATAATCCTGTAAGATAAATTCTGTTTTCATCAATTGAAAACCTGCTCTCGATGTCAGCCAGCATATCGTAGACATCCTGTTCAGGTATCCCCTGGTAACCTGCAGTTCCTCTGGCCAGGGGAGCAGCAACAATATAGTCGATATCTTTAAGTACCGGAAAATACCTGGTCGATTCAAGGTCAGTTTCAACCGGGACATTGCCTGGCTTAATAAAGTCCAGTCCCTGTAAATTACCCTGACCAAATGCTCGTCTTAATCCAAGCCGGTGGTTCGACCAGGCTCCGTGAAGGAAAACAACGAGAGGGTACTTCCTGGATTCATCGAAGTTCTTCGGAATATAAATTGCATAAGGCTGGTCAGTCTCATCCACTGTTGAAAAGAAAGAGAGATCCTGGGGGCCTGCTTTTAACCTTTGTGAAAATGCATCACTGGTGCCGAACACCGATAGAGCAATGGTTAAGAAAGTCAGAAAGGCAAAAAGATGATTTTTTTTCATAATATATTAATTAATATCAGGTTAATTCTGTTTTGAAGTTAACAGCTTATCAGCAGCAAGCACGATGAACATAAGATTGGTTGATCCTCCTCCCATAACATATTCCTGTTGCTGCCATAAAAAAGGCCAGTCAAGCAACTCAGGAAAATCGGGACGTATGAGAGCCGTGCCTGAAGAGACTCCTCCCGGGATGTATGACCAGTCAGCACGATTAACCCCATAAGCAACCGTTGTTGATCTTGCCCCTACTCCTGAAGCAAATGAGGCTGTATTGGATCCGGGATGGACGCCAAGAATGAAATTCAGGGCATTAAACATATAATCTGCAGGAAATATATCCGGGAAGGCTTTGTGAAGATAATACTGTCTTACTCCGAAACTCTCGATATCCCATCCAGCCCCCCAGATATTTGGACGATAGGGTACACCAAATGGTGTTTGGGCCCCCTGCTTCTCAATATCTGAGGCGAACGCGGCTGCCACCTTCTTCACAGATTGTATCAATTCATCATTGCCTGTTTTAATTATGCCGGCGCTTATCAGCCATCCGATATTCCTGAATTCACTGATTATAATTGACTTATTATCAAGCAAGTAATCTTTATATACCTTCTTCCCTGTAGTCAGAAAGAGTTCAGATGCAGCATGCAGCTTATTAGCAGCCTGACGTCCTGTAAGCGGGCGGTCAAGATTAAAAATATTTTCGGCTAATTCAATGCATTGAACACTAAGTGTATCGTTGAATCCTTTCAATGCACGTGAAGCTGCTGCCATGTGAGCTGCCGTGGTTAATTCCCTGCCAGGATTATCTTCCGTAAATACCCATCTGTCATCAGTAATGGAAGATTGCGTTGCAGTTTTTTCACCAGGCTTAAGAATATCGCTGTAAAAGAGCCCGTCAGTCATATTAATGCCATCACCGAGCAAAACATATTGACGCAATGTCGGACAGATTATCCCGCGAAAGAGCCTTCCAAGATTCCGATAGCCACCCACAACTGAAAGCGCACCATGCTCAATCTGCTGGAGTATATCTGGCTTCCCGTCAGGCTGATGTATTTCTACTATCCTGGAATGCTGATCTATGGTTGTTTCGTCATATTTCAATCCAAATTCTTCATATATCTGAGTAAGTATATAAACCTCTCCGCTCTGCGATTCCACCCGCAGGTCATAGTCGCCTGCATCGTGCCAGCCTCCGATATTCAGACCGGGGACATGGTTGCCCGGATCATATTTTGTTAAAGTCGAAGGGCCCTGAAGGTATCCGTCAAAATGGTTATGGTTTAAAGGAGCCATGCGTGCATCGTCCATATGGCACAAGCCATGCCAGACCCGATATTTTTCATTCACTCGCATATGGCACATCTGTACCGGAAGAAAATACTCAAGTTCAGGCTGCCAGACATTTCGTTTAAAAACATCTTCTGCAATACGGAATGGCTGTGACTCTGAATTCCCATATTTCAGTATAAACATCCCCGTTTCCTTCACATCAGAAAAATCGAATTTCAGGTAATTGTACCGAAGGAACCTGCCCCACTCCGCTGGCTTCCCTGAAAGTACATTCAGCTGTTTTCCTCCGACATTGATTTTTATCAATTCTATATTTCCCCTTTTCAGGTCGTTCTTGTCAAGTTCAATAAATGCTATTTTTTGCTGCTTCGGATGGTATCCAATCTGCGAAACGTGAATGACCGGAGTGGCCAGCCACTCCTTAATTACATTCGGAGTAATAATCCATTCAACTGCCTTTGTCGTTGCTCCGGCAGGTACAAGCGATCTGACAACAAACCAGCCATTGTTGTGAATGTAACGTCCGTCAATCAGCTGAATGTCACTTATTGCTGAACGGATAGAGAGTCTTAGCTGATCATCTTCCGGAGCTACTACAAGGCTTTTTCCTGATGCCATTGGTTCAGCTGCAACAAGTATACCTTCTTTGTCAAGCATCCCGGGTCCGTTGGCTTGCCGGGGAAATATACCTGACTGGTTATCCATGATCCATGTTTTGCCAAACAGGATGCCGGGGAAAAGCTCCATATTGAACCCTACCTTACCGATGAATTCCGGGGGTACAGGTCTGTCAAGGTCGACAGTTACAATTATTGAGTTGCCCTCAGCATGTGTTTTTACAGTATAGTTAAAATACAAATCCGGATAGATAATGGGATTATAGCCCTTACGGTTTCTAGCTGAATCGGGATAAGTAAGGTATGTTGTTATAAGGTTTGAAGAGAGGTTAAGAGTCCGTTTCTTCTGCTTTGGTATCGGCTGCCACTGCCCGGGTGTCACATCAAGCCTCAGATCGCCGTTTGTTGCTATCCTCATCCCATGCATTATGATCGCGACCCCTCCCTGGTGGCCTTCAGGATAAATATCCTGATAAGCCATAACGTTTACGCCTCTGTTTTCAAAATATTCCTGATCGTTTAAGCGGAAATTATTTTCCTGAGCAAATCCCATGCTGTAAAGTGCCAGCATCGACAAAAAAACGTAGATTCTTTTCATGCTGATTATAATTTTATTCGGTTTTCTCAATCATTTCAAGGCACATACGGCTGTTGTGGTACGGGCATTTCCAGAAACCAGCCTTATCGCCGTATCTGTTTACTTCCCCGTTTGCTGATATTGAGTTGAACCATTCTCCGTTCCTGTGATCGACCATCTTCTTATCTACATACTCCCAGCATTTCAGAGCTTTCGTCAAATATTCCTTGTCTCCTGTCAGCTTAAATGCTTTGACAAACCCCGTAATTGCTTCAGCCTGGGGCCACCAGTCGCGATTTGCATTGATATGACCTGTAACAAGATCTTTTTCATAGATAAGGCTTCCGTCAGGCTGAAGCCCTTCTTCGGCAGCCTTTACAATCGGTATGACCAGCCTGTTCACATCAGCTTTAAGCTTCTTATCACCCAGAACTTCTGCAGACTCGTTGACCAGCCATGAAGCTTCAATATCGTGACCATATGAATTCAAGGTTGAAGTGCTTTCCCATTTTTCATTCATAAAGACAACCAGGTGACCGGTTTTCGGATCGACGATTTTCTGCGTGAAAAGCTCAATAAGGTTTTTCAAGCGGCCGGCGACAATTTTATCCGGCCAGGCACGGTAAAGGTTCGTATAGGCTTCCAGCAGGTGGAGGTGAGTATTCATGGTTTTCTGATCATTCTTATCTTTTTCGCCGATAAGAAGATCATCAGTCTTTTTCCAGTCACGGCTGTAAACCTCGAAATATCCGTTATTCACTGGGTCGGAACAATATTTCTCTACACATTGAAAGATCTTTTTTGCCTCATCCAGCGCTTTCGAATCACCGGATGCCAGGTAATATTCTGACAAAGCATAAATAAAAAATGCCTGAGTATAAGCCTGTTTCCTGGTATCTTCAGGCTTGCCGGCTGCTGTGACGCTGAGAAAAGCACCACCATATTTTTTATCCAGGAATTTATCCATTATATAATCAAAGGCATGTGTGGCTACTTTGAGGTATGAACTGTCTTTAAGCACCCTGAATGCTGCTGAAAAGGTCCAGAGTATCCGGGCATTAAGAATTCCTCCCCTGGCAGCACCTGGGTATAGTTTGTCATTCCCGTCTATGCGTCCATAAAAGCCGCCATTCTTCATATCTATCATTTTACTGCTCCAGAATGGCAATATATTATCCACCAGATTTTCTCTTACCTGAGATTGAAGTTTTACCAGGGCGGCAGGATTATCCTGACCTTGCATACCAATATTTGAAAGCATAATTGCAATAATAAATAAGTATTTTTTCACTGAAACGAATATCAAAATTAACGAAAACCGGATTAGATTATTTTTTACTGATCAATGTTGTAAAGGATGCTGGCAGAAGATTCACCTGCAGAGTTCCATTCACAGCTGTCACCTCGCCGGTCTTTTCCATGCCCTTAGTCTCATTGGTAACAAAAACCTCAAAGACGGAAGCATCAGCGGGAAGGCCTTTCACTGAAGCCTGCCGCCCGGCCCCGTTGTTGATGATGTGAACTGCATATTCGCCCCTGGCGATATTACCGAATGCAGCACAATTCAATGCGTCGCTGCTGCAAGTCGTCTGAAGAGAAAATGCATCTGCAGGCGTCGATGCCAGCTGCTTCAGGTTCCAGAACCTGCTGGTTGGCCGAAGCGGCCCAGTGGTCCCGAAGATACCGTCACCGGTCATGACTGAATAGTCGGAAGTCAGCTGCCACTGCAATATCGAGAGAGGCTGACAAACCGAGCATATTCTTACATAGAGGTTTATTTCGTACATCGCGAAAGTCTGCTCATTGAATATTTCAGGATAGTTCCAGGCTGCAGCATCGGTGCTTCCCTCGGCCACGATCAACGGCAGATTCATTTTCCTTGCAGCCCCTGCCCATTTTTTAAGCGTTTCATTATCGCAGCCCCTCCATGAATGGAACGAAACTGCTCCTATGTACTTATGAGTTTCAGGATCATTCATTGCAGGCAGGATAAAATCAAAAGTGGTAGCGTCGGAATTATCGCCGAGGAGCAGCCTGGTAACAATTCCTCTTGAAGCAAGGTAAGCTCCCATTCCCTTAATAAAGTCGGCATGCTTCCCGCCGGTATGACGAATATTTATTCCCAGGTCAGATTCATTGAAGGAAAATAATGCAGGTTCAACACCGTAAGCCTGTTTCAGGTAAGCCAGGTAATCGCCTATTGATTTATATATCTTTTCAGTCTTCTCAGGATTCAACGGGTATCCGAAGATTCCCCTGTTGCGGTTGCGGTACGCGTCGGCCTGAGTTCCGATTATAGCCCAGTCCGGTGCAGCCCAGTCGCTAATAATCATCGGAATGCCAAGCTTTGCAAGCTTCTGAGCCATCTCCATCGATTCTCTCACATGTTTATCCAGCTTGCCATTAAGCGCGGCTTCTATGGGATTCGCATTTTCATCAGGCTGCCACAGTTGCCAGGGCATTTCTACCCTGCCCCATGCAACGCGCATATTGTCGAGGCAATATTGGATTACCTTAGGATCTGATGAGGGGTTTTGCAGTCTGAAATTGCCGCCAAAACCTGCGAACCTGTTGCCGGGGTTCTTTGAATCGACCATAATCTCAGCCGGAGTGGTATCTATTTTTCCGCTTACAACAATGGTGAGATCTTTTTTGATATCAAGACCTTTTTTAATATCCTGCCCCATTAACCTGATATATAACAGGTAACCGGGAGCTTCATCGTTCCTGCAGATAAAAACAGTAGAAACAGAATTTAGTTTAATTTCAATCTGTTGGTCTTCAGAAGCGAGAAGCACTCCGTCTGCCTGTTTTATCTGTTGATTCTCGACCCTGGCAAGCAAGCCGGCAAGCTTAATCATTTTGCCTTTTGTCTTGCCATTAAGGAACTGTACCGTGCCATTTGAATAGTACTTGTCAGGAAGGTCGATGCAAAAATAAGCACCATCAACTACAGTGTCTTTCAAAACTATGGCTGTAATTGACACACTCGCTTTCCCGGCTCTGTCGTCAGTCACGGCTTCACTGAACCTGATCCCGCCCAGTTCCGTCGTGACTGTCTGGGTTTGGCCGTCGCGATGGTATTTGGGGTGCTGTCTTTCCCTCCCGGTAGTATTCAATACAGATCCGTTCTTCCCGATAACCATGAGGCTGGATTCAAATTCCATCAGCTGACCATCGACCCTGATACCTGTAATATTGCCCCAGGCCATTACTTCAGTCTGGGCAGACAACCTGTCAACTTTCAACAATAAGCAAATCAGGATAAAGCAAACTGCATTGGCATATCTGACAACAGAGATGGAGCTCTTTTTATTAAGGCATTTATTTGTATTTGATCTCATAATCCGGAAATAAATAATGATTAGGTTCCCCTTTCTGATTTAATAATGTGAATATAATGAGTCTGGCTTGATTTTTGAGCAGGATTTCTCAGTTCTTTAACAAAGTGTATCTTTGTACGCAATATCACCGGGGCTGACTGGTTTTGACAGCATGAGAGGTGGTATGTAAGCATGCAGCGTGTGGTGGCGCGTCGCTTGAACAGTGTCACAAAACAACAAAAGGCGAATCTAATTACGCTCTCGCTGCTTAAGCGAATAAAGTAACTTAAGCTTAATCCTGGCACATGTGCCGGGACGGGACGCTTCCCGGGCGGTCAAGCCCTGATCCAACCCGACTAGGAGGCGCACGCAATCCGGGGCTAGTCTGAAGGTTGTTCCGGCCGGAGGATGAAACAAACAGGAAATAAGGGCATGTTAGGTTGTTCTGCAGCTGACAGGTCACGAAAAACAAGCAGTACTAAGCATGTAGAAAGCATATGGTCTCCTTGACTGGACGCGGGTTCGACTCCCGCCAGCTCCACGATCAAGCAAAAAGCAAACACCCCGAAAGGGGTTTTTGTTTTTACAGATACCGTTGAAAGCTTGCTTTCAAAAGGGATATGTGAAAACAAAAAGACCATGCGCAGCATGGTCTTTATTTCGTATTTTCAGGACTGAAACCCAGGGACGGTGATCCCGACCGACTGAAAGGAGCGTCGGGAGAACACCCCCGCTTTGGGAGGGCGGGAGGGCGTGATGTGGAGATGGGGAGATAGGGAGATGGGGTGATGGGTAGATCCTCCTTTGCCAAGGCTACTCCGGGCTACTGTGGTGCAATTAACTACCTCGTAATTTCAGAAGCAGTTTACATTATCGGAATTGAATCTGTCAGGCAATCAGAAGGAATGCAATGTTCCGGAAATGGATCTGCCAGTAGTACGGAAGCGATTGAAATATCCGGAATTAAATCTGTATGGTGTCCGGATACGATATGACGGGCCGGAATTTAATCTGTAATGTAGTTAGATGTAATATGATGTTCCGGAATTGCATCTGTTCGCATAAAAGTGTCGATTATTGTATCCGGAAACGAATCTGCTGGCATGTAAATTGAGGGTGAGGTAAGGTAAAGGATGAATTAAACAAAAACTTACGCTCCAAAACTCACACATATGACATCAAAACAGAGAAGAAGGCTCAGAATGTATCTTGCAGTACAGAAATATCTGACTGGTAATGAAGCTCTTACTAAGGATATCCCGCATTACGCCGATACATTTAAATTATTCCTCGGAATAGTCGACGACATTGAAGATGCAAGCGAGAAACAACTGGAAAACAGAAGAAGAATTGCAAAGAGAAAGAAAGCACTGCAGGATAACCTGGTGACATTGACATGTGATTACTCAAGAAAATTAAGGTACTACGCACAAATGACTTCAGATGTTGAGCTGGAAGAAGAGATAAAATTATGTAAATCGGATATAGAGGATATGAGGGACAATTCACTCCTCGCTTATTGTGAATCTGTCTTCAGCCGGGCTGAATCAATTGATGCAGATCTTTCAAAATACCTGATCACACCTGAAACAGAATGGGCTTTCAGAAGTGCGCTGGATCAGTTCAGTGGATCGATCGACAAGCCGAGGCTCGGAATTGTGGACAGAGCAGTGTCGACTACGAAGCTTGAGCTTCTGTTCAGGGAAGGAAACTCGAAGCTTCAGGATATAGATACTTTGCTAAGGATTATTGCTGCCAGGGAGCCGTCCTTTTTCAGCCAGTACCTATCTGTCAGAAAAGTTTTCCGGAGCAATACAGGGCCCCTTTCCCTCAGGGTCAGAGTGACCGAAGCATTGACAGACATGCCGGTGCACAGGGCTTCGATATTATGTACACTTAAAGAAGAAGAGAGGGAAACCGTTATAAGGAGGAGAAGCGCCCGCGGAGGTGGGATTGCACTAAAGAACCTCAGGCTGGGGGAATACAGGGTGGCAGTAAGCAAGATAGGATATATTTCGAAGGTGGCAATAGTACCGATAGACAGCGGGGAGAGGAAAGATGTGAATGTGGAATTAGGGAAACTCTTTTAAGATAAAAGTAAAAAGTAAAAAATGGCATACATTGGAACGTATAAGGAAATCAAGTGGAAAAACCAATGGGCTTGACCTCCCTGACCGGAGTTATGTACCTGTTCTTAAGCCATGTATATTAATTGCAATCGAGTAAGCCAAATGTGGTCAGGATGCCTATTCTTTTGCAGAATGGTTAAAATAAAATACAAAAGAACCTTGCTAATCCAATGTAGACTTTAAGAGTCTTGATTCTTTCCGTGGCAGCAGTATTTAAAACTTAGTTTACTGCCACGTATTAGTCTATGACATTTATTTTCCATTTGGAGTATCAGTAAGTAGTTTCCCTTCAAATTTCCAGCTTGAAAGATCATCGGAACTATAACACGAATAATAATTGTTCGTTGTAAATCCATTTGTATTTCCATACGACTCGCAGTACCAATAATATCTTTCGGCTTATTCAAATCAGTTCAAACACTCATCATACCATATTCCTGCAAGAAGCTTTTGATTTTCAGATCCGGAGGCTCTGTTTATTTCCATCCTGCGGATAAATTCGAAAAACAGGTTTCTTATTGTACTTATATACAAGTTATCTGCGGCGGCTTGTGATAAAGGTTGTAATTGAATTAATTTATCGGATCTTTTCAATTCATTTCGTTCATAAACAGCCTGAAGGCTTTCCAGTATCAGCTCTGCAAGCTTGCATTCGTATGTCCTGGAAAATCCATTTTGGGTAATCCTCGAATGAAAAACTGCAAGACCTTTGATCGCTGAAAATATTTCTTCCTCACCTTCTAAGATCTCACCTGAATCCCTCAGATTATATGGTCTCCAGAATTTATCATCGCAGGGAATATTGAATTTCTGAATGGGCTTGATAGTGAAATCTGCCTGTGCTTCCATGCCACCCAATCCCAAAGAAACGTAAACTGTATCAGATTCCTCATCCATGTGTATTGAAATGCAACCAGGACGGAATTTCTTTACCTTCTTCCCATTTATCAGGACTGAAGTAACAGGTCCGCTGCCATTGGTCATAATGAAAATTTGCTTCTCACCAAAGTAAACAGGGAATTTTTGTTCGAGCCGGGTTATGGCCGGCGGAATATGAGGGTATATTTCAAGTCCGTCAGCTTTGTAGATATACTCAAACAATCCTCTCATGAAACCTCCAGGTGCACCCCAGGCATCATACACACAATTGACAGGCTGGTTGGGTTGATATAGCCCGGCTCCAAAATCGGTAAGGTTATTATCGAGGCGGAATACAGGGGCAAGCGTCAGTATTCGTTTAAATGCCTCACTGGCATCATTAAAAGCGCCCACGCGATAGTAGCCGATCTGCATTCGGGCTTCGCAAGTTGTCCAGTGACCTCCGTTTATCCATTTGCCGTACACAAACAGGTCATTAAACTGGTACATGTCATCATAACCGGGATAATTTGGAAGAATAAGTTTGTTAGGACGTAATTGCGGTATGGAGGCGATTTTCTCATAAATTTTATTTGCCTGCTTATCGTCTGCAACTCTGAACGCCATAGCGTCGTGATTTGGAACAGTCTCAAAATAACCATGATTGGGAGCACCATAAACGCCATGCCTGGCGCCATCTATATCAAGAGACCTGATAAAATATCCTTCATCAGTTGTAAAGTATTTTAATCCCTCTTTTACTTTGCCTCTCCTTTCTTTATATAGTTTGACTTTATTGGTTCTCCCTGCCATTTTTTCGAGTTCAATCAACCTGTCAAGTCCCGCAATATAATTCACAGAGATCTCTGCCAGATATGCTTTCTCATACGAACCATCATCCTTTTTCACTCCCGTTCCGGCATAGCTGGGAGCCAGAAGATTCCCCGCCGGTCCGACCAGGAAAATATTCTTTACGGGATCGCGGCGGGCATCAATGAATTCAGCAGCCTGTTCAAGCAAAGGCAGGTATTTGTGAATAGCCTCCATGTCGCGTTTAATAAGCAGCAGTTCTGATTGCAGGATTATTCCCGCGGCTGTAAAACCATAGCCCCAGTCATGAATACGATGTTGTGCATCACCCTGGCGAAAGTAGACTTTATCGGGTGATGCGCAATCGCAGAGTGAGCCAACAGGAGCAATGTAGCCATTCCCGTCTTTTCTTTTACCATCTCCAATTTTATCGAACCATAAATTCTGTGAATTCAGAACGAATGTCTGGTAAACCTTATCCATAAACGGGAGCATAGTATAAGTTGGCCCGAATGAGTTTTGAATCCACCACATATCCCATGTAGGTCCTTCCACAAACCCATTCCATTCCGGTTTATAAAGCATGCTGAGATTTTCAAGCTCTGCATCGGGCCGCATCATCCGGTAAGCTTTGTCGAGAAGTTCAATATAAGATGTGTCTCCCTTTCCCGAAAAGTATCTCCCTTTATATCCGGTTTGTGCGTCTGATGTTCCTGCAAAAAGTAAAACCTTCGCTAGCAGGAAAGTACAAATTACCACATACTGTTTTCTATTCATGGTCATATGGATTTATATCTGATCATCAATGATGATGGTTTTTGCGATATTGTAATATCAAAACCATCCATTAGCTCATGGCCTGACTTTCTGATGATGACTCCATAATCTTCATAATTTACCTCATATATTGTATTGTCTTCAAGTCCGGATAATTTTACATGTATGGATTCTTCATTACTCCCGCTACGACGAAAGGCAAGTATAATGCCGTCTCTTTGATCCGGTCGGTTTAACTGGTAAGCTAGCCAGACATCGTCCCTGGTATTATTCACACTTCCCGTGAGCGGGTAGAAGTCACCGTAATAATATTCACGCAGTTCCTTAAACTCCTGAATACGTTTTTGCATAGCCGGTACAGGCTCCGAGTTCCTGCCGGTGACTTCCCAGTTTGTTACAGCTGTTGCTCCGAGACCCGATCTGAAAGTATAGCTGTCAGTACTATAAATGGCAGTACCGTGAACAGGGAGGTAAAAATGCAGACCATAAGTATGGCACTGATATCCATTCGGTTCACCATATTGATAATCAGTACGCCATAGAGGTGCACTGCGGCTGGTCGTCTCAAGATCGATACGACGTCCTCCGCTTGCACAGTTGTCAATGAGCAGTTCCGGAAAGCGGACAAGCAAACTATCCCAGAATGCATAAAGCCCTTCAATATGTTTTATTTCGTGTATGCCAATCCTGCCGGGTGTATCGTAAGCGCTCCAGTAAGGATAAGGATCCATATTGAAATCCTGGCGGTAATAATCAATACCTTCATTTTTAATAATGCCAGAAATAAGGTTTGTTATCCATAGTCTTGCATCGGTATTTCCCAGATCGAACAGATAATTATCATTCCCCTGCAGCTTAAGCAACCATTCCGGGTGTTCTCTGTAAACCTGTGTTCCCTGACGCACACGTTCGGGTTCGAACCAGACCATGAATTTTGCACCCGTTTCATGGACAGCATCTGAAACTGCTTTTAATCCATGGGGGAAACGTTCCTTATCTACTGACCAGTTTCCTACATTCTGCCACCATCCGCCGTTTTCCTTGAAACTTCCGCAACCAGTGTACCAGCCTGCATCCAGCCAGAATAATTCCGGTAAGATTTTGAAGTCCTGGTAACGTTTAACAAGAGCAACAGCATATTCTTCGGTAAGACATTCATATTCCCGGCAGGGAGCCGGATCGCCATAATCAAAACTGCCTGAAAGCGGATACTCTGCTAACTTTCCGTTTATTTTTCGTGAATGATGCGCCAGGATAAACTTCCGGAACTGATTATGACCTATCATCCTGTCATTCCCTTTCCAGAAAAGAAGACAGATTTCTGGTGTGCGGATCTCTTCTCCCGGAAATAGAGATAATTTCATTTTTTCAATACCTGATTTCAGGGATACTGAATTTTCAGTATTCTGTAAAACATCTGCGTACCATTTCCCGCTCCACCCTATTGCGACCACTATGCCCTGCCCTCCGGGCATTTCGATATTAAAAAACGGGAAAGCTGTATTGTCTGAAGAGCGCCCGCCGGTTGGCGTCATATAAACATCCTTCCCTGGTTTAAGTATTTCGTCGATAGGTTGAAAGTCGCTTCGGGTAGCATTGCTTCCTCTGGAATAATGAAGATTATAACTTCCATTTTCCCCCGAAACAAAAGAATAATCAATGGCTGCTGCTTTTTCAATTAGCGGTGAATTTTTTGATGAAGTATTGGAGAATTTTAACACCCATTCTACTGCCGGGAAATCGCTGAAGGAAGTTAAATAACATTTTACTTTAAGACCGCTTTTTATGTCCGAATAAGTGAAGACAAACTTATTAGTATCCGGAGAATCTGATTTAAGTTTTTCATCAGAGAATTGCCACCCGGTGATAAATGTACCAGAGTTCTTCCCTCCGTAAATAAAAGAAAAAGGTGGAATTTTACCTTTTGCAAAATGTTCTTTAACCCAGAGACTAACAGACTCATTACCTGAAGGTATACTTTCAACAGATTGAGATTTTGATATTCCTGTCAGAATTAAGAGGAAGAACAGGATTGCTATGATTTTCAATCCTGTATTTTCATACCTATTCAGGTAAATCGTTTTCATATCGGATATTTTAAAAAGGGTTTATATATAAAGTGAGTACGAAATATTTCGTTTTAAATCCATTAATATTATAATTCAATATGACTTTACTTAAGTATCTTATTTTTGTCCATTGCCTGGTCCTGATAAAACAAAGGGTCACTCTACAATTACAACAACCAAATCCATAACATTGGTTAAAGTGGGACCTGTTATTATATGCCCGCCGGTCAATTTGAAAAAATTAAATGAATCGAATTCGTCCAAATATTTTTCTGGATCAGCATTTATTGACAATGCCATATGCACAGTATCTGCATCTACAACAGCTCCTGCTGCCTGTGTCGAACCGTCAGTGCCGTCGGTTCCGGCCGACAGGAAAGTTATACCTGGTAAATCACGCAGTTTGATCGCTGCTGATAATGCCAGATGCTGGTTTCTCCCACCAAGACCTTCGCCTGTTACTTTAATTGTCGGTTCGCCACCATATAGCAGGCAAACCGGTTTTTTTATCTCATTGTTGTTCTTATAATTCAGGGCAGTATCAACAATGTTCTGAGCCAGATTTTCCACGTAACCCTGCATTTCGCTTTCAATAATAATAGTGTTAAAACCCAGGTCAATGGCAGCTTTTTTCGCCTCTTCAAGAGCTATCAGATTTGTGCCTGCTAAAATGTTAAATGTTTTATTAAATAACGGATCTCCCGGTTTTAGTGTTTCAGGTCTTATTCCCCTTTCACCTTCCTTAAGATAATTCAATATTGGAACAGTAATATCATTAGTTAATTGATAGTTCTCAAGAACTTTAACGGCTTCACCAAAGGTAGTGCTGTCGGGGGCTGTCGGACCTGATGCAACTACTTCAAGAGAATTCCCGGGAACATCAGATAAAATCAGGCTCACTAAAGTCGCAGGCCATACTGCTTTTACAAGCTGCCCTCCTTTCACATCTGAAAGATGCTTCCTGACGGTATTTATCTCATTTATAGAAGCACCGCTTCTGATAAGAAGGTGGTTTACGATAAAAAGCTCTTCAGGCAGGCATCCTTCAGGAAGGTCAGTCAGCAAAGCTGAACCGCCACCTGATATCAGGCATATTACCAGATCATTTTCAGATGCATGGCGGGCAATTCTCAATATTTCCTGAGTAGCCATGATTCCATTCAGATCAGGTACCGGATGACCTGCCTCTGTAACTTTTATCCTTTTTAATTTACATGAATAACCGTATTTAACTACGATATGTCCTTCAGTAATCCTGTTACCAAGAATGTTTTCCACATAATGTCCCATTGCGGCACTTGCCTTACCTGCACCAATTACAAATATGTTTCTGATAACATCAAGAGAGAAGCTGAGATCACATATTTTAAGAACTGATCCCTTAACTGACATACTCCTGCTTATCAGCTTTTCGGGAGTAACGCTTTTAACACCGGAGATAAATATCTGTTCAGCTTTCTTCCTGCTATTCATATCTGTCAATTTGAACCTGATTATATATTCCGGCAATTAAAATGCAGAAGCACAATTTCAAAAGATGAATAATGATACTTTCCATGAGTAGACTAATCAACAATGTCTCTAATAAGAGTTACTGAAGAAAATATCAGATTTTAAAATCGCAATTCATAAGGCAATCCCGGGTTTAATAAGTGCCAAATTCCATGCCCGCCTGTATCATTGCTTCAATAGTACCTGTACTGACATCCGCCTGAAGAATATGGGCCGGGGCAAGCAAATAGCCTTTGTCTTTTCCAAGAATGCTGATCCTTTCTTTTATTTCTGCCCGAATCGCAGGTATATTGCCTGAGGGCAGAAGAAACTGCTGGTCGATTCCACCAAAAAAGCATATCCTGTTGCCATACTTTTCTTTAAGTTCCCGGGGATCAGATCCCGGGACATTCGGCTGTACCGGATTATAAACATCCACACCCATCTCTATGAAATCGTCCAGCAATGGCGCTACTGCTCCATCGGAGTGCATAATGATGATGATATTGGGATTTTCATGACGCAGCTTTTCGATCATCCTTATATGACGGGGTTTGAATTTCATTCTCCAGTCTTCCGGCGATATTAAAGTCGAAGTCTGGGTCCCGAGATCCTCCCCAAGCCATATTGCGTCAACACCGGCCTTAACAAGTTGCAGGGCAAGTCCCGTACTCCATTTCTCTACCCGATCATTCAGCAGCTCCAGCCAGGGTTCATCGCACATCATCGCCACCAGGTATTTTTCCAGTCCGGTTAAATGCCATGCCAATTCGAACAAGGATATTTCCACATCGCCGATGACAAAATATTCACTGCCGAACTTATCAATATCCCTTTTCGCTTCGTCAAATCTACCAGGGGCATAAGCATCGGGGAAAGAGTATTTTTCGATGTCTTCATTTGAAGAAGCATTCTCAAGCGGACATTTGACAACCTCGACGTATAGTGGAGTGGGTTTCATAAACATGCCAAATTCATTACTGGTAATATTATCCTGTACCGGTTCAGGTATAAACCCCCTGGCAATAGTACCCCCAACCACTACCACGTCACTGCCAAGCTTTGTCCTGATGTCATTGGCAGAAATCCTGTAAGTAAGATCCTCATAATAAGATAAGGCATATTCAGGTTGAATGCCCAGCTTTTTACCAAAAGATTCAGTCAGCTGACGGCATAAGTCGAACTGGATCGGAATCCGGTCGGGGTTCCCGTTTAGTTTTCTAAAAGCTTTTAATACTCTCGTTTTGGAGTTCATTGTTTTGCAAAATAATTTAAGTCACTATTATCTCATTAATTAATAAATCTTGTACACTGCCTTCTTAACCGTTTTTATTTCGTTTTAATGCTATCAGGTTCGTTAAATAACCTGATTAAAAATTGTATAACCGAAGCTCTGGTATCAATTTCTTTCTCTAACTTTTTAGAACCATAAAGGTCATTGGAATAAATCAAACTGCACCATTTAATAATGTTTGATAAGGAATTCTTTTCAAGCAATTCTTTCATTATCCGGTCTGCGCTGGATTCATTCCCTGTTTCTCTTAAAACCCAGGCTGAGATGAAATCATTCTGGTCGGATGTCAGGTTTGCTGGTTCAGAACTGCTTAAAATTTTCTGTTGCATCCTGCTGACTGATTTATTATCCTGCAGTTTCTTATAACATTGTAACATAATGAAATTTTCGAGTCTTTCATCAACCAGATATGGTTTACCGACTCCGAGATTCAAAGGCCATTGAAGCGCCATGTCAATATTTTCGATTGCTTTCCGGAATTTTCCTGAATCCATCAGGTCCAGGGCTTCCCCAATATTTGCGTTTCTCCAGATAATTCTTCCTTCTGAAGCTCCTTCATTTGGCAAGACCTGAATCTTTTTAAGCAGGCTGATACAATCTGTATAATTTTTCTTTTGCTCCAGAATTTTTGCATATTGAAGTCCCAGATAGTAATTCTGAGGGAATTTCAGATAATAGCTCCCGGCGATCTTTTCAGCGTTCTGCGTATCTTCAATACTTAAGTAAAATCGAGCAGCATATAAGCCGGCTCTCCATTCATTTCCTGAAAGAGACAATGCTTTTTCAATATCAGTCCGGGACTGACTGCTTCCTTCATCCCAAATCCCGGAACGGGCAACATAGAAAGGCCAGAAATCGGGTTTGTCTCCCAGGCTTTTCCAAACGCTCTTTCCTTTTTCCACTGCTCCGGCATTCAGATAAATCAGACCAGCGTAATATTCTATTTTCCAGTCATCAGACACAGTAAGTGCCCATTCTAAAGGTTTAAGCGTTTCAGCCCTGAAAGGGAAAACCAGAAGAGGACTTAACTTTAGCGCTATTGACAAAGCATCGGTTGCCAGTTTCTCATTCCCGGACAGATGGTTCAGGTAGCCTTCCCAAATTAACACAACAGGATTTTCAGGAGAGAGCCCTAAAACTCTCAGTGCATCTGAAATCTGTCCGTTCCGGAAATACCACAGAGCATATTCCAGATAAGTTTCGCAAGGCAGCTCATTAGTAATCTGACACTGAACATTTTTCTTGTTTTCCGCGGAAGGATCACTCAAGAATCTTTCAAACCCGGTGAAGTGGTCCAGCGGATCTTTTTCAGCAAGCTCACTCAGTTCTATCCCTGCTTCCTTTGCCATTCCGAGTTTGCGCAGGCAAAGGATCTTCAGCTGAACAGCCTCTGAGCTCAGCATATTATAATTAAGGCTCTTTTCAGCATAATCCAAAGCTCCCCTGCAGTCGCCCCTGTTAAGGGAAATTGAAGCAAGAACATTATATGCCGCGGTTCGAAATGATATATCGGCTGATGCAATTGAAAATCCATCAATAGCCGATGCAGTATCGCCGGTTGCAAGCCCTGATAATCCGTAAATCATGTTTGCTTCGGCATTATATGTATCAATGCTAAGTGCTTTAATGGAATATTCCAAAGAAGCATTATAGTCTGTTTCCCGGTAAGAGAGGTTGGCCATACCGGTTAACGCAGGAACATACCATGGTTCAATTTCCAGCGCTTTTTGGTACTCTGCTTCCGCATTTGTATATAAGCGCTGACGCTCCAGCTCTTTTCCTTTCAGATAATGTCCGAATGCCGTCTCCCAGCTAAATGAGGAGGGAGATTCGACCGGGCGCTTTATCTGATATTTCTTACTATCTGCGTCATATAAAAGTTTGTCATCTAACCAGACACTCAAATTTTTAATGTCTCCGCCGTAATTAATTGATTCTGTTACAATCTGCATCGGATTGAAAGTAAATTCTTTTGAAAAAATAGTCTCCTTGCCATTCCTGACCTGAAGCTTACCGGTAGCTTTTTCATTAGGACAAAACCACAGACTGGCTCTGTTGGCATCCCTGCTAAGGTTCACTGATCCTTCAGTTACAGCATATTTCAGGCCCTGAGTGCCTTTTACCGGGAACCAATATTCTAACCACTCATCGGTCGATCCCGGAGTAAAATCCCTGTTTTTAAAAGGGGTAAAGCTGCTATTCTGTGCAGCCTGATTAAATAACCTGCCGGATTGAATCTCTGAATACTGACCGTCAGTGTCAGTCAGCAAGTCCTTCCAAATCATTCCCTGATCAGACAATCCCCAGATCCAGATCTTTTTACCTGGTTTTTCATCATACTGTGAAAAATGTGCAAAGCCAAAATTATCATCGTGCCAGAAAGCTCCATAAAAACCTGTTGCTTCTCCAAACACGTGATATGATTTTGAGCCCCCAAAGTTGTTTTTATTGTAATATGAAAGCGTATCACCCTTTTCATCATATGGCCACGGAAAATATTTTCCGTCATGCCCCAGGTACTGATTTCCAGGGAATACATATTCCAGGTTCCCATCTGTTTTTATTCCCATATTCATCCAGTTATAATATGACTGGTCAAGTGATGTCGGATTTTCCCATCTGGAACGGGTAGTGAAATATGCCTTGTCTGCAGGAAGATTTATTTCCACACTCCAACGCGTGCGGGAACACAGATCAATGGCTCCGACAAAGCAGCTTACACTTCCGTTATCATTTTTCCTGATCATATAATCAACAGGAGATGAAGTTGTTGGCGCATGGCCAATTATGCCAAAATTCATTTCTATCCCGCCGGAAGTCCACGGACCTCTCAGGGCTACATCTCTGAATTTTACAACATGATTATAATAGATGAATTCTTTCCCGGTAGACTTTTCGACAGCGCCCCATATCTTCCCTCCGATCTCAGGTAATATCCATAGTTTGATATAATCATTTTCCATTTCCACCACTTTCCATTTACGAATTATTCCGGAATTTGAATATCCGTCAAAGCGGAAGTATGGAAATATCTTACCGAACTGAGGTGTCGGATTCGGATCTGAAAACATATATGTATTAAAATCTGCTTCCTTTTCAATAATTGATGCATTTTGAGCAATCAGCCTTTCACCCGGGAACAGTAACACTGTTACAGCTATAGTAAATTGCCAAACAAATTTCATATTCAGAAATATTCTCTTATTGCATATCATCACTGGAAACTCATTTTCTCACAAACCATATTCCGATAAACACTCCGATAAAATTGTACCCCACATTTTATAACCTGAACCCGTCAGATGTATCCCGTCATTCAAGGCGTATCCTTTTATTAGTTTTTTCTCTGATGACAAAACTCTGTTCAGATCGAGGAATCTGATATTGTTTTCTGCAGCAACTCTTTCAAGCCTGGTATTAAGATAGCTGACAGCATTATTCATTTTTAAATAGTCAGGATAAGTATCAGCAACATATAAAACACTTTGCATTACAGGTATTATCCCATGCAGTTTCAATTCCGCTGTAATCTGTGTAATATTCCTGATTGTCGTGTCGGGAGAAATGTTTTTTGCTATGTCATTAATACCTCCCATCAAGAAACAAATCCGGGGATTCACAGAATAAATCGTTTCCATCCTGTTTAAATATCCTTCCGTTATGTCTGAATCGATCCCCCGATTTACAATATCATTTCTGTCAAGAAGTTCAGACCAGTCGACACGGGAAGTGATTGAATTACCCAGCATGACGATTTCAGCATGCTTTTTATATACTGAATAAAGACTCAATTTCTCAATGTATTTAATATTGTCGCGAAAAGAATACTCTGTTTTTACCTTTAGTTCGCTTACCGATTGTAGTTTCTTCTGCTTTTGAGCTTTAATAGTCCAATCGATTAAGAGTACCGCTGTTAAAACATTTGTAACAATCAGTGCTATAATGATTACTTTGATTTTCTTATTTAACATAATATGCAAATTATTATTGAATGACTTGTACCACTAAATTTACACATTCCCACCATATAATGGACTTTTTAACAATAAAATATTCTGTCAGGATATCAGATTTTGCTGTTTCAGGAAATATGATGTAATATGGAAAATATGTCACATTATCTACGACAATTTTGTGAATAAAATGTTATTTTTAAGATATTCTAAAAGACTCAGATTAAACCTTAAAAATGATGAATAAGATTACATTTTTATTTAAGTGCTTGTTTGTTTTATCAGTTTGTGAGTTATTTTATTCCTGTGCTTATCAGGGAAAAGATGACTATCTGAAAAATGGATTCCTGAATCCGCCTGATTCAGCAAGACCTGGCGTTTACTGGTACTTCATGGATGGAAATCTCAGTCGTGAAGGAATGACAGCGGACCTTGAATCAATGAAAAAAGCAGGTATTGGTTACGTACTGTTTCTCGAGGTCAATGTTGGCGTACCCCGCGGAAAGGTAGATTTTCTCAGTGATAAGTGGCAGGAGTTATATAAACATGCCGTAAGGGAAGCAGAGCGACTTGGAATCAGGGTCATTCTTGGTTCCGGGCCCGGCTGGGCCGGAAGCGGAGGACCATGGGTTACACCTGCCCAATCGATGGTCCACCTGGTAGCCAGTGATACTATGGTATCGGGTCCGGCTGAATTTAATGGCATTCTCCCTATTCCGAAACCAAGGAAACCTTTTTTTGGAGAGGGCAGTCTGACACAGACACTTAAACAACAACGCGATAACTGGTATGAAGATGTTGTTGTTCTCGCCTTTCCAACTCCGAAAGTCTCATTGAAAATTTCACAAATTGATGAAAAAGCACTTTACTATCGTGCACCTTATACTTCACAACCAGGGGTTCTTCCCTATATTCCTGCACCTGCTGCTTTTCATGAAACTATCGGTTCCGAGATTGATCAGAGTAAAATTATTGACCTTTCGGACAGGCTTCAAAATGATGGAAATCTTAAATGGAAGATACCGGATGGTAAATGGACCATTCTAAGATTTGGTAAACGTAATAATGGTGCAGTCACCCGTCCTGCCCCTGCTCCGGGCCTGGGTTTTGAATGTGATAAATTTGATACTTCATCATTCGATGCCCATTATAATGCATATATCGGGAAGCTGATCAATAAGGTTCACCCAAAAAAGAACAAAAATGGAGGAGGCTGGACCATGATTCATATTGACAGCTGGGAGATGGGATCACAGAACTGGAGTCCGCATTTCAGAGAAGAATTCAAACAACGTCGCGGTTACGATCCTATATTGTATCTGCCAGTCTATACAGGTTTGATTGTTAACAGCTTAGAAATGAGTGAGCGTTTTCTCTGGGATGTGCGTCAAACTTCAAATGAACTGATTATTGAGAACCACGCCGGACGGTTTAAAGAGCTTGGACGGAGAAATGGATTTCGCCTGTCAATAGAACCTTATGATATGAATCCGGCTTCTGATCTCGATCTGGGTGGTGTTGCAGATGTTCCGATGTGCGAATTCTGGAGCGATGGTTATGGTTTTAATTCTTCATTCAGCTGCATCGAGGCAACCTCAGTTGCTCATGTAGAAGGGGCACCTGTTGTCGCAGCAGAATCCTTTACGGCAGGAGGTTCAGAGGCCTGGAAAAAATATCCCGGCAATATGAAAAACCAGGGGGACTGGGCTTTTTGCATGGGCATTAACAGACTTATTTATCATACTTTTGCTCATAAGCCCTTTCCTGATAAATATCGTCCCGGAATGACAATGGGACCTTATGGTGTTCACTGGGACAGGGGACAGACCTGGTGGCCTATGGCAGAAGGATATCACAGATATATCTCACGATGCCAGTATGTTCTTTCTCAGGGAACTGCAGTTGCCGATATTCTTTACCTTACACCTGAAGGTGCTCCTCAGGTATTTCTGCCGCCTCATTCTTCTCTTGAAGGTACAGCTGTAATGCCTGATAAGAAAGGCTATTCATTCGATGGCTGTTCTCCTCACTTCCTTATTAAAAATGCATCTATCAAAGATGGCCGGATTGTTTTTCCGGGAGGCGGTTCTTACCGTCTTCTTGTTTTGCCTCAGGTGAAGACAATGACGCCTGAACTGGTAACCAAAATAGGATCTCTGATTAAAGATGGGGCAACAATCATCGGCAATCCACCGGAAAAATCACCCTCACTTGTAAATTATCCAGGATGTGACGAACTGGTTAAAACCCTGGTAAATAACATATGGGGGTCGGGAGAGATACCAAAAGAACTGACTCATCATGAATTTGGCCTTGGAAAGATCTGGTGGGGAGAAAAACTTCTGAATAATCAGGCAGCAAATTCAACTGGTAAAGATTCATTGGACCTTTACCCTGATTTTCAGACTACAACAACATTATTGAGCAATTCAGGAATTAACGCAGATTTCAGGGCTTCGGGAAATATCCGTTACACCCACCGATCTCTGTCCGATCGTGACATTTACTTCATTTCAAACCGGACCGGATTGCCTGTATCAGATACTTGTTTCTTCCGTAATGGCACAATGAATGCAGAATTATGGAATCCGGTTACGAGTGAAATATATCCGGTTGGTTGTCATCAATTAACGAATGGTACAACAGCAGTTCCAATTAATCTGGATGCATTTCAAAGCTTTTTTGTAGTATTTTATCATAGGCAAAAATCAAAAAATGACGAAATAACTTATCCACAAAAATTCGCGGAACAACAAATACTCTTTACATTAAAGGGACCATGGAATGTAGCTTTCGACACCACCTGGGGCGGTCCTTCACATGTTGTATTCGACAGTTTATGTGACTGGACAAAGAGGACCGAAAGTGGAATCAGATACTATTCCGGTATTGCAGTCTACAAGAAATCTTTTGATCTGCCAGATCAATTAAATTTAGAAAATAATTATGAGTACTTCCTGGATCTTGGCACTTTAAAGAACATGGGAAGAATAAAATTGAATGGAAAGGACCTTGGTATTACCTGGACTGCACCCTGGCAGGTCAATATTACTGGCATTCTGAAAAAACATGGAAACAATCTCGAGATTGATATTGCCAACTTATGGATAAACCGGCTTATCGGTGATGAATCCCAACCCTGGGATGGAATAAAAGATGGTAAATGGCCGGAATGGCTGATTAACGGAACAAAACGGGAAAGCAAGCGATTTACATTTACTACATATCGCTTTTATAAGAAAGATGATCCACTTTCAGAATCAGGCTTGATAGGACCAGTAAGTATTAAGATGGCAAAAAATATTCCTTAGTTTATAATAATTATTTAAACTCAAGCCACCCAAAATACTCAGGTAAGTGAAACCTGGGCTTCGGGTAATTTACAGGAGCCCATGTGAGCCAGTGAGGATGAGATGTTTTATCGCCACATTTATAAAAATTTGCTCTCCATTGAATTCCGGGTCCGGGAGTATCTACCTGAATATATTTTGAAAGAATTGCATATGGAATCTTGTATTCAATATACCAGGTAACAGGTTTCGTAATTTCATTTTCCACATTTTCCTGCAGTGAATGGGATATTTCAATAAGCCTGGAATCGTTCAGGTCAACAAACCCCTGATCCTTCTCATTATTCTTATGATACTGCATGAGATAAACACCCATACAGTTTACTTCCAGGTTAAAATAGCCACGACTGATATCGGGACCAGGTGTGAAAAAGAATTCCACACAACTGTCTTCATAGACTTTTCCGTTTGTTTCACCTGCAACTGCCCTGATATAATGATCTTTCACGCGGAAAATGACATAAATATTATCAGCGTCATACTTAAGTTTTACCTGCGTTTCAGGGAAATGCGATGGCATTTCACCCATATGGTTTTTCAGACGGACGACATCAGCCTTGTTCCAGAATCTTTTGTCCCAATTTGCATTGATAGCCGGAGATTGATAAGATGATTTCACATAGCAGATATAGTTATCAGTCTTACCTGGTTCAACAGACTGTCCGACGTATTGAGAATATGTTAGGGAAATAAGCATAATAAATAACCTCTGAAATAAGTAAATCATTGAATATTATTTATTTATTAATAATTGTTAATGCAGAAATCCAGATGAGTTATTAGATCAAATTTAACTAAAATATTCCTAAAAATTAATAACTGAATCAATGTATTTTGACTACTTTAGAGAGAGATAACATGTCCTGAAAAATTCTTTTACTAAACAGATAAAAATTTGAAAAAACATTCATCCATGAAAAAATTATTACATGTCATGTTCTATTTGATTTTACTTCATACAGTTATTTTTATTCAAACATGCTTCGGACAAAACTATTCAGGAGATAATTATATAAATTCATCTATTTCTGACAGGCCTTCTGATCAGAATTATTGTTCTGCACGTTTACAGGATAATGTGCTGATACTTGAAAATTCAAAAATGTCCCGTACTTATAAATGGAATAACGGGAATATTATTACGTTATCCGTCATCAACAAACAAAACGGGAAAGTTTGGAAATCCAATGCCTCATCTCCTGATATAAGTTTCCCGGGGCAACAAGACGAAGCTGGCAACCCTGCATTCTCGGTAAAGAGCATACCTTCAGGACCTGTTATCCAGGCACATATTGAAGCTGAAATAATATGTTCGCTCGGTGAATTAGAGGTGAAACGGGTATTTAAAATATATCCTGCCTGCCCGGCAATAGCCTGTGACTTTTATCTTCGCGGGAAAGCCAATTGTCATTGGACTGATAAACCTGATAATAAAGGATTGCCGTATCCGTCACCAGTCATGGAAAAACTAGAGCTATCAGGGAAACACTGGAAGATTGCTGCTATTGAATTTTTTGATGTTACTGACAGGACCAACACATTAGTTCGTACTGTAACAGCGTTATCATATCGCGGAAATATATTCAAGGGTAATTTATTCTTTATGAATGACATTACCTCTGATGACGGAATATTCATCCTTAAAGAAAGTCCAACGTCAAATGCTCAACTGGCTTATCCCGGAGGTGATCTGTATTCCGAATTTGGAACATTTAAGTTGACAGGCATCGGAGTTAACCCATCGGATCTTGACCTGATTGAGTGGAAACGAGGCTATGGCTTTGTAACGGGTGTATTTAACGGCAGTGAGCTGAACAGACTGATTGCTTTACGTGATTATCAGCAGCGCATACGTCTGCATCTTCCCGACCGCGATGAAATGATCCTTATGAATACCTGGGGTGACAGAAGCCAGACTTCAAAAATAAATGAGAAATTCATCCTGGCAGAATTAGAAGCCGGAGCCAGACTTGGAATTACTCATTTACAGATTGATGCCGGATGGCAAACCGGAATATCAGGAGATCAGGCTGAAAGTTTAATTAATATCTGGGACCATCCTGATTACTGGAAACCTGATCCGGTCAGGTTTCCAAATGGTCTGGGTCCTGTAATGAAAAGGGCGAAAGAACTGGGGATTGAGATGTGTCTGTGGTTCAATCCCAGCAATGATTACAGCAAACTCAACTGGGAAAAAGACGCCGATGTTCTGATCGGCTTTTACAATGAATATGGAATACGCACATTTAAAATTGATGGAGTCATGCTTACGGATAAGACTTCGGAGATAAATTTCCGTAAAATGCTTGACAAAATCGTCGCAGCTACAGGTGGCAAGGCAGTTTTTAATCTGGATGCCACTGCCGGCCAGCGTGGCGGATACAATTTATTTAATGAATACGGGAATCTTTTTCTTGAGAATCGGTATACTGACTGGCAGAATTATTATCCTTACCAAACCTTAAGAAATCTTTGGATGCTATCCAGGTATATACCTTCTCAGAATCTTCAGATTGAATTCCTTAACATCTGGAGAAACAAAGATAAATATAAAGATGACCCATTTGGTCCGGTAAATTACCCCTTTGATTATGTTTTTGCCATTACCATGATGGCACAGCCTTTGGCATGGTTCGAGGCAACCGGATTACCAAACGAAGCTTTTCAGCTTTCCCCGATCCTTAATAAATACAAGTCAATACAATCTGATCTACATTCAGGAATTATTCTTCCGATCGGTGAAGAGCCTGATGGAGTCAGCTGGACAGGGTTCCAATCGATTAAGAATAATGAGGGATATTTTCTTATTTTCCGGGAAAAGAATGAAACAGAATCATATCCAGTAAAAACCTGGCTATCTCCTGGCAGCAAAATAAAATGCGAGCCTGTCTTAGGAAGCGGAATGCTATTTAATATAACAGCAGATTCAGAGGGCAAAGTTGTTTTTAAACTGCCGCAGGCAAATTCTTACTGCCTTTATAAATATCAAATATTGAAATAGTTTTATCCGATAACAAGCTTTTTACAATTCTCTTTTCTTATCCAGCGCCATCCTTATTCCTGGCTACCATTTTCATCAGGCATTCAGTCATCCTGCATGCATGTTCGATATAATTCCAATGAACGAGCTCACGAAGGAAAGTACCTCCGTCACGTGTCCAGAAAGTATTGCTCCAGCCCTGTGGTACCGGAGAAGCATGAACAAAACCTATCGGAAATGCAGAATCAACAGAAACAAAATTGTATTTAAGAACACCCTGCAGTGATTCATTCAACTCACGTGAGTATAATTCTGCAATTGTATCACCAAAGAAGGTCAGGCGGCTTCCAGAATCGGAGTCCAGTGTTTTTGTTATGGAATTATGTCTGTGATTATAACCATTATGGCTGTTGTTGCAGGATTGAACCAAACAATATAAAATGAAACAGAGCGGACAAAGCAAATTATTTTTCATTTTGACTTATATTTTCCCGGCTTCCTGTGGATGGCTTAAATTCAATATACCCCGCCTGCCAATGATATGAGAAAGTCAGAACCTGTATCCAAGCAGAAAATATAATCGATTCATTCCGGACCTCAAACCAGAATATTCTGACAAGCCGTTAGTTTTTTCAAACCTTGATTCAAATGAACATTTTTTAAACCTGATGCCAGATCCAAGTATAAATCCCTCCTCATGCTTTCGGATTTTATCCAGCGCTTCGCCTTCACTGACATTCGAGACACCTGTGACCACATCTTCAATTCTTTTATGATTCGTCCCGGAAACCATCATTCCGTTACTAAACCCGATGTTTAGAAATAAGCTGAAATCTTTTATCGGATATCTGTATCGTAATGAATTATATAGCTTGAGATATGAGTATTTGAATGATATGTCTGTTTTGGTGTAAGTATTTTCTGATTCATAATTCTCCTGATGGCTTCTTGCATTATATGATAAGAACATCAGATCATTGTCAATTGACCATTTTCTTCGGGTTCTGGGTATAACAAAATCCACAAATAATCCGCCAGAAGCACTTAATGGATCAGAAAAATCAGCTTTCATTAAAGTAGTATAAGAATAGATTGATGTCCCTGTTTGAAAAAACATATTTGCCATATTGGGTCCGGCAATTACGCCAAACTCAGCACGGATTTTATCTTTGGGTTTTTGATAGGCCGGAGTTGAATTCATGCATTTGTAATAATCATTAAAAAGAGCCATCATATCATTAAGGCGATATTCTGTCCTGTTTATTTCAGGTACCAGATTTGAGCAGTTCTTAAAATAGTCTATTAATTCCCCCACATATCCATTATTTTTTCTTATTGATTTTCCCATTCCCTCTTCGTCATCGTACATATACTGTTTATAAACCAAAAGTTTGTAAATATTATCTTCTTTTATGTAATAAAAAACAGCTCCATTTTTCCCTTTATAATAGTATAACTCCTTTTCACCATTAATCAGGGATTGCAGAAAAACAGTATCTGTCCTCAATTGAACATGAAATTGATTATCAATATTATAAATGACGGAAGCATCGTCCTCAATTTCAACTTCAACCACCCCTCTGCAGTATTTTTCATTGGAAACACTAAACTCCTTTATGCTATCTGACGTAAGAACAACAACCGGTCTCTGGGACTTTTCCTGAAAACGTATGGATACAGGATTTTTGTTCCAATTTCTATAATCAATATAGCCTGGAACCGTATCACCATTAAGACGAATTACAAATCCGGATTGAAAATTCTTCTGACTAAAGCCAAAATTTTCTGATGCAACGACAAGGAATACTATTAAAAGAATACTATCCTTTTTCATATTTCTATTTTAAATCTAATTTAATTCACAAACTGCTGAACTTAACCTCCGGCGAATGCTTTTGTTGCATTTCAGGAAGCCAGAAATCAAGAAGATACCTGCAGTTAATCACTTTTTCGACCAGGTCAGCAGGAATATAGTAGTACTGATTTGACGCCTCAAAACCGATCCGTGAATCGTGAGATTGAATATAATAAAGACGCTTTGCAAGGCTTATCTCGTCAGTCAGGGTTTTCTTTATAACTTCCAGAATTTCATTAGCTGAATCGGGATTATTTACTTTATCAAGTTCATTTCTCAAACTGACAAACCTTGTCTGATTTGCAACGCTCCTGAAATGAATAGAAGCTACAGTCGCAAAACTAATCTCATCATTAAGAGCCAGCCTGGCATCCGGGCTTATCGGAAGCTTTTCACATTTGTCCTGCAATTCAGTAACAGCATCCTCAAAACCGGTTGCAACGCTATCAAGCTGATTAATAAATATTTCTACGGGATATGAACCTCGCCATCCGTCAATGTCATCGTATGGGAAACCGACCATTGAGCTTTTTAAACCTGTTGGAGCCGGCCAAAGAAGGTTCGCAGGACCTGTCTGCAAAGGAGCGTGATAGACAACTGATTGCTGGAAAGGGAATTTATTAAAAGCGCGGCTGAATCTGATCCATGCATTTACAACTATTGGAGCAGCTGCGTTACCATAAATTCGCTGAGCCACACTCAGCATACCTTCTTCCGGTGTTATTTCAGGATTATCAGAAATCTCTTTTAAGACCTCAAGATTTGGCGATGGATAACCTCCCAGTGTCCATCCGGCCATTATACCGGACACTCCTTCTTTGTTAAGATTCCATGCCTGAACTGCAACATTCTCTACCACAGGCAGGTAAGGTACCGATGAAAGTTCCCAGGTACTGTTAGCCTGGATTTTAGCATATATATCAAGCCTGTTTTTCCGCGCCCATTTCCATTCCTGTTTAGCTTTTTCGCCAGGCCCAATTGCAGAAAGGCAATATTCATTAATGCTGCTTTTTATCCCTCCCCGATCAATTGGAATTCCCCATTCACTTACGCTCATTAAAGAAACACCTTTAGAAAGCTTTGAAATTATTTCTTTTATCCAGGCATCATTCCAGCCCCAGTCCCAGACTATTAACTCAGGTTCTGCATTTTTGTTATAATGCTTCCCTGCTGAACTGAGGGATGCTTTTTTAATACCGAGGAAATACGCTTTATTGACTTCCGTAATAACTTCAGCAGGATCTCTTTTGCTGCAAAGCGGACAATTATTACCGTTCCCATGCGACCAGCAATTCGTAAGATTTTCTGATGCAGTAATTGTCAGGAATCCTGCGATATCCGGAATTGCTTTACAGATTGTGGTAACGGCATCAGTTAAATAATTCCTGACTTCAGGATTGCTTGTACATAATGCCGCAAACTGGCCTTCTTCGGTACCTTTTAAACCAGGGAATTTTTCAAAGAAGCTCAGGGGCATTGACCGGGGTTCGTTAAGGTAAAGATATACTCCGATTCCAAATCGTTTTGCCCGTTTTATCAGATTAGCCAGATTCCTTAGCCTGGCTTCATAACCGATACTGATTTGAGATTCCCATGGGAACGGAGCCAGCTTTGACAATAAAGCAGGAAGCCAGATGCCATTGATACCGGATAGAGCCAGCTGCTGAAGATAACCATCAGGATAAGGATTTAACAAAGTATCTGCCAGAGGGTCTCCATATAAAGCAAAATATGAATAACAGAATCTGATTTTTTGTCCGGAAGAAGGCTGATACACCTGATTAATCTCTTTCACAGTGTCAAAATCGTGAATAAAATCAAACAGATTTTTAGCTGGTAATCCCAATCCTTCAGGAAATTCTTCCTTTAACAGACCGGAAATATATTTTTCGGCCTTTTGTGATTTTGAATCAGGCGGTTTGTAGATTATCGGATCACACTCAGGTTTTGAACGACCTAGTTTAACAAAAAGAAAATCATCATCCTTTAGTATAAAATCAAGCTTTTCAGGGGTCCAGTTCAGCAACTTAAGCAATTGATCATTTGGCAATAAATGCCAGTTACGCTTTATGATAGTGATATATGAACGGTTAAGTTGTTCTTCACTTATGGCGGGCTGTTCCGGAAGTCCCATCGAAAAGGCTATTTGCCTTATGTTATCTTCTGAAGTACCTGCCACATTTGCTATACGGTCAGAGGGAACCAGATACCAGTTCCTCCAGATAAATGTATGCAGGCGATCAGGAAAGTGTTGTGCTGTGACAGGTTGCTGAGTTGTACCCTGACCAGCTAAATTCATGAAAGAGCAGAACAGAAGTAATAATAAATTTCTTAATATCAAGTTTTTAAGTTTCATTAATAACTTTCCATCCTATTGCATCAGCAAGTGCATAAACCGGTTCTTTTAAATCGCCATAAAATGTGACTCTGTGCCAGCCCCATTTCTCCCACATGGTAAAAAGCTTTTCAATATCACCCAGGGGTTCAGCGCATAATTTTGTCCGGCATGCCCTGTCATCAGGATCGTTATCGATAGCAACTGCCTGATGAAATATTATCTCTTTCCTGTCGTTGTCAATTTTCAATGTGGTTGTTAAATAATTAACAGGAAGTATTGACCTCACAGATGCACCATTTCTGTCTTCCGAGTGCGTCATGATTTTAAAAGGATTAGCCTTCCCTTCCGGACCAAATACTTTATTTGAAGCTACACAGTGGGCATAAATGATCTGACGTTTTGAGGTGTCAATTACAGGATCGGAAATGAATCCCGGTCTGCCATTTGTCATAGTTGAAAATGCCAGCATTGTTGCTGTTGACCTGACATCACATTCACATCCTCCTACCAGTCCTTCATTGCACAATTCATGAAATCCAAGACAGGGATAAGCATGGATATGCCCTCCGTAAAATCCACCAAGACAGTTTATTGTGATTGCATTAGCTCCATGTTGCTTCAAAACATATTTCATTCCAAGGTACATTGCTGCTGATGTAAGCAATGTTTCAAAAGGAACGTCGATTACTTCCTGTGCTGTCTTCTGCCATCTTTCCGCAATAATATTTGCTTCATCTTTATCAGCAGCTGACCATGCATTATTAACTTCTGAAAATGGAATATACTCTAATGGTATACCCATAACAGGATCAACAGCTTTGTATTCCTGGTCCTTTACAGCAAGGATTTTAGATCCGCTCAGGTATTTTATACATTCATCTGAAGATAAAACTTTAATATCATTTTCAAGAAGTCGGAACTTACCGGCTGGTGGTGTATGTTTTAAACGTGCTTTTGTGACTGCGGTGACAAAATCAGCATTTGATCCTCCTCTCCTGACTATCTCAAAACAGTTTACTGCTGCTAAGATATCTTCAGTTTTTGAAGAAGATACAAAGCCGATATTGTGGTCGCTCCCGTTCAGAAAAGATGAATTGTAAACCAGGAATCCGCCACTTCCTCCAAACTGGAAATCGGCATAAAGTACCGGCTTCCCGGTTTTAATAGCTGTCTGGACAACTTTGTTCCAACAGTTCATTTGAAAAACAATATATCCATCAACAATTTCAAGTTTATCCTGTTCAACAATTTTTTCCGTCTCTTCAGGTCCGGTGGCGAGAGTCGGAATAAATTCCATATCCTTAAAATGAGATGTTAACGCTTTATTGAATCGCTCCATAACCGGTCCGAAGTCAAATCCTTTATTAGGCCAGTCGGGCTTTGGCTGAACAACAGCATGAAGCGAATAGAGAATACGGATTCTCATTTTTTTTCTTTCACCCGATGAGTTAAAAGATGATTTCACAAATGTATGGGGCGCTAATGTCATACATGCTGCATAGGCTGCACAGGTTGAACAGGAAGAAATGAAATTTCGCCGTGAAATGTTTGAATGACTTCCTTCACGAGTTCTTTTTTGATCGGATCTTTCTATTTTTCCCATAATGATGTTTTTAACAGGTTATAAAAATGGTGCTTCACATTGTAAGTTAAAACAATTTTTAATCTACTTTTTATTAAGTAAACGAAGAGTATATTTATAAGTATCTGCTGTCCAGATATTGGCTCCGCTACCACGTTCTCCAAGTCTTGTAAGGTACATCTCAATCTCCTTTGTTTCACGGTTTTCCAGCATCGAATAATTCGATAACTGCAAGCTTTCAGAATCATGAGCCGGATCTCCGTCATCAATGATAGTCGTGGTATCTTTTTTAAAGCATCTTATATCTTCATCAATTTCAATAATCTGCAACGGATATCCTGGAGCATTTCCATCTACTGGATGTTCAGATATATTACCGACCATATCCGGTTCCTTTTTTTTGTTCTGTTCTTTCCCCTGCAGGCATAATATTCTTTATAATTTCCGGAAAGAGAGAAGTAACTGCGACAGATGCCAGACCTGCCTGTAAATTTGTTTTGAGAAATGATCTTCTGGTATATGACTTCTTCATTGTTGAAACTTTAATTAATCTTTTTATAGAATATCAACAACGATCCCGGTTTTTCATCAAGAGTAAGAGTAAAGCCAGTCATCAGTTCCTTGCCAGTCCTGGTAATTTTCGTACCGGAATCTTCATCATTAAGCTCATAGTTTGCTTCTTCATCTACCCCTCGCAGTTTCACCTGAATAGATTTGTCAGTATTATCCTTGCGCCGAAAAGCCATAATGAGACCATTTTCTTGCCCGGGACGGTTCAGCTGATAAGCCAGCCACACATTATCCTGAGTTATATCTTTTGCACTTGTCAAGGGATAATAGTCACCATAATAATATGGGCGCAGACGTTTAAAATCCTGAATATATTTTTGCATTTCAGGGAATGACCGATCAGCATATAAATGGGAACTATTAATATCCCAGGATAAAACCATCGCGCTGCTCATGCTGGAACGAAAACCATATTTATCAGAAAGAATGTTCCCGGTTCCGGAAAGAGGCAAATAAAAATTTATGCCGTAAGTATGGCACTGATAGCCATTAGGTTCAATTTCGGAATAATCGGTCCTCCAAAGAGGTGAACTGCGGGAGACTGTTTCCAGATCAATGCGACGGCCGCCGCTCGCACAATTATCAATTATAAGATTAGGGAATCTCACTAAAAGGCTATCCCATAATGCATAGAGTCCTTCAATATGTCTTATCTCAGATATTCCAATACGATCAGGTTTGTCATTTGCTTTCCAGAATTCCTGCGGTTCAAGGCCAAAATCCTGACGGTAGTAATCTACGCCTTCTTTAATAAGGAAACTTGAAATATAATCCGTCAACCATAGGCGGGCCTCTTTATTTCCCAGGTCAAGGAGTGAGTATTGATTCCCCGGAATTTTTAGCAGCCATTCAGAGTGCTCTTTTTCAAGCATGGTTCCTGCTCTGACACGTTCGGGTTCAAACCATAAAAGAAATTTTGCTCCGGCAGCATGAACTGCATCTGTGATCGGCTTTAGTCCATTTGGGAATCGATCCTTGTCTACTGTCCATGATCCCACATTACTCCAATTTTTTCCGCTACCGGTATACCAACCTGCATCAAGCCAGACAACTTCAGGCAAAATATTAAATTGCTTAAGCCTTTCGATGGTAGCTAAAGCATATAATTCTGTTAAACAGCTAGCTTCATTACATGGAGCCGGACCCCCGCGCCCGAGAAAAGAAGAAAGCGGTAATTCGGCAAAATGTCCATTAATCTGCCGGGTATGATGAGATAAAATAAATTGTCTGAACAGATTATGTCCGGTCATCCGGTCTTCCCCTTTCCAGAACAGCAGGCAAATTAGCGGGCTTCGTATTTCCTCACCCGGATATAAGGTCAATTCCATCCTTTCCATCCCTGCCTTGAGAGACAAAGTATTTTCACTTGTCTGCAGAACTTCAGAACACCACTTTCCTGACCAGCCAATTGCTACCATAATCCCATCATCGCCAGGACTTTCAACATTATAGAAAGGGAGAGCTGTATTATCTGAAGATCTGCCACCGACAGGCATCATTTCAATACTCTTACCTACCTTCAAGGTATCGTCTATTGGCATAAAATCACTTTTGGCAGCACTGCTTCCTTTTGCATGATGAAGAATAAATATACCTTTACTTTCGCAGGCAGATAAATAATTAAGAACATAAGGTTTCTTTAAAATTGGAGTATCCCGGTTTGATGTATTTGAGAACTTTAAAACCCATTCAACTGCAGGGAAATCTTTGAACCCTGTTACAAAACATTTTACTATAAGACCACTATTCCTGTCGCTGTATGTAAAAAGATATTTCTCCAGATCCGGATCGTTGCATATCTGTTTTTCTGCAGAGTATGCCCATCTGGTAATGAAGGTCTTTGAATCTGCCCCATCGTAAACAAAAGAAAACGGGGGTACTTTCCCTTTCGCGAAATGTTCTTTGATCCACTGATGAATATCAGTGTCACTTTTTAAAGAACCCGGACCAGGTTGATTGCCTGCCTTGTTACCGGCAGAAAAAATGGTCAGAACAATTATTAAATACAATCTAATCTTAAGATATTTCAAGATTTTACTGTTCTCCTGCCAATGCTTGCCCGAAGCGAAGAATTTGATATACAAACTATTAAGTCTTGTCTTCATTATTACTTGTTATTTTTTATAGAAATATCGAAACAATAAAAAGAATTAAGGTCGTAAAGAATTATTTTTTTTCTCTTATCCTGAACCGGCCTATTGAATTAAATACTTCGACCGGCCATCTGGCAACTCTCTCCATACCTTCAGGTATATCCTGCTGATATTGTATATAAGCACGAACCCTTCCTTTTATAGTGTAAGGGATATCACTTTTGTCCTGATTGTCGCCCACACCAAATACTTTATAACCCATCAGGCTGCAATCTTCAAGATCAACATGCAGATATTCACCTTTTTCTTTAACATTAATTATACCTGTTGAAGGTTTCCCGACAGGCTGGGAAAAATTTGTCACGATTAACCGGCAATTTTTAACCATGATACGGGAATATACATCAAAGCCATAATTGCCACCCTGAATTGCATTATCAGGCGCCACAAGAGTGCAATCGTCAAATATAATATCATAATTGTCGCATGGTTCCTTATGATGAGCCCGGATATATGCTGCACCGGCATCGCCCCACCAGTCGAGACTTATCAAATAGGTCCGACGGAAAATCACAGGCTCGTCTTTGCGGCATATCATACCTGCCACACCGCCGCCAAATGCTCTTCCAATTGAGACACAATCTTCAACGATTACAGAAAACTCTGAACCACTTTTATCAGTCATATCCCAAAAGAGACCTGCATCACCACCCGTCACATACAGATTGCGGAATTTCCATCTGTCCCAGATGAGGCCGGAAAATGTTTCATCAGTATATTCAGGAGAATAACCTTTCACTGTGGCTTTCATTGTGCCCCACCAGTCATGGCTTTTAAATCCTTTCCCGGGATCTCCGGAATCTATCACAACCCATCCAGCAGATCCGGAGCCTTCATTACCATCATAGTCTCCTATTAAATCATTATAAGAACCAGCCGCACCCTTGTAAGAAGGATATAGATTTGCTTCAGTATAAGTATCAGGACGAATGATAATTTTATATCCACCCTTCTCATCAGGAACAGCTGACAGTGCCGCCTGAATTGTATGATATGCTTTCCTCCAGTTGCTTCCATCTGAATTATCTCCAATCTTCGATACATATATGACTTTTGCCGTTGAAATCCGGTCATTGGAAAAATGTCGTTCAACAGTTCTTTGGCTGGCAAAGGAAACCAGGTTCAGGATTACAAATAATATACCCATAAGACTGATTATCTTCAATTTAAATCCAGATGAAAAATGATCTTCTATCAACAATATCTTATAATTATTACTCAGTATTCTACATCCTGCTTTATTAAATATCTGAATTTATAAGTTCCGGGTTTTCATAGACGATTCTTCCATTTTTTATAGTCTTCAAAATTTCTATTTTCTTATCAATTAACCTGAAAAGAACAATATCTGCGACTGATCCTTTCTGCAAACCATATATGGAATCAGGTTCAATAAAATGAGCAGGAAGAACTGAAGCCATGTCCCACACCTGAGGTAATGAGCAAATGCCGGCATTTAGCATATGATTGACACAAAACATAAGTGATACTGCCGACCCTGCAAGTAATTCAGGCTTTTCAGCCATATATAATCTTCCTGATTCTGAGAGGATTACATTTCCTCCAATTTCTGAATGATATGGACCTGCAGGCATCCCTGCAAACTTTGTACAATCACTTATCAAAATCATTTTCCCTGATTTTGCGCGATACATTACCTTCAATACCGAATCGGGTAAATGAAATCCATCTGATATCACAGTTGTCCATAAATCATCCTGAGCAAGTTGTTCCCATATATAATTAGGATGACGCGGAAGCATCAGGTGGGCTCCATTCCCCAAATGAGTTGACATTCTTGCTCCGACACTAACGGCATCTTTTATTTGCTGAGGAGTTGCAGAAGTATGCCCGATTGAAACATTTACACCATTCTTTACGCATTTCTTTATAAAATCCAATGCCTGATGCCATTCCGGAGACATGGTAATGATCTTTATTCTGTTTCCGGATATTTTCTGCCATTTTTTAAACTGAGTCCAATCAGGTGCTGTAACAAAATTTGCATTATGTGCACCCCTGGGACCTTCGACAGACGAAATGAAAGGACCTTCGAGGTGAATTCCCCCGATTGATCGTTCCACATCAGAGGATGCCGAACATGCTTTATTAATTACACTTAAGGAATATGATATCTGATCTGCAGAGTTGGTGATTACCGTTGGGAAATACTTTGTAATCCCTGTCTTCCAAAGATCTTCAGTAGTTTTTTTGACAAGTTCGGGATTCAGAGTTTTATTATTAAAATCCATTCCCATGTAACCATTTACCTGAAAATCGATCAGCCCCGGTGCAATGTAAGGGATATCAGCGCTTCCACCTGTTTTACCAGGACGTATATTTTCAATAATCCCATTGTCTATAATCAAGTTTACGGCTTTCCCTGATCGATAATCTATACCCTGAACCAATTGTTTTCTCATGACGTGGTTAATATCCATTCGAAAGATTATCAAGATATAAAATACAATCAGGATGGTTCCTGAGAACACTTCCTGGTACCCTGGAAGTAATAGGGCCGGTCAGAACCTTTCTTACGGCATCTTTTTTATTCTTCCCTGGGGCCATACAAAACAAATATTTTGCCGAAAAAATTACCGGGATGGTTATTGTTAAAGCCTGGTGTGGAACATCATGGATACTTTTAAAACATTTGTCATGGACCTGCTGCATTCTGCTTTTTTCATCAAGATCAACAATTTTCACAATTTCTCTATCATTGAAGTCGGCAATATCAGGTTCATTAAAAGCAATATGACCATTTTCACCAATTCCAAGAAGAATAACGTCAATAGGGCTTTTACGCAACAGACCGGTAAACCGATCACATTCCTTTGCAGGATCATTCATTCCATCAATGAGTTGCACTTTTTTTGGTTTCACTTTCTCAAAAAGGTTATGGTTAAGATACTGTCCAAAACTTCCAGGGGTATCTCTGGCTAATCCAATATACTCATCCATATTGAATACAACCACACGAGACCAATCGATATCTGCTGTCGTTCTCAGAAAGTGTATAGTGTCTTTTTGAGAAGGCGCTGAAGCGAACACAACCCGGATCTCTTCCTGCTTTGATAATAATTCTTTTATCTTCCTGATAATATCCTGACCGGAAGCAATCCCTAAATCAACCCGATTATAGCAAACTTTAACCTGAAGCTGACCTACTCGGAACGATTTAACTAGTTCGACATTTGTATACATGATCTGATTGTTTAAAAAATATTTGTTTATGTACTATTAATTATTTTATCATTTTTTATTATTCACTGATGATATTTCAGTGTCAGAAATACCAGGAGTATTTGATTTCAGAGTTTCTGAAGGCGGAGAAGATATTCCATCATAATTAAGTGAATAAACCAGCTTTGTTACCTTCTCAGGCACTGATTTTCCAAAAACAAAACCCAAACCAACATACAGAATAAGTGTTACAATTATCGGGGCAGATATTTCTAAAGCAAGTGTTGTATGAAAGAATAATTTCATAATTATAAATACCAGCATACCCGCAATTATTGAAATAATAGCTGATTTGCTTTCACTATGCTTAAACAGAGGCAGAAGTCCAAGTATCATAGGAATAGATATTGGTCCGACCAGAGGTGCGAACCATGTAATTATTAATCCGAATACTCCTCCAAATGATTCAGCATTTATTGCGATTATTATTGTAAGCAATGCAAACGAGAATGTTGTAATCCGGGCAAGCATAAGAGTCTTATTTTTATTGTATGATTTTATTCCCGGAAAAATTGCCGGAAGAATATCTCGGGTAAGAACAGCTGAGATTGTATTTGAATCTGACGATGTCATGGACATAGTATTGGTAAAAAGTGAAGCCAGTACGAGACCAACTAAACCTGCAGGCAAAAATTTTAACGCCATTAAAGCATACGATTGGGTGGGATCTGCAACGTTTTTCAGAAAAACCGGGGCTGCAAACATCGGGAAGAAAAGAATAAGCGGCCAAAGTAAATAAAGTGCAGATGATAATAATGCGGCCTTTCGCGCCTGTGAACCTGAAGATGTTGAAATAAATCGTGTTGCCAGGTGCCAGGTTCCACCACTATAGCTGAAAAAGTCAATAAGGTAAATTGCCATTACAAAACTAAATGTATACGGAGAATTGAATATATGAGAATGTGCTTCAGGAAGCCGGTCCCACATAGTAAAGACACCTGAAAAACCATCACCAAGATGATGAAGGATGATTCCGAACATTGTAAAACCAGCAATCAATTGGACCATGAACTGCGCAAAATCGTTAATAACGTCTGCCCATAAACCTCCAATTGTGCTGTAAATCAATGAAACACTTCCTGCGAGAAGAATACCGGTGATATAGGATGTCCCTGCAAAGACATGAAGCAGCACTGCTGTGGCTGCCCATTTAGCTCCAACATCAAACACTTTTATAATTACCCCGCTCCATGCCATAATTTGCTGAGCAGGAAGATTATACCTTACTACCAGATATTCAAGAGGTGATTGGATGCCCGTTTTCTCTCTTAGTCTTGACCATCTCGGGGCTATAAAAAATGCAGCAAAAAGAGTTGCAATGCACGTACCACCTGCCCACCATATATAGAGAGTAAAGCCATGTGTGTAAGCAACACCGGCATAGGCCACAAATACTGCTCCGCTGTATCCTGAGACATGATGAGAAACACCTGACAACCACCATGGTAATTTGCCGCCTGCGGTAAAAAAATCAGCAGAGCTTTTAACCCTTGTGTATGCCCATAGTCCGACTCCTATAAGCAATAGAAAATAAATAATTAATATCACCCAATCTATGAAATGCATATCTCGATTTCTCTCAATTTAATTTATTCTCAAATCATTCATTTTCAGAGTTTAATCTTTGATAAGTAAATGCTCGTTTTCCCTTCATGCGAAGAATAATAACTCATCCAGAGTGCTCCCTCATGATATACCATACCAGGATAACTGCAATCTCCGCCGCTGGGAAGAGCCAATAATGGAGTATAGCCTTCTTCATCTATCTCCCCTAATACTGTTCTGCTTATCCCGTCAATAGTACTCCTGCCTGCACCAAATACTCCTTTTCCTGGTATATTAATTAATGCAGGCCCTCCAACAGGCCAACCGGTTTCCTTCCATGTCCATTGATTATAAGGATAAGCTGCCTTTCCAATCATCGCATGACGGTTTCCTTTATCCCTGCGTATCAGAATCATAAGAGTATCACCTGGAAGAGCACAAAATGCAGCTTCATTTGGTTGGCCATCAAGTGAAAATTTACATATCTTTTCGTAATCAAACCCATTTTTGGATTTATACAATATAACGCTGTCGCTATAAGCGACGCAATAGGCTGTCTGGTTATACCAGAATGGCTTCCACGGCCATTTTTCCGTGATATTTATATCGGTCATGGCTGACCATTTATTCGTTTCGTCCATGAAAACTACAGAAGGCCTGAAGCCTTTCAGCTTGCTATCCACATATACAGAAGCACCAATGTGAAGCATTAATCTATTATCAGGTGTAATACATAATTTTGGATCTCTAAGATCAACTCCTTCGCGATCGAACAATGCTGCAGATTCCCATTTTTCACCGTCAGCACTTGCGAGCACCCTGATTTTTCCATTATCGCCAACATGCTTCTGTGCCTCGCGGAATGTACAGTACCAATATCCATTATATCGTATAAGATCGGTGAAAGCATTATGCGGCGCTTCATCCCATATCATCCGGGAAGAAATTAATTCAGCCGTTGTCTCTTTCTTATATAACCAGCTCACCGGGAATCTTGAGATCTGAAGCGTTTCAAGTCCGTTCCCTGTCTTCCTGTCGCCGGCACAATAAGCCAGGAGAACCTGGTCATCAACAAATTCGATTGCAGTATAACAATACCATCCATCAGGATTGGTTTCAATTGTTTTTATGTTCACCCAGGTTTTACCATCATCTTTGGAAATAGCAATATTCAAAGGGGTACGTTTACCCATGTCAACCAGGGAACCTTTAGAATTGTTCCATACCAATAATAAATCACTAGTTGAAGGAATCCTTTTAATAGATGCCGGTGACATTGGTGAGATAATATCTGAAGGTTTAAAATCGGACCAGATGATTCCCTGATCTGATGAAAATGAAAAATACTGAGACCCTGAATTTGTTCGGCAAAACATAAGTACTCGTCCATCCTCAAGTTCAACAACACCAGGCTCCTGAAGCATTACTATTTTGTTTCTTAAAGTGGTTTTACTTCTCTTCCATGTTCTTCCGTTATTATCTGAATAATAGCACATTATGTCACCAAAATTATCATATTTATTTTGTTCAGGCGTATTATGAAGTGAAGCCGGGGCAATCAGTCTTCCATTTTTTAATTGAATGACCCGGTCGTTATTTACAACAAAATAACCTATCATATCCTTCTGACAAAGTATCGGTTTGCTCCATGTTTGGGCTTCATCTTTGGAAATGCGCATAAATAACCTGCAATCCTTGTCAGAGTTTTTCCTTAGATAGAATAATGCAATCGAATTGTTTTTTAACCGAAGAAGTGAAACCGACATTATGTTGGTCATACCCTCATTTGGTACTACAATAACGTCTTCATTAGTCCAGGTTTTCCCACCATCGGCAGAGTATCGGCCGGCAAGGCAGGCCTGAGCAAAATCCCCAGAGCCTGTTGTGAAATGAGTATAAACAAATAGAATTCGCCCGTCATTAAGCTTAATGAAATCTCCCTCACTATTCCTTGGATTATCCTTTCCGGGAGGAAGTAACCTGATACGCAAAACAGGATCGCTTATCTTTTTTAATACTGAAGCAGTATTCTGCTTCATCCAGACAATATCATTCCTGATGATTGCTTCAGCATCGGGAAACTTATCCGAAAATAATTTGTTGAATCTGCTTTGCAATTCTTGCAGGCTTCCAATGTAATTATCAACCTCGTTGGCAGAACTCATTGAAGCACAAATGGATTTAAATCGCTCGCGTACCGGATTCAAGCCAGCCCATGCATGATCTGAAGTATCCTTTCTAAAAATCAGGTTACCAGGATAAGTTTCCACCAGGCGGGCAAGAACTTGTTGCTCTTCAGGTGTCAGCGCCATTTGAAGAATAGCCTGTCCGATTGACCTATCCGGGTTATATGCACCCGGGTTATAGGCATAATCCATACAAGTAATTAATGGGATACGATTTATCCTGTTTTGTCTACCTAACGGATTGACCATATAACCATCAATAACTTTGCCCAGATCAGGATCACGTCCTATAATCGGACCAAGATGCATTGTTGCATGATTGTCATTCACAGGATAGTTCTCCCAAAGTATTATTCTGTGCTTTACAACGTCGCGATATGATTGAGCGTCTTTAACATTTATATGTTTTGGAACAACAAAAGGCCCGGTCCAGAATATGTATACTTCAGGATTTAACTTTGAGGCAAGCGTTTCCAGATATGGCCGATGTTCAGGATCAGTACCGTCACCCCAATACCAGGTAGGACAAAATATCATCTGTGCTTCAGGGTCATTTTTACGCAGGTATGAGAAAAGTCTGTTAACCAATACAGCATGTTCATTTGCTGAAATTGAAACTTCTCCTTCCCTTACATCATCAAGGCAGACTGAGAACCATTTTACTCCGTTCTTTTGTGCCCAAAGATAATGCTGCAACAATAAGTCAAAGTCCTTGTCAGAATTCGGATCAAGTGGATGTTCCGAGAAGAGCTGCGGATTCATGGCAAAACAAAACATAATATCATGATCCCTGCAGGTCTCAAAAACTTTTTCGTATGATCTTTTTTTCTCTTCGGGAATTGGCTGCCACCAGTTATTCTCTATGGAATCAAGGAATGTTCCGTAACGATAGACAGGTTTTTCCTTAACCGAAAACATTGACAGGTAACAATTCATCAGAAAATTCCCATTGTATTTTGCCAGTACCGGTATCTCTTCAAGATATTGCTGCGGTGTCCAGTTATATCCTTTCATACCTCTGATCTTAAATCCAGGAGTTTCTCCGGGCTTAAGGGGTACTGGTATTGGAAACATTCTGGTAGGAATAGAAACTTTAAAATCTTTCAAGGCATCTTTTTGCTGACCACTTGCCACCTGACAATTGAAAAGAGACAGACCCGCTGATAAAAACAGGCTGACCACGATGAAGAATATTCTTCTTTTATGGCTCATTACGCAATCAATAATAAAAGACCAGAACTACCTTAAATTTCATTATTTATATTATATTCATTTACAATTACTTAGCTTACTTCATGTTTGCCGGTAAAAGATCTCTTTATCAGCCAGGCACCAAACCCTATTGCGCTGCAGCTTCCAAGTATAATAATCAGCCAGTTGCCAATGAAAACTGCGTTAGTTGCCATAGATAATCCAAAACAGGCAAAAATACCTAACAGACAATCAAAAATCTGTGATCTGAGTGTTTGATCGTGTCCGGGCAAAGAAGGATACTTCATTCTTAGTTTCTTCCACCCTGCCGGCGGCCGGCAGCGCATATAGAAGTTCTTAAGAGTCTCATCCGATTCCCGAGGGGTAATAATGGTCACAAGGGTTATTACTGACAAGGCTATGATGAAAAGCATCCCTGTTCCCTGCCAGATTGGTTTGTGCTGAAAATCAAGTATAAACCAGAAAAGTACAGTCAAGGGTAATCCAAGAATAGTTGCAGCCATTTCTCCCCATACATTAAATCTTGGCCAGAAAAACCTGAAATATGCCAGTGGCAGCCAGAAGATTACAACAATGGAATTAATAAATATGAACCAGCTTACCATGTCATCCACGAAGAGGATGGCTATAAGTGCAGCTACAATGAACAATATCAGAGTCGTTATCCTGCTGATCTTTACTTCCTGCTTTTTACTTATATCATGTTTTATTTCCTTGTAAAAATCATTTACTATAAAACTACTGCCCCAGTTAATTAATGCGCTCAGGGTTGACATGTAAGCTGCAACTTCTGTAGCAACAAGCAATCCTATGAAGCCCGGAGGAAGGTGACTGGCTTTTATCAGCTCACCCCACGCATAAGCCGGATCACCAAGCATTTTGAATCCATGAGGAGCCTGTCCGTATTTAGAGACCAGGTCGCCGGACCAAAACATCGTGATACAGATAATGCCTAATCCGACCAGAGGAATGATTCTCAGGCATAGTGAAATAAATGTACTGAAAAGCTGTCCTCCCAGGGCATGCTTTTCATTTTTTGCTGCCATGAATCTCTGTGCGGTCATGCCTTCCCCTGCAGTTGGAGAACCGGCAAAGAAAAGCCCAAGGATCACAAACATCAGAAGAGTGAGAGGAGGTGTTATATCCGAAACGGGATTTAATGACAGCGCACCATGGCGGATACTTTCAACATGCGAAATAATTGAAGACCATCCACCCTGCTGCGGGATAATAATTGCCAGAAACACAAGACTGCCAACTATCATAATTATCATCTGTACAACAGATACCATAACAGATCCCATCAATCCGCCTGTAAGAGTATAAATAAGGGTGACTGTTCCGAACAGGAGTAGAATGGATACCATCGACATTGGTACCAGCGGAGCTATGGTTTTTGCAAAGAAACCTGTTATGTAAGCCATGGTAATGATTGAGAACAAACACATTATCAGTGCGTAAGCTCTCCTTGCAAAAACTGATGTCTTGCCACCGTACCTTATAGAAATAAGTTCTGCTGTTGTTACAATCCTCATTCTTTGCCACATCTTTGACCATATAATTGCAACAAGAGGCATCCATATTATCCATTGTGCCCACCACAACCAGTTACCGGAAAACCCGAAAAGAAAAATCAACATTACAAATGCACCCAGTCCGGATTGATATGTTGCAGAATTTGAGATGCCAAGCGACCACCACGAGAGATTCCTGTTTGCGGTAAAAAATCCTTCCTGCCCTTTTGTTGACGCCGACCTGGTATATAACATTCCGACAATCATCGAAATCAGGGTGAAAATAATGAGTACTATCCAATCTAATTTGTTCATGAAATAATTGTTTTATATTCTTATGATTCTGTCTGAATATATTTTATTATTGATTTATAACTATCATCTTATCAATTCATTAATAGCATCAACAGCTCCTTCAAGATATATTTTCTCTATAATTGGAGAAAGAGGAGATGGCAATACTTCATATATATATGACTGATCGGCCTCATAACCTTTCTTTTCAAAAACATCGGCTGTCGGGATATATGCTCCTATTCCATGCACATAAGCGACACAGAGAACCTGGTAACGGGGGAAACGCTTCTTCAATTCCAGCTGATATTTCACAAACAATTCTCCCTGGGTAAAAAAGATAATTGTCTTGCCCAGTTTTATAATATTTATTTTAAATGGAAATGCCTTTTTAACTTCATTCTTATCGATCATTTCATATACCTTCTTTTCCCACCGGTCAAGCATTTCCTGCCATGTAAAGAATTCTGTTACGTCAGATGCTTTTCTTTTGGCTTCCGCGGCAATATGCTCTTTTGTAATAACCTGGTCCCTGAACGGAACCCAGATAGTCTTTGCTATTATCTTAAGATCCGGGTTGTCATCACCACTGGTCATCTTTGCTGAGATCACTGATTTGCCAAGCCGTTCACCGACACAGTCAGTATTGTCCGGATCAGTAAAATGAGCGTCGCGGGGGTTCAGATCTCCTGTTGCTCCATTTACAAACACAGCCATCCCTCCTTCTTTCTCTTCTACAACTTCTCGTGCTTTCCCGGGATAATCTGTCGAAATATAATTGCTTTCATAACCCAGGGTAACCGGATGGCAGGCATAATTGAATATGGTAACTTTTTGATTGCCAGAGTCATCAGAAAGCTGAAGGATTCCGACTTCCTCATCACGCAACCCATCGGGGTCACCAACACGGTAAGCCCTACCTCCGTCTTTTGGTTTTATATCACGGCGCGCGATATTAATATCACATTCAGATTTACCACATTTCAGTATAGCTGTTTTAAAGCCTTCCTTATCAGTGATTGTCCTAATGGCATTTTCTGAAATTTTATCAATGACAAGTTTTATGTAGCGGTCATTTGCTTCAGATCTGCCGTATTCCATCTCCGGAGCAGAATGTGTGTGAATTGAAGTGATTAGAATCGAATCGATTTCGATTCCTGTTTTTTTGACAATATTTTCCTTTACAAACTGAATTATTCCAGGATCAACATCCATCAGATCATTAACGATCAGGCAAACAATTACTTCCTCCTGCTTCATGACTACACATCTGGTGGTAAGTCTTCTATGGACTTCTTTGGATAATCCTTTCCGGTTGGCAAAGCCACCGAGAACAAGGTGTTCCGAAGGAGTAATATCTGTCAGATCATAATTAAAAAACAACTTTTTCATTCTGGATCTTTTTAATTGCCATTACAAATGATTCCATATCCTTTTTAGTTCCGAGCAGGGCATTTTGTGAAATCCACATGCCTTCTTCATAGCAGGCTTTTTCACATTCAGGGCAATGAACATCGGAATAGTTCACATATTCGGGTATTGCATAAGATAAAAAGTTCTTTTCCTTAAATACAGGTTGTCTGTAAAGCGGTTCCGGATATCCCATGAAGCACGGAACACCTTCTGCCGCCAGCAATAATGCAAATTTCGATTTCGGCAGGTTATGGAATTTAGATTTATCATATCTGAATGGATAGACATGATATGAATGAAGGGTTATTTCACTCCCTGCTCTTAAAGGTGTTATTCCCTCAACTTTCTTAAGAAGCTCGCTCAAGTAAAGTCCGTTTTCATTTCTGCGCTCGGTTTGCTCTTTCAGGCGCTCCATCTGGCAGAGGAGTATCGCTGCCTGGAATTGTGTCATTCTGTAGTTGCATCCTAAATTGAAATGTTCATACCATTCTCTTCCTGTTTTTCTTCCGCAATTATGGAGAGATTTGATCATTTCAAACAGAGCATCATCGTTTGTTACTGCGATGCCGCCTTCGCCACATGTAAGATTTTTTGAAGACTGGAAGCTGAAACAGCCTGCATCACCAATGGAGCCTAATTTTGTCCCCTTGTATTCAGCTCCATGAGCATGACATGCATCTTCGATAACAGCAATTTTATGTCGTTTCGCAATAGCCATGATTTTATCCATTTCACAGGCATGACCTCCAAAATGTACCGGAATAATGGCTCTGGTCCTGGGAGTAATTGCGCTTTCTATTTTATCAGGGTCGATATTATATGTTCTGGGGTCAATATCAACAAATACCGGAATACAATTGGCTTCCACTACTATTGATGCTGTTGCAATAAATGTCATTGGAGGAACAATTACTTCATCGCCGGGCTTTACATCAAGAGCCAGCAGGGAAAGACGCAATGCCACAGAACCGTTGACCATTGCAACAGCATGTTTTACACCTATATAGCTTGCAAATGCATTCTCAAATTTTGCAACATAGTTATCAGGATTTGAACTTTTCCCCCACTCCCCGCTTTCAACAACCTTAACTATGAGCTTTTTCTCCTTATCGGAATAGACAGGCCATGGAAATTCTTTTTTTACTGTTTTTTCACCTCCGAAATATGCCAGTTTGCTTTTATCCATCATTCTAAATGTTAAAAATTACTCTATTAAATTATATCTCGACAAGTTTACCTGTTCTTGCGCTCTTATAAATGCTTAAAATGATCTCAACCGATTTACGGGCTTCTTCACCGGTTACTGATGTATCGTGCCCGGCATTCAAAGAATTGATCATATCCTCAATCTGATATTTGTGTCCCAGATAATTGATTGCCATCGGATTTGATACACCTCCCCCTGAGTCGGGTGAGCCTGAATGATTTTTTCTTATATCGTTGTCCCGATCAGTTTCGTTGAGGAATTTCCATGTGACCAGATTGTTTTCTTCAATCACAGCAGAGCCCTCCGTCCCAAGAATCTCAATTCTTTTATATGAACCGGGGTAAATTGCCGTTGAACCTTCGATAACCCCAAGAGCTCCATTGGCAAATTTCAGAATAGCGACTGACGCATCTTCCACTTCAATATTGCTGTGACCAATAAGTGATGTAAGAGCTTGAACCGATCTTACAGGGCCCATATACCATTGAAGCAGATCAACAGAATGTATAGACTGGTTCATTAAAGCACCACCTCCGTCAAATTTCCATGTTCCTCTCCATTTGACAGAATCATAATACTCCTGGCTTCTGTACCACTTTACATACGCATCACCAATTACAAACCTGCCAAAACGATTTTCATCAATAGCCTTTTTAATTTCCTGATTTACAGCATAGAACCTGGAAGGGAAAATGCCTTCAATGAGTACACCTTTTGCTCTTGCAGCGTCAATGATCTGATCACATCTTTCCAGTGTTACTTCAAGAGGTTTTTCAATAATGCAGTGTTTCCCGTATTCAATTGCTTTAAGTGCAGGCTCAAGATGAAGTCCTGATGGTGTGCATATGCAGATAATATCTATATTGTCATTATGCAATAAATCATCAATATTATTATAAACCAGGCATTTATTTTTCTCCCCAAAAGCTTTTAGTTTTTTATCATCTATATCAAAAGCCCCGATGAGCTTTGCATTATTGATCTCACTGACTGACTTTGCGTGTAGATCAGCAATTGCACCTGCGCCTATTATACCAAAACCATGCTTCATATCTATTTCACGGGGTTGAATTGTAAATTTTTCATTTTACTGAACTTAATGACCGACTTATCATCAGCAGAATTATGATTAAGCTGCCGTACTCCATACTGGCCATACCAGTCGCATTTTTCTCCCTGACCTAAAAGAGTTGGAATCCCGGCTTCAAATAATTTACCGTTTGAAATGACAGGGGAGGCACAAATTGATTTCGGAAAACCAAAATCCAGGACCTCCTCAAGAAATCCATCAACAACTCTTATTTTAAACAACAATCTGTTATCCTTAACATGGGTACCTGTATTATCTGTTATTGCATACAGGTAATTATTGCAGTAGACCACATCATGTATATTATCATAGTTATATTTTGCAAGACTTAAGTTCCATTTAATATCACCATTCCTGATGTCAAATGCAGTTACATATTTCCAGTCGTACTTATCAGTCAGTTTATTTTGAAACAGATACCAGCCTCCGCACTGGGCTGAAAACAATGTTCCGTTATGATAGCAGACTGACGAGAGCTTCTCGATAAATCTGCTTTTTTTCCAGACTAAATTCAAGGTGCTGTCATAAACAGCAATATCTCCGTTCATGACATTACCATTCCAGTTAGCTGTTGCAATAAAATATCCATATTCATCGTCAACAAGCAGCGTATTAGAATGAGTCGTCATTGCTTCCGGTACAGTATATTTTGATTTTATTACTCTGCCTGTTTCCGCATTTATTTTTTCGACTCTTTCAAACGACTGTGAATAGATCCACCTGTTTCGCTGGTCAACGGCAGGAATTGTTGAGTACCACGATTGAGCAGGAGTGAACCAGAGTTCAGACCCATCCTCAATTGACAGTGCATGAAGTCCGTTTGATCCTTTTGCAAGTACGACAGTCAGTCCTTCCTTATTAATATAGTAATTGAATCCTGTACCCCCGATGTATGGTATGTTGTTATCACTTACCCAAGCCTCATCCCCGTCTGCAAGATATCTGGCTTTTACTCTGCCAGTCGCCCGTTCATGTTCAATAATTAACCATGTACCGTCCTTTGCCTTTTCTACCATGGGAGAAACATCATACATATCCTCAAATTTGTATGTCCATAATTCCTCAAAACTGTCCAGATCGACTGCTTTTACATCAGTTCCGTTCGGATCCTGAAAATAGCCGACTCCATTTCGTATATTTCCATATTCCGAAGAGAGACCTGAAGTATTTGAATGGTCACGTGTTGTGAAACTCCATACCGGTGAAGAGAAAGAGCCTTTCCCGTTCCTATATCCTGTTATTTTCCAGAAATAAGTAGTGTTAAAGGCCAGCCGTTCAGTATTGAAGACATTCGGGATAACTGTCGCCACTTTGGGAATATCTTTGTAATCAGAACCTGTTCCTAAGAAAACATCAAATGAATCACAATCTGAAGTCCATGTAAATCTGATAGTTATAACATTCTGACTTGCTGCCTTGTCAGAAGGAGTAATAAGACTTATGTTACAGTTATTTTCGCATGCCAGAATAATCAAAGATGCAAGGATGCAGACAGATAATATTGTGTAATTTGATTTTGTCATAAAAGCTTTTTAAATAAAATATATCATTACTTTCCAGTTATTCTTATCAGCACTTCGCCTGACGGTGCAATAGTTATTTTTTCTCCTTTCACACTTATCATTTTTTTACTCAATTTTAATTCTCCGTGATTATTTAATAATCTGACAGATACAACGTTCGCAATCGGAAATGGCAAAGCAGAAGCATTAAGATGGACAGTCACAGTGGAAAGTTTGTCACGTAAATTTCCGATTATCAGAAAAGCCGTATCCGGTTTGCTGTATATTGCTGAAGCACAAAGAGTATCGTTCAGGCTTAAAGATTTATTACGCCAGTCTTCAAACTTGTATTGATTTAAGTCGCCCATAGGAAGAAGCACCTGATGCATCCACACACCTTCCGGCATAACAGGCCAGGGTGTCACTCCAGTTAACAGAGCTTCGAGGGCAAGCTTCTTTTTAAGCTCTGCCGGAGCATCAGGATGCATTGTACCATAACCTATAACTCCCCTTGATCGGGCGCCTGCAAAATTCCATTCCGGAGGAAGTTCAATTAATGGAGGAACATCCTTAATCAACTTACCATAACCCCATTCCATACTTACAACATAGTTTGCAAAATTCTCAGTTACAAACATAGGAGCCATGGTATTATGGATAATTATTAATCCGTCGGGGCCTACTCTTTGCCTGGTCCATTCCATCATTTCAATTAATTCATCAATATCGCGATGCCCATCGGGAGTGATATTCATTACTCCAAGTCCGGTTTCATCCTGTTTGCTCATTTCCTTCTTCCCGTTGTGCAACGAATTATTACAGTATAGCGGGATATTCCAGTCATAGTAAACACCATCAAACTTATGTTTCGAAAGTGTCTGATCGATATAAGATTCCAGATAATCCTTCCAACCCGATTTGAGACACATCTCGACTCCATAAATATCACCTGAACCGGAATAGGTGCTTTTCAATTCATTTTTATCGTTATACCTCCTTCCCCATATCACGCCGAAATCTTTATATCCCTGTGCCGAAGGATTAAATTCTTTCAGTGAAAAATATGTTGCTGTTTTAATTCCTTCCCGGTGACATAGATCAATTACTTCATCAAGCTTTTTCATCTCTTCAGGTGAATATGGAGGATAAATCCCATCCCTCCAGAAAATACCATCGTGGTCCGTGTCTCCATCATCCTGGTACGACATCGTGCTTACTCCCGACTGCTTCCATTCCTTTATCTGATCGCCGGTAACCCATTTTCCGCCATTCCTGTTGACGATAGCATGCAACCAGTCACTGTTTGCCTTTCCGGCCAAGACTGAGAGTCCTATATAATAATCAAATATATATGTGCCCTTCAACGCCACAGTCCCTTCAGGAAGATTCACAGGACAGATTGCCACATCAATACCCTGAGGTTTATAAGAACCTGTCACTGAGAATAATCCGTTACCTGGCTTGCCTGTCAACTGGTAGTCCCATTGCCATGAATTATCTGAGATAAACCATTCGATTCCCTCAACTCCCTGGTTCAGAAAGACCATATATTCCGGGACACTGCTTGTATATAACGGTAGATCAAAGTGGGTTCCTGATCTTTGCTTCCTCCACTTTATTACATTAAATGCAAAAGGCAGCGTGTTGGTTTGTTCAGTTATTCCCGGTCTGTATCCATAATCAGACAGATCCGGTGATAACCTGAGATTAACCAGGCTTATTTTATTAGTTATTATTGAATCAGGAAAATATAATTCCTTTCTGATCTTAATGTATCCCCACCGGTACTCATAAATAGTTTTCAGGCTGACAGCAGATGATTTACCACTCCTGGTACGGAGATTGCAACTTGTTATTACCCTTACTGAATTACCATAGTTTTCATAACTTATTTGTGCCGGGCTATCCACCATATCAGAATATTCTTCTTTCAGGCCGGCATCATTTATTTTTACTCCCACAGGCTCTATCAGCAAGTTTTCATTTTTGCCATTTGTATATTTTACCTTTGAAATATTTCCGCCTTGCGACAGGTTTTGTTCTATAAGATAATACGGTGTACTGAGTCTTAATATATTCTTTTCCTTGTCAAGCGTCACTGTATACTTCTGCGGCCACCATGGAGCAAGTGTATCAGGTACCTGTGCATTCAGATTAAAAGTGCATGGCATAAGAACTGCTGAGAGGATAATACTATTCAGCAAAAGTCTGCGCTCACCTGAATCTGCATGCTGTTTCATGATATGTTTACAAATTCTCATTATCAATTCATATCTTTTTTCCCAAAAATCTACAATAGGCTTCTGACATATTATTCCCGGTAAACAGAGCTAAACCTGAAGCTCCTGCTTTTGCAGACAGACTTGCAGCCAGGCCAAATTCTTCAGGTGTCAGCTGATACAGGTGAAGTCCGGAATACAAAGGGAATTTTCCGGCAAGAGCCTCCACTCCTTCCCTGGTAGCCGTTTCAATCCACTCCACCGGTTTGCTTTCGTACTTATGATACATCATTGGCATTACATAATCAAGTTTCCAGTTCACCCAATCCTGTCTCACTCTCATCTTCGCCAGTGCAGGAGTTGGAAAAACAGCAGCTGAGAGCATTTTTCCGTTTTTATGCACCTGGTCATATATCTCATCAACCAGCTTTGTAATACTGTTGTGACGAAAATCTCTCCACGCTTCATTCGTAGCCTGATCAGTAATTGTCAGGGGATCCAGACCTGAAATTTGCTTGAATTGATTTCTGCATATCCCGCAATAGCAATAATCAAATTGAGGATGTACAAGATCATCCTGCGGAATATCATATTTAGCCCTGTGATAAGCTGCCAGCACAACATCAGGATACCGAATATAATCAAGGTGGATTCCTGCCAGTTCGCTATATACACAGAGTTCAGATACTCTTTTTTTGGTGAATTCTATTACTTCAGGATTTGAAGGGCATAACCAGCGGTATTCATTTATATATGCAGGTTTATCAATGCATGACTCCCCTTTAGCATTTACTACATACCAGGAGGGATGCTCTTTCATAGTGATCTCATCAGGCCACTCCATAGTAATTATCCAGGCATGCAATTCAAGGTCAGCTTCTTTTGCAAGAGGCAAAACCTGATCGAGAATGGATTTGTTACCGGTTAAAAGTAAAATAGAATCAACTCCCCACCTTTTAAGGTTACCCAGAAGCAATTTCCATTCATCAATGGTTTTGTCAGCATCAGGAGGCTGGTTAGGATGCACCCATGCCAAGGTTTTATGCCCTGGTTTGCGACCGGAACCATTGCAACTCCATATACCGGTTGCAAAAGCAATAGTTCCTATTGTCCCAATGCCCAGTACCTTTAAGAATTCCCGCTTTTTCATTTCATTATGCTTTTGTAGCACAAGGGTTTCAATTATTCGAAATCACATAACGATATATTCATAAGCTATTTCAAACATTTTATTTCAACATTAAAGTCTGAAATTCATTCTGGTACTCTCCGGTAAATGATGACGCTGACCAGAAGGATATTCCTGCTGCACCCACCTGTTTTGCTATAAGTATATGTTCCGCCATAGTATCAGCATCCACGTCACGGTGATAGCGATGCCCAAGCCAAATCCCTACAATCACTTTAGCTTTTCCCTTGCATATTTTAATGGCATTTGTAACATCTTTTTTATATACCTCTGAATTTCCAATATAGACCATAGGACAAGCAATATCGAGGATACCTGTTTTTACCCATGTTTCCCAATCCTGTCCGACTTCGTATTTTGACGCCCGGGGATCCGGAAAGACTGCTGCCGAAAGAGGTATCTGCTTTCCTGATTTTTGTATCGTCGTCTTAATATCTTTTACCAGTGATGTCACCATTTCTGAATTCCAGTCAAGCCATTGGCACCAGAGAGGATCTCCTGTGTCTTTATCCAGACTCAGGGGACTTGTGCCATATTGATTTTTAAATGTTTCGCATGTCAGACTATCATAGCTAAAACCCTGATGAAGATCAAAACGGATATAATCAAGATGAAACCCGTCAATATTATGCTGGAGGAAAGGGGCTATGGATTCTACTATAAACTGATGAACTTCGGGATTAGCCAAATTCGGACTAAGGGTTTTTTCTCCGACCATCCCCTGTACAAGCCATCCGGGATGCTTACTTATAACATTGCTGTCGATAGCACTTTTATGACCAGGTACAATATAAGGATGTATCTGGATGTTATGCTTATGACAATCATTTATCAGACTGTCAAGAAAATTCCAGTCAGAATAAGGTAAAGATCCGGCGCTATAGAAAAGCATTGTAATACCAAGCTTTTCATATTGTATAAGAACGCTGTCAGCTTTGTAAAAATGATTAATAACAAATACTCCCTTATTGCACCATAAAGCTTTTTCAAACTTCCCGGTATTACCAGCTGAAAGAGCACTTGAAATCGCTGTCAATAAGCATATTAACAGGAGAATTTTCCCCGAGCGACTTAATAGTTGGCTTTTCATATTCGGATAATCATTCTTTATTGGCATATTTTTCTTTTAAACAGGTTCAACTTTCCCGCCTGCATTAATTATCCTCTCAAGGCTCAGTATGTTAAGCATCAGGTGACGAGGATGGTGATAGTTCTCAATTCTTATTCCCTCCTTTATAAATGTCATTTTTCTGTCACCTCCTATATTCCAGAGAGAATAGCCATATTTTTTTAGTGGATAATTTTCCATTACATATTTGAACGTCTTTTCGAACCATTGAAAAGCCCATGGATCGCCTGTATGTTCTATTAATAATAATGTCCCTATAAGTACTTCTGCCTGCTCCCATAGAACTTTATCAACTTGCCAGATATTATTATTTACGTTTTCAAGACATCTGAATACGCCTCCATAAACATCATCCCAGGCAACCTCGACATGCCGCTTAAATTTTTCTATGGCATCTTCAAATAATTTACTGTCCTTTCTCCTGATAGCATCAAACATAACCATCCACATTGTTTCAATATCATGGCCAGTGTAGACAAATTGAGAAAACGGTCCTTCAGATCTGGTAAGGTCGTGATTCATGACTTCATTGATCAGGCCAAACTCAGAATTATAATGATGGTTCATCAGAGCATCAATACATCTGTTGATAATCTTTTCAATTTCAGTATCAGGTTTATGATTTAAAAGGCAGTAAGAAGTCCGGATAAAGACCATCCAGGATCCAACTACTCTCGGGGCAGGAACGACAGGAGCTTTGGGACCATAGTCGACTATAAAATTAAAATCATCGCTGTCATAAAGGTTCAGACAATTGATCAGAATTTCTTTAGCAATGTCCCAATATTTTGTATCCCCCGATGCTTTGGAGAATTCGGCCAGCCCCTCAGCTATGAATAAGTCCCCATAAATATCGATAGGGATATCTGTTAATCCTTTTCCATCTCTTGTGTAAGATGCCGGCCATAATTTCTTGTCGTCAGGTTTGATACGCAATACAAAATCAACAGTTTTTTTAGCCGTTTCCAGGTATGCGGGATCTTTCTTAAGATTATTATATAGAAATGAATAGACCCAGATTCCCCTGCCATCATACCATGCACGTTTGTTGGTCGTTATGTTTTTACCTGAACGGTCAGTGTTACACATGAAACCGCCCAATTCATGGTCAATAATATATTTATCCATAAACGGGAGAAAGTCATCAAATAAAAATTGCCTGTATTTCTCCAGTAATTCCTGAGGTTTATAGCCGGCAATTGATGTTATTTTCATTCCCTTAGAATTTGAGTGTTGCTTCTCCTGTAACTGTTCTTTCATTTTTAACGATGATCCATTCACTATTGAAGACATGGCGAACAATCCTGAAGTTCCTATGAAATTTCTACGTTTCATCATAATATTATTGACTGTTTCCTTTATTCAATAAATTGAATTGTAAAACACTTCATTTACTTCAATACAATCAGCTTCCTGCCATAAAAGGCATTTTGATTATCGACATTGTAATAATAGATCCCGTTCTTCAAATTGCTTACATTATATTCCACCATATTTTCGGATGAGAAGAATTGATTTGATAGTTCACGCCGTCATTCGCAATCCCGGTAACTCCGCCTCCTTCTGATCTGAAGGTGCCTTCCGGGCTCTGGGTGGGATAATGCATCTGCCAGAGATTATAATTGCCATGACCACTTGTAATGAACATGTCAACAGAATCATGATTAAGTGAATTGATCACAACCGCATAACGCATGGCAGAATGTGAGATCGCCTGTCCATAACTGCATGAATCCTTTAAAATAATAAAAAGAGAACAAATTATAAAAGCTGCTCTTTTAATAATCTGCCTTTTCATAGTCTTCCTTTTGTTTCTACAACAGTTCACAAGTTATCTTTCAATTGCTTTTGTTAATCTTAATGCCACGTAATTGTTACCTTCGATATTCACAGTAACCGAGGAATATTCTTTACCCGATTTTTGCGACAGAATATTTCCTGATTTCAAATCAGTCAGGATGTACTTTGCATCTCCCTTCAATAATAATGGCCTGATCTTAACCTGTTTAACAACATCGCTATAATTTGAGAGTGAAAGAGAACTTTCCTTTTCAGAGCCATTCATTGAGACGTCCATTGTCTTGTCCATTCCGGTCAAATCGAATGGTCTCTTTAAATCATAAGATCCCAGAGCTGTATCCAGCATATCACGAATAAGGTCGGGAAATACATTTACGGCGTTATCTACGCTAAGAGTAATTACATATGTTTTTCCGTTACCATAATTATTGGAAAAGACAGCAGCTGTTCCATCGGAATAACTTGCTATCCGCCCCTCATCTGATGGTTCCCATGATGTAGATATCAGTGGCGCAAATGAGTACATTTGTCCCGACTTTATCCTGTTTCCCTGGGATTTAGTAACTCTTATCTGTTCAAATAATTTTCCTTTCTGAATCGAGGTTATCTCTTTGGCTCCCCATAATTTTTCTCTGTCAAATCTGTCACCATAGGGTATACGCGGTCCGAAAGCTATTAAAACGCCACCTTCCCTGACAAATGCTTCAAGCAATTCGCTGTCGGTCTCCTGCATGCCTGAAATATCCGGCAGAATCAGGACATATTTATTATTAAGAAGAAAATCCAATTGTTCCCTATTGATGTTCATGGGATAATAAGGAAGAATCTCTTCTCCCTTCCCCGGGACAAAGGGAATTATATCAGGGCTGATTCCCAGCCTGCATAAAGCATCGGTAGCCGGCAAAAAGCAATTTGTCCATCGCTCAATGCACCAGTCGTTATAAGGAACATACAGCGCAATATGGCTGGACTGGTTTGCTATTTGCTTTGATATCAGCTTGTACGCTTTTAATCCATCGGCAACTCCTGCAGCCGCTTTTTCTGTCTCTGCCGGAAATTTTTTTGAATTAAAATAAATACAGGAAAAGTAGCTGAAGAACGTAATCCCATCGGGACCAAAGGAAGAAGCAACCGAAGGAAACTGGTTGAAAATATTACTATAGTTCGTGAGATAGGCATCAGCGATCTTATTTTCGAAATATCCCATAAATTCGACATGTGACAATGTAATTTTGTTTCTGACCCTTGTTGCGCCTGAAGAGAGTGAAGTAACATCCTTAACTCTCCTGTTCGGGAATAGCTTGCGATTATCAGGCCTGTAAGATGTCATTATCGGAGCCTGATAATTAATGATATCCAGATCATCAATCGCCGCCAGATATCCTGCCAGAAGAGGATCATCAATATTCGGGGCGCACATTGTAAGTAATCCGGAATTATTTTGTTTTACAGCCTGGCAGAAGTCACGGACATAGTTGGCGAAATAAGTCCCGCTTCCCTCCTGATAGGAATAAAAACCAATTAATGAAGGATGATGCCCGAACATATTCCACAACTCGCCGGTAATATCCCGGATGCTTTTCATGTAACCGGTATTGACGAGCGAACTGTCAGAAAGGTCCCATGAGACGCTGATAAATGAAGGTATACCCATTTTGTCAGTCAGGTTCAACATCATTTCTATCCTATCGTCAGACTTCTGAACAGCATTCTTGCAGACTTTTGAAACCCATATAGCTCTAACACGGGTAGTGCCGCCCCATACTTTTTCAGTTGCAATATTTGCATGAAGTGTGATTGCATTACCTCCGATTTTGATAAATCTATTGAGATAATCTGTCATATCCGTGACAGTGCCTGAATCGGCAAAATTTGCCATTATTGCATAATCCAGAACTACTTTCCCGTACAGAAAGGAAGCTTTACCAACCATTTGCTTATGACCATATTTGCAAACAGCTGTTATTCCATAAAAACCGTCTAAGCAATCATTACTCAGGATTATTTTACCCCAATATTCATTTCTGTTCTTAAGATCCTTATTAATGATCAGTTTTTCTATCCCCTGTGCCGGCCTTACAAGAAAAGCTTCAACCTGATCTGGATATTTCAATGAATTAAACGACACGTTAAAAATCAGTGTATCACCCGGAACGGCATGTTTTTTACTGACAGTAATATCTACCGCGTTCTTTTGACTATCCTCATTAATAGACCTTCTGCAATTGAGAACCATACCACCTGTCAAAAGCAGAAAAAATAATCCGGGAAGAAGAACACTTGATTTTTTCATTATTGATTCATCACATATCTGGTTAATAAAAAACTAATTCTACGTGCATAACATCATAAAATAATATCACTGTAAAAGGTTGCTCTTCAATTCAACAACACCCGATTTAATTGTTTTCAGGTTGATCATAACTGTATGTTTTTCTTTATTGTAATACCATCCATTAGTCCCCTCCTTTAATAAGGTGCCATCAGAAACTTCAGGGATCTTTTCACCGGAACCAAGAATAATCTCCGGCTTATCACAATTATGGATCATCAGGCAGTACGACCGCTCTTTTATCATTCCGGCATAATCCCCTTTTGTCTCTCCCATTGTAACCAGTATTTTGTCCCTTCCGGTAACACAACTAAAGTCAGTAAGCGCATAGTTTCCCTGATCGCATTGAAAGCTTATACCATCATCTTCATATAAGGTAAACCGGCCAGGTTCCTTTCCGGGATAAATATCAAGGATTAACGGTGACCAGGGTTTTTCTCCAGTATAGCTCATTTCCGGAGCCATTGGTATGATAGCTCCTTCTTTGATAAAAACAGGAATAAGACCAAGTGGACTTTTATACATTATTGTTTGAGGACCTGCGAATGGTTTTCCGGTCCAATAATCAAACCATCTTCCCGGAGGGATGAATATACTAACTTGTGAATCTTTAAATTCTGCAACTGGATGCACGAGAAAATATTCGCCCCAGAAATACTGCAAATCAGCACCCTGAAAATAATCAGGCTTATCCTGGTATTGCCATACCATAGGACGTGCAATAGGATATCCTTTAGTATGTGCTTCCCAGGCATATGTATAATTATATGGCATAAGCCGGTACCTCAATTTATCATACTGGCGAAAGATCTGTTGTGCCGAATCGCTGAAAAGCCAGGGTTCTCTGCCTCCATGGCCGTGTGTCCTCATTACCGGGCAAAATGCTCCCATTTCAGCCACCCATCTTATATAAGCATCTGAAGTAGGTCTGGTTTTAAATCCTCCGAGATCGTTACTGAAGTACGGGTTCCCGCACAATCCCATTGAAAGAAATCCTTTTACTGCGTACGACATGCTTGTATCTGAGTTACCAATGTCGCCGGACCACACAAAAGCATATTTTTGAAGACCTGCATTATTACTGCCCGGAACCTGTACAAATGTCCTTTTACCTGTATATTGAGTTGTTTTCTTATACAGAATCTCTGATAACAGGTACTGGTAGTAACTTGCCATATCGGTCATGGTCAGTCCATTATCAAATTGTACTTGATCAGATTTAATCCAGATGTGCGGCCAGGTCAGTGCACCATCTAAAAGAATCATTGCCATTCCTTCATTGATCCTGGGAAGAAACCATCTCTGCCAAAGTGCGTCTCCTACCTGCGGCGCTGTGATGTCAAGAATTTTATTTTCTAATACCGGAAGATCCGGGAAATCATTTGGATAACAGGCATAATGTAACTGATATTTCAGATTAAGCTTTTTCATATCCTCTAACAGCTCAAAATGGTTATCAATCTTCCATTGCGGAGAGCCTAAGTATTCGTTTCCACGCCATCCATAATCAAAAACAAAGAGATCAATAGGATAGTCATCTTTTCTTAATTTTGATTGGATTCCGGTAATTTCTTCAAACGTGGCATTTTCATTACCATATTTTGATAAAATGAAGCCAAGAAACCATTTTGGAGGCATAGGAGACCGTCCCGTTACCTGAGTAAAGCGATCGACAATATCTTTAACATCAGGTCCATAGATAAAATAATAGTCTAAAACATTATCTGGTATTTTCAACGACAGTTTCGTAGAAAAATCAAATTCCATCTTCCGGAAAGTATTTACATAAATACCATAACCCCTGGTGCTGAAGAAGAAAGGAACATATGAAAATCCACTTGCAGGATCTTTAGTTTCGTAGGTTCTATGTTCCAATTCCAACCCACCTGTCTCATGCATTCCCAATCCGAAGAAATGCTGAGTATTATTATTTATAAATGACTTTCTGATCTCATCTTTGCTCCACGAGTAGGTCCCCAGGCCTGTATCATCCAAAATTGTGTTATTTTTAGATTGGTCGGCAATTTTTATATGAAAAGGTTTCTTATTAATGATGATAGCAAGCATTCCAGTCGTGATTTCCAACTGGTTTTCAGACTCATTAAAATCTATTATTACAGGTTGCCATTCTTTTTTTGAGATATCTATTACCGGAGTTAAAAAATGTCCATTACCAGAAAATTCAAACCTAATGATCTGTGACGTGCAGACTGTAAGTCTTAGACATGAACCATTACTGTAAAAAAGAAATGATGATCCTTGTCTTACGTAGCTGTTCAAATCGCCGGTTTCCCAGGGAAAATCGTTTTTCGTCGGTATTGAAGTACTCTTATTGCTGGAATTAATATAATTGTCATCAACTTTTGATTGTCCGTATAAATTTGGAAACATTGATAGGAACAGCGTCAGAAATGAAGCTTTAAACAAATATTTATATAGAATTTGCATATTCATTATTTTACAAATTATTTTAATGATCTGATTTTTCTTTTGGATAGTTTACTGTTCATTAGCGTAACAATTACTTCTGAATTTGAAAGTACCGGTAACCGAATAGTTTGTCCGTCAGTAATAAGAGATGACTGGTCCTTATTATCTATAAGGACTTTACTTATCTTAACACTTTCATCTTCCAGGAGTGCGGGGTAAAGTAATTCTCCATTTTGAGATGAAGCTATCCTGAAATGAAATTCGACAGGTTCATCATTAACCCAGAGATTCAAACAGAGTGAATTCAATAGACAATGCTCAATACTGTGGTAGGAGGTTTTAAACCGTGTCGCCTTTGTCCCATCCTTGTTTCTTCCCGCAGTATCAACGCTGAAAAATGTGTCTCCGTGTTTTTTATCCATAAAACAGGAGTCCCAGAATGTTGCACCTTTCTGAAAATTATCGAGGTATTTGCTTTCGCCTGAGACATGGTATAAATAGAGATTGAACATATTGCCATAAGCCTGCACCCACCAATAAGTAGAAGATCCATGCTTTGTTGAAGAAGTTCTGTTTACAGTTGTAAGCCAAACTTCTTTATCATTTAAAACTCCAGATCTGCTTATTTTCTCTGCAAGTATTTTTGCAGATTTCAGATGATCCTGATTACCGGTAATAAGATAATCCCGCAACAACATACTTGCTGCTTCAATATTATGTCCAATGTTGATTTCTGTTTCATCCTCTCTCCCGGGAAGATATTTCCAGTTCCTGTCAAAATTCTCAAGTACCCAGCCGCTTTCTTTGTCAACCATGTTATTCATGGTAATATCAAGAATTCTATCAATCTGGTCCAGGTATTTTTTATCTCTGGTTGCCTGGTACAGGTAAAACAGGTATCCTGAAACCGGGGTTACCAGCGAACTGAACGATTTATTGCTGTCGCTGACGCTCCAATCCCTGTTCATCACATTGAAATATCCTCCTGATGTGCTATCCCATGCTTTCTGTTCAAGCAGTTTATTTGATTTTTCGATATATTTAAGAACCGTACTATCGTGAGTAACAAAATAGTATAGTGTCAGGCCGGTTATAGCATAGACCTGAACGAAGGTTGTTTTGGTAGTCAGAACTGGATTCCCTACAGAATCCAAAGCATCAAACCAACCTCCATTTTCCTTATCCCATGCTTTTCCCAGGAGCCATTTCACTGTATTATGAGCAATCTTCAAATAGTCTTCATTACCGGAAAGCAGATAAGCTATCGAATAGCTGAACAGATGCCTGGAGATCATGCTCGGATATTTATCCTTACTTCCAAATGGTGACCACAGGGAATCCAGATTAGTGAAAAATACTCCAGACTTATTATCCTGAGCGTATTTTGTCCAAAAAGGTATAATATCTGTCAGAGCCTGTTCCTTCCAATAATTGCCCGACAGAACATCTGAAGCTGAATTTGATTTATTTGTGCACAATGAAAATATGACTGATATAAAAACCGCAGCAGCGATTATTTTTAACCATTTCATTGTATTATGATTATTAAAAAATTTAAAAGAATCCAAAATTCTCACGATTTATATTCCCAATGTCTTGTCCTAAATTATTATTTCACGATACCTTGTTTTTACTTTTTCGAACCCGGTAACACTAATGATAAGCATTTAAGCCAGAAATTATTATAGTGCTCCCAGTAAACAAAATTCAGTCCCCAGTGAGGAGCCGGATCAGAAGTATAAGCTAAAACATGTCCCTTCCCGATTTTTCTTAAAGCAACTAATGGATGACCTGTTTCTTCAATAGTGACCAGCACTTCTCCTTCAGGAATAGTTTTTGTCTGATTGTAACCGAGTATTGGTGGGATTCCTTCAAAGTCAGATTCAAAAAAGATTCTTTTCCCTGTTTTTGTCACTTTCGGATAATATCCTTCTGTACTTTCGACAAGGTCTTCCTGTTCAAGACATTTGACAGGCAGTACGTTTTTAAAGTTGGTTCTTCCCCATCCGCCTTTTCCTATTTCACCGGTAAAAGAGTACCACCCCCCGAGCATCATTAATCCTTTCCCGTTTTTTACAGCCTCAATTGTAAGTTTTACTCTGTCGGGGAATGTCAATACTTTTTTACCAAATTCCTCACGTATAAAGAAATTAGGTGCCAGCTGAAAAAGTTTTCCTTCAACGTCGCTGAAAATGAAGACATCGTATTCATCAAGTATTTTTTCATATTCTCCCGGTGGCAGTTTATAAAAATCCCAACTTGGGACAGAATTAACCTGATGTTTCCCGTTTGATTCAAGAGCATCTTTTAACCATTTTCCGTAATTAAAGATCTCCAATCCTTTTGGGGCATGCTGGAAAGGCGTCTCTGCAAAGGAAGGTCCTAATAAAACAGCCCAGTCACCAACGTAATAAATCTTAGCCATAGTTAAGTATGTTTTTGTATTATAATGAGTTAAGTAATTTGTGCATTCATAAAGCAATTCAAAGATCAGAATCCATTTTTTTTATGCTTTCAATATATTTCATTCCCTTTAAGCTGAGCCTGAAAAACACCATGCCGTCAGCGCCTGAGGATCGACAAATTTCAGCTTGCCTGACAACCTCGTCACAGGTGCTGATATTATGAACAGAAGTTGTTGCAATCCCTGGCAGTAAAAGAACACGATGATTGGCAATGCGAACAGCTTTTTCCACATATTGTTTAAAAAGATCTGAATTATTTGTGTACAGCATCGGACATAGTATATCAACAATCTTGTCAGCAGCCCATTTATCCCAGTCCTGGCCAATTTCGATCTGCGCCATTTCATAATCCGGAAAGACATCAGCAGATAAAAGCAGTTTTTTATTATGACCCTTTAGTACTTTGTTCATTTCCCCGACCAGGTCCGTAATCTGGTCAGCATTCCATTTTACCCATTCACACCAGTGTATATTTCCGCAATCGTAACTTGTACCTTTAAATGGCACGCCAATCTGCTTCTCAAAATCCGATAAAGTCTGATCGTCATAGCTGAAAGACAGGTTGACAGGGAACCGCACAAAATCAAGGTTAATCCCGTCAATATCGTGTTTAAGATATTCAGAAAAATCAGTGAGTACATACTTCTTCACTTCGTCATTTGAAAAATTCAGACAGGGCAGGGTGTCACCCTTGATATTAATAATAAACCACTCTTTTTTAATCTGTGGCCTCCGGCTGTTGGGATTTTCTACTCCGGGACTGAATACCGGATGAAGTTTCATCCCCCTTTGGTGAGCTTTTACTATTAAGGTATCCAGCAGACTGAATGAAGACTCTCTGAATCTTTGATCCTTCAGGTTATTAAACCAGAAAAGATGCCTGATATGAATTTGCTGGTATTGTAAAAACAGGCTGTCAATATATTGAACTGTTTCTCTCGTGCATTCGTTGGATGGAGCGCTGAACCATACTGCTCTGATTTCTTCATGACTACTCCGATTACAGGAGACCATCATCAGAAAAAATATCAATAATGCATTTATGATCAATAATTTATCTCTGTGTTTTTTAAAATCTGACATACACCAAAAAATATTCAATTTTAATAAACAGGAATCATTATTATCAGCGTTTCTGGCCATATATATTATTGAACACGCCAGCCTTTAAAGTATCGCGCATCTCTTTATTGAATGAATTCCCTGAGAAGAATACCATCCCTCCTGTTCCAAGCTCCCTGGAAATATTCACTTCGCTAATTAAAAGCTCTTTGGTGATTTTATTATGTGAGGTATATATTCCTATTCCCGGATAGACCTTGCATTTATTTCCTGAGAAATTTTTTGCCCTTTCGAGGTACTCTTTAAATAAATCGGTATTGTTTGTATAAAGCATCGGACAAATAAAATCTACCAGCCCGCTTTCAGCCCACTTCCCCCAGTCCTGAGCAATAAGAACTTTTGCTGTTTCCATATCCGGAAAGACGTCTGCACCCAGAACCACTGGTTTCCCGGATTCTTTTATAGCTTTTCTGATCTCTGTAACTAACTGTGTAACCTGCTTATCATTCCATTTAATCCATTCGCACCATATCATGCTTCCGCAATCATGAGAAACCTCAATTGGCGAATACTGAAATTCCCTTTTGAATGCTTCACATGTAGCGCTGTCATAGCTGTACATCTGAGTTATCGGGAAGCGGATATAGTCCAGATGGATTCCGTCAACGTCGTACTTAAGTGTTGCTGATATTTTGTCGACCCAGTACTTTCTGACATCAGGATTTGCAAGGTTAAAATGAGGTTGATATTTTCCATCCATATCACGGATAAGCCATGTCGGATTTTTAGCCATCTCCTTTTCAAGATTGAGGTCATGTCCCGGATAGAATACCGGGTGGATCTTTATGCCTTTTTCATGGCTAGCCCTGACGAGCGCATCAAGATAATCCCAGGTAAAGCTATTTTCGTCGGATGTTGTATTATAGCAAAAAAGGTTATTTATTCCGATATTATGGTAAATGGTGAACAAACTGTCCATTTGTATGACGGCTCTGGTTTTATCTAAGCTGAATAGTCCGGGATGCAGCCATACACCTCTGAATTCAGGTTGTGTATTCAGCTCCTGCCTGCAGCTAATACACAACACAAAGATTATTATAAGAAGTGCCAGATAACGTAAGTTTCTTTTCGGAAATCTCATATCAATGTCATATAAAATGTTTTACAGTTAAAATAAGCAGAAGAGGAAAAAAGGAAATTAAATATTATTTATCAGTGACATTAACTGATATACGCCAGTATCCTCTCTGATAAATTGAGAAATCGAAGACATAAGCTCCTCCTGTTATTTCTGCTGTGAAAGGAAAAGTTACAGAGATAAGTGTCTTCGTAAAATCACTCTTCACAATATTTCCATATCTTCCTACCCTTTCAGAGATACCAAAAGAATAAGCAGGTATAGGCTTACCGTTCTTAAAATAGCTTATTTCGATCCCGTTTTTTTCATTGTTCAACCGGACAAAGGTAACATCTACAATATTTGTTCCTTTCTGATTAAGAGTATAGATGTCTTTCTTTTTCCCTATATATTCATTATCAATCCAATATCCAGTAGTAAGAGAATCAGGTCCTGCAATTTTTCTTTTCATTTCACCAAAGCCGTTCATTCTCCCCTTCTTCCATTCACCCTGGTAAACATTTCCGTTCGCCCATACGTATTTACCTTGTCCATTAGGCAATCCGTTCCTGAACTCACCTGAATAGAAGTCTTTTCCTGTAGCTTCTCCTATTCCGTTTGCCAGGCCTTTTTTGCATTCTCCCTTATAAATGTCTGATATTTCAGGCATTAAAACCTTGCATATAGTTGTTTCCTGAGCCATTAAAGAATGTAGCCCGGATAAATATAAGACGAGAGTTGCAATCATTATGTAATAAAATCTGTTCTTCATCTTCATTTTTCCTATAAATTTAATGATCCTGCTGATCTGATGTACCAAACCAAAGAAATTCAAAGTTTTTTGATCAATTTAAGAAAGGAGAATTTAATTCTTTGAGTATCTAATTTTCTACCCAAAGATCAAAACCATAGATTGAAAAGTTGAAGTGTTCCATAGATAGAACACTTCAACAATCATCCAATTAACCCAACCTAACTATGCAAAAAGAATTTTGCATCATTTTTTATCCCACCAGATTTTTGTGGTCCTTAAGTCAGCACCCTGAGCTGCAACAGCTGCATCATAATTAGTTTTGTTCAGGGTATTCTCCGTACTCGGATATGTCATCCTTCTTGGTAATTGTCCGTTTGTTACACCCAAAGAAAGAGCATAAGGAGTCTCCAATCCGGTTCTTACCGGCACTACAGGATATCCTGTTCTGCGGACAGTATTATAAGCCTCATAGTTATTTGTGACAAATGAAAGCCATGCCTGGGTGCATATCTTTCTGAAATTATCTTCCGTGGTTCCGCTCAGACTGGCTTCAGCCGTAGCCAGGAAAGTAGTAATATCAGTCGCGGCCACACCCCATATTCCCATTGCAGCACTTATACCAGCCTGGTAATAAGTATTGGCGTCAGTGGTGGAAGCTGTTCTTCCGACACCGTAAAGGGCTGCTTCAGCTTTCAGAAAACAGACTTCGGGGTAGCATAATGAGAACGAAGGCATGTCTTTGGCATACATTAAAGGTTGCCAGGAACAAAGGATAGTATCCGGTAAAAGTGCGCGCGCAGCAGCAGTAATTCCGTTAGGAACACCATTATATTCGCCGTGCTTGCCGGTTATAGCAAAAACAGGCAGACGCGGATCGCTGGTATTTTTCAGTTGATCTATCAGAAGCTTGCTGGGTCTGGAACTTTTCCCTTCATTCTGAAATACTTCATACCAGCCGCTATACAAGTAAACCTGCGTTACATTGAAATTCTTAATCATAGCATTATCTGCATTGCTTTCCATAAGCGGTTTTGCTAAACTGGCAGTTATTGCAGTTGCAGCACCTGAAGCATCGGCATAGCGCATTCTCATAGCCAGACGAAGTCTGAAGGAGTTTGCATACTTTATCCATTTTGTCAGATCGCCTCCAAAGAACGGGTCAGCAGCTCCATACCCATCGGCTGCAGTTCCTGTCTCAAATACGGTAATACATTTCCCCAGCTTATCGATCATATCATGATAGATAAACTCCTGGGTATCATACTTCGGATTCAGTATGTTATAAGAGATACCTTTACCTCCTTCCGTATAAGGAATAGTGCCCCACAGATCAGAAATTTTAGTGTAAGTAATGACGGTCAGTACCGTGGCCATTGCATTACGAACTTCGTTTGGAGCGCTACCATCAGTTCCTGTGATCTTAACGATATTGTTGGATTGGGCTAAAGACACAGAGAAGAGATCAGTCCATGCAATACCCTCATCATCAGTATCATAATTCATATCATACCTGTCTTCAACGTATGGAGTGTAATACAAATGAGACCAAGCTCCGGTGAACATCAGCTGGGCTCTTGAAGTAAGCTGCCTGGCTTCTGACACCGACCACTTGGCTGCATTTGTGAACAGGTACTGATCAGGTACAGATGTTAATGAATTCGGATTATTGTTAATGTCCTGCAGTTTTGTGCAAGAAACAAGTAGTATACAGACAATAATCGCAACATTTTTTAAATTAAATATTATATTTTTCATTTTAAAAGCTTTTTATGATAGTTGGCTATAATGTTACTTTTAAGCTGAAACCAATGCTTCTCGCAGTAGGCATCGCATGAGATTCCACACCTTGTCCGAATGTTGTACTGTTATAGGTACTTTCAGGATCAAAGTCTTTGCTGGCTCTATATAAAAAGAACAGGTTCCTTCCTATTAAAGAAACAGAGATACCCTGGAATGGCGTTTTGCTGAGAAGTGATTTCGGTATTTCATAACCTATTGACAACTCCCTTAATTTAATAAAGCTGCCATCATTAAGATATTGTTCTCCGACACCTTGTCCGAAGTAGTTCTCCGGGTTCACATATTTTGTATTCGCTGCACCCGTAGAAACCCATTTCGTTCCATCATTAGTTGCTGAAACACCTTCAGCTACATACCCACCTGTAGCAGTCCATTCAGCCGGTGTCTTTCCAGCCGCTATCCTTGCATTTTCTGATGCATACCAACCATCACGTCCTTCAAGAGATCTTACGGAAGTGCCATAAGCATCCATGTAATAATTTGACAGGGATATGAAATCACCGCCTTTACGGATATCGATCAGACCATACACTGAAATTCCTTTATAAGTGAGTGTACTGCTGAAACCACCTGTCCAGTCGGGGTTGATATTCCCTATTTTATAGTAAATGCTGGTTGTCCCGTCTACAATAGGAATCCCGGTTGTTGAGTTGATCATGCGGTTGCCATCTGCATCGCGAAGCCATCTGGCACCATAAATATCGCCATAAGCCCCTCCCGGACGACTTTCAATACTGACAAGTCTGTCTGCTCCATGGATATAGGTACTGATACCTTCCATCAGGGACACACACTTTGATATGTTCTTTGCAAAATTGAAAGACATATCCCAGGTGAGATCGGTTTTCTTAAGAATTGTTCCTGTAATTAAAAGCTCGATACCATGATTAGCAATCTCACCGGCATTCATCGTCTTGGTGGATGAACCTGTAGCGCGGGAAATAGTGGCACTCAGGATCTGGTTCTTCGTACTTTTTGAATAATAAGTAAAATCAACAGTCAAACGGTTATTGAGGAATCGCAGATCGGTTCCAACCTCTGTTGAAGAAGTTAACTCAGGTTTCAGGTCAACAAGCGGAATTGCACCGGCCGATATTGCTGCTGTAGGCTGTCCATTATAGTTGTCAGCATTAAAACCATAATAAATCAGAGTCTGGTATGGATAGGTATCGGATCCTACTTTTGCGTACGATCCTCTCAGCTTGGCGAATGATAATATGTTATTGCGGAGACTTGGAAACGCGTCAGTAACTAAAAAGCTCAATGATGCCGAAGGATAGAAGTAAGAATTGTTACCCTGTGGCAAAGTGGAAGACCAGTCATTACGGGCGGTCAGGTCAAGGTACAGGTAATTTTTGTACGAAACCTGGCCTAAAGCATAAAGTGACCTGATTTCCTTCCATTGTTTCCAGTAACTTGTACCTGGGCTTGTGGTATTGCTTATTACATAATAGTCAGGCACTTTGAATGTAGTACCAGATTGATACATGTAATTATATTTCTGATCCCATATACTACCTCCAAGAACAATGGATCCATTAAACATCGGGCCGTTTTCTTTCTTTATTGTTAAAAGAAAATCATTTGTTAATTCCTGCGTGATTTGCTTTTGCTGTTGCATGTCGCCGATCAGCCTTACCTGAGTTCCCATTGCGCGGTAATAGAGCCAGTCTCTGTTATTTCTGTCCAGATTAGACCGGATCTGAAGATTAAGCCAGTTCGTGAAATCATACTTCAACGATATCATTCCGGCAATCCTGTTTATCTTATCTTCTGTCCGTTCCCTATTTATTGTCCAGTACGGATTTCCTTTATATGTATCTGATGTCCAGAGGTTCTCACGTCCGGTAGGATATGCTGCCGGGTAAATAATATAGTTCTCTGCATCAACTGTTCTGACGTTTCGCGGCATGACCGTAAAATCATAAGCCGGGTTGCCCTGAAGGTCAGCCATCTGAACCCTGTTCGTAACAAAATTGTCGGAATAGCTCATTTTTGCATCCATAGTGAGCTTATCAGACAATTTTGCCGTTGTACGCATGTTCACCACTTTTCTAGTTACATCGTTCGTCGGTTGAAGACCTGCTATGTTATCATAGGTGACTGACAGACGGGTGGTGATCACATCATTTCCGCCGGTCAAAGCAAGGTTGGAAGAAGATGTCATACCAGTTCTGAAGAAATCCTTCTCATTATTTGGTTGCGGGGAGAAAGCCTGAACATTTCCTGTCCAGTCTCTTACCTGCTGGCCTTCCATCTTGGGGCCCCAGCTGCCGTCAACACCTTTGTTCGTAAGAGGAATTCCGTCTGTTCCAAGAGGTAAAGCTCCTCCCGTACCCTGACCATAAACATTTTGTAAAGCCGGCCATACTGAAGGCGTATCCCATGTATCCATAGTACTGAGAGTAACTCCAATACCCTTTCTTGCTTTACCTGTTTTTGTAGTAATAACGATTACACCGTTTGCAGCACGCCCTCCATAAAGTGCCGAAGCATTCGGGCCTTTAAGTACCGAAATCGATTCAATATCTGCAGCATTAAGGGATGTTGAAAGCCCATCACCCTGGTCAATACCACCATACCGGCCTGCCTCACCATACTGCATGTTTTCAATAGGTATTCCATCCACTACATATAAAGGCTGGTTGTTAGTAACCCCACCACTCAATGAGTTGGCTCCACGTATAATAACACGGGAGGTACCTGCAACACCGCTGGCATTACGGTTGATCGTGATGCCGGCAATTTTACCGGAGAGTGTATTGATTACGTTGTTTTCCTTTGTTCTCTCAATATCAACAGCCTTTACCTCCTGGACAGAATATCCCAAAGATTTCTTTTCCCTTGTGATGTTAAGAGCAGTTACTACTACTTCATTAATTTGAGTAGCCTCAATCTCCATTACAACATTAACTATACCAGATGCATTTATCGGGGCATCAACTGCCTTCCTTCCGATAAAAGTAAATGAGATAGCAGCAGCATCTCCAGGTACATTCAGGGAATACTCACCATTACCATTGGTTACAGTCCCTAACTGGGTACCTTTTACAAATACTGTGACTCCGATAACAGGAGTGCCATCCTCAGCAGCAGTCACCTTACCTGTAACTTTTCTTTGCTGTACTGTGTTGTTCACATCCGTTTTGGATGGATTTCCTGCGTATCCTGTTTTAAGGCTCAGGATTTGCAATGAAATGAATAATAACACAGTAATCGAAACAAATTTTAAAAATTTACTGAAACAGATTTTCATGGTTTAAATTAGTTTAAAGGTTTATAAATGAAGTTCTCTGAAAATCCAAGAATTAATGTTTGAGTCTTTTATTATATATAGGTATCGTTTATAGCTCTTCACCAATAATAGAATATGATACCGGCATTAAGATGAGTCAAGTACTATTCTAAAAACATTAGTTTCCATATATGTATTTATCATAGTTTTCAAAATATTTTCCTGTAGCATTACCTTTTGTCGCTGAATTAATCTTACACAATCGTTTGTTTTTATAATAAAGTGTACTTTTTACACTTATTAATGAAGCTCATTAACAATTTAAACTACTATTCTTGATGATGTTAGATAAATACCAGGTATGTTGCCACAGTTTATTAATCTGTAACAAGCCTCTTCTTTCGGAAAAACCCTTGTCAGGCACTTTAAGAATTACACATTTCATTTGTTTGGCATTGATTTTTAACAAGCTCTTTCAATTGTAAGATCCGGTTTACGAACTTCTGATTTACAGGTTAAAAAAAGTTTTTTGAGGAAAACAACACTCCCCGGTTTCTTTTGTACTTTTCAGATTCAGGATGAAGAAGAAAATCATTAACTCCCCGATTTATTAACCTTATGAGAATTAAAAAGAGTATTTTCCAATTCTCGTGAAACTATGGATTTTCTCTCATCCAATGCCAGAATTCAGAATTGGTAATTACCGGCCAAATCAACTGTTATCAAGGCTTTCTTCATCTGTTTTCGCCCGAAGAGATCAAAGAGCTTAAACATTTATCAGCCGACAAAACAATTCATGTATCAAATTAAAATAGTATTTTTCATTTATGCAAACGTTTGCGTAAATATTTTTTAAACTTTTATCATTTTGTTAATGAAGAATCGAATTAATGGGCTGCTCCGAACCGCCAAATTATTTGTAATAAATATTCTAACATTAAATTAATATGTACATTTATATTAATAATGTTTTTAGCTTATCAATTTCTTTGTTTCAAACACAAGTACATATCTACATAGTCTGATATCTGACGCAATCAGCTATCTCCCCTGCAGAATTGAAAATTCTCCCATCATCCCGTAATCGAGCAGCTGGTAATCTTTACCGGCCGGATAACTCTTGACATTCCTGAAGTGCCATGGCGAAACAATCCCCGGAGCCGGGTTATTGAAATGAGGCCCGAGAAGGTTCTTCAGGCTTCCTATTACTTTTACTTCAACGAGGTTTTCCCCGGGTTTCACAAGATCAGAAATATCAGATACATAAGGAGGGAATGCAGCCGGTGATGCCATTGCTCCGTTAACTCTCACCTCTGCTATTGTTCCATTCCAGTCATTTAGCCTAACCCTGTAACTTCCTTCAGGTTTATCGACAGTGAATTTCTTGCTGTAGGTTACTCCCCAGGAGTAGAAAGGCATGCCCTGGTCACACCAGCTTCCTTCTGTTAATTTATTAACAGCCGGCTCAATAATCCATCCTTTTTCTGCCGGAGTCAATGAAAAATCTCCGACAATGTAAACCGGTTCAATTTCTGCATTGACTTTCATCGGAGCCACAACAAGAGAAATCGTATTGTCTCCTTTTTTTACCAGGTCCCCGATTCTGAATACACCAAAATCCTTATCGAGCCACCATTTGCCTGCTTCAGGCTTAACCTCACTCCCGTTGACTGAAACGCTCCATAGCCAGGGACGCTCTACAACTGCTTTGAAAGTGCTGAAATCCGATTTTTCTTTAACCATGAAATGGTAGGTTGCAACGAAGCCGGTACTTAATCCAAATGTATCGCGGTCAACGGTCCGGGTCTTAAACTGAACGGATGTATTCCATGGATTGCCGTTTTTAAATCCGTAATATTTAAAGACTTTATCAGCAGCATTAAAGGTGTGCATATCAGATGTTGTTTCCCCGCCTACGGTAAGATCACAGAATTCGATTGGCATGGCATTTTCGGAATCCCTTTTGACCAGCATGGGCTCAGATGGGATCAGATCATATTTTTTCGACATTCCCTGCGATGGAGCGTTGGTGCCTTTGACTGAAGGAATGTAAAGCAAAAGACTTCCGGCGGGAGGGAGACTGATTGAGATTGTCGTCATATCGCCTGATTGTGAACATGGGTATCCGTTCATTTCTCCGGTAATTGTATTCAGTTCAATTGCTTTACCCTTAATGCTGATCGAGCCCTCAGACCACTCAGTCATGCTCGAGTTGACAAGGAACAGGATTTCTCCGTCTGCCAGCTTTCTCCTCTGGTGAAACAGTTCTCCCGTTGTGCCTGTGCTGCATTTGAAATCCGGATTGGTGAAATACTCTGAAATAACTTCATCGGTAAGTTCACTTTCCTTTTTAATTCTGCCTGCATTTTCAGTGAAAAAGTTATTAATTTCTTTATTCTCTTTCCCGTCAACAAGAGAAGGAATTGAAAAAGCAACAAGTTTTCCTCCCTGTCCGACAAATTTTTCAATCAGCCTGAAAGTTGCCCTGTCAAGGTTTTCAATCATTGGGGGCAATATAACGGTCGAATAACTGCATTGTCCAACAATGAACTTGCCTTTTCTGACAGAGCCCATGTCTTTAATAATATTTTCTGATCCGAGGTCATATTCGACCTGGCTCTTCTCAAGCCTGGTGATAAAGTTTTGAAAGGTCTGCCCGATCTCGCCTGACTTATTATTGGGTGTAATATATGAATCATATAACCACGATGATGTTGTGGGTTCCAGGATGAGAATGTCATTAATCTGCTTTCCTGCCGACAAAGCCATCGAGAGCCTTGCATAATGATCATTGATATATTTATAGTCATTCCACCATGGTTCGTGATATGTGAATGTCAGCGGGTAATCATATTTCCTTGCCCCGGCAAGAGTAATATGTGCAAGATGCTGGTTCATAAGGTTAACACCCAGGACATATTCCCAGTCGCCGAGCCTTTTCATTTCAGCGAATGTAAGTTCCCATCCTGAACCTCCATATGTTTCACTCAGCTTTCTCTGTCTTCCTGTCTGGTTCGCGGCACTTGCCAGCTCTTTTACCGACCTGACGTTGCCGAACTGAGCGTAAACTGACGAATCGTTGAACTGGTTGAAAAGCATATCAATAGCAGGTTGCTGATGCCAGGCATACATTGCCATGTTATCGCCGCCAGGCCTCATGCTGGGCCATGCATGTTCCCAGTAATGGCCTGTGAATTTAAGTCCGTTCTCCTCGCAGTATTTGTACCATGGCTTCGACCACCGGTCGATAAACAGCTGAAGCAGTGTCTGGGTATAGTTATGCCTTACCATTTTCCAGTCACCAACCTCTTCATACAAAGAAGGAAGCTGAGTCTCCAGGTCATAATGCCAGGTTTTTCTGAATATTTCAAACAGGTCGGGCGTCCAGCGGATGCCTCCAGGAGAGTTTATCTGCGGTTCATCGGTAAAGGTGCCCGGTATGGTCTTTCCAAATTCAGCGCCAAGGTATTTCTCATATCCTGACATTGTCACTTCAATAAACTTCCGGGTTACACCTGGATAAAGAAGATCGACATAAGAGAACCCGCCATACCAGTCGCTCTTGCTAAAATATGTTTTCGAGAAAAGAAGATATTTGCCCTTTTTACCCCTTTCATTTTCAAGGGTCGAAGTTATATTGATGTATTTCCCGTTTTCCTCTTTGAGGCATAAGTAATATTTAGAAGCGGTATCAGGAAGTGTTTCGAATTTTGACATATTAAGTCCCTGCCCCTGGTTGTAAGATTCAGGCATCTGGTCAGGAACATGCCCTCCGGCAAAACCGCTGGGGTACGAGTCCTCGTCATAGATCCAGATATTCATCCCCAACTCTTTTCCTTTATCCACCGTATATTTAAAGAGCTCAAACCATTCATCAGAGAGATACTCCGTTATAAGCCCGGGACGAGGATGAACAATTACCTGAAGGCTTCCCTGTTTTTTGAATTCATCGAGGTAATGATCTATCTCCTCCTTTGTTATCTTGTAATTCCAGACAAAGAAAGGAGCAGTAGTATACTCTTTTGAAGGTGATTTGAATTCAGATGAAAGAGATTTAAAATCATTGATTTTAACTTCGTTAACGAAAGGTTTCCCGCATGATGCCAGAAGAAGAGTTGAGAATAAAAGAATAAAATATTTTGAGTAAGGTCGGAATGGTTTCATGGTTTGTATTTTTAATTGATCAAGTAGCATGTTGCAGGTTTATTAAGGTGTGTGAAAATAGGGAAATCAGCAAATTTGTACAACTTCCATATCCAGCAGGTCTCCGAGTTTTTTGATTTTCGAGGCAATATGGCCTACACCAGCAGCGCAGTGATGAGCCGGCCCGTAGCTGTTCCATGTGTTGACGAAATTCTTAACGCCTATTGAGAATTTATAGCGGCTGTTTGTATTGCCGATCTCCAGAATCGGACCAGGAACAGACTCCCCTTCGGCAACTAAAAGCAAAAGTTTTCCATCATGCTTCTGAACAACCGAAAGGAGAGTAACAGGTCCGTGCTTAACCGACATCTCAACCGACAGGCCTTTTCCGACTTTCCCATGATAAACTTCCAGCGGTTTCACCTTGGTCTTGCCTTCGGCAATGGCCAGGTGCCCCGGACCGTCATGCCCCATCAGCACGATGTCGTCCTTGAAGTCGAGTGCGTAAAACTCTGTGAATGAGCCACCTGCTTCCAGGGAATCCATTATCTTCATCGCCTGCACATTCTTGATCTCATATTCTCCTGCAACAGGAATTCCACGTGAGGTCAGCAGGGAATTGGCCAAAATTACCGAGCTGATGGCCTCTTCGTTTTCCTGCACACCCGTACCACTGTAGAAATAAGCAATCGATCCAAGGTCATGATCCTTTACCAGTTTGTCGAGCGCAACGGATGTGCGTGCTGACTGTTTAAGTTCTGCCTCTGAACACGCTTTGTCAATATCAAACTCTTTACTGAATAATTTAAGGCGATCTTCAATCTCTTTAGCCGTTACCTTTCTTCGTAAAGCTGAAAGCTCATCAACTTCAATCATCTCAATATGGCCGCCGAATGAAGCGAGCTGAAGTGTGAGGTCGGTATAGACATCAAGCATGCCTCCATAATAGTGACCCATGCAGCCCAGCCTGTTGTGAGCCATGATATGGGCGACCTTTGCAGCCTCCGCCCATTCGCTCACTTCGCTCCAAACCTCTTTGTCACCATGCAAAACACCTGTTATCTGGTGAAATTTAATTCCTGCCCTGATAAATACATTTGCGATTTCCGGAACAGGGCAGGCGGAGACATTTGCGAGCCATTCGCCGGTCATTTCAGTCCTGTCACTGAGCCTATTGAAGGATTTATAATCGATAGCCTTTTCAGGAGCCAGATTAAGTATTATAACCGGAACTTTTACTCTCTGAACAACGGGGAGAACAGTTGAGGAGAGGGCGTAGGTTGTAACATAGAGGAAAATAATATCGACATCGGCCTGTCTGAACTTATGCCCTGCTTCAAGTGCGCTTACCGGATTGTCAATTAATCCCAGGCTGACAATGTCGGAATCAAAAACTGAAAGCTTGTTTTTTACTTCTTCAATGTACCCCTCAAGGCGTTCCTTAAGTCCTTTGAATTGTGGCCAATAGGCGTCAAGACCAATCCCGAAAAGACCGATTTTAAGCTTGTATTTATGTTTCATATTATGTTTTTTACTCCCTTTCATCTATCTCTGGGGGAATGATAGCAATGTCTCGGGATTTTCTTTCAAGACTTCAGAACTGGTGCTCACCAGTCAATCTATTCTTATCAAATATTTACCCATTTGTTCTCATTCTTAGAGTTCGGGGAACTTAAGGAAATGATGACCGATAAAAATAATTTATGTATCAAACTTAAATAGTGATTTCCATTTATGCAAACGTTTGCGTCAATATTTATTAAATTTACATAATTTTGTTTATGAAGAATCAAATTAATGACTTGCCCAGAAACCAAAAATAATTTATTATGATAATTATAACAGGATGATATTCATTTATATATTTATTTTATATTTGCCGTGATTTTTTTAGGTAAAATGCTTGTATTAGCAAACGTTTGCAATTATTATAAATAGATAAGGGGCTCATAATGGCTGGTTCTAGAGTTACTATAAAAGATTTGGCTGAGAAGTTGAATTTATCAACTTCAACTATATCACGTGCTTTACATAATCATCCAACTATCGGGAAAAAGACAATTCAGGATGTCCGTAAACTCGCCACGGAGATGGGATATTTAAGAAATTCTGTCGCTTCCAACCTCCGTCGCAACAAAACAAACCTTATCGGTATTATTGTCCCTCGAATAGATATTAATTTCCACTCGCGCGCGATTAGTGGAATGGAAGAGGTAGCCTATAAATCGGGTTATAATATTACTATTTGTCAGTCAAATGACTCTTATGAACGGGAAGTGGCTAATACTCAGACACTTCTTGCTAATATGGTTGAAGGTGTAATAGGTTGTCTAGCTCTCAAGACAAAAAATTGCAACCATTTTGCCAGGTTTAAAGAACATGATATTCCGCTTGTTTTCTATGACAGAGTATGCTATGAAATTGAATCGAGCAAAGTTATTATTGATGATTTTGAAGCTGCATTCAGAGCAACTGAGCATTTGGTTTCAATCGGATGCCGGCGAATTGGTCATATTGCAGGAAGTCAGACAACCGGAATATTTGTATCAAGGCTTGAAGGATATAAAGCAGCACTTAGGAAAAATAAAATACCTATCAATCATAACCTCATCTGCTTTCCTGAAGACCTTAGTTATGAGAGCGGTCTTGAATGCGCTAGAAAATTTGCGCGTTTGACAAAGCTTCCTGATGGTATCTTTTGTGCAAATGACTATACAGCAATAAGTGTCATTCAGCTCTTTAAAAAGTTAAATATCAAAATACCTCAAGATGTTGCCATTGTTGGCTTTAGTAATTATCCTGTATCCACAATAATTGAACCTGCCCTCACAACTATTGACGACCGTGCTTTCGAAATGGGTCAGGCTGCAGCAAAATTGCTAATAAGACAAATCGAAGATAAGAACCTGAACATCGCTTCAGAGACTATAATTATAAAAACGGACTTGATTATTAGAGAATCTACTCAAAGACAAATGTTAATTAAGTCTGAAATTTAATTTGTATTGATTCAGGTATTTAAGATTTGTGTTATCAAATTGTTATCCATCAGCATTGACTCCCTTTCTTTTAATCCACTCCAGGTTAATTAACACAAACAAATCTTGTTCAAAGAAGTTCGATATTTGTCGCGCCAGCTCCACGATCACATCATGCAAATTAATGCAAAACCCTGTAAACTTCACACTTACAGGGTTTTTTATTTTTGCTCCTGATGCAAATAAGTCCCTTTTTATGCAAATCCCAGGTGACCAAATCGGGAGTTTTTTTATGAATACTTTTTACTCCCGAATTAGCAGCTATTGCACTGTTTTGCAGCATTTTGCTTGCAGGTAATCATAATTATCAGGCTTTAGCTTTAGTGCCTTATCAATGAGATCCAAACCTTCATTAATGTTACGATCCTTATCAATCAGAAAATAAGCAAGATTACTAAGACTCCATTCTTTTCATGTTCGAATGAGAATGTCTATCTATAATATTCTTCTGACTTATCCGAAATATCTCTCTTCTTCATCAACATTTCCTATGAAATCATTTTGTTTCCTTTTTCGCCTCTTTTTATTTCAGACTGTAAGTTTCCTTATAGTGTTCAGGCGTAAGTCTCATTGCTTCTTCAAATTTGTTTATTTTGATAAAGATCATATTTTCCTGATCGCTGTATAATCTAATCAAAACCTGATTCCTGATTTTGATCTTATTAGGTTCTTTATCTGATCGGTAAATCAGATTCAGGCAGATTTCATTGAATTGAATATTCACATTCAATACCTTCCCGGTCAGTAGTTTATTATTTACATAAATATGAACTTTATCATTGAAATATTTGTTTATCAGATCAGCAGGAAAAGACTGGTTTACAGATATTTCCTTAAGATTACAGTCCGGATCATACAATCTGTAATCCCTTAAAAAATCATCATAATACATCCTGAAAAAAACTTTCAGGGAATCAGCCCCCTGAACCTGATCAATGCTTGTCAGCGTTACATGAACAGGGTGGAAAATCAATAGGATCGGGAGAATTAAGGTTTTTAACATTCTTCTTTGGTCTTAGTCCAATATAATCCCGAAAAAATCACACCAATCAAAGATCTTCTCTATTACTTACATTGAAACTAATTCTTTTGATTAATTTCTACAATATCAAAAATTTTATTCCTATCCCATTCAACCCAGTATTTTAAGGCATTATGACGAATAAGTTTCCAATAGCCATCGTCCATTAATCCAAATTTCATAATCCCTTCTTTAATATCTGCATCTACTTGTTCAAGGTATTCCTTTTTGAGACTAATTCTGATAGAACGATTTTTATATGTAAAAACAGCCGATGGTTTAGCTTTACTATGAGTAGCCAGATGAATTGTCCCCATTCCTAAAGTTGAGCCGGTACTTACCTGTATACCATCATTCAAACAACTGTATGGTGGTTTAGTTCCTGCATATGTCGTTACTTCAAGCATGTCAGCACCAACACCAAACAATTCACGTGCTTTAATACCCATTTTAGCACCAACTATTGAGAATACGCCTAAGTGCCCGTGAAACTCATCAGTCATTACATTGGCTTTCCATTCTTCATATCCATAGCGTGCAATTGCGGAATCTATAATCGGTCGGATATCGTAGTTAAACATTTCACGCTGAATAGGAAACCTGTTAAATACCACGTTCCTCTCCGAAATATAATTACCATTTATCATGTCGCATATCGCTTCCTTTACCCCCTGAACATCATAATCTTTATTATATCTGACATTTAAGTTATCCGTTATTATAGTGATGCCGAATAATTCGGGATTTGTTATGTATAAAGCCAGGAGGTCGTCACATAACATGAAATGATTTTGTTGCAATTTATCAAGAGCTAATGGTTGACTTAAAACATTTCGTAAGACAGTGGCAAGTTGGGTCTTGGATTGCTTGCAGACAGCGTACATGGATGAATCAAACAATGCGTTATACTTATTCAGGTTTGAAATGACTTCAATTCTCACATTGGATTTGAAAAGTACGTCAGCACTTTCCTTATCGCATTCATAATTAAAACCCTGTAAGGGTATTACAGAATCGTTATACCAGATAATCCGTTCGATCTTAGGCAATAAAGTCGCATCTTCTTTTATTGCCTTTGCAACATTCGTTAGCGAACCGAGGCAAACCAGGATGATTTTTTCACTTTCATTCCGTAGTTCTTTTGAAAGATAATCTGCTGCATTTAAATCTATAACCTTTCCACCAGGCTGGCTGCCCCAGCTAATATTCCTATTGAACTCACGCCATGGGGGATTAACCCCAGTTACTACATCACCACAAGCGACAGGAATATTATCCCTGTTAAATTCATGAAGCAAAGAACAAATCTTTTCAGCACCTTCCCTGGGAGATAATGACCCATCTGAAGACAATATTGCTTTTATGGTTATCTCAGGTTGAGCCAGCAATAAACTTATGGAACGCATATCATCAATTGCACAGTCAGAATCAATAATGACAGTGTGCCTTGTCTTTGCGGGCAATGGTTGTGACCATACGCCTGGAGTGATGAATATCATTATCAGGGATACAACAATTTTTTTCATTGATTATACAATTAGAGTGATGCTATACTAATTAATTTGAAAAGTTAATGTTTTTTATTAAAATTTGATTTGCGGCATTGAGGAACTACTTCACAATTACAAGAAGGATGGAACAATAGGAACAAGCCACCCAAAGTCAATGAAACAGGCGCAAAAACAAGCAGTAATAATAGCGTATGATAAGGCTAAGGAGAAATAACAACACCTGAAAAGAACAGAAAAAATATCAAAAATAGGAACAAATATCTGAAGACCCATGGTCAAAGAATGGGAAGTAGTTAATTAGACCGCCACTTATACAGCCTGTTAGATAGATACTGGCAAAGTAAATTTAAAATCACTCCCTTTCCCGACTTTACTTTCAACCCAAATTTTACCTTGGAGCTTTTCTACAAATTCTTTACAAATTAATAACCCCAGACCTGTTCCAGTTTCTTCCGAAGTACCCGTTGTAGTACGAACTTGAGAAATATCAAACAGTTTTGTTAAATCATCAGGCTTTATTCCAATTCCATTGTCGGAAACTGATATTGTTACATTTCCAAAATTTTCCTCTGCATTAATATTTATTGCTCCACCGTTGTTTGTAAATTTTATTGCATTCGAAACAAGATTTCGCAATACAGCTTTAAGCATATCAATATCAGCATAAACATTTATCTCATCTGGAGCAGAATAATTGATTGTGATGTTTTTTGCATTGACATTTGAGTTAAGAATTTCAAAAATATCCAGACAAATATCTCTAAAATTCAATATTTGTGGGTTGAAAGGAATTTTGCCAGATTGCGCTCTTGCCCACATCAAAATGTTTTCCAGTAATTTAAAAGAATTTTGTGCTGATTTATTAATATTAATTGCGATATCTTCAATTTCATCAATATCGAGTTTGCGAATGTCTTCTGTTAATAATTCTGATAAACCAAGAAGCGCATTGAACGGACTTCTTAAATCGTGTGCAAGAATTGATATAAAAAGGTCTTTGTCAGCATTGAGTTGAAGTAATTGCTTAAGTCCTTTGTTAGCAATGATTAATTCATCTGCACGTTTTACTTTCTCTTCGTATTGAAAGGCAAGTTCTTTGTTAGCAATGATTAACTCATCTGCCCGTTTTTCTTTCTCTTTATTGGCAATGATTAACTCTGCTACCCGTTTTTCTTTCTCTTCATTAGCAATGACTAACGCTGCTTGAAAAGCAAGTTCTTTGCGGGCAATGATTAACTCTGCTGCCCGTTTTTCTTTCTCCTTGTTTTGCAAGGCAATCTCTTTGTAAGCAATGATTAACTCTGCTGCCCGTTTTTTTATCTCTTCGTCTTTAGTGGCAATTAATTTGTTAGCAGTGACTAACTCTAAGGCATTTTTTTTGTTAGCAACAATTAACACTGCTACATGTTTTCCTTTCTCATTGTTTTGAGAGGCAACATCTTTGTTAGCATTGACTAACTCTAAGGCATTTTCTTTGTTAGCAATGATTAACTCATCCAAATTTTCTCTTTTAGCCATATTCTGTCTCAATAAAGTTATCTTAAAATTAGTGTATATTAATATAAAAATGAAATGAAAAATATGTTTGTTGAAGTAAAACTATTAACATACTCAGGAAACAGGGGAAATGTGATTGTTGTTGATATTACTGTCGGGTGTACGAGCATTTTATTCACATTTCCAAGTCATTATATATTGCAAATCCTCAATTGAGTTAACATTCTCTTTCGTCTGTTTAATCCACCTTCCTGATAATCCATTTTGCAATGACGTTAACTCGAAATGAGATAACGCTATACCCATGTCAATATCATGTAATCCTCTTAACTCGTACCTTTTGTTTTTCATTTTTTTAAAAAAGTGAAATTCATTAGCACTGTCATTAAAAAACACTCTCCATGGTTGAGTATTTCCAGATGATGGAGCTAATCTTACCATCTCTAACGAATCAGAATATTTCTTTGCATATTCAGGGGTAAGAGGTGTTTTCAATTTGTAATTGAAAAACAACTTGTCCCAACTGTGTCTTTTCGAAGCGTTAATAGTGAATCTTATATATTTATCTTGATATGTTTGCCTATCTTCAGAATATCCGATTATAACTATGCCTGGTATTTCAAAACCATCTTCAATGGATACTTCTTTAAAATAAGTACTATCAAAGATTCCAACCCAGCATGTCGAAATGTTCATCTCAGTAGCTTTTAGCACTACCTTTTCCATAAGGTATCCATAATTTACTCTTGAATCTATTGAAGATTTTGACATACCTAAAATATAGGTATTGTGCCCTTTAATCATTCCATAATCAAGTTTCATTTGCTTGTCAGCATCATTTTTTTCAATGATTCTGAAATCTACAACCTCATTTTCTAAACCTGTACTATTTTCAATGATGAAACTTTCGAGGTCTCTCTTATCAGCAGGTTTTAATGAAACTTTATTAAATGTCCTGCTTGATTTCCGCTTTTTAATTGTCTCAATAATGTTCATATTCTGCCTTTTTACATGATACCCGACAACTCAATAAACGCAACTAACTTTTCTTATTTGCAGCTTAGGCAAAACCCAAGCAAGATATAAAACTCATATTCATTTCTCTCCTATATGGACTATCTGGCTAATTCTGATTCTTATACGCTCCATGATCAAGCAGAAAACAACTACCCCCGCCAGGGGGTTTTTGCTTTGAGGAAACCGTTGAAGACTTGTCTTCAAAAGGTTTACGAAAAAGTAAAAAACCATGCGCAGCATGGTAGTTGTTTTCTATTTGCAGTACCGGAACAAGGGGACGGTGATCCGCCGAAAAGCGGAGAGCACCCCCTCCATCTCCACAGGATATTTATTTTGAAAGTGAATCGCCTGTGCCGGCTTTTGCATTCTTTTTAAAATAACCTTTTAGCAGAAAACTGTGCTTTGCAGCTTCAAGGTCTTCATTTAATTTTTCAGAGCTGCTCTCCAGGTTTTTTATAGTTTGCTTTAAATTGGCTCCTGATTCTTTATCATGCAGCAATATTCCAACCGGAGTATCCGGATTACTTTCTGCCTGTTTGAGATTTGCAATAAACACACTTGCAGTATCAGCAATATGCTGCAATTGCATAACAGAAGCTTTGAGTGATTTAAAAACTGTAGTATCCGTTGTCAATTCATTTGCCAGTGTACCTTTTTTATTCAGGTCTGAGCTGAAACCGGACAGTGAACTGATTAGCTGCTGCGCCTTTACAGATGCGCTTTGAAGTGATGCAGTCGCGGCATTGATGTTCGCATATACTGAATTATCGTTAAGCAATTTTCCAATTGTACCTTCACCATCAGCTAACTTTTTACTTATGGTTTTAATATCGCCGGTAATAGCCAATAAGTTTTTATTACTTTCCTGCAGAGTAGCCATCATATCGTCTGTCGAAAGAGTTTTTGCCACTTCCAGGGTATCTCCTTCCTGTACTTCCGGTGACTCTGAAGTTCCTCCGTAAATTATAAGTATTTTATTTCCGAGAAATCCGTCGGTACTTGTTTTAACCTTGGCATCTTTATGAATAAATTGCTGTGCTTTAGATACAATATTCATACTCACTTCCACCTGTGATTTTCCATAGAAGCGCAAGTCGCTTACAGTACCGATCTTTACTCCTGAAAACCAGATATTATTGCCCTTTTGCAAACCGCCTATATCTTCAAAAAGCGTAACCACTTTTATTTTGTTCTTAAAAGTATTGTGCAGGTTGCCGACCATAAGAATTCCTCCTAAAAGAAATATCAATCCTAAGGTTACAAAAAGTCCAACTACTACAGCGTGCCTGTTTGCTGATTCATTCATGGTTTATCGTATAAAATTGTAATTATAGAAACCTTTTATATGCTCATTATCGATATCAAACACCTCTTCAAATGTTCCGGGTTTTAGAAATTTGCCTTCAAATAACATAGCTATACGGTCGCCGGTATTCTTTGCGCATGTAAGGTCATGCGTGATAATAAGGGAACTGGCATTATTTTGTTTTCTGACTTCATTGATAAGCTCGATAATTTCACTGCTTGTAATGGGATCCAGTCCCGCTGTAGGTTCATCGAATAGCATTATTTCAGGCTTAAGAATCAACATACGTGCAATACCTACTCTTTTGCGTTGTCCTCCTGAAAGGTCAGAAGGCATTTGATATAATTTATCTATTAAGCCGACTGATTCCAGCACTTCTTCCACTGCTTTGCTAACTTCCTTTTTACTCAGATCCCTGTAATTCATGATTAACGGGAATGCAAGATTCTGGTAAACATTCATGCTGTCATACAAGGCACTACTTTGAAAAGAAAATCCGACACGTATCCGCAAAGCATCCAATTCCGTGCGGTTTAATTTATCAACCTGTTGTCCCAGGACGATCACTTCACCTTTATCAGGCTTAAGCAAACCCACAATGATCTTTATTAAAACCGATTTTCCCGAGCCTGATTTACCGAGGATTGCAAAATTTTCACCTTTTAAAAGAGTAAAGTCAATACCATCTAAAACCTGTACATCACCAAATGACTTATATAATCCGTTAATTGAAATAACCGATTCATCTTTAATAATTGTATGCAGTTCTGTATTTTCCATGCTTTAAAAATATCGGATCCAGTTGGTTACCTGAACAATGACAATTTCCTCGATGAATATCAGAAATATGGAAAGTACTACAGCCTGGTTTGCAGCTTTGCCTACGCCACGGGTTCCCTGTGTGGCATTATATCCCATATAACACCCAACAATGCCAATTGTGAACCCATAAACAATTGATTTGAATAAAGATGAGAATATATCAAGAAAGGTTATGGATGAAAATGCGTTTTGACAAAAGGTAGCAAGGCTCATAGCTTCCTGAGCGTGAACATTTACATAAGAACCATACAGCCCAAGAAAACTGCAATACAATGCCAGCACCGGAATGGTGATGGTAGTGGCTGCCACGCGTGTAACTACCAGGTATTTAAACGGATTAATTGCTGATACTTCCATTGCATCTATCTGTTCGGTTACGTTCATGGAACCAAGTTCCGCACCGATGCCTGAACCAACCTTACCTGCACAAATGAGCGCTGTTACCAATGCACCTAATGCTCTCACAATCGCAATACCCATCAATGATGGCAGCCAGGATGTAGCCCCGAATTCTTCCAGTGAAGGGCGGGATTGCTTTGTAAAAACTATGCCAACAACAAAACCTGTAAGAGTAATTAAAGGCAGCGCTTTAATACCGATTTCGAAACATTGATTAAATATTTCACGCAGGTGGAAAGGTCTTATAAATGCTTCTTTAAAGAAAAGAGCAGTAAATTTATATGCTTTGCTGACGCTAATGAAAAACTCGTCAACACCTTTTGAGAATAAATTCTTTTTAATGCCGGAGTTATTCATTTAGCGTGTGTAATCTTATAAAGTTTCATTTTGTGATACTTTAACTTTAAGCAGACGATTATATACAAAATTAAATATCCATCTTAATTTCTCATATGGAGGTTTACCTTTAACAGTTCCAAATGGGCGACTAAAATTATAAAATTCTTCCTGATTCTTTTAATTTTTTGTATAAATCAACATCATCTGTATAAGTTAAAAGCTGACAGAATTTTCTTAATCGGCGCGATACGATCTTCCTTCGTTCCGTCCACCGGTTCTTATCGTGTTTATAATAAGAGGGTTTTGCCTGAATAATGATTCCATAAAATTATTAACTTTGATTAAATTCCGGAATAATGAAAAGATTATTATTCATTTCATTAGCTTTTACAACTCTGATAATTCCTGTTATAATATCTTCTGCATGTTCGCATAACAAGAAAGTTGCCTTAAAAGAAGATAAAATTGAACTACGACTGCGCCTGGTAAGTAATCCTTTGACAGTTGAATTATTAAAACCATCAACTCGAAATCTTACAGTTAATCATAATACTAAATTAAAAATAGACAGTCTTACCATAAAACTGGATAAGCTAAACTGCCGGCTTAAGAATAACTGGTTTAAGGGTCAAAACAGACCATATAGACAAATCCTCGCTGGCTTAAAAAGACAAGGATACGATATAACTAATTACACAGATAAGTGTTCTGACAGAAAGGAATTATCGATTCAACTGGAAAATGAATGGAATATGGAAGAGGTAAATAAAATCAAAAATATATTTATGAGAACACTGCCTTTTGAGCCAAAAGTATGCATGTCCCATCTTCCTGACGGTAAAGAAGTGACTTCAATGATCTGGGCAGGTTCAAAATATGATGCTTATGTTTATCAATCAGGATTTGATGAATTAATCCATTTAAGTTTTGAGACAAAGTAATTACACTTAAATACATTAATTCGTTACTGTCTTGCATTAAGCAATTTGATATTAAATCATTTAAGATGAAAAAATCATTTTTGCTTTTGCTCTTTCCCCTGATCCTGATAAAAATTGATGCCCAGAAGCCGGAGCTGATATTACCGGTCGGACACATTTTGAGTGATACATCGAAGATAAGCCTGCCTGCATTCCTTTCAAATGAAAACCTGGTTTTTTACGTCTCTGGCAATTCAGGCAGGATGTGGAATCGCAGCGAGAATACTTCGAGACAGCTCTTTAATAAATCCGAGTACATATTTTCATGTAAATTCATTGATAGCGAGACAAAGATTCTTGTTGGAGGATTAAGACAATTTTGCTAACTTTGATTTAATAACAGAAAAAGACTTCAAAGACAATACTATTGTCGGATTTTCCGTATTCTACGGAAACCTGAATCATTTATGAAGAAAGGAATCATTAATTGGAAGGTAAGCTTAAACAGAAAGGTATTTCAATATGTTCTTCTAATCTGGATATCCATATCCAGTGTTAATGCTCAACCAAAACCTCTCCAGTTCATTCATCTGACACCCGATGATGGTCTGTCTTCCTCCATTACAACAAGTATTTTACAGGATCACAGAGGCTTTATGTGGATTGGCACATACGATGGGCTCGATCGATATGATGGCTTCAATTTTATAATATACAAAAACGATCCTGCTGATTCTTCCAGCCTGTCTGAGAACATGGTGAGAAATATATTTGAAGACCATGAAAAAAGATTACTTATTGGCACGCAACTGGGATTATCCCTTTATGATCGTGATAAGGATCGGTTCATAAATTATATGCTTGACAAATCATCCCCATTAAGAGGGATGAACTGCTTAATATCAAAAATTGCCGAAGATACCCTGGGTAACTTATGGCTGGCTACCAACATCGGGCTAATATATTTCGACCGTACTAATAATAAAATCAATCAGTATATCAACGATCCGGGCAATAGCGAAAGCATAAGTGATAATTTTGTCGAAGCAGTACTGATCGATAAAAATAACAGGTTGTGGGTAACTACACGGAAGGGGTTGAACCTGTTTCTTCCTTTGACCAGAACTTTCATGCATATAATCAGGGATGAGAGAAACCTGGATGATTTATCAGATATATATTTTACGAGCATGATGGAGGATCCGGAAGGAAATCTCTGGTTTGGAAGCACAGAGGGACTGTTTTGCATGAAAGGTAATCCTGAATCCAGGATCACAAATTTAATCCATTACCAGTATAATCCTCAGGATAAATACAGCCTGTCAATAAATCAGATAAAATCGCTTTTTGTTGATGATAAGGGGGATTTATGGATTGGCACTGAGAATGGAGGGATAAATATATTTGACCGGAAGAATCAAAGGTTCTGGCATTATCGTAAAGATGATTACGATCCGAAGAGTCTGAATAATGAATCTATCCAGGCAATCTATCAGGACAAAACCAGGAACATGTGGATTTGTACTTTTACTGGAGGTCTGAATATCGCAATGGAAAACAGGAATGCCATTTTTTCGTATCAGGCCTTGCCGGGTGCACCATTTAGCCTGAGTCATAATACAGTCACATGTTTTTTGGAAGATCATTCCGATCAGACATGGGTAGGAACTGATGGCGGAGGGCTGAATCTTTTTAATGAGCATACCAATCGCTTTTCGCGTTACACCATGGGAAACTCCAATATAAGCAGCAATGTGATCCTTAGCATACTGCAAAATAAAAATGATCAGATCTGGTTTGGAACCTGGGCCGGCGGGCTGGTTCGTTTTGACAGCAAAAAAAAGTTGTTTACATCTTTTACAACTAAAAACAGTGGAATTAAGGATGACAATATTTATGCAGTTGTTGAAGGCGATGATGATGATTTGTGGTTGGGAAGCTTCTCTCACGGCTTAATTCATTACCAGATAAAAGAAAATAAATTTACTAACTATACGCCAGCCAATAGCGGGTTAGCCAACAAGATGATAATTAAAATTGAAAAAAATTCTAACGGGCGTTATATATTGGGTTCTACTAACTGTTTCCAGATTTTTTCTCCGGAGGAGAACCGTTTTGTTACCTACATGCACGATCCAGGCAATACAAACAGCCTGAGTTATCCAACAACAACCGATATTCTTGCTGAAAATGACTCTTGTGTCTGGATCGGCACCCACTTTGGACTAAACCGGTTTAATCCCATCAACGGCTCTTTTAAACGATATTTCGAAAAAGACGGGTTACCAAGTGATGTTATAAAGGGTCTTGTTTCGGATAAGTCAGGAGCTCTCTGGGTAACTACAAACAAGGGTGTATCCAAGTTTGATTATAAGCAGGGAGTATTTACTAATTTTACTAAAGACGATGGCTTGCAGAGCAATGAATTTACTGAAAGAAGCATTCTGAAAACAAAAAACGGTACACTTTTTATGGGAGGAACAAAAGGGTTCAGCATAGTCTATCCTGAAAAAACTATCAGGAACTTAAGGGTTCCTGATATTTTAATAACTGATCTTCAGGTTTTTAATAAAAGCATAAAACCCGGAACTAAATACTCACCATTAATCAAAAACATTACTGAAACAAAGGAGCTGACTTTTCCATTTAATCAATCTGTGATCACCTTTTATTTTGCCATTATGGATTTTACAGCACCAGGCAAAAATCAGTACTCATATATTATGGAGGGGTTTGATAAAAACTGGATTTATTCCGGTAACAAGAGGGAAGCGACATATACAAACCTGAATCCCGGCCAATATGTATTTCGTGTCAGAGGTTCAAATAATGACGGCGTATGGAACGAAACAGGAACATCGGTTCAAATAACCGTTCTGCCCCCCTGGTGGGGAACATGGTGGTTTAAGCTGATTGCTGTTTTTGTTACAATATTCACTTTAGTTTCCATTTTTATTTCGAGGGTGCAGCACCTTAAAAAACAGAAGATATTGCTTGAAGAACTTGTGGCAGTAAAAACAGAAGAATTGTTCGAACTCAATACTTCAAAGGATAAATTCTTTTCTATAATAGCTCATGATCTTAAGAACCCATTCAGCACTATTATCGGTTTTAGCGAAATGCAGAAAGATGCCATAGCTTCAGGTGACATTGCTTCGATAGATCAGTATGCCGGATTGATAAACAATTCTGCTATTCAGACATTGCGTTTGCTTGAAAATCTTCTGCAATGGGCAAATTCTCAGCGCGGAAAAATATTATTTGACCCTACCCCAGTTTCATTAAGTGAGCTTTTTAATGAAGAATCCGGCATGTTGAATGATATGGCATCAAGGAAAGGTATTGAACTTAAGAGCTCATTAGGTAATGATTTAACGATTACGGCAGATAGGAATATGATCAAAACCATATTAAGGAACCTGATATCGAATGCTATAAAATATACTCATAAGAATGGTAAGGTGGAAGTAAAAGCCATTTTTAAAGACTCCCGGGCAGTAATCTCAGTATCTGATAACGGAATAGGGATGACGAAAGAAACAATGGCAAAGCTTTTCAGAATTGATGCAGACCTGTTTACACCGGGTACTGAAAATGAAAAGGGTACCGGACTTGGATTGCTGCTATGCAAGGAATTTGTCAAAAAGCATAACGGGAAGATATGGGTTGAAAGTGAATTGGGGAAAGGAAGTATCTTCAGTTTCAGCCTTCCTTTATAGATAAACCATTCTCTCCGGGACTTATTTATAAGGAGAAAGGAGAATGGCGGATCAAGACAAAAATTGAAAAGGCAAAAGTGGATCAAATTTTCGGCAGATGTTGCGTTTTGCTGCCAATTTATAGAAGATGACTTATTTACGATGTCAAATCCTGAAATGGCTTAATATAGTTGAATTTATTGTGAAGTATTTATAACTTGGTCCTTTCGCTGTTGTGCTAACCAAATAACTAAATCATATCAATTTATGCAGGTTTTATAATGTTCCCCAAGGCCTCTTACTGCCTTCAAAATCTATGTTCAAAGAACGTCTTATGTCATTAAAAATACCGCCTCTTCTTTTAATTGAGCTTTTCAAAGAACTTCTTGCCAGAAACAAATGTAGAAAATTGATTTAAAGTAGTTTTCCGGGGTGAAAATAGTGATATTCTGCATAAAATGGATTGTAGGCTTCTTGATTTTCAACAAGTGGATCTATTACATTCCACCTCCCTAACTGGGGATCATAAAACCTCGCCCCGTAATCGTACCAATCAAGATTAATAGGTTGATTAGTTGTCATATTCTTATTTGTCATCAAAACAAAATTGCTATTCTTTAGAAGGTTTAAAGCCTATTCTTGGCCGGTTTTTCTGTTCAGCTTCTTGTTGTTTTGCCTGTTCAAACTGTTTAAGGTATTCAAATACAATTAATAATTGATTGTCATGTTCTTCAAGCTTACTTTGAACTTTCTCTAGTTGATGTACCACATCCTCATACAAAAATAAGATTCGTTTCTTTAAGGTCACAATTTGTGACCTTAAATCTTAATTACTATTAAACTCTATCTTATTATCTCGAACCAGTCGAAGAAGATTAGAAAAAAGGGAAGCCTACAGAAGATATTAAGCTCCTTCAGAGCTTTCCATGGTGGTGAGGCCGCCACCCCCGGTTTCACCGGGGGTTATTCACATATGGCTCTTTCAGAGCCTTGACCGGGCATCCCCGGCATCTTTTAAAGTGAATTAGCCTGGCAGGGATAAAAAGATGGAGGATCCCTTATTTGTGTTTTATAATAACTATTCCTGTATCCCGTTGTTATATAGTCTGGGGTTAACCAAATTACTAACGAACCTGAAAAAGTTATGAGTCAGTCAAAATTTAGATTTGCAATGATAGCTGCATTAATTGTATTCAGTACTACCAGGGGAATCAGTCAGACTGTCCTCCCGGAGATACTTGTAAAAGGAACTATCCAGGGACAAATGAACTACCTTGAAGAGAAAACAAGGATATATGATGAATATCGTGCAATACGTGAAGATATGTTCCAGAAAATAAAGAATAATTCAGTTGATTCACTTACAAAAGCTAAAAGCAAGATTTCGGGATTTGTGAAACTCACCGGCAACCTCAATGTCCGGATCGATTCTCTCAACAGCAGCCTGAATGTCACAAAGGAAGAGCTGAAAGAAATATCCAGGACAAAGAACAGCATTAGTGTCATTGGGATTAAGATCGAGAAAACCGTATACAACACTATAATGTGGATGATAGTTGCTGGTCTGGCTTTCGTTCTTGTTATCGGCTTTCTCATATTTAAACGGAACAGGACAATCACTCTTAATACCAAAAAAGAACTTAAGGAGCTCAACGAAGAGTTCGAGGCATACCGGGAAAAAACGCGTCTGGATCGTGAAAAGATGAGCATGGACCACTTTAAGGAGATCCAAAAATTACGGGGAATATGAGGAGATTGGGAAGAAGGGAGAGTGCGTGAAGCGAACACTCCTGCCAGCTCAATCCAAGTGATTTAAGCAGATAGAAATAAACCGGAGTTATAGGATCTTGCTTTCCTTATATTCTTTAATCAAAGACTGAAAGATCTCCTTTACCGATGATATTTTAGTGGCCCTGAACGCATTGGTTCCGGCAAATGCAAAGCCATTTTCGAAATTTCCCTTAAGCGCATTTATAAGCGCAATGATAATGCAATAAGGGCTTTTAGTAATGTCACAGGTCTTGATGCATTTAAACGGACATTTTTTCGGTTGCTTTTTACCGTCCTTCACTTTCTGGATAAAGTTCGAAAAAATGGCCCGGCCCGGCATGCCAACGGGACTCTTAATTATCTCAATATCCTTTTCATCGGCATCGATGTATGCCTGCTTAAAAGCGTCCGAGGCATCACATTCATCGGTGGTCACAAACCTGGTAGCCATCTGAACTCCCGAAGCTCCAAGGTCTAGGATGTTACGAATATCTTCACCAGTATATATCCCGCCTGCTGCAATGAGAGGTATCGATTGATTATATTTTTCTTCAAATGGCCTCAGCTCATTAACAATCTCCGGAACAAGCTTTTCAAGCGCATAATCATTATCCCCGATCTGTTCCTCCTTAAAGCCCAGATGACCTCCTGCCTTCGGTCCTTCGACAATAACGGCATCGGGCAGATAATCGTAGTTTGCCTTCCACTTTTCACAGATTATCTTAGTCGCCCTGGCTGATGAAACTATTGGAATGAGCTTTGTAGTGCTGCCTTTCTTTAAAAAGGAGGGCAAATCAAGCGGAAGCCCTGCCCCTGCTATAATAATGTCTATCTTTTCAGAGATAGCAGTCTTTATCATATCCACATAATTCGTCATGGCAACCATAACGTTAACGCCAATGACACCAAGCGTTTTCTCCCTGGCTTTGCGTATCTCCTCCTTAAGCCCGAAAATACTCGCCTCAAGGAAGTTATCAGAAAAGTCCTTGTATAGAAGTCCAAGACCGGCACTTGATATTACACCAACCCCACCTTCGTTTGCCACTGCTGCTGCCAGGCCGGAAAGCGAAATACCAACTCCCATCCCACCCTGAATAACCGGAACAGCAATTGAAAGAGTGCCAATTTTTAATGCCTTCATTTTTTTTCTTAAATAATTTTCAAATGTAGACTATTAATCAGACTTACATCTAAAAAACAGATAATTAACATAATATAATAATGAGAACTCTTTGTATTTAAAGCAATAAACCATGCACAGCATGGTGGTAGTTTACTAAGTGCATGATGGAAACAAAAGGTTGTTATGCGCAGTGAATACTGATAGATTTATTTGACCAGTGTTTCAAAATATCTTAACTTTTACAATTAAAACTTAACATTATGAAAGAGAGAAAAGGAATTCAGTTTGCATTAATTCCATTAATAATGACAATTTGCTTATATGTCGTTTTCTACTCACAAATTGAGTGCAAGCCCAATCATGCCGGTTTCTGGCTTATTCTTTTACTTGGAATGTCGATAGGCGTAGCATTGACCCGATTTTTTCAATGGTTAAAAGAAAGGGATAATAAATAATTTGTCGAATCAGAGAAATACTAATTCCTGATTAAAGGTATTTCATAAAAAATCGGAATGGAATAATGATATAACAGCGACTTAATTCCCATTATCTATGAAGTATGAAGAGGATCTTGTCCTGAATCCGACAACTTCAAGAGAGAGGATTGAAATGATTGATGCACTTCGGGGATTTGCCCTTACCGGAGTATGTCTGGCGAACCTCGCATTATTCAGCTTCTATTATTGCCTGAGCAATGAGCAGAAGGCAAATCTTCCATTTCCGGTAATCAATACAATTATAAGCTACGTTATTTATTTTTTCGTTGACTTGAAATTCTGGACATTGTTTACGATCATGTTCGGATTTGGCGCTTCAATATTTATTTCGAGGGCTGACGAACTTCATAAAAACGGGAAGGCACTTTATGCCAGAAGATTGTCATTATTATTAATTATTGGCCTCATCCATGGCATTTTCTTCTGGTTTGGAGACATTTTAACTGAATATGCACTTGCCGGATATATTTTACTGTTGTTCAGCAACAAAAAAGGCATGCCATTGGCTGTCTGGGGCATAATACTCGGAGCCATTATTCCACTGTTATTAATGATCCTTCAGGCTAAATTACTGCCAAACTCTACGGGAATATTCGATAAGCTTTCAATTCAGACTATGGATGGCTATTCTTCAGGCTCTTATAGCAAAGTCATCAATGCAAACCTGCTTAATATAAAAATATTCAGTCTTTACGTATGGTTCCTTTTAATAGCAGCGCTGGGCCGTTTTATGATAGGATACTGGATCGGACAATCAGGCAGAATGTATCATATAGAAGAGTATCCTGACTTTTTCAGAAAAACAATGCGAATTTGTGCCTGGATTGGCTTTCCAATTATGTTTATTATGACAATAACCAAGGTCCTGACAGATACTGAAGTTTTGTCACCCAAGTCAGAATGGGAACCAATTACTTATTTATCAGGGGTAGCTTCATTGGCCATAGGCATTTTTTATGCAATAAAATTCGCTTTTCTCTATCAAAACAAGAAGTGGAAAAGGCGTCTTTCCATTTTCAAAGAAATGGGGAGAATGGCTTTGACCAATTATTTAATGCAAACGGTCATCAATATTATCATATTCAATGGCATTGGGTTTGGATTAGCAGGAAAGATCGGGCCTTCTATCTATATTCTATGGTTTCTTGTACTCATTACCCTTCAGCTGATCTTCAGTAAGTGGTGGCTAAGCAAGTACCGTTTCGGACCAGTTGAATGGCTTTGGAGATCGCTGACCTATAATAAGTGGCAAACACTGAGCGCGCAAAGGGCTCATTGACGACCCTGTGTTTCCTGACAGCTAATATGCCTAAATAACGGATTTAACTTACATAGTTTCCTGGCCCTTGAAGACTTTTGAATTATAATTCATTTCAAGATGTCCCTCCCATGTAAGCTTTCCTGGTCCAAGTCCTGTTATTGTCGCCTCGGCTTGATTGGCTGAATTGACAGTCATAAAAATGTCGTAGTTTCCAATATTGGTAAGCATGTTGAAATGAATCGTGTAATAGAGTCTCTTCGGATTTTTAGTTATCTCCCACGATCCAATACTTCCTTGAGCAGTGACACCGCCGACACCATTATATCCAGTGCCATAGTTAGACCCTGTTTGCAAGACGCCATCTGTATTATTCACTTTAATAAAATTCAGATTCGACGGAACGGGAATCCTTTCACCATATTTATCCTGCAGAAAATCTGCTTCAAGAACAAATGTTTTTGAATTCAGCAGAGTATCAAGCACATAATAATTTGCAACTGATTGGGCTTTTCTTGCCTCTTTACGTTCCTGGCGACTTAATTTCTGGTTCTGGGAGAATCCATTAATTGAAATACCGAGGAATCCGAGTACCAAAAAGAGGCTTAACCTGACATTCATTTTCATTGTTTTCATGACCCCTTATTTTAGTTAAGTACTACTGCTCAAAAAACATACCATACTTATAATTAATGACATCAGATACAAATATTTAACAAAACATTAAGGATATGGTTCATTCCCGGATAGGAAAAAATTAAATTTTCACACAGTAGGTTGGATAGCGGAGATAAGTCAGATAGGAGCTCAGTGGAGTTAACCGTCTTAAAGATGGCTTAATATAGTATTAATGACTAAGTGGAAGAGTACTGTCATTCCAATAATTCACATGACGCTCCTTCAGAGCGTGCCCTGGTAGTGTGGCCTCTACCCTCGGTTTCGCCGGGGGTATATGAATGACTTATGATGTCAAGCCCTGAAAGGGCTTAATATAATTGAATGCAGGATAAAAAAAAAGAAGCCCCAGACTCTGAGGCTTCTTTTCAGGAATTTAAAACAATACTACTTCTTTACGGGATTCGAGATCATCTTATTGAAAAGTCCCAGCTGCTCTTTCATCGCGGCTATCCTGTCGGCAGGCTCGGTACGGGCTTCGAGAAGTATCCATCCCTTGTATTTGATCCCGTTGAAGAGATCAAATAGCTGCTGGTAAGGATAATTGCCGTCATTCATCTCGCGGATATGAACGGTATCGCCAAAATATTTCTTCACCGAATTGAAATTGCCCTCCAGCCCGGGAGGCAGAAGATCCTGATCGTTGCAGTTCCAGCACATCCTCACGTTCTTTTCGGTAACCTGGTCGAATATCGCCTTCATATTGGGGATCTCCTGTGTATGGTTTCCATGACATTCAACCCTGACAAGCTGACCATAGTCCTGAGCAAATTTCCCGCACTCGCTGAGTGAAGCAGCTATCTGTGCAATTGTCTTTTCTTTTGGAACATCCGGCGGAAGATCATTGGGTTTCACTTTTATCCCGGTGGCACCGATATCCTTGCAAAGCCTGATGTACTCCTTGGTCTGATCTATATTCTGACGGAGCACCTTTGGATCGGGACTATGATATTCAAAATTGGCACCATAACCAACGCAGGTCACTGCACTGTCGGCAAACCTTTTTTTAACTTCAGCACGTTCAATAGCGGTAAGGTTTGTCTCTACTTTATGAGCATGGCCGGTCCGGAGCTCGACGCCAAGCAGTCCTGTTTTCCCGCAGTTAGCAATAAGAGTGGGAAGATCCCAGTCTCTGCCCCACTGGTAAGTTACAAAACCCAGCTTCATGCCAGACTTCGATTTTGATTTCATTCCCATTGCAAAAATGGGTTCAACAAACGCCAGCCCTACTCCTGCTGCAAGGCTCTTCTGTAAAAAATCGCGGCGTGATAAATTATTCTTCATTTAAGATCTGTTTATTTGTTATAGTAAATAATTTTTTACATCCCCATGCACCTCCCGCTCTGCGGGACAGGCTTCCGCTATCGCTATTCCGCTTTGCGGAACTTCGTCGCTTTGCTCCTTGTCTCCGTTGCACTTCGATCTCCCAGGGGGATTCGAAGCTAAACTTCCTTCGGTACAACATAAGGAGCCCTATAATCACGTGTAAGTAGTTTATCAGCTTGCTTGTCCTTCACGAATTTCTCTGCAGCGCCGTCAAAGGTAAGCTTGCGGCCTAACCTGTACGAGATATTTGCAAGAGCGGGAAGACAGGCTGACATATATCCTTCGAGAATGTCGCAATGAAGATCCTCGCTTTTGCCTGAACGTATGGCATCGATAAAATTGCCATAATGACCTCCTCCTCCCGGAGGTGCCATGAAATCAGTTGGTTTTTCGCCTACATTTGAGCCTGCAAACGGCTGGTTTTCGCGTTTACGGAAGGCTTTCCACTGACCACCGTTGATTTCAACATATCCTTCGGTTCCGTAGAAAATATTCCCTATGTCTATTCCGAGAGAGCCTTCTTCGTTGGTATAACGTCCTCGGGTTTCAAACTCAAGCATCTTGCCATCGGCATATTTAAAGACAGAAGTCTGAGTGTTGGGCGTTTCCTGTTCACATTCTTTCGGATCAATTCCGTAAATATTTCCCATTGAGAAAACAGAAACCGGATGCTCGTTCTTATTGAGTCCCCAGCGTGCAACATCAAACTGGTGAGGTCCCTGGTTGGCAGTATCACCCCCGCCTGTAAGCCAGAACCAGTGCCAGTTGTAATGAACATGTTTTTCGTTATAGGGTCTCCACTGACATGGACCAAGCCAGTAGTCATAGTGAAGAGAGGCCGGCGGTTCGCTGTCCTTGGCTATCCCGAATGAATCGCGGGGCTTGTAGCAGTTTCCCTTAGCCATGAATACTTCGCCTATACCTCCGTCGTGCAGAAATTTAATCGCATCCATTACGCCTGAGATCGATCTGTTCTGCAATCCAACCTGGACGCGTACATTATATTTTCTCGAAGCCTCAACCATTTTCCTGCCTTCAAAAATATTATGAGTGGCCGGCTTTTCGATGTACACGTGCTTTCCTGCCTGACAGGCCCAGATAGTTGCGAGCGCATGCCAGAAATTAGGGATAGCGCACGATACTGCATCTATCTCCTTATCTTCAAGAACCCTCCTGATATCAGTGGCAATTCCCGGCGTCTCGCCGGTCCTGTTCTGAATAGTTTTCAGGCGGTCAGGGAAGAATTGTTCATCGGCATCACATAGCGTCTTAATACGGACATTCTTGCTGTCCTTCATCCCGCAATAGCTATTGACATGCGTACCTCCCTGTCCATGCAATCCCACTACTGCTACCGTAACACGGTCATTTGCTCCCAGTACCGACCGGTAAGATTTGGCGCTTAACCCCGCACTTCCCAGGGCAATGGCGGCGGTACCCATTGCACTTTTTTTAATAAATTCTCGTCTTTTGGTCATTGGTTTCAGGTTTTATCTGTTGGTTATCAATTATTAATAGATTTATTATCGACAAGGTGTAAATTACATTGGTTTCTTACCCCCTTCCCTACCCCCGCCGAAGCGGGGCAGGCTTTCCCCCACGGGGGAAGGAGTAGAGTAAAATCATTGCCCCCCTGGGGGAAATAAGAAAAGAGGTTGCCATATATCTGAATATAAACACATTAAAATGCAAATTCAATTATTATTTTATCTATTATCAGTAACTTTTGATAGTTTTAATCTTATAAATTTATAGTTTTTTAATCAAATCATTTAGTCATATCATTATATAATTTGTTAAAGTGTGTTAAAGGGGATCTTCCCAAAAATCAGAGCTTAAGAATGGTTTCTTTTCATTAATTTTAACTTCACAAAAAGGAAGATGACCCGCTTTCCGAAAACGATAAATATCATAGTCTCTTCGCTGCTCGTCCTTGTATGTTTTGAACTGAACGGGCAGAAAGTTGAATTTAACGGTCAGATTGCAGGCTGGGGAACGGTTAACTCTTCACCGGCGTTTCAGACCGGGGCCCGGTATATCCCCAAGCTGACATGGGAAATTCCCACTGGTAAAAAGTTTAAAATTGATGGTGAGCTGTCAGCAGACAGTTACCTCAGCTATACTCATCTTCCCGATTCCATAGGTATTTTTGATTCATACGCAGGCTTTTACAGGTTCTGGTTACGATTCTCGGGTGAACGATTTGAGATCAGGGCCGGACTGCAGAAGATCAACTTCGGATCTGCCTCCATGCTGCGCCCCCTGATGTGGTTTGACAGGATCGATCCTCGCGATCCGCTCAGGTTGACTAAGGGCGTCTATGGGATCCAGGGAAAATATTTCTTTAGGAACAATGCAAACATCTGGCTGTGGATGCTTTATGGCAACAAAAACACAAAGGGATGGGAGACAATTCCTTCTAAGTACAAAAGACCTGAAATAGGAGGCCGCATTCAGCTGCCTGTTCCGAGGGGAGAGATGGCCTTCAGCTATCATAACCGTGTGGCGGAATTTCCTTCCACATGGCAGCCGCCGGTGACAGGAAGCAGCACTTTCACTGAAGAGCGGTTCGGCTATGACATAAAGGTTGACCTGGGAGTCGGCATATGGCTCGAGAGCGCCATTACTCACCAGAAGCAGGATGAGATATCGCCATTCACCAGAGCAGCAACCATCGGCGCCGATTACACTTTCGGGATCATTAACGGACTCAATATAACAGCCGAGCAGATGTTCTATACTTCTTCAGATAAGGCTTTTTCAAAGGGAGCGAATTTTTCATTCACCGGATTTTCGGCAGGATTCCCGCTTTCAATAATAACAAGAGTCAACGGCATTGTTTTTTATGACTGGAAAAACAAGGGATTGTACAGATTTGCCAATTTATCATTTACATTTGATAAACTGGCGTTAAATATCATCGGTTTCTGGAATCCGGAAAAATTCAGTTTATTCAATTACGGTACAGGGCCGAATATGTTTGCAGGGTTTGGAGGGCAGGTAATGGTGGTATACAATTATTGAAAGATAAAAGATAAAAGACAAAAGTCACAAGATAAAAGGGAAAAGCAATAGGCAATAGGCAATAGGCAATAGTAAAACATTTAATATTTAATATTTAACATAAATGGAGAATTCAGAAATCATTTCTGTGCATGATCTGACGAAGAGATTCCCGATGGGGTTAAGCGAATTCACGGCACTAAGAGGAATAAACCTTGAGTTCTCAAGGGGGGAGTTTTCAGGGGTTGTTGGTCCGTCAGGGTCTGGTAAGACCACTCTTCTGAATATAATAGGGCTGCTTGATAACCCTACCGATGGTGATGCAATTATCCTGGGGAATCCGAGCAGGAGCCTTTCGGTAAGGGAAGCCGCAATGATCAGGAGAAAACATATGGGCTTTATCTTCCAGACCTATAATCTGCTTCCGGTTTATACAGTCTTTGAGAACGTGGAATTCCCGCTTCTTCTTCTCAGCATGAGCACCGGTGAACGGAAGAAGGCAGTACTTGAAGCACTTGCCTGGGTCGGCCTGTCAGACAAGGAAAAGTCGAAGCCTGCACAGCTTTCCGGCGGAGAATGCCAGAGGGTTGCCATTGCCCGCGCAATGGTCAAGCGTCCGGATATTGTGCTGGCTGATGAGCCAACGGCGAACCTTGATGCCGATAATTCGCACCATATTCTGCAGACTATGGAAAAGTTGAACAAGGAGCTTCATACTACATTTATCTTTGCCACACACGACGAGAAGGTCATAAGCTACCTTAGACGCAAGATCACGCTCGTAGATGGCAAAGTTTCACATGATGAGGTTTTAAAACCATAAATATCAATAACCTATGCTTGCATTTAAACTGGCATATAAAAATCTTGTGGGTGCGGGCCTGAGAACATGGCTGAACGTATTTGTCCTGTCCCTGGCGCTTGTAATTATCGTCATGACATGGGGAATCGTCGAGGGCTGGAATGTGCAGGCAAAGCACGACATGAAGGAATGGGCAGTAGGCGGAGGCGAATACTGGAATGAAAAATATGATCAGTATGATCCTCTGTCATTAAACGATGGCCACGGATCGATCCCGCCGGAGATAGCAAAGCTATGCAGCTCCGGGGAGGCCGTTCCCGTGCTTATTACGCAGGCTACTGCATATCCAGGGGGGAGAATGAGAAACATCCTGCTCAATGGTATTGATCCTTCGCAGCAGATCGTTAAAATGCCAACCTCTGTGATGAATGGAGACACATCCGTTATAAATGCTATTATTGGGACCAGAATGGCCAAAGCGACAAAGCTTTCGGTGAATGATATGGTCTCAATCCGATGGAGAGATGCAAAAGGCACTTTCGATGCGACCGAGATAAGGATAGCAGGCATTTTTCATTCGAATGTCCCGAATATTGACATTAACCAGATATGGCTGCCTCTTGACGAGCTGCAGAAAATGACCAGCATGAAAGGTCAAGCGACATACATCATTCTGAAGCAGGGAATGACATCTGCTCCGACAGTTCCGGGATGGATCCACAAAGGATATGACGTACTTTTTGAAGAATTCGATAGAGTGATAAAAGCAAAGCATGCCAGCAGCTCCGTCGTCTTCCTTATACTCCTTTCACTGGCACTTCTGGCGGTGTTCGACACCCAGGTGCTTTCAATTTTCAGAAGAGAAAAAGAAATAGGAACATATATTGCGCTTGGAATGACGCGCTGGCAGGTCGTATGGCTCTTCACTGTTGAAGGAGCGATGCATGCCGTTCTCTCTGTCGTTGCAGGAGCAATCTGGGGAACACCCTTGTTATATCTCCTGTCGAAAAACGGATTTGCAATGCCGAAAGGCAGCGAGGGTTACGGATTCACCCTTGCAGAAAAAATATTCCCGGTGTACGGTGCCGGGACAATCATAATTACGGCAGTCGTCATAATGCTGGCAACCACAATAGTGAGCTTTATTCCTTCGAGGAAAATAGCCCGCATGAAACCGACGGACGCACTAAGGGGGAAAGCACAATGATTAAATTTCTGATCAAGGGACTTCTAAGGGACAGTCACAGGAGTAGGCTCCCGCTGGCTGTCGTCGCCACAGGTGTCATGCTTACCATCCTTCTTACCACCTGGATAACAGGTGTGTTGGGCGATTCAATCAACCTGAATGCGAAGCTGGCCACCGGTCATCTGAAAGTCATGACCAGAGCTTACCGCGAAAACATGGATCAGCTTCCCGTCGACCTGGCACTAACAGGAACTGATGAGCTCATCAAGAGCCTGCGAACCGATTTTCCATCGGTTTCGTGGGTGGAAAGGATCGAATTCGGAGGACTCCTTGATTTACCGGATGAGAACAACGAGACTAAAAGCCAGGGACCGTTTGCAGGAATTGCAGCAGATCTGTTTAATGAAGGATCAGGCGAAAGGGAGAGGCTCAGCCTTGACAAGATACTGGTCGATGGCAAGCTGCCTTCCTCACCCGGTGAAATATTGGTGAGCAGCATGTTCGCGCAGAAGCTCGGAATAAAGGTAAGGGACAAGGTAACATTCATCGGCTCGACCATGTTCGGCGAGATGACCATAAACAATTACACAGTCGCCGGAACAATCCGTTACGGTTCAGCTTTGCTCGACAGGGGATCGATTTTAATCGATATTTCCGATGCGAGGAAGGCGCTCGATATGGAAGATGCCAGCAACGAGATACTCGGATTCACAGGCTCCGATTATTATGACGATGCCAAAGCGACTGAGGTAATGGTATCTTTCAATAAAAAGCATCCGGAAGATCATGACCAGTTTGCACCGGTGATGCTCAGGCTTCGCGATCAGAACGACCTTGGAACGCTCATAGACCTGATGTCAGGGGTGGTCGGACTGATAAGCTTTATTTTCATTCTTGCAATGTCGGTAGTTTTATGGAATGCCGCGCTGATAGGCGGATTGAGAAGATACGGGGAGGTAGGTCTGAGGCTGGCCCTTGGAGAAGAGAAGGGTCATATTTACGGGTCGATGATAGCGGAATCGCTGATCGTCGGAATAGCCGGCTCCGTTATAGGAGCATCCGTGGGCTTAAGCCTTTCATACCTTATGCAGCAGAAAGGGATCGATCTCAGCAAAATGATGGAAAATGCCACAATGATCATGCCCGGTGTCTTCAGGACAAGGATCACTCCGCAAGCCTGGTATATAGGATTCATTCCCGGCATTTTCGCTACAGTCCTGGGCACGATGCTTGCAGGAGTAGGTATATTCAGGAGACAGACCGCCACGCTTTTCAAGGAGCTCCAGTCATAATTTCCAAAAAAAACAATAATGAAACAGCTAATCTTTCTCGCTTTAAGCTTCCTGACCATCCAGGCTTCATCACAACCGTCAGGAAAGGATATACTGAATCTCATTGACAAGAATCTCGCCGCAAAAACCCGTATAATGACGGCAAAAATGGTAATAAGCGGTGCAAGGGGAAGCAGAACCATTGAATTCAATTCGTGGTCCGAGGGCGAGAATAAAGCGTATACCGAATACACCAGTCCTGCCAGGGAAAAGGGAACCAAGATGCTGAAGATGGAAGACAAGCTATGGATCTTTTCTCCTTCGACCGACAGGATCATCCAGATCACCGGTCAGATGCTGCGCCAATCGGTCATGGGATCGGACCTTTCGTACGAAGACATGATGGAAGACCCGGCTATGGCGAACCACTATAATGCTTCCGTGACCGCCCAGGATACGGCTGATAACCGCAAATGCTGGATCCTTCAGCTTAATGCCCTGAAAGAGGGCGAAGCTTACGAAGTGCGCAAGATATGGGTCGACCAGGAAAGGAATATCCCCCTGAAGGAGGAGTTGTACGGCAAGAGCGGCAAGCTTCTCAAGCGGACCAGCCTGACCGATGTTCAGAAGATACAGGGCCGGTGGTTTCCCATGAAGATGATATTCAAGGATATGCTCAGGAGCGGCGACGGAACCCAATTCATCATCTCATCGATCAAGCTCGATGAGACAATACCGGATGACATATTCTCAAAAGCCTCACTGAAATAAATTCGAAAAAAATTACTCAGAAGTTATTCGAGAATGTTCCTCATGTAATCGATGCATTTTACCACTTCCTTAGCAGGATCAGAGTCTGCAGGCACATCATATTCGAGTTCTACATCAACTTCAATGGGCCATTTTTCCTTTTTGAGAAGATTAAGGATATCTGCAATAGGCGTCTCACCTTTTCCGAAAGGCATATTTGTCCCGGCAGGTGTGCTGGTCGGACTAGTCTTATCTTTAATATGAATGCTTCGCATCCTGTCATGATATTTAATGATAACATCATTGGGATGTTTTCCTGTTGCACCGAAATAATGACCGGCATCAAGGTTGATCATATTCGCGGGTGAATCCTTTATGACATTGTCAAACGAGAATCCCGGTTCAGCGGCCTGTCCGTGCAGATGGTACATAGCCAGGCTGTGATGCTTTTCAGCGAATTTGCCCAGACGCTTCTCAGCTGCATCACTGTATTCATCGGTAATTCCGATCGACCCCAGTACTTTGGCTGCATCATAGGCATAATCTATTTCTGCATCGGACCACGATGAAGGTGCAAATTTGGCGATATGGACATCTATCCCGGCCTTGTTGAACTTCTTCCTCATATCTGCATAATGCGACATAGATAATGAGAGTCTCCACTGGCGCTGTTTTTCCTTGAGCCCATCTGCAGCTTTGGCAAAATCAGCCTTTTCCTGATCGCTCATCTGGCCCCTGGGCCTTTGGGGCATCTGGGGAAGACCAAGATCTTCTTCGGCCACACTCCTAAGCTCAATTGAGCTAATGCCTGCAAGCAGAAGATACTGGATAACGTCATCCACCTTGTGAGGCATATTCCGATAGCTGTAAGTGGTGCATCCCAGCTGAACACCGCCGACTTTTGAGTTGGGCTTTTTCCTTTTAGGTCCGGCTGCCAGGGAATAATTAAAAGGGACGACAGCCAGTGCAGCAACGGCAGCGGTCGTACCAATAAATTTGCGTCTTGAGATCATTGAATTTTTCATATGTTGTAGTTTAAGTTTTATAGTTACGTTCAGAAAGACCGGTCATATCAAACCAGGCTTATTTTAATAAGTAAGCCATCTTATTGCATAATATTCACATTTCCCCTCCCCTGCATTGCTTATTCCATGAAGGTCATCGTTAGTAGCAAAAATAAGTGAGCCCGGACCAAGGCGATAATGTGTTCCGCTGATAGTCTGATCGACAGTTCCAAAACGTACAAGTATTATCTCCTCATCAGGATGAGTATGTGCAGCATGGCTTGGCAATCCTTCCTTAAGTGTTGTGGTATGAATTTCAAGCTGCTTAAGTGTTGACGTAGGCTGCTGGATAATATTCCTGCGTCCCCCATTGTCTGATGGTTTGAAAGTAACAGTGTCCCAGGAGGAGATGAATGGAGATACTTTCTTTAACGCCTCCCGATGAGTCTTTGGCTGCCTTGGTTTGAAAATGAAGGAATAGTATACCAGGTTCCCCGGCAAAATATTTTTTACCTCCACCCTGTCGCCCTGTGAGACCACAGCTATGCTGCCTGCAGAAAGCAGCTTTGATTTGGAATTTACGGTTATTTGTGCGGATCCTTCCTTAATAATTAACAGTTCGTCGCTCTCCTTTCCCACGAGGTATGTATGTGTAGCTTTACCGGAATGCAGCGATATAGCTTTGATATCAAACATTTCAAGAGATCTTGTCGGCCCTTTCAGAATATTTATTACCGAACCGGTGTGGGTCCTTATGCTCTTAAACTTACTCCAGTCAAAAACGCCCGAAACAATCGGTTTTACTGCCGAAACGGCAATAAGCAGGATCATAAAACCTGCAACATAGAAACCGGTTTTTCTCAATCCATAATGCTTTGGTTCCATAATCTGACATAGTTTAAAAAGTGCATTAATTTAAGAAATAACTACGAACGGAATTCTTAAATCTTGTTAATTATTGATATTGACAAATATATTTTAAGAATTTGTTATTTGGAAGAATCAGGAACTGCTTACTTTTAACAAAAAAATGTCATTTTAAACAGATAATCAACAAAATTAGATGGAGATTCTTCGCTTCACTTCGTTTCGCTCAGAATCTCGCTTTTCTAGCAGGACACTAGTTATAAAAAATTATAAAAATGGACCGCAGAAATTTCTCAAAGAAAGTAATGGCAGCAGGAGCAGCCATACCAGTAATCAGCCATGGGGCTTTATCAACTTTTTCAAAAAATACAATGAAGGAAGACACAAGGGATCTTCCCTTAAGGGAATTTGATGTAATTGTTGCAGGTGGCGGAACAGCAGGGGTGGTTGCAGCAATTGCAGCCGGAAGGAATGGTGCAAAGACAGCTTTGATAGAAGGGAAAGGATATGCAGGAGGTACCGTGGTCGAAGGAGGAACTGCTTTACATAGTTTCTTTAATCTTTGGAAAGCTTTTCCGGGTGTAGAGAAGCGTCAGGTTGTAAAAGGAATTCCGCAGGAGATCATTGACCGGCTTCTTCTAATTGGAGGAACTACAGGCCATGGAGATGTGACTGGTAAAATTGATTATGACTGCGTGTGCACAGCCATAGATACTGAATTATATAAACTTGTAGTCCTTGAGATGCTGGCTGAAGCCGGTGTGACGGTATTCACAAACACCCTTGTTGCCGGGGCGGTCAGAAAAGGTTCACTTATTGAGGGTGTCATAACTCAAAGCAGGATGGGAAGAGAGCTTTTCAAGGCGAGCTGTTTTGTCGACAGCACAGCTTATGGTGACCTCTCAGCATGGGCTGGTGCTGAATTTGTGGAGCTGAATGATCATCCTGTTTGCAACAGCATGGGTCTTGGAAATGTAAATATAGAAAAGCTCTATTCGTACCTGGTGAAAAAGAATGCATTGGGAGATCTGGCATATGGCATCCGTGATGGCAAAGATGGTCAGATTATAAGGCTGGGAAGTGAAAGTGGCTATACCATTCGCGGAAAACTGCCCGATGAATTTGTAGATGGAATTGTAAAACTCGGTTCCGGTCTGATAGCAACGACAGTACATGACAATTACCTGATGTTCATTAAAGTAAATTACAAGTTGCCTGTAAGTCCTACAAACCGTGATGAGGTGGCAAAAGCTGAACTGATTATCAGGCAGAACCAGTTCAAGACCCTCGAATTATTCAGAAAATACCTTCCTGGTTGTGAAAGTGCATTCATCGCACGTACAAGTCCTTCATTGAATATACGCCGTGGACGGACAATAACCTGCGACTATGATATTACTCTGAATGATGTGCTAAACGCCAGACATTTTGATGACGATATAATGGTATATGGATTCCATGATTCTGCTCCTAAATACCAGGTGAAAAACGGAGGTACATATGGAATACCTTTCAAGGCTTTGCGAGTGAAAGGTATCGATAATCTGCTTGCTGCGGGGATGCTTATTACTACTGATTTCCAGGCGCACATGTCAACAAGGAATACTGTATGCTGCATGGGACAGGGACAGGCAGCAGGCACAGCTGCTGCATTGTGTGCTGAAAAGAAATGTAATACAAGGCAGTTACCTTACAGCGAACTCAGAAGTGCCCTTAAAACAGGGAATGTTTATTTTGAAAGCTGATGCAGGTAAACTTAAATACATTTGAAAAACACGATAGAGACAATTCAGTCTGTAATTTACTATTTGGATCTTTAATTTGAAGATCCCCTTATAATAATTCCATCAACCACCCGTTCGCAATAAATATTTTTACATTTGTACAAATACATCTCAAAATTGAAACCAGTAATTAACAGGTCCCTGTTTCTAAAGTGGATCTTCATCCTGATAATTATATCTCGCGATAATATTTTTATTTCATCGCAGGAAGTTGATCCCTCTGACCTTCTTTTCCGTTACCTGACTATTGAAGACGGTCTGCCTAATAACAAGGTAAATGCAGTTACAATGGATAAGTATGGGTTTATGTGGTTCGGCACAAATGATGGCATCTGCAGGTATGACGGAATAAATATCAAATATTACGCACAGGATAATCTTTCAGGAAACCTGGCTAGAACATCACAGGTGAGTGCAATAAAAAGTGATTCAAGAGGCGAGTTGCTTATTGGCACTTATTCATTGTTCAGGTATAACTTTCTGAAGGATAGAATTGAGCTGTGCGACACATCGGAAGGCCCTGATCAGACAGGAAGGGTTTATGCCATAGAAGAAGGTGCTGACGGAATTATCTGGATCGGATGTGAAAAAGGGCTCTTCACTTATAACGGACTAACTGACTCTCTTACTGCTTTTCCCATCAGGAAAGGCAGGGAATATTCTGTTATTTCACTGCTTTATGATAATGGAAAATTGTGGTTCGGGACCAGGGGTGACGGACCTTTCGTGCTTGATACTTTCAATAAAATGTGCTACTCTGTGCCACAATTCGGCCTGTCAACGGAGGTAAAAGACCAGGTAAACTGTTTTTATAAGGATAACAAAAATATAATATGGGCAGGGACACAGGATAATGGAATTTTCAAATTCAACCCTGCTGATTCCAGTCTGCTTCATGTTCTCCCCGATAAAAGTAATAACCTGAGCTACAGGATAAGAAAAATAATAAACGACAGATATGGGAATATCTGGGTGGGTTGCCGTCTTGGCATATTTTTTCAGAAGGCTAAAACTGACTCTCTTATACTGATAAAACAGGTCGATCCGCTGCCTTCAACCACCAGAAGCAATTCTATTTTTGATCTGTTTATTGATCCAAATGAAGTTTTGTGGGCCGGAACATTTTCTTTCGGGGTCAGTTACGCCGACTTTAAAAGGAAACCATTTCGCCTGTACAATCTTTCGGATGAGGAGACTATGTTCTTTGCCAAGAACATAAACTGTTTCACCGATTGTGATGACAAGAATATCTGGATCGGCACAGAAGAGGGAGGACTTTTCTGTTTTGACAGATATACACGAAAATTTAAGGAATATAAACCTGAACCAGGCAAAAAGAACTCGCTTGCCGGAGAGAATGTAAAGGCTCTGGCAAGAGAAAAAGACGGGAACCTCTGGATCGGATATTATAATGCAGGATTAGATTATTTTGATCTGAAGTCCGGCCGGATAACGCACTACGCTGTTGTAAAAAATTCTCCTAATTCTGTTTCCAGCAACTTAATGCGCACTCTTATTCTCGATAACGAAGAGGATTTATGGATCGGAACTGACAAGGGTGTTGATTTTCTTAAGAATGGATCCAAAAACTTTATACATTATAATCTGAATGTTGAGGTTCTGACTTTTTATAAGGATAAAAGAGACAATATCTGGGCAGGAACTTCGGGAAATGGCATTTATCGTTTTAACCGGGATTCCCTTCGTTTTGAGAAAATATATGCCAATTACTTCTCAACCACCATTAAAGCCATTTATATTGATACCAGGGATAATCTCTGGGCCGGAACCAATAAAGGGTTATATTATGTTGATTCAAAAACCGATTCGCTATTCTACACAGGAATAAACCAGGGGTTGCCCTCCAATGCTATCCTTGATATCCAGGAAGATAACAACCAGAATTTATGGGTCAGTACAGGTGCGGGACTTGTAAAATGCAAAGGAGCTGTTTCAAATCCTTATACATTCAGGATCCTGAAATTCAGCAGTCAGGATGGTTTACAGGGAGAACAGTTCAGGGAGTTCGCGTCTTATAAAAACAAATCAGGCGAATTGTATTTTGGCGGTGTTCAGGGGTTTAACATCTTTTCGCCAGATTCCATAAAAAGTAATCCTTACCCTCCAAGGCTGGCTTTGACTCAACTCAAAATCTATAACCGTGATGTTGAAATCGGAGAAAAAATAAAAGGGAAGAGCGTACTTGAATATGCCCTGAATGAGACTAAAATGATGAGCTTGTCGTATAAGCATACCCCATTTTCTATTGAATTTGCTGCACTTCAATATTCCGATGCCAGAAATAACCAGTTCAGGTTCAGGCTCCTGCCGCTGGAAAAAGAGTGGAATTATTCCTCAGGGATCAGGAATTTTGCCTCCTATTCAAATCTTAATGCAGGGGAGTACACGTTTATTCTGGAAGCTGCAAACGGCGATGGTTTATGGAATCCGGAACAACGTATTCTCAAAATTAAGGTTATCCCCCCATTCTGGAAGACATGGTGGTTTACAGGTTTAATATTATTCTTCCTTGCTGCAACTGCCATAGGATATTACTTTTACAGGATTTCATTATTACAACGGTATAATGCAGAACTGGAAAAGAAAGTGGATGATCGAACCCATAAATTAAAAGAAAGCCTCGAACAAGTGCTTGAGAAACAAAGTTATATTGAAGAGCAATCAATAATTCTAAACCAGCAGAAAGATCAGTTGCAGCAGCTTAATTCAACAAAAGACAAATTTTTCTCGATTATTGCCCATGATCTGCGAAGCCCTTTTCAATCCCTTATTGGGTTATCCGATATAATGCTTGATGAATTGAAGGAAAGCGACAGCCCTGAACAAAGGAATTATGCAAATATGATACATAAGTCTTCCCATCATATTTACGAACTCGTCGAAAACCTTCTGACCTGGTCGAAGACTCAAAGAAATAATATGTCGTTTGAACCTGTAGAGATTAACATTTCATCCATTATTGAAGAAATTCTTGCCCTGCTTCAGCCAAACTTCGATCTAAAAAACATTTCATCTGAAAAGCATTTTGGTTCAGATAAACATGGATACGCCGACAAAAACATGATTGAAATGGTTATCCGCAATCTTATTACGAATGCAATTAAATTCACACCTCAAAATGGGAAGATATGGATTTCACTGACAGAGAATAATGATCACCTGCAGGTAGAAATACATGATAATGGAATTGACATAAGTGCCGCGAACCAGCTAAAGCTATTCAGGATTGATTCAAATTTTTCCAATAAAGGGACTAACGGAGAAGAAGGGACCGGATTGGGGTTAATAATCTGCAAGGAGTTTATCGAAAAGAATAATGGCAGAATCTGGGTTGAAAGCGAACCTGGAAAAGGAAGTTCATTTTTCTTTAACGTACCAATATTATCATAATCCTCAATCAATAGAAGATTCAGTTCGGAAAGTAAATAAATCCGTTTCCTGATAAGTCCAAAGTGACTTTAATCTGAAAGAAAAATCACTTGATTGTCTGAAGCCATGCCTGAGCCATGAGCTGGGCACCGGCAAGAGTAGGATGAACACCGTCGGCAGTCCAGTAAACTCCGGGAGCATGTTTCCGGGCCTCGTCGAAAATTGCCTGATATGGAATGAATGCAGCTCCGAACTGAGCGGCGATCTCGCGTGCAGCTTTTTGGTATCCATAGAATTCAGGGTACCAGTTATCATTGACGGCTTTTATCCCGCGCACACCGAAGGGCTCACCAATTATCAGCTTTACATTTGGAAGAACTCTCTTAGTCATCTCAAGCAGGGCAATATAATCCTTTCTGTAAATTTCAACGGTGCCGTTATATGTACCATTAAGCTTATGCCATAAATCGTTAACCCCGATGAGAATGCTTAATATATCGGGTTTGATTGCAAAGCAGTCGGTCTCCCATCTGTCGACAAGCTGGTAAACCTTATTTCCTGATATGCCCTTATTGTAAATCTTAAGATCCAGGTCAGCATGCTTCTCAAGGATCGATGCTGCAGTCAGCATTGGATATCCTGACCCCAGGCTGTGTGAAGTATTAAAGCCAGGATCATCCTTGGCTCGTCCCCAATCGGTGATCGAATCACCCTGGAACAAGATTATCTGTCCTTTTGACAAAGACATATGTTTTGTCTTATACTTTGGAGCGGAAGCTGCCAGAATCTCGGGAATACTTATCGCTGCGAGGCTTCCCAGTGCAGCTTTCTTCAGAAAAGAGCGGCGTGAATTGTTCGAGTTTTCCATGTCGGGTCTGTTAAGTTATTTTTTGAATTCTATTTTAAATCCCAATACCTGCCATGAAGGCATTTTAGAAGGTTTTTTGATAACCATCCGGTCATTTTCCTGTGACCATTTTATTTTAGTATCGCCTCCCAGCATTTTAACAGAAGATACCTGTTTTTCTGTAAGCGTGGAATTTTCCCCCAGTGATTTTATGATAATATCCTCAGTCGGGGTCCCAAGGCAGAAAGCATACAGGTTGCCATCCTTTGTCGTGAACCTGATATCTTTAAAGCTTAATTTATAATTCTCATCAAAACGTCCCCGCTTAACCTGTGTCTGACTCTCAGGCTTTTCTCCATAGATCTTCCATGGCCTTGTTCCGTATATTCCTTCCCCGTTGGCAGCCGTCCATGTTCCGATCTCATCAAGTATCTGAAGCATATCAGGCTCAAGGTCGCCTTCGGGAGTCTGCACCACGTTCAGAAGGAGGTTGCCGTTCTTGCTAACTATATCGACGAGCATTTGTATAACCTCACCGGAGGTTTTATACTTCTGCCCGGTCCGGTAATACCAGTCCCCGATTGAAGTATCAGTCTGCCAGGGATAGCTGCTAAGAGTATCCAGCACTCCACGCTCGACATCCTGCACCCATTTTCCTCCGGACGGCTGCTTGCAGGTATATACCACATCAACTTTCCCGTTGTTCCTGGCAATATCCTGGTTATAATAATGGGCTATAAGGCTTCGCCCCACATTTTCGAAAGGCATTGAGCAGTCAGAGTAAAGAAGGTCGGGATGATAATTATCTATCAGTTCCCTGATACTGCGGAACCATTCTACCTGGAATATTAGGTTATTTGTTAACCATCCTTTATCGTCAGGGGTTGTGCCATCGTGGTAAAGATCGCTGAACTGAGGATCAGCTCCATCGTAAGGCACTCCGGCCTTTGGCCCCTCCTTGTCGGAGCCGTGTGCTGCCTGGAACCATGTATAGCTTGCACCAAGATGCTCCGAAACGCCAAACTTAAGTCCCTGCTTTTTTGCCGCTTCCTGCCAGGTACCAACTACATCTTTTTTTGGTCCCATGTTAACTGAATTCCACTTGTGGATCTTTGAATTCCACAAAAAGAAATTGTCATGATGAGTACCCATGCTGACGAAATATTTTGCACCAGTCTTTTTGTAGAGTGCCATCAGCTTATCGGGATCCCATTTTTCGGCTTTCCATAAGGGAATAATATCCTTATAACCGAATACCGAAGGATGTCCGTAATGTTCAACATGATATTTGTAAGCCGGATCTTTCTCCTGGTACATTCTCCTTGCATACCAGTCGCCCTGACGCGGAACTGCCTGCGGTCCCCAGTGTGCCCAGATTCCGAATTTGGCATCACGGAACCATTCCGGATACCGGTACTGCATTAAAGATTCGTCTGTCGGCTTGTACGGACCTTCAGCAATCGGAAGCTTGCCCTGCTGCGCTGAAATTGTAACAAATGTTACAAAACAGAACAATACAGAAAAATAGGTCTTATTCTTTAATGATGTTTTCATAATTAAGTTATAATTATATTGTTGCTTAATATCTGACTTTTATCTTAATAGCTCCCGGGACAGCTTTTTCAGAGGCTACCATCATGTATCCGCCTCCGCATCCTGAAGTTATGGCGCCCGGATAATAAGGAAGATATTTTGTTTCGAGCTCTTTCATTACCCGATCCGGGACTGTCAGGGGAAGCATTTTTTTCCATGACAGCAAAGTGTCAGTCATTGATTTGCCAAGCATGGCAATATCCTTCTTTATAATTGCATCCCAGCATCTTTCCCCTGCCTCACCAAGCTCCTTTACTATAGTCTTTTCAAGGTTCATTATTTTCAGAGGGTTATAATCATTGGGGCGTGGCTCAAGAGGAACGAGATGGATAACATCAGATAACCAGTCACAGGTTTCCGCATCAACGATCGATTCTATTTTCTCAGGCCAGTACTTTCCATTGTAATCCAGACGGCTGATCCCGGGGTAAAGCAATCCTATGTGATCCTGAGAACCGGAAATATATTCCTTACCAGGAGGATTCTCGGCTCCAAATAGCAGCCTGGCATTCTGTTGGTGATCGCCGTCAGGGTACCTGTCTCCCCAAAGCTTTATTCCTACGCTCCTCGAGCTAGTCGCAAGACCCGAGCGGTCGTTGAAATCCATGGTAGGCCAGATCTGTGCAACCACTACCGAACCCGGATGTATCTCAGATACCCAAGGCTGATCGACCCAGCCGCCGGCGATACAGAGCCTGTACGGGAATCGCATATCACGCTTGGTTCCTGAGCTTGAGCGTACCGGCAACCCCGGTTCAGGAATGAGTTCGTAACGACCGCGCATAAGGACTTTTTTATTTTTCACAGCCGGAACAAGTCATTTATTGAATCTTTCAATCTTCTTCTTATCCTTCTCAGAGATAATCTGCTCTTTTATCCAGTCATAGGTTTTCTTCATACCATCCCTGAGCGGGATTGATGGTTCCCAGTTAAGGTATTTTCTGATCAGGGTATTATCGCTGTTCCTTCCTCTGACCCCCTTCGGGGCATCAAGATCATATTTCCGTTGGAGCTTCAATCCTGCAATATCCTCCACTATATCAACAAGCTCGTTGATGGAAACCATTTCAGTGCTTCCGAGGTTTATCGGCACCTTGATATTACTGTACATGATATCCTGTATACCTTTGATACAGTCATCGATGTACATAAAGCTCCTGGTCTGGAGTCCATCACCCCATATAACGATATCTTTTTTGCCGGTTATGCCGGCTTCGATAACCTTCCTGCAGATTGCCGCAGGAGCTTTTTCGCGGCCGCCGTCAAACGTACCGAATGGCCCATATACATTATGGAACCTGGCAACCCTGGTCGTCAGTCCAAAGTCCTCAGAGAAATGGCGGCACATACGTTCGCTGAAAAGCTTTTCCCAGCCATATCCGTCTTCAGCCATAGCCGGGTAGGCATCAGATTCCTTTAATCCCGGATTATCAGGATCAGTCTGTTTATCGCCATTGTATACGCAAGCTGAGGATGCATAAAAATACCTGTCAATTCCACATTCACGGGCAGCGATCAGCAGATGGGTATTTATGAGGACTGTTATCATACAGGCGGCTTTATTATTTTCGATAAAGCCCATACCCCCCATGTCGGCTGCAAAATTGAATACTTCATTGCATCCATTGACAGCCTTATGGCAGTTTTCCCTGAGACGAAGATCAAGAACATAATTATCTGCATCTTCGGATACCTGGTACCATTCATTTAAAGGTTTAATATCGATTGCCCTTACCGCATGGCCTTTTTTAATCAGCTCTTTTACAAGGTGTCCACCGATAAATCCACCGGCTCCGGCAACTAATATCTTCTTCATAATGCATCAAGATTAAAATTAACTTACACGATTACTTTCGCGATAATTTAACGATATAAAAATAATAATACTATTTGTCAAGCAAATTCTTTTCGGAAAAAATTTGATTTTTCAGAGAATGTTTATTATTGGAGTTTTATTGTTTGACTGCTTCCATCATACATTTAGGCATAAGGGTAAACGGGAGCGGCAGTCCACCGGAAAAGTGTGGTTGTTAATTTCCGGGTATTGTGCGATACACGCGATTCGGCAATCTCTCAGGTAAGCGTATAAACATCCAGAATCCCAGCATGATTTTGTGATATGTATAGTAAGGCGCCCAAACCCCGCCATATTTGGTTTCCAGTTCGGTAAATCACTTTCGGGAAAGGCGCTTAAATATTTGTCCACAAGTTCCTGCTGGCATTAAGTCAAAGCGTCCACCATATAGTTAATCCGTTTGGTCAGCAATGTATCGCAATCTTTTTCAATCATTGCGGTGCAGGCCGAAAGATATGGCCCCAAAATGTTTACATATTTATAAAGGATTAGTTAAAAATATCTCCTTCCCCGGAGGGAAGGAGATATCCATCTAACCAATTAATATCCCGGGTTATTAGGAAGTAAATTTTTATTTATATCTATATCAGCTTGAGGAATCGGCCATAGCCATCCCTTGGTTGCATTAAATGTTGTTGTAGCTATTTTTATTTGCGAAAACGTCCATGTTGCAGGGCTTGCAGGATCAGACAATTTCGATTTATCATAACCATATACATCATGCACTAACGATACATCTTGCCATCGCAGCATATCGGCGTATCGTGTTCCTTCCATACAAAATTCAACCCTTCTCTCATGCCGCATTATTTGACGAAGCTGAGTTTGGGTAAGCCCGGTACCTTCTACCGATTCAACTGTAGGCATACCTACTCTCGCACGTACTTTATCAATCAGGTCATAAATTTCCTGGGCCGTGCTACCGGATTCAATAAGCGCTTCCGCACGCATCAGGCAGATGTCTGCATAACGCATCAAGATAGTATTCAGAGAACTGTTGTTCACGTCAGCAATTCCATACTCTGCATACTTGCGTGGTTTGGCGCCGCAGGGGTATTCACTATAGCTGGCAGGTATAAAAGTAGCTGAGCCATATTTTGAACCCGGTAACACCACTGTAGCAGCTAACCTTGGGTCTCTGTTAGTATAGGGATCCTGATCGTTATAGCCGGATGTAGCATCTGTAATAGGTTTACCATTGGTCATGTAATATGAATTAATCATATCGGCTGTAATGTTCGATGTTTGCCAAGTACCAAGAACAAATGGCTCAGCCGGCCATGGTTGCGATTGAGTTGTTGGAATATACTGAATATCAAAAATAACTTCAATATTATCTTCATGGGCTTCTGTGAAAAGATCAGAATAGTTTGGATAAAAATCATAAAGTTTTAAATCCATAACATCTTTGGTCGCCTGTGCTGCATCAGCCCATTTTTGATTATAGAGTAATATCTTTGCCTTATATGCCAGCGCAGCCCCTTTTGTGGCACGTCCTATATTTGAAGCTGAATAAGAGGTAGGAAGAACACTTGCTGCATCTGTAAAGTCGGTGAGAATTTGAGTAAGCACATCGCTTTTAGCAGTTCTTTTTACAAACGCATCGGACAATGTCAGAACTTCAGTAATAAGCGGCACATCACCGAAATAATTAATCAAATCGGAATAGGCATAACCCCTTAAAAATTTTGCTTCTGCCACCATCGGAGTTTTAACTGCATCGTCTACTGAGGCAGCAGCTATATCCTTTAGAAACTCATTAGCTCTGGCAATAATTGTATAATCCTGTGACCATTTTGCATTCGGAGCCCAACTGGTTGAGTTGGTACTCCATGAGCCAACTTCATTTGAACCTTGCCAGGCAGCCTGGCAATAGCCGTTATCGGACATAAATTCAAACTGATAAAAATGAGTGGGTGTTGCATTTGGCTGAATGGCATTATAAATACCCATCAGTGCCATCTTGCACTGTGTTTCATTCTGATAGAACGTTGAAGGAGACAACCTGTCTAATGGTGTTTTATCCAGAAGATCTTTCGAACAACTAAATAGAACAGATAAAAGCAGAAATGAAGTGATAATTTTATATAGATTTTTCATAATCCTGATCTTTTAAAAGTTAACATTTATACCCATAGTCATAACACGAACCTGTGGAAAGGCTTCAGCTCTGGTTTGATCAGTTGTTTGCTCGGGATCAAAACCTTTAAACTTCGTAATGGTAAAAGCATTCTGAATATTTCCATAAACTCTTATAGAGCTGATACCTATTTTAGAAATGATTTTTGGATTTATGGTATAACCCAATTCAATGTTCTTCAAACGAAGGTAGGATGCATTCTCCATATAGAAAGACGAATGAACATTAGTACGATACTCATCTAAAGTTACCCGTGGCATTGTGTTGGATGGATTTGTTGGCGTCCATCTGTCTTTCCACCACGAACCTAAATTGGCAACACCACTAAATGGACAAGCAATTTCATAATAGAAATAACCCTGAATGCCCTGTACACCTTGAAAGAATGCGCCTAAGTCAAACCCTTTCCACTCCAAATTTAGGTTCAACGAATAAGTAAGATCCGGAAACTGTTTACCGATTATAGCTCTGTCATGATTATTATCCACAACGCCATCTCCGTTAAGGTCTTTAAATTTAATATCTCCCGGCTGTGCATTATAATTAGAAACAGAAACCACACCTGGTTTTAAAGTGTACACTCCGCCGGAATAATCAAAATCGGAAATTTGGTAAATTCCATCCATTTCATATCCATAGAATGAATTAATGGCGGCACCCACTTTAATAGCTTTTGGCGAATTAAGCTGCTCCGGTGCATTCATTTTTGTAATTTTATTTACAATGTGAGATGCGTTAAGCGTAGTGCGAAACTTAAGACCATTTGAAAACGTTTTCCGGTAGGTTAAGGAAGCTTCAATGCCTTTATTCTGAACTTCACCGGCATTTACGTAAGGTGCAGATTCTGCCATAGTAAGCGGAATAGGTCGCGGCAACAATAAATTTTTTGTTCTTTTGTCAAAATAATCGGCGGTCAGATCAAAGCCATATTTCAAAGACATATCAACACCAAAATTCAATTGCTGTGCAGTTTCCCATGTTAATTGTTTATTGGTCATTTGTGTTACAGCCACACCGGAATATAATGTACCACCAAGAGAGTAGTTTTGACCTGATGATAAGATATCACTACCATTATAATAATTACTGATATTTTGGTTGCCAAGCTGCCCCCATGATGCACGTAATTTTAGCAAATTCAGCCAGCTAAAGTTTTTCATAAATTCCTCTTTCGAGATTATCCAACCACCGGAAAATGATGGAAACGTTCCCCACTGATTTCCCGGTGCAAATCGTGAAGAGCCATCTTGCCTAATGTTAGCTTCAAACAAATATTTTCCGTTGAATGCATAATTTATACGCCCAAAAAATGATCGCAAACCAAGGTCGTAGCTTCCGGCATTATTTGTCTGAGTGGCTGCATCACCAAGATTGAGTATTCGTTGGGAATTGTTAACAAAATTCTTTCGATAGCCACTCTGCCAACCATAAGTAAACTCTTCTTCAGAATACCCTGCCAAGAAATTTAGTTCATGCTTTCCGAATGTTTTATTGTATTTAAGTAAAGTGGTTAACATCGTTTGAACATCAGTTTCATTTGTAATATTCAAATCTGATGGTTCTGTTTTTGTACTTCCATCCTTATTTTGTAATACTACATTTGCATTAAAAGCGTTAATATTTGATGATATAACGTTATACCCGTATGTAACCTGCGCACTTAAATCTTTAATGATTTTATATTCAGCTTCTGCCTGTCCACTAAAATCATATCGTTTCGTTAGTGCCGTGCTGCCTGTCACAATTTCTGCATATGGATTTAATTCACCATTTACTGACATAAACTGTCCGGCTGCATTTTTAAGGGGATATATTGGAGAAAGCGTAGCGTACCATTCAGCATTCCAATTACTGTTAGGCTCATTTTTAACACCAAGGTTACCAGCTAATTTAGTGGACACTCTTAACCTTTTATCTTTTAATAAAAAGGCATCAATGTTAGAACGGAAATCTGTCTTTTTATAATTAGTAGCTACAAGAATGCCGTCTTGATTTAAATGTCCAAGCATAAATGCGTACTGCACATTTTCGTTACCACCTGTTATACTCAAGCGGTGATTCTGTGTATATGCCTTACTATAATATACTTTAAAATAATCAATGTCGGGATACATCGGGTCATTGTGTGCTGCATATTTTTGAATGTCCGCATCTGTGTAATTTGGAACACTCCCTGAATTTACCGACGCCTCATTACGGAGTGTGGTATATTCAACCGAGTTTAAAACGCTCGGTAATCTGGTTGCGTTTTGTACACCAACGTAGCCATTATAGTTAATTTTCATCTTACCGGCGGATCCTTTCTTCGTGGTAATCAAAATGACACCATTGGCTGCTCTATTTCCATAAATGGAGGAAGAAGCCGCATCTTTCAATACTGATATTGAGTTAATGTCATTGGCATTTACATCAGACATATTGCCAGGGAATCCATCTATTACTACTAACGGCATATTATCGCCAAATGTTCCAACACCTCTAATATCAATAACCGCATTGTCGTCGCCCGGTTTTCCTGAACTTTGCAAAGCATATACACCTGCAACAGTACCTTGTAAAGCCAAACTTGAGTTAGTCAGAGGTCTGCTTTCAATATCGTTCATCTGAACATTCCCGACAGATCCTGTTAAATTTACTTTTTTCTGGGTTCCATATCCAACAACCACAACCTCTTCCAGTCCAACTGTCGACTCAGACATAGTAATGTTGATTAGAGTTGATGTCCCGATACTGATTTCCTGGGGTTCCATTCCGGTAAATGAGAATGTCAGGCTTTTTGATCCCGAAGGAACTTCAATACTGTATTTACCGGCAAAATCGGTCAGCGTTCCCTGGGTTGTTCCTGTAACAACAACGTTTACTCCAGGCATAGGTGTACCATTCTTTTCAGTAACAGTACCGGTTATTTTCAATTGTTGTAAAAATACTCTGGGAGCTATTACGATTAAATTATTATCGTAGGTCTTATAAGTAAGCGCAGATCCTACAAAAATATCATTTAACACGCTTATAATGTTTTTGTTATCTGCTTTAACGTCAATCAGATCATTCATGGCCAGCAAGTCGTCGCTGTAAAAAAACCGGATCTGACTTTGTTGCTCAATTGTTTTAAGCACTTCACGAACGGATTTCTCCCTAATATCCAGATTGACAGTAATCTGTGAGTAGACATTTGCACTAACTTGCAGAACGCTAAGAAAAATGATTATCAGAGCTAGTTTCATGGTTAGTAGAAGTTTTTTTATTCCCGGTTTCTTTATGGGAATATGGTTTTGAAGATTTTTTTTCATAGTTTTGTAATGTTTTTAAAGTTTAACGAACCAATGTTCTCCTGAAAAAAGTTACATTGAGGAAATTTTTAAAAACGTGGCGCAGGGTGTTTCAGCATCCTGCGCTTTGTTTAGGGGAGTTTGTATTTCTTCATAGGCAAAAATGTATTAGGTTATTCATCAAACTTATTATCGTTGGTTATAAAGACTTTTATTAATTTCTTCAAAGTGTTTGTTTTCAGATAAGGTAACTAATCTCCCTTTTATCTTAAAATTTATCGGAGCTGAAACGCTCATAACCTCAAGTACCTGATCTATAGGTTCAGCGAGTATGGTCCCTGTGAACGTGAATGATTTTAACCGCTCAGTCTCAATAATTATCTGAACATCAAATTTGCGCTCCAGTTCAACTGCTATCTGTGAAAGGCTCTGCTTCTCAAAGATCCACCGATTTTCTTTCCATGATATAACCGGCTCTACATTAACATTTTCCTTAACTAACCTTGGGATTGCAATCGCTTTTTGCACCTGCAAAGGCTTTGTGTTGTTTTTGATATTCTCGTTTGTACTGGCTATTTTATCAACCGAACGTGAGTCTTCCTTGAAAAAAATAAGTTTCTGATTTGGCTTAAGTACCAATACTTCAGTCCTGCTTTTACCACTTATTTCTTCTATTTTTACGGAACCTTCTACCAGAGTAGTTTCAATTGTTTTGTCATCTGAATAGGCTTTAACATTAAAAGCAGTTCCTAAAGCTAAAACATTCAGATGTGAAGTTTTAACAATAAAAGGTTTTTCGGCATCCTTTGCAACTTTAAAGTATCCCTCTCCTTCAAGCTGTACGACCCTGTCATTTATTCCAAACCGGTTATCATAGGTTAATCTGCTTCCTGCATTTAATATAACTTTTGTTCCATCGGATAAAGAGAAACTGGCGCGTGAGCCCATTGGAACAACTAATTCGCTAATGCCCTGTTGGGGATTTGCAGCATGGTTCTTTCCAATATAAAAAAACAACAGCCCGCTTAGAGAAAATGCAATTATTAATATTGCCGCATACCTCTTTATATTTTTAAATATATTGGTTTTGTTCAAGAATACTGCTTCCTCAATCTTTATTTTATGATGAATATGGTCAAGGATATGGGCCTCAATATATCCTTTAATATTTGGTTCCAAAGATATCTCCTCCCAAAACTGAAGGCATTTTTCATACAATTCATGCTCCGATCCGGTATTAGCAAACCATTGCTTAACAATACATATATCATCGTAGGAGCCATTCCCTTCCAGATATCTCATTAATATCTGAATATCAATGGTTTCTTTGTTTTCTTTGTTTTCTTTCATAATTTTTTTTTTAAAGATAATGAAGCTAAAAGGATTTCTCCTTTTAGCTTCAAATCTGCTAACCTGCCAACCCAATCGAAATTTACTGTGGGTCTGACTTTCTAATCAACGCCCCAAAAACTAACCTAACATGACCTATCATTAACCTTATCAACAAATAATATCCAGCAGGAAGATTAAATTCCCAAAAAAACAGTTAATTTAAAATCAGTCTAATTAAGAAATATTAAATGGGATGAGTATAATACCATCTTCCCCGGTTATTTTAAATAACCAGGAGACAATAGATTATATTTATAAAAATAAGCAGAAGAAGAGAACAGACAATATATGTCCGTCGGAGAGTGATTTTTTTAAAGAAGTTTTTGCCTTAGCCAGATAGTTTTCCACAGTCTTTTTTGAAATATACAGTTGCTGAGCAATTTGTTCATTGGTCAGTTGTTCATTTATGCTTAAAAGAAATATGTTTTTTTGGCGTGAAGGCATTTTTTCGATGAACGAGTTAGCGGTTTCAAGCAGGTTATCGTATTCAATATCGAGGTTTGTGGAGTTATCTTCAAAGATAAAATTTCGCATGACCTCTTCCATCTGCTTTTTATCTGACACCTGTTTACGGAATTTTTTGCAGGTTGAATTATAGGTGATCTTAAACAGATACTTACTGAAAACATAATATTCATTGATTTGGTCGCGGTATTTCCAAAGATTCATAAATACTTCCTGAACAACATCTTCAGCTTCTTCTTTATTTTTTAAATAGCTTAACGCGAAATAGTAAACCTTTTTATTGTATTTTTTAAAGATATTATCAAAAGATAAAACATCGCCTTCTTTGAGATTTTTAATAATCAACTTATCATCAAGATATTGGATCATTATAAATAAAGTGTTATTCAACTAAATTTAGTAACCTTTTGTTTCATAAAAATTTGTACCCATAATTCTAAATCCGGAATAAAATGGCAATGTATCTTAAATTATATTGGGTAAATTTGTTGCAATGTAACGATCACGGGAACTTTCGCGATTACTTAACGATGTAAAAATAGCATTATTCTTTCCATGACATATTTTTTCTGCAATAATTTGATTGAGAATGATCACGATTAATGTTTTTAAACAGTAATCAATCACAAGACCGGAAAGAAGAAAATTCAAAAAACAGATAATATTTCCTGCCGGAATTTACTTTTTCACTTTACGCTTAACAGATTTTCTCCAGAGAAATTCTTCTTCGATATAAATTATACTATTACCGCTTTTTTTCTTATTCTCGACTTCATTTATCAGAAGTCTGATGGCCTCTGCCCCCATTTTTCTGGGATCCTGATTTATTACCGTTAATTGAGGATCAAAGAAATCAGTAATTTCACTGAATCCATAACCAAATATCCCTATATCTTCGGGGATCCTTAGTTCAGCTTCTTTTGCCGCTTTATAAGCACCAAGGGCAACCCGGTCGTTTACTGCAAAAATGACCTCAGGAAGGTTATCAAGATTATTGAGTTTTTTAAAAGATTCATAACCATCTTTCAACTCAAAGCCACCTTCTATGATCCAATCTTTATGAATTGGAACTTTATTTTTCGTAAGAGCTTCAAGAAATCCTTCAAATCTTTCCTTCCCAATATTTGTTTTTGAGTACCCGGCAAAATGTGCGATTTTATTGTACCCTTCAAGTATAATCCGGTTCAGAATATTTTCAGCCCCCAGTTTATCATTAAATACAACTCTTGAAAATTTCATGTTCTTAAAAGCCCTGTCAAAAAAGACTAATGGAATTTTCATTTTTTCAACTGTCGTGAATACCTGTTTGTCTGTTGTTTCCTGTGAAAGACAAACCAGTAATCCGTCTACTCTCATTCCTATAAGATTTTCTATATTCTGTCTCTCGATGTTGCTTTTCTCACGGGAGACAGTAAGTATTACATAATAATTATGCTCTGTCGCATAATCAATCATACTATCGACGATATATGAGAAGAAACTGTTTTCGAGGTCAGGAACAACTATTCCTATGGTATATGTTCGTCGTGAATTTAGTTGCCGGGCAATCTCAGGTTCGGAACATAACCCATCTTCCTGGCTGCTATCCCTATTTTTTTCTTCATCTCCGGCGATATGTCAGGATGATCACGCAACGCCTTGGAAACAATAACACGTGATACATTGAGTTGCTTTGCTATATCGATTGTCGTACGTTGACCATAATTTCTGATTATATCTGATTGGAGAACTAAACCAAAATGATTATCTTAAATCCAGCCGATTAAACTTACAAGCAGTCAGACGGTCTATTTTTTAATCTTTATCTCTTTGCCTGAATATTGAACAGTCTCTGCCTGTTTAGCCGGTTCAATCCCGGTTCCGTTTTTACTGTTAACCCAGACTATCCGTAAAGTCCGGTCTTTCAGCATTCCCGGGAAATCGCCCTGTCGGTTGCCGATAGTTAAGGTTTTTTCCGTTTCATTCCAGCTTATACCAATTGTGGAATATTTGCCCTGTTCATAATTGTAAGTATCGTTTTCGTCCTCATACAGAACAAACTCTGCGTTGGCACCAGGGTATACACGTATTTCAAGCGGGTCGGCTGCTTTTTCGGTGGCATACTGAAGATATGGTCCCATAGGCACAATCGAACCGGCTTTTATATAAAGCGGAATGGTTTCAATTGGTGATGCGGCATCGATTGTTTGTCCGCCCGGAATCAGTTTGCCTGTCCAGAAGTCATACCAGCCAGCCGATTTGGGAAGGTATACTTTCCGGGTCTTCTTAGAATCTTTTTTACCCGGAAGCGAGTACATACGCTCGGTCACAGGATTTACCAGGAATGCCGGGCCAAACATATACTGGTCGGGAATTGATTTTATGCCGGTATCTTCGCGAAAATCGAATGCAAGCGATCGCATAATGGTGTAGCCTTCGCTGGTTACCCTCCACGAAAGTGAATATATATAAGGTAAAAGCCTGTAGCGCAGATTATCGTAGTTCAACAGAATAGCTTTCGTCGGGGCATCCCAGTTATCGGAGAAGAGTGCCCTTTCGCCCTTCCCATGTATTCTGAAAATGGGGCTGAATGTACCGAACTGAAACCATCGGGTAAACAGCTCGCGGTTTTTCGGCGCTGACCAATCCGGGGCCTGCCAGTGAAAATGGTATCCTCCAATGTCGGAAGTCCAGTAAGGAATACCTGAAGCACAGGCATTAATCCCCTGAGGTACCTGATTCCTGAAAGCATTCCAGGTACACGTAATATCTGACGACCATAAGGTTGAAGCATTCCGCTGCTGACCGGCAAATGCCTGACGGATCAGGAAGAAGGCTCTCTTCTCCGGGATATCCCTTCTCCAGTTATTGTATAGCCCTGTTGAATGCATCAGTGAATAGGTATTAAAATAATCGATTCCCCTTCCGATAGCAAAATTGCTTTTCCTTCTCGCATCAAGATTGCCCCCGTTATCAGGTTCGCACTGATCGACCCACCATGCATCCCATCCGTAGCGTCCGACAAGGCTGTCATAAGCCTGCTTCCAGTATAGCTGACGGGCCTGAGGACTGTGGGCATCATAATAGCTATCAAGGATATGTGTCATTGCGTTATCCCAGAGAATATCTGTCATTCCGCCGGAATGTGCCATCTGATCGAATGTATTTGTCCCTTTTGAGAAGACAGGCCAGATTGAGATCATGGCATGAATATTTGCTTTATGCAGTTCATCCACCATGTATTTTGGATCAGGATATCTTGCAGGCCACATCACATGAGATCCGATCACATTGGGTTCCCAGTAAAACCAATCCTGAACAATACAATCGACAGGGATCTTCCCGTTGCGGTATTTGTCTTTTACCGATAGGACCTCAGCCTGGCTTTTATACCTGTCCTGCGACTGGAAAAGGCCGAAGGACCATTTCGGGAACATAGGCGCAGCACCGGTAGCAACCCGATAGGAAGATATGATACGATCGAAACCGGGACCGTAGATAAAATAATAATCGATCATATTGCCGCTTTCCGACACATAGCTGAATTTAGTGTTTGCTGCTTCAGCGCCGTAGAAATTCGAAGCCGAGTAGTTGTCCCACATAAGTCCATAACCCCTGGTCGACAGAAGGACCGGAATTGCCCCGGTCATATATTTTATAGCCATATTCTGGTTGCGTCCCTTATAGTTTATCGAAAGTGAATCTTCGGGATGGCAGCCCAGTCCATAAAGTGATTCATCGGCAGGTGAATTGAACAGAGTTGTGCAATTGTAAGTTGGAATGCCGGCAATTGTGACACCCGACATCGTTTTACCAAGCAATTCATCTTCACCAAGTATGAGGTTTCCTTTCAGATCGGTGTATCTGATTGAGTTGCTCTGCTTATTTACAATTACCTTCAGATCATCTGTAGTAATAATGATCTCAGCCGCACTCTCAGTTACAGCGAAATCAGGGGTTGATTTCCACTCGTTGGTAACTACCAGGGAAGGTTTGTCAGGCAATACTGGAAGTGAAGTGTACTTAACCTCAACCATATTGTCCATGCAGATTTTCACTTTCATGAACCCTTTGTCAAGTGTACAAGTGATCCCGTCGCTGTTCTTTGTAAATGACACCACCTTTGCCGGAGATGAAACAGTCAAAAAAGTAAGTGCGAGTGCAACCAGGATCAGTTTAGGATTTAATGCAGATAGTTTCATTGAAATTGATTTAGGTTATTTTAATGTATCCTGTAAAGTCCTGCACCGTGATGATTAATAGTGCGGGCAAACGCGTTTGTAAATCTTCCGAGCTTTTCTCCTGTCCAGAGATCTTTAACGGAATGTGTTCCTGATAAACCAAGCTGCTCAAACTTCACTGACATCTCAACAGGATTTACCGTGTCGGAGGCATTAAAAAGTGCCAGGTATTTGTCACCGGTTTCCGGATCATCGGCAGTCCAGGCAATCAAATCACCATTTCTGAATAGTTGTTTATTGTTTATAGAATGCCGGTTCAATTCAATTACGTCCCTGTTTGTTATAAGAGACAGGGTAAATTCATCATTATCAGGAAGATTTCCCCCAAACATCAGGGGGGAACGGAAAACGGCAAAGAGGGTCATCACCGTATATTGTTCATCTTTAGTAAACCCGGAAACTCTGTCTTTTCCTCTTTCAGCACGGATGCCAATATGCCCAAGAGGCAGCATATCTCCATCAGGCCATGAGCCTGCTGCAACATAAGGTGCCCATCTTTCAAATACTTCAAATTGATGCTTCAACTGTTTCCAGTTGTCCCAGAAATCATCGACGGTACGCCACATATTTGCGTTTTGCTTAATATGGCTGATCCGTTCAACAGGAGTCGGTCCGGGAGACATGCTCAGTACAATTTCTCTTCCGCACCGGTCGATAGCCTTCCTTATCATTTCAATCTCCTCAGAATGATAAGGAGAAGAGAGATCATCAATTTTCAGAAAATCCACACCCCATGAAGCATAGAGGCCGATTATTGAGTTATAGTATTCCTGAGCACCTGTTTTTCCGGCTGAGACCGTGTACATATCCCTTAGCCAGGGGCACTGTCCTTCGGCCGAGCTTATATCTCTTGCTGTAACATTTGTACCCAATACCGGAAGATTGTTATTGACTGCCAGCACCGGAATGCCGCGCATAACATGAATACCAAATTTAAGACCCTTTCCATGAATATAATCAGCCAGGGGTTTAAATCCTTTTCCGTCGGATGAGGAAGGGAACCGGTTCACGGCAGGCTGCAATCGTCCATATTCGTCTATTACATATTTTGGGTCAGTCTGGTTATAGCCGCCTGATTTATCATTTTCGACATACCAGCGTATATCGACAACTATATATTTCCATCCGAATTTCTTAAGATGGGAAGCCATATAATCGGCATTTGCCCTGACCTCATCTTCCTTAACAGTAGGGCCAAAGCAATCCCAGCTATTCCATCCCATGGGCGGTTCCGGAGCCCATTTATGGAACGCCAGGCTATCATTCTTCTTACCCGTAACTCTCCCTGACTGGCAATTGACACCGGTAAGAAGAATCCATGAGAAAATTATAACAAGAGATGAACGCATAAAGTCAATTGTTTTTCAGCTTATACCACTTTTAGAGTATAAAACCTGTTTAGACAGCTGACAAAAAGAAGTGGAAAGAGTAGCGAATCCTCGATCCTTTGCTTCATGATCTATTTTGGCATTACTACAAAAGAAGCAGCATTTAAAAAGTCGATGCTCTTCTTGCAGCTTGTATACTCATCGAAATTATATCTCTCAACTTCGACAACGCCGTACTTCATTCCAGACTGTTTTGCTGCTCCCCATATTGCATTAAAATCCATCTTGCCGCTTGCACCTATCTCTTCCTTGTCTTTAATATGCCATAGTTCAAAGCGTCCGGGATATTTATTGAAATAATCCACAGGGTTTGCTCCTCCCTCAACGACCCAGTAAAGATCCATCTCGAACATCACTTTTGAAGGATCGGTATTTTTAAGCATGAAATCGAAGATTGGCTGTCCTTCAAGATTTGTCGAGAACTCATTGGCATGATTATGATAACCAAAACGGAGACCTTTAGCATTGCATTTTGCTCCAATGGCATTGAAATAATCGCAATATTTCTTCAGAACATTGATATCCTTGTAAGCATCGCCTCCCATTGAGGGCTGAACCAGGAATTTACAACCGGCAGCTACATGAGTATCTATGCAAACGTCCCACCATGCCATAGCCTTATCCCAGTCAGCGGCAGAAGGCAGTGGCAGGCTTACATGCGAGCTGAGAACAGACATGCCGTTTTTATTGCAGAGCTCCTTAAATGCCACGGGATCCATCCCATAGATCTTGCCATTGGCATAATTTGCGGGCTCAACAAATTTGTATCCCATTTTTGCTACTTTTTCGATTGCGGCAGGAACATTTCTCATTATTGAATCGCGAATGGAATAGAGCTGGAGACCAAGGTTCTTCTGAAACGTTGTCACATGTTTCGATGAAGCAGCCGGTTTGACGGTTTTGCAAGAATACAAGGCTACTGACATAATTCCGGCTGACAGAAGTATCAGTGCAATAAATAATAATTTGTGATTTTTCATTTTGAACAGGTTTAAGAATTTTACGAAATATAAGAATTTATTTACAGAGTTTATTTTGAAATATATTAAGCCCTTTCAGGGCTTGAGATCAGCAGGCAAGCCTGCAACCCCCGGTTGCACCGGGGGTTATTCATATAATGTCACATTCGTGGCAACGATAGTTCCAGAAAGAGCCATATGTATCAATAATTCTACAATCGTGGCAATTATAGTTTAAAAGAGAACCTTCAAAACTGAAATAAATTCCGAAAAGTTAAATTTTCTTAATTCCATGATATACGGTTTCCTGTTGAGAGCCAGACTTAATAATTGTATAATTTTGATGGATTGAAATAAGTATAATGAAATATCTCCTCAATGCAATTCTGTTAATTCTGCTCGCATCCGGAGGCGCTACCGCACAGCCAAAACACATTCAGAAATATTTAAATGTTGAGGCCCGGCGCAGAACTTCCAATGCTGACGGAACTGTAACCTACAAGCCGTACGAACCTTTCAAAACCAGAACTCTCGAATCGCTGGCAGGCTATAAACTGTCAAAAAAACCAGAAGCTCTGAGCAAATACGGAGGATGGACTAAAAGACGTGTTTCATCGACAGGGTTTTTCCATGTCGAAAAAATCGGTGACCGCTGGTGGTGCATCGATCCGGAAGGATACCAGTATTTCAATGTTGCCCTTAACAGCGTCAGTATGGGCGGTTCAGACAGAAACAAGCAAGCCGTTAAGAATAAATTCGGTACTCCTGAGGAGTGGATCCTGAAGACCATTAACATGCTGCAGGAAAATGGATTCAATTGCGCCGGTTCATGGTCCGATTATAAAGCAATTATCAGGTCTAACTCTAAATCTGATAAACCATTTGGATATACCATCAACTGGAATTTCATGAGCAGCTACGGAAAAGAGCGAGGAGGAACTTACCAGCAACCAGGGCATACCGGCTACCCTGGTGATGCAATTTTCGTTTTCGACCCGGGGTGGGAAACCTTTTGCGATAGTCATGCGAAACAAGCTGCTGCATATAAGGACGATCCTAACCTGTTCGGCTACTTTTCAGATAATGAGATGCCTTTCAAATTAAAGTCACTTGATAATTATCTGGCTCTCCCCGAAAAAGATCCCGGACATATTGCAGCAGTAAAATGGATTGGGGACCAGGGAATCACTAAGGAACAGATCACTGACAGGTATCGCGAGTTATTTCTGGCAGAGGTGGCAGACAGGTATTTCTCGGCAGTTTCAAAGGCGCTGAAAAAATATGATACGAACCATATGTATATCGGAGCAAGATTTAACAGCAGTGAAAAAAATGATCCTGAATTCATGAAAACAGCCGGAAAATATCTGGATATAATTTCAATCAATTATTATAATAAATGGACACCCGATTCGGCTGATATGGCAAACTGGACAAAATGGTCCGGCCGGCCATTTATCATTACTGAATATTATACAAAAGGTGAAGATTCCGGAATGCCAAACCAAAGCGGTGCCGGATGGATAGTTAAAACCCAGAAGGACCGCGGGCTTTTTTACCAGAATTATAATCTTGCATTACTTGAATCAAATAACTGTGTTGGCTGGCATTATTTTAAGTACCAGGATAATGACCCCACTGAAACCGGTGTTGATCCATCCAATACAGATTCAAACAAGGGGATAGTGAATAATCTTTACGAAGTATGGACACCGATGTTGGAACTCATGAAAAAACTGAATACCCAGGTTTATAATATTATTAACTATTTTGACAAACATGATTAAGCACCAGAACAGGGTGGAAGGAGTACGGAAATGTTATATTCAGCTATAAATAAAAATCTTATGAAATCCAAAATCAGTTTAGCTCTTGCAGGAGCAATATTCTTTTTAAACTCATTCATTGCCTCATCACAGGTTCCCATCAGCCAGCTGCCATGGAAATATGTTGCGACACAGATGCCGGATGAATGGTACGGATCGGATGAGTCAGTAAGGGTTGCAGAAAATATACTTCTTTATCAGCGTGATATTGGAGGATGGCCAAAGAACCTGCCTCTTCATAAGCCTCTGACGGATCCTGAGAAAGCCAAAATCAACGATGAAAAAGGGCTCAATGATGCTATCTTCGATAACGATGCTACTACCACAGAGATGAAGTTCCTTGCCAGGATGTATAGCAAAACAAAGACCCCTTCCTATAAAAATTCTTTCGACCGGGGATTGAAGTTTATACTCGATGCCCAATACAAGAATGGAGGCTGGCCAATGTTCTACCCTTTGCGGAAGGGTTATTATACCCACATTACCTTTAACGACAATGCAACATATAACCTGCTTGAGCTGCTGAAGGATATTTTTAACAGGAAGCCTTTGTATGAATCAATTGTCACCGCGAAGGAAATAAGTGATTCAAGGAAAGCATATGAAAAGGGAATTAAATGCATCCTTAAGACGCAGATAGTTGTCAAAGGGAAGCCAACCGTATGGTGTGCTCAGCATGATGAGAATACATTGCTGCCTGCCAAAGCCCGCTCATACGAATTGCCATCATTCAGCGGTGCAGAGTCATGCGGACTGATAAAAATGCTCATGGAGATCGAGAAGCCGACACCTGATGTAATCAAAGCCGTAAACGGTGCCGTGGAATGGCTCGATTCACACAGGGTAAAACATTGCCGGATAGAATACTTCAAAAACAGTGACGGTAAGCCCGACAGAAGGGTAGTTGAAGATCCGAATGCAGGCGATCTCTGGGGCCGGTTCTATGATCTCGATACCGAACTTCCATATTTCTGCGACAGGGATGGAATCAAAAAGCAAACCCTTGCTGAGATAGGTTATGAAAGAAGAACCGGGTACAACTGGTACACTGATGCCCCAAGGGAGATCCTCGAACTCTATCCTGCATGGAAAGCAAAATGGGTGAAATAGACCCACGACCATATACCCCCTTTCATTTTCCCCCAAGGGGGAAATGTTAAACCAACTCATTCCCCCGTGGGGGAAGGCCGGGAAGGGGGTAGAGTAACTCAATAATAAATATTAACCTATGAAAACAGATCGCCGAACATTCATATCAACTTCAGTAGCTGCAGGCTTTGGTGCAGCATTGCCCTCTATTTCCTCAAAGAAGAAAGATCTTAAGGAAAATTATGCTGCGCTTGATGAAATAATCAGTAAACCTGTTTTAAAAAATGAACTTTTCAAAACACCGGTAATTATTGAAACTCTGGAACTTTTAAGACTTAAGAACACTTTTTTATGCAGGGTCAGGTCCAAAGATGGTGCAACAGGGATCGCGGTAGCAAACAATGACCAGATGGTCTCCCTGTACCCGATATTTGTAAAACGGCTTCAACCTCTCTTCATTGGTAAAGATGCCCGTGATCTTGAGAAGCTCATTGATGAAGCATATGTTTACCAGAGCAATTACAAGATGCAGAGTCTTGCCCTTTGGGTACCTCTGGCTACAATCGAATTTGCAATCCTCGATATGCTCGGCAGAATATCAGGAAAATCAATTGGCAAGCTTATCGGAGAGATACATAACAGGAAGATTGCCGTTTACCAGGCAAACGGAGAACGGGGAATCACACCAGAAGTTACGATTGAACATTTGCTCAAAGAAGTCGGGGAATCGAAGGCCAAAGCATTGAAATTCAAAGTCGGCGGAAGAATGAGTAACAATTTCGAATCACCTTCTGGCCGGAGTGAAAAGCTCATCCCGCTGGTAAGGAAGACTTTCGGGGACAAGATGATTATTTATGCCGATTCAAACGGTTCCTATACTGCTGATGAAGCTATCAGGATCGGCAGGTTAATGGAAGAGTATCATTATGCATTTTATGAGGAGCCGGTGCCGTTTGACTGGTACGAGGAAACACTGCAAGTCAGGGATGCTCTTAAAATACCAATAGCCGGAGGAGAACAGGAGGCAAGTATTCATGCCTTCCGCTGGCTCATTGCAAATGACGCTCTCCAGGTTGTTCAGCCTGATATGTTCTATTTTGGAGGAATGGTCAGATCTGTGAAAGTAGCAAGGATGGCTGAAGCATTCGGTAAAAAGTGTACCCCTCACATCTCCGGTTCAGGTCTTGGATATCTTTATATGATGCACTTTGCTTCGTCTATTCCCAACGCTGGACCATTCCATGAATTCAAAGGTTTTAACGATGAATTACCGTTCACATGCTCAACTTCAACTTTATCAAGCGATGACGGAGTTGTGACAGTACCCTCAGGTCCGGGATTGGGAATTGAGATTGATCCGGAGTACATTAAAAAACACATCGTTGTTAAAATTTAAAGGTTAAATAAACTTAACCGGGAATAAGTCATCTCCCATTTCGGTCTAATTTGCAGTAGAATTTTAATGATCTGAATAATAGCAAAATTTTGGCACATTTGACGAACCTGGAGCCAAAGACATATTCATGAAAAGGAATAATAAAGTTCGGAAGGTTTTGCTAAACTGATTTATCTAGTCTTTATGAGATTCCGTATTTCAATGATTATTCTTTTGACTGTAATTATCTCAACAGAGACTCAGGAACAGATAAAAACATCATTGAACCCTGGATATGAGCAACGTATTAAAGATTATGTAGATACACTGAAGATTTTTGACACTCATGAGCATATGTTCAATCCTGAGATGTTGAAAAGCACTAATTTCCTTGATTTCTCATTGCTTTTACAACAGAACAGCTACGATGGCTTTGTTTCTGCAGGGATGCCCGATTCCACGTTAAAACAATTGTTTATTGAGCCGCTGGCACCAAAGGAAAAATGGGAAATAATCAGGCCCTACTGGAATAATTCATTTAATACCGTGTATAACAGGATTTTACTGCTTGCTATTAAAAACCTGTACGGTATTGACGATTTAAATGAATCCACAGTCGAAACACTTTCATTAAAAATCAGGAAAGCATACGAAGGTGACTGGTTCAATCATGTACTGAAAGATTTGTGCAGGATAGATTATGTTATTGAGGATGGAGAAAATGTAGGAGATAAATATGATTACTTCCGCTATGCTAAAAGATTTAACAGCTGGCTTACCCTGAGAACCAAATATAGTATAGATTCGCTTGCTGTCATGGAAGTTGAGCCTATATATACTCTGGAAGATTACGTCAAATCGCTTAAAAATGCATTTGAAAGTGCTCTGAAAAAAGGTATGGTGGCAGTCAAGATAAATGTTTCCTATAAACGTACTATAAGCTTTGATAATGTAACACCAGAAACTGCCAGGAAAGTTTTCCATTCGCTGATAAATGGAAATGAAGACTTTACGTTATCACCGCAGGAAGCTAAACCACTTCAGGATTACATGCTTCACCAGTTGCTCGCGCTGGCGGAAAAATATAAAATGCCTGTCGCTTTCCATACAGGGCTCCAGGCGGGTGGCATTAATATAATAGATAATTCTGATCCCAGATTACTTGCTAATTTATTCTCTGAATATCCTGATATAAACTTTGTTCTGTTCCATGGCAGCTATCCATTTGGAGGTGAACTTACGACTCTGGCAAGAAATTTCAAAAATGTTTATATCGATATGAACTGGACCTATTCTATCTCGCCGGCATATGCAGAAAGATATCTGAATGAATGGATTGAAGCCGTTCCTGTATCAAAAATTATGGCTTTCGGAGGTGATCAGAGATGTGTGGAAAACACATATGGCAATTTATTAATAGCAAAACAGATCGTTTCGGATGTTCTCATCGAAAAGGTCAGAAATGGCTATCTGTCTGAATCTGAAGCAAAGACTGTTGCCAAAATGATCCTGCATGATAACGGTGTAAAGTTTTACAACCTTAATTAAGCTGATAAAGCTATAATGACTATGGGGAATCAATAAAAATATTGAATCCTGCTTACTGGCTTGTAGTTAGCCATACTCAAAAAGGACCAGGAGACTCCTCACTGGCGTCCATAATGACATGATGATATTCAGGAAGTGGGAAGGAGATTCCTCGCTGGCGCTCGGAATGACACAGTGCATCTGGGGGACAATAATTGGGGGAAGGAGGAATGCNNGCATTCCTCCTTCCCCCAATTATCTCAAAAAAATGAATTGTCATTCCGAATGTAGCGAAGCGAAATGAGGAATCTCCTCATATTAGAAGTTGAGTAATTTATTTAATCCTTACCGGTTTAACAAAGTCTTTTTTCATTTCATAAGGAAGAACCCATACCTTGTTGCATTTTTCATTGGTGAAATATAGTTGTGAGATTGAGAGCTTATCAGCATCTCCATCAGCCCAGTAACAATAGAAATCTTTTTGAGCATTTACCGGCTTGCGCGCATAAGAGTTATTCCTTATACTGTTGGTTGTAATATTGAAAGCCTTTCTCCAGCTTACTCCTTCATCTTTGCTGAGCCATAATGCTATTTCGCCACCTGTTCCATTCTTCTGAGGGCCTGGTTCGGTGGGACCAATTATTCTCCACTCGTCGTTTGTGATATATAGCGATCCCATATCATAGTTATGCGTCGATTCGCAAACCTTATTGAAATTCCATTTATTATCTTTCCAGTGTATTATCATCCACTCCCTCGGATCGCCTGCCGGACCTGGGCGAAAATCCCGGCTTATGATTGCCAGAATGACAGGATTGCCTTTGGAATCAAAATTCAGATCATTAATATAGACAAGTTTGTTTTCTGATTCATAATCTTTTATTATCGCCTCATTATGACTATCGGTAAGTGGAGTTTCGACAATCTTATTATCAACTGTTTTCCATGACTTGCCTATATCATCTGTCTGGAGCAGGTACAGGTTTGTTCGCTTGTCAAGGTTCCCGCCAGGGAGGTAATCGAAGACAGTAACCAGCTTGTTGCCATAAACGTTTGAGATCTGAAGATGCCCTCCCATTCCGGCAAGTTTCTGACTTTCAGTCCAGGATTTCCCATCTGTGCTTGACGACCAGTAAATCTCCCTTCCCCTCTTAATTTTTGTGTGCAAAAGGAGGAAACAACTGTCGTTTATCCACCAGGGTTGTGGAGATACAATCTCCCCTTCCATTATCTTATCGAAGCTTTCAATTGAATAAGGCTGACTGCTTTTAAATATCAAACCCGGCCGTGTCCTTTCTCTCCCGCTGACAAAAACCCAGATATAACCATCAGAATCGATTGAAACCGATGCATTTTCCTGAGGATCATTCACTCCCATTTTATCATAAACGATAACCGGCTTTGGAACCCTGTGCGACCTGTGATCAAAATAAGAAATCATTACCTGCAGATGGCTTTCATCAGCTTTGGTGGTACCGCTGTAAACAAAAAATGTTTTTCTTGCTTCAGATGAATAAATGGCAATCGGTTGGTGTTGTGAAGAAAATGTTCCTAATCCGCCTGAGTATTTGTAACCGTATTCCAGAAGTGGTCCGAATTTAAACCAGATACCCTTATAACCGTCAGCTTTCGGATTCTGACCACTGATCTTAGCGGAAACAGCAAACAAGAATATTATTAAAACAGATGGTAAAACTTTTTTCAAGATCATCAGTTATCTGGTGTTTTAGAATCCTGTAAAAATATCTGCATAACTGCTACTGATCATCAAATCGTTCAAATCAGCCAGATCTGGCGAGAATTAACCAGGCTGGCTTCATTAACATAATACTCATGCTTAAAGATAGTATCTTTTAGCGAGCTAAATAATGATCAGGGTCTCTTTTTACTTTTTACTTTTATGGTAATTCCACTTCCTATGGTCATTATTGTAATGACTTCAAAACCTTCCGGATTGATTCTGCTCCTTTAATTGCATTAGCCGGCTGCCTGACTCCATCCTTGCAAGCATGGCGCACCTGTATTGCTGATCGGGGTAGCTGGCCAGGAGCTTTTCGAGATGTTTCCTGCCCTCCTCCACCGGCTTGATATGATATGCATATTTGCCTATCTGGTACACCTTGTCACCTGTCTTCTGAAAAATCATATCAAGGGGCATTAATATATTTGTCAGCGTCTCCTCAGTATCCATCCTGTAACGCCAGGTCGGATACATGACATCGACACCCTTAACAAGGCTCTTACTGTACTGGAGCTTAATATTGTAGCGTTTCTCTATATCGGTCAGAACCTCTTTTAGTGGTTTCTTGTACACATCCTGGGGAGATTGGGAGTAACCTATTAAAAATTGGAAGAAAAGAAATAGAATCAGGCAGAACTTTGTCTTCATAACATATAGTTTTATTTTATTTATTAACCCTCTTTCCCGTTTCCCCCAAGGGGGAAAAGCTTATTTTGCACACCTTCCCCCCTGGGGGAAGGAACTACCCTTTATACACATTTATTTTGAAATCCTTTAACCACAGGATAACACCGAGTTACATGGGGTAAATCACGGAGTAATTTACGAATTAAATGTTTAAATAAATAAGGAGATTCCTCGCTAACGCTCGGAATGACAGGGTTGTTTTGAGTAATAGGGTAAGCATAGGCGATTCGCTTGAGCGAATCGCCTATGCTTACCCCCCCTTATAACAAATGAACTGTCATTCCGAATGAATCCGCCAGTTGGCGGAGAAATGAGGAATCTCCCCTGACATAAACGAAATGATTAAAAAGATATGTATAAAGAGTAGGGGGAAGGAAGAGAAGGGCGTAAAGCTTTGATTATTTAAAAATTATATCAGAAAAATCATTTTGTTTTATTCCGGCTTCTGAGGGATTATTACATTTTTTATCTCCGACTGTGAGGTTTTCGAATCTGACTGATATAGAATGATCCTTGTCAAAGCCAAGTATATCAGAGTTTTTCGGGAACGGCTTCTGAAAAGAACAATCCTTTATGAGTACATCCTTAATCAGACCTGGCTTGCTATCGGGATTTCTTTTTATTATGGTGAAGTTCATCCAGCTTCGCTTTGCATCAGGGTAATTATCCTCAAACCTGTTATTTAAATAGGTTATACCGGTGAACGTTGCTCCATCGGAGCAATAAAGGGCCATTCCCCTGTCAGATTCAATTACATAATTATTTTCAAAAAGAATATTTCTCATCACCTCTCCCCTTGTTTCGGTTCCCACCTTAAGCGATGATTTCTTTGTAAGAAATGTACAACTTCTCACTGTAATGCCATCAACATCACGAAGATAACCGGATGATCCGGTGGTCTTAATGGCAATATTATCGTCGCTGCAGTATCCAAAGCAGTTCTCGATAAGTACATTCACCGAAGCGTCAGGGTCGAATCCGTCGGTATTTGAAAGCTCAATATCGTTGAGCATTTTTATATTTCTTATTGTAACGTTCTCAGAATAAAGGATATGTGTGTTCCACGACCCGGGGTCCCTGACAAAGATCCCGTCAATTGTCACATTTTTTGAATTAAGGATAAGAATGAGGCGCATCCTTGCGCTGTCGGTGTATTTATCCCGCAATGCCCGTCCATTACCATCTATGATCCCGCGACCAGTTATACTGACATTTGTTGCATCCTTAATACGGATAAAGCTTAATGGTCTGACCTTATCGTTAAAGCTATAATATTTAATATCACCGCTACCTTTGATAAGTGCCCCTGGAGAAAGGTAAATATTTGTATTCGAGGGAATAGAAAGGGAGCCTGATAAATAAATACCTGCAGGGAAATAAAGAGTTTTGCCTGTTCCGGAAACATTATCGATTGCTTTCTGGATTGCCTCGGTCTCAACTTGTGCACCCGTATTATCAACACCCAGCCCTGAGATATTTATTGTATCAGAGACGGGTCCATTTTCAGGAGTATCAGCAAAAATGAAGAGCTTATATTTCTGGTTTATCCTTACAACATAGTATCCCGGTTTGGGCAATACAAAAGTGCAGGGGGATGCAGTAGTTTTTAAAGTAATGTCATATTTTGCCGGACTTATTCTTATGTCAGTTATCGGTTCCTTTGAAGTTAGAATCACCTCCATTGCCGTCGCCACTTTAAGATGTGCATAGTGATAGGTTTTATACTGTTCCGTATAAATCTCCTTTCCGTTTATGTTAAGTGAAAAGAGCTCGCTTTTTGTACTGCCGGGCTCAGCCGGGTAACTGAACGTACCATGCGCGGAAATGCCGGTCGCCAGTCGCCGGTCGCCGGTAACCTTTATTATTGACGGCTCTGCAAAGTCGTTCGTCATGTTATAGGGCAATTCGTGCACGTTTTTCCCATTCTTATCCGAGAAATACAGATGAGATTCAGATAATTTATCGGCATCACCATCGGCCCAGAATGCATAAAATTCGTCATTTGCATTCAGCGGCCTCCTGACGTATGAGTTATTACGTACGCTGTTTTGAGTAACTGAATGTGTCTTTTCCCATGTCTGCCCTTCATTTTTGCTTATCCATATGGCAATCTCACCTCCTGCTCCGTAATACTGGGGACCCGGATCCGTGGGCCCGATGATTTTCCAGCAGTCCTTTTCGATGTAAAGAGATCCCATATCGTAATTATGGGTTGACTCACATACTTTATGAAAATTCCATTTATTGTCTTTCCAGTGAATGATCATCCATTCACGCGGGTCACCACCGGGCCCGGGACGAAAATCACGGCTTATAATTGCCAGGATCACAGGGTTTCCTTTTGAATCAAAATTCAGATCGTTTATATAGACCAACTTGTGTTCAGCCTCATAATCTTTTATCAGCGCAGGATTATGTATATCAGTCAGGGGTGTCTGAAGCTTGTTGCCATCAATGGTTGTCCACGTCTTTCCCATGTCAGTCGTTTGAACGGCATAGATATTTGTCCTCTTGTCGACATTTCCCCCCGGGTGGTAATTGAATACCGAGACGAGCTTCCCCTTGTACATGTTTGTAACCTGGTAATGGCCGCCAAGACCGGCAAGCTTCTGATCAGGCGCCCATGTTTTTCCATCAGCGCTCGTCGACCAGTAAAGCTCTCTCCCGTTTGTGTACTTTGTAAACAGATACAGAAAGCCTTTCCCTTTAACCCACCATGGCTGAGGATATGTCATTTCAGCTTCCCTTATCTTTTCAAAACCATCGATGCTGTATGGTTTTTCACTCCTGTATATAAATCCCGGACGGAACCTCATTCTTCCACTGACAAAAACCCATAAATACCCCTGGTTATCAATTGAGATGGCGGAATTATCATGCGGGTCATCCACGCCCTCCTTGTCATATACAATAACCGGTCGCGGAACCATGTGAGTTACATGATCATAATAGGAGACCATATCGAGAAGATGTCTTTTATCGGCTCCTGTTGTTCCGCCATAAACAAAAAATGTCTTCTTTGCCTGAGGAGAATAAATCGCAATCGGAACATGGTCAGCGGTATATGTTCCAAGTCCGCCGGAATATTTATCGCCGTAATCAGAAAACTGTCCAAGCGTGAACCAGATGCCTTTATAACCATTAGCTGTGGGATTCTGTCCTTTAACTCCGCAGATTGAAAGCAATAAAAACGAAATGAGAAAAAATATTCTTTTCATAAATTCAGGATAAACCTCTATGTCCCTCTGTGGCTCTCCGGCAGAGTAATTCTTCACTATAAAGGTAACAATTCTATATAAGTTTTTTTCTTTTTGACTTCATTAAAAACCCCCATCCCAACCTTCCCCCACGGGGGAAGGAGTTCAATAACCTTTCCCCCTTGGGGGAAAATGAAAGGGGGTAAAAATATAGAAAAAACAGTATAAAATTTATTACCGAAATTATGAAGTATTATACGGCAGGCAGAAAAGCACAGAGTTTCACAGAGAGGTTTTATTGAGAGATAAATTTAATTAGCGGTATAAGTATCGGCTTCCCTCTTATAGCAGTATACGAGACTGTCGTTACCTTCGGCTTATCGCCTTCACTGCTCTGTTCGCTGACTGTTTCAACTGTGATATAAGGATTCATTTTGCTGGTGAAAGTCAGGGCCCGCTCTTTTGCATCTGCGTCATAATTCACAAAAACCGGGTAAACCAGTGTTATGAGCTCCGCAAGACTGGTTTTGTTAGTTACTATTGTCCCTTTGGGCCATGCAGGCAATGCTCCATTCTGGGAGATAACCACTGTACCTCCGGAAGGGATCCAGTTCATCCAGTTCATTTCGTCGCCGGCATTTTTCTCCATCCCTTTGGTTATGACAGCTTCCGCATAATATTTTTTTAATTCATCCTTAAAGAGCGGCGGAAGCTTAAGACTGTTAATATAACCTGATATAAGCCTGCAGTTATTGTAATGGCTGACATTGAAGTTATAATCATCGGCAATGAGGCGGCCGTTATTATTCAATAGCTGGGATGCAAACAGGCTGACCAATGTTCTGAACTCCACCGATGATGTATCGATGGCCTGGTTATTTTTCAGGATATAATCCTTTACAGCTTTTGCATACCCCGGTTTATCAGAGGCTGAAAGCTTCAGCTCATCATAAGTCAATTTGATCTCTGCCGGTATTTCATCGAGTCTCTCCTCTACAAATGAGGGCCTGGCAACCGGCTTTCTTCCTTCATCAACAGGAACGGGTTCAATAATAACAGAGTTGTCCGGTTTTATTTCAAGAGCATCAATATCGCAGGACCCTGATGCCAGACCTGAAGCTGAAACCATGACATGTATCCTTCCCGGCTTGCCTGTCGACCTGATTACGTTAGAGACCGGCATATCCATATACCAGACTCCTTCAAGTTCATGATGCTTGTCAATATCTGACTCATATACTGATGGTCCGACGAGTGTTGCCGGTCCTGAAACAGACCATTTTACCGGGTTATTTGCCCCATAGACATGGGTTCCTTTTGAATCGACAATATCTGCTGTTATTATTGCAACAGAAGCGCGATCGGCATTAAATTTCTGAACCTGGCTTTTCAGGATGATCCTTGCAGGATCGCCTGCCATAACCACCTGGGTTGATATAGTTGTCCCGTCTTTGGTCGCCACTACAGTCAATGTCCCATTCTCAACAAGTATATCCCTGAAAGTAACGCAATGAAAATTGCTCTGATCGGGAACAAGAGTACCCTTGCTTTTCCCGTTTACCTTAAGTTCAACCTTATCGCAGTTCGAGCTTACAACGATGTCCTTCTTCTGCCCAAGATACTGAGATCTCCAGTAATGGGGCTGGATGAAGACCATGGGCTTCAGCGAATATGTTGCCTGCCAGAAATAATATGCGTATTTGGGCACCCTGTAAACATCGACATATCCTTTTGGATTTACATGAAGCAGCGGTGAGTTAAGATATTCCCTGTCGGCTCCATGATCCTCGTAGATCCATGTACACAAGTTGCCGGTGCCGAACCTGCCGCTGGCTATGAGCATATTCTGCTGATACTCCTCTGTACCGCAATGCTGGGCATCAGAAGGTTCAAAATCCTTTACATCCTTATTGTACCATCCGCGAATTGTACACCTCAGAAGGTTCTCTATTGAAAGGTTCTCGTCGGTATGATGAACATATGCGCCGGCAGATCCCTCCAGTACACGCCGTGCTGTCAGAATCCTTGTCGTATCTTCAGATACTGCATACTTTGAGTCCACGGCATGGTTTGTCTCGTTCCCCATGCTCCAGAACATAATGCTCGGATGGTTCCGGTCGCGCCGTATCATCTCTTTCATCTGCTGCTGCTGAACTTCGGGTGAAAAGTCCTGGTTCTTGATGCTGGGCGACTCCTCATCTATGACAATACCATATTTGTCTGTCAGTTCATATACATATTTATCATTAGGGTAATGGGCTGTGCGCATGAAGTTATAGTTCAGGTTCTCCTTAATATCCGTGAAATCCATCAAGGTGATCCACTTCGGGATTGCGTCGCCGAGCCATGGGTATTCCTGGTGGCGGTTCCCTCCGTGTATAACCATTTTCTGACCATTTACATAGAGAAAGTTTTCCTTATAATCCCATCTTAACCGGCGTAAGCCGAGAGGACTTGAGTAAGCATCCGTAACCCTTGTGCCATCTGTTACCTCTGAATAGACCTTGTACAGATAAGGAGATTCATTCGACCAGAGATTAGGTTTTTTGATCGGCTTGAAAGTCTGATCAAATTTGTACAGCTGGCCTGAATGAACAGTATATTTTGATTTTATTGACTGTACTGTTTTGCCTGTTGCGTCAAAGATATAAGTGTTAAGGGTACACTCTTTCGGCTGGGCATTATCGTTCTTCACCCAGGTCTGAACCCTCACCGTGCCCTCCTTTTCAGATACCGCCGGTGTAGTCACAAAAGTTCCGCCCTCATGGGATGCCGATCCCTGCATAGGTATATAAAGCTTATCTTTTTTTACTATCGTAACATCACGGTATATCCCTCCATACACGTCAAAATTACCTGCAGCCATGGGCGGGATCATGTACTGGTCCTTTTGCCTGTTATTTACGGCAGATGCAATCACGTTGTCTTTTCCTTCAGTAATATAAGGTGTAATATCAAAATCAAACGAGCCATAACCGCCTTTGTGGTCGCCCAGGTACTTCCCGTTAATCCATACTTTGCAATATTTCTGGACCCCTTCAAATTCAATGAAGATCTTCTGTCCGGTATGGTCCGGGCTTACTGTGAAATGCTTACGGTACCATCCCCATCCGGTCCACCAGTAAGGATCATCGCTTTCCGATGGATTCTTTATGAATGGATGTACCTCTCCGGTGGTCTCAAAAGTGCTCCATGTATGTGGAATGCTTATTACAGGCCACTTCGAATCATCAAATCCGGGCGACTGGTAACCGTCGTCGGCATGTTCGTCAGCGAAATAATTGAATGTCCAGCCTGAATTGATGATCTTCTCCTGCCTTGGGTTTTTAGAAGGTCCTGTTCCGGGTTTCTGGGAATATACGGTTGCTATAAATGAAACCAGTAATAAAACAATAAAAAGCTTTTTCATAGCTAAGGAATTGTACACTATAAAATTACAAGAAATCGGGATGAAAATGATAGTGAAATATGAATTTTAATGTATCGTACAATACTAAACAAAAGAATTCGGATCTGTTAATGTTAATTATTAAATGACTACCTATGATATAACTTATATCCTCAGCATTAAGGAAAATGGCTCTGAAAGAGCCAGATATGAATAACCCAATATCCCATCAGGGGAATAATCATAAAAAAGCACCGCTCCATTTTGAAGCGGTGCTTTATTTCTGTTTATTATTCTTTAATTCACCATCTCCCGTCACCGGGATCTGGTGTAAGATACTTACTTCGTGTAGTGTGAAGCATCCGTATCGAACCATTCATTTGTACCATCATGGAGCCTGTTCCTGAATCTCAGCGTATCCGTGCAATGATAGGTATACCCGCTCACCGCATTGGTATACTTATATTTAATGTATATACGCCTGTCCTGGAGAAGTTTCGGGTTATTGAATGAAGATTCACCGTCGGGTGTAAAGGCAAAGGCCGATCCCGCTGCAGCGCTGACATACACTTTCGTGCCTTTCAGAACAAGCAGTAGCTGCTGCGTCACTCCCGTGTTATTAACATTATAATAGGCATTAGCCTTCAATGTGCTCGGGCCTGCAGTTGTAAGCGTCCATGTAGGGTTCTCTGATGCGGTAGGAATTGTGGTTTTGTAAACAATCGTCGTATCAGCCAGGGTAGGCCGGTTAACAACGGCTGCTCCACCGTGCCAGTAATATCCGAACAGTTTATTCTCAAACTTCACGCCTACGATGTTAGTGCTCATGCTTGCAAGAATCGTATCAATCTCAGGTGCTGAAGTGAGCTTGAAAGGAAGCACATAGGTCGAAATTAATGTATTTACCGAGTCGTTAAGGAATTTCGTCGAATCAGCCTTAATTACGACGGTGCCATTAGGCCACCCCGATTTGATAATGAATTTAGTGCTGTCGGTTATTGTATAGTAGGTGCCTGAAAGCCTTTTGAGGGTAACCACAGGTAATGCGGCATTCTTGATATAGGGTTGTGAGGCTATTTTCAAAAGATTCAGACGTGCCGGAGTGATAAGTGTATTATCAAACACGTAATTGACAGTCCGGTCAATGGTATTCTTCCTGACACCACCAAATGCCGGGCCTACCTCAATCTTCATGCCTTCACCTACAATAAAGGAACGAACATCCTGCTGGTAAGGAAAATATACGCCGGTGTGAGTGTAATCTAATATGTAATTTTCATAGCAGGATACCAGCGCTATGGATAAGATAATAAAAGCTAGTATTTTTTTCATAACTTTTTTCTTTTTATAGGTTAGTTCCATGAAGGCCATCCCTCATTCTGAATTAGTTTGCTCATCCTTAACATCTCATTGTAAGGTATGGGGTTATAAGGCGATGTGAAGTCACGCACCTCGATCTGCCATGCCGGATTATATGAGAATGTAGCAGGACCTACAGTGAGTTCCTTTATATACATTCCATGAACCGGCTGGTTTATTACCGATTGCCAGTCAGCATCAGTAGTCCATCGGCGCAGGTCATAGAACCTCATCCCTTCAAAGCATGTTTCAATCCTGCGCTCGTTTTTTACCAATGCATCAAATGCGGCTTCGGTAGTCTGTGCATCAAGGTACGGGTCAGCTACGTTAAAGGTAGCAGTTGCTCCGTCGTATGTTTTCCTAGCTCTCAGATATTTTATGGCAGCTTTAGGTGTAAGACCATAAAGTGCAGCATTGGGATCGCCTGTTACATGATTGGCTGCTTCAGCAAAGTCAAGGACCATATGTGCCCAGCGGATAATAAATTTCGAATGCTGTGATGGAGTTTGTGTTGCGGCAGCAAAGTTCAGATCCATATAGCAGAACTTCTTAATGTGATAGTTTGTCCGGCTGTTGTCGACTCTTGTTCCTGCAGCATCCTTGCCAACCAGGGAGCCAGTCGGGGCCTCATTCCAGTTTTCAAATGTGTACATTGTTGCGCCGCCAGTCAATTTCTTGGCAATAGCAGTGTTGTACCATATGGCACTATAGAATCTTGGTTCGCGGTTCAGATAAGGCTTGGTGGGATCATACAGGCTAAGCGGATCGCCGATCGGACGTCCATTAGCCATACCGAATGAATTGACCAGCTCCTGCGTTGCACCGACCTCGCCGTTACCCTGGAAACCGGCCGGGTAAAACATTCTCTCAATGTCATTGTTCCCGGTTTTATAAGTAGTCGAGAATACAATTTCAGGCGAGTTGGGGTTTGTCCATGTAACAGGATCCGTGAGCCTGAAGCTGTTTACACTGGCGACCTGATCAACATTAATTTTAAAATCTATCACCTTCTTTGCATTCGAAGCAGCACTGTCCCAGCGGGCAATAACATTACCGCTGTTAAACCTCGGGCTGGCCCAGGTAAGATAAACATTAGCCTTGATTGCCCTGCAGGTCATGCCATCCATCCTGTTCCAGTATTTGCCACCTCCGTAAACAATATCAGCAGGGGGTGTGAGGAAATCCCTCCATGCCGGTGGCAGGTATTTGATAGCTGAGTCGCAATCGCTTACAATCTGCTGAACGCATTCATCAAAAGTATTGCGTGCATAATTAACCTCATCGGTAACATTGATGATTTTCGTAATGATCGGGAAACCGAGCATATTTCCGTCGGTTCCCTTGCCTCCGAATTTCTGGAGCAGGTCCCATTCAAAAAATGCACGCAGTGCGAATGCCTCGCCTTGCAAGCGTTTCCTGACCAGATTATTATTATATACGTTCGTCATATACCTGGTATTATAGCCACGCCTGTCCTGCAAGAACATATTGCACTGTGCAATCGACCTGTAATCGCGGTCCCAGAATGTAGCAAAGGGGTCCTGTGATGTAACCATAGAGTTTGTTGCATACCTGTTCATTACCTCGGTGGTGTTTGAGAGAACAGCATCGTCTGTAGTGCCATCAAGCTTCACTCCTTCGTTGTCATTATAGTTTCGGGTTGCGTTGGCAATCCCGGGTGCATTAATGTTATCGTAGCACCTGTTGATTAATCCCTGAACCAGGTTCTGGTAATTCCAGATAGTCTCGCTATCATAGTTCCCGTTTGGCCAGGGATCCAGGTAATTCTTGCAAGAGCTGACGATAACAAAAATTGCTCCGATTAATAGTATTATTTTCTTCGTCTTCATAATTACCATAGTTTAGAAATTAAATTTGACTCCACCGGCGAAGGTTCTGAACAACGGATATACGTTTACGCCTCCGCAAAGGTTTGTCGAGGTACCATTAACGTCTCCGGTGTATATTGTCTCAGGATCGACATCTTTAACCTTAGTGAAGGTCAACAGATTAGCGCCGCTAACATAGATACGGATCGCACGACCGCCCATAAACTGAAGCATTTTTGCCGGAATAGTATATCCCAGCTCAACATTCTGGATCTTGAAATAGTCGCCCCTGGTAAGCCAGAAATTTGACAGTACAAAGTTATTATTCACTTTATAGTATGTCAGCCTTGGATAAGCTCCGCCAGCGTTCTCCTGTACAAACTTGGAGTAGTTATTGTCGCCCCAGCCGTTCCAGTAATACGGGTTATTAAGAGCTATGTCGAAGAATGCCCTTCCGGCCCCGAGAATGAAAAGATCAAAATTCTTATACTTCAGTGATATATTCACTGCATATAGAAGACGCGGCGATGAATGACCGATCATGCTCTGGTCGTTATCGTCAATAACCTTGTCATTGTTCATATCCTGATACTTCAGGTCGCCTGCATGAAGAACGTTATCAAAAAGCTGCGGAACAACAAGTGCTTCAGCGTCGGTTGCGAATTTTCCGATGTACGTCTGTCCAAAGATAGCATCTGATGGTTTGCCGATGCGGGTCTGATAATCGAACCTGTAGTTAGGCTGATCATATTTTATCCTTTCACTCCATGGTGCAGTTATGTTGCCTCCGATGGCATATTCAAACTCGCCAACCTTGTCGGTGAAAGTAAAATCGGCTCCCACAGCATGGTATCTTGTCTGATTATAGTTGTAATATGGCCTCGCACCATTATACCCTGCAAGAAGCGGTATTATATTCGAAACCTGGGATAGTGAACCATCGACGAGCCAATTGTAATAGGTCATGCCAAGATCGAATCTGTTATTAAACATCTGGGCATCAAATCCGAAATTAAGCTCTCTTCTCTTTTCCCATGTCAGTATCGGGTTGCCGGACCTTGACAGATATGTCCTGGTTACCTGAGCATCAGTTGTAGATCCGAACCATTGAGCTGTGGTATAGGGGCCGAATCCATAGGGAGTCGATGTACTTGTCGATGAAGTTGTGCTCCACCTGTCTACATAATAGAGGTTGGGGAAATATGTTTCATTCCCTACAACTCCATATTGTGCACGCAGTTTAAGAAAATCAAGGGACTTCCACTTGGGCATGAATCCTTCATCAGAAATTACCCATCCTGCTCCTACAACCGGGAAAAGCCCGTTCCTGTAATTCTTGTCGAATTCTGCGGTTCCGGAATAGTCCAGTACTGCCTCTAAAGTATACTTATCTTTAAAGGAATACATTGAAGACCATATCACGTTACGCTGCCTCTGAGGCTCTTCAACGCCGTTAATGTAGGTCATGAGCCCGTTAAAAGTCAGTGACGACATAACTTTGCTGTTGCCGAATGTCCTGTCATAATTCAGGTTTTCATAAAAAGAATAGCGCTGAAAATAATAGTCCATCAGTTTATACATATCCGACATTTTGGCCAATGTGTGGGCAGTGTTCCTGGTCCGTGTAACAACACCGGTAAGGGGGTTTACTGCCACGTTATAGGACATGTAATCATTCTCTTTCCCAATACGAACAAGGTTATGTATGTTGAATCCGAAGAAAGTTGTCGATTTAAGACCCTTGATAAAGTCACCGAAATCGTAGGTAAGGGCAATGTTTGTAGCGCCCGTGCGGCCTTTGTCGGTATAGTATCCGTTATCAACCAGGTTACCTATCGGGTTATTGCTATACGTTGCTGAAACACCGTACCATGGGGTCATACTTGTTGAATCAAAGTAAGCCCAGATCGGGAACTCAGTCGGCGGGGTCGTGTGGATATCGTTCAGAATTGACGGAACCTCGGTGAGTGTCGCGGTTGAGTTGGCTGTTCCTTCAGTGGTATAATTAGAGTTGTACCCGTAGTTGGGTGCATTCCTGAAGCTTAAATCTCCTGCAAAGCTAATAAGCGCAGAAAATTTGTCATTGATCTTAATATTGACAGTCTGCCTTGCAGTAAGCCTGGTATAATCGGAAACCGGGCCAATTTTAATCATGTCACCCTGCGATGCATAACCAAGGTAGGAATAATACTGTACAACGTCGTTCCCTCCCGAGGCTGACATATTTACTCGTGTAAAGGGCATGGTATTCTTCAGCATCAGATCCTTGTAATTAGTATTCGGGTACTGGAGGTTATAACCGTCATTGTTTGCATAAGCTGCAATGGCATCTGAAGAATATTTTTTTGGGAGACCGCTGTTTATGCGGGCCACGTCATTAAGCCTTGCATAAACCGCACCCGAAACGTATCCCGGCATCCGGTCAACAACACTTACGCCGGACTCAACGTTAAGATTAAGGATATGCTCGTTTGTCGCTCCGCGTTTGGTTTTTATGTAAATAACACCGCCGGTAGCGGCAGGACCAAACATTGCAGTCCCCATGATGCCTTTAATGAGAGTTGCTGATTCGATCTCACCCGGATCAATGTTCAGCTCCTGAATGTCAACGGGTACATTGTCGACCAATACATAAGGCATATTGCTGAATTTATTAGTAGCACCGAATGAGCTCACGGTAAGGTTTGAATATGACTGCAGTCCTTCGAGTGAGCTTAAGCCCGGTGAACCATCAAGTTCTTTTATATCCCAGAGAGAAGTGAGTCCCGTAAGAGCAGCCCTGATATCGGTCGAAGGGTAATTTGCAAAGTATTCTCCGGGAATGACAACTTCAGGTCCGGTAAGAAAACGCTTCTTGACTGATGTGAAGGGCAGAGGCACTTCATCGTCAGAAGTCATCTGGATCTTTGATTGCGTGAGTGTCACCGTCGGGTTCTGAACAAGATCGACAACCGGTGAAACAACCTTTTCATGAAAAGGGGAAGAAATGGTAACAACATCGTCGGGATAACCTTTGAAAGTTACGGAACCGGCATTGTCGGTCGAGGTATGGGTTATTCCTTCGCCTACTACCACATTTGCATTAGTGACCGGCGTTCCGTTTTCATCGACAACTTTCAGAACGACGTCAAACAGCTGCCTTGCCTTTTTCTCTTTCTGAACCTGTGCGGAAACTGGCAATGAAAGAAAAACAATAAGCATTAGAAGGCCGGCAAATCTGATTTTTTGGTATATTATATTATTTAATCTCATAAACTTTGGATTTATTGGTTTATGTTACCAGACAGGGTTTGCAACAAAATTTTTCATCTTTAATTTATCAGCATTGTTGAAAGGCAGATAATACATCTGCCACTTCCACATAGGCTGACGGTCAGCTGAAAGGGGCTTGCGTACATACATATAGCCTGTCGGGTATGCAGGAGTTATGGCAGCTTGTTTTTCAGCAATCATACCTATCAGAGTGCTTGACATAGCAGCCTGGAGATCATTCCAGCGCCTGATGTCGCAATAATAATTGCCGCCTTCCCAAGATAATTCGACACAGCGCTCGTTCTTTATCCTTGGCCTGAAAGCATCCGGACTCCCTATATAAGCAGCCTGTACATTTGGCATTCCGGCTCTTGTCCTTATCACGTTTATTGCATCCACTGCAGTAAGGGTTGCACCGGCAACACCTATTGTCGTTGGTCCGTAGGCCTCATTTGATGCCTCGGCATAGTTCAGGTACAATTCTGCAAGACGGTTCAGCGGGTCGGTCCAGTAAGTGGCAGCAATCTGGTTGTTGGTGCTGTTATTGGCCCACCATTTTCTCATATAATAGCCCGTCTGGGTTATCCCGGCATAGGTTGAGTTAAGCAATTCGGAATTGACTGCTCCCTTTCTCCATATTTCAGCCCTGTTAAGAGTATGCGAAATAGCATCGGTGGCAAAGACCTGTCCCCAGCCAATAACATTGGTGCTCTGGTTATGGATCGCGTCAGTCTCCAGACGCGGATCCCTGTTGGCGAACGGGTTCTGTTCGTTGTAATGGGTCAATGCAACGGCAGCATCCCTGTCGGCCTGGGTATTCAGAGGATCGCCCCACGATGTTTCATACTTATCCATAAAGTTTTGTGTCGGATCGACACCCGAGGGTGAGCTTGTGTGAGCAAGGAAGAGACCGTTGAACCATGAAGCAAAGTTGTTTGCACCTCCGCCGTCGTTCCACGATTTTGTTCCCGGGCACCATGTCCATATTGCTTCATCACAGATCATTGTTCCGTAAAAGTTCTGGGAACGGTTGTTTAAAGGTAAAAGTACAATTCCATTGGCAAGAGCAACCTGCAAGGCATCCCATGATGTCTTTGCGGCATTTTGCCAGTCTGCTATAGTACCACTATTCTGCGGACTTGCGGCATAGAGCAATGCTTTTGATTCCTGGGCAAGTGCTGCCATACCATTCGGACGATAAAGCTGGTAAGCATTATAGTCGTTGTGGCCGGGTCCGGAAGCAGGATCCCTGCGGACCGTACCTGCAAGATTAAAGTAAAAGTAAGCAGTATCGAAGTCCTGAGCAATTTTGACGCATGTTTCATGAGCAGTAAGACGAGCTATATCCCACTGGTCGGTAGGTCCGATTACTGTAGTGATATATGGCATGGGGCCCCATAGCTTAAAGAGCATGAAATGACAGTATGCCCTTACAAAATAAGCCTGCCCCCTGAGGTCGTTCTTATCTACGTCTGTGGCATCCTGAATCCTGTTGACATTTTTCAGGGCAAAGTTGGCGATCCTGATATCAGTAAACATTGATTCGAGGATCGGACGTCGTGCACCATCATAAGTAAGCTTGTTAACAATCGTTTCCGACATGTTGCCGCTCTTCCAGGCCTGTCCTTCCATGTAACGGCCATTGTCGCTGGCATCGGTTGCCGTTTCAACCACATATTTCTGATCCCACCAGTTCCAGTACATAAAGGAAGCGCAACGGATGTTGTAATTCTGCCATGAGCTGTTGCCGCTCCAATACTTTGTACCACTATAAACGGCATCAAAGAAGAGTTTGAAGTTTGTAAGCTTCGTGAAGACAATATCATCGGTAAGACCCTGTTCAGGCGCCTTGTTCAGATAATCATCAAGAAACTTCTTAATGCACGAGGTTGTTAAAACCAAGCTCATGCATAATATCAAAAGTATAGTAATTCGTTTTTTCATATCAGCTGTCGTTGAGATTAAAATGATACTTTAACACCTGCCCTGACAGTAGCCATCTGAGGATAATATCCCTGGTAGAAGTTTGTTGCTTCAGGGTCGCCCTCGATCAGAGGAGTATAAGTCCAGAGGTCACTTCCGCTCAGATAAACAAGCAGGCTGGAAATACCAAAAGCCTTATTCAGAGCACCAGATTTGAAGTTATAGCTCACATAGAGGTCCTTCAGCCTTATGTATGAGGCGTTTCTGAAGAAACGGTTTTCGATAATCGTCTGGTAGCCTCTGTCGGCTTCGCCACCTCCCCATACAAGGATATCAGCGCTCGAGCTTCCGCTCCAGTGCAGAGTCGAATGGTTTGCAGTGGGGTTTGTCGGAGTCCAGTAATCAAGCTGCGAGGAGTGAAGTCTCCAGTCGCCTTTGATAAACTCAACTTCGAATGCCTGGTTATACTGAACATATTTTCCCTGGTTTCCTTCAAAGAGGATGCTGAAGTCAAATCCCTTCCAGGTAAATCCCGTCGACATTGAATATGTTATCGGAGGATAAGTTAACCCCTTGATCGGATATTTATCAAATGAGTTTACAGTACCGTCGGCATTATAATCAAGGAATTTATAATCACCTATATATAATTTAGTAAGGTCAAGCGGTGATACATTATTGTGAATATCATCGACTGAAGTATAATAGCCTGTACCTGTAAGCTGAACTCCGTTTATTTCAAGACCTTCAAGGCCGTACTCAGCATTAAGAATTTCTGTAAGAGGTTTGCCTGCAAGCTTCATGTAATCCGGAAAAGCAGCCGGGTCATCTTTAAATATAACCCTGTTCTCGTTCCAGCCAAAAACACCGCGTACAAAATATTCGAAGTTCTGTGTCGGTTTTTTCCTGAATTCTGCTTCAAATTCGATACCATGTTTCTTTACCTTGCCAAGGTTAAGTTCCTTAAGCGACTGGCCGATCATCATGGTTACGCTCTTTGGCGTAAGAAGCATCTTATCACGATACTCGTCAAAAGCATCAACAGTAAGGGTGACCACGTTATTGAATAGTCCCATTTCAATACCAACGTCTCTTTTATGAGCTCTTTCCCACTGTGCCATCGTGTTGGCCATCAGGTCCTCGCGGATATTGCCATTACTATCCTTAAAGTAGGAGCTTTGATAGAGCCAGCGGCTTTTTGCGTAGTCGCTTCCTACCATACCATCTGAATATCTCAGTTTGAGCCTGTTCATCCATGGAACAGCATTTTTGAAGAATGGTTCTTCTGAAACAACCCATCCGAGAGCTGCTGACGGGAACACTCCAAATCTGTTACCAGGAGCAAATCTTTCTGATCCTGTATAACCAATGTTCAACTCAAGCAGATATCTGTGATCATAATCATAGGTTGCTCTTCCTACAAGACCTTCATTATAGTAGGGGAACTGAGTATCGGCATTTTTCTGCGTACGGTTAAAAAGACCAAGGGCCGAAACATTGTGTTTGCCGAATGACCTGGCGTAGTTAAGCGATAGTTCATAATAGAGGTTGTCGTAATAGCCGCCGTTCAGGCCGCCTACGTTTACATCTGTCGGAGGCATGGTCCATGCATCATTTCCCTCGGTAGGCGAATTCCTGTACCATGGGTCGTTGAGAGTACCGATTTTGGTATAATCTAACAGGTATTGAGGGTATGTGTTGGAAGCAGTAACCTGCCTGTTGCTGTAATAGCTGCTTACCGAAACTTTTCCATTTAAGGATAAACCCTTCAGAACAAAATCAAGATCCTGTTTCAGGATAAGGTCGAGGAACAGAGTTGATCCAAGGTCTTTATTGAACTGACCTGATGTAAGTGAACTGTAAGGGTTATCGGTATATTCACCGAACATTGAAGAACGTCTCCATCCTGTGTCATCGGGATAATTGAGGTCCTTGACATAATACGGATTAGTAGGATCAAGCAGCCATGCCGGGAAATAAGCCGGGAACCTTGCCGGTCCCGTGGAGTAAAGGTTTCTCCATGATCCGCTGTTCGGGTTATTTTTAAGGTTAAGGACACCACCAACGTTCATAGACAATGTTGTAGATTTCGTGATATTGAAATCGAGGTTGACCCTGTAGTTGAACTTGTGGTTGTAATATCTCATATCGTAGTAGCCATCTTTCTGCCCGACAAAAAAGTCGCCGGTGTACTGATATCCTAACGAAATGAAGTACTTAGCAAATTCAGTACCTCCTGATATGTTAAGGTTGGCATTGCTTACCGGAGCAAGTGGGTTTGTGCACATCTTAAACCAGTCGACGTTAGGATAACGCAAGGCATTAAGGGGCGTCGAAGGATTCTTATATTCTGCAAGAGCATGATCTGAAATGAGTGAAGTGAAATTCTGTGCGTTCATCTCAGCCACATTCAAATCAGTCATCGTAGTATAAGAATCTATAAAGGGAGGTATACGGGTAGCTTTCTGTTCGCCGTAAGCAAAGGTAAAGTCCATTTTCGGTTTACTCAGGTTACCACGTTTTGTGGTAACGACAATAACACCGTTGGCACCTTTTGCTCCGAACACTGCTGTTGCAGAAGCATCCTTAAGAACCGAGATGGTATTTATCTCATTAGGGTCGAGACTTGAGAAATCGCGTTCAACGCCATCGACAAGTACCAGAGGTGCGCTTCCGTTCCAGCTGGAGAGACCGCGGACATACAGCGATGCATTATCTGATCCGGGTTCTGCCTGAGTCTGGATTGTGAGCACGCCAGATAGTTTACCTGAGATTGCGTTCGTTATTGTGGTGGCACCTGCCTCCATAAGGGTCTGACTGTTTACCTGAGTGATGGCACCAACGACAGATTCCTTTTTCTGAGTACCGTAACCCACAACTATTACCTCCTGTATCTGGGTCACTTCCAGTGCCAGAGCAACTGTCACCTGAGTTCCCGGTGTTGCCAGCACTTCCTGTGCTGTATAACCGATAAAGGAGATCTGAAGGGTTACCTGCTGTCTGCTGGAGACAGGAATTGAAAAATTACCGTTAATATCGGTAAGGGCACCGACCGTGGTACCTTTAACCAGGACGGTAACACCAATGAGCGCTTCACCTGTAGCAGCATCGGTTACCTTTCCGGTAAGAGTTGTCTGCTGAGGGGCAGCTGAACCATCGGGGGTAGTTGCACCCACCGAATAAGTCGCCATTGAGCATATTAGGAATAAAATGCACAATTTTGTCAAAATCAATGGCTTTTGCCATAGACTCCTGACAAAATTCAATCGCTTTTCGTTATTTTTTTTCATGCATTTAAAAAAATTAGACATTAATAATTAAGCCAGGTTAGTGGTAAATCGTGTAGGTTAACGGGAATCATATTATCCCGGTTTCCTTTGCTTTCGTTTGCTTTTCATAAGGTTCAGGTTGGTTAGTCTATATTAAGAGTTATCTATAACAGATAAATAATCTGATTCCATTAACAGGGAAACGCCTTGCTTTAATTGATTGTACCGCAGAAATTGGGTAAAATTTATATCCATTCTTCCAGGTTAAACATTCAAAAACAATAAACTCCCTGATGAGCACACTCAATTTAACTGAGCTGATCAGGGCAAATTTAAATCCTATAAATGCTTCTTAAATACCAGGTTAAGAGTATTTGAGGTTAGGTTAGCATTTTATCGCTTACAATGTTAAAAATAATTAAATTAAATTCCAATACTCTTAAGGAATTTTAATTTTAAAAAAAATAATATAGAATCATTCCAAAATGGAACATTCAGCAACCGTTTGAATTAATGTAATCTGATTAAAAAATATAGTTATATAAAATAAGGTATAACGGCATAACGGTTCAACGGTACAAAGGTGTTAAAGTATCTGATGAAAGAATATAAATGGATAATATTCGGGTTGAAATTAAATTATTCAAAATAGATTGCATACCGTCCATAATAATATCGAAATTTGAAAGGGGAAGATTCCTCACTAGCGCTCGGAATGACAGGGCTGGATTAAAAAGGATGAATGGATGGGTGAAGAAGATTCCTCGCTGGCGCTCGGAATGACAGAACTGGTTTAAAAAGGATGAATGAATGGGTGAAGAAGATTCCTCACTGGCGCTCGGAATGACAGAACTGGTTTAAAAAGGATGAATGAATGGGTGAAGAAGATTCCTCACTAGCGCTCGGAATGACAGGGCTGTTTTAAAAAGGATGGATGGGTGGGTGAAGAAGATTCCTCGCTGACGCTCGGAATGACAGGGCTGTTTTGGAATTAATGGAAGGATGGGTGAAGAAGATTCCTCGCTGATGCTCGGAATGACAGGGCTGGTTTAAAAAGGATGAATGGATGGGTGAAGAAGATTCCTCGCTGGCGCTCGGAATGACAGAACTGTTTGGGTTATAGGGGAAGCAAAGGCGATTCGCCTGCGCGAATCGCCTTTGCTTCTATCCCTTACAACAAATGAGCTGTCATTCCGAATGAATCCGCCGTCAGGCGGATGAATGAGGAATCTCATCTGGCATATACAAAATGATTAAAGAGAAGATGCGTAACAAATTTGACAATTAAATAATTTGAACTAGTTTATTTATGATTCCTGATACCTATATAAAATAATAAATCATATGAAAAAACAAAATCTCATTCTTATGCTCACCGGAGCATTTTTATTTCTTACTGTTAATTCATTAACAGCATCCGACAAGAAAAAGACTCAGCCTCCGGCTCCTCTCCCTCCTTCCGTGAAAGAGATGTATAATGTCCTTGAATACGGAGCAAAGGGCGACGGCAAAACCCTCGATTCACCATCAATAAATAAAGCAATTGACGAGGCTGCCTCAAAAGGCGGAGGAACGATATATTTCCCTGCCGGAACCTATCTTTCAGCATCCATCAGGTTGAAAAGCAATATTTCACTCTATGTCAGCCAGGGGGCGACCATTCTTGCCGCCTCAACTTCGGATGGCTATAAGTACGACCCTGCCGAACCAAATGTCTGGGGAGATTCACTTCAGTACCAGGACTTCGGCCACAGCCACTGGCATAACAGCCTTATCTGGGGCGAGAACCTTCAGAACATTTCAATCCTCGGGCCAGGTATAATCTGGGGCAAGGGACTTGTCAGGGGTGGCAATAGTGCACAGGATGGCAGCGGGAATAAATCAATATCGCTCAAATGGTGCCGAAATGTCATTATCCGCGATGTATCGATACTTATGGGAGGATGGTTCGCGATCCTCGCCACCGGTGTGGATAATCTTACCATCGACAACCTTAAAATCGACACAAACCGTGATGGTATGGATATCGACTGCTGTGTAAATGTCAGAGTCTCGAATTGCTTCGTAAATTCCCCGCAGGACGATGGCATTTGCCTCAAGAGCTGCTATGGCCTTGGCGTTGCCCGTGCTACTGAAAATGTAACAATAACCAACTGCCAGGTTTCGGGTTATGAAGCCGGCTCGCTTCTCGATGGCACTTACAAGCGCGACGAAAAAAGGGCTGCAGGCGGTGGTCCGACAGGACGAATAAAATTCGGGACTGAATCGAACGGAGGATTTAAGAATATAACAATCTCGAACTGTGTCTTTGATTACTGCCGTGGGCTTGCACTTGAATCTGTCGACGGCGCTCTTCTTGAAGATGTCACAATAACCAACATCACCATGCGCGATATTGTCAATGCACCGATCTTCCTCAGGCTTGGAGAACGCATGCGCGGCCCTAAGGATGCAGCCGTTGGCGAAATACGCAGGGTAATGATCTCAAACATAACCATTTATAATGCCGATCCGAAAAGCGGCGTTATTATCTGCGGAGACCCGGGTCATGATATTAAAGATATCCGTCTTTCCAATATCAGGATATATTATAAAGGAGGAGGGACAGCCGAACAGGCTGCCAGGGAAGTTCCGGGCTTTGAAAAGGAATATCCTGAGCCTGCCCGGTTTGGAATTCTCCCATCGTACGGTTTCTTTATAAGACATGTTGACGGTATACAGCTTAATAATATAGAGGTAAGTTTTAAGGAGAATGATCTTCGTCCTGCATTCTTCCTCGACGATGTGAAAAATGCTGAATTTATGTTCGTGAAGGCGCAGAAATCAGCAGGGGTGCCATATATGTCGGTGAAAAATGTCACAAACCTGAGCTTCTTCCGTTCGCTTGACATCATTGACCGGAAAATCGACAAGGCTGAAAATGATAAGCTATAAAACCCATGACCAATCAGGGCTGTTTAGTAGACCTTAGTGTTCTTCGTGGTTAGACTTTAATTCATTTAACCACAAAGGATCACAAAGGCAGGCACTAAGGACACAAAGGGAAGAAATATTCTTTAATACACTTTTTAGGCAGCCCAAAAGTTGTAAGGTTCATAATTTTCAGGTAAAATTAACTCTATATAACAAACAGATATGAGATCATCAGCTTTGACTATCATTTTGTTTTTAAGCTTTTTGCTACCTGCAGCAGGTATTAAACCCGATAAAAGAATTGAACAAAAAGCAATTAAATATCTGAAGGAAGAGACAATAAAAAGAGCTGATCTGGCCCTGAAAGAAAAACCGGTTACGGTTACCGACTCGGTATGCAGCCGGAGTGCTGGCGGGAAACACGATTTCTATTCAGAGGCTGACTACTCCTGGCCTGACCCTGCCAATCCCGGGGGACCCTACATCAATCGCGATGGAATGACTTATCCCGGCATATTCACTGCACATCGCTATGCAATGATAAGACTTAGTCAGATTATCGGCTCTCTTGCTTCAGCATACAAGATCACGGGCGATGAAAAATACGTTGAGGCTGCTTTCAATCACCTTAAAGCATGGTTCGTCGATACGGCGACGATGATGAACCCGTCACTTTTATACGGGCAGGCAATTATAGGAAGGAATACAGGTCGCGGAATAGGGATAATTGATACTATTCACCTGATGGAAGTCGCCCAGGGAATCCTTGTGATGGAGAATGCAAAATGCATCGACAGGAAACTCCTGGAGGCAATTAAATCGTGGTTCAGCGATTATATTAACTGGCTTCTGACTCATAAGTATGGAAACGATGAGATGAATACAAAAAACAACCATTCCACCTGCTGGGTAATGCAGGTTGCTTCATTTGCCAGGCTTACAGGCAATGAAAAGGTCCTTGATATGTGCCGGAAGAGATTTGAAGAGATACTGCTTCCCGGCCAGATGGCCGTTGATGGCAGCTTCCCGTTGGAACTCAGCCGGACAAAACCCTACGGTTATTCTATATTCAATCTCGATGCAATGTCAATGGCCTGTCTGATTCTTTCCGACAGCAAAAATGATCTGTTTAGTTTCAGGACTGGCGATGGCAAAACCCTTAAAAAGGGAATAGAATTTCTCTATCCCTATGTAGCTGACAAGAGTAAATGGACCTATAATCATGATGTCATGCACTGGGATGAATGGCCCGTAGCCCAGCCGTTTCTGCTGATCGGTGCATATGAATTTGGAAACAAAGAGTGGTTTGAGACCTGGAAGCGTCTGGAGCATTTCCCCACCGGGAGCGAGGTAATAAGGAACCTGCCGGTGCGTAACCCGCTTTTATGGCTTAATTGAAAAAACAGGTATAAAAAAGGAATTAAAGAATAAAATGTATTGTCTTTAATAAATATTAGTACTTATTTTCCTGAAGAAATTACCCCCTTTCTTATTTCCCCCAGGGGGGAAATGTTTTCATCCTGCTCCTTCCCCCGTGGGGGAAGGTTGGGAAGGGGGTCGATGATTTAAGATAAATAATAGAAATTGAATAAAATCAATAACTTATAACTCTAATGAAAAAAACAGTATCTATACTTATTATATCTCTTCTGCTTGGTCAGAGCCTGATCGCCCAGAAGATTCTTACCAAAGACGAACGAATGGACTGGTGGCGCGAAGCCAGATTTGGAATGTTCATCCACTGGGGTGTCTACTCACTTCCCGCCGGCACATGGGATGGCCGCCAGATAGGCGGTATAGGCGAATGGATAATGAACCGCGCCAAGATACCCGTTGCCGACTACCAGCGGATGGCAAAAGATTTCAACCCCGTAAAGTATGACCCGGATGCATGGGTACGGATGGCAAGGGATGCAGGTATGAAATATATCGTCATTACCTCAAAGCATCACGACGGGTTTGCCCTCTTTGAAACGAAAGCCAGCAAATGGAATGTTGTTGATGCCACTGTTTACGGTAAAGATCTGCTTAAGCCTCTTGCCGAAGCATGCAGGAAATACGGGATAAAACTTGGATTCTACTATTCACAGGCTCAGGACTGGAATAATCCCGGCGGATCAGCTGCCCGTAAAATAACAAAAGAGGGATGGGCAAATCCCGATTCAGTGATTATCGATGCCTATACCAAAGAGCATAAAGGCCACTGGGATCCTGCACAGGAGAAAAAGACATTCGATCAGTATATCAACGATGTTGCTGTTCCTGAGGTCAGGGAATTATTGACCAACTATGGCGATGTTGCAGTGCTCTGGTGGGACACACCCACCAATATGACGGATGAAGCTGCTACTAAGCTGCAGTCACTGCTGGCTCTTCAGCCTGCAATTATTACCAACGACCGCCTTAAAAGGCCAAATTTCCCGGGCGATCATAAAACACCTGAGCAGAAGATCCCAAACCTGGCTGATCTTGATGGCTCCGATTGGGAAACATGCATGACAATGAACGGAACATGGGGATATAAAAGCTACGACCATAACTATAAGTCAGCAGAAACTCTTATTCACAATCTTCTTGATATAGCATCAAAGGGTGGAAATTTTCTCCTTAATGTAGGACCTACTTCCGAAGGTGAATTCCCTTCCGAAAGCGTCGATCTTCTTTCCAAAATCGGAGCATGGATGAAAGTAAACGGGGAAGCAGTTTACGGAACGACGGCCAGCCCATGGGGATTATTCGACTGGGGACGCTGCACAAAGAAGGCAACAAAAAATGGCACCTCTATTTACTTTTCTGTCTTCCAGTGGCCCGCCGATGGCAAGATCGTGATCCCGGCATTTAAGAACAGCGTCATCTCAGCCAGGCTTATTGCAAACGGATCAAGAGTGAGAGCCTCTGTGTCAAAAGACGGAGCACTTACTCTTACTCTTCCTTCAGCCGCTCCAGACCCGATCGCTTCGGTAATCAGGGTTGATGTTAAAGGAAAGATAGAAAACAAGTCTTTATCCGAACAGAAAAAATAGATATTGGATTTTCCCTTTGTGTTATCCTTAGTGTCTTGTGTGGTTAAGTTTTTTAAACCACAAAGAGCACAAAGTGCGCATTAAGGCACACAAAGGATTAGTTTAAATACTCCAACTTTAAATGATAAGTGCCATAATTTCAGCATTAGTCCTACTTGCTTCAGGAATGAATTCGGAATATAATTCTCAACCTGAAATAAAAGTTAAGTCAGTTGTTGCTCTTCAGCAGGCAATAAACAGAGCAAGACCAGGTGACCGGATAATTGTCGCAAACGGTGCATATACAACTTCTGAAAGCATCATTGTTTCGAATCAGGGAAAAGCCGATCTTCCAATAACAATTGAAGCTGAGACAATTGGTGGTGTTGAAATTAACGGAACAAGCGGATTTGTAATCGACCAGCCTTCATCCTACATAATTATTAAAGGCTTCCGGTTCACCCATAAGACTGGCACTTGCCGTATCGAAAGCGGCGCCACGCATTGCCTGGTGACACGCAATGTTTTTGAATGTGTGCCGGCCGGCTCTTCCGGGGCAAAACCATACCTTAACATTTCAGGAGACGATAATGAGGTCAGCTACAATACGTTTCAGAATAAGAAAGATGAAGGGCAGATGATCTCTGTACAGGGACCAGGGAGCGACAGGATGGCAAAAAGGACATGGATCCATCACAATTATTTTTACAACTTCCCTCCCACTGCCAACAACTGCTCAGCAATACAGATAGGCCTCAGCGGAAGAAGCATGGATTCCGCATTCTGCGTTGTCGAGTACAATCTGTTCGTTAAGACCGAAGGAGAAAATGAGGGTGCCATCTGCCATAAATCGTGCAATGATACGATCAGATTCAATACTTTCGGAGAGAGAAGCGAGGAACTATCCCTGAGACATGGAAACAGAAGCAAAGCTTACGGCAATTTCTTTATAAACACTACCGGTCTCAGGTTCAGCGGTGACGACCATCTTATATATGGCAATTATTTCAAAAACTGCAAAAAAGCAATTGTCTGTACCAATGGAGATGGTGAGGTGAAGGAAGGGTCCAAACTCACCTGTCACGATCGCTCCGACAGGGTAAAGGTAATCGGCAATACTATAATTGATTGTGAATCGAGCTACCAGATGCCTGGCAGAAAAGATGGCCTCGGAGCAACATGCATTACTTTCGCAGGCAACTTTATCCGAGGGGGGACACCGGTTTCAATCATGGGTCTCTACCCTGGGGCAGTCTGGGAAGGAAATGTAATCTGGAACACTACGGGTGGAGACATGCCTCCATCAAGTTATAAGACAGCAGAAATTGATGAAAGTCTATTTAGTAAAATACCAGTCGGGGAATCAGCAAACTACCCGGAAATACCAAAGGGAAACAGGCCGCTGACTGTATCGGATGTAGGTCCATTGGCACCTTGAAGAAGAAGTAAGAATGAAGAACAAACTGGTATAGAACAAACGAATGAAGAACAAACGAAGTAAGAATTAAGAAATGGGTCAAATTAAAATGGATTGCTATGACTGAAAAGAAATATGATCTTGAAGAACGATTAATAGACTTTGCTGTTGCAATAATTAATCTGGTAGAGAGCTTACCAAATACTAAATCAGGGAATCATCTTGGAGGTCAATTATTAAGATCAGGTACTTCTCCATCTTTAAATTATGGCGAGGCTAAAAGCGCTGAATCAAAAAGTGACTTCCTTCACAAAATGAAAGTTTGCCTGAAAGAATTAAGAGAAACACATAATTGCTTGAGAATTATACATCGTGGTAAAATCTACGTGTCTGAGAAACAAATTCTGGTAATTATTACTGAGTGTAACGAATTAATTTCAATTTTTGTTAAAAGCATTCTTACAGCTTCAAAGAAGGCAAAAACTCAAAATCCTTGATTAAACTTTATTCGTTTGTTCTAACTTCGTTTGTTCAAATGTTCTTACTTCAAATAATAAAAAACTTCTTACTTCAAAATTCGTTTGTTCAAATGTTCTTACTTCAAAAAATATTAATAATCATATAAATCTTATTATCACATGAAAACCTCAATTAAATCACTTTTTCTAATTCCTGCGTTGCTGATTATAATGCAGGCAGGCTTTTCACAGGGGAAAACAAAATACAATCCCTATGTGAAAAAAGATATGTACAAAAAAGGATGGATCGATTTTAACAAGAACGGGAAGATGGATCCCTACGAAGACCCCTCCCTTGATATCGATCTTCGTATCAATGACCTTCTGAGCCAGATGAATGCAGATGAAAAAACCGGCCAGCTGGTTACTTTGTATGGTTTTCCAAACGTTCTGAAGGATTCACTCCCTACTCCGGAGTGGAAAACGAAGATTTGGAAGGATGGACTGGCTAATATAGATGAGCATTGCAACGGTACCAGGGGTCAGACTCTCTCACGGTCTGCCGGCATGCATGCTAAAGCCATCAATGAAGTACAGCGCTGGTTTATTGAAGAGACTAGGCTCGGCATACCTGTCGACTTCTCCAATGAGGGAATCTATGGAGCTGCTTTCACCGGGGCAACGCTTTTCCCGGCACAGATCGGCCTTGGTTCGACATGGGACAGAGCGCTCATTTCCCGTATCGGTGCTATCACTTCCGCCCAGACAAAGGCAGCAGGATTCACAAACGTATATTCGCCTATTCTGGATGTAGCCCGCGATCCCCGCTGGGGTCGGGTTATGGATTGCTATGGCGAAGATCCTTACCTGGTATCGCAGCTTGGGTTGCAGCAGGTTCTTGCCATCCAGAAAAATCATAACGTAGTCTCAACCACAAAACATTTTGCAGCATACAGCATCCCGATCGGCGGACGTGACGGCAGCGTGCGCACCGATCCTCAGATCAGTCCCCGCGAGATGCATACTCTTCTGCTGGAGCCCTTCCGCGTTGCTTTCAGCAAAGGTCAGGCACACGGAACGATGAGCTCATACAACGATTACGACGGTGTCCCGGTAAGCGGTTCATCGCAGTTTTTGATTAATTTGCTCAGGCAGACATGGGGATTTAAAGGATACGTAGTATCTGACAGCGAAGCACTTGAATTTCTATGGTCGAAGCACCATGTCGCACCGGACTATAAGGATGCTGTAAGACAGGCACTTGAAGCAGGTCTTAATGTAAGGACAACCTTCAAGACCCCTGATACCTACCTCATTCCCCTCCGCGAGCTTATAAAGGAAGGGTCAGTGTCCATGGATCTGCTCGACAACAGGGTAAAGGATGTGCTCTGGGTTAAATTCTGGCTCGGCCTGTTCGATAAGCCATATATTGAAAACCCCGAAGAGTCTGATAAGATTTATGCAGACCCTGAAAATGACAAGGTTTCCAGGCAAGCCTCCTATGAATCGATGATTCTTCTTAAAAACCAGGATCATTTCCTTCCGCTTAAAAAAGAAAACATAAAGAATATCCTGATCGCCGGTCCCGATGCAGATAACAAGCAGTTCTCACTTTCAAGATATGGCCCTAAAAAAATCAGCTATAAATCCGTGATCGAAGCTTTCAAGGCAAAACTCGGCAGCGATGTCAACGTAATGTATGCTAAAGGATGCAACACCACCGATTCGCACTGGCCGGAAAGTGAGATCATTCCTTACGATCCCGATCAGAAAGATATAGATGGGATCAACGAAGCGGTAACAATGGCAAAAAATGCTGATGTTGTGGTGATGGTCATGGGTGAAGATGATAACGTGATCGGAGAATCAAAATCAAGGACGGACCTTAATCTTTCAGGCAATCAGCAGCTGCTTCTGACAAAGATTCACGAAACCGGAAAACCTATCGTGCTGGTGCTGATGAATGGAAGAGCGATCACCATCAACTGGGCCAACAAATACTGTAATTCAATAATTGAAACCTGGATACCCGGGAAATATGGAAGTGAAGCTGTTGCAGATATAGTTTTCGGCGATTACAATCCCGGAGGCAAGCTTACGGTTACATTCCCGAAATCAGTAGGGCAGCTCCCAATGTGCTTCCCTTCAAAACCAATGGCACAGGCAAATGCCAGGACAACTGTCAACGGCGTAATTTATCCTTTCGGATATGGCCTGAGCTTCACGACATTTGAGTATTCTAACATAAAAATTACTCCTGACAAACAGATAGCAGCAGGCAACTTAGATATAACGGTCGATGTGAAAAATACGGGTCAGATGGCGGGAGACGAGATCGTACAGCTTTATATCAACGATGAAGTAAGCTCTGTCATAAGATACGATAAGGAACTAAGGGGATTCGAGAGAGTTACACTGACATCCGGTGAGACAAAAAGTGTACATTTTACACTTACTTCTGAGGACCTGCAGATGCTTGATATAAATATGAACTGGATTGTTGAGCCGGGATGGTTCAAGGTGATGGTTGGAAGCTCATCGGCTGATATCCGCCAGGAGGGAAGATTTGAGATATTGCCAAAAACGCAGCTCAATAAACCCTATGAATTTCAGCAGCAGAACGCAAGAATGATGCAATAATCAGAAAATGAATAAAAATGAAAAGTGAGATTAGAAAGAGCCTTTTAACCGCAGGATCGGCTTTTATGCTGATGGCCTGTGCCTCAGCCATAGAAAACACATCAGTAAAAAGCCCTGACGGACATCTTCAGTGCACTCTGATACATGAAAAAAATCAGCTTTCCATGTCTGTCTCACTTAATGGAAGAGGGGTAATTGAAAAATCCCCGCTTTACATGTCGGTCGATGGCGTGGGAATAACCGGAACTGTGAAATCCGGCCCGGTAAAACAATTCAGCATTGACGAGACATTTCAATGGTACGGGCTCCATTCTGAAGCTGTTAACAAGTGCAACGGCATTATTTTCAGTTTTAAAGGAATGAAGAGCAAGGTGAATTACAATCTTGAGATAAGGGTCTTCAACGATGCCGTCGCATTCAGATTTATCGTCCCGGGAGAGGAAGGATCGGTCAGATATCCTGACGAATCAACCGTCTTCACCCTGCCTCAGAAAAGCATGGTATGGTTTCATGATCTTTATATGCATTATGAAGGAGTTCATGCGAAGAAGCTTGCAGACACTGTTCCTGCAGGACGATGGGTTGCACCTCCCCTCACCTTTAAGCTTGCCGATGGTTCGGGTTATGCCTCAATAACAGAGGCTGACCTTGTCAATTATGCAGGCATGGCGCTTCAGAGCACCGGTAATAATGGATTTGCAATCCGCCTTGGTCACAGTCAGCCTGCCTCCTACCCATATGTCCTTCGCTATTCAAAAGAAGATGTCGCAAGGCTTTCAAAGATCGCTGGCATAGATGGAACAATAACAACTCCATGGAGGGTGATAATGGCAGGGAAAGATCTTAATACGCTGGTTAATTGCGATGCAATCCAGGCTCTTAACCCTCCTCCCGATAAGACTCTGTTCCCGGAAGGAATAAATACCGGCTGGGTAAAGCCCGGGAGGGCTGTATGGAAATACCTTGACGGAGGAGGCGATGGCACCCTTACAGTTGCCAAGCAGTTCTCAAAGCTTGCCGGAGAGCTTGGATTCGAATATAACATACTTGAGAATTTTTGGAGCAAATGGCCTGATGACTCCCTGAAATCCCTTGTCGATTATTCCGGTAAACTTGGAGTCGGTATTATTGTCTGGAAGCATTCAAAAGAACTCCACGACAAGCAGACAAGGCTCGATTTTTTCAGTCGCCTTCACGATATGGGCGTCGCCGGGATAAAGATCGATTTCTTTGACCATGAGGCAAAAGAGGTAATTGACCTTTATGAATCCATTGCCAAAGAGGCTGCAGCGCAAAAGCTGGTGCTGATCTTCCACGGCGCCAATAAGCCGACAGGATTGTCGCGTACATATCCGAATATCCTGATCTATGAAGGTGTCAAGGGCATGGAGGCAAGCAAGCTTCTCGACAGGGGCACCCACGAGACAACGCTGCCGTTTACAAGGATGCTTGCAGGACCGGCAGATTACTCTGTTTGCCATTTCGGAACAAGACGGCAGAATACGACGTGGGTACACCAGGCAGCTACAGCAGCAATTTTTTGCGCACCGTTAATCACATATGCGTCAACACCCGCCCATATTCTCGAAAATCCATGTGCAGAAATGATTAAAAGCATACCGTCGGTATGGGATGAGACAATTGTCCTGCCGCCATCGGAGATCGGTGAGCTTGCGGTTTATGCACAGCGAAAGGGAACCACCTGGTTTCTTTCGGTAATTAATGGTCTGAAGCCAAAAAGCGTTGAGATACCACTCTCATTTCTTGGAAAAAGAAGTTATACAACGCTCATTCTGGGAGATAACCCTGCTGATCCTGCATCTGCAAACGTATCGGAAGGTAACTCAGCATCTGGTGATAAAATCATAATTATACTAGGCGCCGGGGGCGGATATATGACGAGGTTTATTAAAGAATGATAATTACAGGGATCTTAAAAGACGAAATCAATTGACCAAGGCTCTTAATAGAACAATCAATGCCACGAATGTGGCATTATATGAATAACCCCCGGTGCAACCGGGGGCAAACTAACCCTCTGATCTCAAGCCCTGAAGGGGCTTAATAACCTTATATTCAGCTCCTTCAGAGCTGATAACTATTCGTTGTCGCTTAACCCCCGGTTGCACCGGGGGTTATTCACAGATGGCTCTTTCAGAGCCGGAGTTAGAAGTGTTATTAATAATTCTGTAGGATAATACGGTAAGTAATTATGCGGTCAAAAAAAAATTATCTCCAGTAAAAGTTTTAAATTGCATCTATATTAATAGATGTACAGATGGATACCTTTCTTAAGATCATAAGAAAGAGCCAGATTGTCTTCCTCTTTCTTCTTTTCCTCATAATCCCTGGCTGCTCGAAAAAGCATGATGCCAATAATAATACTACGAATGACATCTGGGATATCGATAAAGACGGCATCCCGAAATTCGTAAATACAAATTATATAGAGCTTTCCAAAATATACAGGATTTCAAAATACCGTTCATCTATAGGTCACGATTATTCAGACTCATTCGAACAATGCAGGAGCCTGAAACACTATTTTCAGCCAAAGGACAATGTCGACTGGACAACAGTAAAGATCTATTCACCTGTTTCCGGGACTATCACAAGAGTCGAGCAGGAATCAGTCGGCGGTACAAAAATAGAGATCGCTTCTGATGACTACCCTGCATTCCGGATTTCCATTTTCCACATAAATCTGCAGGGAACACGTACCGTTAACGATAAGATAAGTGCCGGTGAACAGCTTGGCACTCACATAGGGTCGCAGACATATTCCGATATTTCAGTGATCGTTAATGATCCGACAAAGCAGGGACGGATGGTCTCGTGGTTTGACATAATTACTGAATCTGTTTTCAATGAATATTCCGCACGCGGCATAAATTCTCGCGCAGAAGTGATTATTTCAAAATCAGAACGCGATGCAAATCCTCTGACCTGTAGCGGAGACACTTTCACCTCCAGCGACCCCCTGGAAAACTGGGTTTATCTTAACTGATTTTAATTTTTTCCATAAAAAAGTCACTTTTTCTTTGATATATTAAAAATATCTATACTTTTGTCAAGCTATTTGAAATAAACAATGCGATTTTTTTTAATACATATTATTGCCCTCATTCTTATCCTTCTTGTGAAAAACAAGTGAACCGGGAATAATATGTAGCTATAAATATACAAAGGCTTTCCGGGTAACCGGGGAGCCTTTTTTTCAATACTGATTTTAAAATGAAGAACCAGCTCAGGAGTCTGAAAACAATGACCGGCAGGAAAATGGCAGGAGCCAGGAGCCTGTGGCGCGCCAACGGGATGAAAGAGGAGAGCTTTGGCAAACCTGTGATTGCTATCGTAAATTCCTTTTCACAGTTCGTGCCCGGGCATGTTCATCTTCACTCGATCGGTCAGACCATTAAGAAAGAAATAGAAAAGAGCGGATGCTTTGCCGCGGAATTCAACACGATTGCAATTGATGACGGAATTGCGATGGGACATACCGGGATGCTCTATTCCCTGCCCTCGCGTGAACTCATAGCCGACAGCGTTGAATATGTCTGCAATGCCCATTGTGCTGATGCAATGATTTGTATCAGCAACTGCGACAAGATAACCCCGGGAATGCTGATGGCGGCTCTCCGCCTTAATATTCCTGCGGTATTTGTCTCTGGCGGACCAATGGAAGCAGGCCTGCGCGGAAACCGTCCTCTCGACCTGGTCGACGTAATGGTCGATGGTGCTGACGATAAGGTAAGTGACAATGAGCTCGATGAGATGGAAAGAACTGCCTGTCCAACCTGCGGCTCTTGCTCAGGCATGTTTACGGCAAACTCAATGAACTGCCTCAATGAAGCTCTGGGGCTTGCCCTTCCCGGGAACGGAACAATAGTTGCCACACATGCTAACCGTACAAAACTTTTCAAGAAAGCAGCCAGGCTGATTGTAGAAATAACTGAAAGATATTATTCTGACGGCGATGCAAGCGTGCTTCCGCGTTCAATTGCAACCAAAGAAGCTTTCATGAACTCCATGTCGCTCGATATAGCAATGGGCGGATCTACAAATACCGTTCTTCACCTCCTTGCCCTGGCACACGAGGCAGAGGTTGATTTTACAATGAAAGATATAGATGCCCTTTCGCGCAGGATTCCGAATATATGCAAAGTAGCGCCAAGCTCGCACTTCCATGTTCAGGATGTCAACCGCGCCGGGGGGATCATGGCAATTATGGGTGAGCTGAACCGTGCCGGGCTGATAGACACTTCAGTAAAGAGAGTGGATTATCAGTCGCTGGAAGAAGCCATCGATGACTGGGATATCCTTGGTGGCAAGGCCAAGCCTGAAGCAAATGAATTTTACAGGAGCGCCCCGGCAATGAAAAGAAGTATTGAGATGGGTTCGCATGATACAATGTACGATACTCTCGATACTGACAGGGAGAATGGATGCATCCGCAGCACGCAACACCCATATAACAGAGATGGCGGACTTGCTGTTCTTTACGGGAACCTGGCGAAAGACGGGTCTATTGTGAAAACTGCAGGAGTTGATGAGAACCTGTTTTTGTTCACCGGCCCGGCAGTGGTTTTCGAATCACAGGAGGAAGCATCCGATGGCATCCTTGCCGGTAAAATCAGGGAAGGCGATGCTGTGATAATCCGCTATGAAGGTCCAAAGGGAGGTCCGGGAATGCAGGAGATGCTCTACCCTACCTCCTACCTTAAGTCAAAAGGTCTTGGTAAAAAATGTGCACTGATCACTGATGGCAGATTCTCGGGAGGTACATCCGGTTTGTCAGTGGGTCATGTGTCGCCGGAGGCTGCTGCAGCCGGAGCATTGGCTCTGATAAAGGATGGCGATATTATCGAGATCAATATTCCGGGCAGAAAATTAAATGTTAAGCTTTCTGCAGATGAGCTGATTAAAAGAATGAAGAAAGAGGAAGAAAAAGGATTGAAAGCATTCAAACCAGGAAAGAGAAACCGTGAAATTCCTGCTTCACTCAGGGCCTATGCCGCATTCGTAAGCTCAGCCGACAAAGGAGCGGTCAGAAATATATGAATACAGATTTAGAAACAGATATGAAAAAAGAGAAAGCAACTGCCGAAGAAACCAGTTTTAATGGCGTTGAGCAGATAACAGGTGCTGATGCGCTCCTCAGGTGCCTAATCGAAGAGGGTGTCGACACTATTTTCGGTTATCCGGGCGGAGCCATAATGCCGGTATATGACAAGCTCCTCGATTACGAGGATAAGCTGAAGCATATCCTGACCCGTCATGAGCAAGGGGCTGCCCATGCTGCCCAGGCCTATGCAATGGTATCAGGCAAACCTGGAATATGTTTTGCTACTTCCGGTCCCGGGGCGACAAACCTCATAACAGGGATCGCCAATGCTTACCTCGATTCGGTACCGGTGGTATTCATTACTGCGCAGGTGGTCTCGACTCTGATCGGAACTGATGCCTTCCAGGAGACAGATATCCTTGGAGTCTCGATGCCTGTCACCAAATGGAATTGCCAGGTAAAGAAAGCACAGGATATTCCTGACACAATTGCAAAGGCATTTTATATAGCAACCACGGGCAGACCGGGCCCTGTTCTGGTTGACATCACAAAGGATGCTCAGAATGAAAAACTAAGCTATAAATACAAAAAGTGCACTTACCTGAGAAGCTATAATCCTCATATACCGCTTCATACCAGGGCTATCGAGTCAGCTGCGATAATGATAAATCACGCTGAGAGGCCTTTGATTCTTGCAGGACATGGCGTTCTTATCTCCGGAGCAGAGAAGGAACTCAGGGAATTCGCCGAAAAAACCGGAATACCCGTCGCCGTCACCCTTCTGGGAATATCCTCTTTTTCTTCCGGTCACAGACTCTATGCAGGGTTTCTGGGAATGCATGGAAATTATGGGCCAAACATGCTTACCAACGAGGCTGATCTGATAATTGCCATAGGAATGCGTTTTGACGACCGGGTTACCGGCAACCTTAAGAAATATGCAATTCAGGCACGTATAATACATATTGAAATCGACGAAGCCGAGATCAATAAGAATGTCCAGGTTGATCTCGAAATTCATAACGATGTAAAAGAGGTGCTCAGCCATCTTATCCCTCTTGTCGAAAAGAAAACATATGAATCATGGATCAGGGAATTCAGGATATGCGACAAGATAGAATTTGAAAAGGTTATTAAATCGGAGACGAAACCAGACTCCGGTGATATAAGGATGGGTGAAGTCATAAATCTTGTATCGGAGCTGACCGGAGGCGATGCAGTAATTGTAACTGATGTCGGACAGAACCAGATGGCAGCTGCAAGGTATTTCAGATTCACGACCCCAAACAGCCTGGTAACATCGGGCGGAATGGGAACAATGGGATTCGGACTGCCTGCATCGATCGGCGCAAAGATCGGCAACCCGGGCAGGCAGGTAGTTGCATTCATCGGCGATGGTGGATTTCAGATGACCATCCAGGAACTCGGGACTATCATGCAATATAAAGTTCCTGTCAAGATTATAATCCTTAACAACGGATACCTTGGAATGGTACGCCAGTGGCAGGATATGTTCTTCAATAAAAGGTACGCCTCAACGAAGCTGGAGAATCCTGACTTCGTCGCAATAGCTGCAGGATACAGCATACCAGGACAGAAAGTAAACGAAAGATCAGAACTGAAAAAATCGCTCATCGATCTGCTTAAATCAGAAGGACCGTATCTGCTCGATATAAAAATTGATAAGGAGGGAAATGTCCTTCCGATGGTTGAACCCGGAGCATCAGTTTCAGAAGTAACGCTTAATTATAAATCATGAAACAGGAATTTACAATTTCATTGTTCAGCGAGGACCACATAGGGATCCTGAACCAGATAACGATAATACTGACCCGCAGGCAGATAAATATCGAAAGCATTACTGCCTCGGAATCTGCAGTAAAAGGTGTTCAGCTGCTCACGCTTGTTGTAAAGACCACTCCCGATATGGTCAGGAAGGTCGCGAAGCAGATGGAAAAGCTGGTCGATGTCCTTAAAGTATTTGTTCACACTTCGGATGAGATCATTTACCAGGAGATTGCCCTTTACAAGGTAACAACAAAAGGCCTGATGTCGGGAAACGTGATCGATCATCTCGTGAGGACCCAGCATGCAAGAATTCTTGAGGTCTCACCCGAATACATCATAATTGAAAAGACAGGTCATAAAACTGAAATAGCCGAGCTTCTTAACCAGCTCGAGCCATACGGCGTTTTGCAGTTTGTCCGCTCGGGAAGGGTCGCAATCACAAAACAGGTCAAAGAACTCAATTCATATCTCAAGGAGATGGACGAAGCAAACAGGTTTGCACCTGAAAAGGTTGAAAACTATAATAAAAACTAATTATAAAAACCCCCTTTCATTTTCCCCCAGGGGGGAAACGTAAAGCCGACTCCTTCCCCCATGGGGGAATCCCGAGTACTCGGGAGGGAAGGGGGTAATTGAATAGAAGAAAAAATAAAAGAAAGTATCATAATACAAATTAAAATTTTAATCATGGCAAAAATCGATTTTGGCGGTGTAATTGAAGATGTAGTAACAAGAGAAGAATTCTCACTTGCAAAGGCACGTGAAGTGCTTAAAGATGAAATTGTTGCAGTTATCGGATATGGTGTTCAGGGACCTGCACAGGGAATGAACATGAAAGATAACGGGATCAATGTAATTGTCGGACAGGCTCCCGAATTCAAAGCCGACTGGGACAAGGCAGTAAAGGATGGATTTGTTCCCGGAGTAAGCCTCTTCCCGGTTGAAGAAGCTGCCGAAAAAGGCACTATAATCCAGTACCTGGTCTCCGATGCAGCACAGCGTATATTATGGCCGAAGCTTAAGCCGCATCTTACAAAAGGCAAAGCCCTTTATTTCTCACACGGTTTTTCAATTACTTATAAGAAACATACAGGCGTCATCCCTCCTGCCGATATCGATGTTATTCTCTGCGCTCCCAAAGGATCAGGCACGAGTGTCCGCAGGAATTTTCTTGCAGGTGCAGGGATCAACTCAAGCTATTCGGTATTCCAGGATTTTACCGGGAAAGCCGAAGCGAGGACTATAGCTCTTGGAATTGCAATAGGCTCAGGATATCTTTTTCCCACGACATTCGAGAAAGAGGTTTACAGCGATCTCACCGGGGAGCGGGGTGTTCTTATGGGTGCACTGGCCGGTATCATGGATGCACAGTACCAGGTGCTCCGCACTAACGGGCACTCTCCTTCCGAAGCTTTCAATGAAACTGTTGAGGAGCTTACCCAGAGCCTGATAAGACTTGTTGACGAGAATGGCATGGACTGGATGTACAGCAACTGCAGTGCAACGGCTCAGCGGGGAGCACTTGACTGGCGTCCGAAATTCATGAAGGCTACTCTTCCTGTATTTAAAGATCTGTATAAGAAAGTAAAATCGGGCAAAGAGTGTGTGAGGGTGCTTAAGTCGACAGGGGCGCCAAACTATAAGGAAATGCTCGATGCAGAACTTAAGGAGATGGGCAATTCTGAATTATGGAGGACCGGTATTGCTGTCAGGAAGCTGAGACCAGCTAAAAAGTAACTCATCATAAAAACTTATAAAAATGGATGATAAGGTAATTATTTTTGACACCACCCTGAGAGATGGTGAACAGGTGCCCGGATGCCAGCTTAACACTATCGAGAAAATAGAGGTCGCGGAGGTGCTGGAAGCTCTCGGTGTGGATGTCATTGAGGCAGGCTTTCCGATATCAAGCCCGGGCGATTTCAACTCCGTGGTTGAAATTTCAAAAGTTATAACAAATCCGGTAATCTGCGCACTGACCCGTGCAGTTAAAAAGGATATCGAGGTTGCTGCCGAAGCTCTTCAGTATGCAAAAAGAAAAAGAATACATACCGGGATAGGCACTTCGCCTTTTCATATCAAATACAAGATAAAGACTACTCCCGATGAGATCATCAGGAGAGCATGCGATGCAGTAAAGTATGCCAGGAAATTTGTCGATGATGTAGAGTTCTATGCCGAAGATGCAGGCCGGAGCGATAATGAATATCTCGCCCAGGTGATTGAAGCCGTGATAAATGCAGGCGCTACAGTCGTAAATATTCCTGACACTACCGGTTACTGCCTGCCTGAAGAGTATGGTGCAAAAATAAAATACCTGGTAGAACATGTTCCGAATATCGACAAAGCAATGATCTCGACACATTGCCATAACGACCTTGGCATGGCCACTGCAAACACCATGATGGGTATCATAAACGGAGCCAGGCAGGTGGAGGTCACTGTAAACGGAATCGGAGAAAGGGCCGGGAATACATCGCTCGAGGAGATAGCAATGATTATCAAAAGCCATCACGAGCTTAAGCTTCGTACCGACATTAATTCCAAGCTTATATTCAGCACGAGCAGGCTTGTTTCCACGCTTATGAGCATGCCTGTACAGGCAAACAAAGCCATCGTCGGACGAAATGCATTTGCGCACTCCTCTGGCATCCATCAGGATGGCGTTCTTAAGAACAGGGAGAATTATGAGATAATAGATCCGGTTGAGGTCGGGATAAGGGAGTCATCGATAATTCTCACTGCCCGGAGCGGAAGAGCGGCACTTAATCACCGTCTTGAGCTTCTTGGATTCAATCTGGGCAAGGAGGAGCTCGACGATGTGTATCATCGCTTTCTGCTGCTTGCCGACAAAAAGAAGGAGATAAACGATGAAGATATCAGGATCCTCACGGGAGAAGTTTTCCAGGGCGAGAAATCACTCAAACTGGAACTGCTCCAGGTTACCTGCGGAAAATCTGCAATTCCCATAGCTACGGTTGGATTAAAGATCAACGGCGAAGTGCATACTTCAACCGCCTCAGGGAATGGACCGGTGGACGCTGCATTTACTGCTGTCAAACATCTCATCAGCAAGACAGTACATCTTGAAGAGTTCCTGATCCAGGCAATTACCAGGGGAAGCGACGACCTCGGAAAAGTCCATGTTCAGGTTGGACACGAGGATAAGATCTACTACGGATTCGGGACAAATACTGATATTATAACCGCTTCGGTCGAAGCCTTTATTGATGCAATATCGAAGATCAAATAAATATTATGGGACCAGCAACACTTTTTGATAAAATATGGGACATCCATGTTGTGCGCTCGATTGAAGGCGGCCCTGACGTCCTCTACATCGATCGCCATTTCATCCACGAAGTTACCAGCCCCCAGGCTTTCGACGGACTGAGAGCCAGGGGTATAACTGTTTTTCGTCCAGGCAAGACAACAGCTACCGCTGACCACAATATTCCAACCAGGGAACAGGAGCTGCCTATTAAGGATGAACTGTCGCGTAAACAGGTGGAAACGCTGAATCATAATTGCAGTGAATTCGGGATTGAATACTTCGGTCTCAACCATCCTAAAAACGGAATTGTGCACGTTGTCGGTCCGGAGCTTGGATATACGCTTCCGGGGACTACAATTGTCTGCGGCGACAGCCATACGTCGACCCACGGCGCTTTCGGGACTATAGCCTTCGGAATAGGAACCAGTGAAGTCGAAATGGTGCTTGCTTCACAATGCGTTCTTCAGCCGAAACCAAAGAAGATGAAGATCACTGTGAACGGATCGCTTCAGAAAGGCGTAACGGCCAAGGATATAATACTCTACATCATTTCAAAAATTTCAGCAGGAGGCGCGACAGGCTTTTTTGTGGAATATTGCGGCGCTGCCATTGAAGCTCTCAGCATGGAAGGGCGAATGACGGTATGCAATATGAGCATTGAAATGGGTGCCCGGGGCGGACTCATTGCCCCGGACTTCACCACCTATGAGTATCTTAACAGGATACCCTCTGTCGAGAGCCGTCCCGATTTCAAATCGCTGCTTCTCAGGTGGAGATCTTTAAAGAGTGATGAAGGTGCCGTGTTTGACCGTGAACTCGAGTTTGACGCTTCAAAAATAAGGCCGATGATAACATTCGGGACAAATCCCGGGATGGGTATGGCAATAGATGATACGATTCCTGATGCTGAAAGCCAGGGTGAAGGAAAAGCTTCATTCCTGAAATCTCTTGACTACATGGGATTTAAGCCGGGAGAAAAAATCCTTGGCTACCCTATTGATTATGTTTTCCTGGGCAGCTGCACCAACGGCAGAATTGAAGACCTCAGGGCATTTGCCCAGTTCGTGAAAGGGAGGAAGAAAGCTCCCGGAGTAACCGCCCTGATCGTTCCGGGCTCAAAGAGAGTCGAGCAGCAGGCTATCAGGGAAGGCCTTGACAAGATACTGAAGGATGCAGGCTTTGAGCTAAGACAACCAGGATGCTCTTCATGCCTGGCAATGAATGAGGATAAAATACCTGCAGGAAAATATGCTGTTTCCACATCCAACAGAAACTTCGAAGGCCGACAGGGCCCTGGTTCAAGAACACTCCTTGCAAGCCCTCTTACAGCTGCAGCTGCAGCCATAACCGGGAAAATAACCAACCCGGCCGATCTGTTAAAAAATTAACAATACTTTATTACAAGGGAAATGTCAAAACTAAAATTCAATATACTTGAGTCAACCTGCGTTCCTCTGCCGCTGGAAAATACAGACACTGACCAGATCATTCCGGCAAGGTTCCTAAGTGCCATTTCGCGTGAAGGTTTCGGAGAAAATCTTTTCCGCGACTGGCGATATGACAAGGCAGGAAATAAAAACGAGGAATTTGTTCTCAATGACCCGAAGTTCAGAGGCGAGATCCTTGTTGCCGGTAAAAATTTCGGATGCGGATCGAGCCGTGAGCATGCCGTTTGGGCAATTGCCGATTATGGTTTCAGAGCGGTTGTATCGAGTTTCTTTGCCGACATTTTCAGGAACAACTCGCTGAATAACGGTCTTCTGCCTGTTGTTGTTCCCGAAGAATTCCTTAAAAGATTGCTGGCAATGATCCTGGAGGATCCGGGTACAAAAGTCAGGATAGACCTTGAAAAACAGGATCTTACTCTGCTGCCAACTGGTGAGTCTCTGAAATTTGAGATCAACCCGTATAAGAAGGAGTGCCTTCTGAAAGGGCTCGATGATATTGATTACCTGCTGAATATCAGGGAAATGATAACAGCTTATGAATTCAGAAACACCCTTCGGCAATGAGAATTGAGATAATGGATACCACCCTCAGGGATGGAGAGCAGACTCAAGGGGTTTCGTATTCGCCTCTCGAGAAGCTCCATATTGCAAAGCTGCTACTGAAAGATCTTAAGGTCGACCGTATAGAGGTTTCCTCCGCACGTATTTCGTCCGGTGAGTTCGAGGCTGTTAAGCAGATAACTGAGTGGGCCCGTCATAATAATTTCCAGAGGAAGGTCGAGGTACTCGGCTTTATCGATGGCGATCTGTCACTTAACTGGATAAATGATGCAGGCGGAAAAGTCATTAATCTCCTCAGCAAAGGATCTTTGAGGCATCTTGAAAAACAGCTTCGGAAGACTCCTGAACAGCATGTAAATGATATCAGGAGAATCCTCAGAAAAGCTGAATCGGTTGATATGCAGGTAAATATCTACCTCGAGGACTGGTCGAACGGGATGATAAATTCAGAAAAGTATGTTTATTATATGCTCGATTCCCTGAAAGATGAGAATATCGAAAGATTCATGCTCCCCGATACCCTGGGGATACTGAACCCCGAACAGACTTACGATTTCTGCAAAAAAATCGTTAAAAGGTACCCGTCGCTCCATTTTGATTTTCATGCACATAACGATTATGATCTTGCTGTTGCAAATGTATTTTCGGCAGTCAGGGCAGGGATCAAAGGCATCCATACCACTATTAACGGTCTCGGAGAAAGAGCCGGAAATGCTCCTCTCTCAAGCGTCATTGGTCTTCTTCACGACCAGCTGAATGCTGAGACAGGCATCAACGAATTCGAGATAACCAAGGTGAGCAGGATTGTCGAGACGTTCAGCGGCATACGGATCCCTGTCAACAAACCGGTCATCGGAGAGAACGTTTTTACCCAGACCTCCGGCGTGCATGCCGACGGCGACACCAAGGACAACCTCTATTACAATAATCTGATGCCGGAGCGATTCGGCAGGAAGAGGAAGTACGCCCTGGGAAAACAATCGGGGAAGGCGACGGTCCGTAAGAATCTTGAAGAGTTCGGATTGTTCCTGAGCCCTGATTCAATTAATAAAGTGACCCAGCGAGTCATTGAGCTGGGCGATAAAAAAGAGAATGTAACAACCGAAGACCTGCCTTTCATTATATCTGATGTCCTTGGAAATGACAGAACAGAATACAGGATCTTCATTAAAAATTACTCACTCTCGCTGTCATTCGGCCTGAAACCGCATGCCAGCGTCCAGGTTGAAATCGATGGAAAGATTTACCAGGAGACATCCTCCGGCGATGGCCAGTACGATGCATTTATGAAGGCGATAAGGGTAATTTATGAAGGGCTGGGGAAAGAGCTTCCGCTGCTAATCGACTACCAGGTCGCAATACCCCCTGGCGGAAAGACCGATGCATTGGTTGAGACTGTCATAACCTGGAGCATTAAGGGTAAGGAATTCAAAACAAAGGGGCTGGATGCTGACCAGACTGAATCGGCAATAAAAGCCACGGAGAAAATGATGAATATTGTTTACAATAACGAGTTCAAACTAGGTAACAACCTGTTAATAAACCAATCAAATGAACTACATTAATTAAACATTTATGAGTAAAACTTATAACATTGCCGTTATTGCCGGGGATGGTACCGGACCAGAGGTTGTCAGGGAAGGCAGAAAAGTGCTTAGTGCCGCAGCCTTGAAATTTGGTTTTAAGCTAAATTTCGAAGAGTTTGATTTCGGAGGAGAACGGTATCTGAGAACCGGTGAAATACTTCCTGATTCTGCTACTGACCAGCTTAAAAAATTTGATTCAATATTTCTTGGAGCCATCGGACATCCCGATGTCAAACCGGGGATACTTGAAAAAGGGATCCTGCTCAGACTCCGTTTTGAACTTGATCAGTATATTAATCTCCGGCCGATTAAACTATACCCGGGAGTTTCAACCCCGCTTAAGGATAAGGGACCTGAAGATATTGATTATGTGGTTATCAGGGAAAATACCGGCGATGTATATACAGGTATTGGCGGTGTTACAATGAAAGGCACTCCGCATGAAGTTGCAGTCCAGAATATGGTATATAGCCGTATGCAGGTCGACCGTTGCCTGAGGTATGCTTTTGATTATACAAGGAAGAGAAACAAGAAAAAGACCCTGGCTCTGTGCGGAAAAACCAATGTATTAACTTATGTTTTTGATCTCTGGGAAAGAGCATTCCATGAAATCGGGAAAGCTGATTATCCTGACATTAAACGTGAATACTACCATGTAGATGCGACATGCATGTGGATGGTTAAAAACCCTGAATGGTTCGACGTAATTGTTACAACCAACATGTTCGGTGATATTATAACTGATCTTGGAGCCATTACCCAGGGAGGAATGGGTATTGCTGCAGGCGGAAATATAAACCCTGAGGGTGTTTCGATGTTTGAACCTATTGGCGGATCTGCTCCTAAATATACAGGCAAAAATATCATAAATCCGCTCGCTTCAATATCATGCGGCGCAATGATGCTTGAACATCTGGGTGAGGAGAAAGCTGCCCTGGCTATCGAAAAAGCTATTATGGATGTTACTGCCAATAAGCTAAAAGATATGGGAGCCGGGAAAATGGGATATTCAACTACCCAGGTTGGGGACCTGGTAGCTGAAAGGGTCTGAAAAGTTTAAAAATATCGTTTTTTATCAATGATTATTGATTTTTATTAAATAAACATTATCTTTGCGTTCATATTTTAAAGAAATGTACAGGCTTTCATCACAGCAGCATCATTCTCATACTTGCCCCCAGGCGAGGAGATACTGATATGTGCATAAATAAAAATATCATAAACCCGTCTGAGCGTAGTCACAGGCGGGTTTTTTATTAAAAGCCTGCAGCGCAAGGACATAAAAAGAAAAAAATGAGTGAACTAAAAATTGCAATACAAAAGAGCGGCAGGCTGAGCGATAATTCCCACAGGCTCCTGGAAGAGTGCGGAATAAAATTCTCCAACGGAACCAGCGTGCTTAAAACAAGAGCTGCCAATTTCCCTGTTGAAATACTTTTCCTCAGAGATGACGATATTCCCCAGTATGTTGAGCAGCAGGTGGCTGATATCGGAATACTTGGCGAAAACATGGTTCTGGAGAAGAACAAGAATGTCGCAGTCCTCGAGCAGTTGGGCTTTGCTCAATGCAGACTGAGCCTGGCAATCCGGAAGGAAGAGAGTTATCCCGGACTTCAGTATTTCAATAATAAGAGAGTTGCCACGAGCTATCCGAGACTCCTTTCCGATTATTTTACTGAAAACAATATCAAAGCAGAAATCGAGGAGATAAGCGGCAGCGTCGAAATCGCTCCCGGGATAGGCCTTGCAGATGCTGTCTGCGATATAGTAAGCTCAGGAAGCACGCTTATGACAAATGGACTGCGTGAAGTCACCACGATACTTCGGAGCGAAGCAGTGATAATAGGCAATAAGAAACTTTCGGAAGAAAAAAAGGCAATACTCGACCGGCTTCTCTTCAGGATCAGGGCAGTCAAGAATGCCCGTGAAAACAAATATATACTCCTCAATGCCCCCGAAGCATCCATACAGGAGATATGCAGGATTCTCCCCGGGATGAAGAGTCCGACAATACTGCCACTTGCTGAAAAAGGCTGGTGCTCGCTTCATTCAGTTGTAAAGGAAGATGAGTTCTGGGAACGGATCGATCAGCTTAAATCAGCAGGTGCCGAAGGAATACTTGTAATACCGATTGAAAAAATGATAAAGTGATGGACACAATATTATTTCCGAAAAGTGAGAGTTGGGAAGGACTCTGCAAGAGACCTATCCTTAATAATGCAAATCTCGATAAGCCTGTAAGGAACATTCTTAAAGGAGTGAAATCCGGAGGTGATAAGGCACTAGTGGAATATGAAGCACTTTTTGATAATGTTACCCTTTCTGAAATAAAAGTTCCAGCTGCTGAGATAAAAGAATCAAATTCATTAATCCCGGCTGAACTCAAAAAAGCTATCGGACTTGCACGTAAAAACATTGAAAAGTTTCATCAGAATCAGGTGATCACTGAAGATCCGGTTGAGACGGTGCCCGGAGTAAAGTGCTGGCGTAAATCTGTTCCCTTCGATACTGTAGGACTTTACATCCCTGGCGGGAGTGCTCCTCTTTTCTCGACAGTCCTTATGCTTGCCATTCCGGCAAAAATTGCAGGATGCGACAGGGTGATACTATGCACTCCTCCCGGAGCAGACGGAAAAGTAAATCCTCTGATCCTTTATGCTGCAAGACTTACCGGTATAACTGAGATCTATAAAACAGGAGGCGCCCAGGCTATTGCAGCCATGGCGTACGGCACTGAAACGGTTCCGGTGGTCAGCAAAATATTCGGTCCCGGTAATCAGTACGTTATGAAAGCCAAGGAGCTTGTACAGGCGGAGGGTATAGCAATTGATATGCCTGCCGGACCAAGCGAAATGCTGATCATAGCCGATAGTAATGCAGATCCTTCATATGTCGCTGCCGATCTTCTGTCGCAGGCTGAGCATGGCCCTGACAGCCAGGTGGTTCTGCTGACAGACAGCAGGGAATTAATGGCTGCTGTAAAGCGTGAGCTTGATGATCAGCTCCAGAAGCTGCCCAGAAAAAGCATTGCGGGACACGCTCTGCTGAACAGCATTTCCGTTCTCTTCACAGATCTTGATGAATGCATGGAATTCAGCAACTTATATGCCCCTGAGCATCTTATTATCAATACTGTTAATGCAAAGAGCCTTGCCGAAAAGGTTGTGAATGCAGGTTCAGTGTTCATTGGCAAATACAGCTGCGAAAGCGCCGGTGATTATGCCTCCGGAACAAACCATACCCTGCCTACAAACGGTTATGCAAAAACGTTCAGCGGAATCTCTGTTGAAAGCTTTATAAAGAGAATTTCCTTTCAGGAGCTGAATCGTAAAGGCCTTGAAAATATTGGCCCTTCAATAGAGCTGATGGCTGAAGCTGAGAACCTTAAAGGACATGCCAAAGCAGTCACATTAAGACTGAAGGAAGATTGAGGATAAAAATAGAAATGAAATATTTGTGCATCACTTACCCCTTTTCCCGTTTCCCCCAAGTGGGAAAAGCAACTGAACCTTCCCCTGTGGGGGAAGGTCTGGATGGGGGTCTGAAAAAAACTTAATATGATAAAACTGGATCAACTAGTACGACCGAATGTAAGTTCTATGACTCCATATTCCTGCGCCAGGGATGATTATAAAGGCAAAGAGGGTGTATTCCTCGACGCCAACGAAAATCCCTACGGCAATCTCAACAGGTATCCCGACCCTTACCAGTGTGAACTTAAATCGGCAATAAGCAAAATGAAGGGGATCCCGGTCGACAAAATATTTCTCGGTAATGGCAGCGATGAGATAATAGACCTGTGTTTCAGGATATTCTGCACTCCGGGTGTTGACAAGGCTCTGACCTTCATTCCCACCTACGGTATGTACCAGGTTTCGGCTGCAGCTAATGATATCGACCTGATCAAAGTGGCGCTGGATGAGGAATTCAATATAAGATACAGCGATTTCCAGCCCTGGTCCGACGATAGGAACCTCAAATTAATAATTGTCTGCTCGCCAAATAATCCTACAGGCAACATGCAGAACAGGTCGGTTCTCGATAAGCTTATAACCGGCTTCAGAGGAATCGTCCTGCTCGATGAAGCTTATAATGATTTCACCGGGGAACCTTCATTTTCAGAAAATATAGATAAATATCCCAACCTGATCGTAATGCAGACCTTCAGCAAAGCATGGGCTATGGCATCCTTAAGAGTGGGAATGGCTTTTGCTTCACCTTCCATCATCCAGTACTTCAATAAAATGAAGCCTCCATACAACATAAGCACTATAAACCAAAAGTGCGTCCTGAAGAAACTGACCAGCCAGATTGCAGTCAGGAAGAGGATAAATACAATTGTGGCTGAAAGGGAGAGAATCTCTGCAGAACTGAAAAAGATTCCAGTGGTAATGAACGTTTACAAGTCAGATGCAAATTTCATTCTTGTAAGGACAGTCAATGCCGATGATATTTATAACTATCTTGTTAGCTGTGAAATAATTGTCAGAAACCGTAACAGTGTAATTAAAGATTGTCTCAGGATTACTGTTGGAACAAGAAGTGAAAATAACAGAATGCTTAATGCCTTAAAGAGTATCAGAATATGAAAAAAGTGCTTTTTATAGACAGAGACGGGACCATGCTGGAAGAACCGGAAGACGAGCAGGTAGACTCGCTTGAGAAATTCAGATTTATTCCCGGGGCCATAACCGGACTGGCGAGGATTGCGGCTGAAACTGATTTCGAACTTGTAATGGTTACCAATCAGGATGGTCTCGGAACTCCATCATTTCCCGAAGAAACCTTCTGGCCTTCTCATAATAAAATGATAAGCATACTTGAAGGAGAAGGAGTTCGTTTTTCTGAAATATTCATCGATAGGAGCGTACCTGAAGATAATGCTCCGACAAGGAAGCCGGGCACAGCTATGCTGGTCAGGTATCTTGCAAAAGGCATCGATCTTGAAAACTCCTATGTAATCGGAGACAGGGTTACAGATGTAGAATTTGCAAAAAATCTGGGCTGCAATGCCATTTATTTCAATTCTCAAAAATCAACAGAAGCGGTTTTATCATCCTGCGACTGGCACGACATATACAGGTTTCTGAAATTAAAGCCGAGAGTCGCGTCAATTGAGAGAAAGACAAAAGAGACTGACATCAGGCTCGAACTCAATATTGACGGTACAGGGAAGAGCAATATCAGCACAGGAATTGAATTCTTCGATCATATGCTCGACCAGATGGCCCGTCATGGGAGCTTTGACCTTATAATAAACGCAACGGGCGACAAAGGCATCGATGGCCACCACCTCATAGAGGACCTGGCAATATGCCTGGGCGAAGCATTTCTGAAAGCTGCCGGAAGCAAGAAGGGAATAGAACGCTACAGCTTTGTACTGCCGATGGATGACTGCCTGGCACAGGTTGCGGTCGATATGGGAGGAAGACCTTGGCTTGTCTGGAAGGCAGACTTTTCGTATCAGAAAATCGGTGAAATGCCGACTGAGATGTTTTACCACTTTTTCAAATCGTTCAGCGACAGTGCAAAATGCAATCTGAACATTTCTGCTGAAGGCAGCAATGAGCATCACAAGATCGAAGCCATTTTCAAGGCATTTGCCAGGGCATTGAAAAATGCCCTGAAACAGACGGATAATTTTTCACTTCCGTCAACAAAAGGAAAACTATGATAGCAATTATAAAATATAATGCAGGCAATATCAGGTCTGTTCAGAATGCCATCACCAGGCTGGGTTACGAATCAGTCATCACTGATGACAGGGAAGAGATGCTTAATGCCGAAAAGGTGATTTTACCAGGTGTGGGAGAAGCCGGCTCAGCAATGAAATACCTCAGGGAGAAAGAACTTGATAAGCTGATCGTTTCACTTACGCAACCGGTCCTGGGCATCTGTCTCGGACTTCAGCTGATGTGCAGGTATTCAGAGGAGGGCGATACACAATGCATGAAGATATTTGATACTGATGTAAGGCTGTTCCCAAGGGTTGATAAGGTGCCCCACATGGGCTGGAACAATTTTTTTTCACTGAAAGGAGAACTCTTCAAAGGAGTTTCAGCCAGGGACAACGTGTACTATGTTCACAGTTATTATCCCGAGATATCTTCCTGTACAACGGCAGTATGCGATTACATCCTGCCCTTCAGTGCCGGTATGAAAAAGGATAATTTTTATGCAACTCAGTTTCACCCTGAAAAATCAGCATTGGTCGGTGAACAGATACTTAAAAACTTCCTGGAACTATGAGGATAATTGCCGCAATCGATATTCTTGGCGGAAAGTGTGTCAGGCTTACGCGTGGAGATTACTCGAAGAAGACGATCTATAACGAAGATCCTCTGGAAGTGGCAAAGGAGATGGAAAACAGTGGAATAAAATATCTTCATCTTGTCGACCTCGATGGGGCAAAGAGCAAAATGATAATTCATTTCAGAATACTTGAGAAGATCGCATCGCAGACCAGCCTTGAAATTGACTTTGGCGGCGGAATCAGGTCGGATAATGACTTGAATATAGCCTTCAGTTCAGGAGCTAAGCAGGTAACTGCCGGAAGTATTGTTCACTCCTCCCCTTTCCTGGTTCTTGACTGGCTCTTAAAATACGGGAATGAAAAAATTATCCTTGGCGCCGATTCAAAAGACCGGAAGATCGTAATCAATGGCTGGCAGCAGAAATCTGACTCAGATGTAATTTCTTTTATCTCAGAGTATTGCTCAAAAGGAATAAAGTATGCAATCTGCACTGATGTCGAAAAGGATGGTTTATTAAAAGGTCCTGCAACTGATCTTTACAGGGAAATATTAAAGTCTGTGAAGGTCGACCTTATAGCAAGCGGAGGCATTTCATCTATGGCCGACATTGTTGAAATAAAAGAAGCGGGCTGCGAGGGAGCTATAATTGGAAAAGCAATTTATGAAGGTAAAATTAAACTAAAGGAGCTCAGGGATCTATGCTGAAAAGAAGAATTATTCCATGTCTCGATATAAGGAACGGACGCACTGTCAAAGGCGTCAACTTTGTTGGGTTAAAAGATGCCGGAGATCCGGTGGAGCTGGCTAAATTGTATGCATCAAGAGGTGCGGATGAACTTGTTTTTCTGGATATAACCGCAACAATTGAAAACCGACATACCCTTATCAGTCTGGTTGAAAGAATTGCTGCTGAAATAAATATACCATTCACCGTCGGCGGAGGCATAAACAGCCTGGAAGATGTAGGTCATCTGCTCAAGGCCGGAGCCGACAAGATAACAATAAACTCTGCTGCAGTAAGAAGACCTGAGCTCATAACAGAAATTGCCGGAGAGTTTGGCAGCCAGTGCGTCGTGGTGGCTATCGATACTGATGTAATTAATAATGACTGGGTAGTAGTTGTAGATGGAGGCAGGACACCGGTAAAGCTCAGGACTATCGACTGGGCCATTAAGGTCGAAAAGCTCGGTGCAGGAGAGATACTGCTTACATCAATGAAGCATGACGGCACAAAAAAGGGGTTTTCGCTCGAAATAACTGCCGAGGTGAGCCGTCATGTAAATATCCCGGTTATCGCTTCAGGCGGAGCAGGAAAGAAGGAACACTTCAGGGATGTATTCTTCAATACATCGTGCAGCGCTGCACTGGCAGCAAGCATATTTCATTTCGGTGAAGTAGATATAAAAGAGCTGAAGGAGTATTTATTTAATGAACAAACCGCAGTCAGATTATGAATATTGAAGCATGAACTCACCCCAATCCCCCTCTCTCTTTTTTTACCCCCCAACCCCCCTGAAGGGGGGCTTCTTATGTTTTGTTAATTATTTAACACAATGGACGAACAAATGATATCGAAAAGATTAAAATCAAAATATTACGGTTTAAAAATGATCAGGTATTTAATGATATAAATGCGGTGATCAACAAAATCTTAGAAGTTATGTCATTCTTAGCCCCCCTTCAGGGGGGTTGGGGGGTGAATGGAGAGGGGGAAAAGAAGGGTGTGAGTACGTGCAAGTAGAAAACAAATGCAAACAAAAACATTATGAATAAACCCGATTTTACTAAAGGAAACGGACTTGTACCAGCCATAATACAGGATTTTGCAACAATGCAGGTACTAATGCTGGGCTTCATGAATGAGGAGGCTCTTGAAAAGACGCTCAGGGAAGGGAAAGTGACCTTTTTCAGCCGCAGCAAAAAGAGACTCTGGACTAAAGGTGAAACATCAGGCAACTATCTGTTTGTTAAAGATATAATAACCGATTGCGATAACGATACTCTCCTTATAAAAGCAGAGCCTGCAGGACCGGTATGCCACACAGGGTCAATCTCATGTTTTAATGAAGTTCAATCAAAGGGCTTTCTCTACAGGCTAGAACAGATCGTCAGTCAGCGAATTGATGAAAACATTGAAGACTCTTATACAAATAAAATATATAAACAGGGCATCAATAGGGCAGCACAGAAAGTAGGAGAAGAGGCCGTTGAACTTGTTATCGAAGCAAAAGACAACAACCTTACCCTTTTTAAAAATGAGGCTGCCGACCTGCTATACCACTTACTGATACTTCTTAAAGCCAAAGGTGTGACTCTTTCAGATATTGAGACCGTCTTGAAGGATCGCCATAAGCAATAGACCGAATGTTATATAAATTCCAAAATACATTACCCCTATCCCAACCCCCGCCGAAGCGGGGCAGGCTTTCCCCCAGGGGGGCTACCCTTTATACACATCTTTTTAATCATTTCGTTTATGTCAGGGGAGATTCCTCATTCCGCTACGCTTCATTCGGAATGACAGTTCATTTGTTATAAGGGGGGTAAGCATAGGCGATTCGCTTGAGCGAATCGCCTATGCTTACCCTATTACTCAAAACAACCCTGTCATTCCGAGCGTTAGCGAGGAATCTCCTTATTTATTTAAACATTTAATCCGTAAATTACTCCGTGATTTACCCCATGTAACTCCGTGTTATTCTGTGGTTAAAGGATTTCAAAATAAATGTGTATAAAGGGTAGCCCAGGGGGGAAGGAGTACCACATAAGCTTTTCCCCCTTGGGGGAAACGGGAAAGGGGGTCATTACTTTCCAGGAATTAAATATTTTACTATTGATTGCCGTTGTTAATATTAATAGACAGACCCTTTTACCTATATATTATATAGATTTTTTGCCTTAATAGTTGTTATTTTGAAAATTGCATTACTTTTGTAAACCAACAAGACAAGAATGAATAAAGCATACAACTGGATCGCCGCTTATTTTTACTTCTATTTTTATTTTAAGAAGTAAGAGGGGATTATTGTATACGCTTAAATGAATTATAAGATGCAAGGTCCCCGGAAAAGGGGACTTTTTTTTTAATATTGAATAATATGAGAATATCAATTCAGGGTGAGCACGGTTGTTTTCATGAAGTAGCTGCAAGACAGTACTTCAAAGACGAGGACATTACCATGGTCCCATGCACTACTTTTGACATGACACTGATGGCCGTGAAGGAAAACCAGGCTGATTTTGCGATAATGGCTATTGAAAATGCCAGGTCGGGAAGCATCCTTTATAACTACACCCTTATCAGGGAATCAGGAATGAAGATCCTTGGTGAACATAACCTCCGGGTAGTTCAAAACCTTATGGCTCTCCCTGGTCAGCAAATAGCATCAATCAGGGAAATAAGATCGCACCCGATTGCACTTTCACAGTGCATGACTTACCTGAATCATCTGCGTGGAGTTACTCTGATCGAAAGTGACGATACCGCCGGAAGTGCTAAATTCATCAAAGAAAATAACCTTAAGAATGTCGGCGCAATTGCGCCCGCCATTGCTGCTGAATTATATGGTCTTGAGATACTGGCCCCCGGGATAGAAACATACAAGAAAAACTACACCAGGTTTCTTGTACTCGGCGATGAGAAGCATGTAAACAGCGACGGGAATAAAGTCTCAATTTGTTTTTCAACCGGCCATCAGCCGGGATCGCTCGCTGCGGTTCTCGTAAGGCTTGCTGAGCTTGAGATTAATCTTTCGAAGATACAGTCAGTGCCAAAGCTGAACGGCGACTGGGAATATATGTTCTATCTGGACATTGAGCTTAAGCCTGATCATGACATGGGACTGGTTAAGAACACGCTTGAAAATTATACGAGGGATCTTGAGGTCCTCGGAATATATAATAAAGGAGAGGAATTGTATGAAAGTTAAACCGGCAGAGAGGACAAATAGTGTCCAGGAATACTATTTTTCGCAAAAGCTGAAGCAGATAGACCAGATGCGCAAATCCGGAGCTGATGTCATAAACCTCGGCATTGGCAGTCCGGACCAGCCGCCGTCGCAGAGCACTATTGAAAGTCTGTACAGGGAAGCTTTGAAGCCAACTTCGCATGGGTACCAGAGCTATACCGGGATACCAGCCCTTCGTAATGCCTTTGCAAAATGGTACAAAACTTATTTCAACGTAATCCTTGACCCGGAAAGCGAGATACTTCCTCTTATGGGAAGCAAGGAGGGAATAATGCATATCAGCATGGCATTTGTAAATCCTGGCGATGACGTACTTGTTCCAAATCCCGGATATCCTACATATTCATCCATCACTAAGCTGGTCGGCGGGAACATAAGATATTATGACCTGGATGAAAAAAACGGATGGTATCCCGATATTCAGAAGCTTGAAGAGAGCAACCTGGAAAATGTAAAAATGATGTGGATAAACTATCCCCACATGCCATCAGGAACAAAGGGGTCGTACAGGCTGTTTGAACAGCTTACGGCATTCGCCTTAAAGCATGGTATACTTTTATGCAACGATAATCCATACAGCTTCATCCTCAATAAGGAGTACATAAGCCTCCTCGCAATTGACGGCTCCAGGGAGATTGCCCTTGAGCTTAATTCCCTGAGCAAATCGCATAATATGGCAGGATGGAGAGTAGGAATGGCAGCAGGCCATAAGGAATATATCAGCTCTGTACTCAAAGTAAAAAGCAATATGGATTCGGGCATGTTCCGGGCTATGCAGGAGGCAGCTGCCGAGGCTCTCGGCAACCCTCCTTCATGGTACGACAAGGTTAACAGCCATTACATGTCAAGACGCAGAATTGTTGAGGATATAATGGATGTGCTGAATTGCAGGTACGATAAAAACCAGGTAGGCCTCTTTGTCTGGGGCCGTATCCCTGACACTATAAAAAACTGCGAAGATTTTGTCGAGGATGTTCTGACAAAGGTAAACGTCTTCATCACACCAGGATTTATTTTTGGATCCAATGGAGAAAGGTACATCCGGATATCGCTCTGTGCCAATGAAGCAACACTTACTGAAGCAAAGATCAGGATTGAAAAGTATCTTAAAGAAAAAACGGTGACCGGTAACCGGTAACCGAAAGAAACAACTAGTAATATGACAACAGCAGTAATCGGAATAGGTTTAATAGGCGGCTCACTTGCGCTGGACATCCGCAAGCGGCATTTTGCCGATAAGATAATCGGGGTGGATACCAATCCACAGCATCGTAATATTGCACAGCTCTGCGGTATTATAGATGAAACTGACACTCTTGAAAATGCAATCGGGAAAAGTGATCTTATATTGCTTTGCACTCCTGTCGATGCAAATATATCTATGCTTCCAGCCATCCTTGACATGATAAATGGCACTTCGAAAGTAGTGGCAGATATGGGATCAACAAAGTCAGGAATTGCAAGGGTCTCTAAAGATCACCCCGGCCGGGGCAGGTACGTTGCTGCCCACCCCATGGCAGGAACTGAGTACTCAGGTCCCATGGCCGCCATAGGCAAGCTTTTCGATTACAAAACAGCCATAATCTGCGATCCTGAGCTCAGCGATACTGATGCAAAGGATCTCGTGGAAAACATGTTCAAAATCCTTAACATGCACCTGGTTTACATGAATTCTGATGTTCATGACGTGCATGTCGCTTATATATCCCACATTTCTCATATTACATCCTTCTCGCTGGCGCTGAGCGTGCTGGAAAAGGAAAAGGAGGAAGGGAACATCCTGGCACTTGCGGGAGGCGGCTTCGAAAGTACCGTGAGGCTCGCAAAGAGCAATGGGGAAACATGGGCGCCAATTTTTACAGAAAACTCTGAATATATTATCGAAGTGATCGATACTTATATTGAAAAGATGAATACTTTTAGAAAATTGATTTCAGAGAGGGATGCGGAGGGGTTGAAATCATTGATGGAAGAAGCAAATAAGATCAGGAAAATATTAAATTAAATATCTTAAATACAGATGGTTTTAAATCTTGATACTTCCCTTATCAGGGAGTGGGACGGATACAAAGCGAGGCCTTTCCTGATTTCAGGACCCTGCAGTGCAGAGACTGAGGAGCAGGTACTTGAAACAGCAAGGGAGCTTGCATCACTGAACCGGGTCAGCATCTTCCGCGCTGGAATCTGGAAGCCAAGAACACGGCCAAATACATTCGAAGGTGTTGGCATTCCGGGACTGAAATGGCTCAGGACCGTGAAAAAAGAGACCGGCCTTCCGGTAGCAACCGAAGTAGCAAACGAAAAGCATGTTTATGAAGCTTTGAAATACGGGATCGATATGCTGTGGATCGGTGCCAGGACTTCTGTTAATCCTTTCACAGTGCAGGAGATCGCCGATGCTCTTAAAGGTGTAGATGTAATGGTATTTGTCAAGAATCCCATTAATCCGGATATCGAATTATGGATCGGTGCAATTGAAAGAGTTGCAAAAGCAGGTATTAAGAGACTGGGTGCCATTCACCGCGGTTTCTCATCCTATGAGAAGACAACATACAGGAATCAGCCGAACTGGCAGATACCTATTGAGCTGCGTCGCAGGATCCCTGATCTTCCAATTATCTGCGACCCGAGCCATATATCCGGTTCAAGGGAATATTTGTACGAGATATCTCAGAAGGCAATGGACCTGAATTTTGACGGGTTGATGATCGAGTCACATATTAATCCCGATAAAGCCCTGAGTGATGCTTCACAGCAGCTTACACCCAACGACCTGAAAGAGCTCTTGAGCAGGCTTATTCTCCGTAATGCCTCGACCACCGACCCTAAATTGCTTGATGTTCTTGGCGAATTACGTCAGCAGATCGACATTTATGATGATCATCTGATTGACCTGATGGAACAGCGGATGAAAGTATCGGAAACCATCGGGCTCTATAAAAAAGAAAATAATATTACTATCTTACAGACCGTTCGCTGGGACGAGGTAGTGAAGAAAGCGATGAAAAAAGGGCTGGCAAAAGGTCTGAGTGCCGAGCTTATTGATAATGTTTTCAAGGCTATACACCAGGAATCTATTAACTGCCAGATGAAAGTTATGAATAAGGGAATTGAGAATCATAACCATACTGAAAACAAATAAAGCATCAGCCAATGGAAAGAATAATAGTGCCTTCGAAGGTAAAAGGCGAAGTTAAGGCTCCGGCATCAAAAAGTATGACTCAGCGGGCTATTGCTGCCGCACTGCTGGCCGATGGCGAAAGTACTATTATCAACCCCTCATATTGCGATGACTCCCTGGCTGCAATGAGTATCGCAGTCGGGCTTGGCGCGAAAGTGGAGCCTGACACCGACAAGATGAAGATCACCGGTTCATCAGAGCTGAAGGAGAAAAAACTCAACTGTGGCGAATCTGGCCTTGCAATACGCATGTTCTCTCCAGTGGCAGCCCTCTATAAAACTGAACTGACGATAACGGGAACCGGGTCGCTTAAGAAGAGGCCTATGTCAATGATCGAGGAGGCCCTGAAACAATTCGGTATCAAATGTGAAACAGAAAACGGATTCCTTCCTCTTACTATAAAAGGTCCGCTTAAAGGGGGTATATGTGAAATTGACGGCTCCTCGGGCTCGCAGCTTCTGACAGGACTGCTGATAGCTCTCCCTGTCGCAATGAAAGATTCGGTTGTAAAAGTCAATAACCTTAAAAGCAAACCATACATTGACATGACTCTGCAGGTGCTGGAAAGGTTTGGAATAAAGGTTAAGAATGATAACTACAATCAATTCGATATTCCGGGGAAGCAAAAATTCAAGCCCTGCAGCTTCGAAGTTGAAAGCGACTGGAGCGGCGGTGCATTCCTTCTTGTCGCCGGGGCTATTAATGGTAACATTACAGTTCTTGGATTGCACCCCGACAGCAGGCAAAGCGATAAGGCTATCCTTTCAGCGCTCGACAAGGCAGGTGCCAGAATGAGTATCGAGAAGAATATTATTGAAATAGGGAAATCGTCGCTGAAATCTTTCGAATTTGATGCGACCGAAGCACCCGATCTCTTCCCTCCTCTTGCAGCACTTGCAGCATATTGCAAGGGTACCTCGGGGATAAAGGGAGTTTCAAGACTTATTCATAAGGAAAGCAATCGTGCTGCCACGCTTGTCGAAGAGTTCGGTAAGCTAAATATAAAGATTGAGATCAGCGGTGATTATATGCTTGTTACCGGTGGTGAGGTAAAAGGCGCGCATCTCTCTTCCCATGATGATCATCGCATTGCCATGGCTGCAGCTGTGGCAGGACTGGGAGCAACGGGTAAAGTGTATATCAAGGACTCACAGTGTATTTCAAAATCGTACCCCGGATTCTTTGATGATCTGAGGAAAATCGGAGCATCGGTTTATGAATGACATAAAAACGAGTCGATCAGTTAATAATTTTATTTAAAATCATTTTAAATAGTAAATATTTTATATTTTTTTGCTCTTAAATGAATTTTTAATATAGTTTTGCATACATGATAACAATGAGGATATATGATTGGTCTTGGCGCAGCTCTTCAATTAATGCTGTGTAACAGGCCGTTTTATACCCTATAAAGGATACCAATAATTTTAAGGCACGCTGTTCACAGCGTGCCTTTTTTGTTTTAAAAAATTCAACCAAACATTTAATAATTAAAATTATGAAAAAGTCAAGCAAAATTACTTTAAGCGAAAAAGAGATGCCAAGGCAATGGTATAATATTGTGGCCGATATGCCAAATAAACCGCTGCCTCCTCTTCATCCTCTGACAAGGCAGCCTATTGGTCCCGAAGCACTTGCAGCAGTATTTCCGATGGAGCTTATCAAACAGGAAGTATCTGCCGAGCGGTTCATTGATATTCCGGAAGAGGTCGTTGACCTTTACCTGACCTATCGTCCCTCTCCTATCTTCAGGGCTTATAATCTAGAAAAAGCGATTGGCACAAAAAGCAAGATTTACTATAAGTATGAAGGAGGAAACTATTCTGGCTCACATAAAGCGAATACCGCTATTGCCCAGGCTTATTATAATAAACAGGAGGGCATCAAGAGGATCACCACTGAAACCGGTGCCGGCCAGTGGGGAAGCGCAATGAGCTACGCCTGCCATCATTTCGGACTAGAGCTCCTTGTCTTTATGGTGAAGGTCAGCTATGACCAGAAGCCGGGACGCAAGCTTTTAATGAACACCTATAATGCCAAAGTAATCCCTTCACCCAGCAACATGACAGCTGCCGGCAGAAAAGTTCTCGAACAGGATCCCAATTCACCCGGAAGCCTGGGAATAGCAATCTCTGAGGCTATGGAAATAGCTTCTCAGGATCCGTATACCAAATATTCCCTCGGCAGTGTTCTGAACCATGTAATCCTCCACCAGACCATCATAGGACAGGAAGCACTGCTTCAGATGGAAAAAGCCGGTGATTACCCTGATGTTGTGATCGGCTGTTTCGGTGGCGGTTCAAACTTCTCCGGAATTGCTTTTCCCTTCATCCGCGAAAACATCACAAAAGGCAAAAAAACAAGGTTCCTGGCTGTCGAACCTTCCTCATGCCCGAAACTTACAAGAGGCAAATTCATGTATGATTTCGGCGATTCTGCAGGAATGACCCCTCTCCTTCCTATGTACACACTGGGCCATAATTTTATGCCCGATAAGATACACGCAGGAGGACTTCGCTATCATGGCGCAGGAGTGCTTGTAAGCCAGCTTCTCAAAGACGGGTTCGTTGAGGCTAAGGCAAAAATGCAGAGGGAATGTTTTGAAGCGGGAGTGCTTTTCGCAAGAAGTGAAGGAATCCTCCCTGCTCCCGAATCAAATTATGCCATTGCCGGTGCTCTTGACGAGGCAAGAAAAGCAGACATTGAAGGAGTCTCAAGGACAATACTCTTTAACCTTAGTGGTCATGGTCATTTCGACATTTCTGCTTACCAGAAGTATTTCGAGAACAATCTACCTGATCATGAGCTCACCGAATCTGAACTCAGTGAATCACTTTCAAAAATAGATTTCCCTGATTAATTCCATAACCCTTCACCCCCTTCCCTATAATAAAGGGAAGGGCCGTGGATGGGTTGAATTAATTTTAGAAATCTGAATAATCAGTTGGGTGAAGCAGGTACGGATTTGTCATTGATGTTACATTCTGATACTCTTTCTGCGCTTTCAGAGTCACCCAGTCAGGATGGTTTCTGAAAATATTCCAATGCTCATCATGCGATTTCATATCAGCATAGGTGGTCATGTAAATCAGCCTTGGCTTAAGGCTACCAAATAATACCTGTCCATAAAAGACAGCATTGGATCCGACTTTCTCAAATATGCCAATCTCTCCTCCTTCGTTGAACATCTTGATTTTTTTTGCAGCCTTTGTTTCCGTAGCACTCTCATAACTGCGCAGCTCATATATTCTTTCAGATGGTTTGGTCGAGTATGAAGGGATCCGGAACTGCGGCATGAAAGCGAATGCTTTAAGAAGAATGCTCTCGTATCTTGCAAAGGGAGGATTGTTGTACTGTGCATCAAGAAACTCCTTGCCCGATTCCTGGTAAACCTTGTCATTGCCAAGAGTCTCTGTCAGTTTAAGATACTGATCAATAGTTTTATAAGGCACAAAAACGTAAATGAGCTTACCATATGCAGTATCAGCTTCAACCGGTTTGAAAACACCAATGGTGTTGATGCCTGCCCTGTGCATTGCAGGAATATATGATTCTTTAAGGTACTTTTCGGTAGTTTCAGCCTGCGAGGACAGGTTTACCTTGTATATCCTTATCTCATAGAACATCTGTTTAGAGGGTTCTTTTCCGGAAACGAAAACCGGGACTGAAAGCAATAAGAGCGTCAGTGTTGCAATTAATGTTTTTTTCATGCTGCTGAATATTAATGAATTATTTCCCCCTCTTTCCGCCGGCTGGCGGAGAAAGGAGGTTTGGGGTGAGTATATGTTTAATACAATTTCGAGAACTCCTGGAATATCTTCGCAGCTCCTTCAGGTGTCAGTTCAGATCCGGACTGGACATAAAATCTGTGCCTGAGTGTCATTGACTGGCCTTTCTGAAGGGGGTATGTAACCTTTTCCTGTTTCGGGTCGTACGCATTCTGCCCAAGATTATTCACCGAGAATAATCCATAGCCCCTGGCATGAGAATATGCAGGGAAACCGGGGTTCTTCGGATTGTCGAATATTGCAAAAGAGATAGGAACATTATCTTTCGTTCCTGAAAGGATTACCCACTCGTTCCTTGTTCCCCAGACCTTATCGCCCTTAAGCCCGTTACTGGAGGTATACATGCCGGTAACTCCGGTATTATCCGTTGCCTTTACTGTTGTGGGGTTACCCTTGTCGTCCGTAAAAATAAGGGATTCATTGGATGGCATTTCAAAAGCCCGGTCGACCCTGATTGCAAACATCCCTTCTTTGTTGTCATTAAAGGTAACAGGACCATTTATTGCAGTCAGCGTTGAGATATGGTCTATAGTACGGGAATCTTTACTTGCCGTAAAAATGTACTTTGTATTTTCCACAAGAAGGGTGTTCCCCTTGTTATCGTCCCAGTTCGAAACAACCTCCAGAATAGCTTTCATGCCGCTTTTTGCCTGTTTAATGCTCTTTACAACAATATGGCCATACTCATCTTTCCTGTTTGCAGGAATGGCTGATGAATTGTTCCAGAAATCGAGTCCGTTGACATTCCCATGATTGAACCAAATGCCTATATGATGAGGATGGTCAATCCTTTCTCCTTTTCTCGGTTCAATAGGAAACCCTCTGGTTATCACCGAGCCGTTTGGAGCATATACAGGGTAGAGAAAAGGTTTTTCGATATTCCCCGGATACTGGTATGATGTAAATAATTTCCCATCAACAATCACATCGACCTTATGCTTTGCATCATCTCTGACAAGCTGGATTTTTGACGACTGTGCGTTCATGGTTGAGCCAACCAAAAGGATCAATGCTGAAATTGCGAATGACAATAATGCTTTTTTCATATTATTAAGTTGAATTAATTTTAATACTGGAATACTTTACCTCCTGCCAGAACCTCCTGGTTTTTTTCATCAAACGAGGCCTTTTCACCTGTTCTCAATGCTGCAGTACACATAATAGTAGCAATTGAGTGATTATAGCCTGCCACTACATCAGCATGAGGTTTAGTGCGGTTACGGACGCATTCCATCCAGTTTCTCACATGGGCAGTAGTCATCGGGTCGCCTCCGGTATTGGCACTCGTTTCAATTCTCATCGACGGAAGTTCATAGGGCTCAAGGAGATTTGCTTTCATGTTCATCGGTTTTGCATCACCTTCCTGGAGTCCGCCTTCAGATGTGATCTTGTTGGTGTCGAGGTTGAGCATACCGCCGTTTGAATAGTAGAGCTCCTTGGTACCACCCGCAGAGTTTGTGAATCTTGAGGTGTAAACGACCTGGAAGTTCAGATCGGGATTTTTTGGATCACCATAATCCATAACTGCCGTCATAGTGTCATAATTCGATCTTCCATCCTTCCAGAGATAAATGCCTCCGTTGGCTGCAACGCTGTTTGGATGAGAGAGACCTGTAAACCAATGAACTGTATCAATCTGGTGAGCCATCCATTGTCCGGGTATACCTGATGAATATGGCCAGAATAGTCTGAATTCAAGGTATTTCCTTGGATCAAATGCAGCTATTGGACGGTTCTGCTGATATCTCTTCCAATCGGTATCAGCTTCTTTTAAAAGGGGAACAACATCGGGTCTTCTCCACCTGCCAGGCTGGTTTACATTCCATGACATTTCAACCATGACTATCTTACCGAATTTCCCGGATCTCAGGTATTCATTGGCTGCAATATAGTTTGGAGCACTGCGGCGCTGTGAACCAATCTGAACAATTTTTCCGGATTCTTCAACTGCCTTCCGTGTATAACGTGCATCAGCCATTGTCTCTGCAAAAGGTTTTTCACAATAAACATCACGTCCTGCCTTTACAGCATCAGCAGTAACGAGAGCATGTGAAAAATCAGGAGTGCTTACAAATACTGCATCGGTATCCTTACCCTCCCAGAGTTCATCATTATTGCGTGCCAGCCTCAGGTTTATACCTTTATCTTTGTAAAACTTCGCAGCTGCTTCACGTCTCAGACTCCATAAGTCGGAAACGGCTGTAAATTCAAAATTCATTTCCTTGGCCAGACTGAGGAAAGCCGGAGATAAAGCTCCCCTGAAACGGTCAGAATAACCAACGATCCCAACGCGTACCCTGTCGTTTGCACCAGGTATGCGGGAATAACTCTTTGCATTGAGGACGCTTGAAAGGCCCTTTGCGCCAATCGTTAGTCCTGCTGCACCAAGAGCTGTTTTTTGAACAAATTCTCTGCGGGTTGCCATAATTTTATAAGTTAATGTACTAATTATTAATATGTTTAACCCCCCAACCCCCCTAAAGGGGGGCTAATTGACTGCACTGAATACCCCCCTTCAGGGGGGCAGGAGGGCCTGTTCAAAAGGTAAAAATACTTTTAATTAGGAATCATTCAAATACAAAAAGCTGGCTTTATCCCATTTTGAAGTCTATTAACTTTTTTTAACAGGAAATGAGGGCAATTCAGCTAACTTTGTTAATAGGAAAGCTCTTTTCAAACAAAATAAATATTATCTGAAATGAATAATAATATTAAAAACAGTCTGGCTCTCTCTCTTGCACTTCTGTTATCCGGTTCCCTGTCCGTTCATGGTCAGAAACCGGTTAATGAAGGCGATCTGAAACACTGGCCCCAAGGCTCCTCACCACAGGAGATAGGCGTGCGGATAGCAGAGCATTTCATCGCTTCACCTCATTTCAATTATTTCCGCCCCACCCCTGCCACTTCAATTGTGTATCCTGAGACATGCACATGGTACGGTGCACTGACCTTTGCAAAACTTACAATGAACGAAGATCTTTTCAAAAAGCTTGCTGACAGGTTTGAACCTCTTTTTGGGAGCGATTCCACACTAATCCCCAATCCTAATCACGTTGACAATACGGTTTTCGGCGCAGTGCCGTTAGAGCTTTACATTATAACAAAAGATAAGCGTTATCTGAAAGTTGGTCTCGGTATTGCCGACAAGCAGTGGGCAGCTCCTGAAGGCAACATGATCAGTCCTGACGCCACAAGCTACTATGATAAAGGTTTCACTCCTCAGACACGAATCTGGATCGACGACATGTACATGATAACGCTTGTTCAGATTGAGGCATACCGGGCAACCGGCGATCATAAATACGTTGACAGGGCAGCAAGGGAAATGGTCATGTATCTCGATACTCTTCAGCGGCCGAACGGACTCTTTTATCATGCTCCTGATGTGCCTTTCTTCTGGGGCCGGGGCAACGGGTGGATGGCTGCCGGAATGAGTGAGCTTCTTCTTTCCCTTCCAAAGAACAATCCTGACAGAACAAGGATAATGGAGGGATATAAGAAAATGATGGCATCACTCCTGAAATACCAGGCTGAGAACGGAACCTGGCGTCAGTTAATCGACGAACCGGAAGCATGGACTGAGACATCAGGAACCGGCATGTTTGCATTTGCAATGATAACAGGTGTGAAGAACGGATGGCTTGATAAAAAAACTTACGCTCCCGCCGCCAGGAAAGCCTGGCTTGGACTTCTTCCGTTCATAGATGCCAACAATGATACCCATGAGGTATGCGAAGGCACCAGTAAGAAAAACGACCGTCAGTATTATTTCGACAGGAAGAGAAATATAGGTGATCTGCATGGACAGGCTCCGATACTCTGGTGTGCAACTGCACTTTTAAGATAAAAGACAAAAGTCACAAGACAAAAGTTTTAAAAAAGTACTTATTTAAGTTCAGTTTAAAATAATTACCTATGGAAACCGAAACAAAGACCCCATCCAAACGACTTTACTCACTCGATGCCCTCCGGGGATTCGATATGTTCTGGATAATGGGTGGTGAAGGAATCTTTGTTGCACTGGCAACAATAACAGGATGGCCTTTTCTTCAGTGGTGGGCCGCACAGCTTGAGCATGTTCCGTGGCACGGATTCCATTTTTATGATATGATCTTCCCTCTCTTCCTTTTTATAGCCGGGATTTCATTCCCATTTTCAATGGCAAAAAGAGTTGAAAAGAATGATAGCAGGGCATCCATTTATAAGCACATAATTTTCCGCGGCCTTATCCTTGTTCTCTTAGGGATACTTTACAATAATGCCGTGAACTTCAGGCTTGGTGAACTGCGCTATGGAAGCGTTCTCGGAAGGATCGGGCTTGCCTGGATGTTTGCTGCCCTTATTTTCATAAATACAAAACGGAATACAAGGATTATATGGTTTGGCGCTCTGCTCATCGGATACTGGCTTCTGCTTTTGATATTTCCCGCACACGATCTTGGCTCGACAGATGTTTTCTCAAGGGAAGGGAACCTCACCAGCTATATCGACAGACTGCTGATGCCCGGCAAGCTATATCTGGGGAATCACGATCCTGAAGGATTGCTGAGCACAATACCCGCAATCGGAACCGCTCTTCTTGGGATGTTCACCGGCGAATTCCTGTTATCTGACTACCTGAAGGACAAGCCCTTGAAGAGAGTGCTCTATTTGGTCATTGCTGCCATCCTCCTGATGGTAATAGGGAAGGTCTGGAATATCTTCTTCCCTATCAACAAAAACCTCTGGACCAGCTCATTTGTATGCTTTGTCGGTGGACTGAGCATGCTTCTATTCTCAGTATTTTACCTGGTAATAGATATATGGAATTACAGGAAATGGGCGTTTTTCTTTGTGGTTATCGGCATGAACCCCATTACCATTTACATGGCAGAAAGAATCATAAACTTCAGGTCGGCGACCAAGTTTTTCTTTGGAGGAATTGAGTCATTTCTTCCTGAGAACTGGGCTTCACTTGTTGATGCCATTGGTGTTGTTACAATTGCATGGATGTTCCTCTATTTCTTATATAAGAAGAAAATATTTCTAAAAGTGTAAATAGTACACTTATCAACTAAATCACTCACCAAACCTGAAGTACAAGGTACCCTTTAAAGTCTCCGAATTAAAAACATTCTTCTGGCTCTGGGGTCCTTCTGCATCAGCTTTTGTGAACTTCGTTCCTATCGGGCTGATTGCATGCAGGAATGAGATATTACCTGCAGGGAATGGAGGGTTCAGTTCTCCCCTGACCCCTACTTTTGAGTACTTAGCCTCTCCGGGAGTAAAGAGATGCAGGAAGAGGTCTTTTGTTGCAGAAACGACCGTCAAGGGCACCTCACTGGTCTGGAGTTCTACGGCATACAGGTTTGAATAATAACCCTTGAACTCAGGATAATCCCAGCTTTCACCGGTAATGGTATTATTGTATTTCTTATCAAAGATACCGAACTCAGGTCCCTTCAGCCTGTTCTTCCATACATGGTATGGTCCGTTTGCCATCAGCTTTGCTCCTTTTACCAGGTTTTCCGGATATGAGAAAGTGATGCCGGCATAATCAAATGTACCAGTCAGGGTGTAGTCATAATCAAGCTTTATCCATCCGCCAGGCATCATTGTCCAGTTTACATGGCATCCGTTTCCAAATAATTCCTCAATTACGTAATTATCGCCATTGCTGTAGTTCTTCATTGAAATGAATGGTGCCGTAAAGCCTGTAAACCTTGGTCCATTGCTGAATGATAATATTTTATCGTTGCTTTTTATTCCTGTTATCAATCCCGATTTTTTGCTGAATGTAACTTCTTTGCCACCCGATGATAGTACCAGCAGGGTGTCGTGTTCAACTGCAGTAACCTTATCGTTCCCCGGAAGAATATTTCTTGAAATGAAGTCTGCAGGACCAGTAATGTTCCACGACCATGTATTGATCAGCTTTCCATACTGGTCAACAGCTGTCAGGTAGAGAACATCGTAGCTTTTCCAGTCTGTCGGCAGATCGGCAGTAAGCTGACCGCTCTCTCCAGGTGCCACATCAGGAGAACTGATCGTTCCCGATTTTTTTATCTCCTGGAATGATGGAAAAGATTTATCATACTTTACCAGATCCCATGAATATTTACAACTGCTGAGATTGGTATATAAATAGTAGTTCTTAATTTCAAATTTCCCTTTGAAATCTGCGCTCATTGAAACAGGTTTGAACTGAACAGGCGACCATATTTCCCTGATAGTGTAAAAACTGCCCTCCTTTTCATGGTAAGGCCCAAGTATCCCGTCGGGGGCACGATTCCCGTCAGTGTCAATCGAATCATTTTTGTCTTTCCGTTCAACACCTTCATCGGCAAAGACCCAGAAAAAGGCCCCTGCTGACAAAGGTTTCGACAGCATAAGGTTCCATTCGTCTTCAAGACCGGCTCCATGACCACCGTCAAACAGCCCATGCAGGAATTCAGTCGGGAAGAAGATCTCTTTCCCGTTATTAAGTGCATTCTCAACATATTTGTATCCCGGATAATGCTTTGTATTTGTGCCGTTAATTATTGACCATGGCTCTATAACGGTTCTTTTCTGAGGGTCATAAAGGGCATAATCGCCCCTGACATCCTTATTGAATCCGCCTTCATTCCCGTTGTCCCAGAGTACTATGGAAGGATGGTTAACGTCGCGTTCAACCATCTCCTTTACCAGACGCTTTGCAGTAGGGGTATCATAGAATTTCTGCCATCCGGTCAACTCATCGAGGACGAACATACCCATTGAGTCGCATACATCGAGGAAAAACTGGTCGGGAGGATAATGGCTCATCCTTACCGCGTTCATATTCATTTCCTTCATAAGGGTTACATCATCAATAGCAAGCTGTTTGCTGCTGGTTCTTCCCGATGAGGGCCAGAAAGTATGGCGGCAGACACCTTTGAACATTATCTTTTTGCCATTTACATATATTCCGTCGCTTTCCTTCAGCTCAACTGTCCTGAACCCGAATTTCTGAGTCAGCTGGTGAACCGGTTTCTTGCCTGCATTTATTGAAACGACTACCTGGTACATATTTGGAAATTCAGGGTTCCACGTCGAAGGGTTTGAAAATGAACCTTTAATGGTTGTTTTGCCTGAAGCATCGACCGACATAGATATAGGGGTTCCGAATGGTTTGCCATCAGGAGTCTGAACCTGGGCAACAAGCTTCCCGGCCTTCCCGGCACCTGCTGTGAAAACATCCATATTAAAAGAGCCGTCTGCCCGGGCATCTATTGCAAGACGGTCAATGAACTGAACCGGAACTGCCTCCAGGTAAACCGGACGGAATATTCCGCCGAAGACCCAGAAGTCGGAAATCCTTTCAGCCCTGTTGACACTCTCGTTCGCAGATTCTTTGCTGACCGTCACCTCCAGAGTATTGTTCCCCTTGAAATTCAGAAGCTCAGATATGTCGTATTTGAACCTGTAAAATGCCCCCTGGTGAATTGGACCTGCTGATCTGCCATTGATTTTGACATCGGTATCAGTCATTGAGCCTTCAAAAACAATGAAAACTTTTTTCTTCTCCCATTTTACCGGAACAGTAAAATTGTATTTATAGAGACCTTTCTCATTAGCAGTCATGTCGGTCTTGCCATAATGATAAGCTCCGTACCCCTGAAGCTCCCAGTTTGAGGGAACGGCAATTTTGCTCCAGATTCCACTGTTGCGTCCGCTGGTGCAGAAAAAATCCCATTGTACAGTATGGTCCTTATCAGTACCTGACAGGTAGACTGTTTCAGTTTTCTGTGAATAGGCGCTAAGAAAACTGAAGATGACTGTTGAGAGTAAGAATATTCTTTTCATTATGCTTAACTTTTAAACAGATGCAAATTTGCAAAAAGAATCCAATTACCCGCAGTTGAATTGTTAAATAAGTTTAATGATAATTATTTAGCTGATATTCTATATATTACGAACACCTTTCCATTGTATGATACCAATTGACCATTGCAAAGAAAATGATATATTTGTTTTTCACATTGAATCATAAATCATGAGATTGCCACGAACTCTTTTAATCATTCCGGGACTGATAATATTATCATTGAGCTCTTTCTCACAGGCTGACAGCACTTTTAAAATATTCCAGTTCCCTGCAGATAAGATTCCGAGGATCGATGGAAACACTGACGATTGGTCAATGGTTCCGGACAGTTACGTTATAGGAACAGATCAGCTCAGGGACGATGAAAAGAAACACTCCGCACCGGATCCAAAGAACCTCGATGTTAAGGTAAAAGTCGGATGGGTAAAGGGGATGAACAAGCTTTATTTCCTGTACGAAGCTTATGATAATTACTGGGATTTCTCCCGCACGGATCTTCATCACGATATCTTTGAGGTAGTGGTTGACGGCGACCAGTCGGGAGGCCCCCTGATCGAGCAGTTTCATCCTAATCCTGATCTCAACAACACCTGGGATGCGTATTTTAATTACCATGGAGTTCATGCCCAGAACTATCACATCTATACTCCTGCCGAAGGTCAGGACTGGTGTCTTGCATGGGGAAGCCAGCCATGGATAAAGGAGCTTCCTTACGCAAACGCAGCTTATTCCTATAACTTCAGGCCTGGAGAACCCGGTAAGCTGATCCTTGAATTCTGGATCACTCCTTTTGATTATGCAGGACCGGAAGGGCCGGAACGGGATGTCGAGTCTGTCCTCCGCGAAGGAAAGAATATCGGCCTCTGCTGGGCTGTCATAGATTTTGACGATGTCAATGCCAGGAGCAATAATGGTTTCTGGAATCTCTCTGATAAGCATACAATGTATGGCAATGCATCACAGCTGAGAACTTTCAGGCTTATGCCCCTCGAAGAAGAATTCAGGAAGAAAATTGACGCTCAGTGGTCATTTAAAGTTCTCGATATGGAACGGAAGGTTGTGGCTTTCGAGGACAAGTCCACTGGAAAGATAACATCCTGGAAATGGGACTTCGGTGACGGAACAACCTCAGCAGAACAGCATCCTATTCACAAATATGAAAAAGGGGGAAGATTTATTGTTACCCTGAATATTGAAGGTCCGGATGGAAAATCGCGCCGGGCAAAGGTATGGGATGTGGCAATAAGGTCCGATGACGGGCTTTCAAATCCGCCGCCGACGGGTTTAGAAAAAGATAAAAGACAAAAGTAAAAAGACAAAAGGCAAAAGGTAAAAGTAAGACTTCTTATTCCCCTCCAAGGAGGGGGCAGGGGTGGGTTAAATAAGAAACAGTCAAATCAATTAACTATGAAAAACAATATCTTAACCATACTGATAATTTCAGCATTGACCATACCAGCCTTCTCACAGGCAACGACGCAGAAAGTGACCGATTCAAACACTGCATTACATGCTATTCAGCCTGACTACCCCGTGCCTTATGGACCGGTGAAAGCTGAAAGCGTGACTGCCGTCCTCGACAGGATATTCACTTATCTGGATTCGTCAACCCCTGCAAAAATTATCGATCGTCAGACAAACAGTGAGATAACTGACTTTTCGAAGATGACTCCCGGAACCAGCTTTGCCCCGGGTGTATTCAGGCTAATTAGCTACGAGTGGGGCGTGGCATATGGAGCCATGTTGCTGGCAGGCGACGTAACCGGTGACGCAAAATTCACGGGGTACACAACAAAGAGAATTAACCTCATCGCAGCTGTAGCACAGTACTATAAGAACCAGGGGACACAGCAAGGCATCACTCCTGTCCGTCCGATCCTTGACCCGCGGGCACTTGACGACGCCGGATCGATGTGCGCAGCAATGATCAAGACATATAACGTAAGCAAGGACAAGACACTCAGACCGTTTATAGATAATTATATCGATTATATTTCAAACAAACAGTTCAGGCTTGCAGATGGAACTCTTGCACGTAACCGTCCTCTTCCCAACGCATTATGGCTCGATGATCTTTACATGAGTGTGCCTGCGCTTGCACAAATGGGCAATCTGACGGGCGACAAGAAATATTTTGACGATGCATGCAAACAGGTTCTCCAGTTTTCAAAGCGTATGTTCAACAGTGAAAAAGGGCTCTATATGCATGGCTGGATCCAGGATATGAATCCTCATCCGGAATTCTACTGGGCCCGGTGCAACGGATGGGCTATCCTTACCATGAGTGAACTCCTTGATGTTCTTCCGGAGAATCATCCCTCAAGGGAAGCTGTTATGGATCTGTTCAGGGCTCATATCAGGGGACTGGCCGCCTATCAATCGGGCAGCGGCTTCTGGCATCAGCTTATCGACCGTAACGATTCATACCTTGAGACTTCTGCGACAGCCATTTACACCTATTGTGCAGCTCATGCAATCAACAAGGGGTGGATCAGCGCACAGGCCTATGGTCCGATGGTAGTGCTCGGATGGAATGCTGTTCAGACCAGGGTAAATGATAAGGGTGAAGTCGAAGGCACCTGTGTGGGAACCGGCATGGCATTCGATCCTGCATTCTATTATAACCGTCCCGTGAATGTTGCGGCTGCACATGGCTATGGTCCGGTGATAATGGCAGGAGCAGAGATCTTAAAGCTGATGAAGAATTACCAGATTGTTATAAACGACTCTGCAGTAATGTTTTATCCGCTTGGCGCTGATTGGAGGAATAACAGATAAAATGATAAAAATGAAAAACTATAAATTATTGATCCCATTTCTTTTTATTGGATCTACTTGTTATGTTACAGCACAACGAACCAGTTACAAATTTTCATTCAACCCTGCAAAAGAGATACCTGACTATATTCAGGTCACCCCTGATCAGAAATATTCGCCGGAGACGGGATATGGCTTTGACTTCGGTACTATTCCTTTCGCTATCGACCGTGAAGGAAAGAAACCACTTACATCAGGGTTCTGCACCAGCGAAAAACCATTCTTCTTTTCGGTAAACCTGCCTGAAGGGAATTACAATGTCAGGATTATTACAGGTGACCTGAAGGAGCCTTCGATGACCACCATTCGTGCTGAATCACGGAGACTTATATTTGAAAAAATCAAGACTGAACCGGGTAAATTTCAGACTCTTGTTGCAACAATTAATATACGCGTACCGCAGATTGCAGGTACAAATGATGAAGTTAAAAGAAAACCCAGGGAGATGAATAAGCTCGACTGGGATAAAAAGCTGACATTTGAGTTTACTGATAAACGGCCATGCATTTGTGCCCTCGAGATTGAAAAGGCTTATGATGCAGTTACAATATTTCTTGCAGGGAACTCGACTGTCGTCGACCAGGATGATGATCCATGGGCATCATGGGGACAAATGATCCCGAGGTTCCTTAAACAGGGTGCAGTAGTTTCAAACCAGGCAGAATCAGGACTTTCGCTTGGTAGCTTTCTCTCATCAAATCGTTTGGAGAAAGTACTGAACATGATGAAAAAGGGCGATTACCTGTTCATTGAATTCGGCCATAACGACCAGAAAGAAAAGGGACCGGATGACGGGGCATTCAAATCATATTCTGAAAGAATGAGGCTTTTTGTAACTGAATTCAGGAAGAAAGGGGGCATTCCGGTAATTGTATCTCCGGCAAACAGGCGGTCATTCGGAGATGACGGGAGGATCATAAATTCACTGGACGACTACCCTGCTGCAGCAAAAAAGGTTGCTGAAGAGCTTAAGGTTCCTTTCATCGATCTGAACGCAATGACCAAAACCCTGTATGAAACCCTCGGGCCTGAAAATTCAAAGAAGCTCTTTGTGATCTATCCTGCAAATACGTTTCCTGACCAGAAGGAAGCACTGAATGACAATACCCATTTCAACTCATACGGCGCTTACCAGCTGGCAAAATGCATTATAGAAGGAATCAGGAGTAATAACCTGGAAATAAAGAAATATTTAATAAATGGATTACCTTCATTTAGTCCTGAAAAACCGGATCGCTTTGAAGATTTCACTCTTCCGTTAAGTCAGCATTCGCCGGTAGTAGTTTTGCCCCCAACCCCCTAAAGGGGGCCTAAATCCTCATTATTTATAATAATTAACTTAAATATAGAGAGTTAGCCCCCCTTCAGGGGGGATGGGGGGCGATTCAAAAAGGAGACACTGAGTCGCATAGAGAAAAAAATAAATAGATATGAAATACAAATTGTTCTCAGTCCTTACTTCACTATTCCTTTCTTTAAATTTGATTGGTGCTGATAATAATCAGAAACAAGTAATTTACCTTTCCGGTAAAGGCTATCAGAACACCAGAACCTGGGAATTCTTCTGCACTGAAGGGAGGAACAGCGGCTGCTGGACAAAAATTGAAGTACCCTCATGCTGGGAGCAGCAGGGATTCGGCAATTATGAGTATGGCAGGAACGGCTACTCCTTCGGTCCCAAATACAAATATGCCAGCGAGAAAGGAATGTACAAATATAATTTCACGGTGCCCGCATCGTGGAAAGGGCAAGCGGTAAACATTGTTTTTGACGGTTCAATGACAGATACCGAAGTGAAGATAAACGGGAAGAACGCAGGTGATATCCACCAGGGTTCCTTCTACAGGTTCAAATACGATATCACCGACAAGCTTATTTTTGGATCCACGAACCTTCTTGAAGTAACTGTCAGCAAACTTTCTGCCGATGAATCCGTTAACCGTGCTGAACGATATGGCGACTACTGGAATTTCGGAGGGATATACAGGCCTGTCTTTCTTGAAGCGTTTCCTGCCGAACATATAAGCAGGGTTGCAATCAATGCAAAAGCCGATGGTTCCTTTGCGATGGATGTCTTCCCGGAAAAAATCAACGGAAAACGCCTCTTGCTCACTGAGATAATTGACAAATCAGGGAATATTGCAGGAAGCACAACATCAACTGTTCAGCAGGAAGATTCGATGCTTACAGTAAAGTACAGGATAAATAATCCCCTGACCTGGACCAGTGAAACACCTGACCTGTATTCAGTAAGGTATTCCCTCCTATCAGGGAAGAAAGTGCTTTATACTTCCACTGAAAAGTTTGGTTTCCGAACTATAGAAGTTCATCACGGTGATGGTATTTACCTTAACGGCATCAAGATAAAGATGAAAGGTGTCAACAGGCACAGCTTCTGGCCGGAGAGCGGACGAACGCTTAATTATTATCTCTGCCTCAACGATGCCAGGCTGATAAAGGAAATGAACATGAATGCAGTACGCTGTTCACATTATCCGCCCGATGTCGATTTCCTGAATATCTGCGACTCTCTTGGCCTGTATGTTCTTGATGAGATAGCAGGATGGCAAAGGTGGTACGATACTCCTGTCGGAAAGAAGATAGTAAAGGAAACAGTCATCCGCGATGTCAACCACCCCTCTGTAATATTCTGGGATAATGGCAACGAGGGAGGCACAAACAAGGAGCTTGATAAGGAGTTCCTGATCTATGATCCGTCAAAAAGGGATGTCATCCATCCGCATCACAGGCCGGGAAATGCGTTTAACGGCATCGACTGTAACCACTATGAACCCTATAACAGCGTTCAGAATATTTTAAATGATTCACTTATTTATATGACCACTGAATTTCTCCATTGCCAGGATGATGGAGGCGGAGGAGCAGGATTGTCCGATTACTGGGAGCTGATGTGGCAATCGAAAAAATCGGCCGGCGGGTTCCTGTGGGCATTTATAGACGAAGGTCTCTCAAGAACGGATATGAACGGCTATATTGATACTGACGGAGTCAATGCACCTGACGGTGTCATGGGTCCGCACCGCGAGAAAGAGGGAAGCTTTTATGCAATAAGGGAAATATACTCTCCTGTTCATATTTCACTTAAAGAGCTGCCTCCGGATTTTACCGGAATAATTCCCGTGGAAAACAGGTTCCACTTCACTGATCTGAACAAATGTACCTTCACATATAAACTTGTAACCTTCTATAAACCAACCGACTGGCTGCCAGGATACAAAAAGGCCGAGGAGATTCCGGTTTCTTCACCCAATGCTGGTCCCGGAGAAAAAAGCGAAATAAAATTAGGTCTCCCTTCAGACTGGAAGAATTATGATGCACTGATACTTACAGCAAAAGATCCTTATAAGAACGAGATTTACAGCTGGACATGGCAGGTAAGAAACAATGAAGAGATTATTAAAAGCTTCATCCCTCTCTCCAGTGAAACCAAGGCAGAATCCGTTGAAGCAGATACCTCAGTCACATTAAAAGCAAATGGAACTTCCGTCACCTTCAGTAAAAAGACAGGGAAAATTGCCCGAATAGTTTATAATAACCGTTCAAATATCATGTTTAATAACGGACCTGTTTTTACAGGCGGAAACACATTGGTTACCCAGGTAAAGACTTTTGACGAAAACGATGGTAAGGGTGTTGAATTTATGTATAGCGGTAGCTTCAGCAGTGCAAAATGGGTAATGCATAATTCAGGATGGCTGAGCCTCGATTATCAATTCGAGGTAACGGGCCCGTACCAGTATGCAGGGATAAGCTTCTCCTTCCCTGAGAATTATGTCGCCCGTGCTAAATGGCTTGGTGACGGGCCGTCGCGTGTCTGGAAGAACAGGCTTCAGGGTGCGACCTATAATGTATGGAGCAAAATTTATAATAATACGCAGACAGGTGCTTTCCCTTTCTTCTACCCTGAATTCAAGGGATATTTCTCAGATTTTACCTGGATGGAGCTGAGCACCGCCCAGGGTAAGATATATATGGCCTCCGGTGACGATGGTTTGTTCCTCAGGTTATATAACTTTTATGGGATAACAGGTCCGAAGTCATATCCTGAGCTGCCGCCGGGCGACATATCATTTCTTGATTGCATCCCGCCGGTCGGATCAAAGCTTGCAACAGGACTTACAACAGACGCATCAGTGTATGGCCCTGCCGGGAAGCCGACGGAAATGAGCGGGCTTAAAGAACATAAACTATGGTTCTACTTTGGAATACCGGATTCTAGCCCCCAACCCCCTAAAGGGGGCTTGATCTAGTCCTATGATTAGCCCCCTTCAGGGGGGATGGGGGGCGATCTAAAAGAGATAAAATATATAAATCGATGAAAAAACTTCTGATTCTGATTCTTTTCTTTTCGCAGGCTATATCCGCCCAGCAGCTTTCATGGCCTGAGATTACACGCAACGCAAGACCATGGACACGCTGGTGGTGGCCTGGCAGCATTGTCTCGCAATCCGACCTTACAGCTGCAATGCAAAAGTACAAGGATGCAGGTCTTGGAGGACTGGAACTTACAGTCATCTATGGAGTTAAAGGTGAAGAGAATAAATTCATCGACTACCTGTCTCCCAAATGGATGGATATGTTTACTTATACCCTGAAGGAGGGTGAACGGCTCGGAATCGATATTGACCTTGCCAACGCATCAGGATGGCCATTCGGAGGAAAGTGGGTGGACCCTGCCGATGCCTGCAGGAATATCAATTATAAAACCTATTCTCTCAAGGGTGGAGAAAAGCTTAATGAAAAAATCGAGTTCGTCCAGGCACCTCTTGTAAGGGCTATAGGACAAAGGCCCGAAATTTCTAACCTTGTCGATCCTGTCGGAAAGAATAAAGATCTGCAGCTTTATGCCCTCGACCAGATAAGGTTTGAAAAATCGCTTCCGGTTCATGGCCTTTTTGCATATTCCGACTCAGGTAAAGTAATAAATCTGACCTCTAAGGTAACGCCCGACAAGACTCTTGACTGGATCGCTCCCGCTGGCAACTGGACTCTATACGCTCTCTTCGAAGGATGGCATGGCAAACAGGTTGAACGTGCCGGTCCCGGCGGAGAAGGAGATGTGATTGATCATTTCTCGGGACAAGCAATAAATGATTACCTGAAACATTTTGATGAAGCCTTCAAGGGCTATGACGTAGACTACCTTCACGGTTATTTCAATGATTCCTACGAGGTCGATGATGCATCTGGACAATCGAACTGGACGAACAATATGTTTTACGAGTTTTACCTCCGGCGCGGTTATGACCTGAGCCAGAACCTGCCTGCCCTGTTTCAGAAAGATACCCCTGAAAAAAACGCAAGGGTACTCTCCGATTACAGGCAGACAATTTCAGATTTGCTGCTTGACAACTTTACAACTCACTGGACAAGCTGGGCTCACAGGCAGGGCAAAATGACACGCGACCAGGCACATGGTTCACCGGGAAACATTCTTGACCTATACGCAGCTTCCGATATCCCTGAAACGGAAGGATCAGAAATTACAAGATTTAAATTTGCATCCTCGGCATCAAATGTTACCGGGAAATATCTCACCTCATGCGAAGCAGCAACATGGCTCAGCGAACACTTCACCTCAACTCTTGCCGACGTAAAAAAAGCAGTCGATCAGTTCTTCCTTGGAGGAGTAAATCATATATCATACCATGGAACCTGCTTCTCGCCTCAGAATGAACCATGGCCGGGATTTCTATTCTATGCTGCTGTTGAACTGACACCGGTTAACCCGATCTGGAATGACTTCCGCGGACTTAATGATTACATTGCCAGGGTTCAGTCGTTTCTTCAGACAGGAAGGCCTGACAATCAAATACTTCTATATTTCCCAATCTTTGACAGGTATGCAGATTACGGCCGGGGAATGCTTGAACATTTTGATGCGATCAGCCCTGCATTCAATGGCACATCCTTTAAAACCGGAGCAGATCTTATGCTGGCAAAGGGTTACTCCTTCGACTATATTTCGGACCTGCAGCTGAAAAATACTGAAACCGACCAGGGAGAGCTGATGACAGAAGGAAATAATTATCAGACACTGGTGCTTCCGGGGTGTAAATACATTCCTATCGAGACCTTCACGCACATCCTGATGCTTGTAAATAAAGGTGCCAAAATAATAATCTATGGCGATATGCCTGAAAATATTGCAGGATGGGCCGATATTGATGCAAAGAATGAAGTTTTCAACCAGCTGAAGAACGGAATAAATTTCTCACAGACAAATAATCCTGAAGTTGTCAGGTCTGCATATGGAAAAGGCAGCATACTGATGGGAAAAGACCTTGATCAGCTGTTTAGCTTTGCCGGAATAAAGCGGGAGACAATGGCTGACTCCAAAATCAGCTATGTAAGACGCGAAACAAAAACAGGCTTCACCTATTTCATACACAACAGCAGCGACAAACCTTTTGACGGGTGGCTTCCCGTTCAGGCAAAGGCATCTTCAGCAGCAATCTTTAACCCGATGACGGAGCAGTTCGGAACTGCAAAGATCCGTTCATCTGCCGGTGGAGCAACAGAGGTTTATGCAAGGCTCATGCCCGGCGAATCTCTGATACTTTCAGCTTATAACAGCGAAATTTCCGGAAAACCATATAGCTTCTTTGACCCGCTTTCAGGATCAACTGAGCTGACCGGGAACTGGAAAGTAAATTTCCCTGAAGGAGGACCTGTCAAACCTTCCCAAAAAGAGATTTCGAAACTATCTTCATGGACACTCTTCGGAGGCGATGATGTAAAGAATTTCTCAGGCACGGCCTCATATACAATCACTTTCAAAAAGCCGAAGGGCAAAGCTGATGCATGGCTGCTTGATCTTGGCAAGGTGAATGAGAGCGCCAGGGTTATGCTAAACGGAAAAGAAATTGCTGTTCTGATAGGTCCCGGGTTCAAAGTAGTTATTGATAACAAACAGTTAAAATCGAGCAATACACTGGAGGTAAGGGTTTCAAACCTGATGGCAAACCGCATTTCGTATATGGACAGGAATAATATCGAATGGAAGAAATTCTATAATGTCAATTTCAATGCGAGGATGCCGCAGAACACGAAGAACAGGATCTTTGATGCCTCATCATGGCAGCCAAAGGATTCAGGGCTTCTCGGGCCGGTGACTATTACAGCGATGAAGATTGCGAAGTAAAGTGCAAACTGTATAACTATCTTCTCTTCCAGTTATCCCGGTTGATTTTTGGTGCAAATGACTTGGGACGGTTATGATTCTGATGCTGCTGCTTTGGAGCTTTTACAGGATGAAGATCCAGCAAAGGATAAGGATGATCCTCGATGACTTGGATCTTTTTCGTGATAAGCTTTTCAATATCTTTCAGATACGCCATCTCCTCTGCATCGCAGAAAGAAATAGCCGTTCCGTTTGCTCCTGCCCTTCCTGTTCTCCCGATACGATGGACATATGTCTCTGAGATATTAGGTATCTCATAATTAATAACATACTCAAGATCATCAACATCGATACCACGGGCAGCAATATCGGTTGCCACCAGAACACGCGTTTTCTGTGCCTTAAAGTTTGAAAGGGCCCGCTGGCGGGTGTTCTGAGTTTTATTGCCATGAATGGATTCAGCAATTATATTTTTCTTCTTAAGCACCTTTACTACCTTATCTGCACCAAATTTTGTACGGGTGAATACCAGGGCTGTTTTAATCTTTTCATCCTTAAGTAACTCAAGAAGAAGAGCGCTTTTGTTCACCTTATCAGTGAAATAAACATATTGATTTACTATATCGACTGTAGATGCTGATGGCGTAACTTCCACTTTGACTGGTTTATACACAATCGACCCTGCCAGCTTAACAATTGCAGGAGGCATTGTTGCAGAGAAAAAAAGTGATTGCCTTTTTTGCGGCAGTGCTGCAATGATTCTTTTTACATCGTGTATGAACCCCATGTCAAGCATCCTGTCGGCTTCATCGAGAACAAATATCTCAATATCCTTCAGCGATATATATCCCTGATTCATAAGATCGAGCAGTCTGCCCGGTGTTGCAACAAGTATATCCACTCCGTTTTGTAAAGCAGCAACCTGCGGATTCTGAGGGACACCCCCGAAAACGACAGTGCATTTGAGAGACGTATGCCGGCCATAAGCCTTAAAACTCTCTTCAATCTGTATTGCCAACTCCCTGGTCGGCGTAACGACAAGGCTGCGGATTTTTCTTTTCCTGTCAAAAGCTCTGTTTTTGCTTAATATCTGAAGAATCGGCACAGCAAAAGCGGCAGTTTTTCCTGTACCTGTCTGGGCACAGCCAATAAGATCGGTCCCGTTAAGTACTATTGGAATTGCCTGTACCTGTATAGGTGTTGGTATCGTGTAACCCTCTTCTTTTAATGATTTAAGTATAGGTTCAATAATGTTCAATGATTCAAACTTCATGTAATAAATTAGTATAAGTAAAGGGAAATAAAAACTGCCTTGTAGGGGCGGGGATTATTCCTGAATTAAAACGTCAAAGGTACTATAATTGACGGATAAAACTAAATGATGATATAATGTGTTGAATTTGTGTCGATAAGACAGACAGGACGATGAAACTTTATATAGATTTTTATATGAAATGAAGTAAGAATGACGAACATTCGAATGTTGAATGTTGAAGTCTACTTCTGATTTCGCTATTCGTTTGTTCTTCGTTCTAACTTCCTCTTCTTAAATAAGGTGTTTACCCTCCTGGATCTTCCTTGCCATTTTTGTAATAAATTCCCTTGGGAAAAATCTGACGGCAAACGCAAGAAAAGCATTCTTAAAACCCGGGATCACAACAGGCTTTCCCTTCATCATTGCCCTGTAACCGATCTCTGCAACCTCTTTTGCAGATTGCATTTTCCGGTCCTCCACAAGGTTCGGATCATTCATTGCAACTGCATGAAAATTGCTTTCAGTCGATCCGGGGCAAAGAGCCGTAACGCTTATACCCTTATCTCTCACCTCATTGTTTATTGCTTCTGAAAAACTGAGGACAAATGCTTTCGAGGCAAAATAGACAGACATAGTCGGTCCGGGCTGAAAAGATGCAAGAGACGCCACGTTAAGTATCTTTCCCTCTCCCCTCTCAATCATTCCGGGCAGGAACAACCGGGTAAGATGAGTCAGCGCAGTAATGTTAAGGCTGATCATCTTCTCCTGCTTATCCCAGTCGCTGCCGGCAAAGAGCCCAAAATCGCCAAAGCCGGCATTATTTACCAGGTAATCAACAATGATATTTCTACTTTTCACCTCATTGAAAACATCTGCTGCAGCACCTTTCACAGAGAGGTCTTTTACGATATTATACACCTCAATTTTATATTCTGCCTCCAGCTCTCTCTTTACTTCATCAAGCTTATCGGAGCTCCTGGCAACTAGAACAAGATTATCGCCCTTTGATGCATGGATCCGGGCAAATTCAAGGCCTATACCCCCGGAGGCTCCAGTTATAAGTGCTGTCTTATTCATTGAAATAGAGCTTTAATTCTCCAGTGTCTGGTACACCATTGCCTTGAATTTGTTCTGTATCTCAGAATGGCTTAAAGGACTCTGTTGCATAAACAACAGGCATACAAGCTTTTCTTTCGGATCAGCCCAGTAAGTGGTACCGAAATAGCCACCCCACGAGAATGAACCTTCCGATATTCCGAGTTCAGCCTGTCCATATTCTGTTGTGATCTCAAAGCCCAGACCAAACTTATCACGGTTGAGGTTGAGTTCACCGATCTGGTTCGAAGTGATCAGTTCAACAGTTCGACTGGATAGAAGTCTTTTACCGTTATATTCCCCATTGTTCAGAAGCATTTGCAGAAATATTGCATAATCCCGGGTTGTTGAACTTAAACCGGCACCTCCTGAAAAATAAGTACCTTTCAATAACGGGTAATTCATAAAATCCTGTGAAATCCCTTTAACTTTCCGGTCAGGACCTTCCGTATTCACTTTGACAAGTCTGGAAGCCTTCGTTTCAGGAATATAAAAATAGGTATCTTTCATGCCGAGAGGTTCAAAGATGTGTTTAGTGAAATACTGATCCAGGCTCTCACCCGACCATAACTCAATAAGATATCCAAGAACATCGACATTCAATCCGTAAGTGAATCTCTCACCAGGTTGATGTACAAGAGGCATACTGCCCAGAGCTTTCATCTTATCGCTTAATATCATTTTGTCTGTTCCGAAACCACCTGGAATATCTGCTTTTGCGTAAATTGCCCTCATCGCCGGTGAACCGATACCGGCATAATCAATGCCTGAAGTATGGGTCATAAGGTCCCTGATCGTTATCTCACGCTTTGCAGGAATTGTAGTATAAGTTGTATCTTTTCCATTGTAAGTTTCAAGAACTTTAGGGTTCCTGAACTCGTGAATATATTTTGATACCGGGTCATCGAGAAGGAATTTTCCCTCTTCAAACAACATCATAGCTGCGATGCTGGTAATAGCTTTAGTCTGGGAGGCGATCCGGAAAATGTCATCCGGAACCATCTTCTTATTCGTTTCAATATCACTGACACCAAAAGCTCTGTTATAAACAATCTTTCCATCACATGCAATAAAGCCGACCGCCCCGGCAACCCAGCCGCTATCGATGCTTTGCTGAAGCATATGGTCTATCCTGCTAAGCCTATCCGACGAGATGTTAACTGATTCCGGAGAAGCTTCTGTAAGCACCTGTGATTTGTTGCATGAACTGATAATCAGTGCAGCAAATAAGAATAAAATAATGTAATTAACTTTCTTCATGGGATCAAATGATTAGGTAATTATTTCAGCTCTAAGTTAATAATTTTTAAAACCATCGCTTGTCCGGCAGGAACTATGATCAGGGTACTGCCTTGCAATAAAAATTGCTTAATTTTATGGATCCTACATACTATTTTATATGAAAAATTTTAAAACCAGCCGTCGCAAATTTATAAGGAATTCTTCTATGGCAGCCGCGCTGCCATTCATTTCATGCGTTTCGAAGACAATGACATCAGGTCTTAATCCGGATTATGAAAGACTTGATGAAATCCTTAAACAACCGATCCTCAGAAAAGAGTATTTCCCTGATCCTGTAATCATAGATACTCTTGAATTACTTCGTTACGGGGATATGTTCCTCTGCAGGGTAAGATCAAAAGAAGGAGCTGAAGGAATTTCTGTAGGTCACAGCGGTCAGCTCAGATCACAATATCCGATCTTTACCAACTTGCTTCAGCCTTTTTTTATAAATAAAGATGCAAGGGAACTGGACCTGATCCTTGAAAAGGTATATATCTATAAATTAAACTTCAGGTTAAATGGCATGGCTCTGGGAGTTCCCCTGGCAACTATAGAATTTGCAATCCTCGATATGCTGGGACGGATAGCAGGAAAGTCCATCGGACAGCTTATCGGTGAAATAAAAAATACACATGTAGCTGTTTATCAGGCAACTGAATACAGGGAAAAATCAGTTAAGGAATCGATGGATTTGATTATCAGAGATGTAAATGAATATAATGCCAAAGCACTTAAAATAAAAGTAGGAGGATTGATGTTCGGAACCGAAGATATGTATGCAGTCGGTCCTGCAGGCCGGACAGAAGAAATAGTGCCGCTGGTCAGGAAAACATTCGGTGATAAAATGATTCTCTATGCTGATTCCAATGGCTTTTATTCACCTGAAGAGGCAATCCGGGTCGGCAGGCTTCTTGAGGAGTATCGTTTTGAGCTTTTTGAAGAACCCGTTCCTTTTGACTGGTATGAGGAGACAAAGCTGGTAGCTGATGCTCTTTCTATTCCGGTAGCAGGAGGTGAACAGGAATACAGCCTTCATGGTTTCAGATGGCTTATCGCCAATGACGGGCTGCAGGTACTTCAGCCGGACACCTACTATTTTGGCGGGATGATACGATCCATGAAAGTCGCCCTTATGGCACATGCATTTGGAAAGAAATGTACAACCCATATGACAGGAGGAGGCCTTGGATTCCTGTATATGATCCATTTTGTTTCAGCATTGCCAAATGCCCTGCCATATCATGAATTCAAAGGATTGAAAACAGATATCATTTATGAATGCAAATCTTCACCCCTGAAAGTTGTTGAAGGGATGCTCCAGGTTCCAACCGGGCCAGGCTCGGGAGTTGAGATCGATCCGGAATTTATAAACAAATTCCAGGTGGTAAAAGGATGATCAGAATCGTCCCCGGTTCAGGCTTCAATAATAAAACAGATATGCACAGAAGAGATTTTATAAAGACAACCGGCCTTGGCAGCACATTTGTACTTGCCGGTTACCCGACCCTTTCAAACTTTGTCATCCTGGAAAATGACAGATGGTTTGACAAACCGATGAGATGGGCTCAGCTTACGCTAGTTGAAAATGATCCCGGCAGGTTTGACCCTGATTTCTGGCTTGATTATTTTAAAAGGATCCATGCCGATGCCACAACACTCAGTGCAGGCGGCATCGTGGCATATTATCCCACAAATGTTCCCCTTCACCACCGGAGCGACTGGCTCGGTAATTCCGACCCGTTTGGATACCTTGTTAACGGATGCAGAAAAATGGGAATGTCGATAGTTGCACGGACTGATCCACATGCTGCAAGGCAACAGGTAATGGATTCTCATCCTGATTGGATTGCTGTGACTGCCAATGGAGAAAAACGTCGTCACTGGGCAAATCCGGATCTCTGGGTTACCTGTGCACTTGGCCCTTACAATTTTGAATTTATGACACAAGTCCACAACGAGATAATGGAGATATACCAGCCTGATGGCATATTCTCAAACCGCTGGGCCGGGCAAGGTATATGCTATTGTGAACATTGCACCCGAAATTTTAAGGAATATTCGGGGCTGGACTTGCCCCGTTCCGCAAACCAGTTCGATCCCGTCTGGCAGAAATATAATGAATGGAATACAGCACGGCTCAGGGAATTGTGGATTGTCTGGGATAACGTGATCAGAAAGAGGAAACCTTCATCACGTTTCATCCCAAACGGATTCCCCGATAAAGTAATAACAGGCCAGCTATCTGACATAGTATTTACGGATCACCAGGCAAGAAGCGGTGTGATCCCTCCATGGTCAAACGGAAAGGTTGCCAAAGAGTTACGTGCATCAATCGGCATGAAGCCTCTTGGTGGAATATTCAGTGTGGGATTTGAAGAGCAATACCGGTGGAAAGATTCTGTTCAGAGCGAAGCAGAAATAAGGGTATGGGTTGCAGAAGGAACTGCAAACGGAATGCGTCCATGGTTTACAAAATTCTCCGGTGTCCTTTATGACCGGCGATGGCTCAATACGGTTGACAGGATCTACCAGGTCCACTTCAGGAATGAAAAATACCTTAGAAATACTTTCCCCCTGGCCCGTGTCGGAATGGTATTTTCGGAACAGGATATTAACTATGGGAACAAGCCATGGCAACAGAGAAACAGTGATCATTCTTCAGGAATGTACCATGCTCTGATTGAAAACCGGATACCATTTGAGATGGTGAATGCCAGACTTCTGAATCCTGAATACCTCAGACCATTCAAACTGCTCATACTTCCAAATATTCCGGATCTGTCTGATATTCAATGTGATCATTTACGAAAATTTACCCAAGAAGGTGGTAGTATTGTTGCCACTTTTGAAACATCGCTATACAATGAAAATGGAGTTCAGCGAAAAGATTTTGGTCTGGCTGACCTCCTCGGCGTTTCGTATGATCAAGGTGTGGAAGGTCCGATGCAGAATAGTTATTTAAGGCTGAAGAGTGATCCTTTGACCAATAGTTTCCACCCTGTTTTGATAGGTTTGGAAGATGCTTACAGGATCATTAATACAATTTACAGGATCAAAGTGATTCCAACTTCAGAGTTTCCCTCTCCCGTGACTCTGATTCCAACCTATCCTGATCTCCCCATGGAAGATGTATATCCACGAATACCTGATACAGATATAAGAGAGCTTTACCTACGCGAATATGGCAAAGGCCGGGTTGCATATTTCCCCGGCGACATTGACCGGTCTTTCTGGCAGATAATGTCAGCAGATCATGGAAGGCTGCTGCGTAATACAGTACTTTGGGCTTTGAATGAAGAGCCGGTGGCAGATGTAAAAGGCCAGGGTGTTATTGATGTAACAGCCTGGCGACAAAAAGATTCCATGACTGTTCATCTGGTTAATCTGACCAATCCGATGATGATGAAGGGTCCATTCAGAGAACTTATTCCTGTCGACTTACAGGTGAGCATCAGCATTCCGGAAGGATTCAACAAAGATGGAATTCATCTGCTGGTAAAAAACGAGAAGCCTTTATATAAAATAAATGAAGGGAAGATCATTATTTCTGTTCCTCAGATCAGTGATCATGAAATTATTGCCCTGGACCTAAGCTAACAAAGATCTTACTTCTTCTTGTCCTCAGGAATACCATCCCCGATGTAATATCCCAGGTGCGGAGGCTGATTATAAACCACATTCTGCCATGCTATCCCCATCCTGTAAACAGGGTCCTGCATTGGAGTTACCATCCTGTATTGCGTAGGAATGGTGGTTGTGAAAAGGAGAAGAGAAGCATTATCCTTCCCCCTGAAAATAACTTCCTCCCTCCAGTCACCGAGAATATCCGCGCTGACAACTGGTGTTGCCTTGGTTCCATTTATGGATGTGCCGCCAAAAGGCGATGCATCCAGCAGCCTTACCGGCTTATGGTTTATATAATCCCAGTCGTCAATATACGACCTGTCAAGCAATTCATCCTGAAGGTCGCCGTCCCAGTAAATCCTGAAATTGACACTAGGAACCACATCTGTAATCTTTTCTCCCTTTACTGTCCATATCCCTTTTGAGGTAGACGACCAGAGCTCAAAGCCGCGATGGTTAGGGTAGATATCGGCTGCAAGGCCCCTGCCGGTGTCTCCCTCTCCGGGTACCTGTAAAAGAATCTTTCCTGTTGCAGCGCTGTGAAGGACAGTTCCAAGGCCGCTGGTCTCTTTGGAAGCCCAGACCTCAAGGCCTGGTATATCGGGGTCAAGATCAGAAAGATGCATTGCATCGCCATGTCCCATCCCTGTTGTATAAATCGGTTCACCATTATCGTCATAAGCACTTGAGCCATACACGATCTCATCTTTCCCGTCGCCGTCAATATCTCCGACACTCAGGTTATGGTTACCCTGGCCCATATATTCAGGATGACCCTTGTCGGAATCAAAGAACCACCGCTGTGTGAGGTTCCCGTTTCTCCAGTCCCATGCCACAATTGTAAGCCTGCCGTAATAACCCCTTCCCATGAGGAAACTTGGATGCATACCATCAAGGAAAGCCACGCATCCAAGGAATCGATCAACTCTGTTTCCCTTGCATTCATTGGCACCCCAGGCACAAATATCGCCACGTCCGGGAATGTAATCAACTGTTTTGAGGGCTTCTCCGGTCAGGCCGCTAAAGACTGTAAGATATTCAGGTCCTGTGAGAATTCTCCCGCGTTCATTTACATAATCCTTTGTAGAATCACCCACGACTTTACCGGTTCCGTCTATCGTTCCGTCGGCAGTTTTGCATGCCATTTCAGCTTTACCGTCACCATCAAAATCATATACAAGGAACTGCGTATAATGTGCACCGGCTCTTATGTTTTTTCCAAGGTTGATTCTCCACAGCTGCCTGCCATCAATCTTGTAGGCATCGATTATCACATTACCGGTAAATCCATCCTGGGCATTATCCCTTGCATTTGAAGGGTCCCACTTCAGTACAATCTCGTACTGGCCATCTCCGTCAAGGTCAGCGACGCTGGCATCGCCCGGTGAATAGCTGTATTCCCTGGGGTTGGATGGGCGCTGCGCAGGTTCAAATCCGGTTGGAGGTCCCTGCGGGCGTCTACCCCTGTTAAGTGAATCAGGCGGACGGTTGCGCATCATATCCGGCATGGCTACCTCTCCCTTGACAAACCCGTTAGGAGGTCTGTTGAGCGGAATGCGCGAATAGATTTGTGCCCAGGGTTTACATGAATTTGATACCTTCTGCTCCTTGCCCCTGATAACAGGTCTCACTGAATATTCTTCGTCTGCCGTGGATTTATCAATATAATTTGTAGCAGCAAGGGGTTTCCTGTTAAGCTTTTCTGTCCCCCTGTAGAGGTTAAATCCTATTCCTACCGGATCAGTCTCCAGCAGTCTCCAGCTGACAAATACATCATCGGGACTGGTTCTTACAGCTACGATACCTCTGTCGAGGTTTTCCATCTGACGATTATGATCATTTTTTATTTCCTTCTTTGAAAAAACTGAAATGAACCCAATCAGTGCCAATAAACTTATTACGAAAAAATTTTTCATTATTTCATTTTATACATTTCCGATCCGGCGAGGAGGAAACACCCCAACCCGAAATCCTCAAAATTCGGAACGTTGTCGTACCCCACAGGCTGACTGTCGGAAGGTTGCTTCCCTGTTCCCTGTACATATCCAAGGAAACCATTCGGGTGGACGCAATCCTGAACCAGGGCTTCCCATGCTTTTTCCACTACCGGCAGATATTTCTTCCTGTTAAGTGTGCCATTATTAATCCCCCAGGCAATGCCATAAACGAATAACGAGGTACCGGTCAGCTCTTTCCCGCCAAAATCAGTTGAATCGTGAAGACTCACATTCCAGAAACCATCTGTACGCTGGCATGCCATAAGAGCATCAACCATCTCTTTATACGTAGTTATGAACTCTTTTTTATACTTGCTCTTCCCTGGCATAAAATCCATTGTTCTGACAAGTGCGGCCAGAGCCCAGCCATTTCCTCTCGACCAATAGCAATCCTGACCATTCGGTCCTGCATACGGCGGATCAAAATCCTTGTCGCGCCACCACAGATGATCAACCGGATTAAAAAGACCATGGTCGCCATGCTTTGTTTTTGTGAACATGTACATCTGATACATCCTGTCGAAGTACTTGTTATCCTTATAGATTGACCCAAGTCTTGCAAAAACGGGCATGGCCATCTGGATAGCATCAACCCAGCTCCAGTCATCAATCTTATCTGTTGCGACCATATTGTCAATTGAGGCCTTGATATCATTTATCCTTTCAGTTTTCGACTTATCCATAAGGTAGAGATCAATATACGTCTGACCGCAGCACTGGTTATCGCCGTTCCTTGTTTTTACACCATCGCGTAATCCCCATTTATGGAATTCGCCCCACCTGAGGGCATAATTCAGTAATGAAGTATCCGGATGTATCTTGTAAAAAGCCATAAGCCCTTCGTAATAAACGCCTCTGGTCCAGATATTGCTTGGCCTGGGTCTGTCCGTAACAATCACTTTCCCCACATCCGGCCACTTTTCCATGAAGTACTTGTTGGCAAGAACCATTGCCTCCATGGTCTGTGATTTGGGGATGGATTGGGACTGAAGCAAATTTCCTGACAGAAAAACGAAGATGATTATGCTGTAAATAAATGATCGATAGGATTTAGCCATGTTTTTTACCGGTTATATTGTCGAGTTAAATATCAAACTCTCCCCATTATTTAGTCTTCGCATTCCCCAGCAACAGATCGGTAAGGTTTTCTGCTGCTTTCCTGTTCTGGAAACTTTCAGGCAGGCGGTCATGATCTATATATTCATTATAGATCCATGGGTCGCCGATTGCAAATACATATCCCTTGCCAATCCTGTTTTCGGCTATCAGCACTTTACCGTTCTCGGTAAGTATTGCCTTGGCAGTGCCTGAAAGGTTTATGTCGGAAACCTCTTTAATATAGATCTTGTTGACTCCATTGAACAGAGGATGAGCAGGAAGATTGACCGAAGCTCCCATCTCAAAATTTGTCCCTGTTACAGGATGAAGCGTAACGTGATTGAAAGTCATTCCGAATTTTTTTGCCAGCTGGTTAAGGTGGGTGAATTCGCAATTTGGAGCATCGTTGGCGAGAATTGCCAGAACACCTCCTTTTTTAACCCATTTCGCTATTGCCTTAATATCTTCCGGCATGATATAATTTGGTGATTTTGATTCAGTTGTAGTGTCAGGATCCACAATTATATATATATTGATTTTACTCAATTCTGATGAAGATGGCTTATTGATATCGGCCAGTACAGCACCTTTTGCCTTGAATATTTCGCCCCATCTTGAATAACCGCTGTTCTCCGTGTCAGTCCATATATAATGGAAAGGCTTGCCGGTCTTTACATTGGTCTCCTTGTTAAACCAGGTATCAAGTCCGACAACCTTCTGGGCCGACGAATTCTGAAAGGCATAGCAAAAGATCAATATGACCATTAATAATAGATGTCTCACTGAGGGTTTTCTGTTTTTCATGATTTCTTTGGTTAATTCTTTCAAAAATAGGAAACATAAATGACGAATTTCCTGCTTTAGTCTAAAAAAACGCCTGATACAGCGGGTTACATTAAACTTTTAAGTTTTTTTAATACTTCACTTAAAAACCACGGGGGTTCACAGAGTTTCACGGTCAGTATCTCCTTGTTTAACTATATTGAACACGATGTACCTCCGTAGTAAATTAAAGACATCAAAAAAAACTATATCTTTTCACCTTCTAATTTTGATACGTCAATTAACAGAATTATGAAAAAAGGTCTTCTGATTTTCACGTTTGCTTCAATATCGCTTATAGGCCTTTGCCAGAAGCCAAATACACTTATAAAGCCCGGAGAGGTTTGGCCCGATAATGAAGGGAATCATATCAATGCCCATGGCGGAGGCATAATTAATTACAAAGGAACCTGGTACTGGTTTGGAGAATCGAGACTTCCGCGTACTGAGAAAGACAGGACAAATTACGGTGTTGGCTGTTATTCATCGAAGGATCTCATTAACTGGAAAAATGAGGGTCTTGCACTCAGAGTGATAAATGATACTGCCAGTCTCCTTCAGCCTGGTTGCGTGATCGAAAGACCTAAAGTGCTGTTCAATAAGAAGACCGGAAAGTTTGTAATGTGGTTTCACCACGAACTGAAGGGACAAGGATATAAGGCTGCAATGACCGGGGTTGCTGTAAGCGATTATGTTACAGGCCCATATAAGTACATCAGGAGCCTTCGCCCAAATGCAGGGATATGGCCTGTCAATTTTACCGAAGAGCAGAAGAATGCATCGGTGAAAGATGGCGATCTTAAAAGCTGGACAGAGGAATGGAAGCAGGCCGTCAGGGACGGGTTGTTTGTCAGGCGCGACTTCGCCGGCGGCCAGATGGCCAGGGATATGAACCTGTTTGTCGACAGGGACGGGAAGGCATGGCATATTCATTCTGCGGAGGAGAATATGACACTGCATTTCTCGGAACTGACTGATGATTACCTTGATTTTACGGGGAAATATTATCGCGTCCTTCCCGGAGATTCGAACGAAGCTCCTGCGCTTTTCTTTGCCCGGGGAAAATACTTCATGTTCACTTCAGGAACAACAGGATGGAGGCCTAACCCCTGCAGACTAGCGACAGCCGATAAGCTTGCCGGCGAATGGAAAGCTGTCGGCAATCCATGCCGCGGAACCGAAGAAGAAAACAAGGTCACTTTCGGCTCTCAAAGCACTTTTGTACTTCAGCCGGCAGGAAAAAAAAATATTTTTATCTTTATGGCCGACAGGTGGACGCCTCAAAACCTTGCCGACAGCCGGCATATATGGCTGCCGATTGAATGGGAGAACGGACTGCCGATGATAAAATGGCATAATGAACTGGATATTAAGATGTTGAAATAGATAAATTAAATTGAACTTTTAATAAAAAGAATATGAAAAAACTATTTATGAATTTCGCAGTATTGATGCTGTTGCCGGTTATGGCCGGTCAGGTAAGCGGTCAGCAACAGAATATGAATAAAGACATTAAAATCAAACAGGCAAAACCTGTCACCATTCCTGATAACACACTTTCCGTAAAAGAAAAGAATCAAGGATGGAATCTGTTGTTCGATGGTAAATCGTCAAATGGATGGATGAACCCGAAAACAAAGAAATTTCCTGAGAGCGGATGGGAAATAAAGGATGGCGTTCTTTCAGTCAGCCCTGCAACAAAAACTAAGGGTGGCGGCGGCGATATTGTCACCGTTAAAACTTACAGGAACTTTGATCTTGTCGCCGACTTCAAGTATACGCCGGGCGCAAATAGCGGAATCAAGTATTTCGTTGATATAGAATCAAGTAACGGCTCACTGGCCGGTATAGGATGTGAATACCAGGTGCTTGACGACAAGCTTCATCCCGATGCAAAACTTGGGAAGGACGGAGACCGGACCCTTTCAGGCCTTTATGACCTCATACCTCCGAAAAAAGATAAGATAGATAATGGCGCCAATAACTGGAACAGGGCAGAAATAATTGTCAGGGGAAATAAAATTCAGCACTGGCTCAACGGCAAGCTTACAGTTGAATATGAAAGAGGAAATGATGCATGGAGAGCACTTGTCGCAACCAGCAAGTTCAAGGATTCCCCGCATTTCGGTGAGGTCCAGGATGGCAGGATCCTTCTGCAGGATCATGGGAATCAGGTCTTTTATAAGAATATAAAGATTAAGGAGCTGAAGTAAGGCACGTTAAGGTGCTACGGTGTTAGTGTATTAGGGTGTTATAAAATAGTTTTCCTAACTTTGGTAAGGTTAAGATGTGAATATCTGAATCGCTACGTTTATTAAATATATTTTGTACACTTAATATCTGAATGACATGAAAAAGCTCTTTTTGTCTTTCATAATCTTGTTTTCCCTCTTTGTTTTTGCCTGCAGCAAACAAGAGAAATCTGAGAAATTCAAGCTTTTAACGACACCAGTCTGGACAGCTGACAGCTTGCTGGCAAATAAGCTGGATGCCAGCGGACCAGGCGGATTGCTTGAAAAATTCAAGGGTGATGCTGAATTCAGGGAGGATGGCACAGGGACTTTCGGGTCCTATACCGGCCTGTGGAGATTTAACCCGGCTGAAACTGAAATTACAATAGTTACTGATTCCATGCCTCTTCCGATTGTCTGTGATATTGTCGAACTTAAAATAACCTCACTGAAGATAACTACTGTCGTACCTGACAAAAATACCCTTGAGCCTATTAATATAAGAATGACATTCAAGGCCAAATGATACGCCAGATAATTACCTCACTCGGAATTCTTCTGAGCGTTGGTTTGTCTGGCTCCGTCCCCGATGGTACTGTAAAGGGAAAGGTATCGGACAGCAAAACAGGTGAACCGCTTTCAGGCGTCTATGTAATATATGGCAAAAACCTGGGAACCACAACCGGGTCTGATGGAACATACCAGTTTAATGCATCTGCCGGGAAATTACTGGTAGCCTTTCAGTTTGTCGGATACGAATCTGTTAATAAAGAAGTTAACGTAAAGGAATCAGAGGTCACTGAATATAACGTCCTTCTTGAAACGAGCCTCCGCGAAATTGATCAGATCGTGGTCAGCGCCAATAAAACTGAACAGAAGGTTGCTGAGCTTAGCGTTTCGATGGATATCATTAAAACCAGCTTCCTCTCCGATAATCACATAACTGATGCGCAGGAGCTCATAAACACTACACCCGGAATAGAGGTCATGGACGGACAGGCATCGGTGAGAGGCGGAAGCGGATTCAGCTATGGCGCCGGCAGCAGGGTTCTTGCATTAATTGACGGATTGCCGATGATCGCGGCTGATGCCGGAAGTATTAAGTGGCAGTTTCTTCCGCTTGAAAATCTCTCGCAGGTTGAGATAATAAAAGGGGCTTCATCTGTTCTTTACGGGTCATCGGCTCTTAACGGAGTGATTAATTTCCGCACAGCTGACGCGACAAATGTCCCTTCGGTCCAGTTTTTTACAGAAGCAGGATTTTACGGAAAGCCACGGAATAAGAACTGGATATGGTCCAGTACACCGACAAAATTCTCAAGTGCTTCTTTCTCATTCTTACAGAAGTTCGGGAAGACAGATATCGGATTAAGTGCCAGCGTGTTGATGGACGAGGGGTATAGAAAGCTTAACGATGAACTTCTTGAACGCGTAAACCTAAAAATAAAGCATTTCAATGGTAAAATTGAAGGGCTCAACTACGGGTTAAATATTTCGACAGGATTAAATGTCAAGAGGGACTTTGTCCTGTGGGAGGATGCCGACTCGGGAGCACTAAAACAATCACCATCAACTGCCAAAGAGTTTCATGGCACATTCCTCGCATTCGATCCTTTTATATCGTACAGAAAGAACGACAGGTACCGGCACGACCTGCGCATGAGGGTACAATCATCTGTAAACAGGCTCCCTGCGAGTGTACAGAATAACAGCAATGCATTATCGGTTTATTCTGAGTACCAGCTATGGTATCACCTGGCTGACTTTATAGATATTACCGGCGGATTATCAGAAAACTACAGCACTGTAAAATCAAACTTTTTTGGCGATCATAATGCTCTTAACCTGGCCTGCTTCACGCAGGCTGAGGTGAAGCCTTTTGAACGACTGAAAGCGGTTGCAGGCGTACGGGTTGAAAGTTATTCTCTCGATAGCATACATGAAAAGATCGTACCTGTATTCAGAGCCGGAGTAAACTGGCAGGCAGCCGAATATACATTTATCAGGGCATCATTCGGACAAGGATATCGTTATCCCTCGATTGCAGAGAAATTTGCATCTACTACCCTTGGATCAATAAAAATCATTCCCAATCCCGATATCATGCCGGAATCGGGATGGAGCACCGAAGCAGGTGTAAAACAGGGTCTGATGTTCGGTAAAATAACCGGCGAAGCAGATCTTTCGTTCTTTTTTCTTCAGAATAAAGATATGATCGAATTTCAGTTCGCAAACTACCCTGACGCCGGTGGAACAGGTTTTAGGGCGACAAACGTTGAACAATCAAGAGTTTACGGTTCGGAACTTGAGTTCTCATTAGCCAGGTCATTCGGTGAATTTAAAACTCTTATTTCCGGCGGCTACACATTCACCTACCCTGTGGAATTTAATACCATGACTAATAAAAACACCGATACATATCTTAAATACAGGAGAAAACATTCTGCGGTTCTTTCAGTAAAAACCATGTGGAAGAAAATTGACCTGGGATTAAATTTATATGCCAGGTCTAAAGTCCTTAATATCGATGAAGTATTTCTTACAACAAACATTCTCCAGGGGTTCAATAAATACTGGCAGGGACATAATACCGGATATGCAATGGTCGATGCGAATCTTGGGTATAAGCTTAATGAAAAATTTACCATTTCATTAGCTGCCAAAAATTTAACAAACACAGAATATATGGGCCGCCCGGGCGATATTCAGCCACAGAGGAATTTCAGCCTGAGGCTTTCTGGAAAATTTTAATATTCAGGTTTCCGTGAGCACGAGAATCTTTCAGACTTATGTTTAAAGATAACTTACTATGAAATCGTTCAACCTTAATTCAAAATCCTAGTTTTAATATTTAGAGTAATTCTCCTGGAGGCATCCGCTGGACACTTGATCTGTTTGAACTATTCAGAAAACAATGGCATTATGACCTGGAGACACAGCTTCCTTCTTTGTATGAAGAGGTTGGTGACTGGAAAATGGTAAGGCATAACTATACCCAGACACTGCTTCAGCTGTTTATTGACCGGTGGTCGAAGCCATGGTACAAATACTGCGAGGAGAACGGACTTAAATTCACAGGCCATTACTGGGAACACGCGTGGCCCAGCATGAGATCTGGAGGCGATAACATGGCAATGTATGCCTGGCATCAGCAACCTGCCATCGACATGCTTTTCAACCAGTTCAACGATTCTTCGGTTTATGCTCAATTCGGAAATATAAGGTCGGTAAAAGAACTGGCAAGCGTCGCAAACCAGAGCGGAAGGCAAAGAAAGCTGAGCGAAACATATGGAGGATCAGGATGGGAACTTACATTCGCTGAAATGAAGAGGCTCGGTGACTGGGAATATGCCCTTGGTGTTAACCTTATGAACCAGCACCTGGCACATATAACACTTGCAGGCGCCAGAAAATACGATTACCCTCTAACCTTCACTTACCATGAGCCATGGTGGAATGACTACAAATATTTAAACGAACACTATGCAAGGCTCTCTATGGCACTGTCGTCAGGAAGACAGGTAAATGACATACTCATACTGGAACCCACCACATCTTCATGGTTATATGATTCTTATGTAAAGAGCAACAAAAGGTCAGGCGAGATAGGACAAACCTTTCAGGACTTCATAACAAAACTCGAGAAGAGCCAGGTCGAATATGATCTTGGATCAGAAAATATTATGAAAGACAGGGGATCGGTCATCAAGGGGAAAATGATTGTGGGTCAGTGCGCTTATTCGACAGTCGTTCTTCCACCGATGATGGAGAACCTCGATCTTTCTACTTTTAAGCTGCTGAAGAAGTTTGTAGCAGCAGGAGGAACCCTGGTTACATTCTCAGCACCCTCGCTTATCGATGGATCAGAGAACAGGCAATTAATTAATTTCTTTGCAAGGAATACCGAAAAGATCCATTCTTTGACTGCCCTGAATTCAGAAATAATTTCAAAATATTTCACCGGCCCCGAGATTATCTTCTCTAAATTTTCAGGAGGAAATCTTTATCACCAGAGAAGGGTGCTTGCCGATGGACAGGTTCTTTTCCTGGTCAACTCGAGTATGACCGATACAGTAACGGGTGCACTAAGAGTTAAAGGCCAGAACGTATTAGAATTAAACACTCTGACTGGTGAGATCAACGGTTGTGATTATGATCCATATAACCCTGGAAACGGCGTTATAACTGTCCCCTATTCAATTCCTCCTGCAGGAAGTCTGTTACTTTATATCCAAAAAACGGAACTGGAGCTAATGATGGCAAAACTCGGACCGGCTATTCAGGACACGATCATCACCCCTTCTTCAATGAAAGTCTGTCAAGATTCTTTGAATGTACTGCCAATAGAATTCTGCGATCTTGCATTAGGAAACGAAACCACGCCGGATTTGCACAATTACAATGCAGCTGATAAGGTTTACAAGTACTATGGCTTCAAAAACGGGAATCCGTGGAATACATCCGTTCAATTTAAAACCCAAACGGTGGATCGTGATACATTTGGTATAAATACCGGGTTTACAGCCACATATCATTTCAATATAAAAGGCAATTTCGATTTTTCGGGTTTCAAAGCAGTTGTCGAACGGCCTTACCTGTGGACAGTTACCGTGAATGGAAATAAAGTGAAGGCAGAAGAGGGAAAATGGTGGCTCGACAGGGAGTTCGGCGTTTTCAGAATCGGAAATCTTGTCAAGAAGGGAGACAATACCGTTACTCTGAATGTCTCTCCTATGAAAGTCAATGCTGAAATTGAACCGGTTTATATTGTTGGTGACTTTTCCGTAATGCCGGTAGAAAAAGGGTGGGTTCTGGAACCCACTGTTAATAAATTAACAACCGGAAGCTGGAAAGAACAGGGAATGCCATTCTATTCATGGGGAGTGACTTACAGTAAAGAGTTCAATATTGAAAATCCCGATGGGGCTTACCTGGTAAGCCTTGATAACTGGAAAGGTACGGTAGCTGAATTAACAGTCAATGGTGAGCAGGCTACTGTTATTGCTTTTCCTCCATACCAGAGCGATGTTACACAACTCATTAAACCAGGCATAAATAGAATTGACGTTAAGGTTATCGGGAGCCTCAAGAATCTCCTTGGACCGCATTTCAATAACCCGGCACCCGGACTTGTTTCACCATGGCACTTCAGGAACGTAAAGAGTTATCCGGCAGGGAAAGATTATCAACTGCTAGATTACGGACTGATGGGAGATATTAAAATTATGCATGGAACATATTAGACTGGCGTCGGGCGCCCGACGCCTTCTTAATCGTTACACCAAAGTTAATTTCAGTAATTTTTTCGAATGATATTCCTCCGCGTTCACAATATACTTACAATCAATATACTATTTTAGACTTATTTGGTGGAATGAAATAATTTTTTACTTTTGGAACGGTTTTCAATTGAATTGTTCTTAAAACCAATGTTTTTATAAATGAAAAGGGGAAATTTTGTTTTTACAGGAAAGTAGCCCCGCGATTTTAAACTTAAAAACTAATCTATGAGAAAACTTTTAACGATTGTTGCCGGGACATTGATCTCCGGTAGTGTGTTAGCCGGCGGGCTGGTTACAAACAACAACCAGAGCGCCATGTTTACACGTCTTCAAAACCGCAATGCCTCTACCGGTATTGATGCTGTCTATTTCAATCCAGCAGGCTTGACCAGGCTTGGTAATGGTTTCTATGTTTCAATAAACAACCAGACAATCCAACAGACACAAACTGTAAGGAACAATTACACATTTCTTTCAGGAACCAAACCGATTGAGTATATCGGTAAAGTAAGTGCACCTATATATCCTGGTGTTTATGTTGCCTACAAAACTGGGAAAATAGCATTTTCAGCCGGATTTAATCCTATCGGCGGCGGCGGCGGCGCCAAGTATAGTACTGGTTTACCATCTATTGAAATGAAAGTTGCAGATCTTTTACCTACTCTGACAGCAATGGGTTTAACAACCAATAAATATTCAGCTGATATTTTCTTTCAGGGTTCTTCAGTGTACTTTGGTTATCAGGCAAACATATCCTATGCGTTCAACGATATGATTTCTGCAGCCGTTGGGGCAAGGTTAGTAAGTGCTAAAAATACCTATAAAGGACATATTAATGACATTATGATAAACCCTTTATATGCAGGTAATCCTACAGCAGCCCTCATTTCAGCACCCACATTCTTTACATCTATCGGTCAGCCCGTTTATGCTGCAATGACATCAAATACTGAAGCTGATGCAGTGATGAAAGGGACAGGTTTCACACCAATTCTTTCAGTAAACATTGCTCCATCCGAAAAGTTCGATTTTTCTCTCAGGTATGAGTTTAAAACGAAGCTGAACCTTAAGACAACTGTTAATGACGGAAAATCTGCAGGTATGTTCATTCAGGACTCAGTGGCTATTGCTGATTTACCGGCTGCTCTGTCTCTTGGCGTCGATTTCAAGCCTTTCAATAAGCTTACTCTGTCAGGCAGTTTTAATTATTACTTTGATAAAAAAGTTGATTATGACGGTCAACCCAATGTTAATATAAACCAGATTGATAAAAACTTTATAGAATTCGGTCTCGGTGCAGAATATGGGCTAAGTGAAAAGTTAAGAATAAGCGCAGGCTGGGCATCGACGATGACAGGCGTTAACAGCAACTATCAAAGTGATATGAGTTTCAGCACTAACACTAATTCTCTTGGCGCTGGATTTGGCTATCAAATTACTGATATGATTGACCTGAACGTTGGCGGACAATACACTTTCTACAAAGAAGGTACAAAGAGTTTCAATCATTACTGGAATGGTGCTGCTCCTGCTGTTCCGGTGACCGAATCGTACAACAAGAAGACATGGCTTGTTGGCATAGGACTTGATTTCGCTTTCGGGAAATAGTTTTATAACCTGATTTTTTGAAAAAGGCTGATTTGAAATCAGCCTTTTTTTATGTTCTAATACTTTATTCCCTGATCATTCAGGTATTTTATATACTGCCGGAGCCGGGGAGCTCCTGATGATTTCATCCTGTTATACCACTGGGCAGCCTTCACCTCGTTGCCGTTCTGTTTTTCCAGCCTGATGATATTGATGTAAAGGAAACCCTCGATGCCAATGTTTTTCTTATCGACAGCTTCAGTAATATCAATGAAGCTTATCATAGCTTTCACCGGCTCATCATTCGCGGAAAGTGAAAAAGCATCATCAATTTTCCTGTTGAGGTCATTGTCGAGAGTGACGCCGTAGAATGAAAAACAATTATCGGAACAATCTTCTATCAGGTCTATCCATTCAGTCCCCGGTTTAAGAGGCGGAAAAGTGAGGGTAAAACCGAGCTTCTCACCCGGCTCTTTGAATTTGTGAGTATCGGGACAGACTGGTATATTTTCAGAAGAGACCAGCTTGCTGCGGGTTCCGTCGGGATATACAATGAAGATATTATTATCGGCGCAAAAGCTTCCGTTCGCGATACGGTTCTCAATGCTCATGAAAAATGTTGCAGCCGTGGATGTCAGTTCCACCTTGTTGATTACCAGTGTCTCATGACTTTTCAGTCCGAAATTTGGCTGAATAAATGTCTGGGAAAAAGATAAATCCGATAACAATAAAAAGAATCCTGCGATGATTGAATATGTAAATTTCATAATTAATCTGAATCAGGTGTGAAAGGTACTAAAAATAGTTTTAAAAGGGTATTCCCAACCACCTCCATCTCCTCTCCACCTCACTAAATATTCGTCATTCTGAGCGAAGCGAAGAATCTCACCTTTTAGTTGGTCAGTAGTGATAAATCTTTGCCTCCTCATTTTGAAAATTGACAAAACTGTAACAATTAAGTAACACTTTTGACACCACTGTAATTATTAATGTAATTATCTTTGCAGCAGATAAATAAAATAATCATAGTCGGCAGGAAATAGAATTTAAATTTACATTTGCTCTATATTCCTCAGAGTTTTTCAGTTATATATAATGAAATAAAAGATGAAAACAAGGATTGAGGAAGTAGTTCAAGATATTGTCAGCTGCTTTGAAGAGATGGCTGAAATTGTACTTTCGCAGCTTACACGGCTCGACAAGTACATGTCAGGAAATAGTAATATACCTCTTGAAAAGCTTAAGACAGAGATTGCCGAAAACGAGAACAAGATAGACAGACTTGAAGTCGTAATAAGTGATAAAATCATCAATTCGATTGTATTGCACCAGCCGGTAGCTTCTGATATCCGCAAGCTTATGTCAATTTACCGGATCTCTATAAATCTGGAGCGCGTAGGCGACCGGGTTATGAACATACTGTATTCTATCGAGGCTATTCAGGAAACTATCGAATATAAGGAAATGTCAGCTGTGGTTCTCAATATGCTGCTGTCAAGCAAGAGCATGGTTGAGAAATCGCTTATATCATTCTCAAATAATGACAAGGACTATGCGGTATGGACAATCAAGAATGATGAGGTTGTTGATGACATGAACCGTAAGCTTCTGGTAAACAGCATTTCCAAAGCGAAAGTGAGTAAAAAAACCAAGGAGATGCTCCTGAGCTATGCAGACCTTAAGAATATTATTACTAATATTGAGAGAATTGCTGATCATGCAACGAATATAGCTGAAGCTTCTATCTATTCTATGCAGGGTACGGATATCCGGCATAGCTGGCAGAATAGTGAGTATCCGGGAGATGAGTTGATTTAAAATATATTTAATGGATTTCAGGGGGAAAAAGATACTGATTGTTGATGATGAAGAGGATCTTTGTGAGATACTTCAATATAATCTGAATAATGAGGGGTTTGTAACAGATGTGGCTCATTCAGCAGAAGAGGCATTAAAGAAACCTCTTAATGAATTTGATCTTCTTCTTCTTGATGTAATGATGGGTCCGATGTCAGGCTTTAAAATGGCAGATAAACTCAGGAAGGAGCTTAACGACAATGTGCCCATTATATTTCTTACTGCAAAAGATACTGAAAATGATCTTCTTACAGGATTCAGCCTTGGCGCTGATGACTATATTTCCAAGCCTTTTTCAATTAATGAGCTGACAGCAAGGATAAAGGCTGTAGTAAAAAGAGGCCAAAAGCCGGTAAAATCAGAGAATAAAATCATCCACTCGGGAAATATCGGGCTCGATCCGGGAAGGAAAAGACTTGTAATTGAGGGTGAGCCAATAGATCTCACAAAAAAGGAATTTGAAATAATCAGTCTTCTTATCCGGAATCCCGGAAAACTTTTTTCGCGGGAAGAAATTCTTGAAATAATCTGGACCAGGGATGTTGTCGTGACCAACAGAACGGTTGATGTAAATATTGCCAGGATACGTGCCAAGCTGGGCAAATACGGAGAAAATCTGAAAAACAAAACTGGTTACGGATATTATTTTGAAACTATATAAAAGTTACCTAAATGTTGACGAATCGACATAAATTCAGGAATGTAATCTTCTTTTATTATTCCGTGATTTTCGCTGTTTTCACTATGGTAATTCTTTCATATCTCTATGTCAGGGAGAAGGAGTTCAGAATAAATACACTTAATGATGAGCTTGAAAAATACACCCAAATCGTAGATAATTATATAAAGCTGAATTCGATCAATAAAAGCGGTGATTATCATCTCGTTGATTCCCTTTCAAAAATCCTGCCGCAGAACAATCTCCGGCTTACTGTAGTTGATCAAAGAGGAACTGTTCTTTATGACAGCTTTGTCCACGACTGGAAAACGATGGAGAATCATCTTAAAAGGCCGGAAATTAGCGAATCACTTTATTCTGATTTCGGAACAGCAATAAGAAAGTCCGGGACAACAGGTCAGCAGTTTTATTATTACTCCAGGTATTATGGCAGCTATTTTATCCGGGCAGCAGTGGTATATGACATTACAATCATGAACTTCCTTAAGGCTAAGAAATATTTCGTTCCGATAATAATCTTTACGTTTATTGTTATCTGGCTGATCATGCTTCTGGTTACGAATAGATTCTCTGAATCTGTGACCAAGCTGAAGGATTTTGCAGTGAGAATCGGGAACAATGAACCGTTTGACTTTAATCAGAAGTTTCCCAAGAATGAACTTGGTATAATTGGTGAAGAGATCCTCGATATATACAACAATCTGCTCAAAGCTAAAAACGATCTTGCCGGAGAAAAGGAAAAGCTGTTCAGCCACCTGAATGCGCTTAATGAAGGTATTGCTTTCTTTGGTGCAGATAAGTCAAAGATACTTGCCAACAACCATTTCATTCATTTTATGAACCTCGTTTCAGGTGAGCTTTCAATTTCAACAGCTGGCTTTTTCAGGATCGAAGAGTTCAGGAAGGTAGGTGAATTTATAGATCAGAAGTCAGCAGAAACAATTCATTCAGCAAATCTGCCTAAAATGGATTATAGGATCGGAAAGAACGGCAAGTTCTTCAGGGTCCAGTGTGTTGCGTTCCATGATAATAATTTTGAAGTGATTATAAGTGATATTACTGAATCTGAGCAGAATAAAATCATAAAGCAGGAGATGACTTCAAATATTGCTCATGAATTAAAAACTCCTGTTGCTTCTGTGAAGGGTTATCTTGAGACTCTTCTTAATGATCCTACAATCTCTCCTGAAAAGCTCAGGTATTTCCTTGAGAAAGCCCTTGCACAAAGCGACAGGCTTACAGCACTTATAAATGATATCTCGGTACTTAACAAGATTGAAGAAGCCGGTAACAGCTTTACTGTAGAAAAAGTAAACATAGGGGGAATAATTGAAGAAGTTAGCAACAATTTCAAGTCAGCTATTGACTCTAAAATGATGAAGATTGTAGCTGAAAGCATTGAAGATGTAACAGTTACAGGGAACAGGTCGCTTATTCTTTCAATATTCCAGAACCTCCTTGAGAACTCAGTGAATTATGCAGGAGAAAACTCAACGGTAAAGATCGCAGTATATAACAATGACAAGGAATTCCATCATTTCACCTTTTCTGACGATGGTGCCGGTATATCTGACGAGCATTTGTCAAGGGTGTTTGAAAGATTTTACAGGATCGATTCCGGAAGGTCGAGAAAGAGCGGAGGTACAGGACTCGGACTGGCAATAGTTAAGAATGCCGTTATTCTTCACAAGGGTGATATTTCTGTAAGGAAAAGAACAGGTGGAGGTGTTGAATTCCTGTTTACACTTCCCAAATAAAGGGTCAGGATCTACTAACCAAAGCGACCTGAGATATAATCTTCGGTTTGTTTTTTGCCTGGATTTGAAAAGATAATCTCGGTTTTGTTTATCTCAACCAGTTCTCCAAGGTAAAAGAAAGCGGTCAAATCACTTGTCCTCGCAGCTTGCTGCATATTGTGAGTCACAATTATAATCGTATATTTCTGCTTCAGGTCATGTATTAGCTCCTCGATTTTTCCGGTAGAGATCGGATCAAGAGCACTTGCGGGCTCATCCATAAGGATTATTTCAGGATTTACAGCGAGAGAACGGGCAATACATATCCTCTGCTGCTGGCCGCCTGAAAGGCTTAATGCGGAGTTGTGCAGCCTGCCCTGCATCTCATCCCAGATTGCAGCCTGTTTTAGAGAAAACTCGACGATTTCATCCAGCCGGCTTTTCTGGGTTATTCCGTTAATTCTTGGTCCGAATGCGATATTTTCATAGACCGACTTTGCAAATGGATTCGATTTCTGGAATATCATTCCGATTTTTTTCCTGAGATTGACGACATCAATATCCCTGTCATAAATGTTTACACCGTCAATCAGAACCTCACCTTCAATCCTGACATTATCAATAAGATCATTCATCCTGTTGAGAGTCCTCAGAAAAGTCGATTTCCCGCATCCTGAGGGTCCGATTAATGCGGTAACTCTCTTTTCGGGAATGTCAAGACTGATATTTTTCAGAGCCTGATTATCCCCGTAAAATAATGAAAGGTTTATTGCTCTGACTTTTAAATTCTCCATCAAAATCTTTATTTAGCTTTTTGTCTTATTCTGTATCTGAGTACTACGGCAACCGCATTAAGAGAGAAAGTAAGCAGCAGCAACACCAATGTTGTTGCAAATTGAATCGGCAAAGTAGCATCGACATTTGACGACTGTGTCGACATTATATAAATATGGTATCCCAAAGACATGAACTGGTCGCTTAGCGAATGAGGCAGATCGGCAAGATAATATGCCGCACCTGTAAAAAGGATGGGAGCAACTTCACCTGCCCCTCTGCTTATTGCGAGGATCGTTCCTGTCAGGATACCTGTCACGGAACCGGGCAATACAACTCTTTTTATTGTCTGCCATTTGGTGGCTCCAAGGGCCAGGCTCGCTTCCCTCATTTCAACGGGAATTGTGCGGATTGCCTCTTCTACCGAAACAATTACAACCGGTAAGGTAAGGAGGGCCATAGTAAGGCTTGCCCATAAAATACTTGGCTGGCCCCATTTCAGGACACCACCATTGAATATTTTATCCATGTTCTGTCCTATGAACCCGATAAAAAAGCCCAGTCCGAAAAGACCAAAAATAATTGAAGGAACGACTGCAAGTGTCTTTACGGCAAAGCGTATTGTTTTTGCGAAAACTGAATTCTCTTTAGCGTATTCAGCAAGGTAAAGAGCTGTTATCACTCCAAATGGAACTGCAGCAATCGTCATGATGAGCGTCATAAATGCAGTTCCCACTATTGCAGGAAATATCCCTCCTTTTGTCATGCCGTCCCGCGGAAATTCCGATAGGAATTTCCATGTCAGGTTTGGCCACCCTCCTTTTATAGTAATGGCAAGAATTGATACAATAATGAATATGATCAACAGAACGGAAATTCCTGTGAGACTTTCGATAATTATATCTTTCCGGTTTCTGTTCATTCTCTGATCTCTTATTTTACTGTTAATTAATTAACAAGACAATTTTATCGACTTTATTTTTTAGACTGATATCTTCTGATCACAAGGTTTTTGAAATAGAACTCACTGACGGCGTTCAGGATAAACGTAAAAATGAATAAAAGCGATCCTATCAAAAAAAGTACGCTGTAGTGGGTATCGCCAAAGACAACCTCGGCCATCTCAGCGCCGATAGTAGCTGATAATGTCCTTACTGATTCAAAAGGATTGATTGATGTCAGTGCTGCATTACCGGTAGCCATAAGTGCTATCATTGTTTCCCCGAATATTCTCCCTAGTCCGAGAATGACGGCTGCAAAAATCCCGGGGGCAGCTGCCGGCAATACTACATTAAAAGCTGTTTGACGTCTACTTGCTCCGAGCCCGAGACTGGCTTCAATATAAGTTTTTGGCACCGCAGTCAAAGCGTCCTCAGTAATTGTATAAATAACCGGGATTGCAGCAAGACTCATTGCAAAGCCACCTACAAATGAATTAAGCCGGCTGGCATAGCCGAAGATGTCCTGAAAAACAGTCGCAAGGACCATCAGGGCGAAGAAGCCGATTACAACAGAGGGGAAACCCGCCAGAAGCTCAATAACCGGCTTGATAACCTCCCTGATCCTTGGTTTTGCGAACATCGAAGTATAAATAGCCGCAAGTATTGCAATAGGAGCAGCAAATAACAAGGCGATTAAAGTGACTTTCAAGGTCCCCAAGAATAAAGGGATAAGTCCATATCGCGGATTATCAGATACCGGCATCCATACTCTGGCAAGCAAAGTTGAGGAGGGTTTGCTAACCTTAATGTCAGACCCGGAAACCGGATTTGCTGTTGCCGGAGTTAACGGTTCTTCTCCATATCTCTCCTGAACAAGGTTTTCAGACCCAACCTTTTGTATGACATCCATTCTGAAAACCGGAAAGGCTTCACGAAAAACAAAAATGAAAATCAGGGCAACAAAGGCAATTGACATGAAAGCCACAACCTTTATAAACCTTTCAGCAAACCAGTCGGAAAACCTGAATTTCTTTGTTGCAAAAGAAATTTTTCCCGGTTCACCGGAATTATTCATTTTTTTATACTTAATAACTTTCAAAATCACTATTTACTATTGTTCTTTATAATACCTGACCTGTCAGATTCTGTCTGACAGGCCGGGTAAAAACTACTCTAACCTAAAACCAACTATTTAACCGGGAAGTAACCAACTTCTGTAACTATGCTCTGCCCTTCCGAACCAAGTATCCAGTCAATATATTTTTTTGTCTCACCTGTCGGCCTGTTTCTGAGGTACATATAGAGATAGCGTGTTATTGGATAATAATTCTTTGCAATTGATTCAGCTGTTGGCACATAAGCTTTGCTGTTTGCATCTTTTTTCACATAAGCATGTTTTACACCTACAGCATATGCAGCACCACCATAACCTATTCCGTTAATATCCTTCTTCACTGCATTTACAACAGCAGCAGTACCAGGCAGACTCTGAACATTCGACGAATAGTCGGCTTTAACTACCTCATCATGAAAGAAAACATATGTTCCCGAGCTGTTTTCACGGCCATAAAGCCTGATCTCTGTATCATCGCCGCCAAGTTCCTTCCAGTTCCTGATCTTTCCGGTGTAAATATCGCTAAGCTGCTTAAGCGTAAGTTCATTAACTTTATTAGCCTCATTAAGGTAGATAGTCACACCATCCTTAGCGCAGGGAATCTCAACTCCAAGAGTATTGTAGCGAGCTTTAAGCTTTTCAATTTCAGTCTGTTTCATTTGACGGCTTGCATCTGCTATATCAGTTGTACCGTTGATAAGAGCAGTGATTCCAACTCCTGATCCTCCACCTGTAACCTGAATAATGGAAGCTTTGTTAGTCTTCATATATAATTCAGCCCATTTCTGAGCCAGAATAACCATGGTATCAGATCCTTTGACAGTGATCTTAGCCTGTGCTAATGCCGAACCTGAGAATAGTGTCACGACCATCAGTGTTGCGGCGATTTTATTGATAATTTTCATTTCTGTTATTATTAGAATTATTAATACTTGTTTATAAATTAGAATTTAGCCTGGATCCTGATCCCGAGGGTATTATCGTTCAACTGTGTACTGCCGGTTCCGGCTATGTTTTTCACTGAAGCACTCTTTTCGTTCTGAGGCATCTCATAGTTAAGAGATATTCTGATATTATCATTCACATAACACTGCCACGCAAGAGTAAGTGTTTTGTAATAAACGTTTGAACCGGCTGCATCACCCGAAAGTTTTGTGTTTGGATCATAAAAATCATATTTTGCAACAAATTGATTCTTCGGCCCAATATTCTTTATCAGGTAAACATAGTATCCCGAGAAATTGTTGACTTTATTAGGATCGGCCTTTTTTGCAGCCATAGTTGCAGTAGAAGCAATTGTGCTGGGAGTAGAATTGGTTCCTGTGATGTATTCACCCTTAAGGGCAAGCCCGCCAAGAACATCAGCAAACAGTTGTATTTCTGCCCCAAACCACTGTTTTTTAAGGTAGTCACCGACAGCTACACTGTCAGCTACTCCGTTTGATTCAAGAACATACTGGTTTGTCTTAGCCTTGTTACCGCCAAAATAACCTGTACCGCCTATGTCGATTCCGAGACCGGCAGATGGCATCTTTATAGAATATACAAGCCTTGCCATAATGTCTTTCCTGCTGTCGACATCCTTTGCATTTGCGCCTGTAAAGTTGCCATTCATGGCCATAAGCTGGAATTTAAGAGGCACCTTTGAACCAATGTATTCAAGTTTAGCTCCGATCTCCCTTTCACCGGGATAAATAGCCCTGATAAGTCTTGAACGCTCAAGGACTTCTCTCTGGCTCGATGAATACTCTACCTCATAATCAGGTCTGTTGAATTGACCAGCCCAAAGTGTCCAATCTTTAAGAAAAGGAAGATTGACTACTGCATAAGCATCCTTTAAAGAGAGGTTGCCAGTGCTGAAGTCAGGCTGTAGAACAAATTTTACTCCGTCGGCAGGTTCATAGGTGAATTTGATCCTGGCTCTTCTGATATAAAACGTATTTGTCGGTTCGTTTGTCTTTACAAGATCCTTGCCATAATATTCCCACTGTGCCTGTACATATCCTGAGACCTTTATTTTATTAAGCTTAGCCAGGTCTGCCTCGTTAACCAGCACTCTTTCATCAAGTGCAGTAAGTTTTCCTTCGTGATTTGATATCACCTCTTTTAATGAATCCGTAACAGTTGTCTGTGCAAATCCTGTTATTCCGGTTACCGATAGAAACAATAATGTAAAAAATTTCTTCATGCTTTTAGGTTTTAATTTAACTTCGTTTTTTTCATGTTACAAAAGTCAGAAGGAATAATCACAGAATGGTTTCAACATAATTAAGAGATTGTATCAAATTAGTTACAAATAGCTGAAAAGGAAACCTGAGGTAATATCGTGTCAAGGTGCAATTGAATGAAATTGACCCAAGATAAAGCAGTAAATATGTACCGGTTAAAACAACAGTCCTGAAATCAGAAAAATGCCGGCACTAATAAGTGCTGAGATCGGGATAGTAAGGATCCATGCCCAGAATATCTTCCTGGTAACACCCCATTTAACAGCAGAAACACCCTTTACTGCCCCGACTCCCATAATGGCACCTGTTATTGTGTGTGTTGTGCTAACGGGTATCCCAAAATGAGTGGCCCCAAAAAGTGTCAGAGCACCGGCAGTTTCGGCACAGAATCCCTCAAAAGGCCTGAGCTTCGTTATTCTCTGCCCCATAGTTTTGACGATACGCCATCCACCGAACAATGTTCCAAGTGCAATTGCAGCATGACATGACAGAACAATCCATAAAGCTATGGGAGCATTTTTAGCAACATGGTTGGTTGCAATAAGGGCAACCCATATTATACCCATTGATTTCTGAGCATCATTACCGCCATGGCCAAGGCTGAAAGCTGATGCAGAAAGCAGCTGAAGCCTCCGGAACCAGCGATCAATTCCGGCTGGTGAGTAATTCTTCACAATGTGCATTACAATAATTGAAATAATATATGACATTATCATTCCTAGAGCAGGAGCAACAACAATGAAAATCACTATCTTCATAACTCCTGCAATAACGACAGATCCAAATCCATGACTGACAACTGCGGCTCCAACCAGGCCTCCAACAAGAGTATGGGATGAACTTGAAGGTAGTCCCATCCACCATGTAATAAGATTCCATATAATTGCAGCCACAACAGCTGATCCAATAAGCTGAAGACTTATTATCTCAGGATTAATTACACCCTTGCCAATAGTGGTGGCAACTTTAAGAGGGAAGATCAGGAAAGCCACAAAATTAAATGTGGCAGCAAGACCTACAGCAGCAATAGGAGACAAAACTTTTGTTGAAACAACTGTTGCAATTGAGTTTGCGGAGTCATGAAACCCGTTAATAAAATCAAATACAAGAGTGAGCCCGATTACAATATATAAAAATGTCATTTCTGATTAAGTGATATAGTTTGTAAACTCCTCATATGTCCAATATTCCAGATAATAAGGTTCTATGTTCAATTTCTTGAGCACAAAATTACAAACACTTAACCTTTTAAATAATTAATACCTGTTACGTTTTTGTTACATGTTAAAGCTTCGGTCAGTAAGATTAAACCAAAAGAGTGAGCTCAGCTTTCCACATTCCGGCTCCCATCTTTCAGACTCCGTAAATAGCAGGGCGGGAAATTGATATCTTTTATTACTTCAGGATCAACTACTTCCCTGCATTCAGCAGGATTACAGCAGGTTATGCAGTTGCGCTTTAACGCCCTAAATGATTTAAGTTTTACATCCGTCGATAAAAAGCCTTCTTTGACAGGCTCTTTTTTCATCAGGCCCGTGCTCAGGTATTTTTTATTATCGTCAGAAAATACTGTAACAATATTAGCATCGGGACCCAACTCTTCAAGCTTCATCAGAGCACCCAGGAAATTCGCTCCTGATGAAATTCCCACAGCTATTCCCAGCTCGCTTGCCAGCTTCTGTGCCATTATTATCGAATCTCCGTCATCGACAGAGACGACCTCATCAAGTTCATCGAGCTTGATAATAGCAGGAATAAATTCATCTGAAATACCCTGTATGCGATGGGCTCCTATCTTGTAACCGGTTGACATAGTCGGAGAATTGGATGGTTCAAGAGGGTAAAGCCTGACAGACGGATTCATCTCTTTCAGGTAGCGTCCTGTTCCCATTATTGTTCCTCCCGTACCAACACCGGCAACAAATGCATCGGTTATTTTTCCATGCATCCTTAGCTGCCACCAGATCTCTGGTCCCGTGGTGGTATAATGAGCCATCGAATTATCATTATTTTCAAACTGCCTTGGCAGAAAAGTCTTCTTATCAGCCGCAGCCATCTCCAGTGTACGCTTGATGCTTCCCAGGAATCCTCCCTCCTCTTTACTAACAAGCACAATATCGGCACCAAGGCTGCGGATAAGGTTCTTGCGTTCTTCACTCATCCAATCTGGCATAAAAATAGTCACGGGGTGACCAAGAGCCCTGCAGACTGCCGAGAATGAAATCCCAGTGTTGCCGCTAGTTGCTTCAATTACCCGGAAGCCGGGTTCGATTAATTTGCGTGCATAAGCTTCGCGCATAATATACAATGCCATCCTGTCCTTTATGCTGCCGGTCATATTCAGATGTTCTGCTTTTGCGTAGATCTTACCAGGCTTGCCTTTATAAAGAAATTCTATCTCAAGCAAAGGGGTATTACCTATCAGGCTTGACAATCCCTGAATACTTTTGCTTATCTCCATTCGCTTATCTTGTTTTTCTGCCATCTTTGAAATTAATATTTTCAGTTGTCTAAGTGCACTAGTTTACCCGCAGGTTCAGTAACATAACCGATAACAGAACTATCCTCAAGACCTGCGTCTTTAAGCTCTGCTATAATCTTTTTCTCCAGATCATGTGGTACTGAAATAATCAGCCCCCCTGAAGTCTGGGCATCATAAGCCAGCATTTTCAGATTATAATCCAGATCGGGTGCAAACAGAGTATCAGTTTCGGCATATTCCAGGTTGCGGAATGCAGCGCCCGGAATACAGCCTTCATCAATTAATTTGTAAGCATTTCCGATCAGAGGGACTTTCTTCATATTTATCCTGACAGAGACCTTGCTTGCCCTTGCCATTTTAAGTATATGACCTGCAAGTCCAAAACCTGTGACATCCGTTGCCCCTTTGATATCATATTTCTTCATCACCTCAGCACCCGATTTATTCAGAAGCTTCATCAGCCTGAGCGCTTCATCGATATCCTTTCTGTCGGCCATATTAAGCCTTTGCCCGGCGAGAATTGTCCCGGTACCTATTGGTTTTGTAAGTATCAGGGAATCGCCTGGTCTGGCTCCGGCATTGGTTATGATCTTTTCCGGATGAATATAGCCGACAACTGCCAATCCGTACTTGGGAGGAAAATCATCGATCGTATGTCCGCCGATTATTCTTAAACCTGCTTCAGATGCCATATCTGAACCCCCTTTCAGGATCTCAGCATAAGCTTCCATCGGAAGCCGGGCAGCGGGGAACATCAGTATATTGAGCGCCACGACCGGTGTTCCGCCCATAGCATATACATCACTTATTGAGTTGGCTGCTGCTATCTGGCCAAACTCATAGGGATCACTGCATACGGGTGGGAAAAAATCTGTCGTCAGCACAAGAGCAAGCTCGTCATTAACCTTATAGACGCCTGCATCGTCGTGAGTATCAATATCTACAAGAATATTCGGATCTTCCGGCAATGGCAGGTATTTAAGTATCTCCTCAAGCTGCCGCGGGGGGATCTTGGCAGAACATCCTCCATTTTCGACCATTTGCAGAAGATCTATTTTCATCGTTTGAAGGCAGTTAGAGTCATGGCTTTATAATATTTCCGGCAGAAGCCATTACCTGGGCTATTTCAAACATATTGCCAAGGGTGCCGATCTTAATCTTTTCCTCAAGCGAATAGTACTTAGTGCAGGTGGCACAGAAGAGCATGCCTACACCCATGCTTCCCAGCTCTTTAAGATTCTCATAAACGGGAGAATCGATGCTTCCAAGCTTTACTCCGTTATTATAAAAGATAATTTTATCCGGGAGCTTATCAAGATCCTTTATTGCTTTAATAAAATTTGATATAAGCAGACGCCCCAGCTCCTCATCTCCTTCTCCCATTTTATCGGAATTGAAGACAATTATAAAATCACCCTTAGAAAAATGAGGTATTTCAGGGGTGCAGTAAACTTCAGCATTTGTTAAAATGACATCCTTATTGCCCTTTGTAACAGTAATGGTCCAGACACCGCTGTTTTCCATAACTGAATATGCAGTCTTATTGTCTTTAAGAAATCTGGAAATGTTGTCGAGTGCAGTTTTATTGTCGGTTAAAACCTCGAAGGAGTCCCCTGCAGCTGACTCTTTAAGTGCTCTCTTTGTCGCTATAATTGGAGCCGGACATTGCTGTCCTTGTGTATCTATGATCCGCATTATTTTGAAGATTAATGATCGCAAAAATACAAAAAAGAACCTTAGAAGTTCCGCGATATTAGGTTAACTTTGGGTATCAATTAATCATCAATGAAAAAGCTAATCATTATCCTTATTTGCCTCGTACCACTTTTTTTCCCGACAAATGTAAAGGCACAGAACAATATCGACTATAAATCCATTACAGGCTCATGGATTGGAAAAATACCGGCCGGAGGTGTTTCTCTCCGGGTAATATTCAATCTTACATTAGCCGGGAAGGATTCACTTGCAGCAACAATGGATAGTCCCGACCAGGGGGTGAAGGGAATCAAAGTGGGTCCGGTAATATTTGACGGCAAGGATCTGAACATTAAAGCTCCTCTTCTTCTGGGAGAATATAACGGTACGCTGAAAAGCGATACTCTTGTGGAGGGAACCTGGAAACAGGCCGGAAATACATTCGACCTTAACCTCACCAGGCTTGCCGGAGTCTTCAGTCTAAACAGGCCCCAGGAACCAAAACCTCCCCTCCCATATACTTCTGAAGATGTGACTTTTAAGAACGACAAACTCAATACTAATTTAGCCGGAACACAATTTAATGAATCCGAAATAGTATTAAAAACATCTACCGGAGATATATACGGTACGCTTACTTTACCTGATAAACCTAAGAAATCACCTGTGGTTCTTATAATTGCAGGATCTGGCCCGACTGACAGGGATGGCAATTCATCAGTGGGCATAAAGCCAAATACATATAAAATGCTGGCAGATAGTTTTGCCGGATACGGCATTTCGACTTTGAGGTATGACAAACGTGCGATTGCAAAGAGCAGAGCTGCCTCTACAAGCGAGAGCGATCTTAGATTTGAAACATATATAAATGACGCAATTGGATGGGTAAACCTTCTGCATAAGGACAAAAGATTTTCAAAGATAATCGTGCTTGGGCACAGTGAAGGTTCACTAATAGGGGTTGTTACAGCTGAACATTCTGCCGTTTCCAAATTTATTTCTATAGCTGGTGCCGGAAGTCCGATTGACACGATCGTCCGCAAACAATTAAAAAACCAGCTTCCCGAACCATTGTTTCAAGAGTCGAACAAAATACTTGATACCCTGAGGATGGGTAAAACTGTCAAAAAAATCAATCCTGTACTTGCAAGCTTATACCGTCCAAGTGTTCAGCCATATTTGATCTCCTGGATTAAATATGATCCAGCAGTTGAGATAAAAAAGCTGAAAATCCCAGTGCTGATCGTGCAGGGAACGACTGATATTCAGGTTTCTGTCGATGATGCTAGGTTACTCTCTGCTGCAAAGCCTAATGCTAAGCTTTTAATTATTGATAATATGAATCATATATTAAAAGAAGCTGAAGCAGACAGACAGAAGAACATAGAAACCTATACCAAGCCGGAACTGCCTTTAAAACAAGGATTAGTTGAAGATCTTGTCTCCTTTATAAAAAATAAAAAATAAATCTCATCAATACAAAACCTCATTTGCATATCGAAGTGAGAAGATTGTTTCTGGTGTCAATAATCGAGATTAAAATTCATTAACTTTGGCGACATCTTTTTAGCAAAACAGATCATTTGATGCGTCGTCTGCTGATAAACATTCTTTTCCTGTTCTTTACGGTTCAGGTGTCTTCACAGGTTCTCATCAATGAGTTCTCTTCATCGAATATCAGCGGAATCACTGATGAGGATGGTGACCACAGCGACTGGATTGAATTATACAACTCAAGTGCCCTTCCGGCAAACCTTGGCGGGTATTATCTGTCTGATAACGCACATAACCTTAGAAAGTGGACTTTCCCGGCTATTTCTCTTAAACCCGATAATTTTCTTCTGATTTTTGCATCCGGTAAGAACAGGGTTGAGCTTCCTCTCAGTTATCAGACGGTTATCAATCAGGGTGACGACTGGAAATATATTGTACCCTCGTCCGAAATTGGAAATTCGTGGAAGAATACAGGGTTCGACGCTTCCGCCTGGAGTACGGGACCAAGTGGATTTGGTTACGGAGATAACGACGACTCTACTCTCCTGAATAATATTTTAAGCGTATTTATCCGTAAGGAGTTCGTTATAAATAATCTTCAGGATATTGCGGAACTGGTGCTGAGCATCGATTACGATGATGGATTTGTTGCTTATATCAACGGGCATGAGGTTGCCAGGAGCAATCTTGGAACAGCCGGGTCGACGGTCACGTACAACCAGTCTGCAAACTCAAGAGAAGCAACAATGTACAGTGGTGGATTCCCGGAGAATTATAAAATTTCTGATCCCGGATCTATCCTGGTTGAGGGCGTCAATGTTATTGCAATAGAGGGACATAATAATGGTACAAGCTCTTCCGACTTCAGCCTTATTCCGATGTTAAGTCTCGGGTTCAGGAGTACCGGCTACACTAATAATGTTCCAAGCTATATTAAGCTTTCCGGTAAAAATTTACATACTGGTTTCAAGATAAGCAACGAAGGAGAAACACTTATATTTTCAAATCCCGATTCTTCAATAATCGATTCTGTACCTCCGATTCCTCTTCCGGCAGATGTTTCCTATGGCCGGAAACCCGATGGAAAGAATTCCTGGTTTTATTTTGCATCTCCTACTCCCGGAAGTGCCAATATCAGCGACGGCGACAGTACGCTTGCAAGCAGAGATACCGTGAAATTTTCAGTTAAGGGAGGTTATTTCCCGGGAGGATTTGAACTTCATCTTTCATCAGATTATCCTTCGGACTCTATATTCTTTACTCTTGACGGTTCCGAACCCACCCGAGGTGACTCGCTTTATAGAAGTCAAATCAATATTTCCAAAAATTGTGTGGTCCGGGCCAGAACGCTGAATTCGAATAAATTACCCGGAGCGCTTTCAACGAATACTTACATCACTAAACATCACACCTTACCAGTAGTATGCCTGAGTACAAACCCTGAAAATCTATGGGATTATAATACGGGCATCTATGTTTTGGGTTCGAATGCAACAGCTGTTTATCCATATTATGGAGCAAACTTCTGGCAGGACTGGGAAAGAAAAGCCCACATGGAATTGTATGATGTTAACGGATCTAAGAAAATTGACCAGGATATAGGGATTAAGATATTCGGTTCCTGGTCCCGGGCTCATGATCAGAAATCATTAGCACTCTTTGCCCGCCGGGAATATGGCAAAGGATCATTCAATTACCAGTTTTTTAAGGACAAACCCATAAATAAATTTGAATCTCTTGTTCTCAGAAATGGCGGAAATGACTGGGATCAGGCAATACTCAGAGATGGATTGACATCCACACTGGTGAGGGATATGGATATAGAACGAATGGCTTTCCAACCGTCAATAGTTTACATAAACGGTCAATACTGGGGAATCCTTAACATTCGTGAAAAAGTAAATAGCAATTTCATTGCTGAAAACAATTCTGTTAATCCGGATAATGTAAATCTTCTTGAAAACAACGCACTTATCATTGAAGGATCCAACGCAGCATACCTTCAGCTGACCAGTTTCCTGAATCTGAATACTCTAGTGACAGATCAGAACTACCTTCAGGTCAGCAATAAAATAGATATAAACAACTATATTCAGTATCAGCTTACCGAAATATATATTAATAACAAGGACTGGCCCGGTAATAATATCAGATACTGGAACACAAATGGTCCTGCCAGTCTCTGGAGATGGATCATTTTTGACACAGACTTTGGATTTTCGATCTGGGAGAGTTCGGCTTATACTTTTAACACGCTTGAATTTGCACTAGCCGATAATGGTCCTGGCTGGCCAAATCCTCCATGGTCAACCTTGCTTTTCAGAAGGATGATGTCGAATCCCGGCTTTAGAAATGAATTTGTAAATCAGTATGCCGACAGGTTAAACACCACCTTCTCAGCTTCAAATGTAAACGCAACGGTCGATTCGCTGAAACAACTATATATACCTGAAATCAGCGATCATCTCGCTCGCTGGGGAATGAGTTACAGCAACTGGCAGAATAATTTCATAAATATTAAGAATTATGCCAGCTTCCGGCCTGCTTATGCCAGGGATCATTTGAAATCCGTTCTGGGACTCGGTGTTCCTCTTGAAATATATATAGAGATAAATAGTCCGGGGATAGGCAAAGTCATGGTAAATTCTGTCATTCCGGATAAGTATCCCTTTACAAGTGTTTACTTTAAAGATATACCCATAAAACTTACTGCAATTCCGGCCCCCGGATATAAATTTGTCAGGTGGGAAAAAAGCGGTACGATAAACTATTCAAGAACAATTAGTTATAACATGGCTGCAGCAGGTATATTCAGAGCTGTATTTACCTCTTCAACCAGTAGTGATAATATTATAGTTATAAATGAGATCAACTATAACTCATCCCCTGCAAAAGATTCCAAAGACTGGGTTGAGCTTTATAATGCAGGAAACGCATCTGTAAATCTTAAAAACTGGATTATCAGCGACTCAGGTCCGGAAGCTGGTTATACTTTTACTTCCAACATAGTTCTTTCACCAGGCATGTTCACTGTTGTTTGTCGTGATATCAAAGCATTCAGTCTGGTATATCCTAAAGTAAAGAATGCAACGGGAGATTTTAATTTTGGCCTTAGCAGTTCAGGAGATGATATTAATCTTTTTGATCCCCAGAAAAATCTTATCGACTTTGTGAGCTACACTCCAAATTCCCCCTGGCCAACTGATGCTAATGGAACAGGAGCTTCAATTGCTTTGCTCAGCCCATTTTTGGACAATAATGCAGGTAAAAACTGGAAAGCCGGAACTGATGGAGGTACTCCGGGAGAAAGGAACTTCCTGACTGATGTGGCTTCCACCGATGCAAATCCTTCAGCCGGATCTAAGCTGAGCTGTTTCCCAAATCCTTTCAGGGATTATACAACTATATGGATTGAAATCAATCGACCTGGAAGGTACAAGCTTGAAGTTTATGACTTGCAGGGCAGGTTGATGGAGACTCTTGCAGATAAGATTTTTGAACCAGGGTCATACTCTGTTGACTGGGGCAGCAAAAACTCGCAAAGCGAAATGGTGAAGGGAGGAATATATATTATAAGGCTGTCAGGGACATCACAGATATGCAATCTTAAAGTTATTTATCTGAAATAACTAATCAAGGAATACTCATTCTCATACTTTAACGTACTATTTTATCACAAATGAGATTTTCCGGTATTCTGGTTTCCTGAGATTTCCGCAAGCTTTTTCATTACCATTTTGCCTCTTGCAATTATCCCGGCTGAGCCTTCACCCTGGAGCAAATTAATTGTCGCAGAAAGCTCATTTGCAAGTTCAGGATAAATCACAGCCAGTTTATAAAGGATCTCCATCGAATATGCCTTGATTGCAATTGCAGAGAATCCGGATTTCAATGCAGCAAAACAATGATCTGCCAGCAATCCATGGTGTCTGACACTGATCCTGTTTATTTCGCTCATGGAGATTATGCGAAGGAATGATCGTTGAGCGCTCTCATTATCTATCTTTCCCAGCTTTTCAACTATTCCGGGAAGGTAAGGATAAATGATATCGGGGTATTTGTCGCATACCTTTGTCAGAATCCAGGAAGCATGAAAAGCCAGCTTTTTGTCATCAGAATAAGAGTACTCGAGCATTTTTTTGAAAATAGCGGGATTATCTATGGCAGAGGTAGCCACCCATTCTGCATTCTTCATTCCCATCATGGAAATTACCATCGACCTGAGATCCTCTTCGTCAGTTAAGTTTCCATCAGATCCAGAAGAACGGACCGGCATTTCATCGTTAACAAGCTGCGCTGTAAGATAGTTATGAGCGACAATTACGTCGGCTTCTGAAAAGTTGACTTCCATTAGTCCGGATGGAGCAAGCCATTTGAAGTCAAGGTGCTCTGAAAGAACAGGAAGATCGTCGAGAGTGTCGCAGACAAACGGGATAAGAGATATCTGCTTTATTCCATAATCGTAATCCACATTCTCCATCCGACTGCATATGACGATGTCCATCGACAACTCCTCTTCTATTTCCCGGATTATGCACTCTTCTTCGCTCTCACCCTCATTTATCTTTCCTCCCGGAAATTCCCACTTAAGGGGATGATCTGTATTTTCTCCCCTTTGAACAATAAGTATCTCGTTATCTTCATTCCTGATTATAGCGCAGGTAACTATGATCATATATTTTCAAGTTAGAAGATCTTCATAAAGAGGGATCACAAGCAGGAATTCGTACTTAGTCCAGTCAGCATCTATCCGGCAGGCATAATGTTCTATACCGTTTGTAACAACTATATACGGGACTTTGAAACCCATATTATAACAGACAATCTGGTCAAATACCTTTTCGTCAAGCTTTATGTCCCACGATTTGCATTCAACTATCATTACGGGCTTGCCTGACCTGTCATGAACCAGTATATCAACACGTTTCTTCAGTTTATTGTAGGCTGACATTACCTCAACTGCAATAAGCCCGGCCGGGTACTTTCCCTCCTCGATAAGATAGCGAACAAAGTTCTGCCGTACCCACTCTTCAGGTGTGAGCCTGACAAATTTCTTCCGGATTGGATCGAGGATCATTTCCCGGTCTTCATCACCGGTTATCCTGAAGGAATATTGGGGCAGATTTAACTCTTTCAACTTTGTTTTGTACTTTTGAATCCGGTAACTTAATATTATCAGGGTTTTCCTTTGTGCCCTTAGTGCGGACTTAGTGTCCCTGGTGGTTATTTTTTTAACCACAAAGAGCACAAAGGGTATCACAAAGGAACACTAAGGCAAATATAAATATATTGAGATAAATTTTACTGACTGAAAAATATGAAAACCAAAGAAGAAATTGTTAATAACTGGCTTCCACGGTATACGGGAAAAAAAATTGATACTTTCGGCAAATATTTTCTGCTCACCAATTTTCTGCATTATGTCGAGCTCTTTGCTAAATGGAATAATGTTGAAGTGGAAGGAAGAAACAAGAACTTTCCGAGTGCAACAGCTGATGGTATTACAATTATCAACTTCGGATTCGGAAGTCCGAATGCTGCTACTTTGATGGATCTCCTGAGCGCAGTGAACCCGAATGCAGTTCTTTTTCTCGGAAAATGCGGGGGACTAAAGAAGAAGAATAAACTCGGTGATCTTATACTTCCGATAGCCGCGATCAGGAGCGATGGTACTTCGAACGACTACCTGCCTAATGAGGTTCCCGCCCTTCCGGCGTTTAAATTGCAAAGTGCCATCTCGGCAACTATAACAAAATATAAAAAAGAATACTGGACCGGTACTGTTTATACTACTAACAGGAGGGTCTGGGAATATGACGACCGTTTCAAGAAATACCTGGTAAAGACGCGTGCAATGGCCATTGACATGGAGACTGCAACCATTTTTACCGTCGGATTTGCGAACGAGATACCAACCGGAGCCTTGCTTCTGGTATCGGATCAGCCGATGATCTCTACAGGTATTAAAACTGAAGCCAGTGACAAGAGGGTAACTGACAAATTTGTCGACACACACCTTAAGATTGGAATCGATTCGCTGAGGGAAATAAAGGACAATGGCATTTCAGTTAAACACCTGAGGTTCTGATATGGCATCAAATTATGAGGAGATAATCTCTGACCTTAAAAAAAGGATCTTCAAGCCGGTTTATTTTCTTGCCGGTGAAGAGCCATATTACATAGATCTTATAACAGATTATATTGAAGCCAATGTTCTTCCTGAGGCAGAAAAATCTTTTAACCAGGTTGTCATCTATGGCGAAGATACTACTGTTCCTGCCATAATTGAGACATCGCGCAGGTTTCCGATGATGGCCAGCCACCAGGTTGTAATAGTGAAGGAAGCTCAGACCGTTAAAAAAATTGAGGATATTGTAATCTATGTCGAAAAACCGATGCCCTCAACAATATTGGTAATTAATTACAAGTATAAGGCAATCGACAAAAGAACAAAGCTTTACAAAGCTCTGGAAACGCATGCACTCTATTTTGAATCAGCAAGGCTTCGCGATTACCAGGTTCCGGCCTGGATAGAGCGGTACCTGATGATCAAGGGCATAAAAACCGATCCGTCGTCCAGCGCCATGCTCACAGAATACCTCGGTACCGACCTTCACAAGATTGCCAATGAGCTCGATAAGCTTATAATTACCCTTCCCCAGGGTAAGCCTGTGATCACAACTGAGCTCATCGAGAAGAATATAGGTATCAGCAAGGATTATAACAATTTTGAACTTCAGAAGGCTATAGGTGAAAAAAATATTCTGAAAGCCAATATGATTATTCAATATTTTGCAAATAATCCAAAAGATAATCCAATCACCCTCTCCATAGCATCACTATTCAGCTATTTCACCAAGCTTCTCACCTATCATTACCTGACCGACAAATCAAAAAATAATGTTGCCGCCGCGCTGAAGGTAAACCCGTATTTTGTTAAGGATTACGAATTATCAGCGTCGAAATACAATGTATCGAAGACAGTTATGGTAATAAGCCTGTTCAGGATTTACGACATGAAGTCGAAGGGTTATGGTGATGTGAGCAGCGAACCGGGGGATCTGCTCAAAGAGCTGGTATTCAAAATCCTGCATCTCTAATTCATATCAGGCGATTCGGGGAAATCAGCCCACATGCGATACTTGTTATTAAGGCTTCTTACAACTTTCTTCCAGCTGTTTCCTGACGGGGTATCAAGTATGATATCAGGTTTGACTTTTGCTATCACCCATGAATTTTCCATCAGCTCGCGTTCAAGCTGACCTTCCGACCACCCTGAATAACCAAGGAAGAACCTGATCTGGGATTCTGTAATCTTTCCGTTGCGGATCATCTTCCTGATAACATCAATATCTCCTCCCCAGAAAATATTTTCACTTACCCATACGCTTTTGGGTATTATGTCACCCAGGATGTGCAGATAATGAAGAGTATCGGGAGCAACAGGTCCTCCCATGCAGAGGTATTCCCTCCATTTATCAAAACCCGATACGGCATCACAGACCTTTATCTCAAGCTTCTTATTTAGAATGAAACCAACTGAACCCTCGCTGGTATGATCAGCAAGATAGACTATTGTCCGGTTAAAGAAAGTATCAGGAAGAAAGGGTTCAGAAATAAGTATCTTGCCTTTCTCAGGTATCTTGTCTTCAGGTAATATTGTGAACAGATCCAGCTCCGTCTCCATAATGTATAGATGTTGTGCCAATTTACATATTTTTAACAACAAGAGTGCCAAATATGTTCAATGCAATATTATTTGATAAAATATTTTAAAAAATCAATAAATAATCAAGCAGATTCAAGTATTCAATTGATTATTGTCATATTTTTAGCCCGGATTGTTAATTAAAGAATGCAAAAAAGTATCTTAAGAATTATCGGCAACAAGGTTGTTCTCAACAACCGTGAAAGAATGTGCGAGACTCCGGAAGAATTGCTGTCCAGCGAGAAATTCAGGATGGTACTGGACCATTATCTCAACCATCTGCAAAGTAAGAAGTCGCCTCTGACAGAGATTTTTCCCGGAGGATTATCAGACGAAGATTCAGTGAATGACCTGGTTAAAACACTGACGCTTCTTGTCAAATATGAGAACAATGTTGTACCTCATATTTTTGACCGGTCGGAACCTTTTCTGAAGAACCTTCAGATGCTGAATGGCTTTGTCGAGAATCTCTATGATTACTGGAGGCATTTTGATCGTTTCATAATCAACGATTCTGAAGGTGACCGTCTGGACAAGAGGCCGTATAGAACATTCAATGAGACAATTGAACATCTCACTCATCTTATCAGGACAGTTTACAGGCATATCCAGGAGAATATTACAGGAAGCCACCCCAGTGTTTACCGGCAGGTTCCTGCAGGAGCTGAAATGGCAGTTATTTCATTGCCCAAGGAGATCGGTTATACTTCCGAAAAATACAGAAAGCTTAATTGTGTCCAGGTTATAAGGCAGATGCTTATATACCCTCCTCTGGTCATCCAACAGCCCATGAATAAGCGCACAGGGCAGTTCAAGAAGATACAGCAGAATCCTCTTGATCTTGTAGAGATATGTTCAGATGAATGGATATGTTTTCCGGCGCGTGTAGGCAAATTGCTCATAATGGTCTATTTCCACATTGAATTCTTTGAGCTCGGCTTCTCACTCTGTAACCTCTTCCAGCTGGCTGAAGATGAAGACCTTGAAAAAAATCCCGATGCGGTATTCATATACGGAGTACCGGGGAATGTTCTTGACAACCTTTCAAAATATCCTACTGTCTTTTTCGAAGATGAAGCTACAGGCATGTTTGTGGGTGCTATTCCAAACAGACCTGAATTCGGTTACTTCGGATATCTTAAGAAAATGATCCTTACCCTTCATAACTCAATCATGATGAAGGAGGGCAGAATGCCTTTTCACGGGGCAATGATAAAAATACTGCTCCAGGACAAAAAAGAGGCGAACATCCTGATGATGGGCGATACCGGGGCCGGAAAATCGGAGACTCTTGAGGCATTCAGAGTCCTTGGTGATAAATATATCCGTGAGCTAACCATTATTGCAGACGATATGGGGTCCATTGATCTTGATGCTGAAGGTAACCCTGTCGGTTATGGAACCGAAATAGGAGCTTTCCTTCGTCTTGACGACCTTCAGCCCGGGTATGCCTACGGACATCTTGACAGGTCAATAATTATGAATCCAAGCCAGGTCAATGCCCGCATTGTGTTCCCGGTTACAACATTTGAGAATATTATTAAAGGTCACAAGATCGATTTCATCCTTTATGCAAACAACTATGAGGAAATTGATAACGACCACCCGGTGATTGAAAGATTCGATTCCCCTGAGACAGCTCTTAACATTTTCCGCAGCGGGGCAGTAATGAGCAAAGGTACAACTACTTCAAGCGGACTTGTACATTCCTATTTTGCAAACATATTCGGTCCCCCGGAATACAGGGCTGTTCATGAAAAAATTGCAAAAAAATTCTTTGATTCCTTCTTCAGGAAAAATATCTATGTAGGTCAGATGAGGACAAGGCTGGGAATACCGGGTTATGAAACCAGCGGACCAAAAGAGGCTGCACTGGAATTACTTAAAATAATCGGAGTTACGGAATAGCAGCCCACCTTCAGGCGTCAATATTTTGCCGGCTCAGCTTCCCTCATAATGGTAAACACGGCATCGAAAATATCTTCGGCGCTCGGTTTTGAGAAATAATCACCATCAGTGGTATATGCCGGCCGATGTTCCTTTCCGGTAAGCGTTCTTGGAGGAGAGTCGAGGTATTTCCATCCTCCCTGTTTTTCGAGGATCTCCTGCATCATAAAGGCCGTAGTTCCTCCCGGAACATCCTCATCGAGAAATAATATTCTGCTTGTCTTCTTCAGTGAATCAAGAATAATACCTTTTTTATCAAACGGAACAAGAGTCTGAACATCAATAAGTTCAACTGATATATCATGTACGGCAAGCTGCCTGACTGCCTCAGCGGCAATCCTGACAGTGGATCCATAGGTGACAAGCGTAAGATCAGATCCTGTGCTAAGTATTTCAGGCACTCCAAGTTCCAGCCTGTATTCGCCCAGATTGTCGGGCATCTTCTCCTTAAGCCTGTATCCGTTAAGGGGTTCGATTACAATCGCAGGGTCATTTCCTTCGAGCAGCATATTATAGAATCCTGTCGCTCTGGTCATATCGCGAGGAGTACAAACGTAGACACCCCTTACTGAATTGATAAGCATGCTCATTGGCGAACCGGAGTGCCAGATCCCTTCGAGCCGGTGTCCGCGGGTTGAAATAATAAGCGGTGCAACCATTCTTCCGGCAGTCCTGTAATGAGTAGTAGCCAGGTCATCGCTTAAAATCTGAAGAGCATACATCAGGTAATCGAGATATTGTATTTCAGCTATTGGCCTCATACCCCTGAGTGCCAGGCCAATGCCTTGTCCGAGTATCGTTGCTTCCCTTATGCCGGTATCGGTGATGCGCAGTTCGCCGAATTTCTTCTGCAAACCTTCCAATGACTGGTTCACACCGCCAATCTTGCCGGTGTCCTCGCCGAATGTCACCAATAGCGGATATTTGGCAAAAAGCTTTTCAAAATTGTCTCTTAATATCTGTCGGCCTGGTACCTCCGGAGAATTATCTGAATAGACCACAGAGACCGGTTTAACATTCATCACGGATGATGGTGTTTCATTATAAAGGAACGAATCATAGCTAAGGGACGCATCGGCATAGTTACGCTTCAGCCATCCATGCAGCTCCTCCTTAAGATTGTCCGATTTATTGCATGATTCGCATACATTCCTAAGTATCTTTCTGGCAGCCATAAAGTTATCCTTCCTGATAGGTGAAATGACCTTTACCAATTCTTCAGTGATATTATCGACAGAAGCCTCTTTAGACTCCTCATGGCATTTGCATGAACGATCGCTGATGATTTTTACCAGGGCATCCCTTTCGATCCTCATTGGCGCCTGAAACATTTCCCAACCTTTTTTCCTTGATTCTTTTGCTTCTCCTTCAGCCTCGGCAGCCAGCTTATCAAGTTCTTCTGCAGTGGCAATCTTACTTTCAATGATCCATTCCCTCATTTTCTTTATCGGATCATATTCTTCTTCCCATTTCAGCCTCTCTTCGCTTTTATACCGCTCATGCGAACCCGAAGTCGAATGTCCAAGGGGCTGGGTTACTTCTTCAATATGGAACAGGACCGGAATATGATCTCTCCTGCAGATCTCTATGCCCTCCTCGTAAAGCTTTAACAGCCCCGGGTAATCCCATCCTTTTCCCTTGAATATCATTATCCCCGGGCGGTCTGGTTCACTTTCAAATCCCTTTAGTATATCTGAAATGCTTTCTTTTGTTGTCTGGTATTTTTTGGGAACAGAAATGCCGTAACCATCATCATAAACAGAGATTGCCATAGGCACCTGGAGAACACCTGCTGCATTCATAGTCTCCCAGAAATGACCTTCTGATGTACTGGCATCTCCTATAGAGCCAAAAGCGACTTCATTTCCCTTGTCTGATAAAGTGGTAAACCTGTGAAGCTCCTTATTCTGCCTGAATAATTTTGAGGCATATGCAAGTCCAAGCAATCTTGGCATCTGGCCTGCGGTGGGTGAAATATCTGAAGATGAGTTTTTTTGCTTCATCAGATCCCTCCAGGTACCGTCAGGGTTGATATTCGGCACCGAAAAATGGTTGTTGAATACCCTTCCTCCGCTGCCCGGATTTATTTTCTTGTCGGTGTTGCCATAAAGCTGGTGGAAAAACTCGAGTGAGTCGTAGAGACCCATTGCCATCATCCAGGTCTGATCCCTGTAATATCCTGAACGCCAATCGCCATTCCTGAACTGTTTTGCAAGTGCGATCTGAATTATTTCCTTACCGTCTCCGAATATCCCGAATTTGGCTTTCCCGGATAGTACTTCCCTTCTGCCAACAATGCTCAGGTTACGGCTAAGATTGGCCAGCCTGAAATCGGAAAGAATTGTTTCCCTGTTCTGTCTGATTCTGCTCATAAATCCAATGATATCATATAACTTTTAATCAATTAACAATTAATCCAATCAGTTGTTTAAAAAACAAGATTTACCGGCAGGTGCAATGCGGTAGAAGAAAGGTTATTTATTCCCGGATTCCGAGATTAATTTTTTCAGTTTTTCTGAAGTCCATGTTTTAAAATTGCCGCTATCATCTGAATAAATAAGGTATCCTTCATACTCAGGGTGAAGAGCAAGAAACTCTATTGTTTTATCTTTCCCAATTACCATGAAAGCTGTTGCAATTCCGTCGGCTATTGCACATTCATCGGCAATAACAGAGGCACTCAAAAGAGTATTTCTCGCCGGATTGCCTGTTTTGGGATCTATTTCATGGGAGTACTTGATGCCATTTTCAATATAAAACTTCCTGTAATTTCCGGAAGTTGCAAGGGCCCCGTCTTTCAATTTCACGATAGCTTCAAGGTCACTCCCCGGAATCATATTGTCATCAATAGGCTTATCAATTCCAATCCTCCATGGCTTGCCGGCTTTTTTGCCCTTTACCCTTACCTCGCCGCCAATTTCCACCAGGTAGTTTTTAATGCCAAGACCGCTAAAATATCTGCAAATAACATCAACCGAATAACCTTGCGCTATTGCATTGAAATCCAAGCTTATCCGTGGATCACTCTTAATAATCTTTCTGTCGCGGAGTTCAACCTTCTCCATTCCGACAAGTTTCAGGAGCGAGTCGCGTTTTATGTCGGAGATGTTTTTATGACCATCAGGACCGAATCCCCAGGCCTTTACAAGAGGTGCAACGGTTACGTCGAATGCTCCTCCGGTCAGTTGCCATACCTTTCTTGATTTTTCAAAATTCTCAGTAAAAAATGAATCGCAACTAACCGTATCATTCCTGTTTACCCTCGAAACAATTGATGAATCGACATAGAGCGAGAGTGACATGTCGAATGCATGAAGTATCTCCCCCACCTTTTTGTTGACAGCTGAAGGATCGAGATGCATTGAATTCTCAATAATCATGCTATAGGTCGATCCCTGGGCAAACCCGGTTATTGTTGCATAATCTTTCTGATTATTACTGCAACCGGCAATAATCAGAAATAAAAACAACAGGCATGTTTGTGACTTTATTCTCATATATCATCCAAAAATAAGATAAAAAAAACAATAACTGAGCGTTGGTTAAAGTTGATGTAAAATGAACTTTCTGACAATCAGTTAATGCCGATAAAAATGTTCTGCACTGTACATATTACAGATTTGCACTATTTTTGCAGGTACATTTCCATAAACAAAATCATGAGAAGAATATTTCTCCTACCTATCATATTAATTCTTCCTGTCAGGATCTTGTCAGGAAGCGACCCGGACACAATAACATATAGCGATAAAGTATTCAGCGATAAGATAAAAACTGTCCAGCTTTACAAGGAAGGATGGAACCTGTCGTTTCCTGCCATGAAGCTGAACAGTGATGAGAAGATTGATTTGCACTTTGATCTTCTTGATAACCAGGCTGAAACGTTCTATTATTCATTTATCCATTGCGACAAGGACTGGAAAAAGTCAGACATATTGCCAAACGATTATCTCGAAGGATTTTATGAGAATCCCATAGATGATTATAACCCCTCATTCAACACAACTGTCGATTACTTTCACTACAATGTCTCGTTCCCAAATGACAGGGTAAAATTCACTGTTTCCGGAAATTATATCATTTATGTATATCCTTACAATGAACCTGAGAAGCCGGTACTGACAATGCGCTTTATTGTGACAGAAGATGCCGTGAATGTAAAAATCGACATGCACCGGCCGCAGCTCACCACCGGCGACAACGCCAGACAGCAGGTAGATTTTACCGTCGGGATGAACGGAATAAATGTCCCCGACCCGTACAAGGATATTTATTCTTTCGTGCTTCAGAACGGCCGGTGGAACAACGCAAAGAAGAATCTGAAGCCGGAATACTTTGGCAACAATGAAGTCAAATACAGCTCATTATCACAAAAAAACATCTTCATGGGAGGTAATGAATTCAGGTACTTCGACATAAAAAGCATTAGGTATATTTCAGAGTATATAAGCAGGATCGATTTTAGTGCACCTTATTATAATGTTTTCCTGAAACCGTCGGAAAACAGGGAGTTCAAGCCATACTTTTACTGGAAGGATTTCAATGGCAGGTATTATATAGCTTCACAGCAAGGCAAGGATCCGGAAACTGATGCTGATTATGTGAATGTCTTTTTCACACTTCCATCATCATCCATGATCACAGGAGGGCAGATGTATGTTTCCGGTAATCTCAACAACTGGCTTTTCGACAAGAATAACCTCATGAAGTTCAATCCTGAATTAAACCAGTACGAATGCACCATGCTGTTAAAGCAGGGGTGGTATAACTATGAATATGTATTTCTTAAAGATGGCGAATCAGATGGAGTTGCCTCAAAGTTCGAAGGAAGCCATTACGAGACTGAAAACGATTATATGGTAATAGTCTATTTCAGAAATCCCCGCGGCCGTTACGACAGAATACTGGGAACAGGAACAGCCAATACACTGAACCACCTCTCCTACTGATTACCATGTTTATCGATGCCATTCTGCATCATTATGGTATGAGTAAGTGTTTTAACTATTTCATCCATATATTCATCCACAGCCCTCACAGAACCCGGAATGGTGTAGATAAGCGACTTGCCTATAATTCCTGCCACGCTTCTGCTAAGCAGGGCATTAGGCTTATCCATCCCGTATTTCACCCTGATCATCTCCATAATACCAGGTATCTCCTTTGAAAGCATTGGCTTAACGGTATCAACTGTAATATCACGCGGACCTATGCCTGTTCCGCCTGTAGTTATTATGATTTCATAAAAAGACGATGCGTTTTCCAGCAACTCCTTAAGCATTGATGAATCATCGGGGATCAATGTCATATTTATGTTGAAGCTCCATTCCGTTGTTTCAAAATAGTCTGAAATTCTCTTCTTGACCAGCGGTCCGCTTAAATCTTCATATTCACCCCTGTGAGCCCTGTCGCTGAGGGTAATGACAAGCACTTCGAATTTTGGAGGCAGACTCATTTCTTTATCTTTTCAATTAGTTCAGTGTAGTCTATTATCATATTCTTATCCACTGCTTTGCACATATCGTATACAGTGAGAAGCGCAATTGAGACAGAGGTAAGTGCTTCCATCTCCACTCCGGTTTTCCCGGTGCATTTCACTTCGGATTCTGCCTTAACACCGGTTTTATCGACTGTCAGCCTGACGGATACGCTCTCAATAGCTATGTTATGGCATAGCGGGATCAGGGATGATGTTTGTTTGGCAGCATTGATACCTGCAAGCTGGGCCACTGTAAGGACATCTCCTTTTTTAAGCTGATTTTCTTCGATTAACCTTATCGTTCCCGGGGCAAGGGTTATGTGACCCGAAGCCCTTGCTATCCTTGCCTGGATGATTTTTTCTCCAATATCAACCATGACAGCCTTTCCATGATTATCGGTATGTGTTAGTTTTTTCATTGTTTTCAGCCTCCTATATTATAAAATTCTCCTGATAAGTTATTTGATCCGCATTCCGGTTTAAGCTCAACAGCTTTCTTAATTGCTTCCTCATAACCCATTTCCCTGATATCAAATGAGATATCATTGAAAAGGCATGGCTTCAGCTTACCGTCCGATGTCAGCCTTAACCTGTTGCATAACGCACAATTGCCTCCTGTGCCGCCGACAATTGTGGAGAAATGTCCCCTTACAAGGTCCATCTGGCGTATATACCTTATTTCCAAATTATTATCCAGGCAATATCGAGTGACACTCCTGGCATCTTCTTCTTCGGGCGAATCAAGTATTACACAATTTATTTTAACGGGCAGAAGCCCGGCATTTTTTGCTGCATTTATTCCATTCATCACGTCACTAATTTTCCCGCCCCGTGTGATATGCGAAAATCTTGCGGGATCAGCCGTGTCGAGGCTGATATTTACGCGATGAAGTCCTGCTTCTTTAAGATCGACAGCAAATTCCTTCAGAAGAACCCCGTTTGTCGTCATTGAGAGGTCTTTGATTCCATCAATAGAGGCGATCATTTTTACCAGGGATGCAATTCCCCTTCTAACGAGAGGTTCACCACCCGTAATTCTTACTTTTGTGATGCCATTCCTGACAGCCACTTTCGTGAATCCCGTTATTTCGTCAAAAGAAAGGATATCCTCATGCCGCAGGAGGTGTATACCCTCTTCAGGCATACAGTACCGGCATCGCAGATTACATCGGTCGGTCACCGAAATGCGCAGGTAATTTATTTCCCTGTTAAATCTGTCGTACACTTACAATCTCTCCTTTCTCAATTGATTTTATTCCAACAGGAAGTGAAACTATACCGAATGATCCAGACATTGAAGAAATATGTGCAGAACCATGAAATTCGACAGGAAGAGCCTGCCGGTCGGCAGTGATGGCTACAGGAATCAGAGCTATCCTGTTGGCAAAATTACGGGAGAACCGTTCTTTAAGAGGAAGATGAATTTCAAGCGGCTTCCAGTCATACCCCATCATTTTGCAGATCAGCGGTCTCACCAGCAGTTCAAACTGCAGGAGTGTTGACACCGGATTACCAGGAAGGCCAAAGACCACTGCCTTCTTGTGGATACCAAATGTCGTCGGCTTCCCGGGCTGTACAGCTACTCTTGTAAAAAGTATTTTTACACCGGCTCTTTCGAGCACTGCAGGAACAAAATCAAAATCACCCATTGAGACACCCCCGGTAACCAGTACGATGTCGCTTTCTGAGATCGCCTTTACTATTATTTCATAAGTCACATTCTCATCGTCCGTGGCAATTCCGTAATACTTGCCAACTGCTCCTGCTCTTTCAACCTGTGCCATCAACTGGTATGAATTGCTGTTTCTGATCTGAGAGATACCAGGGATCTCTGATGGTTCAACAAGCTCGCTTCCCGAACTGATAACTGCAATCCTTGGCATTCTGCTTACCGTCACTGTTGTATGACCAACGGCAGCCATAACAGCGATATCCTGAGGGGTGATCTTCATCCCGGGATTTAAAACCGTATCGCCTTTTTTTATATCCTGCCCCTTTTCAGCAATATTCTCCTTTGTAAATACCCTGGTGAACCTGATTTTGCCTGATGTAAGAATTTCAGTATCCTCGACCATAATTACACAATCGGCTCCTTCAGGAACAGGGGCTCCGGTCATAATTTTGGAGCACTGATTCCTGACAAGTGCCTTTGAAGGAGATTTTCCGGCAGGAATGGTCTCAATGACCTCCAGATCATTTGCAAGATCCTGTTTCCTGCATGCATAGCCATCCATCGACGATTTGGTGAAAGGAGGCATATCAATATTACTGACGACCTTTCCGGCAAGCACTCTGTTAAATGAATCAGTAAAATGAACTTCTTCTGTACCGGTGCTGAAGGCTGAATTAATCACAATCTCATAAGCCCGTTCAAATGTTATCATTTCCATCTATTATATCTTTTGTAATTTATTCATACGCTTCCGCCATTCAGCACAATGCAGGCTTCAGAAGGAAATGAGATCCAGACATCTGAAGTATCTGTTATCTGAAGTTTCTTAAAATCATTCATAGGAACATCGACATAAAACAGCTCTCCGGCTTCTACCAGGAGTTCCATTCCCTGCTCGCAGGGCGATATATCCTTAACAACCCCTTTAAAACAATTTCCAGTATCACGTGGCAGTTCTGCATTATAAATGCTGATGGCACTGTTTTTTATTATTATCAGTCCCTCCTCAGGGTAGCTTCCTTCCGTTAGATTAAATGCAAGCTTACCGTCGCTCTCTGCTTTCCACGAGAGGCCTTCTTTACTGAATCTCACCCTGAAAAAATTCCTTATCCCGGCATATCTTGCAACAAATCTGTTTGCCGGTTTTCCAAATACATCATCAGGCAAACCTTCCTGAATTACCCGTCCGTTATGGATCACACCGATCCTTGTTGCGAGACTCACAGCTTCACTGTAATCATGAGTGACATGTATAATCGTCAGGCCTTTTCTATTAAGCTGCCTGAATGTTCTTTTTATATCATCCTTCAGGCTGGCATCAATTGATGCCAGTGGTTCATCAAGAAGAAGAAGCCGCGGAGATGTTATAAGTGTTCGGGCCAGGGCTACTCTCTGGAGCTCGCCTCCTGAGAGATTATGAGTAAAACGGTTCAGCAGATGACTGATATTCAGCTCTTTCGCGATCCTGGTAACTTCTTTTTTTACAGTCGGCTTATCGGTTTTTCTGCAATGAAGCGAATATGCTATATTTCCGAAAACTATCAGATTTGGGAAGATTGCATAGTCCTGGAAAACGAGCCCGATATTCCTGTCCTGGATCTTTTTGAATGTAATATCCTCATCATCGAGCCATATCTTTCCTGAATCCGCCTCATTGAGTCCGGCTATCAGTTCCAGTAGTTGTGTTTTTCCTGATCCCGATCTGCCGAGCAGGACATAATATTCTCCTTCCCTGATCTCCATTGAGATCCCGGAGAGGGTAAAGTCTCCCAGCTTTTTTGATATGTTTTCAAGCTTCAGCATCAGGAAGAATATGTGTTTCCTTTTTTCTTACAGATATCAGTCTCAGCAGTATGAACACGGCAAGTGCAACAATAATAAAGAGAACAGCAGCCGGCCGGGCATATTTAAGCCCGAATGAACTGAACCTCTCGTAAATAAGCACGGGGGCAACCATTGGGTGGTAGGCAACGATAACCACTGCACCGAACTCGCTCATTCCCCGGGCAAACATCATCACAAAACCAGTCATGATGCTTCTCCAGGCAAGAGGCAATGAAATAGTGAAAAAGACCCTGGTCCGGCTTGCGCCAAGACTGAGAGCTGCTTTTTCGAGCCGTTCCGGAACTGCGGTAAAACCATCGCGTGCAGCATTGATCAGAAAAGGGATGCTCACAAATGCCATTGCCAGGGCAATCCCTCCGGGATTATTAATAAGTGTAAGACCTACACTATTTGCTGCTTTACCAAGCAAACCGTCACGGGAAATGAAGCCAAGTACAGCAATCCCAGCTGCAGTATGCGGAAGGACTACAGGCAGATCGATAATTCCCTGAACAACATTTTTCATTGGGAATTCCTTTCTTGCGAGGAGCCAGGCAAGAGGAATTGCACCGATCGCAAAAAAGAAAGTCGCTGCAAATGCTACCCAGATAGTAAGCCAGATGCTCGCTCTTACTTCCTGATCATTGACAGTCTCAAGAAGCTCGGAACCACCGGTATGAAGAAACATCCCTGCCAGCGGGGCCAGTATGAAAAGAAGCACCAGCGAAGAGAGTATCAAAAGTATCCAGTTAAATGGACTGTTCCTCGACATTTTTAATTACTGAGATATTCTTAATTAAGGTACTTTTTCAGGCTTATGGGTACCATTCCTGGCTGTCCGGAAGTACAAGGTCTTATAGGCTGCTGGCCGTTTTTTCTGAAGATATCCATTCCCTTATCACTTAGCAGGAAAGATACAAAATTTACGGCATCATTTCTGTGCGGAGCATTATCCAGTACAGTCAGGCTGTAGTTTATGTATTCTCCTGTAACAGTCATTTTGCTTCCGGGCGTGCTGCCGGTAACATCCTGGCTGACTGTTTTATATATATCGTTCATTGCCGAATCGCCCAGGTTAATCTCGCTTGGCAATTCAATATATTTCAAATTATGCTGTATTGCAACCGATTTATACTGAAACATATAATCTACTGCATTGGCTTCGACAAGTGCAACGAGGTCGACCTCCTTGGGACGGATGAAATCCATGTTTTTGGAAGCAAGCTTTTCAGCGAGACCAGACCTGTTATAAAATTTTTCAGCAAGCTTGAATGTCAGCAGAGTCCTGTAGCCGCATGGATCGGAATTTGGATCCGATCTTGAAAAGGTAACATCATCCTTCATAATGATATCGACCCAGTTTGATGAACTGATTCCTGAAGCATATTTCGATTTTTCCTGGAATGCAATTACTATCTCGTTGGTTGCAAACCTGATACTCCATTTTGTATAATCAGGGATCAGGAGATCATTTATTACAAAGTAATCTGAAGATGCTATAATGTCGCAAGGTTTTTTCAGCTCAGTTATCTTCCGGGCGCATACCAGACTGCCGGCAGGTTCAAGAAGAACTTTTGTCCCCGGGTTAAGCTTCTCATATTCTGTTGCAAGCTCCTTAAATGGAACCGAAAGGCTGCCTGCATGAAAGATTATTATTTCCCTTGGTCTGGTATTCCTGCATCCTGTGGCCAAAACCGTGACAGCAACGAGAATAAGTAGTATTTTCCTCATTTTATAATCTTAAAACCAAGTTTTTTTAAAAAGCGCAGCAAGATCGGTCATTTTGATCATGTTATGACCGGTCATATTCACACCACGGAGAAATGCTATCATTGTGGCCATCAGATCTGCTACTGAAAATTCTTTACTACCTCAATAACTTCCGGGAGGTCCATTCCTATTTTTTGCAGAAATTCAATTTTCGGCACACCGTTATTATTCCATCCTCTTCTTTTGTAAACGGCATCGATAAGGCTCTCATACTGATCTTCCCTGTACTTACGGAGCTTCTTCATCTTTTCCTCGGTTGCCATTCCTTCCGTGTTCAAGCCTGTCTTTTCACGAAGTTGCTTGTCATACCTTTCTGCCCTTGACTCATACTCCTCTTTTGTAACCGGCCCGGCAGCACGGTATGGCTGTCTGTCATGAATCCGAGTACCGAATCCTCTTCTCAGATTAAAGACCCTTTGGAAGTTGTATACTCTCTCCGAATCTTCAATAAGTTTTTTCTTATCAAAGTCGAGGCCTGTAACTGCCTTATATATTGTTATATAATTATCGACATGCTCGGGCACTTTTGCAGGCTCATCTGTCTGTGCATTATTCTCAGGCTCGACATCGTTCCAGGGAAGCTTGCAGAGGCCTACAAGCCCGAACCAGGTCCTGAACATCGGGAAATAATGCAATGCCTCAGCTTTGTTCTCGAATGTGGGTATCTGGTTATTAATCATATCCATAAAAATAAGCCATGCCTCATCGTGCTGCGGACCCTTGTTGGTAAGGGCAAAACCACCCTGCTGGGCCAATGACTCCTTTGGCATATACTGGGAATACTCAAGGCCCTTGTTTTCCATTCCTATATCGTTAAGGAAGGCAGCATCGCCCCAGCCGCTGGCAATAAACATCTGCTTCATTTTCCTCACTCCCAGCCCGGCGATAAGGCCGAAGCCTTCTCCCCTTGCCAGCTGGTGAAGCATCTCGAGTGCGGCAGTTGCATTTCCGAATTTCAGCTCAAGCCCGCCTGTCCTTTCCATGTTCAGGATGCCGTTTTCGAAGCACTCCATAATAAATGCAGAAAGAGTGCTCCAGGTTATTGTGCATATCCCGTAGGTATCGCAGTAGAAATTGGTCTCAATGATATAATCAGGATCAAATATCCCGCAGTTTGATCCGAGACCTGCGGCATTCTCATATTCAGGTCCGTCGACGATCACTTTTTGTCCCTTGTATGGGCCGGTCTTCAGTTCAAAATCGTCGATGCCCTTGCTGCACGACATATTGCAGCCTATCCAGCAGCCATCGGGATTATTTTGTCTAAAGTTTCTCTTCCAGACCGATGAATCTATTTTATAAGCATTGGGGTGGCTTCCGAATTTATAATTATGAACAGGAAGAAGGTCATGGTCATTCATTACCTCCATAAGATGTGCTGTACCTACCTGTCTCATCTGGCATTGTTTGTCGTCGAGCTCGCGTATCTCACGGTTAAATCGCTTGCCTCTCTCCATTATTGCCTCAAGGTCGACAACATTATTCAGGTTGCCTTTCACCCCGGGGATCTTACACACGAGAGCCTTGATCTTCTTGTTGCGGAAAACAGTACCTATTCCTCCCCGGCCTGCCTGTTTAAGCCTTACTTTCTTCCTTTTTGAATCATAAAAACTGAAGTTCAGCATTCCTATCAATGAATGGTCGGCAGCAGAGCCTGCTGAAACCACACCTATGTTTTTCTTTTCATTGTCATTATCGGAAAAAATCTCAGTGAGCTGCTCGGCAAGAAGATGGCTGTCGATAGCTTCGGCAGGCGCCTCAAAGATCTTTATGTTATGGTTGATTCCGTCAATGAAAACAATTACATCTTCTTCAGCTTTTCCCTGCAGCTCAAGGGCATCGAAACCGGAGAATTTGAGAAATGGCCCGAAAAAACCTCCTACGTTGCTGTCCATTACGGACTCTGTCTGTGGCGAAACGGTTACAACCAGCGATTTACCCGTCCCGGAATACTGGGTTATGCCGCCAATGGGACCTGAAGATATAATAATCTCATTTTCAGGATCGTTCCACTTCGTATCTGGTTTTGTGGCGTCCCAGAGTAGTCTCAGTCCATATCCCTTTCCCCCGATAAATTTTTTCTTCATCAGAGCGGGTACATCCTTATCTTTTATTTCCCCTGAACCAACATTAATATAAAGGATCTTGTCAGTATAGCCCTTGTTCAGTGGAGTCCATGTATAATCCCATTCCTTAATGAGTTTATGCTGCGCTTTTATTGCATCGTTGTCCATAACGAAACAGGTTTATTTGACGTTGAAATCTAATAAGATCAAAATTAAGCTATTTTGACGACAGACCTTATGACTTAAATCATTTATAACCTCCTCCTTAAATGATAATCAGCACATTCCTGACTGAGATAAACTGCTAGGGGAAACCGGCTGCATGGGCAACTGAAATAAAATAATTCCGGCAGGTATCCGTTCAATTAAAGTAGCTTTGTAAAAAGGCTAAAAGGTTACTATCTTTCGAAATTAAATACTATTAACCAAATGCGAGGATTTAAAATACTATCACTGTTGTTCCTGATTTTTAATGTTATTACTACCGGTTGTGAGACCGATAATGCACAGGAAAAATACGAGCGACAGCAAATAAGTGATTTCATAAAAGCTCTTGGGGATACAACTTATGTTCTGTACCCAAGCGGTTTGTATTATTATGAAATTGTTGCCGGAACAGGGATATCGCCAGTGGATGGTGATACAGCTTATATAAAGTACCATACCATGTTCCTGGATTATGTCTGGTTTGACTTTAATAAACCTCCTTCAGTCCCTTATAAATGGGTAGTTGGAATCGATGCTTATCCCAAAGGAATAAATGAAGGGTTGAAGCTTATACGTGCAGGAGGAAAAGCTAAATTACTGATCCCTTCGAGTCTTGCTTATGGATTTGTTGGTCTTCCGAATACTGTTCCGGGATCTACACCTGTTTTGTGTTATATAGAGCTCGTAAGTGTGAAGACCGGACCGGGTAAATAATTGTTTCCCTGGAAGGTACATTTTTGTTATTATCCCGAAAAACGGGTCAAATGAGGTTCTCCGAAATAAAAGATCATCTTTCTGGGTTCAGGGTCGGCATAGCCGGCGCAGGTGGACTTGGCTCGACCTGTGCTGTTGCCCTCGCCAGAAGTGGAGTAGGCACGCTGGTAATCTCCGATTTTGATGTAATTGAACCGGCCAACCTGAACCGACAGTATTATTTTACCTCCCAGGTCGGGATGCTTAAAACTATCGCATTAAAGGAGAACATTGCCAGGATAAATCCTGATATTACAGTAATTGCACTGGCTGAAATGCTGGATCATCTGAATATTCCTGAGATTTTTGCCGGATGCGATGTAATTGTAGAGGCATTCGACAAGGATGATATGAAGGAGATGATTGCTGAGACGGTTCAGACCAGAATGCCGGGAACTCCCCTGGTAATGGGTTCTGGTCTTGCCGGCTGGGGCAAGAGTGAAACAATAAAATTCCGGAAGATCGACGAGACGCTGTATATCTGCGGCGATGAATCGACAACAGCGGGTGATGAAATGCCCCCGATGGCCGCGAGAGTTGGAATCGTAGCAAATATGCAGGCTAACACTGTTATCGAGATACTTATGAAAAAAACAAGAGACTATTTCAGACAATGAAAATAATTCTTAATAACAGGGAAGAAGAACTATCAGGCGAGAATTTATCCGTCAGCGAAATGCTGAAGATTAAGAAATTCTCCTACAAAATGAGGATCGTCAAGATCAATGGCCTTCTTATTCCAAGGGAAGAATATGAATCGACAATAATTCATGACGGAGACAATGTTCAGATGATTTATCTTATGAGCGGAGGTTGATAAAAAAGTTGTAGATTTGTACTATAATGTTAAGGTTCAGATTCATAAATAAAGTTCCAGCCATTTTCCGGAATAAATATATTCTCACAATACTCATATTCTTTGTCTGGATCCTGCTTCTGGACTCGAATAACCTGATCTCCAGGGTTGGTGATATGCGTGAGCTGCACAAGCTTAAGAAAGACCGCGAATATCTTCTGAATAAGGTTGAGTCCGATAAGAAGAAGATAAATGAGCTGAAAACAGATAATCACAATCTCGAGAAATTCGGAAGGGAACAGTATCTGATGAAAAAACCTGACGAAGATCTGTTCATTGTTCTTACCCCTGCTGAGGATCGTAGGATCACCAGGAAGAATAATTGATCCCCCGTTCCATTGATCTGTAACATTCAAGCAATTCCTGAGGGGTTTTATAATCGGTCTTTTTACCGATAATCTCCAGCAACATGGGTGCCTGATACATAACTGCTTGTTTATTGAACACTCCAGAGCTAACATGATTCAGGTACTTTATTATCCTGAACATATTAAACCATACAAAAAATCGTTTGCGGAATGAGTCGATACCTGAGGTGTTTTCTTTTATTTCGGTAACAGCTTCGAGAAATTCATCTTCATGCAAAAATGTTTCCAGCCCGGGTGGAAGGGAATTCCGGATTTTGGAAATTTCAGATTTATCAGACCTGTACAACTCTCCTGTTAAGCTGAATAGGTACCTGAGTTCTTTAAAAGCTTCAATATTATATGTCAGAAAGTTTTTGCCGGATAAATCCATGAGTCTGCTCATTGCAGTACCAGTTCCGAAGGGAACTCTTGACGATTCACGAGGTGAAGGATATACAGTGGTTGAATTAAGGGCGAAATAACCGCCAGGCGGCAACAGCTTCTGGATGAAATAAAAATCTTCGCCGGCCTTCCTCCTGTTCATTCCTCCGCAAGCTTCATACGATGAAGCTTTGACTGCCATTGAAGATCCTATCGTATGAAAAGCGAACGGAAATCCTGCGTACTTCAGGCCCTGAATGTAATACCGCATGTGAAGCTCATATTGCACAATAAAGTCATAGATATCCGGAGAAAAATCATTTCCGGTAAGCGGATGCTCAAAATAGATTGAACAGGCTTTATTGTGCCTGTTCCCGTAAAGTTCACTGAATAGTTCCGTGAAATAATTTTTTTTCACTGTGCAGTCGGCATCAAGGCTTGCAATTATACCTTCCGGTTTCCCGATACTGCTAAATCTTCGAAGAGCCTCATCCATCCCAGTCTTCCTTGCAAGCCCGACTCCCCATCCTTTAATTGAAGGCCGGCCTGCATCAAAATAATAAAGCCGGAAGAAGTTTTTGTTTTCTCTCTTCCAGCTTTCAATACTGCTTATACAAATCTTGTTGCTCAGGCTGATCTCAGGTCCGGCATCTGCCGGTGCATTCACAATAACTATGACTTCAACCTTGCATCCGGGTTCATTGCACTTAACTAGTGAATCAAGCAAATAAGCAATATCCGGTTCATTATAAGCAGGAATGACAACAATTATGCCTGTCTGATTATCAGGCGGTTCATTAATGAATTCCGGGAATAGTGCTCTTTTGTCAAGCCACGAAGTGGCAAAACCCATTTTCGCTATTTTTTCTCAGCCTGGTACTTTTTATTAAGCGCGTCGAGAACTTTCTGGGTAATATCCAGTCCTCCATCGCCGTAGAGTACTACACTTCCGAAGCTTTTACCAAGAATATACTGGTAGTTATAGTCAGCCTTATTAGCTTCAAGGAAAGAGGTGATATACTCAACGATCTGCCTGTTCATTACCTGTTCTTCTTCCATAAGGTTGGACTGAAGGTTATCGCGGAGTGTTACAAGCTCCTGCTGCTGCTGATAGAGGGCTTTTTCCCTTTCAGTAGCGTCGGCCCTTGTTATTAATCCTTTATTGACCTTATCCTGATAATCATTTGCGTTTTTCTGGTAAAGGCTTCCTTTGGAATTAAGTTCAGCTTCTGCATTTTTCTGTTTTGCCATCAGATCAGCTCTCCTGTCAAAAAACATATCGAACTTATAGATAACAGTATCAATATTCACAAAAGCAATTCCCTGTGAAGGAACACTGTTTTTGCCGGCGTTTTTGCCGCTTTTTTTACTTCCAGAGAAATTCAGGTAAAACAGAACTGCAACAGCAAGAAATAATACTGAAAACAGCGCTATGGTAAGTTTCTTCATTGGTTATTTGATATTTGTTTAACAATAGTCAGCCGCAAATATAAGATATTTAAGCAAACGTGGCTACTGCGTGTTGCAATTTATTGTAAAGGAATATAGTAAAATTATCCCGCAGCAAGAAGGGTCCGTGATCTCTAGAATTCAGGGCACGGAATAGCCCTGATTCTTTTTCTCTGCTGTCCTATCGTGAATGAATTGAACTCATAAGTGAGTGAAATCTCATGAGCCCCGCCGGTGGAAGAAACCAGGTTTGAAATTGTAAAATCATAGCTATAACCTATGCGAAGCTGTTCAGTTTTAATCCCCACAAGGCCTATGACAGCATCGCCGGCCTGTGAAGTTACAAAGGGAATTCCCCTGTACCACAGTCCGAAAATAAGCGGATCTTTGTAATAATACAGACCAAGGTCGGTTTGGTAGAATTTTTGCTGTACCTGGAAATTCAAAGCTACTGAAAGCACTTCCTGAAGCTTGACCCTCAGCCTTGTTTTTTTTATTAGCTGCATTCCGCCGAATAGGTTGAACTTAACCGGAACATGTGTATCACCACCGTAAAAGGATATCTTGGGTGCAAGCAGGTGATCGAGTGTAAAGCCTCCCCAGTAGGTGTCATTATATGCCAGGAAGGATGTAGCAAAATCGACATCGGCGACATTATCAAAAGGCGGAGGAGAGATGGAAGGCGTTGTACCGCTTCCTGTAAGCTGACTGTTGAATATTAGTTTTGCAATATCAAGCCCACTGTAATAGAACTTAAAATTCACTCCCGGCCTGAAATGCCAGTTTTCGTTTATATTAAAATCGTAGGAGTATAATAATCCGATATTCGTCGTACTCAAGTTACCTGAACCTGCAACATCGTAAGTAGCAAGGACACCGATACCTGAATTGAAATTAGGCATCGCCTTATCGAATGAAATGCTGTACGTCTCAAATACTCCGGGAATTGCAGGCCACTGGTTCCGGTAATTCATCCCGATCCTGTACTCCTGGGTAGCACCTGCAAAGGATGGGGCAAGATAGAGAGGATTGGCATAAAATTGCGAGAATGTCGGATCCTGTCCATAACAATCTGTGAATAGGATAAATGCTGTAAGGAGTATATATATAATTCTTTTTAGCAAGATTTATCCGGTATAGGTTTACCTTGACGAAAATAGTTAAATCAAATTACAATTCCTTACGATATAACGTTTTTTTGAGCCAAATGTGTTACCCGGCACCTGATTTTTTAACGAATACAGTTAAATATTGGATGAATGTACTGAATTATTTGATGAATGGGAATAGCGATTCAGAGGCAATCTTAGAATGCAGTATCAGTTTTTGAGCAGTGTGACATCACCCATTTTTGTAAATGGTTCACCATTCAGGTAGTTTCCGCGGACTTTCCATATATAAACACCCGGATCACACAAATTACCTTTGTAATATCCGTCCCATCCAATATTAATGTCATTGCTTTCAAAAATCAGGATTCCATTGCGGCTAAAAATCCGCAGCTGGTAATCAGAAACGGTTGAAGAAACCGGGTGAAATACCTGTGAGGCTTCATCGCTCTTTGGCGAATAATATCCTGTCGAGGGCCCGTTAAGGTTGGGGATAAAAGCATTAGGAAATTCGATATAATTATCTGAACCTGAAAATGCATTCTTTACAATAACCGAGTCGGAGCATCCGAATTCCGTTGAAACAATCAGCTTAAGATTATACCGGCCTGACTTCTTATATGAGTGCATTGGTTCAAAAAGTTCCGATGATGACCCATCGCCAAAGTCCCACCTGTATTTTACGGCATCAGAAGAGTAGTTGTGAAATGAGATTTCATCATTTGGCAGGATAGCATTCTCAGGGGAGGACTCAAACCTTGCCTTGGGGACTGCATGTACAACTACAGTCAGGGATGAAGAAGAATGAAGGTTTCCGGTTCCAAATACAGAAAGTGTAACAATGTACTCTCCCGGTATATCAAAGAGCCATTTCGGATTTTTTTCAGACGAAGTGCCACCGTCACCAAAAGTCCAGCGGCATGAATCATAATTTACTACCTTGTTCCTGAACGATACCTTAAGAGGTGCACATCCTTCAGTAACTGAGGCAGAAGCTATGTTCTCCGTAACCAGACTCTGACTCCTGAGATTGTCAGTTACAGGATTTCCACCTTTGAAAATATCTTTTCCGCTAATAGAAGCTATCTGACCTGCTGGCACTATTGAAGAACCAGGCATAGCTAATTGTGCTTTTTCAGCAGAAGCCACAGTATTAGTCCTTGCAGTTTTCTTCGCAATCCTGCCCGCTTCTTTTAAAGGGCTCTGAGCCTCAAGTTCAAAGTATTTGCCTGAAGACTGAATTTCATCAGACTTCTTCGAAGAAATATCTTCTGATGTATTGGTATTCAAGAGGCCGGAAATATTCTTTTTATGAACAGGTGAAGCAAGAATAATTGCCAGGGCAGCGCCGGCAACAGCAATTCCGCCTGCATACCAGATGTTGAAACGCGATGGATTGAAGCGCAGAAACTCCCACCTGCCGACTAGGCGCATAAGATTGACGCCAGCTTCAGGAGAAGGAATAACTTCAGCGCTTTCAAGCTTTTGCCTGAAAATATCCCTCAACATCTTATTTTCAACTTTCCCTTTCACGATTCATTCAATAGTTTATTCAATTATTATCTTCAGAATATCTGTTCTTAAGCTTACCAAGTTTTTCAAGTTTGTCCCTTATTACCGCTTTTGCCCTGCTGTACTGAGATTTAGAAGTGTTGGTATCTATTCCAAGCATCTTTGCTATCTCTTTATGCTTATAACCTTCAACTGCATACAGGTTGAATACCATCCTGTAACCGGCAGGCAACCCATTCAGTACCTTGTAAAGCTCATCAGCGGTAAAAAAATCCTCCTCAAAGCTTTCAACACCTGTCTCGACCGACACGAACTCCTCAATTTCAATATGGTATCTGTATTTCAGATTTTTATGATAATTGGTGATAGCCGTATTGACTGTAACTTTTCTTAACCAGCCTATGAAAGAACCTGTACCTGAATAATCTTTTATATTAAAAAATATCTTCAAAAAACTATCCTGCAAAATATCTTCAGCTTCAGCTTTGTCGGAAGCATACCTCAGGCATACTCCAAGAAGGAAACGAGAGTATTTGTCGTACAGCAACTGCTGTGACTTCCTGTCATGCTTTGCGCATCCTTCTATTATCTGCTGGTCGCTCGTCATACACTGAGGACATTTTTATGACATACCATATAAATAAATGGTTGCATAATCTGAAAAATTAATCCAAAATAAATAATTTCACCTTTTAAACTCCTTGTTTCAATGACAAAGGTCATTAAAAAATATTTAAGGATGGTTTTTATTAGCAGTTCAAATTTTTTACATAAACAATAATTATCAATAACTACTATGTTTAACAAATTCATTGCGGCAATATTGCCATATTTTCCAAAAAAGTTTATCTGGATCTTCTCTCACTCCTATATTTCGGGTGAAACTATCGATGATGCTATGAGAGTTTCTAAGGATCTGAACAGCAAAGGTGTAAAAGTGACTCTCGATGTCCTCGGGGAATTCATCAATACACTTGAGGAGGCAGAAGCCAACACGAAGGAATATCTCAACACGATTGATGTGAGTTACAAAAACGGGATTGACGGTAATTTTTCTGTTAAGCCGACCAGCTTCGGATTGCTTATCGATAAGGAAGCTTGTTACCGTTATGTCAGGGAGATTATAGCCCATGCCGCCGGGTACAAGGGATTTATAAGGATAGACATGGAAGACTCGCCATGCACCGACATGGAGATTGAACTTTTCCGCAGGCTTAAGAAAGAGTTCCCGGGAAACGTCGGGCTTGTCATTCAGGCCTACATGAAACGAACTTTAGACGACATTAAAGGTCTTTCTGACCTGAACAGTGAAGCTGCACCACTCAGCTTCAGGCTCTGCAAGGGCATATACGTTGAGTCGGCTGCGATTGCATTCAAGAAATATGAAGAGATTAATCAGCATTATCTCGAGGATCTTGAGTACATGTTAAAAAATAAGATACACGTTGGCATTGCAACTCACGATAAACCGCTTGTCGATGCAGCATATAAACTTCTGGAAAAATATAATGTCCCGAAAAATCTATATGAATTCCAGATGCTTTACGGGGTGACGCCCAAGCTGCGTGAAAGCATTGTAAATGAAGGACATTCAATGAGAGTTTACGTGCCTTTCGGAGAAAAATGGTTCAGTTATTCAACACGCCGCCTGAAGGAGAACCCGAAGATGGCAAGCCATATTATCAAGGCAATTTTTAATAAGGGATGAGGTTGTTCAGGTGCGCGGTGCTTGATACTCGGTGCTCGGTAAGATAACTACGAGGAACGAGGATCAAGGACCGAGTAACTGTCTGTCTATCACTTCTCCCTTATAGATTCCATATACCTTTTGTGAATCTCATTCACCTCCTGTTCAGTCAGACTGGGCTGGAGCGGCGCAGGCTTCCCAGGAAGGCCGTGAAGCAGCATATAGGCGGCCGGAATAAGCATCAGAGGACTTAAGCCTACTATCCTGTCAGATGGAATCTGTCCTTTTGTATATGCTTCGTCCTTTTGTCTCTGCCTGAGTACCTCATAATTAAGAGAAGGGTCACCAAGTTTATTCTGCGTCATCCTTGCCTGGTATGCAGAAAGTGCCAGATTATTGCTGGCATTCTGGTGTTGCCTGCTTGTCTCACTTCGCGGACTGAATATATCGGCTTTAAGGTTTGCAAGTCTTGGGAGAATCACCACTTCGTCGATCGACACGGTGTCGGCACGCATATAAATGCCCGCAACGAATTCTTTTCCGGCGAGAGTATCGCTGATGTAGAAGGTTAATGGCTTATAGCCAAGAAGACTGAATGTAACGGTATCATTCTTAGCCGCATAAAATGCGAACCTTCCATGGTCATTGCTTACCGATGAAAAAGTTCTGTTAATAAAGATCTGTGCGTTTGGCAGAGGGTTTTCATTTTGCTTTTCCATAACAATACCCTGAAAAAGCAATTTGCTGCCCTGGTCATCCGATTCCTGTCCAGACACTGAAGTCCATAACAGAGCATTCAACAATATAAATATGAGCTGTCTCCTCATACTATGAAATTACAGTTTAATGATCAGGTCCCTCAGGGCTCTTTTCGGAACATGATGATTCATTTCATTGTCCCTCCAGTATTTGACGTCACCTTCCTTCATTTCATCAATTATTACCTTTTCGATAGGTTTCCCGAGAGCCAGGACAAGAAGCACATCAAAAATTTCAGGAATTGAAAATTCTGAACGAAGCTGATCGCGCCTTATAGAAGCTATCATGCATCCTCCGAGGCTAGCCTCACTTGCCCCCAGCATAATGCTCTGAGCTGCTATTCCGTGGTCAACTCCGAATCCTTCTGCTATTGATTTGTCGCCAAGAATAATTATATATCCTGCCGGCCTTTCCCCTTTTTCTGGTCCGTCCCATTCTTTCAGGTAGGCAGCCCAGATAAGTGATGGGTATACCCGGGCACAATCTTCAGCTGAATTATAAATAAGATACTTTAATGGCTGGCGGTTTGCTCCAGATGCAGAGAGTCTTGCCAGATCAACCAGATTCTCAAGTGTTTTATAATCAATTCTGTAAGACTCATCAAACCGCCTGTATGAACGGGTTTTAAGAACAAGCTCTTTTAAATTCATTTGTATTTCAGTTATATCCTGTATTACTTTTTTTCTTCCTGTTCAGCAAAAAGTCCTTTTCTCGAAAGAAGGTGGTCAAGATTTGCCAGGCCATAAACCACGACAGCTGTCACAACTGAGGCATGCTCCTGGTATTCAGGAATACTCTTGTTATAGTAGTCATTCTCTGTATGCCATATTTCTCCGTAATTAAAATCGTAGCCCTTGGAATCGGGTTGATCGAAATAGAGCGTGGGCACTCCGTTCATTGCAAAGTAAGCATGGTCTGATCCTCCTGCTGTAGTTGGTCTTGGACGGGGAGGCTGAGTGTTCCTGACCAATTTGAACGGGAAATCGGGATTTATATCATTAAGTGGCTTGCAAATCTTTTCAAAATCGTCATACATGGCTTCCGGAACATTCAGGCCGATAGGTACTGTAGGTCCGCCATCACGATTAAAATAGTTGGAAATCTTTGGAAGCTTCTCCTTATTTGCTTCAACCCAGTGCTTCGAGCCATAAAGGCCGAATTCCTCTCCCGCCCACAGACAGACGAGAATGGTACGTTTGGGCTTTCCTCCGGCAGCCATTATGAGCCTGGCGGCTTCCATTGTGGGAGTTGCTCCTGAGCCATCGTCAACTGCGCCTGTTGCTACATCAAATGAGTCGAGGTGACCGCCCATCATTACATACTCGTCAGGATACTGAGTACCCCTGATCACCCCGATGACATTATGATATTTTACCGGGCCCGGATTGAAATGGTTCCGAATGTCAAATTCAAGGAGGAAATACCTTCGCTCCTTAACCATCTTTTCTATAATCGAATACTGGTTCTCATCGAGTTTAATGTCACATACTGTCGGCAGTGTCTCGAATGTCAGTTTATCAAGATTTTTCCTGTCGTAAAGGACCCTTATAGGAACGACAGCAGACTGAATGATTCCAAGAATTCCTGCTTCACACATTTCGCGATAAAACAGTGCCGGTTCCTCCTTAAGCGGGATAAGATCTTTCTGAGGTTTATCGCGGTTCTCTAAATTCTGCCTTGTTATATCCCTGTTTAGCTTTGATATGGAATCATTGTAAACCAGAACTTTAGCTCTGAGTGAATCGGCATGCTGCGAAAAATCAATGGGCCATCCGGTGTTCTTGCCGCTGATAAGCACCCATGCACCCTTAAGTGCACCCTTCATGTGATCAAACTCATCCCTGCTTTTTGGTTCAAGCATGACACGACCGCGCTCAACACCTTTTGTGCCTGATGTATACGACGGAGTGGCAAAGTGAAGGTCCATACCGTTATCGGAAAGAAGACGTCCGAACCAGGGTCCCCGGTCAAACCCCACAGGAAGAGTACCTGCCTCATCCATAATAACTTCCATACCCCATTTTTTAAATTCCGAAGCGCACCAGAGTGCAGCATTGGTATAAGCATCAGATCCGGTAATGCGTCCCCCGAAACGATTTGTAAGAACATCAAGATGATGCATAGTGTGGTTATCAGTTTTGCCAAGTTCTATTATCCGGTCGACGACTTTTGATTGCTGACCGGTAACGGTAGCAAATGCAAAGCACAGGCACAAAAAAGAGTACAGGATTTTTTTCATGATAGTTAAAGAGAGATTGATTTTAATAAAATTGCCCGGAACCGCAATTCCTGACATTATGCCGTTTAATATTTTTCAAATTACTTTCAGAAGCGTCCGGATATCACATTCCAGTCAATTATTTCCCAGAATGACTTTATGTAATCGGGTCTCCTGTTCCTGTAATCGATATAATAAGCATGTTCCCACACATCGCAGGTTAACAGTGGCTTAAGCCCTTTTTTAAGAGGATTCCCGGCATTTGATTCCTGAACTATCTGGAGTGAACCATCTTCACTTTTTACAAGCCATGCCCAGCCTGCGCCGAATAGAGTGGCTGCAGCCTTGGTAAATTGCTCTTTAAAGGCATCAAACGATCCGAATGATTTATTAATTGCTTCAGCCAGCTTTCCATCTGGTTCTCTCTTCCCTGCTTTGGAAAAAGATTCAAAATAAAAAGTGTGGTTCCAGATCTGGGCGGCATTATTAAAAATTGCCCCATCGGCATTTTTGATAATGGTTTCAAGGCTGGCTTTTTCAAATTGAGTTCCGGGGACAAGCCCGTTCAGATTATTTACATAAGCAAGATGATGCTTGCCATAGTGGAATTCCAGCGTCTCCTCACTGATATGAGGAACAAGAGCATTTAGCTTGTACGGAAGTTTTGGAAGTTCAAAGGCCATGATTCGGTTTTTTAATATTAGTTAAAATTCAATACCGAATCAAATGTAAGAATTTTAAGAGCTGCTTTTTAATGTGAAGTAAGAAAAATCCGGTCAGGAAGCATGGGAACTATTCCCTTCTCATGGGCAATCCTGAAAAGCTCCGAAATTGCTTTTTTACCATCCTTCCCCAGGTTCAGAGTGAATTTATTGACAAATAGCTTGATATGATTATTCATCACGGTGCTGTCCATCTCCTTTGCGTTTGCAACTACGAAATCGTATGATGCAAGAGAATCATGGTAGGCAAATTCGAGGCTTCGCCTGATAATCCTGTTGACTTTCAGTGCAATATCCTCAGGAAGTCTCCTGTTGACGACAATAGTTCCAAGAGGAATTGGCAGACCTGTGAGCTTCTCCCAGTATTCTCCCATATCGGCAATCTTATGAAGGCCTCTTTTATAATATGTAAACCTTGTTTCATGGATAATCAATCCAGCATCCATTTCTCCTTTCAGCAGAGCTTCCTCGATTGATGAGAACAGATATTCTGTTTTATTGAGAGCTTCAGGCCATGCAATGCTGATAAGCATATTGGCAGTTGTGTATTTCCCGGGGATGGCGATCCTGGCTGTGGCCAGCTTTGATGGGTCAATTTTATTTTTGCTGATAAGAAGCGGCCCATTCCTGTGTCCAAGCGCACTCCCCGAGTCGAGGATCAGGTAATTCTGAACTGCATAAGCATATGCGTAGAAGCTCATTTTGGTAATATCAAGATCGCCTGCGAAAGCTTTCCTGTTAAGCTCCTCCACATCTGCCAGCAAATAATCGAATTCCAGCCCTTCAGTATCAATCCTCCCATGCACCATCGCATCAAAAATGAACGTATCATTCGGGCATGGCGAGAAACCAAGTGTCAGTTTCATTCTTTCATTAAACGATTAAAAGGAATTCTTTCAACTTTTCTGACAAATTAATAAGCGCAAGCGGGATATTCCACTTGTCTTTATTTCGCGGTTCAACCTTGTTTGAAATTGATCTCAATGCCATAAAAGGCAATTTTCCCCCGCTGCAAATATAGAAAAAAGTTGCGCCTTCCATAGTTTCTATATCAGGATTATATTTTGTTAACAGCCTGTTTATAGTTTCTTGTGAACCTGACGCACTGTTTACTGTTATGGCTTTTGCCGGCTTCAGAAAATTCATTGCCATGTTGCAATATTTATTCTCTGCAATTATTTTTCCATCGGTAAACGGGAATCTGTCCGGATCTGCAAGGCCGGCCTCTTCTAGGGTAATGAAACCGCTGCCTGTCTCTATCCCCGCATCTGCAAAACAATCGGAAACCGGTACGACTACATCGCCGATTTCAATATCATCCCTGAAACTGCCCGCGATGCCTATATTTATCGCAAGGTCCGGCCTGGAATTTGAAGATAGCCATTTGGTCATGGCCCATGATGTTGCAATTGATCCTACACCAGTTACGAGGAGACTTACTTCAGATTGACCAAGCAAAAACCCATCCGGACAAGATTTTATTCCCTGGATTTTCTTCAATGCCTCAGCTTCGGCATCAGTGGCAGTAATCAATAGTACTTTTAAGGCCATAACAGTTTAAGTGCTATAAATATATTGCATTTAGGATTTAAAAAATCAACTTTATTGGCTAATATTGTATATGAATCGCACTGTCAAATGATCTACATTACACGCAGAGAAAGATTCAGTGCTGCACACAGGATGTTCAGGCAGGACTGGTCCGATGAAAAAAACCTGGAGGTTTTCGGCAAGTGTTCCAATCCAAACTGGCATGGGCATAATTATGTCCTCTGGGTTACAGTCAAAGGGGAACAGTCTGAAAATCATGGTTTTGTTATGAATATTAACATCCTGAAAAAGATAATAAATGAGAAAGTGATTGAGAAGCTTGATCACCGGAACATCAATCTTGATGTGACCTTTATGAAAGGTAAAATTTCCTCAACCGAGAATCTTGCAGTTGCGATCTGGGATGAGATGAAGCCTGAAATTGAAAAGAATGGTGCACTGCTTCACTGTATTAAGATAGAAGAAACAGAAAATAATTTCATTGAATATTATGGCTGAAAAAATCGAAAAAATAAACGACGGGTCAGGAATGATCGTCGACGGATATAATAAGATTGAGACCTGGAATGCTGAGACCATCGAAGAAATGGCAAAAATGTACCATAGAATACTCGAACTGATCGGGGAAGATCCCAAGAGGGAAGGATTGGTGCGTACTCCAATAAGGGTTTCCAAAGCCATGAATTATCTTACACTTGGATATAATATGAATCCTGATGAAATACTGAGGTCGGCAATGTTCAAGGAAGAGTACAGGCAGATGGTAATTGTAAAGGACATTGACCTCTATTCCATGTGTGAGCATCATATGCTCCCGTTCTTCGGCAAGGCTCATGTTGCATACATACCGGATGGATACATTACGGGACTAAGCAAGATCGCCAGGGTTGTGGAAGCTTTTTCACGAAGACTTCAGGTCCAGGAGCGGCTTACCACTCAGATCAGGAACTGTATTCAGGATACCCTTAAGCCTCTTGGAGTTGCGGTAGTTATTGAGGCTCAGCATATGTGCATGCAGATCAGGGGAGTACAAAAGCAAAACTCAGTAACCACAACCTCTGCATTTACAGGTATTTTCCTTGAGCAGCTAAACACCCGCGAGGAGTTCATTCATCTTATCGGTTCGAGGCTTCACTGAAAATAATTTTCTATTTTTGCGCTCCTGCAATCAGTACTTAATTTATTGAAATAATTATGAAGGCATACGTATTTCCCGGACAAGGAGCACAATTTGTCGGCATGGGCAAAGATCTTTACGAAAAATCACCCATAGCAAAGGAGATGTTCGAAAAAGCAAACAGCCTGCTTGGATTCAGGATCACTGATCTGATGTTTTCAGGAACAGATGAAGACCTGAAACAGACAAAAGTGACCCAGCCTGCTATATTCCTCCATTCAACAATACTTGCCGCGCTTCTCGGCGACAGCTTCCAGCCATCGATGGTTGCCGGTCATTCACTTGGTGAATTCTCGGCTCTCGTTGCCAATAAGACATTATCCTTCAAGGATGGAATTATGCTTATATCAAAAAGAGCACTTGCAATGCAAAAAGCATGTGAAAAAACTCCATCAACTATGGCAGCAATACTGGGGCTTGATGATAAAACCGTGGAAGATGTCTGCACCTCAATACCCGACGTGGTGGTTCCGGCCAACTACAACAGCCCGGGACAGATTGTGATATCAGGATCAAATGAAGGCATAGATAAGGCTATTGAAGCACTTAAGGAAAAAGGAGCTAAGAGAGCTTTAAAGCTGGCTGTAGGAGGCGCTTTCCATTCCCCGCTTATGGAGCCGGCCCGGGTGGAGCTCGAACAGGCCATTAATTCTACTGTGTTTCACAGTCCAGTTTGCCCTGTTTACCAGAATGTAAATGCTAAACCCTCAACTGATCCGGATACCATAAAAGCTAATCTTGTGGCTCAGCTAACATCACCTGTCCGATGGGCTCAGTCAGTGATCAACATGATTTCAGATGGTGCAACCTCATTTACTGAGGTAGGACCAGGCAATGTACTCCAGGGGCTTATTAAGAAAATCAGTAAAGATATGGCAACTGAAGGGGCCGTTTATTAAAAATGCAGTGTAACGTTCTGAAATACAGATTCATTAAGCGTTAATGCCACCGGGCATGTTTTAACACAATATTCAAGGATTTTCCTCTGCTTGGCGCTGTATTCATGTCCTGTAAAATCAAAATCAATCTTAATCTCCCCTATCTTCCTGGGGCTTTCAGTCATGATCTTCGTTATTTTGCAGGTTGTTCCTTCAATAGAGAATCCATGCTCTCTGGCGGCAATTCCCATGATGGTAAATATACAACTCCCCAGAGCTGAAGCTACCAGATCGGTGGGTGAGAAATTCTCCCCCTTGCCCTTGTTGTCGACCGGAGCATCTGTGATTATCACGCTTCCGGAGCGGAGGTGAGTTATTTCGGTTCTAAGATCGCCCTTATAAACTGTTGCTGCTGTTTCCATTATAGAGTTTTTTTGATTTTATTAAAATTAATGCTGATCCGGTTTCATTATTGCTCCTTTATGCCTCTTCCCGTCTATCATTATCTCGAGAGGCTTGTCAAAACGGATATGCCTTATAAATTCATCTTCATACACAATTTTCATCCCATTCAGAAAATCCACATCGTAATAGCCTTCGTTTATAAAAGGATTTATTGTGAAATATCCTACTCTGAATGATGTGAGGTTCTGGAAGAAATGAGTACCCTGGCTTGGGTCAATGCGGTAGTTTTTCAGTCCCGATTCGACAATTATCCTTGCCGCCGATATCTGCTGCCATTTCACAGGGATGCCGAGCCAGGGATCCGTAGATCCCCATCTTCCGGGGCCAATAAGCACGTATCCCAATGACTGCTTCACAAATAAAGAATTTATTTTCTCTATCACCATGGCGACATTCTTATTTTGCGCAGCATTAAATGACTCCGGTTTGACATAGACAAGATCCATAATGCCTTTGAACAATCCATGGCCAAGGGCAGAATCTGAAAAAATAATTGTTTGCTCTTTCCTGATGTTATCGAGGTTAATATTATAAGTTTCATCTGAGTAAACTATCGGCCTTATCTGAAGGAAGTTAAAGACCTTGGGAGTTCCTGCAGGAGTCTCGAGGTTGGCTGCAAATTCAATCTCAATCGGGTTATTCATTTCCTTCTGTCCAACCTCCAGGAGAGTTGAAAGTATGTCAGCCAATGGGAAAGTCTTGTACTGGAGAATGCCCGAGAAGGTGATGATTCTCTTGCCATTCTGAATGATCCCGTCGCGAATCACATTATTAGTACGATCGTACGTTGAAGCAAGGTATTTCATCGCACCATCGTTGTTTGCATCCTTGATATCTATCCTGAGAATATTTACACCATCGTCTGTCGACGGGACAAAGCTGCTGAAATTCAGGTCAAGGGCCCTGAAGTCCTTCTGCGTATCGCGGAGGGCAGCTTCGGGCGATGAAAGCTGAAGGATCTTCTTTGGCATTTTCGGACAGAAGCGAAGCGACATGCCTCCTTCGACGATCAGCTTTCCAAGGCCAAAAGCTACGTTTGCAATGCCGTCTTCAGCTTTTTCAGAACCTATAGGATAGTAATTGATCGATCTGGCAACACCTGAAAGCGTAGGGTAAAAAATATCTCCATGACGGTTACCGCAAATTTCCTGAAGGATTATTCCCATTTTCTCCTCATCGATAACGTTTGCTGTAGCAGTCATATAAGCCTTGCTGGCTTTGTAATATACCGACGCATAAACTTCTTTAATTGCATCGGCCAAAGCTTTCACCATTATGTGGTTGTCGGCAAGCCTGGGGATCATGTATGTCGAATATACTCCCGCAAAAGGCTGATAATGTGAATCTTCCAATTTACTTGAAGACCTTACGGCAATCGGATGATTTCTTGAAACGGCAAGAAAAGCATAGAAGTCCTGGTAAACGCGTCCCGGGAGTTCAGCATTAATGAAACGGTTAAGGATATCCTCGTCGGGAAGGTCCGACATGGCAACCGAATAAAGGTTATTGTGATCCATGAATTCGTCGAAGATATCAGTGCTCAGGACTACAGTCCTGGGAATTGTAATAAGGACATCGGGGAATTTATTGAATAGCTTGTAGTTCTTTATTATCCTGTTTATGAAAGCAAGTCCCCTGGCTTTGCCGCCAATTGATCCTTCGCCAATCCTCGAAAATACCTGGTACTCATCAAAGCTCATTTTATCGAATTTGGCAATGACTCCCCTTCCTTTACCGAGTCTGAAGCTTGAGATGGCGACATACAGGAACCGCCTCATCTCATCCATAGTTTCAAAATCCTCTTTCCTGATGTACTTGAACATCTGGGCAACGGGAAACAGTGCCCTGGCATTCAGCCATTTTGAAAATTGATTCCGGGTTGCATGGTATTCAAGGGAGTTGTCCGGAACTGTCAGTATCTTCTGCTGAAGAGCCTGAAGGTCTGTCGCAATAGCGATAGGCTCGAGCGTGTCAGGGTTTCTGAACACAAACGGACCGAAGGCAAGGTTCTGAATTATATAATTCCTCAGCTCCAGTGAAAGGGATTTGGAGTATTTATGGATAAATCCCGCACCCATTTCCTCAGCCCTCTTTTTATGATCAAGATTTGAGGATTGAAGCAGGAAGGGTACTTTATCATCATCAGCCATGACAACCTTGCACAGCTCAAAGCCTGCATTCTCATCAGGAATATTGTCTCTTTTATAGCTTATATCGGATATTATTCCGAGCACATTATACTTATATTTTTTATAAAGAGCTTCGGCATCATTGAAGTTATTTGCCAGCAAAATTTTGGGTCTGCCCCTCATTTTAAGCATCCTTTGGTGCTCATTCAGGGCTTCACGCTGAAAATCTAGCGACTGCAAAAGAACAATCCTGTAGATATTGGGAAGGTATGACGAGATATACCTGATAGAGTTTTCGACAAGAATTATGGCCTGAACTCCAATATTTTCAATATCATAATCAGCATTCATTTTATCCTCGATCAACTTGATTATAGCAAGGATCAGGGATGCATCGCCAAGCCAGCAGAAAACATAATCGATTGCGCTGAGATCTTCACCCTCAAGCCTCAGGGATACTTCGCGGGAAAAATAAGTGAGGACAACGATGGGAATATGTTCATAATTGGTCTTGATCTTTTTTGCAAGTGCAAAAACATCGGTTCCCCTGAGGGAGAGCATTGAAATGACGAGGTCGACATTGCCTTCTGCCAGAATTCTGAAGGCATCCTCAGCATTGTCTGTCTGAATGAATACCGGGGGATATCTCAGGTTAAGTGACACATATTCATTAAAAATCTGTTCATCGATCCTTCCGTCTTCCTCGAGCATGTAATTATCATAATTACTGCAAATTACCAGCACACGGTGTATTCGTTTCTGCATCAGCAGATCAAAGGAGGTATCCGTAAAATCATATTTCTGAAGATCAAGAATACCGTCTATGATGGTCATGGTCAGGTATATTTACTTATTCATTGTTATTACAGCTATTCCCTTCTTACCATCCATGCGGATGGTAAGGGGTTTCTCAAACCTTATATGCCGAAAGAATTTTCCGGTTTCAATAACTTTCTGGCCGGCAAGCTTATCCCAGTCAATTCTCCCGTCATTGCTTCCCTGGTTTATCGAAAAATAACCTACATTCATTGAGGTAACGTTGTGGAAGAAATGTGAACCAAGTGAGGCGTCAAGATGGAAATCAGGAAGATCGACTTCTACAATTACCTTTGCATTTGAAATCTGTGGCCAGGCAACCGGAATTCCGAGGAACCTGTCCTTTGTTCCCCACCTTCCAGGACCAATAAGTACATACCGTGAATTTGCCTTGAGCATTTTATCATTGATGGCATTAATTTCATCAGCCATCTGAGTGGTACGCAGGTTGTCGAATTTTTCCGGTTCCACATATATTATATCGGTAATGTCGTCAATAATTCCATTCCCCATGCTTTTCCCGGATTGTAGAATGAGATCTTCATGGTTTATGCTTTCCTCATCAATTTCATAGCCGGCACCGCTGCCGACAAGTGGTTTAATCTGCAGAAGATAGAATGAAGCATTGCCTTCAGTGTCCTTAGTAAGATCCACTGCAAACTCAATCTCTGAAGGGTTGCCGGTTGCTTCTGCCACAACGTCAAGAATTACCTTTAGGGTGGCCGACAGAGGTATGTAATTATATTTCAGGATATCGGCAAAATTTATAACTCTTGGCCCCGGAACATCAAGGCCGGGAACTATTGTATCATTATCTGTATTCAGTACTGAAGCTGAATGATTAAGAGTTCCATGTTCCTCTGCCGTACTTATATCCAGTGATATGAGCCCTGCATTCTCTCCTTCGAGAAGATTCAGATCCTTCTTATTGAGGTCAACAGCATAGAAATGGACCTGAGAGTTTTTATAGAGATCGTTATGAGATACGATATCGAGTGACGGGTAGGATGGAGAAAATCTGAAGGCCCTTTCACCTTCAACCACATAATGGCCCAGCCCCACAGCCATGACAGCAAATCCATCCTGCGGGGTCATATGTGCAACGGGGTAAAAGTTAAATGACTGTGCCGTGCCGCTGATATGAGGGTAAAATGTATCGTTAAACCTGTTGCCAACGACCTCCTGGATAACGATGGCCATTTTTTCCTGTTCTACCTTATAGTTTATTGCCTCAAAATATGTTCTTGAACTCCTGGAATAAATTGATGCAAAGACAAGCTTTATTGCATCAGATAACTGACGGAGCCTGATCTCGAATTCAGGGTGGTTATTAGGCAGCAGATAAGTGCCGAAGATCCCCGAGAATGGCTGGCTCATTGAATCTTCGAAAAGGCTGGAAGAACGTACTGCAATAGGCTTGACAATCTGCCTGAGGAACACTCTTAATACTTTCTCAAGGGTATAGCTAAGGCTCCCTTCAATAAACAGCCTTTGAAGAACATCAAAGTCTTTTTCACCTTTCACACTGTCCCACAAATGGTTACGTTCCATAAACATATCGAACTCATCTGTCCCGATAATGGCAGTTATTGGTGTTTTAATGTTTATTCCCGAAAGTAGCCGTCCCAGTTCAAAGCTGTAAATCAGGGTATTGATAAAAGCAAGGCCTCTTCCTTTTCCGCCGAGTGAGCCACCAGCAAGACTTACAACATTTGTTTCGTCAATAGAAGCAGATTCTTCAAAGTTGACTACCCGCCCCTTGTTAGTCTCCCTCCTGCGTTTTCTTATGATATCAATAAGGAATTCCCTGAGTTCCCTGAGGCTTTTGAAATCAGAGACTTTTATCGGGTTAATCAGCTTGGCAATTTTCACTTCACCCCTGGCCATAAGCCAAAGGGAAAAGTGATTTTTCATGGCATGATATGCAAGCGAATCTTCGGGTATCGTTTCAAGGTAAGCTTCAAACTCCTTCATCGATTTGGCCACTGCAATCTGCCGCCCTTTATTGTCCCTGTATACGAAATGCCCGAAGCCAAGGTAATAGTTGATAAAAGATTTCAGGTCCTGAAGCAGGCTCTCAGAGTTCTTATTAATAAAATTTGCCTTTAGAGTGAAAGCGTATTTTGCATTTTCAGAATCAGATGACTGAAGAACGGTTGGCAGGTTCGGAAGATCATTCTTTATAAGCTTAATAAGTTCAAAACCGGCAGTGTCGTAGAGTTCTCCGTTCTTCGGAAACCGCATATCGGAAATGACACACAGCAAGCTATCCTTGTATTTATTGTAGATAGAGATTGAATCCTCCCAGTTTGAAGCCAGGAGTATTTTTGGTCTCGCTCTGAGCTTCAGTACTTTGTAAAGTTCATCGGTTGAAACGTCTTCAATGAGGTTTCTTGTCTGTTCCAGGACAAGAGTATAAAGTATAGGGAGATAGCTGGAATAATACTCTGCAGAATCCTCAACAATAAGAATGACTCTTGTAAGACCCTTCTTGGTATCATTGTCGACGTTAACCTGGTCCTCGAGCAGTTTTACCATTGCAAAAAAGACTTTCGACTCACCGGTCCACACAAAATAATTATCAAAAGGTACACCAAGAGCTTTCTGCTTCTTTACAAAAGGAGCATCAGCCGGGTTATTGAGAAGAAGGAAAGTCGGCAGGTAAGGATATTTTTCCTTAATCTTCCTGCAAAGTACCAGGGGGCTCTCCTTATGGACTCCCACCATTATGATTATCATGTCATAATGCCTGGATTTCAGCCTGTTAAAGGCTTCTTCCTCTCCTGTAACGCCGGTTACTCTTGGCAGGGAAGTGAGGCTGAGCTGATAATATTCCCCAAGCATGTGGTCGGAGAATCTACCCTCTCCTTCAATGGAATAGGCATCATATAAGTTTGCTACAAGCAATATCTCTTTTACCTTGAATGGCTGGAGGTCATGAAAAACGTCCCTTTCGGCATTATGCCGTTCGAGGAATTTCTGTAGCAGCTTCCTGCTTGAGACATTTGTCATGTCGTCATCATTCTCCTTCGGAACCTGAGCCATGCGGATAATATCACGGGCTTTATAGCTGTTTATATATCCGGTAATGAGGCTTGCAATGTTTTGAATGAGGTCTCTCTCCTCCTTTAGAAACGGACCTTCATTTTCGATGCTGAATTCCTTGTTATAAAATATCTCAATCGTACCATTTTCGTCATCAATTGTATTGAATTCCTGTATCATTTTCCAGGTAGTTTCCTGAAATTCAGGTGTTTCAAAAATTTTATCAAGGAATTTTATCCTTGCATTAGTGTATTCAGGATACTGCCATGCAGCTGGGAGAAGCAGGGCAATCTGCTGAAGGGTTTCTTCAATTGGTTTTCCCTCCTTAAGTATATATGTTGTCTGATTTATGCAAGCCAGTTCCTTCAACCGCTCCTGCTGTTCGTGAAGCAACCTGTGATATTCGGGATTGATATGATCTTTATTATCCATATCCGGCAACTGGAATTCAGGATTTAAAGTTAATAAATGAAAATTAAAAACCCCCTTCCGTGAAGAAGGGGGTTTTTCTTATTCCACTTTCCAGGTCGACCCGCTTGCAAGCAGGTCATCCATGCATTTTATTTTGGAATCCTTGCGGACCTTTTCAATCTGATTCTCCACATCTGTTTCGTATGTATTGCCGGGTACAGATCGAATAACCCCCAACGCTACCGGAAAATCCGGATACTTCATATTTGCCAGTATATATTGGATACCAGGGTTAGCTTCATATGCATCATGAATGATAAGGTCGTCCTTCGTTATTCCGTTTTCGCCGATTTTCACAACCTTTAGCTTGAGTCCATCCAATACCAGGCCCTTATCATTATTTTTCCCGAAGATCATTGGTTCTCCATGTTTCAGGATAATTGTCCGGTCGTCTCTTACCTCTTTGCCTGTTACAACCTCGTGAACTCCATCATTAAAGATTACACAATTTTGAAGAACCTCAATTACTGATGTCCCCTTATGCCTTGCAGCCTCAATGTATATCTGTGTCGAAAGGGCTACATTTGCATCGACTGTTCTGGCGAAGAATTTGCCTTTGGCACCGATTACAAGCTCACCGACTGAAAACGGTTCCTCAACGGATCCGAATGGAGATGTCTTGGTCACGATGCCCTTCTCAGAGGTTGGTGAATACTGTCCCTTGGTCAGACCGTATATCTCGTTATTGAAAAGTATAAGGTTAATATCAATGTTACGTCTGATCGCATGAATAAAATGATTTCCGCCTATTGCCAGCGCATCTCCGTCTCCGGTAATTTCCCAGACCGACAAATCAGGGTTGGCGGTTTTAACTCCTGTGGCAATAGCAGCTGCCCTTCCGTGAATTCCATGGAAACCATATGTATCCATATAATAAGGGAACCGTGAAGAGCATCCTATACCTGAGATAAAGGCAAATTTTTCCTTTGGTATTCCAAGTTCGGAAAGCGCTTTCTGAACAGCATTCAGTACTGCATGATCGCCGCATCCGGGGCACCATCTGACCTCCTGATCGCTTTTAAAATCCCTGGGAGTATATTGCAATGATTGTGTTTCAGCCATTTTATTTTTCCTCCAGTATTTTAACACATTTCTCCTTTATCTCGCTGATCGTAAACGGTATTCCCTGCACCTTGTTAATCTGCCTGTAAGTAAATTCTTGGTGTTTTATTCTCAGGTAATCTGCAAACTGACCAAGATTGAGTTCAGCTACCACTATCTTTTTAAATCTACTGAATACTTCTGCTACATTTTTTGGCAAAGGAAAGATATAATTGAAGTTGGCCAGGCTTACCTTATGACCTTCAGCCTGCAATTCATTGACTGCGGTTATCAGGTAGCCGCGGGATCCGCCCCAGCCGACCACAAGAAGATCGCCTGACTCCTCTCCGTACACTTTCAGGTCAGGTATCCTGTCGGCTACTTTTGCCACTTTTTCGGCCCTGAAATTGACCATCATCTCGTGGTTTTCAGGTATATACGACACATTACCCTTCATTGTTTTCTCAAGGCCGCCTATTCTGTGCTCGAGTCCGGGAGTACCGGGAATTGCCCAAGAGCGTGCCAGGGTTTCACAATTTCGTTTATAAGGGAGAAAAGGTTTCTCATTAATATCGGCAAATGGCGGTTTTATTTCCGGGAGATCCTTCACAACGGGAATTCTCCATGGTTCAGAGCTGTTTGCAAGATAGCTGTCGGTGAGCAGTAGTACCGGTGTCATATGCTCCAGCGCGATTTTTGCGGCTTCGAAAGCGAAATTGAAACAATCGGAAGGTGTGCTGGCTGCAATAACCACTACAGGGCATTCTCCATTTCTGCCGAATAATGCCTGCATCAGGTCTGACTGTTCTGTCTTGGTAGGCAGCCCCGTTGATGGTCCTGCCCTCTGCACATTAATGATTACCAATGGGAGCTCGGTCATGACAGCCAGCCCGATGGCCTCTGATTTAAGGGCCATTCCGGGACCTGATGTCGATGTAACTGCCAGGTAACCGGCAAAGCTTGCGCCTATAGCGGTGCAGATACCGGCAATTTCGTCCTCGGCCTGAAAACTTTTTACTCCAAGGTCCTTTCTTGCAGCCATCTCTTCAAGAATGCCGGTAGCAGGCGTAATCGGGTATGAGCCGATAAATGTTCTCAGCCCTGCCCTTTCGGCAGCAGCCAGCAGGCCCCAGGCGGTAGCTGCATTTCCGCATACATTCCTATAGGTGCCTTTCTGAATTGGTGCCGGTTCTATTATAATTACAGGATTAAGGGCTTCAATAGTTTCGGCATAGTAATAACCTGCTCTCAGGGCTACTTTATTTGCCTGGGCTATTTCAGGTTTTTTGACAAATTTCTTATCGAAGTATTGCTCTGTATATTTAAGCTTCCTGTCAAAGAGCCAGTAAACCATTCCAAGCGCGAACATATTCTTGGTTCTGAGCACTGACTTTGGATCGAGTCCGAAATCTTTAAGGACTTCCTTGACCATTGTTGAGATAGGAGCATCAATAACATTAAAGCTATCAAGCTTTTCCTCTATTACCGGATCGCTTTTATAGCCTGCCTTCTCAATATTTTTTTCGGTGAAATTATCCTTGTCGAATATTATAATGCCACCCGGTTTAACCCACCTGGCGTTTGCCTTTACAGCTGCAGGATTCATTGCAACAAGAACATCTGTATAATCACCGGGAGTATTTATTACAGAATGACCCATATGTATCTGGAAACCTGATACGCCGCCTACTGTTCCTTGCGGGGCGCGAATCTCTGCCGGGTAATCAGGGAAAGTCGACAAGTCATTGCCGGACAAGGCTGCGGTGTCTGAGAACAAGGTGCCTGTAAGCTGCATTCCATCACCAGAATCACCTGAAAAACGGATAACAACCTCTTCTCTTTTAATAACCTGCGAGTTTTTGGCCATGGTTAATTTTAAAAATTATAACTGAAGCTTTATTACACTTAATCAAATGCTTAAGAATAACAAATTTAGTTTTTTAAAGTTCGAAAAAACCACATTTATTGAGAATTGCGCATGACTTTGGTCATATTTAGCTCCAGATGTCTGCCTTCTTCAGATTTATTTCTCCCTCGAAAAACATTCTGGCTATCTTTTCGAAATATGGTGTATAATCGGAAATAAAGAACTGGTCTGCCGATTTCCCACGACTATTAAGAAGGTTATTTCTTTCAAGAGTGTCCTTCAGCAGAAGAGAGACAATCTTTGCAGAGTCAACAACCTCGACATTGAAATTGAATATTTTGCTTATCTGGTTTTTGATAATAGGGTAATGGGTGCAGCCAAGTATAAGCGCCTGGATTCCGTCAAGAGTGTGATTGCTGAGGTATGCCCGAATGATTGCATTGCTTATATCATCGAAAATGAATCCTTCCTCTATCATTGGAACCAGCAAAGGAGTAGCCATTGATATGACACTGGTTCCGGGAGATTTTTCCTTCAGCTTCGTTTCATACATCCCTGAACTGATGGTACGTTTGGTTCCAATGACTCCGATTTTTTTAAAATCCCTGGTGCCCATATAATCAACCACCGGATCGATAACGTCAATAATCAGTGTCTTGCTGCCAAACTCCTTTTTCAGAGTCCCGAATGCAGATGCTGAAGCCGAATTACAGGCAATAACAACCACTTTTACATTACGCTCAAGGAGAAATTCAGTTATCTTCCGTGAATATGATTCGATTGCTTCGGCTGATTTATCGCCATAAGGAAGATGAGCGGTATCTCCGAAGTATATAAGATTCTCATATGGAAGAATCTGCTTGATAGCATGAGCTACCGTAAGCCCTCCTACGCCTGAATCAAATATCCCTATAGGTTGTTCTTTCAATTTGAAGGTGTTAAAAAAAATGACCATCCGCCGGATGGCGAATGGTCACCTATATCTATTTATTAACTCACTTTATGCCAAGTTTTGTTTTTGCAAGAGCCAGAATGTTTGTGCTCTTTGTTTCATCAAAATAGAGAAGAGCGCCTTTAGCTACATCAAAAACATAAAGGAAACCGTTCTCCTTGCCAACATCCTTTATTGCTTTATCTACTTTGGTATAAATCGGTTGGAAAAGTTCAACCTGTTTGTTCTGAAGTTGTTCCTGGGCATTCTGCTGAAACTCCTGGATCCTTTTATTCAGATCAATGAGTTCCTGTTCCTTGGTTTGCTTAACAATGTCAGTAAGGTTTTTTGCTTCTTTGGTATATGCATCATTCTTATTGTTCAGTTCAACTGTCATAAGTTCAAGGGCATTTACCAGCTCTTTACGGAATTTTTCAAGTTTGGCCGTTGCAGAATCGAATTCAGGCATCGCCTGGATAAGTTCATCGCTGTTGATATGTCCGAACTTTAAATTCTGTGAATGGCCGGCTGCAACAACAAAAACAAGTAGTGCTGCAATCGCTGTAAATCTTTTCATTTCAGATTGTTTTATAAATTTAAATGCAAAAATAGTTAATTAATTCTTATAACCTAATTTTTCGAGTACCTGATCGCTGATATCAAATTTCGGGTTTGCGAACAGGATATTCCCTCCTGTGGAAGAGTCAAATATTACAGCATAGCTTCCTTCAACAGCGATATCCTTTATGGCTTTAAGTATCTCATCCTGAACCGGTTTTACCAGTTCCTGCCTTTTCTTAAAAAGCTCACCTTCAACTCCAAAATACTTGTTCTGAAGGTCTTTCATCTCTTTTTCCTTATTGATGATATCTTCTTCCCTTTTAGTCTTCATATCCTGAGAAAGCAAAGGTGATTCATTCTGATATGACTTGTACATCTGTTCTACCACAGCATAACCGTCTGCAACCTCTTTCTCCCATTGTTTTGAAAGTTTGTCGAGTTGCTCCTGGGCAGTGGTAAAAGCCGGTATGTTTTTTCTAATATATTCAGAATCAACAAAAGCGTACTTCTGGGCAACAGCCATAGCTGATGTCAGAAGAACCATTCCTATAATCAAACTTAATTTTTTCATAATTAAAAATTTAAAGTTCATGTTAAAATTCCTGTCCTATTACAAAACTGAATTGTGAATGATTTGCACTTGATGCACCTGAGGGAACATCATCGAATCCGTAACCCCAGTCAATACCTAGCAATCCGAACATCGGCAGGTTAGCCCGAAGCCCCACTCCTGCAGAACGGCACATTTTGAAGGGGTTATATTCACTAAGCTTGTTCCATGAACGTCCGGCTTCAAGAAATGTCAGGGCATACACAGTAGCCTGCTGGTTAAGCGATATCGGATATCTAAGTTCAAATGTAAGTTTAGAATAAACGTTTCCGGTCGGAGCGCTTGTTTTTGAATCAACAGGAGTAAGAGATCCGTCTGTGTAACCTCTCATTGAGATGATGTCGTGTCCATACAATGTATAACCTGTCATACCGCTGCCGCCAAGGTAAAAGCTTTCAAACGGTGAAGGACCGATCTTACTATTGTAATATCCAAGGTATCCAAAATCAAATCTTGCTCTAAGTACCATCTTGTCATCCTTGGTAAGCGGGAAATAATAATCCGATTTGAATACCCACTTATGGAATTCAATCCATCTATATTTGACCTCATCGGGGGTTAAAGACGTTATATCTTTTCCTGAAATAAAAGAATAAGGTGGAGTAAACTGGAGAGATAGCGTAAATGAAGATCCGCTTCTCGGGTAAATCAGGTTAGGGCTGGTAGAGAATCTTACGAGCTTTGTTGTGAAGCTCAACAGGTTTGACTGTCCGTTGTCAAACAGGAATCTCATATATGTATAATGGTTCAGGTCATACTTCTGATAGCTTAGCTCACCATATAGTGAGAAGAAGTCATCGGGCCATTCCAACCTTTTTCCGAGGCCGATTGAAGCCCCGTCTATAAGCATCGACATATAACCATCTTCACCTTTTTTCTTGCCATTCGTCATGACCGACCTGTAAAGTGAAACTGAGAAGTTATTTGCCTTCTTGCCTCCGAGCCAGGGCTCATTGAACGATACATTATATGACTGATATATTCGTCCGTTGGATTGTGCCCTGATGCTGAGTGACTGACCATCGCCGGAAGGATAAGGTCTCCATTCAGAAAGCTTGAAGAAATTCTTCATGGCAAAATTATTAAACCTCACACCTACCGTACCGACAAGCATTCCGGCTCCCCAGCCGCCGGATATTTCGAACTGATCGTTGGCTCTCTCTTCAAGTTTGTAAAGCATGTCTACAGTTCCGTTTGTAGGATCGGAAAGAGGTGTCGGATTGATTTTTTCCGGGTCAAATTCACCAAGTACTCCAAGCTGCCTGATCGATCTCATGATTTTCTCTTTGCTGAAAAGGTCGCCTGGGAGCGTGTAAAGTTCACGCCGTGCCACATGTTCATTTGTTCTGTTGTTTCCAGAGATTATAACATCATTGATGTACGCCTGGTCTCCCTCATAGATCCTGATCTGAAGATCTACAGAGTCGCCTTCAACCTTTGATTCAATAGGTTGAAGATCAGAGAAAAGGTACCCGTAATCGAGATAAAGATTGCTGACAGCATTTTCTGAACCGCTGGATCCCTTAAGCCGGTCAAGTATCAGTGACTGGTTATAAACCGATCCATGCTTTATGTTAAAGACCTTATCAAGGTCCTCCTTCCTGTAAACACTGTTTCCAACCCAATCGACATTCCTCAGGTAATATTGTTTCCCTTCCTCCATCCGGATCTTCAGGCCTAACCTATTATCCGAAATCTTATAAAGTGAATCGGAGACTATACTAAAGTCTTTAAAACCATTATCGTTATAGAATGTCTCAAGCTTTTTCTTGTCTTCTTCAAATTTCTTGCCGATATATTTTGAGGGTTTAAAAAAGTTTAGGTTTTTCTGCTTCGTACTCTTCATCTGGTGACGAAGCTTTTTATCTTTGAAATATTCGTTGCCTATAAAGCTTAATTCTCCGATCTTGACCTTTTTTTTCTTGTCAACATTTATACTTAAAATGATATTGTTTGGCTGATCAGGATCATCCTTTTCAACATAATCTACTGTTGTGTTATAAAAACCTTTCTCTATAAAATGGTCCCTGATTATATTTCTGGTATTGTCAAGAATATATGAAGTTATCTGTGATCCGACAGGAAGGCTTATCTTCTTCACAATGTCATCTTTCTCAGAAGTTCTTATTCCGTTGAATTTAATTGCAGATATCCTCGGCCTTTCCTGCAGAAAGATTTCAAGAAAAGCAGTATCTGATTTAACAGTATCAATACTGATCCTGACATCCGAAAATAGTCCCTGCTGCCATAATCTCTGGGCTGCAGTAGTGATGGCATCACCTGGTATAGTGACTTCCTGTCCCACCTTCAGTCCGGAGATCCCTATCAGGGCATTTATATCGAGGTACCTTATCCCTGAAACGGAGACTCCTCCAATAATATAATCGCCCTCCTTTGAAAAATCAATTATATTCTGCTTATTCTGCGCATTTGCTGAAATGGCCACCAAAATCAGAAATAGTGCTATGACAACCCTGTTAATTCCTCTAATCCTCATTATTAAATCATTTTTCCAAAATCTGTTCACTAGTTTTTCCAAACCTTCTTTCTCTTTTCTGGAAGTCAATTATAGCATCATAAAAATCTTCCTTGCGAAAATCAGGCCAAAGTTTTTCTGTAAAGTATAATTCAGTATATGCAATCTGCCATAAAAGAAAATTACTAATCCTTAATTCGCCACTTGTCCTTATCAAAAGGTCGGGATCCGGAATGCCATAAGTATTAAGGTATTTTTCAAAATCTGTTTCACCGGCTGATTCGATTTTCAGAGAACCTTTATTGATGTCTGCTGCCATTTTCTTTGCAGCTTCGGTTATTTCCCATCTCGAGCTGTAACTTAGTGCAACTACCAGGTTTAATCCTTTAGACGATGATGTAAGCCTTATTGTTTCAGACAGCCTTTCCAAAACATCATCTGAAAGTCTTGTAAAATCCCCTATCGCACTCATCCTGATATCATTCTTCAGCAAGGTAGCAGTCTCATCATTAAGTGATTGTACCATTATTCCCATCAATGCTGTTACCTCATCATCAGGCCGTCCCCAGTTCTCTGTTGAAAAAGCATAAAGAGTAAGATATTTAATGCCAAGTTCAGCTGCAGCTTCAATGACAGAACGCACAGATTCTACTCCCTGACTGTGGCCGAATATCCTCTCCTTGCCATGCTGGGCTGCCCATCTTCCGTTACCATCCATAATGATTGCAACATGGACGGGTAGTTTATCAACAGATATATCTTGTTTTAATGACATGTACTACCGTTTTCTTTTCTTTTGCACATCATTATAAGCAGGGCATCCTGCAAGCCTGTTATAAATTTTCCAGGTAACCGCAACGCCTGTAAATGTGTACCAGTCATTATTATGGAGCCACGCATAATCAGACGGGGCAACCAAATCTTTCAGGCCGTCAAAGTTATCATAAAAAGTCTTACGAAAATCATATTCAACTTCAAGGCCAAGATTTTTGTAAATATTGGCTTTAAAACCGAACGAGAATGGAATAACAGGCTGAAAAGATGTTGAAAATGTGTTAAAGATTGCCAGACCAGCTCCGGCCGCAAAATACGGAGAAAAGTCCCACAATTTTCCTGTCGTGGTATAGGGAAGGAAGTTAAATTCAAACTGGGTTGAAAATTCCCCAACTGTGCCTGAAAATGATGCTCCCCTGGTTTGCTGAAAGCTGTTATTGAAATCGAGGTCATTTGCTTTCAGCCCGCCAAAGAACAGATTTCCCCGTATTGAATATCTCGGATGAAGGTTATACCTGTAAAAAATCCCTCCCGCCGGAGAAGGAGAATAGAGCAGCCTGTTAGGATTTATATCGCCAAGATATGACGATACGCCGGCAAAAACTCCATAATCAGAATTACGCTGTCCTGCACTGGCTATTGAAATGCTGATAAACAAGAAAATCCAGGGTATTCTTTTCATTAAAACCGATTGCTCTCATTATCACCTGAGTGAGGGCAGACCATGGGGCCCAGACTTCAGCTTATACGTAATTGTAAAGTTCAAAAAATAATAAACGTCATTAGCCCTGGAATATTGTGAAGTGTAACCATCAAGAAAATCAGAGAATGCATACCTTCCACCAACTTCCAACCCAAAGTTCAGATTTGGTGAATAGATAAGAGTGGTACCTAATCCGGCAGGAATAACTTCAGTAAATCCGCTCTTTGTAAAACCGGGATGAGCGCTAAGCAATGCATTCCCCTTAACATTGAAGGAAAGACCGCCGAATCCGGCAAAGGCATAGAAGTCGAGTGATCTGAAAAGATCCTCCATAAATCCCTGTTTTTGCTTCAAAAACAAATAACTGTTTTCAGCATAGTTTTTTATAAAATAATATTCTCCAATAACTGCCGGTTCGAAAAAGCTTGTTGAAGCTTCAAAATTACGGCCCTCATTTGAGCCTCTTATGTCCGTTGCATGGAACATTCCGTAAGTAAGGCTGAGTCTTAAGTTGATATCCCTTGTAAGCCTGTATTTCAGGTTACCGTTTATATCGAACCTGGTCTGCATAAAGCTCATGTCGCGCAACCCAAGGATATTCTTTGTCCTGGTATAACCGCCGATATCTCCGAAGAAGAAGGATGGTCCTATTCCGCCTAAAGCTTCCCACCTCTTCATTTTCCAGAGCTGTGCATTGGAAACAGGAAATGCAAAACAAATGATCAATATTGCTAAAATGGACCTTTTCATGATTCACCTTATTGTTTGAGGATACAAATATAATAATCAAATATTAAACGACATTAGGTTTTGGCACTTTAATTCAATCAGTTCCTTTTGTCTACACCCCACATTAACTTGTTCCTCAGTGTACTGTAGAAGTCCCTTCCATTGAGCATAACGGTTTTCAATTTTGATCCGGCCTTCCGGATATGAATTTCCTCTCCCATAGCCACTTTTCCAAATCTGAAATCACACGTTGCCAGGTACTCCGTAGTTCTTCCCTCCATAATCATCTTCAGTTTACAGTCGCCAGGTATGACAATGGGTCTGATGGTCAGATTATGCGGCGAGATTGGAGATATTATAATGCTCTGATCATCAGGAAAAAGGATTGGCCCTCCGGCGCTTAAATTATAGGCAGTCGAGCCTGTGGCCGTCGAAACTATTAAGCCATCAGCCCAATAGGTATTCAGAAAGGTCTCATTCACATACACATGTATCGTGATCATACTGAGTGTAGCCTTCTGAATAGTGATCTCATTTAGAGCGGTAGCCGATACTCCTTCAAATAAGCCGGCAGGGTGTGATAGCTCAAGAAGTGTACGTTCAGCTATTTCAAACTGGCCGGTGCAGAGCTGATCGACGGAATTGCCGATCTCCTCGGCCGGAATGTTGGCGAGAAACCCCATCCTTCCGGTATTTACTCCGGCAACAGGTATTCCAAGATCCTTAACCCGAAGCATTGTCTCGAGAAAAGTACCATCTCCACCCACACTTAAAACCATTTCGGGAAGAGCCGACAGGGAGCTAAATTCGATGAATGATTCTACATTCATGTCACTGATTTTCCCCGGATCACTTGCCGTCTGAAACACCTGAACATGAACAGTGTGACGCAGAAATTCTCCAACCAGCTTTCTTACCGCTTCCCTGGTCTTTTCATTATAATCCTTGCTAAAGATTGCAACACGCTGAATCATAGTCTTTTAAATGTTTAAATATTTCATCAGCAGATCAAATCTTTCAGAATAGAACCTGTCAATCGAATCATTAGTGGTGACCCAGGTTTTTACTTCATAGTTATATCTTTCAAATGTCCTTATCAACGCTAAGAGATCAGTAGTATTCACCTTAAGAGTAACCTCAAGCCTCGTGGAATCAGACGGGGAAGATATATACATGCTCAGCACCCTTACATTATTGCTTTCAACTATCTGTGCAATCTGCGAAAGTGAATAATCCCTTTCGATCATTTCGAGTACAATTATTCCCCCTGGCTGATCCATGGATGAGAACCCGGCAATGTTCTTTATAAGGTCGGTGGTAGTTATTACCCCTTTAAAATGATTGTTTTCATCAAGCACGGGAACTACGGACAATTTTAACCTGGCTGCAAGGCCGATTACTTCAAAAATATGCTGACCACTGGTGACATAAGGCTTAAGCAATGTAAGTTCATGATTACCAATCGGTTCTTCAGGACGGTTCATATCGAAGATATCGGTATCGGAGATCAGCCCCAGAAAATCCTGGTTATTGACAATAGGAAGATGTGAGATCCTGAAGATATCCATCCAGTTCAGTGCCGTCTGCCCTGTATCGGAAGTCTTAAGTGAAGGTATAATCTCGGAAATCAGATCGCCTGCTACCATTATGGGTTAATTTTCAACTAAAGTAATAAAAAAACAACAGTTCTGTTAATTTTGCATTCTAATATCATTACGGATAATAAACCTGTTTATTATATGACAAAACTGAGTGTGAACATCAATAAGATTGCAACATTGAGGAATGCAAGGGGAGGCAACATTCCTAATGTCCTTAATGCCGCAATAAACTGCCAGCTCTTTGGCGCTGATGGAATAACGGTCCACCCACGCCCCGATGAAAGACATATCAGGTACCGGGATGTTCTGGATATCAGGCCGATAATCAAGACTGAATTCAATATTGAAGGCAACCCTACTGATAGTTTTATCGATCTGGTTCTTTCGGTAAAGCCTGACCAGGTGACTCTCGTTCCCGACAGGCATGATGCAATTACATCAAATGCCGGTTGGGATACCTTGAAAAACAGAAGTTTTCTTACCGATATAGTTTCGACTTTTAAAAAAGCAGGCATCAGAACCTCCCTGTTCGTCGACACTAATCCGGTAAATATTGAAAATGCTGCTACTACTGGAACTGACAGAATTGAACTTTATACCGAACCTTATGCGACAGACTTCAGCCAGAATGCGGCAGAGGCTGTTGATCCATTTATCAAAGCTGCAGAAATGGCAAGAAATGCCGGGATGGGAATTAATGCAGGCCATGACCTGAACCTGGATAACCTTGCATATTTTCATAAAAATATTCCCTGGCTGCTGGAAGTGTCGATAGGCCATGCACTGATTGCCGATGCTCTTTATCTTGGCCTTGAGAATGCAATCCAGATCTATAAGAGGCAGCTGACAATGTAACTGCTGATGAAGCTATTCTACAGGAAATATGGAGCAGGGCCTCCCCTGATAATCCTTCACGGCTTATACGGATCGTCAGACAACTGGGTTACGATTGCAAAAAACATCAGCAACCATTGCACTGTGTACCTTCCCGACCAGAGAAACCATGGAAACTCTCCTCACGATAACAGGCATGACTATGAATTGATGAGCGATGACATTTTTGAGCTTGTGACTGATCTTGGGTTGAAAAAGTTCACTATGGCAGGACACAGCATGGGTGGAAAAGCTGCCATGATGTTTGCGTCAAGATGGCCTGATATGCTTGATGGCATGCTGATCGCCGATATCTCCCCTTTCACTGATGACAGAAGGCGGGCGGCAGCCAGGTATGAGAATCTCACGATTCTTAAAGCAATTCTTGGCACCGATCTTTCAAAAGCATCATCAAGGAACGAAGTTGAAACAGCCCTGGAGCGACATATCCAATCTGAAAAAGTCAGGGAACTGATAATGAAAAGCCTTCGCCGGAACGACTCAAATAATTTCGAGTGGAAGCTTAATGCGGGGGCACTCCTGAATAACCTCGATAAGATCGTGGATGGAGTCCCTTTTCAGAGAGTTGGCAACCAGCAAATTATGGGATTCCCTGTTATTTTTCTCAAGGGAGAAAACTCAGATTATATAATGGATGGTGAGTTAACTGATATAACCAGAATATTCAAGGCTGCAGAACTTAAAATAATTAAAAATGCCGGGCATTGGCTACAGGCAGATAATCCGCAGGCAGTTACCGAAGAGCTCCTTGATCTGATCAGCTGACAATAAAACGGAACAGGGAGGATTTAGAAAGCCGTGACTGATTCAATCATGTTATCCTGAACGGGAGGCAGGTTTTTAAACCGCAGCAGGACTTGTGCAATAGCCAGAACATCCTTTTCACAATAACGGACGATCCTTCCGAGATCATTCTCTTCATAGTACACCTTCGCGACCATGCTGCCATCAATATCATCCTTTGGTGAAGGAATCCCAAGTATAGTAGTCAGAAGGTTCAGGGAAGTGTAATTCTTGTAATCTCCGAACTTCCAGAGGTCCATTGTATCAAGAAGCTTTACTTCCCACGGTTTCTTACCGGCGTTATCGAGTATTTCAGGGATAACCTGTCTGTTGATAATCATCCTCCTGGCGATGTATGGAAAATCAAATTCCTTGCCGTTATGGGCACATAGAAGGGCATCCTTTTTTGATTTTGAGAATTTTAAAAGCATTTCTGAGAACTCGGCAAGGATCTTCTTCTCATCATCTCCGAAAAAAGACTTCAACCGGAAACTGAGGGGATTTTTATCCTTAATATAACCGACAGATATACAGATTATTTTACCGAATTCGGCGTATATCCCGGCTCTCTCATAAACCGTTTCTGCCGATTCTTCGGGAGACCTGAAGAATTTTGATTTCTTATCCCAGAGAGCCTGGGCAGGAGGTTCAAGCAGGTTCATGGAGGGCATCTGCGGAACTGTCTCTATATCCAGGAACAGGATATCTTCTATTTTTATACTATCGAGCATTTTTTCTGTTTTTTCTTAATTGTTTTTCAATTATTGTAATCAGAACTTCAATCCCGACCTGGTTTTCACCACCTCCCGGGATAATAATATCAGCATATCGTTTGGATGGTTCAATAAATTGAAGATGTGATGGTTTCACTGTATCATGATATCTCTCAAGGACCTTAAGAACGGATCTGCCTCGCTCGACTATATCGCGCGTTATTACACGGCCCAGGCGATCGTCTGCATCAGCGTCAACGAACACCTTAATATCCAGCATTTTACGCAAACCTGCATCAGCAAGTATCAGTATTCCCTCTACCAGTACAACCCTTGCGGGACTGACTGTAATTGTCTCTTTCGATCTGAGGCAGGTGAGATAGGAATAAATCGGCATTTCTATAGATTTCCCTTTCTTAAGCTGGTTCAGATGATCAATAAGAAGACTGAATTCCAGTGAATCAGGATGATCAAAATTGATCTTCTGCCTCTCCTTCAGGGGAATATTCCCGCTATCCTTATAATAGGCATCCTGCGGGATTACAATTATTTCCCCGTTCGGAAAAACATCCATCAGCTTATTAACAACTGTTGTTTTTCCTGAACCGGTGCCTCCGGCTATTCCAACAATCAGCATTTTTTTATAATTTTACATCCAATTGTTACCAAAAGTAATGAAAAGTTTGGAGTGACTAAAGTTTGGAACGTCTAAAGTTTTCTTTTCAATTCTGACTAAAAACACTTCGGGCAATATTTAATACTTTCATAATGTCAGAACTCTATCCGCTTAAATTTGAACCTCTGTTAAAAGAAAAAGTCTGGGGTGGTACATCTCTTGTCAGCCATTATCATAAAAGAGCCGACTCTTCCGCTAAATATGGCGAGAGCTGGGAGATATCTGCAATTCCAGGGAATATATCCGTAGTTAGCAATGGCTTTCTTGCCGGGAATAACCTTGAAGAGCTTATTGAGGTTTATATGGGTGACATAACCGGTGATTCAGTATATGAAAAATTCGGAAACGAATTTCCTCTGCTCATAAAGCTTATCGAGTCATGCGAAAATCTTTCAATACAGGTGCATCCCGGCAATGCTATGGCCAGGGAGAGGCATAATGCCTTCGGGAAGACAGAGATGTGGTACATTCTTGAAAGCAAAAAGGAATCAAATATCTATACCGGCTTTAAAGAGCCTGTAAACAAAAATACTTATGTCGATTCGCTGAATAACGGAGAGCTGGAAAAACTTCTGAATGTTGAAAATCCATCTCCGGGAGATGTCTTTTTTACTACTGCCGGCAGAGTTCATGCTATAGGTGCGGGAATTATTCTTGTCGAGATCCAGCAGACTTCTGATATCACTTATAGAATATATGACTGGAATAGAAAAAGTTACAAAGATCAGCTCAGGGAATTACATACGGATCTTGCGCTCGACGCAATTGATTTTAATGCAGCGGGGAAAACAAAGTTCCCGGGCAATCCGGTCCTGAATAAAACAAGGAACCTGGTCAACTGTGAGTTTTTTACCACAAATATCATCAGCTTTAACGAGCTTATTGAAAAAGATTATAATCTCATTGATTCCTTTGTAATATATATATGTGTTGAAGGAGAATTTATGATCCGCTGGGATGGCAATTCAGAACCAGTAATTAAAGGTGAAACGGTGCTGCTGCCCGCAATGATTAAAGAGGTCATCCTGGAACCTGCAGGGGAAGCACGTTTGCTTGAGGTATTTATTAGTTCATAATTTAAATGGTGATTATTAATTTACTTCAATCGTTACTGAACCTGAAATCAATTCCGGGGAACTCGCAGTAACTATAATCTTACCTGATGAAGTTTTTGCTTTAATGATTGCAATACATTGACCATTAAAGATATGTCGTTCAGAAGCCTGATATGCTTCATGGCTGTTAGAATCTCCATTGTCGACTGCAGATATCAACCCGGATTCCGAAACGCTGAATGAAATTAATTTATCACTATTCGGGCACGTAATTCCATCTGCATCAACAACATTTGCAGTAACATATGATACATCATCCCAGTTTTTAGTGATCTTTGATTTGTCAGAAGTCAGGAAAATTCTAGTCGGGATACCTGCTGTTTTAAGTTCGTCTGAAGCTACCTCTATTCCTTTATTTTTTGCAACTGCTTTCAGAGTACCCTTTTCAAAAGTTATTTCCCAGAATCTGGGAGAATCATCAGCAGGTTTTACTTTAGCACCCAGAGATTTACCATTTAGAAACAGCTCCACTTCATCGCAATTGCTGTAAACCTGAACCCGGGCATCATCATAGGTCCCAACATCAACTGGTGTCCAATTTGCTATCCAGTCACCTTCTCCGGCATTACCATCTTTTCTTACTATGTGAACAACAGGTTTATCAGCCCACCAGCTTTGACGCTGGTAGCTTAATGGTTTCCATCCACCTGTGCGATCAAATAGTCCACTTCTACTAGATATAGCCGGCCATAGAGCTTCTCCTAAATAATCAACTCCTGTCCATAAGAATTGCCCTGACATAAACGGATTGTCGCGCAATATCAACCATTCTGTCAGACCATGCCCGTTTTCAGTGCCAATAACTATACGGGCCGGGTTAGCCAGATGGGCATCAACCAACTCCTTTTCACGATAATTCTGACCTACGATATCCATTTTTTCTGCAAAACCGTTCAAGTAGACTTTTGAAGAACCTGGTCGGAACAATGCCATAGTCACAGGGCGTCCGGGATCTAACTGATGAACCAGATCCTGCTGATCCTTATATTTTTTGAAACCTGTAGAATCGTTAAGATTGTCACGAATCTCGTTTCCAACACTATAAATAATTATTGAAGGGTGATTCCTGTCGCGAAGTATCATATCCCGAGTATCTTTTTCCCACCATTGAGTAAAATATTGATTATACCCCTTCTCACCATTTGGTTTTGCTACCGTCCACGTATCAAAAGTTTCATCCATAACCAGGAAGCCCATCCGATCGCATAAATCCAGGAATTCAGAAGCGACGGGATTATGTGCAGTCCGAATTGCATTAACGCCAACCTCTTTAAGTAGTTCCAGACGACGTTCCCAGGCTCTGACCGGTACAGCTGAACCTAATGCGCCGGCATCATGATGAAGGCAAACACCTTTGATTTTAATATTTTTACCATTTAACCAGTAGCCTGTGGCAGCTTCAAATTTACTGATCCGGATACCAAAAATGTTGGTTTGCTCATCAATCGTATTTTTAGCAGACTTTATCTTAGTAATTGCTTTATACAGATTGGGCTGATCTATATCCCATAGCAGAGGATCAGCAACCTCCAGAGACTGATTTATAGTAACAGATTTACCGGCTGGAATCAATTGTTTAGATTCTACAGACTTAACAATTTTTCCTGAAGGATCGAGAAAGGAGGTCTCCAGAACTATGGAATTTGATGAGGAAGACTCATTAATAATCTTAGCCTGTAAATTTATGACAGCTTTTTTATCAGTTACCTGAGAAGTTGAAATATAAACACCCCATTGTTCTATATGAACAGGATTTGTAACAACCAAACGTACATGACGATAGATGCCAGCACCTGTATAATATCTGGAGGCAGGCTGATTGACGTTATCTGCTCTTACAGAAAGAATATTTGATTCTCCATTTCCGAATTTTAAATAACCCGTTAAATCATAACTAAAGCTAATATACCCATATGGACGTTTCCCCAGATGAAAACCGTTTATCCAAACGTCACTATTGGCCATGATTCCATCAAATTCGATAAAAAACTTTTGTTTAGCATCGGCTTCATTGACTGTAAAACTCTTACGATACCAGCCAATACCGGCAGGTAAATACCCGCCTCCACGACTGGTCGGATTAGCATTATCATATGGTCCTTCAATGCTCCAATCATGAGGAACGTCGAGTTTCCTCCATTTTGAATCGTCAAATGAAGGAATTTCTGCACCTTTGGCATCATCTTTTAAGAATCGCCAATCATTGTCAAAGTTTAGTATACTTCGAGTCGTAACTTTTACCTTTTGAGCCTGCAGAGTCAAAGTCATCAGGATAAAAATGACACAAAATGATAGCGTAAAACCAGGTTTCAGCTTAAACATATTTCTTCTTTTTTGATCATTAGCTAATAATTATTTTATCTGACTGAAATAATTGGCTTATCTAACTTTTTGTTAATGCTCTTTTTTACTAAAATAATGTTTGGTTTCGGAGCCTTTTTCATATCAGTGCCAAGAAAAAAACTAGTATGAGGTGGTTGATTATAAGCCACGTTTTCGGTTGCAACAGCTAATCTGTACTGAGGATCATGCATCAAAGTATATATCCTGTATTTAGTGGGGATTGTAGTAGTGTAAATTCTCAGATTTTTATTATCCGGAGTTCGATAAATAATCTCTTCACGCCAGTCGCCAAATAAATCGGCACTTATTACCGGAGTGTTTTTTGAACCAGCGGCAGCGATAGAACCTTCGGCAGTAAATATACGGCCTACTTTGTATTTATCAATATGATTCCCATCGAGTAACTCTCTGCTCAGGTCACCGTCCCACCATATCAAAAATTGGGCAGATGAAGGCATATCGCCAATCCTTTCTCCTTTCATATTCAATAGTCCATCTGATCCACCCCACCACATTTCTGCACCTGGATTTGAAGGATCTATATCTTCTGCTACCCCTCGCCCAACATCTATGTTTATAGAACCTTTATATAAAACTTCTCCTGTTCTGGCATCAAAAACTGTGACCCCGGGGCCAGTAGTTTTGTTTTCAATTTCATGGATCCCAAATACTTCCAGCCCCGGATGACCTGGATCAAGGTCACCTACATGCATTGCATCACCATGACGAAACCCGGTTGAAAACAAACCTTTACCATTATCATCTACAACCATAGAACCATAAACAATCTCATCCTTACCATCAGCATCAACATCAGTAACAGTCAGGTTATGATTACCCTGTCCTGAAAAAGGATTCTCTCCATCTTTACTATCGAATACCCAGCGGGAAGTCAGCTTACCGTCTCTCCAGTCCCAGGCAGCCAGTACTGATCTGCCATAATAGCCCCTGCACATGACAACACTCGGATGAATTCCGTCGAGATAAGCAACGCAGGCAAGAAACCTGTCGACACGATTCCCTGAACTGTCTTTCCCATCATTCCCGCCGTGTCCATTCCATCCATTAAGCGGATAACGGTTCGGAATGTAATTGGTTGTAGCGAGTGCTTCACCTGTTTTGCCACTGAAAATTGTGAAGTATTCCGGTCCATCAAGGATTTTGCCATAGAAGATGCCACTTGCTCTATTTAAATTACGCCAGTCTTTTGTCGAATCGCCAATTACTTTTCCTATTCCATCAATAGTCCCATCAGCTGTTTTACATGCAAATTCTGAAATACCATCTCCATCAAGGTCATAAACCATAAACTGGGTATAATGGGCACCTTCACGAATATTCCTTCCAAGAGTAATTTCCCATAAAAAAGTACCATCCATTTTATAAGCCTGGAAGATAGGGATTCCTGAAATACCTGTCGATGGATTATCAATACCTCTGCCTGACTGATGAAGGATCACTTCATATTCCCCATCACCATCAAGATCCCCTACAGAAGCATCATTTGGAGCATATCCTGCCGGTGTCTTTAAAGGAATAGTAATATATTGCTGTGCAGGGGCATTAGCTTTTATTGTAAACGATACACTTTTCCCCTGCTCCTTACCTTTTAACACTGCTTTTACAAAATAGGAAATATCTTTCTTGAAATTTACATTTCCGTCTTCATAATTAGTGCTTCCTTTTATTGGCTTTTTATTAAGCCTGACAGACTTTCCATTGCCACTCTGACGATATATATTGAATGCAATTTCATCGGGTTCAGTTCCCAGCATTCTCCATCCTATATATACAGAATCATTGGCTTTATGAATTGCAATAACTCCCCGATCAAGGTTTTCCATTTGCCGCTGACCCATAGCTTGTGATCCGGCAATGAGGAAAATAAGTGCTAAAGCAGAATACTTAATCTTATTCATAATTTGGTCTATTCTTTTAAAAATTGTTATTAACAATGATTGGAATAAGGATTATTTTTAAATGGAATAATAATTTCTTTCTTCATTCTTGGACTATTGTCGGGCAAGAGTTATTCCCATTAATCCTATCACCACGTCATTTGCAATCGTTTTTAAGGTAATCTTTTTTAATGTTTTTGAAGGATCCAGCGGAAGATCCAGAACAGTTGCTGCGCCTCCGTCAATTTTCCTGCCATTATATTCCGTGATTGATTTCTCGTCTGGTACAATTATAGCACCGGACTTTAAATGTATACGTACAGGCCGGGCCTGTTTCAGTGCAAATGCAAAACCGTCGGTATAATAATCTTCCTGTATCGGCCACCATGTTTCTGGATTGCGCAATGCAAGCGAATCTTTAGTTCCATCGGTGTAGACCACAACTAAAATGCCATTATCCAGCTGGCTCTGCATCGGATTGGTAGAACCTGCCATCAGAAACCATGCGTGAGAAGACTGACCTGAAAGTGGAACAGTAAACTCTTTCGGATAATTGTCCCATTGTGAAGTAAACAGAATGTTATTCTTTCCTTCTGTGCCGGGTGTGGAGAAACTGATGCCCTGAGGAAGATCGATCCTGTTTTTTTCGCCTGCCATCTTACGCAGTCCGCTGTCATCAATATTATAAGTTACCAATGAACCTGGCCAGTCACCTACCCCCTGCCAGGGTAGTTGAAGGGTTGTAACTTTTGGCCTTGGTGTAAGGTATTTGTTCCTGAATATCTGGGTTACTTTATCATTAAAATAACCCGTCAGGTCTACCACCTCCAGCTTTTTTTGAGTATTGGCGGTCCAATCTGTAAGATATCCGGTTACTGTTTTACCGCCCTGCAGATTTATGTTTACAGGATTTGTTCCAGTTATCAATTCGCCTTTAGGTACATTGATAACATCAGATACTTTGCCGGAGGGGATGTTTACAGACCTTTTGAATGAGTTTACCATAACGGACACTGATATATCGGTCGAGGTATTATTTCGCAAACTGAAAGCCTGGCTGCTGGCTTCATTGCCATTTGACGGAAGCAGTGTAACTGCCTGTTCAATCCGGAAGCATACAGGCATCCACCAGGACAAGGTGCCCTGCCTTAACTGAACAAATGTTGTATGGTTGCCATTTTCAGCGTTCACTTTCGCAGTAAATCCCGAAGAGGTGGTTTTGATATCCGTCAGTACTTCCTGCGGGTCGTATACCTTAAGAACTTTTGCTCCAGGAATATTTTCAGATAATATACTTCCGGATACGTATGTTTTTTCAGGTGATGGCAAACCTGGTTTAGCTCCCTTCCACGTTATCTTAATCAGGTACTGATCTGAAACGGGTGCATTAATCTCAATAACAGGCTTGCCGACTGAAGAAGGAAGGTTTTTCCATTCAGACTTTTTTCCGTTTATTATTACGCTTTTTACCTGGCCTTGAGCGATGACCTGGAATTTCAGGTTAAGCCTTTCAGAAAATCTTGGAACTATTGTATAAATATCGGTTTCCCCGTTCCTTTTAAAATCAAAAGAGATGTCGGGCTGAGAAAAAGATGCATAATTCCAGTCAGAAGGAAGGCCGGGACGAATAGTAAAAGTCTTGTTCATTGCATCAGGCACAATTCCGAAAAGTCCTTCAACCAGGGCACGCGAAAACATACCAATAGGATCAGCAAAATCTCTGTAGCGTTCACTACCACTATAATAAGATATTTGACCAATATTACCCGGACTCCCACCCAAGTACATGAATGCAAGTATCTCACTTTTGAATAACTTAAAGGCTTCGTCTGTGCGTCCAGCCTGCCAGTTCGCAAGCGTGGTATGCATAGATTCGGCAAGTGCAACATCATTTAATGACCAGATATAAGGCATCCAGCTGGTGGTAGAAATTGTATAATAACCCTTATCCTCAAGCCCATTTGCTCTAACCGGGATATGCGGTATTTCTGTATCAATATACCTCATACTTTGATAAGCCTGAAAAGGATCCATTATTTCTGAGTCCATACCGTGATAAATGGTCCATAAGGCAGCCGCGGGATGCAGGAGCCTGTTTCCCAATGCATCCTTAAATTCGGCATAGGAACCTTTATCAGGCATCCATAATATAGTATTCAGCGCATTCAATATCTTCTCTGATTCTTTTCTGTAAGGAGCCGGATCTTCACCAAGTAAGGTTGCTATCTCTGCAGCTTTTTTAAAGGCATAGTAGTTGTAAGCCGAAGAGTGTGTCACACCGCCTCCACTGTACTGAAGCGCATCGCTGGCCCAGATTGCGGCATAAGCATCATACAAGCCATCCCGGTCAGAATCAAAGTTCCGAGTTTCCCATTCCAGGTGGCGCTTTAAGACAGGCCATGTTTCTTTCAAAAAACCTATGTCTCCTGTCCATTCATAATGACGCAAAAGCTGGTCAATATAAACGAGGTTCATATCATAATGATGGGCTCTTAAGTTTTTGCCTCCGGGATCTCGGCTGATATAACCGCTTGTAAACATGCCGACACCTAATTTCTCAAGGCTCCTGGCAAAATGGTGAGCCGTATCGGCTATAACGGGGCCGCTTGCGGGGCTTGTAACCTGCGATTTGGCATAGCTTTCCAAATGCATTTTTGCCCTGTCATGCCATCCTAATACATCAGCTGTATATGCTCCTCTCCAGCCATTCAGCCTCATCCTCCAGCCTATAGCCCCATGCAAATAAGAAGGCTCTTCCCACACAGCATCGGAAGCTATTGCCAGTGCTCCGCCAATCGTATTAATATAGGGATCGGGAGTTTTTACTTTTACACGGTTTGCCAGTAGCTTCCTGGCGGTTTCAGCCTCCTCGAATATTCCTGGTGCATCCTTATAATAAAAAACTGGTTTTGTGGCAGGGTTATGTATCGCAAAATAATAATCGATACCGTTAGACACTTTCAGCTGTCCTGCTATTGCGGGAGCCCTATCAACTGATGATTGATAGAACTCCAGTGGTGATTTTTGTTTTGTTGCGTCAGCCAGTTTGAGTGCGGCATCCGGAGGAAACGTTCCAAATAATTCCTTTAAGTCTGAACCATATTTCAAAGTAAATTTCCCGCTGCTGATCGTATAGCTGTTATCCATGCAGTTTTCCGCTTTTAGATAAAAGACGGATTCAGGGTCTGTACCCATATCACCATCACGGCTGAATTTTTTACCGCTGGCACCTCCAAAGGCACAGAGAAGGGTTACCGTTTTCTCTAAACCCTCAAAACGGACTTTTAAAATAAATCCATCGGCATCGGCATCGGCCAGTATCTCGAGCATAAGCTTGCCGGTTCCCAGCATTGGATCTTCAATGGTATAAAGCATTGAACCTGCTCTGTACCTTGCAGTAATTGTTTTTGCTTCTGTAAGCCATATGCTGGTCCCATCAGCCTCGATACCCAGTTTGAAATTACCACCCATTCCAGGCATGTACATTGCAAATTCAGGCCTGTCTCCGGTTTCTACCCTGAACGCGGTATGGGTTCCATAAAGTGCTCTTGTAAAGAGGCGATTGCCATTAGTTATTACAAAGTCCTCTCCATCTGGCCTATACCTGAGTTCCCGTTGTTCATTATGCCATAGTCCTTCAGGAAGTTTAAGTGGATAGAGTTCCTGTGCCAAAACATTTAGTGAATTGATTAACAAAATGCTTATAATCAGAGAAGCCGATTTTTTAATAGCACCATTTGCTGGTATGATCATTTTTGATTGTTTTTGTAGAAAATTGTCACAAGTGTAACGAAAAGGTCATCCCTGCAGCTCTTATATTATTATGATTTTTTAATAACCAGCAATAAGGTTGCGGCAATTATGACTGCGATTGACTTAAATGAATACTCATGAACAAAAAACAATTGCCTCATTAAGATATACTAATGAGGCAACTAAATCTGTGAACTCAATTTACTTCCACCTGAAAGGTAAATACCAGTTGGCTTTGTCTGATAATTTTGCTCTCACTGCTGCTGCATCAGCACTATGGGACGCATCAAACTTGGCGCCAATTTTATTGGCCAGGTAGTTTGGATCAGTTGCCTGCCTTCTTAACGCGATCCTAAGCAAATCACCCCAGCGGTTTCCCTCGTAAGCTGTTTCAAGAGCGGATTCTGCAATAAGGAGATCTTCCATTGCAATTATCAGATTATCTCTGTCGGTCACGACTCTTGGAAGAATAGTCATATTGAAGTATAGTGCTGAATCAACCATAGCATTCATGGTTGATGCTCTTGCTCTTATCCCGGTGTTGCGGGACCAGGTATTTCTGTATTGAGGGAAGTCGCCTTCGCGGGCATCAAAATAGTAAGGAGCAGTTTCATATGGTCCACCAGGAAATGGGTATCTGGTTTGCTCAGTATTGGTAACATCTCTTGCTTTACCTAACGATTTTGTATTGTCGTCAAAATTAGCTTTTATACCATCGTTAAGAAATGAATATGCAATTCTGTCACGACTATCATGATTTGCTGCTTCGGCAAACCGCAGGAACAAATTAGCACCCCGATAAAGAATTATCTTCCCGTTTGTTTCAAAAGGAAGCACTGGATTATAGTTATAGGTGTATTTATTAATTTCAGGTTGTGTAGCTGTTATTTTGTAAGAGAACCCAAGTCCTCTTCTATCACCCGGGGTTCCAGGCAATGCACCATTGTCATTTCTGTATTGTGCATCCCAATTATTTATAGCAAGATCAGAGGGTTTTATCAGGTACTTTCCTGATGTAGAAAACAAATCAATAAACGGGTTTTTAGGGTTAAAGTTCTTATCATAAGGAATGTTCCACATGATTTCATAATTAGAGTAACGCTCACCAAAAGCATTCTTGAAAATATTAATCCAGTTACCCCCGTTAATATTACTTGTATAAGCCAACTTATAAATCTCAAGATATTGTTCCTCGTTTTGCAGCCGGGTAACTTCACCAATTGTCATGACTGCTCTATAAGCGGTGGCAGCGCTTGTCCAGTTACCTTTCCACAGATACAAATCTCCAAGAAGACAGTTCTTGTTGATAAATATTTTTTCAGTATTATACGTATCAACTGTAGTCCGAAGAGTACTACCGGTTGGGTATGGAAGGTTATATGGCAGAGCTTCTGCGAACAGGATGAGGTTATCGAGCAATACATCAAAACTTATTTTTGGATATTTTGACTCATCATTAAGATCGCTAATATTCTCAATTGATTCTGTAACGTAAGGAATAGATCCGTATTGGATTCCCAGTTGAAGATATAACCAGGTCCGAAGAGCTCCAATATCAGAATATCTCTGCTTATACTGGTCTTCATCCATCTTACGTTCGGCACGCATAATGTCAAAATTCTTTAACGCGTCATTGCAATTCAAAATTACTTCATAGAATGGTCTGGGGTCAGCATAAGGATTATCCTCAGTAACTGAATGTGTACTCAATTGTACCAAATATCGATCAGCATTTGGCGTAACATCTGCCAGATCTGCTCTTAACTCATTCAGTATTATATATCGGTCCAGTACATTCAAAAACTTGCCATAGATACCGATTACCGCTGCATCAGCATCATATACGTTACGGTACATTTGTTCAGAGGATATGGCAGACTTAGGTAGTATATCAAAAGTTTTAGTACAGGAAAGAATGCTCAGACATATCACTACCGAGAAAACGCCTATAAATTTTATGGATAATTTATTTTTCATAATAGCTTCATTATTATATTTAAAATGCTGTCTGGAATTAGAAACCAATTCTTACACCCAATTGCACAGTCTTGTACTGTGGTTCCAAACCGACATCAATTCCTTGCGTAAATACGCTGCCTGATGCACTGAGTTCAGGATCATAACCCAGATATTTAGTCAATGTAACCAGGTTATTTCCGGTAGCATAGATCTTAGCATATTTAATAATTATTCCTTCTTTGATAGGGATATCATAAGTTAATGAAATAGTTCGCAGGCGTAAATATGAACCATCTTCAATCCAGCGATCAGAGAAGCGTGCATTACCTGAAGGATCTCCCCAGGATGCTCTGGGCACAGTTGTTACCTGATCATTTGTTCTCCACCTGTTTATTACATTGGATGTCTGATTGTAAGGGCCTGTCATCGATTCAAGCAGAGAACGCGTGTAATTAAAGATATCGTTCCCCTTACTGAAGGTGATCAGAGCATCAAAAGAAAATCTTTTCCAGGAAACAACATTGCTTATCGAACCTGTAAATGAAGGATTTGGGTCTCCTATTACCTGCATGTCCTTTTCATCAATAACATAATTCCCATCAACATCGACAAACCGTACATCACCAGTCTGAAAAGGGGATAAGGTTCCGTCCTTATTTGTATATGACAGGCCTTCACCTGCAGCCTCAGCATCTGTAAGGTATATTCCGTTTGTTTTATAACCATAAAATAAATTTGCTGCTTTGCCAACTTCAGTTAACATTGTAGCGCCTCCAAACTCAGTGATCATTTTATTATCGGGTAATTTGGTAATCTCGTTCTTAGCAGTCCCAAGATTTAAACCGATATCCCATTTTAATTCTTTGTTAATTAGTCTTCCGTTTATAGTCAGCTCTACACCATTAGTTTTCATACCGCCATTATTCGTAATGGCATATTTAAAACCGGTTGCAGTATTAACTGGCTCATAAATAATCATATCGGTTGTTTTATTTCCAAAAACATCCAGACTTAAATCCAGTCTTTCATCCAAAAAGGCAATATCAACACCTGCATCTAGTTTTCTGATATTTTCCCATTTAAGAGCCGGATTTGCAATATTGCCTCTCACAAGCCCTTGCATTCCGAGGAGATTCTGGGAGACATAGTATTGTCTTGAAGTATAATTGCCAATATCGTCATTACCAACAAGTCCCAAACTGGCTCTTAATTTTAACATATCAATGAATTTCACCTGAGACATAAATTTCTCAGAAGAAATCAACCAGCCGGCGCTTATAGATGGAAGAAATGCGAATTTATTCTTATTAAAATTGAGGATCATTGGACCAGAAGCCTCTTTGCCAAATCTTGATGATCCATCAACAGCGGCATTAAAGGAGAGAAAATACCTGCTCAATAGTTTATAATCAGTATTAAAATACATATTCAGCCAGTTCCAATCTCCAATTTCTCCTCCAACTTTTCTCAGTGCATTTGCGCCATTCCCTACACTAACAAAGTTATCAGTGGCTGAGTTATATCCCAATCCGTAGTCCGACTGACTGCTGCTGGTGTTATATCTTGCTCCGGCATTGACAGATATATCATGAATAAAATTGAATGTCCGATTATATGAGATTCGTGAATCATTATATAATGAAAATAAACGCTGAACGTTGCTGCCAGACCTGTTGGTTGCAATAGCCAGACTTAAAGTATCATGTGTAATGCCACTGCTGGGGACAAAGATTTTCTCCCGTACTTTATCAAATGTCAAACCTATTACTGTACTGAGATTTATATTCTTAGTCAATTCGTAATTAAGTTGGACCAGACCGGAAAAACGATAATTTTTGTTTATATCCTGTATTTTTTCAATTGCAGCAACAGGGTTGCTCATCCCAAAGATATCAACATCTGCCAGATTTGGAGATTGTGAACCATCGTCTCCCAACTGATAGATTGGGAGGAAGGGTGCCTTAACTAAACCAAGGTATAAAGGATTGGTTATGGTATTAATTCCCTGATCTTTCAAAATTTGTTCACTACTGGTAAATGCCAGATTAGCATTAGCTGTTAATTTTGAAGATAATTTCAGATTGGCATTGAATCTCATAAAATAACGGGTTAAGCCAGTATTGGCAATAATGCCTTTATTACTGGTAGATCCCAGGGACAATGCATATGTTGCTATATCGTCACCTCCAGTAACCTTAAGATGATAATTCTGGTTGAAGCTGTTTTCCATAACCTGATCCTGCCAGTTGGTCTGGTTGTGATACCGGTAATAATCGGGATTTGATGAGTCATCATTCATAAAGGGTAAAATCTGAATCTGATCATCGGTCAGACTGCTGGTTTTTAATAAATCTGATAAATAAATCCGGTAATCATCTGCCTGCATTACCGGGATCTGTTTTACAACTGAATTAAATCCGCCATAAGCAGCAAAGTCAATTTTTGTAGCCACATCTTCGGTTTTACCGGTTGTGATCAGAATTACCCCGTTTGCACCCCTGGTTCCGTACATTGAGGCACCATCCTTAATTACTGTAATATTATCGATATCTTTGATGTCAATATCTGCTAAAGGATTAGTAGCATGTCCTGTAATAAGAGAGTTACCATAAGAATTTACATCATAAATAACACCATCTACCACATATAATGGCTGGTTTGTAGCAAATAATGAATTAAATCCCCGAAGGAATAAATTGGCGCCAATTGAAGGTGTCCCTGAGCGTCTGATAACATTCAGGCCAGCTACTCTTCCCTGTAAGTATGAATCCGGAGTTTCAGTAGAACGTTCCCAGTTACCACCCGTATTAATCGAATTTACCGATTGGGAGATCTGATTTAAGGGTTCATTCCCATAAGGCATACGGGCTTCATCGTATACAGATTTGAAAGAATCTTCGAATAAGCTTATGTCTACTGATAATCTTCCTTTCAAGGCAACTTCTCTTCGCTGATAACCGGGGCCGGTAACCATTATTGATGTGCTGATATCAGGTATATTAATACTGAAATAGCCTTTATCATCTGTTAAGGCAGCAGAATATCCGGGGACAGTGATATTTATACCAGATAAGAAATTCCCGGTTGACGCATCTTTAACTGTTCCCGTTACCTTAACTTCACCGATTTTCAGGTTAGCTACTTTAGTTGCTGTACTATCATCTGAGTTAATCTGAGCAATTGTATAAGCGTTTGATAACGAAACAATCATGCTCAATAACAATATTCTCCTGGCCGCTTTTGTAATTATGTGCATAGAATTCAGTTTTATAGGAAGCATTTCATTAATTTAATACGGGTACCATTTTAATATAATCAAGAACAAGTGAATTTAGTCCATTAGTTGTTGAGGTGTTGCTAACCAGGAATGCATCCAATTTCCCATAACTGGTAACTGTATAATCGCCCAAATAAACTTCATTGTAATTCAAAATGTCTACTTGTTTATATGGGAATGCTGGTAATAGAGCAGTTGTACCAAAAGCAACCCTCTGGGAAAAATAAACGGGGGGAGTAGTTGTAGTATTGAAATCTCTAACTGCAACCCAGTAAACTTTATATGTCGCAGCATTTACTGTTGGCAGGTAATGAATCCAATTTGCAGATATTGTTGTGTTATAAAAATAGACTTCACGAAAGATTGCATTTGTATAAGGATTCTTCCGGGTGATTATGCTCCTTGTACCAGTTGTCCCAGCAGTATAACTAGCATAATATGGACTAGCCCCTGCTGGACTACTTTGATAATTTTCACCCTCTATAGCCACAGGTTTAATTTTATAAGACATTTTATAATCAATCCGGTTCATCACATAAACTACGCCATTGCTTACCTTATGGGTTTCTACTATAGCGCTTTGATCAAGATGAATCTTTAAACTATCGTAAGAAATTAATGTGTCAGGAAGATTATCAATAGTAAAATCACCTTTAAGAACCAGATCTTTTACAATAATCCAGTTGGTAATACTATCCGTAACAAATGCATTACGAACAGGCGTTGCAAGCGGATCATTAACTGTGAAATATTTAGAGAGCTTTGTTTTTTCTGCATTAAAGGCGTCATCAGTTAATATTACAAATGTGTACTTACCATCTTCATTGCTTATATCCGATATTCTTTGAAGAAAATAATTTTTAGTAGAATAACCTGTACCTTCTTTGTAAATTGGATCTCCGGTCTTTGGATCTATACCTATTATTTCTGCCAGTGATAAGTCCCTATATGAATAATTTTGAGATTGCAGAAATGATTTTTGCAGAGATGCAGCAGAATTGTTCAGATATTCCCAGGTATTCAATTTAGGAACGACCGGCATATCGATTATGTGTAAAACTCCATTCCCTGTATATTGGTCAGCTACTGTAATATTTGCTTCTTCAAAATTAGTTTTGGTAAACAATATGTTTTTGCCATTTAAGGTCCTTATCGTAAGCACAGAATTAGCACTTCTGGTAAGGTAAGTCTGGTTAGAAATATGATTGGCAACAAATTGCTTCAATAAATCAGCATCATTTACGATGGCCTGGTCCAGATTTTCCAATGCAAGGTTTGTTGGAGCCCATATTGTAAATGTTTTTGAAGAGGCTATCACCTCATCATATCCTGTTTCCTTCAGATATTCTGCAAATGTGCTAAGATCCGGGTTATTCTGTATTGCCAAAAGCAAATTATCCGCCAGAACGGGATCCTGGATTTTATTATGATCTTCCCATTTATCTTTACAACCTGAGAAAAATAAAACTATGAATAAAGACAGGAAGACGAAATACTGTTTTTTAAATGTGATCATTTTTCTACTTCTTAATTATTAATACTTTGTTAATTCTCTCCTGCAATACATATACAATGCAGGAGAGCAATTTCTTAAATTATTAAGGTTTTGGTATCAGGGTACCATCTGGCTTAAACCGTGGATACACCTGATCATCATTAATCGGAATAAATTGAATAATATCTAAATTGTTTTGATTCTGAGTTCCGCTAATGTTTTGGATTCTCAGGATATGGCGGTCAGTAGTTTTAATATCTATAACCCCCAGTAATCGCGCTCCAATGATAGGGTCGGAATTTTCAGAATATTGTTTCCATCCCTGAGCCTCAAGTTCAGCATCTGTTCCCACTGGTCGGGCAACAGTAAATTCAAGCAACCTTGGCAAGGTAACACCATCAACTGAAAACTGATTTACACTTGTTGTACTACCCGAGTTCTTTTGCTGTCTGTAACCAGCCCAGACCTTGTATTTTCCCCTGACAATCAATGGAGTTCTGAATTCATACCAAAGGACGCGGTTAGGCCCACCAATAGGAAGCATTAACATATCACCGTATAGCATATATCTGGTAATTGTACTTGCCAGGCTCCATGAATATGTCGGGCCGAAAGCCATTGCGCCATCCTGCCAGTCAATATCCTGAAATGGATCACCCCCCGTTTTTGTCCAGGACACAGTAGTTGTTGATTTACGGAATATGGAAGTCAACTTTCGAATTTCAGGTTGATCGGCAACATCCCAATCCACACGCACCGGTTTCCGGATTTTCAGAGTGTAATGTTGCAGTACACTATTTACGACTCCGTTTGTGGCAGAATTATCACTTGCAGCTCTGTCAATTTGGGCTCCCGGTTCATGAACTCCAAGAAAAATAACATCATTAATTAATATGGTTGTTCCCGTCAGAGTAGATGAAACGATTTCAAGCGGAGCAAGAGTGGTTTGCGACTGCGAAGTGGCAATATCGGCAAGATACTTCGCATCATAAAGAACATGATAAGCCACGAATAAGTGTAAACTATCTAATCCGTTTTTGGGATCGCCTGTATTACAGTATTTTGCCTTTAAATCTGCATAGTTATTGAATCCTGCTACATTTAATACAGAGTCAGATTCAGCTAAAACTGTAAGAAATTTCCTCCTTGCATCCGGATTATTAGCCGGTAGTACATTTAATGTATCGTAAAATCCGGTTTCTTTTAATGCCTGAGTAAAAATAGAATATTTTGGATTGTTTTCAACAAGCTGTGCCACGCTGAACTTTGCAGGTTGCAATACATGGTCAATTACGTGAATAATTCCATTGCCCACCATAATATCACTTTGAATAATATTTGCCTGTCTGTTAACAACAACTTTAGTTATTCCGTCAATGTTTCGGGTACCTGTTATAAGGTATTGCCCGAACATTGTAAGAGAAGGTAACTTTCCATCAGTAAAAGTGTTTGACCGGAGGGTGTCCGATAACAGATGAAATCTTACCAGATTTTTAAGTTCATCAACATCTACTTGATCTACAGACGTATAACCTTTGTCCTGTAAATATACATCTATAGCATCATTGGTAGGGGCAAATAAAGTATAAGCGCCATAAGCACTCAGGAAACTTGCATATCCTGTCATATCCAATATTTTTCTGAATTCAGAGAACTGTTCAGGATATTTCTCTAAATATGCAGTCATGTTTACATCGGTGGTGGTAATATAAACAAGCTTTTCTTTTACACATCTCCATAATCCAATCAGCAACATGAGACTAATCATGATGCCGGTCAGTTGTTTTATTATTGAAATCCTTTTCATTCTTTAGGTATTAAAATGTTAGTTTATTGGTAAAAAGGGTTTTGAACTAAATTCTTATCTGTCTGTAATTCATATAAATTAATAGGCAGATAATGACTTCGGACATCCTTGTATTTATTCAGAATAGATTGTTGTCTGTCAGCAGGAGCAGCTTTAGTAACTATATCCAGCAAATATTGGATATGTTCGTAATTATTCCGTTTTGCATTCCGTAATATATCGTACCATCTCTTTCCCTCAAAAGCAAATTCACGTGCTCTTTCTTCCATAATATAATCTGAAACTTCAATTGATGAATTCGGATCGGGAGATTTTGCAGTACCAATAAGTGCATTGGCGCGGGATCTAATCACTTTTACCAGAGCAAGCGCTTCTGCTCCGCCGCCCGACCATGCAAGCGCCTCAGCTTTCATTAATAATATATCAGAGTAGCGGTAAACAAACCAATGTGCATACGAAGAAGTTGATGTTCTGGGAGTTCCCGGGCTTGTGTTATTAGTCCCTGCAAATTTCCAGATCATTCCGTCACTGGATCTTATGGAGGAAAAGTCACCACGAATATCTTTGTTAGTATCATCAAGGGGGTCAACTGTGTAGATCTCATCCATCACCAGAGGCGATCCCATGAATTGTCTGCTTGTTGAAATAAAGAAAGAATAAAAAGGATTCATTACCTGATTATCATACTGGAATTCAAATATACTTTCATTTGAATTCCCTTCATAAAAGACAGTATTAAACCATTGAGAATTAATAATGCTATCTGTAATATTATCACCAGGAACTTTACCGGCAATTAGTCCAAACTGGCCGGAAGCAATAACTTTGTTACAGGCATCAATGCATTCGGTATATTTTTCCATCCAGAGGTACACATCGGCCTGAATGGCATTAACTGTATACCTGGTAATCCTTCCTTTATCCTGTTCCCTGATCCCATAAGTTGTTGGTGCATACTTTTCGGCAAAGGTTAAATCTAAAACGATCTGATCCCATACCTCCTGTTGCGAACTTTTCTCAAGTTGTTCCAGGTTGGCATCACTTGAGGTAGATTTTAGTTGTAATGGTACTTCACCAAATGATCTGAGCAGGTTAAAATACATAAGGCCTCTCAAAGCATGAACTTCAGCCAGATAACTATTTAAATCTGATTCTTTAAATGTTTTATCTGAAACGAGAACCTGTGGCGCAAAATCAATGACTGTATTACAATAGTTAATAGTCTTATAAATTACACGCCAGCTTGTGATACTGTTTGAAGATAAAATATTTCCATTTATGATATCCATCTGTTCAGTTGTGGTTTTGATCGTAGGTGATAACATGTCTCCACGAATTTCACCCCAGATAAACAGCGTTTGAGTAGTGGCAAACAATGATGAATAACATCCGACTACTGCAGACTTTACATCTTCCTTTGTTTTCCAGAAGTTTTGTCTGATAATTCCATCCTCCGGCTTTAAATCAAGCCATTTCTCACAGGACGTAGTTAGCATTACAGCGATTAGGAGTAATGTTAAATATTTTATTTTTTGAATCATCTTCATAAAATTTTATTTCTTGCAATTAAAATCCAACCGTTAGACCCATTAAAATTGTTTTTCCCGGAGGGGTCATAGAGTTATCCACATTGTACGAAAGCGGATTGTTGTCTCTACTGGATGATACATCGGGATCCTGACCCGTATATTTTGTCCATGTGCAGAGGTTCTCGGCAGTTATATAAAAACTTGCTGTTTTAAATTTGGCCTTCTTTAAAAACTCAGGAGTGAAATTATATCTGAGTGTAACAGACCTTAGTCTTACAAATGAAGCATCTTCTACGTACCGATCTGATCCAAGCCAGTTATATCCGCTGTTATATACAGCTCTTGGCATATCAGTTATATCACCCGGATTACGCCACCTGCTTAATACAGCCGTACTCTGATTATTAAAATTGTACATATTGGTGGTATTCATTTTTGTTCCGTTTATCAGCTGATATCCCCAACGATAATTGAAGAATGCTGAAAGCTTGAGATTATTTTTATAGGTAATGCTCGGACCAAATCCTCCGGTAACTTTTGGTATTCCATTTCCCAGATATACAATATCCTTATAGTCAATATTACCGTCATGGTTGATGTCTTCGTACATTGCATCTCCGGGTTTGAACTGATAATCTGTTGCCGGATAATTAAAACGCATCTGAATAATCTGTTCGTTGGGCCCGATTATCTTATTACCCTCAGCATCTCTTGCTATTGTTGCATCAGCATCTTTATAAACCCCGAGAAATCTAAATCCGTAGTATGATCCAAATGGGTTTCCAACCTGGAGATATGTCTGATACACTCCATTAGTGTTAATTTTGACACCATTGGTTTTAGGATAAAATTCTGATACCGACCGTAAGGTATTAATGTTTTTGGCAATGTTAAAGTCAAAACCGATTGACCACTTCACATCTTTATAGGGTATAGTGTTTATCCCAACTTCCCAGCCAATATTGTCCATAGTTCCTATATTCATATCAACATTATCAAAGCCTGTAAAAGAGGATATTTGCAGACCTTGATAAAACATATCTTTTGTAGTATTCTTGTAAACTTCTGCATCTACCCGGACACGACTTTTAAAAATGGCCAGGTTAAAACCTAAGTTCTTGCCAATTAAGGTTTCCCATTTAAGGTTCACCAGTTCCATATTGGAAGGGTAGACACCCGACATTCCAGCATATGAAAAATTATAGGGCTGGTAAAAATTAAAGAAAGAGTAGTTATTGCGAGGGACATTACCACTGTGTCCGTAACTGGCACGAAGACTAAGTTCATCAATGAATGTAAAGTTTTTCATAAATGGTTCGCCCGAAACACGCCATCGTGTAGATATAGACGGGAATAAACCATAGCGGTTATTTGGACCAAATCTGGAATTTCCATCAGCTCTTAGTCCGACATTAATCAGGTAACGGTCAAACAGACCATATTGAGCTGAAAGCAGAGCTCCTACAGACCTGTACTGGCTCGAATTTGATGACAAAGTCAAATCAGAATTTTGGGTTCTCGAAGGATTTGACGGATCCTGAAGAATATCTGAGGCTGTATTAGTAGTCGCCACATTATGCGATATTGATCGTGTATCGTTTGATTGTAATGATAGCAAAGCCTGAAAAGTATGACCTTCTTTGAGTTTAGGCTGATAAATAAAATTGGTTTTTGTCTGAATATTAAACCCATCCCCATCACTGTCAGTTGCCCGGTTAACTGACGTTTCATTTGTTGGCCTCCCAGTTGCCAATTGTGGCAGGAAAGTTTGCGTCTTGGAATTGTTAACGTCAAACTGAACATCAAATGTAGCTGTCAATACCGATTTAGGGATCAGTGCATACTGAAGCTGGAACTTCGGGGTAATTCTTTCACCTAACTGATGATTAATCCCAACCAGAGCCATTGCAAGCGGATTAAAGGTACTTGAATATTGTCCCTGAATGTTTGATGCAGGAGAAAAATAATTAGGTGTAAGATTACCATATTCATCGTACTGATAAATGCTCATATTTGGCATCTTGTTATAAGCTACACTCCTGATAGAACCGGTATAGTTGAAATCAGTGTTAACATGTGTATAAGTGATGTCTGTTCTGAAACGAATCCTGTCTGAAACATTATAATCCAGATTTATTTTAGCCGTTATCCGATCCATGCCTGTGCCAACAGTTGTTCCGGTCTGATTAAGATAACCAACCGAAGCGTAATATCCTGCTTTTTCTCCCCCACCCTGCACGGAAATATTATGGTCCTGGGAATACCCGATTTTTGTAATTGCCTTTATCCAGTCAGAATTTCTGGAATAATTGTAATAATAAAACGGATCGTTGGGATCATAAGCAAACTCTTTATTAGCCGTAATATCCAAAGGTAATCCATCCCGATTCATCACCATTTCCGCAATTAGCGTAGAATATTGATCACCATTTAGTAACGGAATAGCAGGGGGTTGTTTTGATAAAGATGCTATTACATTATAAGTAATAGTTGGTTTCCCGATTGAACCACGTTTAGTGTTAATGATCAGTACGCCATTGGCAGCTCTTGATCCCCAGACAGCTGTAGAAGCCGCATCCTTTAAAACGGTGATATCTTTGATATCTGTAGGTGCAATATTCAGCAACTGTGCATAACCCAGTTCATCTGCGGTTCCAAAATTGAAGTCGGAAGGAATTTGAGTTTCATAAGGCATCCCATCAACAACAATAAGTGGGTTGGCAGAACCATTAATTGAAGCCGTACCCCGGATTCGGATAGACATCCCAGCTCCGGGATCGCCGGTGGTAGTCCCGACATCTACTCCGGACAAACGGCCTGCTAGTGCCTGATCAATGGAACTGACACCAAGATCCTGTACCGCTGACACCTGGATGGACGAAACAGCAGTTGTTACGTCACGGGTAACAATATTTAAACCTGTTCCATTACTAGTATTTACGGTAGCTTTACCAGTAATGACAACCTCTTCCAAGTCGACAGAAGCAGCTCCAAGCTCAATGTTAATGGTACTTCTGCCATTAATGGGTTGAATTATTGTTTGATATCCAATACAAGAAAAAGATATGAGATTTTCAGGATTCGTTATAGTAATAGCATAGTTACCATTAATGTCGGTAGCAACTCCGTTAATATAACGCATATCCTTATCGCGTTCAATAATATAACAGCCATGAATAGCCATATTGTCAGTTTTATCAACTACCTTCCCTCTGATGGTAATCTTTCCGGTTACTTCCTGTGCTTTCAGTTCACTACTGAAAAGCATGACCAAAGCAATGAAGCAATAGAATAGTTTTGTGGAAATCGATTTCATACGCTTTAGTATTGATATTTTAAAACTTTATTAATTGAATGAATTACCGTACGGTTCGAAAGGTTGTTGCTTTTTGAGAGGACAACCATTGCACTATTATTAAAAGCATCTCTCAGCTCCATACTATTAAGCTGATTAATAACTGTAATATAGGTAGGGTCACCGTTGGAATTCGCAAGCAAGGTTGCAAAGGCTCCGGATTTTACACCATCCGGGACAACCGTGTATTTATTTAAAATGTGGTAAGTTAAAAATCTAACCACCTTATCCTTGTCTAAAGCAAGAGTTGGTTTAAAATTAGGTACACCTGTTGCTATATCTCCGGGAAGCCATCCTTGTTTTACTGCATTTACGATGGCTGCATTGGTAGGAATTAAAATGGTATAGAAACTACCAGCAGTAGTTCCTATAATTGAAAGAGTTGCAGCAGTCCAGATCGAAGAATTGATCAGGTAACTATTGAAAGATCCAAAATTAGCAGGATCAGCTGCTGCTAAAGCATTAATATGATAACCAATCTGATTTTCAGAAAATGTCAAAAGCCCACCTGTAGATAATTTCCCTGCAGGTACAACTTCATGAGTGTAATAAACAGTTCCATTAATAAGTGTTTTGGAACTGTCTTTTACAAGATAGTTACCGGCATCGAAATTCCCACTTGCATAAATCTTATTGTTGTCATATTTAATGTATTCGCCATTATACATTTCCACAATTCCCTGACCCGAAAGATCAGTAAGGTCTATGGTAGGTTGAGTAACTGATGTCTGTAAGATTCTGTAAAACCGGTCTCTTGCATTTGTAGAATAATCTACCGTAGTAAAGGGTGCTACAGAATATGACCAGGAATTTCGTTCAGAGCTCCAGCCATAATGGGCAGCATTTATTGAAACATCAGACATCATAAACATCGTGTATTTAACATGCGCATTTATGATGGAATACTTTAATTCTGCATTCAGCCCCCTTGTCATAAGCATGAAGCGGGGATCAAGATATGGTTTTGAATAGATGGTCCTGAAAACATTTGCTTCCTGTACCTTATTCGTACCATAAAAGATACCATTACTTAATTGCTTTGAATCAACAATGTTATCTGTTGTAATTGTTGGAACTTCACCCTGAAAATTTGGTGAATTGTTAAACCTGCTGGGCCACACTTGTGATGTCCACATGTGGGCATTAATAAAGTCAGTTAATACTTCAGGAGGTGCGGCTTCAAATGTACCAAAATTTGCTAATAAATATTTGGTGTAATCTTTCACTTCCTGATTTTTTGGTACTACAAATGTGTAACCGCCAATTTGTGAATCCGTTCCTCCATTTATATAGTTTTCATTATTTGGAGAGAACCCTAAGGTACTACTATACAGTTTTACCCAAACGGAATCTGTGTAACCTGTTAAAACCTTATATCTGTGGGTAAGGTCCGCATTTGAAACATATGATGCTCTTTTATTTAATAAGATATTAAACTCAGAGTAATCAGGATTAGAAGCAATATACTGTTCAATGCTCAGGAGGGGAAGCACTACTTTGTCGATCTCATGGATTATTCCATTTTCAGCAACAATATCTGAATTTACGACAGTAGCATCTGCAACATTAAACCCAGTATAAGTTATACCGGGATATAAAAAATTATAATCGGTTGCACTCAATCCCTTTGCATTTAAATAACTATCTATAAAATAAGGAATGCTCTTGTTATTGTTATCGCCCGCAACGAAGGATCCGTTTCTGTTTGACGCAACAATTTTTCTTGCACTTCCGCTTTCGGTTTGGACAAAGTCGTAGTAGACAGTTTTTCTCTTGAATGCCTGATTTGGGATTACCCCACTGGATGATTGGTAATTAGGAAGCTGATCTTTTCTGAAAGCATTATACACCAGTGAATAGGTGACAATCTTCCTTGCTGTGACAGAGTCAATAGCAGCTATACTATTAATCCCATATGCCGTTAAGTAATTCTGGAAAGCAGCGTCATTAGGTGCAAAAAAGGTCCAGTAACCGGCATTGCTTAAAATTTCCTTGTATTTAGCTTTGTCAATACAAGCCAATAAACTTGTAAAGTTTTTCCTGGCTACTAACTGTTGATAAATTGGCTGAGCCAAATTATCCGGACGTGCGTAAAACTCTTTGAAATCTTTTTTGACACACCCTGTTAGAAAAGGCAGCAAAAATACAAATCCAGAAGAAATTCGTAAAATTCTATTCATAATTGTTGTATTTCTCAGATTGTTAATGATAACTTGAGTTAAATTCAAGTTACAAATCAAACTTATAGTCGGGTTGACCCAAGTTAAGAAAAATAATTAACTGGTTGTAAAGATTTTATTTATTTTTTCTTTGTTTTTTGAAAAATATGTTAAATAACAATCTTAAATTACCAAATGCATGCGTTCAATGTTAATTAAATTAACGCCTTATAATCATTAAATTACAATGATATTTTAAATATTTCAAGTAATTGTTATTCCATATGTTATAAACATGAATTAATTACGGCTTGGAATGTGAAAATAAACTTTTAATTTTGTTTGTTATCATCTGGACTGAGCTCATTCATTAATTCGAAAAATTATTATTAACAAATAAATACTTAAACTATGAAAATATTTTCAGGCTCACTAGTTATAATTCTATCTCTGCTGTTTATCTCCGGATGCAACGGGAAAGGAGGCTCGAGAAAAGATTCGCGAACCGTTAATGATACAACTGCTGTTCCTGATACTGGTTTTACAGGCATAAAGCAGTACAGAAGCGGAAATAAGCTTGTCAAGGAGGTCACATTCGCCAACGGCGTCAGGGAAGGACTTATGAAATCGTTTTATATGGGGGGGCAGGTTTATCAGACATTCTGGTACGAAAATGGCCTCAGAGAGGATTCAGTAAGGTGGTACTATCTTGAAGGTCAGCTATTCAGGACTACACCTTATAAGCATGATACAATTGACGGCATACAGAAACAATTTTACAGGAATGGGAAGCTGAAGGCAAAAATAGGATATAGCAAAGGGATGCGCACCAGGTTCTTCCAGGAATTTACAGCTGATGGCAAGCTTTTTGGACCGTACCCGGAGATAACTGTAACGATTCAGGATAATTACAGGAAAAATGGTGCCTACACAATCAATCTCGGCCTGTCAGATAAAGATATAGGAGTGAAGTTTTTCCGGGGGAATTTCATCAATGAACGGTTCGATACCACCATGTGTAAATATATCAAACCGTCAAACGGCAAGTCATATATTTATATGAAAAAAACTGCAAAACCCGGACCGGATCATATTGACATCATTGCTTCAATGACCACGCTATTCGGGAATAAATATCTTGAATACAAGAAGATAGATCTCCCATACAAAGACCTTAATTAGCTGCTGAGATGATAATCCATTCAGCCACCTTCGTAAAGAGCAGTGAAACTCTGAAACAGTGCCCTGCATCAGTTCTGGCTGAATTTGGATTCATCGGCAGGTCAAATGTGGGCAAATCATCACTGATAAATATGCTTACCGGCTGGTCAAGGCTGGCAAAGATCTCGGTGAATCCGGGAAAGACCAGGACAATTAATCATTTCCTTATAAATGAAAAATGGCATCTTGTCGATTTGCCGGGTTATGGTTATGCAAAGGTACCTATCAGGCTCAGGGAAAAATGGGAACATAATACCAGGGAATATATTATGAAGCGGGATAATCTGGTATGCCTCTTTGTGCTTCTTGACTCAAGGCTTAAGCCTCAGAGATCTGATATCAGCTTCATGGAATACCTCGGTATTAACCAAGTCCCGTTTGTACGTGTTTTTACAAAAAGTGATAAGGTAGGACCTGATGCGCTGAAAGATTCAGTCAATCGATATAATGCTGAAATGTTGAAAAAATGGGAGTCACTTCCGGTTACATTCATCACATCGTCAAAAAACAAGGAAGGGAGAGATAAGATTCTTAGCTTCATTCAGGAAAATTTAAACAAGTTATCAAACAGGGTCTGATATCAGCAGGAATAGTTAATTTTGCAGGAGAAAAGGATTGTAACAGCAAAAAATCAAGAAAATGTTTGGGAAAGCACCTATGAAACTATTTTCCTGCAGATCATCAAAGCAGCTTGCAGAAAAGATTGCAGCAGAACTTGGCATCGAACTGGGTAAAAGTTCTGTAACGGATTTCAGTGATGGCGAATTTCAGCCTTGCTTTGATGAATCGGTTCGAGGTGACATGGTATTTATTGTTCAGTCCACCAGCCCTCCGGCAGATAATATGTTTGAGCTGCTCCTTATGATCGATGCAGCTAAAAGGGCCTCGGCATATAAGGTAATAGCCGTTATCCCATATTATGGTTTTGCACGCCAGGACAGGAAAGACAGGCCAAGAGTATCAATCGGATCAAAACTCTCTGCAGACCTTCTGAGCACTGCCGGTGTCGACAGGGTCATTACAATGGATCTCCATGCCGACCAGATACAGGGATTTTTCAATGTACCTGTCGACCATCTTTTCGGGTCATCAATTTTTGCTCCTTATATCGAAAACCTGAAGCTCAAGAACCTTGTGATATCTGCTCCCGATATGGGCGGATCAAAGCGGGCAAACGCCTACTCACGATATCTGCAGGCTGAAATGGTGCTATGCTATAAGCTTCGCAAAAAGCCTAATGTAATTGAAGAAATGTCAATTATAGGTGAAGTGGAGGGGAAAAATGTTGTGATTATCGATGACATGGTAGATACTGCAGGCACATTGGTCCTTGCAGCCGATATGATGAAAGAAAGGGGAGCAAATAGCATCAGGGCGTTTGCCACTCATCCTATCCTTTCCGGAAATGCTATCGAGAGGATCAATAACTCAGCATTGGAGGAGCTCGTTGTGACCGATTCTGTCCCTTTCAAAAACAGTTCCAGTAAAATTAAAGTGCTGTCCATAGCCGAAATATTTGCCAAGACGATCCAGGCAGTTAACCTGAATCAGTCAATAAGCACAAATTTTGTATTCTGATTCCTTTGTGATATATTTGCACTCCAATTTTTTAGATGTCTAACGTGCGATGGGGAGTTGCCGGACGAGCAGCTTTGAGTAGCATAGTAACAAATAAACTGATGAAGACAATTGAGATCAAAGGATCAAAAAGAAAAGAACTTGGCAAGAAAAGCTCCAGGAAAGCAAGGAAAGTCGGGAATGTGCCATGTGTTATTTATGGAAAAGATGCAAATGTCCATTTCGAAGCTCATGAAAACAGTTTTAAGAATCTTGTTTATACCCATGAAGCTCACCTGGTAAAACTCGATCTTGAAGGAGAGGTATTTAATGCAGTACTTCAGGATATACAGTTCCATCCGGTAACCGACAAGATTATACATGCTGATTTCATTCAGATATTTGATAATAAGCTTGTTATTATTGATGTTCCTGTAACTGTCACAGGTGATGCTGAAGGTGTTAAAGCCGGTGGTAAACTGATCGTAAAGAGAAGGCACCTGAAGGTAAAAGGTTTTGCGAATGACCTGCCGGAAGATCTGGTAATTGATGTTACCAACCTCAAGATTCATCATTCAATTAAAGTTGGAGAACTTTCATACGATAAAATAGAACTTCTCGATCCGAAAATTACTACAGTAGTTTCAGTGGCTACATCGCGTGTTGCACTGAAAACTGAGGAAGAAGAAGCCGCTGAAGCTGCTGCTGCACTTGCTGCTGTTGAAGGTGGTGAAGGTGGTGAAGGTGGTGAAGCTGCTGCTGCAGCTCCTGCTGAAGAGAAAGGAAAAGAAAAAGAGAAGAAAGGTTAATATTTAATAAAATTCAGGCACAATGAAATATCTGATAGTTGGCCTGGGAAATATAGGTGACGGGTATGCTGATACCCGCCATAATATAGGGTTTACAATATTGGATGCCATGGCAAAGGCATCCAATGCTTATTTTATAGATAAGCGTTATGGTGCAATATGCCAGGTAAAAATCAAGGGACGTACTCTGATCCTGCTTAAACCTTCCACTTTTATGAACCTGAGCGGCAATGCTGTAAGGTACTGGCTTAACAAGGAGAATATCCCTCTTGAGAACCTTCTTGTTATTGTTGATGACCTTGCCATTCCTGCCGGCAGCATTAGGATGAGAGCAAAGGGAGGCCCTGGCAGCCACAATGGACTGACTCACATAAGTGAAGTTCTCGCTTCGAATGATTATGCCAGGATAAGGGTCGGAATCGGAAACAGCTTCAGAAAAGGTGACCAGGTCGATTATGTCCTTGGAAAATGGACTGACGAAGAAAAGGATCTTCTTACCCCCCGGATAGCTATTGTGATCGAAATGATTAAATCGTTCAGCATTTCAGGTGTCGAACTTACAATGACAGCATTTAACAAAGCCGGTAAAATTTCCGACAACGAAAAAGCTGAACCCGGAGATACGGGAAAATCAAAGTGACCAGGGATATGAATGACAGCAAGGGTGTCAGGATAGATAAATTTCTCTGGGCAGTGAGGCTTTATAAGACCAGGGGATTGGCTTCGGATGCATGCAGGATGAACAGGATACTTGTTGATGGCTCCCCGGTCAAGCCTTCAAGGGATATTACAGGCAATAATATCATTACTGTCAGAAAGCCGCCGGTATCCTTTGTATACAAGGTTATAATGCCAGTCGAAAACCGTCAGCCGGCAAAACTTGTATCGAATTATATTGAAGACCTCACCTCTGATGCTGAAAAGGCAAAGCTTGTAATACGTCAGACTGCTCCCGTCGGATACCGAAAGAAAGGAACCGGCCGCCCTTCAAAAAAAGACCGGAGAATTATCGATAAATGGCAGACCGATCTTGGCGATAGTTAAGATGGTGGTATAAAGACTTAATATTTCTTAAAGATCCTGAAAAGTAAGTGTATTCCTTACACTTCATATTCATTTTTTTTAACTTGCATCACATCTTAAGGCTTCAGATTCCACAACTCTGAAAGCATTTTATTATTTTGCAATGGGGAAGGAAAACATTGAGAAATACTCTTTCGGGTATGCAGTATTAAAAGGGTGCTTAAAGTTCTGGCACAATAATGTATTTTACAGGCGGATCATTGTCATCGGACGTGATCACCTTAATCCCGATGATCATCTTATTTTTGCTCCAAACCATCAGAATGCCCTGATGGATGCACTTGCAGTTCTGTTTACCCTTAAAGGACAGCCTGTTTTTCTTGCACGTGCCGATATTTTCAAAAAGAAATTTATGGCTTCGCTTCTCTATTTTATTAAAATCCTTCCCGTTTACAGGATCAGGGACGGCTTTAGAAGCGTGACTGGCAATGATGAGATTTTTGACAAGACAATCGATGTACTCAGGAACAAAAATGGCCTTGTTGTACTTCCCGAGGGCACTCATGAGGGATTCAGGAAGCTCAGGCAACTTAAGAAGGGAATCTGCAGGATAGCATTCCAGGCTGAAGAAGCTTCGGATTTCAAACTGAATATTAAAATAATTCCTGTCGGGCTTGAATACTCACACTACAGCAGGTACAGGCAGGTAGTGACTGTAGTCTACGGGAGACCCATCGAGGTTTCAGAATTCAACGAATTATACAGGAAAAGCCCTGAAATTGCGCTCAATGAACTCAGGAGCAAGCTTTCTTCTGAAATGAAGATGATAATGGTACATATCGATTCTGAAGAAGATTATGAGGCTATTGACGAGCTCAGGAGTATTGTCAATGGCCGTTTCAGCGATAAGGTGCGTTTCCCTAAACTATTCAGGGACAGGATACTGATTGAAAAACTTAACCGGTTAAAGATTCTGGATCCGGAATTATATAAAAGGATTTGCACCCTGAGTCTTCAGGTTAAAGAAAAAGCTAAAGCGCTGAATATTGATTACAGGCTTCTTGCTAAAAAGAAACATCCTCTTGGCTGGCTGATTGCCGGTTTTGCAGGCCTGATAGCAGCCCTGCCTCTGTTTATCTATGGTAATATATTCAACCTCATCCTGCTCGAGATACCCAACTTCCAGGTAAGGAAGATTAAGGATATCCAGTTCCGGTCATCACTGAAATATGGTTATTCCCTGGCCCTTGCCCTTATTATTACACCAATCGCTCTTATTCTGTCATTTCTGATTTTTTCTCCCTGGTGGCTATCTGTTCTCGTATTCCTGTCACTGCCTGTTTCAGGCTTAATTGCCTGGTTGTACTATCTGGAATTTAACAGGATCACCGGAGGGTTCAGGATCAGGAATTATTTAAAAAGCAATAACCAGGAGTACCTTACTCTTAAGAAAAATCATGATGAACTTATAAATCTTGTGGCAAGCTTGTAGAAATGAGAAAAGACAAAATGTTTGATGGGAAAAGAGCCTGGATAACCGGAGCATCTTCAGGCATCGGTGAGGCTCTGGTTCATGAGTTCGCCAGAAGAGGAGCCACTCTGATTATTTCGTCGAATGATCTTCCCGGGCTTGAAAGAGTCAAAGCTGCCTGCCCCGGCAATTCAAAAATTACCTGCGTGCCTTTTGATCTGTCGGATACTTCAGGAATCGTCTCTATTGTTGATCAGCAGCTAAAGGGGCCCGGAAAAATAGATTATCTCATTAATATCGGCGGCATAAGTCAGAGGGCAAGAATTGATGAGACTCCCTTATGGCTCGACAGGAAAATTTTCGAGATAAACTATTTTGGAACAATTGCTCTTACCAAAGCAGTTCTGCCCTATATGATCAGGCAGAAATCCGGGCATATTGCCGCCACCAGCAGCATCTCCGGAAGATTCGGATTCCCTCTCCGATCGGCTTATTCAGCTTCAAAGCAGGCCCTGCATGGCTTCTTTGAAACTCTTTATCTCGAAAATAAGCCAAATAACATAAGGACATCCGTCATCATCCCCGGAAGGGTAAGAACAAGCATCTCCCTTCATGCTCTTGACCAGGAAGGGAAAGAGCATGGCAAAATGGATGATGGACAAAACAAGGGAATCTCCCCGGAAAAAGCTGCTAGGATCATAATCAGGGGAATCGTAAGAAATAAACGAGAGATACTTGTTGGAAGTTCAGAACTTATTATGCTGTATATTAGAAGGATATGGCCCTGGCTTTTCTTCAGAATCGGAGATAGGATAAAATCAACTTAAAAAATTATCAGGAAATGAAAAAATACAATATTTGCGGGATTCAACAGGTAGGAATCGGTGTAAAAAATGTTGAGGAAGCCTGGAAATGGTACATCAGCCAATTTGGAATGGATTGCAGGATCTTTGAGGATGAAGCTGAAGCAAAACTGATGCTCCCTTATACAGGCGGCGAACCAAGAAGCAGGCATGCTGTCCTTGCAATTAACCTTCAGAGCGGAGGCGGTTTTGAGATATGGCAGTACAAGGGAAGAGAGCCTGTGATGATTAAGGAAGAGATCAGGCTCGGCGATCTGGGTATAATTGCTTGCAAAATGAAGGTAAAGAACATAAATGATGCATATTCTTTTTTCAAGGCTAACGGCATCCCGATGATAAATGAACCTGCCGCCGGACCTGAAGGCGAAAAAACCTTCTTTCTTAAAGATCCATTTGGAAATATTTTCCAGATGGTTGCCGGAGATTCATGGTTCCTGAATGAGCATAAGGAGACTGGAGGCGCATACGGGGCTTTAATAGGAGTCTCGGATATTGATAAATCAAGAAAAGTCTATTCGGATATTCTCGGCTACGACACCGTTGTATACGATAAAACAGGAGAATTTCCTGACCTTGCAAGCCTGCCGGGAGGCAACGGGAGATTCAGGAGAGTCCTGCTGAAAAAATCAGAACCCGTAAGTGGTCCTTTCAGCAAAGTATTCGGTCAGAGCGTTATGGAACTGATTTCACCAGACGGTAAGCCGGGCAAGAAAATATACGAAGGACGCTTCTGGGGTGATCCCGGGTTCATACACCTTTGTTTTGATATCCAGGGAATGGACGAAATGAGAGAATATTGCTCAGAGAAGGGATTTCCTTTCACAGTAGACAGCAAAAAAAGTCATGAGGGGAGCATTTTTGATATGGGCGAAGCAGCAGGTCATTTTTCCTATATTGCGGATCCTGATGGCGCACTCATAGAATTTGTTGAAACACAAAAGGTTCCTATTCTGAAAAAACTTGGCTGGTATCTTGACCTCAGGAAAAGGGATCCCAGGAAATCTCTTCCTGACTGGATATTAAAGGCACTTATATTCTCGAAGGTTAAAATTTAGTGCAAGGACTTATGACTGGTTGCTGGCGACTGAAGCTTTCCATTGCCCGCCCGGAGCTGTTGGTTATGATCTAGCCTTTGCCGGCTATTTCCTCTACCTTGCGGAATACTCTCATAATATTACCGCCCCATATTTTGCCGATTTCGCTTTTTGAGTATCCCCGTCTCAGCAATTCCATGGTGATGTTTTTCATATCTGCCACTGATCTGCAACCATTCACTCCTCCTCCACCATCGAAATCTGTTCCTATGCCAACATGGTCAATCCCAATTACCTGAACTACATGATCAATATGGTCAACCACATCTGAAACTGTTGCAAGCTTCATATATTTATCCTGAATATCCCATCTTTCCTCACGGTATTTTGATTTCTGATCCTCAGAAAGAGTTTTGATATCACCATATTTTTCCTTTAGTGCCTTTATCCTTGAATCGAGCTCCGGGTTCGGTTCCGGAGTCTTGATATAACTGCTGAGAATGCAAATCTGGATAACTCCTCCATTCGCTTTGAGCGCAAGCAGCATATCATCAGTAAGATTCCTGGGGCTTGAGCATAATGATCTGCATGATGAGTGGGAGGCTATAACCGGTGCTTTTGAGGCTTTAATAACATCATAGAACGACTTATCAGATATATGAGAGACATCGACCATCATTCCAAGACGGTTCATTTCCTTCACTACCTCAATCCCGAAACTGGATAAACCGTTGTTTTCGGGGCCCTCAGGATCAGTGGAAGAATCACAAATATCGTTATTGCTTGTATGACACAGTGTTATGTATCTAGCACCAAGATCGTAAAACTCTTTTACTCTTGAAATATCGGTTCCTACCGGATATCCGTTTTCGACACCTATGAATGCAGCTATCTTGCCCTCCTTTTTGATCCTGTAGGCATCATCAGGCGAATAGGCCAGTTCAGCAAAGGCAGAATTCTTTTTAACATTTTTATGTATTGCATCAAAGATTTTAAGAGCTTCTGCATAAACTTTCATGTTGGCAGAGTCATTCCTCGGCCCCTGGCTAGTAAAAACTGCAAGGAATTCCGCATCCAGTCCACCCACCTTCATCCTCGGAAAATCGACACAACCCTTATCGTGCATGACTCCGAGGTCAAAGTCGGATTCAACAATTTTCATTGGAGTATCGCAATGTGTATCAACAGTCAGGTAATTGCTATGGATTTTATCTGCCTCTTTTTTTATGTGCTCCTCGCTGCCGGTGCATCCAGAAACCAGTAATAATGTGAGTAAAGCAACTGAAAATGTTCTCATCTTCCCGTGACTTTTTAGTAATGCAAGTTAGCAAATAGAAGTACCAAGAATCAGGGATAAAGCTGATTTAACACTAATTAACAAACAAAAAAAACCCTGAACTGATTTCGGGGGCTTGCAATAAATATTAAATATCGAGACAGGTTAATAACCCTTATTGTTCGTGCAAGGCAACGGTTTATTTTAAATAAATCACAGGATCTACACTGGTACCATTTAGTCGAATTTCAAAATGCAGGTGTGGTCCGGTCGATATGCCGGAAGTACCAACATGTCCTATTGTCTGACCTTTAACTACCGAGTCTCCATTATTAACACTAAAATCTTGCAAATGGGCATACCATGATTGATAGCCCTCCCCATGATCAATCACAATAAGATTTCCAAATCCTTTAGCATCCCATGATGCTTTTATCACTTTACCACCAGCTGTTGCCATAACTACAGTACCCGATTTAGCTTCTATGTCAAAGCCATAATGGATAACTGTATCCTTTTTGTTAATCGGATTAATCCTCTTTTCTCCATATTTAGATGGCAATCCGGTATATTCGTCTTTCTTTATAGGAAATAGTTCTGGTTTCTCGTAAACATGCAAAATGTTGTCATTTATAATGGTACCACTAATGTTCTTTAAAATTACTCTTCGAGAGGTCACATCATAATTCATTTCTTTAAATGAAATAGACTGCATTGGATTATTTTTCCCTGAATTGTATGCTGCTATTGTACCATTATAGGCTATGATAATATTCTTATCCTTTTCGAAGATAGCGGAATCAGCCTTGATAGTGTTCTCTCTATTGTTCTTATCAAAGAACGTTATTATGACATTGCCTTTTAAGGTTGTTATTTTATTATCAGTAGTATTTGTGTTTGCATGGTAAATGTGAGGTTGAAGAGTATCCTTAATATTTGAAATCTCTAAATCACTACTTTGATTTCCACTTTTAATTGAAGCATTAGATATCTCTTTAGTATCGTCCATGAGACAACGAACAGAAAACCCACAGTTTTTAGTCCCGTTGTCCCAGCTCACTTTGCCATCGCGGTAGTTAATGGTACTGAACCATGCGAGTGTTGCATTTTTATCAGTAGGCGGGTAAAAGAACTCCGTAGCCGACCACCAGTGACCTTCGTCCCAAAGGCGACTGAATCGTCCATCGGGGTAACGCCCGCCACCAGGGAGAGCTGTAAAACCGCTTCCGTTGGATGCCCCCCAGTTAGGATCAACCCAGTGAGATGAGCCTGTTTCTTTCAGTAGGCCACCGGCTACACTGTCGCCACCTAAGTAGGTTTTCAGGGTTGCCCATTCTACTTCGGTGGGAACATGCCAGCCTGCAGGACAAACGTTTTTACCACCGTTACCTGACACTTTTGTAGCAGTATTATTATCTATGACGTACCAGTTATAAAGTCTGCCATAAGTGGTAGAATTGGTTGGGGTATTTTCGTAATCGCAGTATGCACCTGTGGTAAGCGAAGCCCAAGTCGAATTAACTTTTATTTTTGGTATTGCAGTACCGTCATTGTATTTTGTAGTTTTCAGGTTTTCTTTCATCCATACTTGTTTTCCTATGGTTACTGTATTATAAACATTACCATTAATATCTTTCACCGTTCGTGTTTGTAAGTCAGTTAATCCACTTGAATCTGCATCTTTATTTAATGGTTGTCTATTCGACTGTTTAAAACTTATCAAGAGAGAGAAGATCAAAATCAAACTTAGAGCTATTGTGATTCTTAAACCATAAATGAAGCTTTTGGATTTAGTTTTTGTCAGCATTAACAACCGTTTCTTTGTAAACGAATGATTTGAACCACTTGCTAACGATATATCGCTTCTCCCGGTAATAAAATTCAATAATTTATCAGCATAGCTTTTTATATCGTGATTATCATTAATGACTCCATTGTCAGCCAGGTATTCATGATTTATCCTGATCGCCCTATCATATAAAACATGAATCGGGTTGAACCAATAAAAAATCTTTACAAGTTCGATCAGTATAATATCAATTGTATGGGATTGCCTGACGTGTTCCAGCTCATGGCCAAGCAGTTCTTTGTCAATCTCCCCGTTCAGGTAATCATCCCTGTTCAAATATATACTGTTGAAGAAGCAGCAGGGACTTGTCTTATCATTGGTTAAAACAATCCGATACCCTTTGAAGTTGATCTTTTCAGATAATTTACTCCTTCGGATTATCATGAATAGGTTCTTCAGAAAACGGATGAGAAACAATATTACCCCTGAAAAATAAAGAACAAGCAGAATTGCTGAAATATTAATTGCTGAAGGATGCATTCCCGGGGACGACTGACTGATATTCGTATCGCTGGCAACAATATTGTCAGGGGTACCGATCTCCGGTATGGCATAATTATTAGTAGGAATAATCTCATTTAGCTGGGGTGCGACCTTGAAATTCACTGGGATAGAAATAAATGGTACCACCAATGAGAAAACTACTGACGCTATCAGGAAAAACCTGTTGAAAACAAAGAGTTTTTCCTTTCTTAACAGAAACCAGTAAAGTCCGAATAATATTATCAGGCTTAGACTTGATTTGAAGATATATGCTATCATTTTTTTGTCTTTTTTGATGCAATTTTTTTATCCACGATATCTCTCAGCTCCTCTAACTCTTGCGGGCTCATGTCTGTCTCATTTGTAAAGAATGATGCAAACTGGGCAGTTGAATTATTAAAGAAATTTTTGATTAATCCGTCAATATGATCAGAGAAATAGTCTGATTTTTTAACCACCGGGTAATATTCCCTTGAGTTGCCGCATTGTCTGTAACTGACAAAACCTTTGTCAATCATGCGCTTCAATAAAGTAATGACTGTTGTTGGAGCCGGTTTAGGATCCGGAAATTCATTCAACAGGTCTCGGATAAAAGCTTTATCCAGTTTCCAGAGCAGCTTCATTATCTGCTCTTCTGCATTTGTAAGGTGCATGATTCTCTACAATTAAATGATTGTACTCTACAAATGTAGACTATCTTTTTTATATTTTCCAAATATTTTGAGACTTTTTTTATTATTAATTATTGTTCTATCGAAAAAGTTATAGGAAATAAGTTAATATAAAACTTCTTTCCCAACGGGGTATAATCCACCCTGAGACAAAAAAAGCCCCGACGTTTGAGGTCGGGGCAGCCATGAAAAGAATGGAAAATTTGCTTTTACAATTAAAAAGCTTCTTTAGAGTTTTACAACCTTATAAACGTTTGAAAGTTTGCCTTTTGTCAGCTTAAGAAAATAAATTCCTGATGGCAGCTCCTGGAAGTTAAGCTGGATTTCAGAAGTAGCTGCTTCTATTACCTGGTTTTTAAAGAGTTTTCCTTCACTATCAAAAAGCACCAGGTTAACTTCTGCATCAAGCGGTTCGGCAAAGCTTATATTCAGATATTCGCTTGCCGGGTTTGGAAACACAGTGACTTTAACAGGAGTCTCAATGTTTTCCTCAACAATTACCGTTCTGAGCACTGACTGAAAACCATGAGTCAGGATCAGACCGGCGGTTGGTCCATAGGATGGAATTATTGTCTCACCAAGCGTCCAGCTTAATGTTATACCAGTGGCAGTATTATATCCGCCGGCGCTTGCTATCACTTGTTGAGCCTGCAAAGAGGCATTTAATACAAAAAGTGATGTTGCCAGGATGAAAATGTAACGCTTCATGGAAGGATATATTTATTCATCATAGGGAATGTCGTATGTAAAAATATATTAAAAAGAAACATAAAGCAATAATATTTTATCCATTTTCACCAGTGTCAGAAAAAAATGGATGAACTGATGTTTTAATGAGGTGAACGCCCTTAATATGCAAAAAGAGTCCCTGACTCCCGTATCCTTTCACTTCTTATGTTAATTTTGCACCTTCTTCGTTATGAAAAAACAAGGTAAAATATGGCATTGGCTGGTTGTTGCACTTCTATCGCTGATTTGGGGAACCAGCTATATCCTCATGAAAAAAGGGCTGCGCTCTTTTTCAACTTATCAGTTGGCTTCACTGAGAATCCTTATTTCATTTGTTTGCCTGCTGCCGATCGCACTGCGCAATCTTCCAAAGCTAAATAAGAATAATTTGCGTTCTATTCTCATAATAGGCTTTTTCGGAAGCGGCATACCTGCATTCCTTTATCCTCTTGCCCAGACAAGGATAGACAGTTCCCTTACCGGTATGCTGAACACACTAAGTTCTGCATTTACTTTGGCAATCGGTATTTTATTCTATAAAAGAAAAGCTATCAGGTCGCAGATGGCCGGAGTATTTCTGGGGTTCCTGGGAGCAGCAGGACTGCTCTATAGTGGCTCTTTAACATTGAATTATTATGGCCTTTTTGTAGTACTTGCAACTCTTATGAACGGAGTCAGCAATAATGAGGTCAGCAAAGTGGAAGGATTGAATGGACTGCAGATTACTTCGCTATCATTTTTTGTTTTAAGTCCCTTCGCACTGGCTCTGCTTCTGAGCACAGACTTGCATGCCGTAACCCTTACTCCTCACTGGCTTCAGAACTTCAGCTATATTGCGATCCTTTCAGTTTTAGGAAGCGCCTTTGCCAATGCAATTTATTATTCTCTAGTCAGGGATACCTCACCTGTGGTTGCTTCAGTTGTAGCATATTTCATTCCGATTGTGGCAACATTATGGGGTATTTCCGACAATGAGCATCCTGCACCCGCAATGTTCATTTCTGTATTGCTGATCCTTGCAGGCGTTTACCTCATTAACAGACCCGGGATTATTAAGAAATATTTAAAAATCAATAAAGCAATTTAATATAATCTTGTCAGCCTGGCATTTGCAGACAAATTACCGGACACAAATTAAATATTTCCAATTTGAAGGGAATATGTGCAACCCCCGGGTCGATAAACTGTCTTTGATTTAAGTAAGAACACAAGGTGGATTATCAGGATATCAAGATAGTTGCTCCATTAATTGAGGAGTGCAGGAATGGTAGCATTAAAGCCCAGTTCAGGCTTTATAACCAATATTCAAAAGCCATGTACAACCTTGCATACAGGATGATGAATAATAGGGAAGATGCAGAGGACAGGCTCCAGGAAGCATTTCTTGAGTGCTTTCGCAGCATCGGAACTTTCAGGTTTGAGTCAACTTTCGGCGCATGGCTTAAAAGAATCCTGATAAACAGGTGTATTAATGAGCTCAGAAAGAAAAGAGTAGACCTGGTTCTCTATGAGAATCTTCCTGAGAACCTGGTTGAGGAAGAACCTGATGCTCCATACGATACAGGAAGAATAACAAGGGGGATAGATCAACTCCCGGATGGCTACAGGATCATCCTTACATTGTATCTGCTTGAAGGTTACGATCATACCGAAATAGCACAGATCCTTGGCATCAGTGAATCGACATCCAAATCTCAATATTCCAGGGCAAAAGATAAATTAAGAGCAATCCTTTCAAATAATTAGTTTATGGAAAAACTGGAAGATTTCATCAGACAAAACAGGGAAGGTCTTGATCAGCGAGATCCTTCTCCCCGGGTATGGAAAGGAATAAGAAGAAATATGCAGAGACGCAGGCCTGGCTTAATAAAATGGCTCGCAGCAGCAGCGGTGATATTGGTAATTGTGACTGCAGCTGTATTCCATTACACTAAAGGGAACAAGGATGGATACTTGAATCCCGGGGAGGCATTACTGATGAAGAACAACCCTCAGCTAAGGGAGACTGAGTTCTATTATAATAATCTGGTAAACAGCCTTTATAATGAAGTTGTTCCCCAGCTGAAAGGATACCCTGAAATCAGGAATGAGTTCCTTCATGATATGTTGCAGATAGACAGTATCTGCACCGACATTAAAAAAGACCTTAAGGATAATGTTTCGAACCAGGAGGTAATTGAAGCATTAATTAATAACTACAGGATTAAAATCCAGATACTTGAAGAGATGCTCGACCAGCTAAGGCAAAATGAGAATATACCCCTAAATAAAGAGAGCCATGAACTGTAAGCCATTTATAATATTAATATCTGCTCTGACTTTATCCTATCCCGGACATAGTCAGTTCAACGAAAAAAGGAGCTTCAATAAGTCACTTCATGTAAATAAAGAGATGTCTCTCGAAGTGAATAATAAGTACGGAACTATCCATATCACGCCTTGGAACAAGGATTCTGTGTCGGTCAGGGTGGAGGTGGAGGCTAATTCATCAAGCCTTGACCGGTTGCATAAAATGTTCAATGGAATAAATATTAATATTACCGGATCAAGCTTCCAGGTCAGGGCCGAATCGGAATTCAACCAGAATATAGACATCCTTTTCGAAACTTTCAAAGGAATGACCAGCAAGCTGATACCGTATGAATCGAGGCTCCAGATCAACTATTTTATTAGCGCCCCTGAATATCTTGATATGCATATAACCAACAAATATGGTGATGTTTACATGGAGAACAATACAGGGAAATTCTCACTATCCCTTTCAAACGGATCATTCAAGGCCAACTCGCTCGATGAGTCTAACCAGATTGAACTGACATTCTGCGATGCTACAATAAATAAAATCAGAAAAGGTTATATAAACGCCTCATTTTCTGATGTCGAGATCGGTGAATCCCAGGAGATTAAAATCAGCTCCATATCATCGAAGTTTGACTTGAAGAAAATAGGGAAGCTTGATGCGGAATCACGAAGGGATAAGTTTTATATCGGCACTGCTTCTGAAGTCAAGGGAAACTCTTACTTCACCGATTACAGGATAGGAAAACTGGAAAAGAAGATTGACCTTGTTGCCAAATATGGCAGCCTGAATGCTGATGACATACAAAAGGGGCTGGATTTTATCAATATTAATTCCTCTTATTCAGATATAAGTCTGACCTTCGATCCGGCAGTATCCTATAACCTTGATATCAGGCATGTAAATGCATTCCTCGTACTGCCTGAAAAGAATTCAGATATTGAGAAAAAAAGTGTCAATGAGGATAAAAAGGAGTATATGACATTCGGTACGGTGGGAAAGAATCCGGGAAGCGTAAAAGTATCAATAGATGCAACCCGGGGGAATATTTACATAAAATGATATTCCTGGTTGCAGGAGGTCAGTAAAGTAATTATTTCTTCCCCGAGTTAAACGCCTTTAATCCATTATCGAGCCAGTTTTTATAGTCTTCTGTTTTCAGGTTTGTTGGCATTGGGCTGATAAGGGCTTTACCGTCGTAATCGGAGATCACATACAAAGGAAGGGCATTCGTGCTGAACCTGGTAATCTCAAGGTCTTCATTCTGTTTCCCTATTGTCTTTTTCATCTTTCCATCTACGGATGATACATACCACTCATTCTCCGTGAGAACGGTCCTGTCATCGGCATAAAGTGAGATTATCACGAAATCTTCCCTGAGTCTTTTCAGGATTTCCGGGTCGGACCAGACTTTTGCCTCCATAAGCTTGCAGTTTGCACATGCATGGCCCTTGAAATCAAGAAGTGCCGGTTTACCCTGTTCCCTCGCACAGGCAAGGCCCTGCTTCAGGTCAAAATATCCATGAAGGCCAAGGGGCATTTCAAATAAATCCTTGTATTTTGGTTCAGAGCATAAAGCACTGACATTTTGGGGCAGTATTCCTTCCAACGAAGGAGTTTTGTTTTCCGAAGCTTCTGAACGGCGGGAGAACCACGATGTCTCCTGAGGCGGAAGAAGAGACGCAACTCCTTTCAACGGAGCACCAAAAAGCCCGGGTATCAGGTAAAAAACAAAAGAGAAGACTGCAATTATAAGGAAGAGCCTGAATGGTCCGATATGTTCCAGGTCACTGTCATGGGCAAACTTGATCTTACCCATAAGGTAAAGTCCGAGAAGCGAAAAGAGGACAATCCAGACAGCCAGGAAAAGGTCCCGTGAAAGAAGTCCCAGGGAATAAACACTGTCTATTGTCATAAGGAATTTCATGCTAAATGCAAGCATCAGAAATCCAAGGACCACTTTAATTGAATTAAGCCACCCTCCTGATCTGGGTAATTTGGTTAATAAAGCTGGAAAAAGGGCGAACAGCGTAAACGGCAGGGCAAATGCAAGCCCGAATGCAAACATCCCGACCGTAGGCCTCAGAATATCTCCCCTTGCAGCTTCGACCAGTAATCCGCCAACTATTGGACCGGTACAGGAGAACGATACGATCACTGTTGTCAGTGCCATGAAAAATGCCGTAAGCAAGCCACCCTTGTCAACTTTCGAATCTGCATTGTTTGCCCATTTATTGGGAAGCATCATTTCAAATGCTCCAAAGAATGAAACTGCAAACAAAACAAAAAGCATAAAAAATATCGTATTGGGTATCCAGTGTGTGCTAAGGGCGTTGGCAAACCCGGCGCCGGCACCTGTAAGTGAAATTATAATACCTGGAGAAGTATAAATAAGCACTATTGAAATTCCGAATATAAATGCATTCAGAATTGCCTTTGATCTGTTTTCTGATCCTCTGGTAAAGAAAGCAACAGTCATGGGGATCATCGGGTAAACACATGGAGTAATGACCCCAAGTAACCCGAGGAGGAATGAGGCAAGAAAAAACCTCAGGATCCCTTTTTTCGCTGGAAGAGGCTGTGAGCCTGCGGTCCGGCTGCCGGCTTCGATTGCTGCGCCTTTTTTACTATGGCCTACAGGAATTTCAAACACCACTTCCTTTGGCGGTGAGCAGGTTGATTTATTGCATGACATGAAATCAACCTCTCCTTTTACCGTGAATGAGGGAGAATTTCCGATAATTTTCTGCCGGAATTCAGCTTTCTCATTGAAAATTTTAATCTTGAAGCCGAAAGCTCCATCGAAGACCTCTTCAGGGCGGGTGACTTCATAAGGTTTGCCGTCGATGGAATAGCCGGGTAATATATCTATCTGGATTGTTGTCGGGATCGGACCCCCTTTTGGGATATCCATTGAATATATATGTGATCCGCTTTGGATGGTTGCTATAAAGATAAGGTCATAAATGTTCTCACCTTTCTTTTCGTATCTGAAATCCCAGGTTACAGGATCATAGATCTGAGCCTGGAGAGTAATCGCAAGGAAGCTGAAAAGAAGTATTGATAGGGTTCGTTTCTGCATGGCAACATGTGTTTTCATGCCAAAATTAATAAAACATTTAGAATAAGGAAGATAGAATGAGGGCTGATTGAAATGGGTAACCGTTAAGCAAGGTCGATTTCGTTGTCATACCTGTCATAGAAATGATATTCAAGCATGTGGTACGACGTAGCTGCCTGTATTTTAAGAATTATCTTATACTTAAAATCCCATTTCCTGTAAACCGGGAATAAACCCTTTTTCAGATAGCCTGCTACAAATGGATGAACATTGAGTATCAGTTTCCTGGTCTTTATTTTATCTACGATGAAGGCCAGGCTGCTTTCGAGCTCATCGGTAAAAAGGATGGTCGGTTTTATCTGGCCGGTTCCCTGACAGGAAGGACATTTTTCATCGGTGGTTATGCTCATTTCCGGCCTTACCCTTTGTCTTGTTATCTGCATAAGACCGAATTTTGTCAGCGGAAGAATGTTATGCTTTGTCCTGTCATTAGCCATCAGTTCCCTGACTTTATCGAAAAGCTGCTGTTTGTTTTCAGACGATTGCATATCGATAAAATCGATCACTATAATACCGCCCATATCCCTTAGCCTCAGCTGACGCACAATCTCGGTGGCTGCTTCCATATTGACTTCCAGAGCGTTCAATTCCTGGTCATTGCCGGAACGTGAACGGTTTCCACTGTTTACATCAATTACGTGAAGGGCTTCGGTATGTTCAATTATAAGGTAGGCGCCATGTTTAAAGGATATTGATTTTCCGAAGAGGGCTTTGATCTGCTTGTTAACGCCAAAATGGTCGAAGATAGGAATAGTCCCTTTGTAGAGCTTGACAATTTTGACTGATTCCGGAGCAATTTCCTTGATATATGTACGGATATCTTCGACAAAAGCCTGATCATTGACATGAATGCTGTTAAAGGATACATTCAGCAAATCGCGCAGTATTGCTGATGTCCTGTTAAGTTCGCCGATGAAAAGCCGCGGGCTCTTAATATCTTTTTTTACAGTTGAAAAGGCTGATTCCCATTTCCTTACAAGCTCCCTTAGTTCCGCATCCAGCACGGCAACCTTCTTGCCTTCTGCAGCCGTTCTGATTATGATCCCATAATTTCTTGGCTTTATACTCTGCAGGAGGGTTTTCAGACGGTTTTTTTCTTCCGGGCTTTCAATCTTCGAGGAGATGGAGACCTTATCTGAATTTGGGATAAGCACGAGGTTTCTTCCGGCAAGTGAGATCTCGGAAGAGAGTCTGGGTCCCTTAGTTGAAATAGGTTCTTTTGTGATCTGGACGATAACAGTCTGGCCCTGGGCAAGAACGTCAGATATCTTACCATCCTTGTCAATATCGGGCTCAGGTTTAAATTTATGAACAGGAGTAATACGTCCCTGCCTCTGAAGTGTAGTGGTATAGTATTTCTGCTGGGTACGGAACTGTGCTCCCAGATCGAGGTAATGCAGAAATGCATCCCTTTCATAACCTACATTGACGAAAGCCGCATTCAGCCCGGGCATTATCTTTTTAACCTTACCAAGATAAATGTCGCCTACTGAGAATTTTATATTGCGTTTTTCCTTATTGAGTTCAATTAACTGCTTGTCTTCCAACAATGCCAAAGAAACCTCGGAATCATTTACATCAATGATAAGATCCTTATTTGCCACTTCCTATATTAATCAGAGTCAATATATTGTCAACCATTTCCGACACCTATATATAATAAACCTAAAGATCACCGGACCTTTAGGTTTAAAATACTCAGTTAAAGACCACTCGCAATCTGCTATTTCTTTTTATGCCTATTCTTCCTCAAACGCTTTTTGCGTTTGTGAGTAGCCATCTTATGCCTTTTTCTTTTTTTACCGCTTGGCATGGATGATTATTTCTTAACGTGTGATTTAACTTTTGTTATAAATGATTTTGCCGGTTTGAAAGCAGGTATATTGTGTGCAGGAATTATAATAGTAGTATTTTTTGAAATATTCCTTGCAGTTTTCTTTGCTCTCTTTTTAACGATAAAGCTTCCAAAACCCCTTAGATAAACGTTATTCCCAGTTACCATCGAATGTTTTATGGTTTCCATTAAAGCCTCAACTGATTTTTGTACAGTTACCTTTTCAATACCAGTGTTCTTAGCAATTTCATTAACAATGTCTGCTTTAGTCATTTTACTTGAAGTTTAAAATTCAACAAATTATTTTGAGTATTCTTTTTTTCAACCCTGCAAATATAGAAATATTATTTATTTAAATTGGAACACTTAAGTAATAATTTTTTATTATTGCCTTAAATACAATGAAATAGATAATTATGTTCCCTCCCCCTTTATATCCCGCCATACTAAAATCGGGAAAGTAAATAATTATTGCCGAAAAACTGTAAATACCTGACAGCATGGATTTTTGCCTTTTAGTCTGTCAATGATTGTTTAGAGCTGTTTTTTTTCTTAACTTTACTCTCCTGTTTCGGATAATTAAATATTACATAACTACATGTCAATCAACAAAGTCATTCTCGTAGGCAATGTGGGCAAAGACCCCGTTGTCAGATACTTCGACAAGGGAGTTGCAAAAGCTACCTTTCCGCTGGCAACCAGTGAAACCTATACCAATCAGCAAGGAGAGACAATTACCTCTACCGAATGGCATAATATTGTTCTTTGGCGTGCATTGGCCGAAGTTGCTGAGAAAACCATTAAAAAAGGTACCCAGGTATATATTGTTGGGAAAATAAAAACCCGCTCTTATGTCGACAAAGACGGGAACAACAAGTATATTACAGAGATCCTTGCCGACACTATGCTTGTGCTCGAGAAAAAGCAAGGTCCATATAACGGGCAGCACGATTCATCCAAAACTGACTACCATGAGAAGGGTGCAGCCGCCCCTGAGGTGAATGAAGCAGGCGGTTCATACAATGCTTCAGGTGAAAGCGTGAACAGACCTGAAAAAAATGTTCCGGGTCCTGATGAACAAGGATCGGGCGGATCATTCCCTGACGGGCCCGCTGCCGGAAGTAATGAAGATGATCTTCCCTTCTAGTTGTATTACTAACAAGAATTCAATTGGAACCTGCATTTGCACTTACATATCTTGCTTCCGGGTCAGGAATAATCTTTAATCCTCCTGATTTAAAAATAATTATAGGGTTAATTGTCCTTGTTCTGCTCCTTCTTGGTTCGGCCTTTATGTCGGCATCTGAAGTGGCATATTTCTCGTTCGGACCTGAAGACATAGAAAAGTTCAGGAAGAACAAGAGCCGGAAATCAAAAAGCGTCCTGAAGCTTTACGATATGCCTGAAAAGCTTCTAAGCACAATACTTGTCGCAAACAATACCATAAACATTACAATCGTACTTCTATCAGCATTTATCAGTTCAAAGCTTTTTGATTTCAGCGCAGATCCGGTTATCGGCTTTATTATTGAAGCGGTTGTAATTACATTCCTGCTCCTTTTTTTCGGGGAGATAATGCCTAAGGTGTATGCATCAAGAAACAATTTAGCCACAGCCACATTTATGGCAGTACCTCTGCTGATTATGGAAAAGATCTTCAGGCCGATCACCGTATTACTCATGTTTTCATCGTCATTCGTAAAAAAAAGGTCTAGGGCCAGACGCTCAAAGATAAGCATGGACGACCTGTCGGACGCTCTTGAGCTCACCTCCGATGAGTTTAATGAAGATGAAAAGATCCTCAAGGGGATAGTTAATTTCGGGAATATCAATGTGAACGCAATTATGTGCTCCAGGATCGATGTCACTGCAGTCGATATCCATTCAATCTTCAGCGAGATAATCCCTGTAATAATAAGCTCGGGATTCTCAAGGATCCCTGTTTATTCTGAATCGTTCGATAATGTCAAGGGAATACTATATGCAAAAGACGTCCTTCCATATATGAAGAATGTTGATACCTTTAAGTGGCAAACGCTTCTGAGACCTCCTTACTTTGTTCCCGAAACTAAAAAGATAAATGATCTGCTGAAGGAATTCCAGGTAAAGAAAAACCATATGGCTATCGTAATTGACGAATATGGAGGCACTTCGGGGATAGTCACCCTTGAAGATGTCCTTGAGGAGATTGTTGGAGAAATTACAGATGAAAGCGATGCAGATGAAGTTCTGTACAGAAAGATCGATGAAAAGACATATATATTTGAAGGCAAGATACTATTAAACGATTTTTATAAAATCCTGGACATTGAAAATGAACCATTTGAAGAAGTAAAGGGAGAATCAGAAACATTGGCAGGACTTATTCTTGAACTTACCGGCGAGATTCCAGAGAAAAACCAGGTGGTAAGATTTAAAAATTTCTCATTCATGATCGAATCAGCCGACAGGAGGAGAATCAAGCAAATACGCGTCGAAATAAATAATGAAAATGACAAGTCTAAGGAAGCTTAGTTTTTTACCCATATTCTTGTTATTGATAGCCGGATTGGGCTGCAGGAAAGTCGCAGTACCAAAACCGAAAGGCTACTTCCGGATCGATTTTCCTGCCAGGCAATATATTCAATTCACTGGTAACGATTCTATTGGGCAGAATCTGCCGTTGTCGTTCGAATACCCTGCATATGGGAAATTATCATTCCAAACTGAATATGCTTCTGAACCAGGATGGTTTAACATTGATTTTCCGGGTTATAGGGCCAGGATATATCTGACTTACAGGGAAGTGAAGAAAGACCTGGAAAATATTATGGATCAGAGTTACAGGATGGATGTAAAGAATCACATAACCAAGGCTGATGCAATCAATGAAAATGTAATTTCCGATCCCGATCATAAGGTATACGGGATCCTTTACGACCTGAAGGGAAGCACGGCCACCGCTGTTCAGTTTTTTGCCACCGATAGCGTTAAGCATTTTTTCAGGGGTTCTCTTTACTTTGCTGCTGAACCAAATCCTGACTCTCTTGCACCATCTATTGAATTCTTCAGAGAAGATATCATTCACTTGATTGAGACTCTGAGGTGGAAAGAAAAATAATGAACCTGTCTCTAAATGGGCTGTATAACAAAACATTTTCTCAACGAATCGACCATCCTCGGAGTATGGAAAATTGAGGAGGAAATTAATACCCTGCTTGAGATGGTAAACCTGGATGCCGATGATAAGAAAAAATATAAAGCTTTTACCAGCATTTCACGCAGACTTGAATTTCTGAGTGTCAGGGCCCTGCTCTCTGAAATGCTTGGCAAAGACGCCCGCATCGTATATAACAAGAACAATAAGCCATTCTTAAAAGATGGCTCAAGATTCATAAGCATCACCCACTCTTATAAACTCACAGCAATAATATGCAGTGTGGATGAAAGGGTTGGAATAGATCTTGAGTACATGAGCTCAAATATCGGAGCATTTGCCTTTAAATTCCTTAACAGGAAGGAGAAGATAACAAAGAACCCCGATGAAAAAAAATATCATCTTTACATACACTGGTGCGCTAAGGAGTCTCTCTATAAGATCTGCGACAAGGAGGGAATAAGCATCAGGAAGAATATAACAGTCGAACCTTTTGAGGTAAAGGAATCCGGAGAGATAAAAGGGAAAGTTCAAACTGAAAAGATTAATGAATCCTTCGATCTCTTTTATTTTAAATATGACAATTATGCAATAGTCTGGACAAAAAAGAAGTATGAAAGCAAATAGTTTCCCCGGTAACAGGAGCGTTGCCCTCCTGCTCGATCCGGATAAGGCCAGTGGTGATTCGCTGAAGAATATTGTGAAGAGCGCAGTAAAATGCAAAGCCGACTTTATAATGACAGGAGGAAGCCTGACATTCAGCAGTATTGACAAGCTTATTGATTCCGTGAAGGAATATTGCACAATACCCGTTGTCCTCTTTCCTGGCAACCTTCTGCAGCTTAGCCGTAAAGCTGACCTGATATTGCTGCTATCACTTATCTCAGGCAGAAACCCTGAATTGCTTATTGGCAACCATGTCATTGCCGCTCCCTACCTGAAGGATGTCAGGGAAAAACTGATCTCGACAGGTTATATCCTTATTGGCTGCGGTACCAAAACTTCAGTTGAGTACATCAGTCAGACCGAAGCAATTCCTGCAGATAAACCGGAGATTGTTGTTGCTACCGCAATGGCTGGCGAAATGCTTGGGCTTGGCATGATTTATCTTGAAGCCGGTAGCGGTGCCACAAAGCATATTCCGACAGATATAATAAATGCTGTCAGAAAAAATATTTCCATACCACTCGCTGTCGGAGGCGGGATCAGAAAGAAAGAGGAAATCGAGGAGATTTTCAAGGCTGGTGCAGATCTTATTGTCTTAGGCAACGGCTGCGAAAAAAACCCTTCTCTTCTTGAGGAAGCATGCAGCATAAGAGACAGATTAAGAAGGGAATAACCTGGAATCACCTGAATAGCTCGTACATCGGCTCTCCTGTACATGCATTTGGCAAGGGTACCTTGCATAACCATGAGAGCGTGGCAGCAATATCCGTTAAGTTTACCTTCCTGGTGACAGTTGCCCTGTTCATGCTCCATCCGTACCATATCAGCGGAACATGCGTGTCGTACTCGTATGGTGAATTGCTGGAAGCCACATAGCTATCCTCTTTTTCTACCCAGCCGGAATTAAGTGTCACAATCACGTCACCCGATCTCTGGGGACTGAAATCATTTATAATCCTCTTCATATTGCCGTTCCCGAAATCGCTGTTTTCAAAGACAGAATATGGATATGCTGAGGCAACACCCGAAAACTGGACAATAAAGCGGGCGACTTTTTTCTGCACTTCGTCGAGAGGTATCTTTGCATCTTCAATAAGCGTTCTGTTCAAAAAAATCTGTTTCTCCTGATAACCCTTCACCCAGTCTCCCTCGCCATAAACTGCATTGAGATAGCTTCTTAAAAGCTGTAAAGCCTGGTTCGGCCTGAAGTACCCGGATGGTATACGGTTGCTTTCCAGAACACCCGGGATCTCAGATATGCCATGCGCAGAGGTAAAATAAATGAGGACATTTCTTTTACCCAGGCTGTCAGTTACATACTTAAGAAGATTCTCGATATCCCTGTCAAGCCTGAAAACTGCATCTGCCATCTCAACCGAAGAGGGCCCGAACTTATGACCGATATAATCAGTTGCTGTGTAACAAATTGAAAGAAAATCAGTTACATCATCCTTCCCTAGTTTCTCCTTTTCTATTAGCTTAATTGCAAAGTTGGTAGTAAGTGTATTCCCGAATGGAGTCTCCCTTAATATTGAATAATCCTTGCCTGCATTCCCTTTTCCCTTTGAACTGAGCTTTTTAAGATCATATGGGAAATAATTCAATCCGTTGAAACCTTCTTCAAATTTGTTTGAATCAGGAAGGCAATCTGAATAGTCTTTTGCAGGCCTCGACAAATTCCATGAATTGTCAAGAAACGAATCAGCATATCTCATTGCATTAAAGTCGGTCACCCATCCCGGCAGCGAATCTGTGTAATATGTACTCGACATAAAAGTCCCGGTGGTATTATCAAACCAGAAGGCGCCGTCTGCCGCATGCCCTGCCGAAAAGATAACCGGGCTTTCCTTCAACCCTACAGCATAAACTTTTGCCTGTTTACCGGAAGCCATCTTAAGCTCATCCGTAAAAGTCGAAACGAGCAGGTTGACCGGAGAGTGAAGGCCTGACTCGTAACTCCCACCGACAGGGTTTACCGTATTATCTTTAGTGCAATAAATCAGTTCATCCTTGAGCGGAAGATACCATTCATCAGAAGTAATACCATGAAGAGAAGGTTCTGCACCGGTTGAAATTGTGGCGTACCCCGGAGCAGTTTGAGTAAGCATGTACTCATATGATGCGTTCTGGAAATAGGTTCCCTCGTTTAATAGCCTGCGGATTCCATTTTCGCCAAGCCGCGACCTTATCTTTTCTATCTGGTCATATCTCAGCTGCTCAACTACAATGCCTATAACAAGCTTTGGCTTCTCAGGTGGAATATAAGCGCCCTGTCCAAAGGCTGTATTAAATGCAATTGCACAAAGAAAGGTTGCTGCGCCACGTTTTATATTGAAATTGCTCTTCATATATATCTATACGGTTTCCTGACATGAAATATTTCAATGAAATATAAAAATTCAGGTTCAAAAGTAGCTGTTTTAAGGTTTGATGCAACAGGGTGGAAGAATAATCATAAAAATAGTCTAATGGTTGCTGACAACCACAAACCTTCCCCTGTCGACAATCCCTGATTTATCATTTGTGATCATTACTGAATACCAGCCGCTTGCAAGTCCCTGCACATTATAGACAAGCGGTGTATCTTCATAGGCAAAATCCTGAAAGTCAGCCATCTCCTTACCCATGGAATTAAATACTTTTACATTGACCTTCCCAACCTGCCTTTCCGGAAAAATGATCCTTATAAATTCATTGGCCGGATCAGGGTATATTTTTATTACAGGTGTTGTCACTGTATCGACTGCATTTAATATTGGTACCAGCTTGATATCAAGGTTCACCGGCATACCATTTACAACTGAGACGTTGCTGACTGTTGTGCTGTAGTATCCTTTGGCAGAAACTTGCAAAGTCCAGATTCCGGGAGCAATGAGCCTGGTAAAATTACCGTTCAGGGAATCAGAAAATACCTGCGAACTGTCCCTGTCATGTCCGCTTATATATATCATTGCCCTGACTGGTTTGCCATCTGAATCGTCTGTAACCCGGCCATGTATCCCGTACAATGCGTTCTCAATGTACCTGAGAATGGAGCGCCAGTTATACTGCCACAATGCATCAAGCCTTGTTGTAGGTGTAACAAAATTAAAATCAAGCTCGATCGTCACCTCCCTGCCCTGAAGATCCGAAGTCACAAAATCCTGCCGGCCTCCATTTATTGAATACCAGTCATATCCATTTGTAACTCCATTATCCAGCTCGGTCATATAATGCTCCAGGGGAGGCGAATAAGCCTGAGCAGTGTCGGCATATTCTCTGCTTATCGCATAAAACCATTCATTATCGGCATGAAGCCTCAGCCACCTGTCCCAGGGGTAGTTTACCACCTCATCGCCGGAATGAAAATTTGCCGAGATTACAAAATGGTGCGCTCTCATGAATTTTGTCATATCCGCGGTTTCCTTTTGCGGAACATTTGTAACATCAGGGTCAGGGAAATTCCTGTTAAGGTCATATCCGTTCGCATTATATCTTACAGGAGATGAGATCGTATTGCCGTTTTTATAAGTGCCATCAGGATTTGCCAGAGGATTTATCCATATCGCCAGGTTATCGACCAGGTTTTTAACCCGGCTGTCAGTATTGTAATTCTTAAGCAGGTAATCTGCAAGCCTCATCATTAATATGAACCCTCCGGTTTCATTGCCGTGGATGGTCGATGAATAGAATGTTTCAGGTTCACCTTCATCTGTGTCCGGGTTATCCGATATCTTCAATGCCAGCACATATTTTCCATAATTGGTTTTCCCTATTGTGTCAATCCTGCACAAAGAAGGATATAGCGATACGAATGAGTGCATTATAGAATCGTACTGGCTGTAAGTCGGGTAACTCACCCAATCCATCGCCTCTTTAACACTGGAAGCTGTAAGTAAGCCCTTGGTTTCAGTGTTCTCAAGGATCTCATAATTAAAATTCTGAGTTATGAACCAGTCTACTGTAAGTGGGGAAATAAAAATTTCAGCATGTTTATCTCTTACAGAACTTATGGAAACTTTCCCAGACAAATCGTTCAAGGCCTGTTTGCCGGGGTATGGAATCTTCACAAAAGCCTGCCCGAAGTGGCTAACCTCTTCCCTGAGCATCTGATCATTCTTCCGTTCCTGTGAATAAGTCTGAAAACACAGAAGAGGAACCAGTAGTAATATAATGATCAGACGCTTGGACATCTGTTATTAAACGTTAAATCGTATATTAATTATATCTCCGTCCTCTACTATATATGCCTTCCCCTCAATGTACAGTTTGCCTGCTTCCTTGCAGGCATGCTCAGAACCAAGTGATATGAAGTCTTTGTATTTCATCACTTCTGCTCTGATGAACCCTCGTTCGAGGTCGCTGTGAATCACACCTGCCGCCTGTGGTGCCGACATCCCTTTCTTCATTGTCCAGGCTCTGATCTCTTTCGGTCCAACCGTAAAGAATGTCTGGAGATTAAGCAGTTTATAGGCAGCTCTTACAAGTTTATCAACACCCGGTTCATTGAGTCCTGCATCTTTCAGGAATGCCATCCTGTCCTCGGCACTCTCCAATTCTGCAATTTCAGCTTCAACTGCCCCTGCTATTACGAGGATCTCAGCATCCTTGCCCTTAAGAGATTCTTTTACCCTTTCAACATGACGGTTACCTGTCAGCGCCGATTTTCCATCAATATTGCAGACATACATTACCGGTTTCATCGTCAGGAGGAAAAGATCGTCAATATATTTTTTCTCTTCAATCTTTACAGGCAGTGTGCGGGCATTATTGAAACCTTCAATGTGTTCCTTGTACTTTCCAAGAACCTCAAGCCCGTGAGCTGCATCCTTGTCACCCGCCTTGGCAGCCCTCTGAAGACGCTCAATTTTTTTATCGACAGATTCAAGGTCTTTTACCTGCAGCTCCAGGTCTATTGTCTCCAGATCCCTTACCGGATCAACTGACCCGTCAATATGAGGCAGTGCTTCGTTGTCGAAGCAACGAAGGACATGTATAAGGGCATCGGTATTCCTTATGTCTCCGAGAAATTTATTTCCCACACCTTCTCCTTTATTCGAACTTTTAGCAAGACCGGGGATATCGACAATCTCGACTGTAGTATGAATTATTTTCTCTGTGGCCTGGTGTTTCTCAAGCTCATAAAGCCTTGGATCGGGTACCTGGACAACTCCGATATTTGATTTGGTAGCGCTGAATGCAAATGCATTAGTTTCGCCTTTTGTGTTTGATATACAATTGAATATCGTCGTTTTTCCGACATTCGTTATTCCTATAATTCCGCATTGAAGAGCCATCAGTACCTAATTTTGATATGAATACAAATTTAAGATTTACTTTCTTGCCACGAAGCCATTAGCTGACAAAGTAAGATTTAATTATATCACCTTTTTAAACCTTCAGCCCTTTTCCCAATCAAATGAATTATAATCTTAGTTACATTTGAGCATCAATAATCCTGATTTTGATATTATTCAGCTCCTTAAGACGGATGTCAACAAAGGATTCAGGCTGGTGGTCGAAAAGTACAGCAAAAAACTTTACTGGCATATCCGGCGTCTTGTTATTCTTCATGAGGATGCAGACGATGCCCTTCAGAATACGTTCATCAATGCATGGAAGAATATAGGAGAATTCAGGAATGAAAGCGCTCTTTATACCTGGCTGTATGTAATTGCCACGAACGAAGCGCTGGCCCTCATCAATAAAAGGAAGAGAAATGCCTCTGTTTCACTTGACGACATCGGCAGCTACCTGGCAAATTCGATTGAAGGGAGTACCTGGTTTGATGGCGATGAGGCCCAGGTGAAGCTCCGGAATGCAATTCTTAAGCTGCCTGATAAGCAACGTATTGTATTCAATCTTAAGTATTTTGACGAAATGACGTACGAAGATATGAGCAAGGTACTCAAGACTTCGGAGGGTGCTTTAAAAGCATCTTATCACCATGCTGTAAAAAAAATTGAAAATTTTCTTGGTGGAAATTAAACTATTGGCACTATTAACCATCTAATTGATTGATGAAAACACTTAATGAAATACCGCGCGGGAATCCATTCAAAGTACCTGAAAATTACTTTGAAGAGGCAAACCGCAGGATCATCGCCTCAACTGCCGGTACAGCAAATAAAATCGTTAAGACCGGATTGTACCGCAGACTAAGGCCATATCTCTTAGCAGCAGCCTCCGTCGCCCTTTTGGCTGTTCTGAGCTACACCGCTGCCAAAATCTTTATCCCCGGTACCAGAAAACCAGGTATACCTGAATTAAGCGTTGAAGAGTTCTCATCATCTTACATTGATGATATTGATATCAGGACACTTGAGAATAGCACTGATCCGGCGGCTCTTTCAGATGAAATACCAGCGATCAGTAAACCAGAAATAATTGATTACCTTTTACTTGAGAACATTGACCTTAACGATATATATGAACTTTTATAATTTATTGCTATGAAAAGAGGAGCTGCATTTTTAATAATTCTGACTACAATCTCATTTTCCCTGGTCCGGGGACAAAACCCGAACATGGAAAAGCTGAATGCATACAAAATTGCATTTTTTACGAAGAAAATGAACCTTTCATCCCAGGAAGCCGAGAAATTCTGGCCTCTGTACAACGAATTCCAGGATAAGAAATTCCGTATTCAGCAGGAAAAGGTCCTCCTTAACCGAAATTTCAACCAGAACGGAGCGACAATGACAGATAAGGAACTTACTGAGGCCGGCGATAATTACATTGCGCTTGAAGTAAAGGGAACTTCACTTAGCCAGGAGTATCATAACAGATTCAAAGATGTACTTCCTCCTGCCAAGATCATAAGACTGTACCAGGCTGAAAACCAGTACAAGCTTCAACTTCTTAATGAACTGCAGGACAGAAAGCAACAGGGACGTGGTAACCTCATGCAGAGGTAGTTTCAGACAAATAACCAGGGAAAATTCAGACTCCCGGTTTTAATTCTGATCTGACAAACGACTTAATATCCTTTAATAATATTTTTCTCTGCTCCCCGGAAGACATAATCTTGATAGTGATCTCCCCGTTCTTAATCTCCTCTTCACCGGCAATAATTATATATGGGATCTTCCTTGAATCGGCATACGACATTTGTTTCTTAAGCTTTACCTGATCAGGATATAATTCGGACATCACTCCAAGATCTCTTAGCTCATTAAGTATCTTCAGCCCATATTTGACCTCTTCTTCTCCGAAATTAAGGATCAGTATATCTGTTGAAGAGGATTTCAAATTTCCGAAAAGTCCAAGCTGACTCATAACATCATAGATCCTGTCGGCACCAAATGAAATACCAACTCCTGAAACACCATCCATGCCGAATACCCCTGTCAGGTTATCATAACGACCTCCTCCGCATACGCTTCCTATCATAACATCGGCTGATTTAACTTCAATAATAGCACCGGTGTAATAGTTAAGCCCGCGGGCCAGGGTAAGGTCAAGCTCAACCATTCCATTTAATATATCCTGTTTTATAAACGAAAAGAGTTTCCTGATCTCTGCTATTCCCAGCGTCCCTGTCTCAGATCCGGAAAGCAATTTTTCCAGGTCAGTGAGTTTCTCCTCAGAGCTTCCCTTAAGAGCAAGAACAGGCTGAAGCTTTTCAATCCCCGGTTGTGAAATACCCTTCTCCCTTAGTTCTGCCTTCACAGCATCAATCCCGATCTTGTCGAGCTTATCAATAGCAACAGTTATATCGGTTATCTTCCCTCCCTCACCTATATATTCAGCAATACCTGAGAGAATTTTCCTGTTATTAAGCTTTATAATAATCTTAATTCCCAGTTTCGAAAAAATCTCATCAATGATCCTGACCAGCTCATATTCATTCAATAAAGAATCGCTTCCGATCACGTCAACATCGCACTGGAAGAATTCGCGGTAACGCCCCTTCTGCGGACGGTCGGCCCTCCATACGGGCTGTATCTGATATCTTTTGAAGGGAAATATTATTTCATCACGATGCTGGACTACGTAACGGGCAAAAGGGACTGTCAGATCATATCTCAATCCCTTTTCACAAATCCTTGATGATAGCCTGGAAGCATCCTGCTTAACCAGATCATCTCCGGTGATACCCGAGAGAAAATCTCCCGAGTTAAGGATTCTGAACAGCAATTTATCACCCTCCTCGCCATATTTACCGAGAAGAGTCGACAGGTTCTCCATTGCAGGGGTCTCAATCGGCTGATAACCATAAAGCCTAAAGACACCTTTTATGGTTTCAAAGATATACTCCCTCCTGAGCATCTCGTCTGTCGAAAAGTCACGAGTCCCTTTTGGTATTGATGGTTTAGAAGACATAAAGACAAAAGATAAAAGATAAAAGGCAAAAGTATAAAAATCTTTTTGTCTTAATGCCCTCCGGGCTGTCTTTAGGTCTTTGCTCCCTCCGGTCGCAGTCTTGGGGTCTTAAAAGAATATAGTCTTTCTTCTTCGACCAAAGACTGAGCGCAGCGATAGACCTTAAGACTGAGCGCAGCGAAAGACAGCGCGAAGCGCAAGACAATTAATACTTCTCCGGAACAAACGTCTGTTCAGTGACCGGTGGCCGTACATAAGCGACGTCGTGCTTCAGCGGCGGAAGCTTGAACGGCTTGGGTGTAAGATCCTCATATGGAATAAGTGAAAGAAGGTGATCTATGACGTTAAGCCTTGCTCTTTTCTTATCATCGGCATGAATCACGTACCATGGAGACTGTTTTGTATCGGTAAAAGAAAACATCTTGTCCTTTGCCATGGAATATTCGACCCATTTATCGCGCGACTCAACATCCATCGGACTGATTTTCCACCGTTTTGTAGGATCCTGTATCCTGTCCTGGAACCGTTTTTCCTGCTCGTGGTCGCTGACAGAAAACCAGTATTTAACAAGGATGATCCCTGATCTGATGAGCATTTTTTCAAACTCGGGACATGATCTGAGAAACTCTTCATACTCGTCGTTGGTACAATATCCCATAACCTTCTCAACACCGGCGCGGTTATACCAGCTTCTGTCGAAGAGGACTATTTCACCACCTGCAGGAAGGTGATTGACGTACCTCTGGAAATACCATTGTGATTTTTCCTTTTCAGTAGGAATTCCAAGTGCCACGATTCTGCAGATCCTCGGATTGAGACACCCTGCAATTGTTTTGATCACTCCCCCTTTGCCGGCAGCATCTCTGCCTTCAAAGACAACGACGACTTTAAGCTTATTTGTCTTAACCCATTCCTGAAGCTTGACAAGTTCAATTTCCTGCTTGAGAAGAAGTTTCTCGAACTTTTTTCGTACAATTTTTTCCTTCAATTCCGGGTTTACATCGTGATAAAGATCTTTTTTCTTGAATGTATCGACCTTTATTTTCTTCTTTTTATCATGTGTTGCCATGGCAAATGGTTTTAAATGAAATAGAAAGATAAAAAAAAATCCTGAAAATCGGAATTTTCAGGATAAAATGTTTGGAGTGAGCTAATGCTATATAACCTCTTCCCGTTCCACGGGATTCCTCCTAAAGGAGGGGACATTCCTATTGTATAAACGGGATAGCGAACGGATATTTGAATCTTTCGCCTTTTGAACCCTTGACGCTGGCAATAATGATACAAACTATCTTCAATATTATAAGGAAGCCTATTATTACAAATCCAACTACTATTAAGCATAATGGAATAGTCAGGACACTATAAAGCAGGATTGAAAGGTTGAAGTTCATTGCAGCTTTTCCGTTCTCATCGACCCATTCTGATTCATCTTTTCTTGAAAGCCAGCAGATTAGCGGACCTATAATGCCGCCAAACGGGAAAAAGTAGCTTGCAAATGCCGATAAATGGCATAGCATTGCCCAGTTTCTTTCTGATTCTGATAATTGTCTGACCTCTTCCATGGCAGTAAATTTATTTAAAAGACTTCGATTTCCGCAAAATGATGCATCATTCAAATCTTGCAAGACGCTTCAGGTCCGATGGCAGAAATCCATTTGGACTATTTTTGTCAATGGAATGGACATTATAATAGTACATATTCGCATCATCTGTGCCAATCAGCATTTTAAAGCAATAACCTGCATCCTGCTTTTCGCCTACCGGACCTACCTTATGCAGTACTACAATACCGGGGGTTTTATTCTGTATGGCCTTAACAATTTCCTCCTCAGGAACAATCTCAATCTTATTCGAATAGATCGCTTTTATCCTTTCCATATTCGCTATTTCGGGTGAAAGATCTTCCTGCTTCACAAGAATGGTTTTTTTCATTACCTCTGGTATATTGTCATTATAGTACTTAAGGTATTTCCTTCCTGTTTTGGAAGGATCTTCCATAATCAGCTGGGCATGCTTCTGCATGAATTCAAGGATAACCCCCAGCTTATATCCGTATTCAAGATCGTCTTCACCAGCATATGATAAAGGAACTGCACATATTTCCGGCATCTCTCCCAGCTTATCGACATTCTTGCCCTGGAGAAGATTTATAAAATTGAAAAGTGAGTTGGATTTATCCTTGTCAAAATTCGTTTCGGTCAGGACTATGAATGACCAGGATGGCTTGAGCCTCCTTACATTAAACTCCTTTACAGTAATGAATTCGTATGGAGTGACTTTCCAGTATTCCTTCATTGCATCCTTCATATAGGAATTGAAAGATGAGAAAGGATCATCCTCCATAACCACACAGGTCCTTGATGCTGCAAACTGCTTTATCTCATCCTTACTCGGGAAGGGCGCCTGCCCCGAAAGAACATGCATGAACAGGAGTGCAGAGACAAGAAAAATTGTTTTCTTCATATTTATTATTGATTTACAGGAATATACAATGGATTATCTTCGTTGAATTTACGTATATATACAAACATTAAATCCCTTTTCTTTTTCCTTGGAAGCTGGATATACTCCTCATAAAGCTTATTGTCCTTCATCAGGAGAAGTTCGGTGCTTTCCAGATTGAATTCAAGAATCTTTCCACTTTCAAAGTCAATCAGATACTGCTTCAACTCATTGCGGGTAGAATTGTTTCTGCCATAGGGTGAGTAATATGATCCGTAGGGATTATAATAGTTACCGTAACTATATGGATAAGAATAAGGATCATAATATCCCCCATATCCATAAGGTGAGGAATAGCGTGAATCGACAGTTGTCACGTCTGCCACAAAATGGCAGATAGAGCCAATAAAGGTTATCCTGTTATAATTCTCCTGGATCTGAACATAGAGAACACCGTTCCTGGCATACCCCCATATCGTGCTGGTTAAAATTTCCTGCCTTATCCCCATAGCGTCATAATAGTAGATCTTTCCTGACTTAAGGATATTTTTAAAAAACTCCTTGTCGTTATAGTCTGTCGAGGTAAGCAGTTTGGCCTTTGGTATCGGGCTATTTGCCTTTACCTGGTCGAAATTGACATAGATCCCATCTTTAAACCGAAAGTCCGGGGTATACATTACCATTCCTTCATGCGTCTGCCCCATTACCTTTACAAAAGGACAAATGAGAATGATTATCGCATTTAGGACAGATATCCTGAAAAACTTCTTCATATTAATTACGCTTTACCTTGCCCGTTCAAATATCATACCGTAAAGGCAAATTTAAGGATTTAGATGAAAGTGTGTTAAAATCAGTTGACGTATATTTACATCATATTTTGCTTACTTTTACATAACGCAATAACAGAATTATGGTTAAAGAGTCTGGGAACAATAATGACGGCGGGCTGAATCAGCAGTCAGGGACAGGTTCTGAATATGAACTCAAAAAGCTTGTTCGGTATTCCTATGTTGCCATTTCTGCCCTTATAATAGGAGTTATTCTTTTAATGGCCGATCTGAAACTATTCGCAGGGATCTTAATTATTGTATCGGCTTGTGCAGAAATACTAGTCCTGAGAAAAACGATCTCGCTGTTCAATAATGTAAGTGCTTCCCTTGACGACGCAGCCTCTTCGAGCGAGAAGAAAGATGATGTGATAACCGAGTTCTCTCACAAAATAAGGGAGCCTCTTAATAACCTTGTGATTATTACAGATATGCTGATGGAGTCGGGGCTTCAAAAGAAACAAAAAGAGCTTCTTGAGACTTTTGTCGCTTCAACAAATAATATGGTCACTACTGTTAATGAATTAACAATGCAGTCGGCCGGCAACCTGAGCCATGAGTCACGCAAACAGATCCGGTTCAACCTTCTTTCTACAATCCAGAATACAATTGAGCTATATAGCCTTAAGGATAAAGCCAATATTGATTTCATACTTAACAAAAAAGAATTTGCTGATTTTGATTGCTTCGGCGATCCGATCGTTCTGAAGCAGATCTTCCTCGATATCTTCAGCACTATTGAAAACCAGTTCTCTGAAAGGGCCACAAAGGTCACCATAAACCTCAAAAAGGAGAAGGTCACCAAATCCGGAAGTTATGTGGGATTGAGAATACAGACAGACAGGAATATAATGCTTATCGATGAAAAGAATCCCGGCAAAAGTCTTGCAGGCCGTCTGATTTCATCCGGTAAGGGAACATTCAGCCAGGAATCCGGCAGCAATTCAACCGTTCTGAACATTAGCCTTCCTTTTACCAACATTGTTTATGAACCGAAACAACAGTTTGCTTCTCCCAAAATCGAAGAGCTGATCCAGAAGGATAAAATCCATAAAGAACTGAAAGACATTAAAATACTTCTTGTAGAAGATAACCTTATTAACCAGAAGATCACTCATCTTACACTAAAACCGCTTGTTGCCAGCATTGAAACAGCCTCGAATGGCAAGGAGGCCCTCGATAAATTCGGAACAGCCAACTATGACCTGATTCTGATGGACATTCAGATGCCTGTAATGAGCGGACTTATTGCAGCCGAGAAAATCCGCGCTCTTGAAGCCAGTACCAACTCTCATATCCCGATAATCGCAATTACTGCTAATGCAATGCTCGGTGACAAAGAGAAATGTATTTCCGCAGGTATCGATGATTATATCAGCAAGCCATTCCAGCCATCAGCTCTTATAGAGAAGATCAAGAGATTCATTTAGTCGCTTCCTGAAAACGGCTTAAATCCAATAACCATAATATCATCAAGCTGGGGTGTACCCCCCATCCATGTTCTTATGCTCTCATCCAGAACTGACTTCTGGTCATTGACAGGGAAACTGTGAATAGTTGTAAGAAGATACCTGAACCGTCTGTACATGAACTTCTTATTCTCAGAACCTCCAAACTGGTCGACGTAACCATCGGAAAAAAGATAGAGGATATCATCCTCCATGAGTTCGATCTCATGGTTCTCGTATGCCAGACCTGATGGATTCATACCTATTATAAGCTTGTCTCCCTTTATTTCAATAAGAGAATTATTACGAATAAGATAAAGCGGGAAAAATGCACCCGCATATTCAATCTTCTTTTTATTCCGGTCGATCATGCAAAGCCCTATATCCATCCCGTCCTTTATTATCGTACCAAAGTTCTTTCCCCTGCTGAATGTTTTCTCCAGACCCTTGTTAAGCACTGCAAGTATATAAGCCGGGACATCAATGTTATCCTCGTTGATCGTTTTCTCAATTATCTCAAGGCCAATCATCGACATAAGAGCCCCGGGAACTCCATGCCCAGTGCAATCAGCAGCAACAATGAAAATCCTTCCATTCTTCTCTCCTATCCAGTAAAAGTCACCGCTGACGATGTCCTTGGGTTTAAAAAAAATGAAGGATTCCGCGAAATATTTTCGAAAATAATCCTCTGAAGGAAGCAGGGCTTCCTGTATCCGCTGTGCATAATTAAGGCTGTCGGTAATGTTCCGCTCTCTTATTTCCAGTTCCGATTTTTGTTTTTCAACCTGCTCAAGAGCGTGCTCCTTCTCTTTCAGCTTTCTTCTTGTTTTTACCAGGGTTCTGGTTTGATACATGACGATAAGGTATACCAGGGCTATCAGGATTAAGCTGTAAATCAAATACCGGTACGGTGAAGCCGCTGCAACAAGACCATGTTCTTCCTGCATCCTCGCCACTAATCTGCCGGCAGAAATCAGTATCACCCGAACATTATATGATAAATACAGTAAAATCATCCGATAGTACAAAAATAGCCTAAAAATCGGTATGGTATTTACTGTAATCCGAAAATGGATCAGATGCGATTTGTGGACACCTCATCGCTGTCACTATAGCTCAGTCTGGAATTTTTAAGAGAAGGAGAAGCAATGAAAGGCCCTAGGCCAAGAGAATCCCATTCTGAGTCGATCTTTTTTATCGTTTCAGCGGATGAGCAGACAACATTAGGCCATTTCCTTGGAAACGGAGACTTGCTGAAAGCTTTAAGTGTTCCATCTATAAGAAGCTTCCCTCCGGGCAACAGGGATATATCACGTACCGGGTCGGTGTTTCCAAGTATCTGCCATGCTGCCATGGCAATATTATCCAAAGGCACATTATGATCGACTACCAGGATCAATTCCTGTTTTCTCACCGTCGCATTCTCAGCAAGGCATCTTTTAAGGTTAGCGATTGAATCCGGATTTCTTTTCTGATCAACTCCTGCCATTATAACAGGCAAACCTCTTACCTTTTTAAACATTATCCCGTCATCAGACAAAACCTTAATTGTAAAATCCATAGCCTCTGCCGGTGATAAGTCCTTATTACCTGGTTCCTGGTTCTTCACAGAAGACTCCTCCCTCATCTTTACTGTTCCGTCAATACCAAGCTTACCACCAAAAGAGAAATTGTCAGAAGAATGGTCAAGCACATCAAGCGGACCTGAGGAGAAGAGCAGATCGGACTGAAAATCTGTATTTTTAAGAATATGAAGGATAAGCTCGCCGTAATTCCGGATATCAACTTCTCCGCTTACCACAGTGAGATATTTTGTGAACATCATCTGCCCGGCACCAAATAATGAATTTATAACCTTCCTTCCCTGTCCGGGATAACTCTTTTGTATTTTCACTACTACGAGGTTATGGGCAGTACCTGCATCAGGCATATGAAAGTCAAGAATTTCCGGCTGCAAAACAAGCTTAAGGGGAGCAAGAAATATTTTTTCGGTAGCCTTTGCCAGCCATGCATCTTCCATCGGTGGAATCCCGACGATAGTTGCCGGATATACGGCATTGCGGGAGTGAGTAATGCATGTGACATGAAATTTAGGATACCAGTCAGCCAGTGAATAAAACCCCGTATGATCCCCAAATGGTCCTTCCCAGATCATTTCCTCAGACGGGTCTACAAATCCTTCAATCACAATATCAGCATCACAGGGGACGTAAAGGTCGTTGGTAATACATTTAACAAGCTTAACTTTTTTCTTTCTCAGGAATCCTGCAAGGATATATTCATCAATATTTTCAGGCAGCGGAGCAGTTGCTGCATATGTATATACCGGGTCGCCGCCGAGGGTGACAGTGACAGGCATCCGACTTCCGTTTTTTTTCCATTCTTCAAAGTGATTTGCACCTGTCTTATGACGCTGCCAGTGCATGGCTGTCGTTTTACTGTCGAGAACCTGCATCCTGTACATACCGACATTTTTCCTGCCGGTAACAGGATTAACAGTATGAACCATTGGAAGTGTTATAAACCGGCCGCCATCGTGAGGCCAGCATTTGAGAACCGGAAGAATGGAAAGGTCAGGATCTTTGATAACAATCTGCTGACAGATCCCTTTTCTCCTGGTGCGGGACGGAAGGAACCCGGAAATTCTTATCAGTTCGGGAAGTGAAGATAGCTTATTGAAAATATTATGGCCTCCTGGAATAAGATGATCAAACAAAGAGACAATATCAGATCCTGGATCATCAAGGTCTTTTCTGCTGATTGCCATTGACATTCTCTTCTGTGAGCCAAAGGCATTAATCAGCAGGGGAAATTTTGTCCCGTTGTTCTCAAAAAGGAGGGCTTTCCCGCCTGACTTGGATACGCGGTCGGTTATTTCGGTTATTTCGAGCACCGGGTCGACAAACGATTTAATCCTCAATAATTCTGAGTGTTTGTCCAGGTCAGTGATAAATCCGGGTAATCCTGAATATGACATAGCTGAGAAATGAGAGGATCAAAGATAATTTTTTCTAACCACAAAGGATTCAAAGTTCACGCGAACGACACAAAGGGTTAAATTATTTAAATCCTTAGTGCTCTTTGTGATTAAACCTGAGGTATATAAAAACAATAATGGGAACTATTCACTAGGATTAGTTCCCATCCACCGTTTGCAGCCGAAGCTTCATCCGGCGTCGGATTACTGTTATTCTGACCGGCTGTTTCGACAAATACTAGACCTGCCTCCGCAACCCATGGCTTTCCGGTCGTACTTGTTACGGTATAACCTTCCTGCTGTCCTTTTTTACCCACCTTGCGGCGGGTCTTTCCGGGACGAAGTGTCCTTCTGGCTCCAGTGTGCATTTCCCGAAGGATCTGACACCAGTTCCGGTTCAATCCAGACCGAAGTCCTTCTTTTCCCGGGGCCATGTGACTCAATCGCTGAAAGAACGTTTCCGGTTTTCGTCGATCTTACTGAACACCCGGTTTCTGGTCTAGGACCTGTCCCCTTCGTTCAGGCTTCGGCTCTCTTGATATGCAGTCCAGAAGGTCTGACCGAACCGGATCTTGTTTCATTTAAGTAACCTTTTCCGATTCCATATCTTTCGAGCAATCTTTTATCGCTCACCCGATATATCAAATGTATATATAAGAATATCAAAAAACAATAAAAAGGAGTTCCTTCTTGTAAACCTGATATAAACAGAAGTTATCAACAATTGTTAATAACGGCGGAAAGTGAGAACAGACTATAATCTCCATCAATCCTATCATATGTACTATTTCTTATATCCGTAAACAGCCAGGTCGCCGAGCATCTCCTCGATTCTGAGGAGCTGGTTGTACTTCGCTATCCTGTCAGTACGGCTGCATGAACCGGTTTTTATCTGTCCTGAATTCGTAGCTACAGCTACATCAGCAATTGTAACGTCTTCTGTTTCGCCGGAACGATGCGAGGTAACTGTAGTATAACCTGCACGGTGTGCCATTTCAATGCAATTGAGAGTTTCGGTAAGAGTACCTATCTGATTTAGTTTAATGAGGATTGAGTTTGCAACACCCAGTTCTATGCCTTTCTTCAGATACTCAACATTGGTTACAAAAACATCATCGCCAACTATCTGGATCTTCTTTCCGAGCCTTTCTGTCATCATTTTCCATCCATCCCAATCGCTTTCGGCCATACCGTCTTCAATTGAATCGATAGGGAACATGCCAATCAGTTTCTCAAAATAATCAACCTGTTCCTTTGAAGTTTTCCTCATGCCTTTGGGACCCTGAAATTTCGCATAATTATAAATGCCATTTTCATAAAATTCCGAGGCAGCAGGGTCAAGAGCTATTGTGACGTCAGTTCCAGGTTTATAACCTGCAGCAGTAATTGCTTTAACAATAGTATCCAGCGCATCTTCAGGTCCATCAAGGTTTGGCGCAAAGCCTCCTTCATCACCTACTGCGGTGCTTAAACCACGGCCTTTCAGAACTTTCTTCAGATTATGAAATACCTCAGCGCCCATGCGTAATCCTTCTTTGAATGAAGGAGCTCCGATTGGTCTGATCATAAATTCCTGGAATGCTATTGGGGCATCTGAGTGTGATCCGCCGTTGATGATATTCATCATCGGTATAGGAAGAACTACTGCATTCACACCGCCAATATATCGGAAAAGTGGCAGTCCGTGAAGTGTTGCAGCTGCTTTAACGCAAGCCAGTGAAACGCCAAGGATAGCATTTGCCCCGAGGTTGCTTTTTGTTTTTGTGCCATCGAGTTCGATCATCTTCTTGTCGATGCCGGCCTGGTCGGTTACATCCATACCTATCAGCTCTTCGGATATGACATTATTTACATTGTGAACAGCCTTGAGGACGCCTTTGCCCAGGTAGCGGCTTTTATCACCATCCCTGAGTTCCAGAGCTTCATTTTCACCAGTTGATGCTCCTGACGGAACTGCTGCGCGGCCAAAGTAACCGCTTGTAGTCATAACATCAACTTCAATTGTCGGATTGCCGCGGGAATCGAGAATCTCACGGGCATGCACACTAACTATTTGACCCATAGATATTTAAATTTTTATTAAACAATAGTGCAATATACAAAAAAAGGGATAATGTTCATAACGAACTATCCCTTTAAGTTCAGAATATTTTTATTTCCTACTTTTCTTTTTCAGCGGCAGGTGCTTCTGCTTCGCCTTCAACTTCCTTAACTGGCTTTTCAGCTTTTGCTGCAACTGCTTTTACAGTCTTTTCAGCAACGTCTCCTTCACCTTTCTTTTTGGTTGTTCTTCTTCTCCTGGTATTCTTGGTTTTAGCTGCTTCGCCTCCGCCAAGCATAGCCTGGTTGAAGTCAACCAGCTCAAGGATGCACATATCAGCGTTATCGCCAATTCTGTTACCTGTTTTCAGTATCCTTGTGTAGCCTCCCGGCCTATCAGCTATTTTAACAGATACCTCTCTGAATAATTCAGATACAGCCTCTTTATCCTTAAGGTAGCTGAATACCACTCTCCTCGAGTGGGTCGAATCTTCCTTCGATTTTGTAATAAGCGGTTCAACAAAAGTCTTCAGCGCTTTAGCTTTGGCTGTAGTGGTAGCAATCCTTTTATGAAGGATAAGGGATGAAGCCATATTTGCAAGCATCGACTTCCTGTGTGAACTCGTTCTGCCTAAATGATTTATAGTTTTTGAATGTCGCATTTCAATATCCTCAAACAGTTTTCTAATTAATCTTTCTCTAACTTATACTTGCTCACATCCATGCCAAATGAGAGACTCATTGATTCAAGCAGCTCATCAAGCTCAGTAAGTGATTTTTTACCAAAATTTCTGAATTTCAGGAGGTCGTTCTTATTGAATTTGACAAGGTCGCCAAGCGTTTCAACTTCTGCAGCCTTCAGGCAGTTAAGTGCCCTTACTGAAAGGTCGAGGTCAACAAGTTTGGTCTTAAGCAGTTGCCTCATGTGCAGAACCTCTTCATCAAACTCCTCATTAGCCATTTTGTCGTCCGAGTCAAGGGTGATCTTTTCATCGGAGAAGAGCATGAAGTGATAAATTAATATCTTGGCTGCTTCCTTAAGAGCATCCTTCGGGTGTATTGATCCGTCTGTCTCTATCTCAAAGAGAAGCTTTTCGTAGTCCGTTTTTTGCTCAACACGGTAATTCTCAACCGTATACTTCACATTCCTGATCGGAGTGAAGATAGAATCGATTGCAATAATTCCGAATTCGCTGTCGGCGGGTTCATTTTCTTCAGCAGGAACATAACCGCGGCCTTTGCTGATTGTGAATTCAATCTGGATCTTCACATCGGATTCCATCCTGAAGATAACCAGTTCCGGGTTAAGAACTTCAAAGCTGCTGAGAGCATTGTTCAGATCGCCGGCCTTAAAGACTTCCTTATTATGTATCTTAACAGTAACTTTTTCATGATCCACTTCGTCAATTGTTCTCTTGAAACGGATCTGTTTCAGGTTAAGGATAATTTCGGTTACATCTTCGATAACGCCGGTGATGGTGGAGAACTCATGGTCCACTCCATCGATCTTTACAGTTGTTATAGCAAAACCTTCAAGCGAGGAGAGAAGGATTCTTCTCAGCGCATTGCCAACAGTAATGCCATAGCCAGGTTCAAGAGGACGAAACTCGAATTTTCCGAGTTTGTTATCCGCTTCCAGCATTATTACTTTGTCGGGCTTCTGGAATGATAAAATGGCCATAGAGTTTATCTTAGATTATTATTTTGAATACAATTCTACAATAAGTTGTTCCTTAATATTTTCAGGGATGTCGGTTCGTTCAGGAAGGTTCATAAACTTGCCAGCCATCTGGGCATCGTCCCATTCCAGCCAGGGAAGCTTTGAGGTCTTCCTTGTGGTTAATGAATCGACGATTGTTTCGAGTGATTTTGATTTTTCCCTTATGCCAATAATGTCACCGGGTTTCACCTGGTATGACGGGATGTTGACCACCTCGCCATTGACAGTGATATGACGGTGAGAGACAAGCTGACGTGCACCTGCTCTTGACGGAGAAATTCCAAAGCGAAAAACAGTGTTATCGAGGCGTGACTCAAGAAGCTGAAGAAGTACTTCGCCGGTAACTCCCTTTGAGCGTGATGCTTTCTCAAATGTATTGTGGAACTGGCGCTCCAGGATCCCGTAAGTATATTTAGCCTTCTGCTTTTCCCTGAGCTGAACACCATATTCTGATGTTTTCTTTCTCTTCTTGTTCATCCCATGCTGTCCGGGAGGAAAATTCTTTCTCTCCAGATTTTTATCAGGACCGAATATCGGTTCTCCGAATTTTCTTGCGACTCTTGTTTTTGGGCCGGTATATCTTGCCATTGTACTATAATTTTATTTTAGAATTTATTTATTAAATCATTAAACTCTTCTTCTTCCGGGAGCACGGCAACCATTGTGAGGCATAGGGGTTACATCAATAATCTCTGTAACCTCAATTCCTGAATTGGAAATTGCCCTGATAGCTGATTCACGTCCTGAACCTGGTCCCTTGACGAATACCTTGACTTTCCTCAGTCCAAGTTCATAAGCCACTTTCCCGCACTCTTCTGATGCCATCTGTGCAGCATAAGGAGTATTTTTCTTGGAACCTTTAAAACCCATCTTGCCTGCTGATGCCCATGAAATAACCTGACCTGAATTGTTCGTCAGCGTAACAATAATATTATTGAATGATGAATGAACATGTGCCTGGCCTGATGGTTCAACTTTTACAACCCTCTTTTTTAATGCTCCAGTCTTCTTTGCCATAATCTATTTATTTAGTAGCTTTTTTCTTGTTTGCAACGGTTTTCTTCCTGCCCTTACGTGTCCTGGCATTATTCTTCGTACTCTGTCCCCTGACCGGCAAACCAATTCTGTGACGGACACCACGGTAGCAGCCTATATCCATAAGCCTCTTGATATTCATCTGGGTCTCTGAACGCAGTTCGCCTTCAAGCTTATAATTATCATTCAGAATCCGGCGGATGGTATTGATCTGATCATCTGTCCACTCTTCAACCTTTGTATTCCTGTCAACGCCGGCTTCATCGAGAACTTTCTGAGCAGTGCTTTTTCCCACCCCGTAAATATAGGTAAGGCCTATTTCGCCTTTCTTATGTCTTGGTAAATCTACCCCAACAATACGTGCCATATATAACTTTTCTTAAATTGAGTTGCAAAATTAATTAAAATTATCCCTGTCTCTGTTTGAACTTGGGATTTTTCTTGTTTATAACGTAAATGCGTCCTTTTCTTTTGACTATTTTACAGTCGGCGCTGCGTTTCTTTACAGATGCTCTTACTTTCATTATCTTAATATTTCTATTTATACCTGAATGTTATTCTTCCTTTTGTAAGATCGTAGGGCGACATTTCAACCTTTACCTTGTCACCTGGCAGGATCTTGATATAGTGCATTCTCATCTTGCCCGAGATATGTGCAGTGATAACGTGCCCGTTTTCGAGCTCTACCCTGAACATCGCATTGGAGAGGGCTTCAATGATCGTACCGTCCTGCTCAATTGATGGTTGTTTAGCCATACGATTACATTATATTTAAAACTTCTTCAATAAATTCAAATGTCGTCAATACGTTTGCTTTTCCTTTATTAACCGCAACAGCGTATTCAAAATGCGCCGAAGGTTTTCCATCAGCGGTTTTGATGGTCCATCCATCATCCATCTGGTAGGTCTCCTTCTTTCCAAAATTTATCATCGGTTCAATGCATATCACCAACCCTTTTTCCATTTTGGGCCCCGTTCCCCTTTTTCCGTAATTAGGAACTTCAGGGGATTCATGCATTTTTTTCCCGAGTCCATGACCAACCAGTTCCCTGACTACTGAATAACCGCCGCTTTCTGCTTTTTCCTGCACTGCTGATGAAATGTCTCCAACCCTGTTTCCTGCAACTGCTGCTTTGACACCCTCTTCGAGAGATGCCCTGGTAAAGTCCATCAGCCGTTTTACTTCTTCCTTTACCTCTCCGACTGCAAAAGTGAAAGCGCTGTCGCCTACCCATCCGTTGAGTATCACACCGCAATCAACAGAAATAATGTCTCCTTCTTTCAGACGATAGTCAGACGGTATACCGTGAACCACTTCATCATTTACAGATGTACAGAGGGTATTCGGGAAGCCACCATATCCCTTGAATGCCGGCTCCGCATTATGGTCGCGGATAAATGTTTCGGCAATGCTATCGAGATAAAGCGTGGTAACCCCGGGTTTTATATATTTAGCAACCTCTGCAAGTGTTCTCGACACCAGCATATTGCTCTCTTTTAACAACCCGACCTCTTCATCAGTCTTTAAATACAACATCAAAGAACGTTAACTTATTTAAATCGATGTAACGGAACCTGCTCTGCCCTTAACCCGGCCTGATTTCATGAGGCCATCATAATGACGCATTAACAGGTGACTCTCGATCTGCTGGAGTGTGTCAAGGACAACTCCCACAAGGATCAGGATGGTCGTTCCACCGAAAAACTGTGCAAACTGTGCAGTAATCCCCGCTTTAACTGCAATTGAGGGCAGGATCGCTATAATTGCGAGGAAGATTGAACCTGGCAGAGTAATCCTTGACATTATATTGTCAAAAAACTCCACGGTTTTCCTTCCGGGCTTGATCCCGGGAATAAACCCACCGTTTTTCTTCATATCCTCAGCCATCTGAACCGGGTTAATGGTAATGGCCGTATAAAAATAGGTAAAGAGAACTATAAGAAGTCCGGTAACAAGATTATACCAGAATCCGTACATATTTGAGAATGCCACAACAAAGCCAGATCCTGAATTTGTGTACCCTGCGATTATCATTGGCAGCATCATGATCGCCTGTGCGAAAATAATAGGCATTACTCCGGCAGCATTTACTTTAAGAGGTATGTACTGACGAACACCACCATATTGTTTATTACCGACAATCCTGCGTGCATACTGTACAGGAACACGGCGTGTACCCTGAACGAGAAGAATTACTCCCAATACAACAACAAACAAAAACAATATCTCTACAATAAGACCTATTGCACCACCAGCGCCATTCATTCTTACACCTACTTCAAAAATAAAATTCTGAGGCATCCTGGCAACAATTCCAATCATGATTATTAGAGAAATCCCGTTACCGATACCCTTATCAGTTATCTTTTCTCCCAACCACATAACAAACATCGTACCCGCAGTAAGAATAATTACAGAGGACACCTGGAAGAAGGATCCTCCCAGTATAAATGCGGAAGCTGGCAGAGTATGTGTCAGATTCAGGAGGTAAGTCGGAGCCTGAAGCACAAGCACAGCAATTGTAAGGTAACGTGTATACTGATTCATTTTACGCCTTCCGCTTTCACCCTCTTTCTGAAGCTTCTGGAAATATGGGAAAACTATACCAAGCAACTGAACTACAATTGATGCTGAGATATAGGGCATTATTCCGAGAGCGAATATAGAAGCCTGAGAAAATGCTCCACCGGAAAACATATCAAGAAGTCCCATAAGACCAGATTGCGTCTGACGATGTAAATTCGCCAGCTGAGCTGGATCTATACCGGGAAGGGTAACATATTTACCCAGTCTGTACAATAAAATGATTCCAAAAGTATAGAGTAATCTCGCCCGTAGATCTTCTATCTTAAAGATATTTTTTATAGTCTGAATCAGTCTCATGAAATTATAGTATTACAGCGGTTCCCTTTTTAGCTTCGATTGCTTCTATTGCTGATTTGCTGAATGCGTGGGCATGAACTTCAAGTTTTCTTTCAAGAGTACCTTTCCCGAGTATTTTTACGAGAGCATTTTTTGAAACCATCCCGGCTGAAACAAGAACCTGCATGTCAATCTTATCAAGATTGTTCTTTTCAGCAAGATCCTGCAATACGCTAAGGTTTATGCCTTTATATTCACGGCGATTGATATTTTTAAACCCGTATTTCGGAACACGTCTCTGAAGAGGCATCTGTCCTCCTTCAAATCCTATTTTTTTACTATTACCTGACCGGGACTTTGCGCCCTTATGTCCTCTTGTCGACGTACCTCCTCTTCCAGAACCTTGTCCGCGACCAAGACGCTTGCCTTTTTTTACTGATCCTTTAGCAGGTTTTAAGTTACTTAAATCCATAACTCTGTATCTTATATATTATACCTTAAATATTTTCAACTTTAACCAGGTGTCTGACCTTTTCCACCATACCCAATATCTGGGGAGTAGCTTCATGTTCAACACTATGATTTAATTTACGGATTCCCAGTGCCAGAAGAGTTCTCTTCTGTCTTTCGGGTCTGCCGTTCTTGCTTTTTACCTGTGTAATACGAACTTTTGCCATCGCAATATACTTTACTAACCGTTAAATACTTTTTCCATTGATATGCCTCTGCACTCGGCAATCGAGTATGGATCGCGCATTTCGAGCAATGCTGCAAATGTTGCCTTTACGAGGTTATGAGGATTTGAAGAACCCTTGGATTTTGCAAGCACGTTTTTAACTCCCACACTTTCAAGAACCGCGCGCATAGCACCTCCGGCCTTAACTCCGGTACCTTCCGAAGCAGGCTTGATAAATACTTTTGCACCGCCGAACTTGGCTACCTGTTCGTGAGGAATTGTACCATTTATCACAGGCACTTTTATCAGGTTCTTTTTAGCATCTTCAATACCTTTTGCTATAGCGGTAGTCACTTCACTGGCTTTACCCAGTCCGTGGCCGACGATTCCGTCTTCATTTCCGACAACAACAATTGCGGAGAAGCTGAAGGTACGACCACCTTTTGTAACCTTGGTAACTCTCTGAATACTAACTAACCTATCCTTTAATTCAAGGTCGCTGGTTTTTACTTTTCTTATACCGTTTCCCATAATTCATTAGAATTTTAATCCGCCTTCGCGTGCTGCATCAGCCAATGATTTAACCCTGCCATGATATTTATAACCGCTCCTGTCAAAAACTGCCTTTTCGATACCTTTTTCCTTGCATTTTGAAGCAAGCAGCTTCCCAACAAGTTTGGCCTGTTCAATCTTTTTGATACCTGTTTTGACAGCTACTTCCTTCTCTTTTGATGAAGCTGACACAAGTGTAACTTTATTCAGATCGTCAACGACCTGGACATAAATCTGTTTATTGCTGCGATAAACTGCAAGTCTTGGTATATCTGCAGTACCGTTTATTTTTTTCCGGATCCTCATTTTGATCCTTGTTCTTCTTTCCAACTTAGTTAAGGCCATCTTTTAAACTTTTACCTTTTTAATACTCAAACCTAAACACTTGCAGATTTCCCGGCTTTTCTCCTGAGCTGCTCACCAACGAACTTGATTCCTTTGCCTTTGTAAGGCTCAGGTGGACGAAGAGATCTGATCTTTGCAGCGACATGACCGATAAGCTGTTTGTCGATACTGGTAAGTGTAATTACCGGGTTACTTCTTCTCTCTGTTTTAGTTTCAATTTTGACTTCATCAGGGAGCTGCATAATAATATCGTGGGAATAACCAAGACTCATTTCAAGCAGCTGGCCTTTTGCTTCGGCGCGATAACCAACTCCGACAAGCTCAAGCTCCTTCTTGTATCCCTGCGAGACACCTGTTACCATATTGGCAAGAAGAGACCTGTAAAGACCGTGAAGTGATTTATGATTCTTCGATTCCGTAGGTCTTGATAAGGTAATCTGGTTGTCCGCAATCTCAACCTTCATGTCCTTGTCGACTGCCTGCCGCAATTCCCCTAAAGGTCCTTTCACACTAACCACATTGGTGTCGCTGATTGTTACAGTGACTCCAGCGGGCAGGTTTACAGGTAATTTTCCTATTCGTGACATTAAGCTTTCCTCCTATTAGTATACGTAACACAATACTTCACCGCCAATTTTCTCTTTTTTCGCCTCCTTATCGGTCATAAGTCCCCTGGAGGTTGAAATGATTGCAATTCCCAGTCCGTTCAGTACCCTTGGAAGTTCATCGGCTGCGGCATAATGCCTGAGCCCCGGGCGGCTAACACGCTGTAATTCCTTAATGGCAGGATGTTTGCTCTTCTGGTTGTACTTGAGTGCGATTTTCAAGGTTCCCTGGGGACCGTCACCGGTAACAACCTTATAGCTTAGTATATAGCCTTTTTCATAAAGTATTCTTGCAATCTCTTTCTTAAGATTGGATGCTGGTGCCTCCACAACCTTATGACCGGCCAAAATGGCGTTCCTTATTCTGGTCAGTAAATCTGCAATTGGATCAGTCATCTTTTATTATTTAATGTAGTTTATATTATATTATTAATTACCAACTGGCTTTTTTAATACCCGGGATGAGACCAAATGAAGCCATCTCCCTGAAAGTTATCCTGCTTACGCCAAACTGTCTCATGTACCCTCTGGAGCGTCCTGTCAGCTTGCAGCGATTATGCTGTCTGTTAGGATTTGAATTTCGCGGAAGGCGGCTTAATCCTACATAATCGCCAGCGGCTTTCAGCTGGGCTCTTTTTTCAGCATATTTCTGGGCCAGTTTTACGCGTTTTACTTCGCGGGCAATCATTGATTCCTTAGCCATATTATCAATTTTTAGATGTTTTAAACGGTAATCCAAAGTTCTTTAAAAGTGAAAGCGCTTCCTCATCGGTCTTCGCAGTAGTAACAAATGTAATCTGGAGACCCATGATCTTTGCAATCTTGTCGAGATCGATCTCCGGGAAGATGATCTGTTCGGTAATCCCCAGCGTGTAATTCCCGCGTCCGTCAAGCTTGGCATTAATGCCTTTGAAGTCGCGGATACGGGGAAGTGCCACTGAAATAAGTCTTTCAAGGAATTCGTACATCCTGCCTTTCCTCAGGGTGACCATGATTCCGATAGGCATATGCTGTCTCAGCTTGAAATTGGAGATATCCTTAGAAGAATATGTGAGAACAGCTTTCTGACCTGCTATATCTGACATTTCCTTGACTCCGAATTCAAGCAGTTTCTTATCAGCAATTGCCTGTCCTACACCTTGATTGATAACTATTTTCTCAAGCCTGGGGACCTGCATAACGGTTTTATAACCGAATTCCTTTGTCAATGCAGGAATTATTTCGTGATCATATTTGGTTTTAAGCGCAGGTGCGTACATTACTTGATCTCCTCTCCTGATTTTTTAGAATAACGAACTAATTTATTATTATCACTAAGTTTCCTGCCAGTGCGGGTAGGTTTACCAGATGCAGGATCAACAAGCATAAGGTTTGAAAGATGAATAGGTGCTTCTTTCTTTACTATACCGCCCTGGGGAGCCTTGGCATTGGGTTTGGTATGCTTTGATACCATGTTAATACCTTCAACGAGAGCCCTGTTCTTAGTCCTGTCAACTTCAAGGACCCTCCCTTTCTGGCCTTTTGATTCACCGGTTATTACTGTAACCGTATCTCCTTTTTTAATATGTAATTTCTTTTGCATCGTTGTGTAATTAAAATATTATAACACTTCAGGTGCCAGTGAAACAATCTTCATGTATTTTTCGCGGAGCTCCCTGGCTACCGGGCCGAAAATACGTGTTCCGCGAACCTCATCTGTGTTTGTGAGAAGAACTACTGCATTGTCATCAAACCTAATATAAGAACCATCAGCACGACGGATCTCCTTGGTTGTTCTTACAACGACAGCCCTGCTCACTGTTCCTTTTTTTGCCTCGCCTGAAGGAAGGGCTGATTTCACGCTCACAACTATTTTATCGCCCACTGTGGCATATCTCTTCTTGCTTCCGCCGAGAACCCTTATGCACAGCACCTCCTTGGCGCCTGAATTATCGGCTACTGATAGCCTGGTTTCCTGCTGTATCATGATTACTTAGCTCTTTCGATAATTTCAACTAATCTCCAGGTTTTATTTTTGCTCAGAGGCCTGGTCTCCGATATGCGAACCGTATCGCCGATGTTGCATGTATTCTCTTCGTCATGCGCCATAAGCTTCTTTGTCTTGTTTATATACTTGCCATAAATCGGATGTTTAAATTTCCTTTTAACGGCAACGACGATGGATTTGTCCATTTTATTGCTGACAACCACACCTATACGTTCTTTTCTAAGATTCCTTTCCATTGATGATTCCGGCTAATTAGATTTTTGTTTCAATTCCCTTGCGCGTAATTCCGTGAGAAGACGGGCAACCGTCAATTTAGCCTCTTTCAACTTCATAGTGTTTTCAAGGGGTGTGATTGCATGGTTGAGCTTCATCCTGACAAGATTTGTTTTCTCGGTGTCGATACGTTCGAGAAGGTCAGATGTGCTTAATTCCTTTATTTCTGATGTTTTCATTTATATATTCTTTTTATTACTCAACGTAATCGCGTCTCACAATGAATTTTGTCGTTATGGGCAGTTTTTGAGCTCCCAGACGAAGGGCTTCCTTTGCTACTTCATAAGGAACTCCCTCAGCTTCGAGAAGAATCCTTCCGGGGGTAACAGGAACAACAAATCCTTCCGGTGCACCCTTTCCTTTACCCATACGAACCTCTGCAGGTTTCTTGGTTATCGGTTTATCAGGGAAAACCCTGATCCAAAGCTGTCCCTCACGTTTCATATGACGGGTAACAGCCTGACGAGCAGCTTCGATCTGCCTTCCTGTGATCCAGCACTGCTCGAGCGCCTTGATACCAAATGACCCGAATGCCAGCTGGTTACCTCTCTGGGCATTGCCTTTCATTTTCCCCTTCTGCGCTCTCCTGAATTTGGTCCTTTTTGGTTGTAACATTGTTTAATATCTTAAAAAATTATAAACTCAATTATTTGTTTCTTTCCTTTCCCTTCCTCTTGAGGCTCTTGGTTTTTGCATTTCTGGCTCCGATATTGGGACTAAGATCTCTCTTACCAAAAACTTCGCCATTGCAAATCCAGACCTTAACACCGATAAGACCTACCTTCGTATGAGCTTCAGCCAATGCATAATCAATATCGGCGCGGAAAGTATGAAGAGGAATACGACCCTCCTTATATGTTTCGGTCCTTGCCATTTCTGCTCCACCAAGACGTCCTGAAACAAGAACTTTAATTCCCTCTGCACCCATGCGCATTGTGGAGGCAATAGCCATTTTTATAGCTCGGCGGTAAGAAATTTTACCTTCGACCTGTCTTGCAATATTGTTTCCGACGATGTTTGCATCAAGTTCAGGGCGTTTTACTTCAAAAATATTGATCTGAACCTCTTTTTTGGTAATTTTCTTGAGTTCTTCCTTAAGCTTGTCGACTTCCTGTCCACCTTTCCCGATTATAATTCCAGGGCGAGCGGTATTTACTGTCACGGTTATAAGCTTCAGTGTTCTCTCAATAATTATTTTTGAAATACTTGCCTTTGCGAGCCTGGCATTCAGGTATTCCCTGATCCTGGTATCCTCCACCAGTTTACCGGAGAAGTCTTTTCCACCGTACCAGTTTGAATCCCAGCCCTTTATTATACCTAATCTGTTACCTATCGGATTTACTTTCTGTCCCATCTGAATTATTTTGATGTGTTTTCAACTTCTTTATTCATACTGTCAAGCACAAGGGTTACATGGTTGGATCTTTTTTTCAGCCTGTATGCTCTTCCCTGAGGTGCTGTCTGAAGTCTCTTGAGAACGCGTCCGCTATCAACATGAACCGTTTTAATATAAAGGTTGCTTTCTTCAACCCTGACTCCTTCATTCTTTGCCTGCCAATTGGCAATTGCTGACAGGAGAAGCTTCTCCAATCTGCGTGATGCCTCCTGTGAGCTGAACTTGAGGATATCAAGCGCCTTATTCACTTCTTTCCCGCTTATAAGATCAGTAACGAGCCTCATTTTACGGGGTGAGGTGGGACAGTTCCGGAGCACAGCCTGGTACCTTGTCTTGGCTGCCTCTTTTCTCTGTTCCGATGTATTTCTTTTTCTTGAACCCATTTCTGTTATTTTTTCAATGTAAACATTACTGACTATTTATTGCCGGAGTGACCCCTGAAAGTACGCGTAGGAGCAAATTCTCCAAGCTTGTGCCCAACCATGTTTTCTGTAATGTAAACAGGTATGAATTTATTGCCGTTATGAACTGCTATAGTATGTCCGACAAAATCAGGAGATATTACCGATCTTCTTGACCAAGTCTTGATCACTGTTTTCTTCCCGCCCTCATTCATTTCGAGAACTCTCTTCTCGAGCTTAAAATCAATGAATGGGCCTTTTTTAATGGATCTGCTCATAATATATCAGTTATTTTTTCCTTCTTTCAATAATATGTTTTGCGGAGTACTTCTTCTTATCCCTGGTTTTAAAACCTTTAGCCGGGATACCTTTACGCGAGCGCGGATGTCCGCCTGATGCTCTTCCTTCGCCACCACCCATCGGGTGATCAACCGGGTTCATAACAACGCCTCTGACTCTGGGCCTGCGACCCTGCCAGCGTGAACGGCCGGCTTTTCCGGATCTCTCAAGGTTATGATCGCCGTTTGAAACAGTGCCTATGGTTGCGCGGCAGGTGGTCAGAACAAGTCTTGTTTCACCTGAAGGCAGCTTAATAGTGGCATACTTGCCTTCGCGTGCCGATAGCTGTGCATATGTTCCGGCGCTGCGTGCCAGTGCTCCGCCTTTCCCAGGCTTCAGCTCAATATTATGGACAATAGTACCGAGAGGGATATCACTAAGGAACATGGTATTTCCGATTTCCGGGGTTGTCTCTTTTCCTGACTGGATTTTTTGGCCTACCTCAAGCCCGTTCGGAGCAATAATATATCTTTTCTCACCATCCTCGTAAACAACAAGTGCGATCCTCGATGATCTGTTCGGATCGTACTCAATTGTCTTCACTGTTGCCTGCATGCCATCTTTCTCCCTGAGGAAATCGATAACTCTGTACATCTGTTTGTGACCGCCTCCGATGTACCTCATAGTCCTGTGGCCGTTAACATTCCTTCCTCCTGATTTTTTGTGCGGTCGAAGGAGGGATTTCTCCGGCGTAGCGCTGGTGATAGTATCAAAAGCGCTGATGATCTTGTGTCTCTGACCTGGTGTAACAGGTTTGAACTTTCTGACTGCCATACTGGTTATTAAATATTGCTATAGAAATCAATTTTATTCCCTTCAGCAAGTGTAACAACTGCTTTCTTTTTCGCGGTTGTTTTACCCATCAGAAGGCCCGATTTGGTATTGCGGGATTTAAGTTTCCCGCCATAGCGCATCGTATTAACCGAATCGACCGTAACACTGTACATGTCTTCAACAGCTTTTTTTATCTGCAACTTGTTCGCATTTTTAGCAACAAGAAAACCGTAGCGATTAAATTTATCGCCCTGGCTTGTCATTTTTTCCGTTACAATCGGTTTAAGCAAAATATTCATCACTAAAAGTTTTCTAATTTTCAAATGTTGCCTGCAAAACGTCAACTGCACTCTCCACAAGTACTAAAGTTGAAGCCTTCATAATTTCGTATGTACTTAATTCTCCGGCAGTTATAACTTCAACCCCTTGTACATTTCGGGATGACAAATATATATTTTTATTTTGTTCTGATATAACAAATAGCGATTTTTTATTCGCAATATTCAGGTTGTTTCCCATTTTGACCATCTCTTTTGTCTGAGGAGCTTCGAATGAGAAGTCTTCCAGGACAATTATGTTATTGGTAGATGCCTTATAGGAAAGTGCTGATTTCCGTGCAAGCTGTTTTACTTTTTTGTTAAGCTTGAAGCCGTAAAATCTTGGTCTCGGACCAAAGACTCTTCCACCTCCCCTGAAAAGAGGGTTTTTGATACTTCCGGCACGTGCTGTACCTGTACCCTTCTGTCTCTTTATCTTTCTGGTGCTGCCTGCAATCTCGCCGCGCTCCTTGGATTTAGCTGTTCCCTGGCGCCGATTTGCGAGGAACTGTTTTGTATCCAGGTATATAGCATGGTCGTTGGGCTCAATGCCGAAAATGGAATCGTTAAGTTTAACTTTCCTTCCGGTCTCCTTACCATTAATATTAACAACAGCTACTTCCATTATTTTGTAATTATTACGTAACCACTTTTCGGACCAGGAACTGATCCTTTAACTAAAATCAAATTGCTCTCCGGCATAAGTTTCATAACACGCATACTTATCGACATAACCTTATTGGTTCCCATATGCCCTGCCATTCTCATGCCCGGAAGCACTCTGGAGGGGAACGATGAAGCTCCGACAGAGCCGGGATGCCTTAACCTGTCACTCTGTCCATGGGTTGTTCCGCCAACGCCGCTGAAACCATGACGCTTAACGACGCCCTGAAATCCTCTGCCTTTTGACCAGCCTCTTACATCGACCCAGTTGTCGGGTCTGAATAATTCAACTGTAAGTACTTCACCTTCCTTAACCTGTCCTTCAGAAAAGCCGTTAAACTCGATAAGTTTCCTTTTCGGAGTTGTATTTACTTTCTTGAAATGACCTAATTCTGCCTTGGTAGTATGTTTCTCCTTTTTTTCGTCAAATCCAAGCTGTACGGCAAAATATCCATCTTTTTCCACTGTCTTGATCTGTGTTACAACACACGGACCGGCCTGGAGAACCGTACACGGGACATTCTTGCCGTTTTCATCAAAAACGGAAGTCATTCCCACCTTTTTTCCTATTAATCCCTGCATCTCTTTTTACTTTACTGGTTTCACACTTTAATTTCAACTTCGACACCGCTTGGGAGCTCGAGCTTCATCAGGGCATCGATCGTTTTTGGGGTTGAACTGTAAATGTCGAGCAGTCTTTTATATGAAGAAAGCTGGAACTGTTCCCTTGCCTTTTTGTTAACAAACGGCGATCTGAGAACGGTATAAATCTTTTTGTGTGTCGGAAGAGGAATCGGTCCGCTTACCACTGCACCAGTAGATTTCACTGTTTTTACGATCTTCTCTGCTGATTTATCCACCAGGTTGTGATCGTAAGATTTCAGTTTGATTCGAATTTTCTGACTCATCTTTAAAGAATTTTTCCTTTTGTAGTTTCGACAATTCTGTTAGCTATTTCTGCAGGCACCTCTTCATAATGGGAGAACTCCATCGTTGATGTTGCCCTGCCTGAGGTTATGGTCCGTAGTACTGTGACATAGCCGAATTTTTCTGCCAGAGGTACTTTTGCCCTGACCACCCTTGAACCTGCTTTCGATTCCATACCTTCCACCTTGCCCCTGCGTCTGTTAAAGTCGCTGATCACATCGCCGACATATTCTTCGGGAGTTACAACTTCCGTAGTCATAATCGGCTCAAGGATTACAGGGTTGCATTTACCTGCATATCGCCTGAATGCTTGCTTTGCAGCAATCTCAAACGAAAGGGCATCGGAGTCAACCGGATGGTACGAACCGTCTTTGAGTGTTACTTTGAGACTTTCGAGCGGAAAGCCGGCAATAGGTCCGTTTGACATAGCTTCACGGAATCCTTTTTCCACCGAAGGGATATATTCCTTCGGAATGTTTCCGCCCTTTATCGCATTTATAAACTGAAGGCCTCTTACATCATCGTCAGCAGGAGATAATTCGACAGTGATATCTGCAAATTTGCCTCTGCCACCGGTCTGTTTCTTGAATACTTCGCGGAACTCAGCGGTTGATGTAATAGCTTCCTTATAGGCAACCTGGGGCGCACCCTGGTTGCATTCAACATTAAATTCCCTCTTAAGACGATCAACGAGGATTTCCAGGTGAAGCTCTCCCATTCCATTGATAATGGTTTGTCCGCTGTCAGGATCAGTCTTAACCTGGAATGTCGGATCTTCCTCGGCCAGCTTATGGAGTGCGTTGGATAATTTATCTACATCGGCCTGAGTTTTAGGCTCGATGGCAACCCCGATAACAGGTTCCGGAAAATCCATTGATTCAAGCTGTACCGGCTTATGAATTGCACAAATGGTATCACCGGTCTTAAGATCCTTGAAACCAACGCCTGCGCAAATATCGCCGGCCGATATGCTTTCTTTCGGTGTCTGCTTGTTGGCATGCATCTGGAAGAGACGGTTGATCCTTTCTCTTTTCCCTGTGCGTACATTCAGAACAGTATCACCTGATTTAAGGATACCTGAATATATGCGAAGGAATACCAGACGGCCGACAAACGGATCCGTAGCTATTTTAAATGCGAGAGCTGCAAATGGAGCTTCATCGTCAGGCTCGCGCGTAACTTCTTCATCATTCCTGGGATCAATTCCCTTAACCGCTCCCTTATCTACAGGAGAAGGAAGGTATTCGATTACAGCATCGAGAAGGCTCTGAATGCCTTTGTTCTTGAATGCGGAACCGCAAAGAACAGGAACAGCAATACCTGATACAGTTGATTTTCTCAAAGCAACCAGGATTTCGCTGGCGGTTATTGATTCGCGGTCTTCCAGATATCTTTCAAGAAGTGTATCGTCAACTTCAGCTATAGCCTCAACAAGCTTTCCTCTCCACTCCTGAGCCTCTTCAAGTAAATCAGAAGGGATATCGGTAATATCGAATTTAGCTCCAAGTGTTTCATCATCGGTATAAACATGAGCCTTCATATTGACCAGGTCAATAATCCCCTTGAAATTCTCCTCGTCTCCGATAGGAATCTGAATCGGAACAGGGTTGGCGTTAAGTTTTTCCTTTATCTGCTGAACCACGCTGAAGAAATCAGCTCCTGCGCGGTCCATCTTATTGACGAAGGCAATCCTTGGAACATCATATTTATTTGCCTGCTTCCAGACTGTCTCTGACTGAGGTTCAACTCCTCCAACGGCACAGAATACTGCAACAGCGCCATCGAGCACTCTCAGGGATCTCTCTACTTCAACGGTAAAATCAACATGTCCCGGAGTATCAATGATGTTTATTTTATATTCTTCGTCGTTATATTTCCAGTAAGTGGTTGTTGCGGCAGATGTAATTGTAATGCCTCTCTCCTGCTCCTGAACCATCCAGTCCATCTGGGCATTTCCATCATGAACCTCTCCCATGCGATGCGTACGACCGGTATAGAACAGAATACGTTCTGTCGTAGTGGTCTTGCCTGCATCGATGTGGGCCATGATCCCGATATTCCTGGTATATTTCAGATTCTTATCCATCTGCCTTCTTTACGAAAATCAATTAAAAACGGAAATGAGCGAAAGCCTTGTTGGCTTCAGCCATCCTGTGAGTATCTTCTTTTTTCTTGTAAGCGCCGCCTTCAAGCTTATATGCTGCCATCAGTTCAGCTGCAAGCCTTTCTGCCATCGAGTGGCCCGTTCTCTTGCGTGCAAACGATATCATATTCTTCATGCTTATACTTACCTTGCGGTCGCCACGTATCTCCATTGGAACCTGGAATGTTGCTCCACCAACACGGCGTGCTTTTACTTCAACCTGGGGTGTAACATTTTCAAGAGCCTGCTTAAAAATCTCGAGAGGTGTCTTACCTTCACTCTTGAACTTATCGCCTACGATATCGAGTGAATCGTACACAATCTGGTAAGCAATAGATTTCTTGCCACTATACATAAGATTGTTAACAAACCTTGTCACATACGGATCGTGATACTTGGGATCCGGCAAAAGGATCCTCTTCTTTGGTTTTGATTTTCTCATTATCTTATACCTTTAATGTTACTTCTTGGGCCTTTTTGTGCCATATTTTGATCTTCTCTGAGTACGGCCATCTACTCCTGATGTGTCAAGTGCTCCGCGGACGAGGTGATAACGGACACCGGGAAGATCCTTTACCCTGCCACCCCTTAATAATACAATTGAGTGTTCCTGAAGGTTATGACCTTCTCCGGGAATGTAAGCGTTAACTTCCTTCTGGTTGGTAAGCCTGACCCTGGCTACTTTCCTCATTGCGGAATTTGGCTTCTTCGGAGTTGTGGTGTAAACACGCACACAAACGCCCCTTCTCTGAGGACATGAATCCAGAGCAGGAGCCTTGCTTTTGTCTACCAGTTTCTTCCTGCCTTTTCTTACTAACTGTTGAATTGTCGGCATATTTCCAATTATTTTAGTATTAAATTTTACTCAAAAAAATGGCTTGCAAAGGTATTGTTTTTATTTCTTAATTTACAAGCGCTTGTTATATTTTTTTCAAAACAACATCCGTTATACCTGCAACTGGCCGGAAATAACAATATCACTGACCAGTCAGCATGTCTTGAAACTATAGCTATTCAAACTTAATTGTAAGTTATGAACAGGTAACTTCCCGATCTTTCCTGCAGAAAAACGTTTTGTAAACTTACCTTTGAAAGAAAAACCGGTACTCCTGTGTTTCAATAAACTGGTGCAAAGAAAATAAAAATTTTGTAATTATGCTCTCATTCTTATACTGTTTTTAAAAAATTATTATTTTTGTCCGCGCCGAAACAGATACATTGTAAATATTTATAAATAATATCAAATAGTTATGAAGACATACCAGACCGACCAGATAAAGAACATCGTTCTCCTGGGCAATTCAGGATCAGGAAAGACAATTCTGGCTGAAACGATGCTCTTTGACGGAGGCGTTATTGAAAGAAGAGGTACCATTGAAGGGAAAAACACGGCTTCAGATTACCGCCCGATAGAACATGAGAACGGTAACTCAATATATTCAACGGTGCTCTACACCGAATTCCTCAATAAAAAAATCAACATCCTCGATACTCCTGGTCTCGATGATTTCAGCGGCGGGGTAATATCATCCCTGTATGCAACCGACACTGCAATCTTGTTAATTAATTCACAGAATGGAGTTGAAGTAGGTACAGAGATCCATTTCAGGCATGCTGAGAAGGTTCACAAGCCAATGATAATAGTAATAAACGGGCTGGATCATGAAAAAGCAAACTTCGATAAGTCGCTTGAAATGATGAAAGAGCGTTTGAGCAATAATGTCATTCTAGCTCAGTACCCTGTTAATGAAGGTGTCGGATTCAATTCTATCATTGACCTTCTGAAAATGAAAATGCTCCGATATTCAAAGGATGGAGGTAAAGCTGAAGTTGTTGACATACCTGCTGACCAGGCTTCCAAAGCAGCTGAACTTCACAGCGCACTGGTTGAAAAAGCTGCCGAAAGCGATGAATCTCTGATGGAGATCTTCTTTGCCAACGAGACCCTCACGGAAGATGAATTAAAAAAAGGGATTGCTAAAGGTATACTTACCCGCGGCATGTTTCCTGTTTTCTGTGCTTCGGCAAAGCAGAATATAGGTGTCGACCGACTTCTGGAATTTATAGTCAGCGAAACTCCATCGGTTACCGATATGCCTGCTCCAATAAACAGCAAAGGCAATGAAGTAAAGCCTAATCCCGCAGGTCCTGCTTCTGTTTATGTCTTCAAATCTGCTATCGAGGAACATATCGGGGAGGTTAACTATTTCAGGGTATATTCAGGGAAAATTACTGAGAATCTCGACGTAATAAACAGCAATAACAGTACCAAGGAAAGACTGTCACAGCTTTATGTAAATGCAGGGAAAAACAGGACGAGGGTTCCTGAGCTATATGTTGGTGATATAGGTGCTTTTGTAAAGCTTAAGAATACCAGGATGGATCATACTCTCAATGCTCCGGGCAATGACTGGAGGTATGAGGGTGTGAAATTTCCCGATCCAAAATACCGCACTGCAATTAAAGCTCAGTCCGAAAGTGATGATGAGAAGCTTGGTGAAGCTCTCAATAAAATTCACCTTGAAGATCCCACTATAATAATCGAGTATTCAAAAGAACTGAAACAGATCATCGTTCACGGACAGGGTGAATATCATTTGAATATAATGAAATGGCACCTTGATAATATCTACAGGATCCCAACCAATTTCAACGCTCCCAAGATCCCCTACCGTGAAACCATTACAAAATCTGCCCAGGCTGACTACCGCCATAGAAAGCAGTCAGGAGGAGCTGGTCAGTTTGGTGAAGTCCATATGATAATTGAGCCTTATGTAGAAGGTTCTCCCGAGCTTACATCAATGAAGATGGGCGGCAAGGATATGAAGATTTCAGTCAGAGGCAAGGATGAAATCGAACTTGACTGGGGAGGGAAACTTATTTACTGCAACTGTATTGTTGGCGGTTCGATCGATGCAAGGTTCATGCCTGCGATCCTGAAAGGTATAATGGAGAAAATGGAGGTGGGTCCGCTTACCGGATCTTATGCCCGTGATATCAGGGTTTATGTCTATGACGGCAAGATGCACCCGGTTGATTCCAATGAAATCTCTTTCAGGCTGGCCGGAAGAAATGCTTTCAGCCTGGCATTTAAAGCCGCAGGTCCGAAGATCCTTGAACCTGTATATGATGTGGAAATAATGGTTCCATCCGATCGCATGGGCGATGTGATCAGTGACCTCCAGGGTCGCCGCGGTATGGTTCTTGGAATGGCCAGTGAAAAGAGATTTGAAGTTATCAAGGCAAAGGTACCTCTTGCCGAGATGAATAAGTACTCGACAGCACTCAGCTCTGTAACGGGCGGACGTGCAATGTTTTCAATGAAATTCTCAGAATACGCTCAGGTTCCCGGCGATGTCCAGGATGCAGTTATAAAAGCATATTCAGAAGAAGAGGAAAAAGAATAAAACCATTACATGTACTCACCCCCATACCCCCTCTCTCCGCCAGCTGGCGGAAAGAGGGGTTTTTTCGGGTATCTTAAATTATATTCATTTCCTCGAAACTCATAGCCCTCTTATAAAACTGTCTTAAGAGTTAATAACATTCATCGTATTTTAATTGACTGAAAGGATATTAAATAAGATTCCTCACTCCGTTCGGAATGACATGTCAGGTCGATATGATAATCGAGTGAAGAAATGGCGATTCGCAGTTGAAATCTAAGGGTAAAACTGCATTAGATATTGCGAATCGCCATTTCTTCACCAAACTTAATAAAAATAGACTGTCATTCCGAACGAATCCGACGAAGGAGGATAAGTGAGGAATCTTTACAAATGTTTTAATAATAAATTTTATGACTATGATTATAGAACCTATGGTAAACCATTACAAATTCAAGGAACCTGCTGAAAATAGTATCACAGGACAGGCAATAATGAAAATTGAAGGATTCAGATTACTTAATGATGAATTCAGACGCAAAATGATAATCAACGGATATAGCATAAATACATACACCAACTATGCCAGATGTATTGCTCTTTTATGCCTCAACTTCGGGACCCTGCCTGAGAATATCACAAATGTTGAAATTGAGATGTTTCTGCTCGACATAAAGATGAATAAAAAATTGAGTGAAAGCTACTTCAAGCAGACGGTGGGTGGCATAAGTACTCTTTGCAAGCTTACGGGACTTTCCCCAAGGAAAATAAAAATGCCACGTATTCCGAGGATTGAGAAACTGCCGTTGGTGTTGTCCAAAAAAGAGTGCAGAAAGATCTTCCTGTCAGGAGCATGTACTAAACATAAGATGATCTTGATGGTTGCTTATTCTGGTGGGCTGAGATTGTCGGAGGTGTGCTCACTCAAATGGCGCGATATCGATTTCAGCGGGAAAAGAATCCTTATCAGGGCCGGGAAAAATCGCCGGGACAGATATGTCGTTCTTTCAACACTCCTGATTCCCCTCCTAAAACAACACCGGAAGATTTATGAAACTTCAGAGTATGTCTTTTGCGGAAGTGTACCCGGAAATCTATGATACCTTTTCAAATTCTCAAGATTTAACTATACTGTCTTCAGCACATCCCATACAAACGCCCTGATGCCGACCTCATCATTTATCTCATCAATTTTTTTAACTGTATTAAGAATTGTATCGACAAGATCATCTTCGACTACGGCAATTACACTCTTATTAATCTCGGGCCATGCATGGGTGCCCAGGTGGGGAACACCTTTTGAGGTGCCCCTGCCCTGTACATTTTCCCACAAAGAATAACCTTTGATCCCAAGCTTATCGAGCATGTATTCGATCTTTTCCGTATGGGCCTGGTTATATACTATCATTATTGCTTTCATAATCTTTTTTTTATCTGGTTGACTTACTTAACTTCCTTGTTATCACCATTCATGAAATCCATTTCGGAGTATACAGCCAGATTCCTGTTGCGTTCACCATGCTTTGAAAAAATAGCATATACCACAGGTACCAGGACCAATGTCACCACAGTTGAAAACACAAGACCTCCGATAACGGCAACACCCATCGGGCTCCAGAGTTCAGAACCGGATCCTGCGCTCATGGCCAGCGGTAACATTCCAAGGATTGTAGTAGCTGATGTCATTAATACAGGCCTTAACCTCGATCTTCCGGATATTGCAATTGCTTCATAAAGCTCAAGCCCTCGTTCGCGCATCAGGTTGATAAAGTCAACAAGCACAACAGCATTCTTGACCACTATACCAATCAGCATCACAGCTCCGATACCTGAAATCACACTGAGTGAAGTATGTGTTACAAACAATGCAATTGCTACTCCCGAGAAGGCGAATGGGATAGAGAACATTATTATGAATGGCATCTTCAGCGATTCGAACTGCGAAGCCATAATCAGGTAGACAAGTATAAGGCTTATGATCATCAACATGGCAATATCCTTAAATGAGTCCATCTGATCCTTTATTGCACCCGATATTTGTACCATAACTCCTGCCGGCAACTCAGTTGAGTTAATAGCTTTCTGAACTTCTGTTTGGAGAGTTGTCAATGATTCCTTATAAGGAGTGAATGAAACGGTTACAATACGCTCCTTGCGCTTTCTTTCAATAGTCGGTGGCGCCCAGTACTCCTTAATCTGTGATATCTCACCAAGCCTGATTATCTGGCCTGCAGGGTTTGTTATGCCGATATTCTCTATATCTGTAAGCGTACTTGTTGAACTGCGTTTATATCTTACGACAATGTCATATTCATCACCATACTGGCGAAGTTTTGTCGCAGTAAGCCCGTCGACCCTGTTCTTGACAGCAGTTGATACCATGGCTGTGTTCAGTCCGTTTGCGATCATCTTGTTCTGATCGAAAACTATCTGCAGTTCGGGTTTCGACTTGTCACGGCTGATTGCTATATCCTTCGCTCCCTTTATTTTCTTGATCTTTGCGGCGAGTTCTTCAGCAACAATGTTCGTCTGGGCTATATCATAACCATAAATTTCAACGTCAACAGTGCTACCGCCGAAGCTTCCACCCATATTACTTGAAGTGGTCACCTTATAATCTATAATCTCGGGAACAGCGGCTAAATCCTTCCTCAGATCCTCAGCCAGGTCAAATGAAGATTTTTTCCGTTGCTCAATGGGAACAAGGTGAAGGCTATAGCTTATTGTATGTGTTCCCTGGGAGCTGAATATTGACGCAAATCCACCCTGATCATCATATCCCGATGAAGTCGACATAATGGTGACTTCAGGATATTTTGTCCTGATCAGCTCATTAAGCTTGTCTGAAATCCTTGTAGTCTCCTCTACCCTTGTACCTGTCTGAAGCTGTATCGTGGCAGATAGCCGTGACTCATCTGTCTGGGGGAAGAATTCTGTTCCTATTACAGTGAAGAGGCTCATTGAAAGAGCAAATATCACAATAGCTAAAATACCTACGACCGTTTTGTGACGAAGTGCCCAACGGAGTGTTTTTTCATAAAAACGGTCCAGCCAGTTAAGTCCTTTCCTGATGCTGCCGTCATATGTGTACCATGGTGCTTCTGTCTTTATAGGATACCACTTAAGCATCAGTGAGCTCAGGGTCGGAGTAAGAGTGATGGCAGCAAAAACTGAAGTAATAATCGTAATTGTTACGCTCATTCCGAGCTGCTTGAAGAGGACGCCAGTGAGTCCTTTAACAAAGGTGAGCGGGAAGAACACCGCAACAACCGTAAGTGTTGTGACAATAACTGCCAGCCATACTTCATTGGTCGCATAGATTGCAGCTTCACGCGGCCGGCTTCCCCTTTCAATATGCTTGGTTATATTCTCAAGAACAACTATCGCATCATCCACCACCATCCCGATGGCTATGGAGAGCGAGGTCAGGGAGATAATATTTATTGATGCCCCGGAAATAAACAGGTAAATAAATGCTACAATCAGTGAGATAGGTATCGTAAGGATAATTATAAATGTGGCTCTCCATCTGCCAAGGAAAAAGAGTACAACCAATATGACAAATATGGCTGCATACATCAGGGTAGTGGTCAGGTTACTTATTGAGTCCTTTATAAATGATGCACTATCAAAAAGTTTTTCAATCTTAACATCCGGCGGGAGATCGACCTTCAGCTCAGCCAGAGCCTTATCTACTTCTTTTGTGACCTTTACAGTATTGCCTCCCGACTGTTTCTGAACATACATGCTCATTCCCTTCAGTCCGTTGATCTTTGTATCGAGCTTCGAATCACGGATAGTGTCGCGGACTTCAGCGACATCCTTCAGGTAAACATTATTTCCATTGTAGCTGGTTACAACAATATTTTTTACGACATCGCTTTCAGGGAATTCACCCTGTATGCGAAGGGGATAATCTGTTTTCCCCATTTCGATATAACCGGCAGGCATATTGAGGTTTTCAGCTCTCAGTATATTACCAATCTGCTCAATGGTAAGGTTATATGCCTCCATTCTTCTGGGATCCACATCAATATATACTTTACGTCCGGGAACACCTGAAAGGGCAACGGAACCAACGCCCTCGATCCTGTTAAGCGGGTTTACGATCTTCTCGTCAAGGATCTTTTCAAGACCCGGGTAACTCTCTTTTGCAGTGATTGTATAGAATGCGATCGGCATCATGCTCGAGTTGAACTTCATGATAGTCGGTTTCTCACAATCTGTAGGCAGGTATCGTTCCACCATACTGATGGCGCTCCTGATATCGTTGGATGCCTCATCGAGGTTCGTCCCATAGTTGAAATTCATGAAAACAACAGATGTAGCATCGCTCGACCTTGAAGTGATCTCTTTAAGATTACTGACAGAGTTAAGCGTATTTTCAAGCGTCTTCGTGACATTTGATTCTATATCTGAAGCACTTGCACCCGGGTATGTTGTATAGACCACCACATAAGGCAGCTCTATCTCCGGGTACAGGTCAACTGGCAACTGGACCAGTGAATAAATACCCACAACCATCAACGCAACGAATATCAGGATGGTTGTTACCGGTCTTTTTACGGAAGCACTGTAAATACTCATTTTTTTATTATTGTAAGTCTTATAATTATTCTGTTACTATTATCTTGTCGCCGTTGATCAGTTTTGCCTGACCCTCAATAATCAGCTTGTCGCCCTCTTTTATATCGGAGGAAACGATTTCCAGCTTATCATCAAATCTCTGTCCAAGAGTTAACTCAACTCTGGTTGCAACATTATCCCTGTCAAGGAATATAAACCTCTGGTTTGTTCCTTCCTGCTGCATAACGGTATTTGCAGGTACAACGAATGTTTCAACTTCACCAAGATCCATTGAAACCCTTACAAACATTCCGGGTTTAAGCATATCGTTCCTGTTAGGAAGTTCTACCTCGGTATTGAATGACCTTGTAGCTGCATTGACTGTAGGAAAAACCCTGGAAACAGTACCGGTGAACTTTTCTCCTTTATATACATCAGCAATGATCTCTGCCTTCATACCTCTTCTTACAAGAGGGTAGTATTGTTCAGAGATGCCTACGTTGACCTTTAGCGGGTTTATCTGCATCACCGTCACAACGGCTGATCTCCCGGTTGTGGTGGTCGGAGTTCCTGAATACATTTCACCATCTTCAAAATACTTGCCCGTAACAACACCAACGAACGGTGCTTTTAACAAAGTATTGGCTTCCATGAAATCGACATTTGTTTTAGTGACATCATACTGGGTCTTGAGCTGGTCGTATTGCTGCTGCTTAACACTTCCTGTACGGAGGAGTGTATCAAGTCTTGCCAGATCCTTGGCCAGGCTGGCCAGCTGCACCTTCTGCTGGTAAAGCTGGGTACGGTCCATCAGAAAGAGATTGTCTCCCTTGTTTATCCTGTCGCCAACCTCAACATATATTTTATCAATCCTGCCGGGAGTGGATGGAGCCATATTAACCTCTTCAAACGGAAGAATAGTAGCAGTATAATCGATAGTCCTGGCAATTTTAGTCTTTCCCAGGGTCATTATCCTGACATGGCTGGCGGCCTTTTCAACAGTTGCAACTTCATTCTTCGGATCAGATGCTGCATTTTTGTTCTTTGATGAACAGGCCGAAAGTATCAGTCCGCCCAAAAGTATTACCGAAATTGTTTTTGTGTAGTTCATTATTTTTGATTTTAGATGATTCTGAATTAATTACATATTATTTAATAATTTATCAAAAGCAAGTTTTGTCTGAAGCAGGTTCATCAGCGAAGAAATGTAGTTATTCTCAGCCTGCAGATAAAGCTGGTTTGCCTGGGTAAGCTCAAGGCTTGATGCCATTCCCTGTTTGTACTTGTTTTCCATGCTTGAGTATACCCTTTTAGAAACTTCAACATTACCTTTCTGGCTCATGTACTGCATATTTGCATTTTGCAGGTTGAATCTTAATTGTTTTTCCTGCATATTCAGCTGGTCAGAAACCATTTCCTTAGAGTTTCTGGCCTTTTCAAGATCAATTCTTGCCTTCTGTATGCTGGAGTACCTTTGCCCGCTGGCGAATATTGGCACAGACAACTGCGCACCTACATAAGAGCTTTGATACCAATTCATTGACGATAATGTCAGACCCATTCCTGAGTTAGAAAAAACATAAACACCTGACAATGAAGGCCATATCTTTGATTTTTGTGCTTTCAGATTAAGTGCTGATAACTGCTCCTGCTTATCAACAAGATCGTATTGAATATTCTTCATGGCATTGAAATCCTGAGTAAGAAGAGCATTGACATTAATTTCTTTAACCAGATCATCAAGCGTTTCTGTAAGGATAATCTTAGTATCAGGTTTGACGCCAAGCTGAAACCGCAACAGGTTGTAATTTACTTCAATGGTATTTTGAAGATTGCTGAATGAATTCTCCATCATTGTCACGTTTGATGACATCTGATCAACATCTGTTGCTTCTGCGAGACCGGAGTTGTACATTGCCTTGGTCGACTTGAGCGTCTCCTGTAAATTTGCAAGGTTATTCTTTAGAATATTTAACGATTCTTCAGAAACCAGGATAAGGTAATATGCAGAAGAAACAGACTGACGGGTATCAATTTCTGTGCTTTGAAGATTTGATGCTGAAAGTTTCTGCGCAAGTTTTACAGTTTCGACTCCTACATAATAAGGAGCATTGAACAATGGCACTGAAGCCTGTGCCGTCACCGGGATATTATATGGTCTCCCTACTTGCATAACCACGGCATTACCATCCATAGTTATAACAAATACTCCCAGTTTTAGATTATCTGTAAATCCGGCACTGACAGAAATCTGGGGCAATCCTGAAGCAATCGTTGTCCACACATCTGACTGGGAACCCTCGACGGTCAGCTTTGCCGATTTAACCAACTTGTTATTCTGCATTGCGTAGTCCTGTGCCTCCTTGAGGGTAAGACTAAGCTCTTTGCCATTTTCCTGGGCAACCAGTGACGGTCCGGAAATGAGCAGTGTAAGTAATGTTGTGATAATTAATTTGCGTTTCATCTGAACAATTTTATACTTAAATGATTTTATTCGTTTATAGGATATTATTTCTGCTTTTTATCGTGCAGGTTTATAAGGTCAAGACCCTTCTGTGTCGATATGCCCCTCAGGTAATTTAAATAAAATGTTCTGACAACATCTTTACTCATATAATCATCAGACGGGAAAACAGTTTTGTCATTCGACATTTTCGCTACTTCAAGCATGCACTTGTTTGTAATGTCTACATCAATGTCCTTCCTGAAAATTCCTTCCTTTATTCCTCTTTTTATAATCTCTGAATTGCTCGAAGAATATGGAAACTCAACCTGTCCGTCAGGTTTCCTGACCATCTCATTGTGATATCGTTTCATGTCCATCTGAAAAGCAGGGCTCATATTCTGAAAATGATTGCCCATTGTATCGAGCATCTTGAAAATTGCCTCTATCACATTCCCTGATTCGCTGAATATTTTTTTCATCGTTTCAGCCTGTTTCTCCCTCATCCACTTCAATACACCTTGCAGAAGCTCATCTTTATCCCTGAACACTTCATATATCGTCCGCTTTGAAATACCAAGCTGGCCCGCAAGCATATCCATGGTCACAGCCCTTATTCCGTAAGTCCGGAACATGACTGCTGCCTCCTCAACTATTGTTTGCCTGTAATCCATAATAAAATTAAATCGGGCACAAAAATGAGAAAACTTTTTTAGTTTACAAAGTTTTCTTAAGCAAATGTCAGAATAAATCTGTAAAAAGCCGAAATTTACCGGCGAATAACGGCGGCCCCTCTGCCTCGCTGAAGCGAGGCATCTCCCCTAAAGGGGAGCTAATCACTGGTTCTCAGGAAGTAAATCCTGTATTCAGAGTATTAGCCCCCCTTCAGGGGGGATGAGGGGCAGGTAAATGTGCCATTGCTTCATTAAACAATATTTTATGACAAAATCAAAAATTATTTATCACGTCGATGCATTTACATCGGAACCATTTAAAGGTAATCCGGCTGCTGTCTGCATTCTTGAGAAAGAGATGCCAGACTCGTGGATGCAGAGTGTTGCTGCAGAGATGAATTTATCAGAGACATCATTTGTATTGCCGGGTAAAAAGGAATCGACAATCAGATTTTTCACTCCTGCAGCAGAGATTCCTCTTTGCGGACATGCGACTCTCTCCACGGGGCACATATTCTTCGAGACAGGCATTGCATCCAAAAATGAAGAGATAACTTTCAGTTCAAAGGCCGGGAAGCTTCTCGTCAGGGAATCAGGCAGCTGGATTATCATGAACTTCCCCTCATATCCAAGCGAACCTCTCAATATTCCATCCGGAATAAAGGATATTCTTGGTGTTGTTCCGTCAGAACTATATAATACAGGACACGGATGGAAGCTCGTTCTTCTGAAGGATGAGAAGAGTGTTCGTGCAATGAAGCCCGACTTCAGCATTCTAAAAAAATCAGGTTATGGAGACCTTATTGTAAGTGCTCCTTCGGATGACAATAATTTTGATTTTTGTGTCAGGTGCTTTGCGCCTGCACTGGGAATAGATGAAGATCCGGTAACTGGATCCGCACACTGTGCCCTTGCTCCCTTCTGGAAAGAAAAAACCGGAAAATCACGGTTGGTCTCTCACCAGGTTTCGAAACGGGGAGGGATTCTGAAAGTTGAAATTATCGGTAACAGGGTTGAAGTGTCGGGGCAGGCAATAACAATTCTGAAGGGCAATTTGTTGGTATGACGAAGGGTGCAAAGAACAAAGGCTCTAAAGCTTCTATAGCCTTTACAGCTTTCATTTGTTCAGCCTCTGTCTATCGGTACAAGTAAACAAATCCACTGTATTTCTTGCTGTTATAGTTGACATCATCCCAGCCCAGAGCGCGGATGACATAATAATATATGCCAATGCTTGCCTTTATAGAGGAGTTATTTATGTTGCCATCCCATCCTTTCCAGTTCTCAAGCACATCACCTTCGCCACTGAAGCCATAAACTTTTAATCCTGACTGGCTGTAAATCTCCATGCTTACATACCTGAGCGACTTGCTATAAACCATGAACCTGTCATTCATTCCATCATCATTCGGAGTAAAGGCATTGGGAATATCAAGGGCTGAAGGTTCAACATATATCAGGCTGTCCATTCTCAAAGAGTCTATGCAGTGAAGGGTGCTCTCTATGATAAGGGTTACTGAATATTTCCCCGGCACATTATATTTATGAGGGTCAGGGGTCTCAAGTGAAGATTCAGTTTTGTCACCAAATTCCCAGGTATAAATATTGCCTCGCACTGACTTATTTGTAAAGGTTACTTCAAGAGGGGCTTCACCTTCAACCGGATCAGCTTCAAAGTCGGCCTTCACATGAATGGAATGATATAGAAATGATGACTGGCTGCTGCAGCCGAGGGTAGATACCGTAAGCTTGTATGTTACATCCTCAAGAGGGAGATTGTAATTTATAAAGGGGGGTTCGGGCGGGTAGTTCTGAATAATAGGATTCAGGGATGCATCAGGAGCCGGGATGAAAGAAATGGGGTCAGAACTCCACCTGTAGGTCAATTCGTTATTCAGCGAAAGCGATGCGCCTGTATTTATATCCTTGTATATGAACTTATCAATCTTAGCTGCAGTATCCCCGTTCAATGCAACTCTATAGCAAAGCTGCTGGGCCAGGGAGGCTGTAGCAATAGGAGGCTTGTCGAAAAATATCCATCCCACCATAGAAGTATCATATATTCCTGAACTGTCTATGCCAACCTTATATCCACCCTCAGTGAGGTTGTTTATTGTCGAAGAAGAGACCCCTGCATCTGTTTGTATAAAAGTACTGAAGCTGGTTGTAAGGTCATTCCATTTGTTCCATGTGAAGGTACGGTTCCCTGCATGTCCGGATCTGGAAGCTGACATAGTGCCACTCTCGGTTCCGAGAGCATTGCAATAGAAAAAAGCCTGGTCTTTCCTTCCGGTTATGGAATTGTAGGTGACATATCTGATTGCATTGCTTCCGGGCGCAGTCAGTTGTGCCATCAGTGAAAATGGGACCAGGATCAGAAGTGTCGAAAACCAGAAACGCACAGGCAAATTGAAATTTATTACAATAACGGAATCAGTGTCATTATTTGTATAATCCTCCGCAAGTATAATAAAAATAAGGGTATACTATATAATATACACTGCTGATCTCTCAAGAGAAATTTTGTATTACATCCTTGTTTCTACTGTTGATAAATATTCCTTATAATTTTCCAACTTTTTCTCTCCCTGAGGTTGTATTTGTTAATTTTGCCGCACCCGGTACGCTGTAATTCATAATAAATGGCTTATAATTACCTTAACGATCTGAACGAAGCTCAGCAGCAGGCAGTTATTAATACTGATGGTCCCTCACTGGTCATAGCGGGAGCAGGCGCTGGCAAGACAAGGGTACTAACCTATCGGATAGCTCATCTGCTTCAGAAAGGGGTACCGGCAAAAAACATTCTTGCGCTTACATTTACGAATAAGGCTGCCGGTGAGATGAAGGAGAGAATTGCCAGGATCGCAGGACCGGAAATAGCCAGGTACCTCTGGATGGGGACTTTCCACTCTATATTTGCCAGGATACTGAGAATTGAGGGCGACAGGCTCGGATTCAAATCTAATTTTACGATTTATGACTCTGCCGATTCAAAAAGCCTTATCAGGGCAATCATCAGAGAGCTGAATCTCGACGACAATGTTTATAAGCCATCGCTGCTTGCATCGCGCATCTCTGCAGCAAAAAATAACCTCATAAGCGCAAACATGTATGCTGCTGACCTCTCAATGCAGGAATATGATAAATCGAGCCGGATACCTCTTATGTCTGAGATATATAAGATTTATGCATCGAGGTGCTTCAGGGCAAATGCCATGGATTTTGACGACCTTCTGATGAATACCAATATCCTTTTCCGTGATTTCCCTGATGCGCTGGCTATTTACCAGGAGCGGTTCAGCTACATTCTTGTTGATGAGTACCAGGATACCAATTATGCACAGTACCTGATTGTCAAAAAGCTCGCAGCCATCCATCATAATCTTTGTGTTGTAGGCGATGATGCCCAGAGCATCTATTCATTCCGGGGCGCAAGGATCGAAAATATTCTCGAATTCAAAAACGATTACAGCGATTACCAGCTTTATAAGCTCGAACAAAACTACAGGTCAACCCAGACAATAGTGAATGCTGCCAATACGATCATTGCCAATAATGAAGGCCAGATCCATAAAAATGTCTTCTCAAAAAATGAACCCGGGGAGAAAATAAATATAATCCAGGCAATGACTGACACTGAAGAGGGTTTTATAGTTGCCTCAGACATTCTCGATAAAAGCCTTTCACAGCAGCTCAAATGGAACGATTTCGCAATACTTTACAGGACAAATGCGCAGAGCAGGATCTTTGAAGAGACATTAAGACGTAAAAACATACCATATAAGATTTATGGAGGCCTGTCGTTTTACGAGCGTAAGGAAATAAAAGATATCCTTGCATACTTCAGGATGATCATTAATCATGAAGATGAAGAGGCTCTTAAAAGGTCGGTCAATTATCCCAAACGGGGAATCGGTGATACAACAATTGAAAAGATCTTTGCATTGTCTGCTGAGATGAATATCGCCGCATGGGAGATCATTGGCAAGGCAGGAAGCTATCCCGGGCAATTCAATGCCGGGACAGCAAAAAAGCTTACTGATTATATAAGCTTAATAAACGGTCTGTCCTTGAACATGGATAAGGCGGACGCTTATTCAAAGGCAAAGGAAATAGCATTAGGATCAGGTATCATGAAGGAGCTAAGGGACGGAAGACTGCCTGAAGAGATAAGCCGCTACGAGAACATGGAGGAGCTCCTGAATGCAATCAAGATTTTTACTGAAGCAGCCGAGACCAACGGTGAACCATCCACTCTTGAGGCATATCTCGCCAATGTAGCTCTTCTTACAGACCAGGATAATGAGAAGGAGGAAGACCGGAACAAGGTCACGCTCATGACAATGCATTCGGCTAAAGGACTGGAATTCAAGCATGTTTATATCGTAGGTATGGAGGATACCCTGTTCCCCTCTCCCATGTCGTCAGGGAGTTCCCGCGAACTTGAAGAAGAAAGGCGGCTCTTTTATGTTGCTCTTACCCGAACCGAAAAACAGGCAACTCTCAGCTATGCACTGAACAGGTATAAATGGGGAAACCTTGAAAGAAGCAATCCAAGCAGGTTTCTGCGCGAGCTGGATCCGAAGCTTGTTCATTACCCGCAGACAGGAGGAAAGCCATTCGCTTCGAAAGGAGGATCGCCTGATAAACCTGTGCAAACCCGCGAGGATCAGATATCTTACAAACCACCCGCCAGGCTTAAGAAACTCTCAGGACAGACAAGCCCTGAGGTTACTCCGTTAATAATGAGTGATCCTTCAAAGTTTTCCGTTGGAGATAATGTCAGGCATGTAAGGTTTGGAAGTGGTGTTATTATTTCCATTGAAGGAGAAGTGCCAAATACTACAGCTTCGGTTGATTTTGAAAACGATGGCAGGAAAAAGCTGCTTCTCAGGTTTGCCAAACTGGAAAAGCTTTAACCCCCCACCCCCCCTAAAGGGGGGCTGATTCTGTGCCTTTAAAATAATCTGTTATATCCCGTTAAGAAGCCCCCTTTAGGGGGCAGTCTATCAGCCAGTTGGCTGATGGACAGGGGTCTACTTCTTCTGCTGTCCTCCGGCCTGGTTGAAGTTCATCTGGCGGAAATTATATCCTGTAGTTGAGATAGAATGGCTGAATGACAGGTTAACTTCTTTTGTGTCAGATTTGAGTTCAAGTTCATCCTTGTCGTTGTATTGTTCCATGGCAAGAGATGTGCTATTCTCGAGCTCGGTATTGCCATAATATGAACGCATCCCTGCCTTTGAGAAAGCACTTTTATTTATATTGAGCTTCAGGTCCTTGGTTGCCCAGATGCTGCCATGCTTCTTGTTATCCGCATCCTTATAAGTGTATTCATCACACTTATAACCAGCGATGACCTTTGTCTTCCCGGTTTTTGCAATTACCGGAGGTGTTTTGGTTTTTCCGCTGGCCTGGGCCTGGCTGTTATCATCAGGTATAGCGCTTATGAATCCCATCTTCATATTATTGACATCCGTCATTGTTATATATGACTTATTCGGTCCGTCGATTACTACTGATGAATTCATCGCAACCTGGTCGCCCTGATCGGAAGTGCCTTCAATTTTAGTTTCAATTCCCATGATCGGATTAGCTTCACTGAAATAGATGTAATAATCCATTTTAGTCACTTTGTCTTTCTTGTCGTACATCTCCATCTGCTGGAAGATCCTGCTGGTGAAGGAATATGACTCATTATATTTTGAAGTGACTTTTCCGCCCATTAAGCCTCCGATGTTGAACCCTTTGGATTCGCTGCTGCCTGTCTGGGTTCCTTCAGCCTGGCTTCCTTCTGTCTGACCCGATTGTGCATTCTGGCTCTTGTTCTGCTCTATTTCCTGGTTTTTTTTATCAATTTCATCCTGCGTTTTCTTCTGGGCAGTGCTGTCAATCTTGTGATCCACCTCCTTATTAAGAGTTTTAGTACCGGCATTGAGAACCTTTGAAGCCTTATTCCTGATCATGTTCCCTAGTTGTGCATTTGAGACAACCGGAATTAAGAAAACCATCATTACAGATAAAAGTATTGCTCTCGTTTTCATTTTTAAAAATTTTAAGAATGAACTATAAAATTATACAAATTTTTATTCCGAAAGCAAAGACTATATCAATAATATCAGATAAGAATAAGGTACTTACCATGTCAAATAAAGTTTTATGCTTGTACAGTTGCAGGTTCTGCAGGTTTTTCCGTTTCATTAATAACAGACTGGTAGAGCGATGCAAAAGAGCTCGATACCCACATTATTGCCGGGAATATACCAACGATCATAAGAATCAGCCCGAAAATAACGATGAATATGGAGACAAAGCCCATAAAGAATATGGTCCAGCCGTGTCCGCGGGTTAGCTTCCAGCTTTGCTCGACCGCCTCAATCGGGTCAAGCTTTTTATCCATTACGAGATATGAGACAAATACCAGCCTGCATCCGATAATGATCCCGGGAATGATCAGGGCAATACATCCGAGGATGACCAGAGCAACCACCAGCAGATTTGCAAGGATAATGTTAAGGTAGTTCTCCCAGAAACCTTTTAGCAGCAGTTCAAAATCGGGTTTGATCTTCCGTACTGCCTGGACAAAGATCATTTTGCTGCCAAATTCGATAACGGGCAATGCAAGAAAAGAGTAGAGCAGGGCAATCAGTCCAAAAAAACCTGCAAGCAGACCCAGCGGAGCAAGACTTATTAAATCATGTCCCCAGTGTCCATGCCAGTCAAATGGTAGATTATGTAAATCTGATCCATTAAAATTCATATGGAATATTTTTGTTGGCCCGGATAAAATTGCTACAACCAGAACAACAAGGAAGAGCCTTAGAAAATTGTCCCCCATTACACTCCATCCGGTTCCGAAGCTGTCACCGAAAGAGGGCCTTAATCTGTAATCATTGTTTGTTTCCATTTCTTAAGTTTATTAAGTTTTAAGTTGATACCCAATTGTGAAGCAAATGTAAACCGCTGATTTTCCACGGGTGTCATACTATAGTAGTGAATTTTGGTTTTCCTACTTAAGTATGCAGTGACAAACTTTAGTAGTGTTTACTTTTATTCAGTTCAAAAGTTTTTAATACTTTTATAATATGCTGAAGTACCTGTTCTACATAATTTTCATTGTATCGGTTGCAATGGCAGCGCTTGGGATCATACTGTCATCACGTCTAAAAAACAGGTCAAAATCAGATCTTTTCTCATCACTGCTATATTTCCAGGTATTCATATATACTTTTGGCTTTTACGGTATATGGGGACAGGTAATTATCAAAACATTTCTGGCAGACTTTTTTACACCTGATCAGATGTCGAAGTTTACCGATATCTCTATTCTTCTTGGCCTCCCTTTCCTTGTCTTTGCCTGGCTGATGCTGATAAGATTCTCGGCGGGGTTATCAGGCAGAAAAAACAGCAACAGGTTCATTTTCCTCTTCCTTTTCGTCAATTTCACCCTCCTGGCAACAGTCGGATATTTTACCACAAAGGAAAATACATTGAAGCCTGCTTCCCTCATAAGGGAGTATTATATAATAATGAACCTCGTCATATCTTTTATAGGAGCATACCTTATCCACCTTCCTCTGAAAGGCCGTGCCATCATCCACGATTACGACAGGAAAATTATTACACCTTCATTATTCATAATTATGATAGTACAGTGCCTGCCACTTGTCTTTTATAACGGGCAGGAGTGGCTTGCTGTAATTTTCATTTTCACCTTTTTCACGGGAAATGTTTTCCTGCCAGTGTACCTCAGCTACGGAACTCTTGTATCAGGATTGTCATCCGAACCGGGAGTCGAAATTTCTCTGGATGATTTCTACAGAAAATTTGAAGTTTCACTCCGAGAAAGGGACATTATCCAGGAAATCTGCAACGGCCTCAGCAACAAGGAGATTTCTGAGAAATTATTCATCAGCCTTCAGACTGTAAAGGATCATACTCACCGGATCTATATTAAAACCAACGTAAAGAGCAGGGTGCAGCTGATAACGCTGGTGAAGGAGGAGGTAGGGTAGGTCAACCTAAATGAATTTAAGGAACACCATAACAGGACCTCCTGTAAATTTGAGTTCGATTGAATCACCGGTCGCCTCATTAAGCGTCCCTTCCCACCAGTTGTTAAGCTTGCGGTTATTTAACGGGTAAAGGAGTCCCGTTGACGTTATTTCGGTTCCGGGACAGATGGAAAAGACTGAGACCTGCTGACCTTTTAATGATCCTATTCTACAGCTGGTCATAAATGGCAGGAATATGCCGGAATCAGTTACCATTTTTACTTTTACAATTTTAGCATATTCCACGAGCAGCGAAATATTGCCGATTGTATGATCTTCCCGCTTACCTCCCGCTCCAATGATCACCAGGTCATCGTAACCGGATTCATGGCACCACAGGACGGTTTTTGTAAGGTCATTGGTCTCCTGTCCGTTGTCGACATATATTCTGTCGGCAAACATGTCTTTAAGAACATCACTGAGCGAATCCATATCCCCGACGATTGCATCCGGTTTCAACCCATATCCGACAAGATTCTCCACACCGCCGTCACAACATACGATCACTTCAGCCTTGTCCAGGATCTCGAGAGGTATCGGGTGAACCGGGAATGAACCGTCGGCAACTATAACTGCGTTAGACATTTTATAAAACTATTGTTTTGTTAAAGATTTCTTCCATTCGATCAGCCCGGCAAACGACATTGCACAAAATACAATATATAATATTACTGTCGGGTAGAGGTGTCTCGTAATAAACAGCACTGAAGCAAATGCATCGACGACGATCCAAAGGTACCAGTGCTCAAAAATCTTCCTGGCAAGCATCCATGTTGCGACTATTGAAAGAGATGTAATAAATGAGTCGGCAGCAGGAACAGGTGAATCAGTCAGATGTGAAAGAACGAACCATAAAATAAAATATAATGCACACAAAACCGCTGCAAGCACAATACCTGTCTTTAAATTAATCCTATGGACTATTAATTTCTCTGGAATCGGCTTTTTGTCTACATTCCCCTCGCCCCCTCCAAAGGGGGATTTATTGCCGTGGGCCCTGAGCCCTGCGCCTTTAATCCACCAATACCATCCCAACACGCTTATAACCAGATAATAACCCTGGAGGCTCATGTCGGCGTAAAGCTTTCCAGTTAAAAATACCCATATATAAACTGCTGAGGTTATTATGCCCACAGGCCAGAGCCACAGGTTCTGTTTTATCTCGAGAAAAACATACAATATCCCGGTGACAGCTCCGAAAGTCTCAATGTAATTATTTGATATCCAGTTAAAAATACCCATTCAATCAAGCTTAATTAGAATGTAAAGCTCGCTTTCAACATGAAATTTCTTCCTGCCTGCGGGAAATAATACGACCAGGTGTATTCTTTCCCGTCCTCATACCAGTTTCCGCCATAGGCATTGCTTTCATACTTTGCGTTAAAGATATTGTTTACCAGTAACCGGAGTTCGGCGTTTTTTAATCCCTTAATTGCAGGAGTGAAGTTCACCATCACGTTATTGACAAAATATGGATCTATCATGCGGTCACGGCTCATTGTATTATCAAAATACTGACTACCGACATATTTACTGATCAAGTGCATCTCAAGGTTTCTGAATACCCTGAAATTCATATCGCTGGAGCCGGTTAAACCGGGTGAATATGCAATATCGACTGTCCCGAGCTTTTTACTTTTATAAACCAGCAACGAGTCAGATGTAATATAATCTGTATAATATTCTGTGAAATTCAGGATCTTATTCCTGCTTACCGTCAGGCTGAAATTCCAGCTGAAAAACTCTGCCGGCTTTATCGCGGCTGTAAATTCAGCACCCATACGATTGCTTTTTGCGACATTTGTCATTATCGGATAGCCGGTGCTGCTCAGTTCACCGGTCGGAACAAGCTGGTCTTTATAGTACATGTCATAAAGGCTTATGCCGAGGGAATAATTATTGCCCCTTATCTTATATCCCAGCTCGGAGTCGTACAATGTTTCAGGCCGGGGAGTAGCAGCAGGGTCACCGGCTGCCTCTGTAAAATCAGAACGGGTGGGTTCACGGTTGGCAACCGAAAATGAGAGAAATGCATCCTGGTTAGGCGTAATTGAGAAGAAGAGTCCTGCTTTGGGATTGAAAAAACCATACTTATGATCTGAATTCAAAACTTTAAGATCATCATCAATACCATTAATATTGTAATGTATAAACCTGTACTGAATATCTCCGAAAAGTGAAATCTTATCGGTTAAAGAATAATCTGCCTTACCATAAAGGCTTATTTCGCCTTTAGCTCCATGTCCAAGATACCATTGGTAATCCTTTTCAAGGTTTCCGGCATTTCTCATCCATATTATCCTGCCAAAATGATTTCCGTAATAATAATTTGCACCTCCTCCGATGACAGCCTCCAGCTTCTCTCTCTTATATTTTAAGGACCAAACCAGTCCTGAAAAATCGTTCTTCATCCATTTCCTCCTTATAAGATCTGTCGATGAAATGGTTGAATCTCCGATTGTCAAATCGGGAAGACCGTATGCTGAAAGTGCATCATCATCCTTATATTCTTCATAATATCCCTCACCAGTGGTATAATGCAGCGCAGCATTGAAGTTCAAAGATTCATTTATCCTGAGACTGTAAAGAAGCTGATAATGGTTTTGAAAATAATTGTCAGATTCATTATTGTAGTACCGTGTAATACCAGCTTCATCCGTGTATTCCCCGGCCGGGTTATATCGTCTGTCAACCGAAAGCATCTCCTTCGGGACACCCCACCAGCTGATGCCTGTATGCTCTTCCCCCAGTATTATATTGGCCTGTAACCTCGATCTTCCGTTTCTGTAGACTCCGCTCAGGTAAGCCGACTTATGATCCGACCAGGTTCTCCTGATATAACCATCGCTGTGAAGCTGGGAAAGCCTCAGCATAAATGCAAACTTATTTGCAAGAAGACCTGTGGCGGCAGTCACTGTGTTCTTTATGGTATTATAAGAGCCATATGATGTGCTGATCTGAGCAAACGGTTCATTTTCGGGACTTTTTGTCTGAATGCTTACAGTTGCACCAAATGCTGCTGCGCCATTTGACGAAGTGCCTGCGCCACGTTGTACCTGGATATTGTCGGTCGAAGATGCCAGGTCGGGAAGGTCTACCCAGAAAACCTGCTGTGATTCGGGATCGTTAAGAGGTATGCCGTCGATAGTGACATTTATCCTGCTTGCATCAGTGCCGCGGATACGGAGACTCGTATAGCCTATCCCTGTGCCAGCCTCAGACGTCTCCACAAGCGAAGGGGTCATGCCAAGAATATACGGAATATCCTGCCCGGTGTTCTGATTTTTCAGAGCCTCATTCCCGATGGTTACATAAGCGAGAGGCGAATGTTCTCCTGCCCGTGTTGCATTGACTATTACCTCACCAGCCTCAAGCGGTTTCTGAACCAGGGTAACATTCACAACTGATTCCCCGTTAACGTTTGCCTCAACCGTCTTTGTTTCATAACCCATAAAGGAGAAACGGATCCTGTAAATGCCTGTTTTCAGTCCTGAAAGTACATAGTAGCCGTCGGAATTGCTGTGTACCCCAAAAAATCCATTTTCGATAACAATGCCAGCATCAGCCAGGGGATTTCCAGATTCATCAGTTACTCTGCCACTTACGACACTACTTTTTTCCTGGAATCCGAAAGCATCTGACATTATTGCAACACCGGCAAATAAAAGCAAAACAATTTTAAGCCTCATAGTCAATTTATATTAAACTACTGAAAATAAGGTTGCTTTTAATTAGCTGATACTCACGATACTCTTGGTTCCCTCCGCCGGCATTATCCGGATCAGGTTTAAGGGTATGATCTCAGCCCGTAGTATTAAGGCACCCCATTTTCTGTGACCACAAAGATAAAACCTTTTTCATCTATTTCAATTTTTTGTTAAATTAGCTCCTGAATCAAGCCCCGATCATGAAAGACCTCCTGAAGAAGCTTAATTACAAGGGAAACAAGAGAATCGCAATTATAAATGCCGAGGAAATTTTTCTTGCTGAGTTGACTAAAGAGCTGAACGACATCATAATTGACAGGGAAATTGACCAGAGGTGCCCATATGAGTTCATTATGGTCTTCGTCAGGTCAGTTGCAGAAGTTGAAAATTATGGACCAAGGACCCTGCATAATCTTACTGCCGATGGTATATTATGGTTCTGTTACCCTAAAAAGACATCGAAGAAATATACTACAGGCCCGGAACGGGACCGCGGCTGGAAATCCCTGAACGATGCAGGGCTTTACGGGATCAGGTTGGTTTCAATCGATGATGACTGGTCGGCAATGAGGTTCAGGAACATAAAGTATATAAAATCAACTTCAGAGAGATTTTCCAGGCAATAAAAGTTATAATAATCTAAATTCCCTCCGCCTTGCGGAGGGTTGGGGGTGGGTCTATGATTAAGAAAACTATAATTGAAACTCCAATTGGAGAGATGGTCGCAGGAGCTACAAAAGACGGAATTTGTCTTCTTGAGTTCTCCGACCGTAAAACACTATCGACACAGATGGAAGAGATTGCCGGCCTCCTCGAAACGACAATAATAGAAGGCAGCAACAGGCATCTGAGAATGCTTAAAAGGCAACTGAAGGAATATTTTAAGGGGAAGAGAATGGAGTTCTCCCTCCACTTGCTTACGCCGGGAACAGAATTTCAGCAGGCTGTCTGGAAAGAATTGCTGAAGATCCCTTACGGATCGACAAGAACGTATCAGGAACAGGCCGATCTGCTTAAAAACCCGTTGTCAGTAAGGGCAGTTGCGCAAGCCAATGGAGCAAACAGGCTGGCTATCATAATTCCATGTCACAGGGTAATAGGTTCTGATGGTCATCTTGTTGGTTACGGAGGCGGTCTTGAAAGAAAAAAATGGCTGCTCGACCATGAAAAGAAGTTTTCAGGCAAGCCAGTCGATCTGAACTTATTCTGATTTTTTTTGAATAACCTAATGATATACTTTCTATGAAAACACTCAGGCTTGAAAAAGGATTGTTGTTATTATCATTTTTAATAGCTGTGGTTATCCTCACCGGATGTGCCGAAAGCGAAGCTGTAAGTACCTGCCTTTCAGGTCATACCTATGGTTTTTTCGGAGGGCTGTGGCATGGATTCATTGCGCCTTTCGATTTTATAGGCATGCTATTCAACAATAAGATAACCATGTACGCCCAGAACAATAACGGCGGACTTTATGCCCTGGGGTTTCTGCTTGGCAGCGGAGGCTGGGGATTCTTCGGCGGAAAAGGCGTCAACAGGGTCAGGCATTCAGGAGTCAGCTTCCAGTCACAGAAATTTGACAAGGCCGAGATAGTGGACTAATTTATTTTACATGAGAAATATTCTGTTTTTTTTCGTACTGCTCCTTCCTTATACGGCAAAATGCCAGGATAAAGAGGTTGTATATCTCTGGCCCGGCAAGGTACCGGGTGAAATCAAGGAAAAGCAAAGACCAGTTATTGATACTACAAATAAGGATAAGGTCATCCGCATTACGGAGATCACAAATCCTGCGATCGAAGTATGGCTTCCTGATCAGGCAAAAAATAATGGTTCAGGGGTAATAGTCTGCCCAGGCGGAGCATACATCAGACTCTCGTATAACAAGGAGGGCACAGAAATTGCCGAATGGCTGAATAAGATGGGATGCGCAGCATTCGTACTTATTTACAGGGTGCCGGACAAGAGAGATGGTGCCCTGCAGGATGCCCAGAGGGCACTCAGGATAGTTCGCAGCAACTCGGCAAGATGGAAACTCGACCCGGAGAAAATCGGGATTATGGGATTCTCGGCAGGAGGCAGCCTCAGCGCAAGGAGCGCAACATTATTCAACATAAGGACCTATTCACCTGTAGACCTGTCAGATTCTCTGTCTTGTCGCCCCGCATTTGCCTTGCTCATTTATCCCGCTTATCTCGATATGGGAGAGAACAAGACACTCACTCCTGAACTAAAAATCACGAAGGAAACACCTCCGATTTTTATTTTCCAGACTGCCGACGACAACTATGGAAACAGCTCACTGGTTATGGCCGGTGCCCTGAGAAATGCGAAATCTCCGATTGAATTTCATTTTTATCAGAAGGGTGGTCATGGCTATGGACTAAGACCCGGCAATCCGGCTTCTGAAACATGGCCTTCTCTTGCAGAAAAATGGCTTGCATCAACATTGGAAACAATAAAACCATGAGGGGCCACATACATTAATTAGCACATTTAAAATCTTATAGACGATGAATGTTATATCTGGAAGCCTGAAAAAAATTTTGGCACAGGGACTTATTATTGTATTCGCAGTTGCAAGTACATTTTTGATTAATTGTTCAGGCCCATTGAGAGAATCAGGGGCAAATCTGGAAAAAGGATTCCGTAATCCGCCTGAAAGTGCAAAGCCCCGCGTATGGTGGCACTGGATGAATGGAAACATCAGCAAGGAAGGAATAAGGGCTGATCTCGAATGGATGAAACGGATTGGCGTAGGAGGCTTTCAGAATTTTGATGCCGGTCTCTCCTCTCCCCAGATAGTTCCAAAACGTCTGATATTTATGACACCCGAATGGAAGGATGCTTTTCTCTTTACAACGAAACTGGCTGACTCCCTCGGGCTTGAGATGGCAATTGCAGGTTCGCCAGGGTGGAGCGAAAGCGGTGGTCCATGGGTTCCTCCTTCACAGGCAATGAAAAAAGTTGTATGGAGCGAAACCAGGATAGAGGGAGGAAAACCTTTCAGCGATATATTACCCAAGCCTCCATCAACCACAGGTAGGTTTCAGAATATTGCCGGCGGATTCTCAAGAAGCGACCCATCGCAGAAGATCCCTGAATTTTATGCCGATGCAGCTGTTGTTGCCTTTAAAATTCCTGATAATGATCTGTCGCTTTCAGAATTAGGCGTAAAGGTCAGTTCGAGCGGAGGAAAGTTTGATCTCAAAGCGCTTACCGATGGCGATCTTTCAGGATCGACCCTTCTTCCGGCTGCAAAACCCGATCAGAAGGCCTGGATCCAGTTTGAATTTAAAAAAGCTGAAACAATCCAGTCATTGACAATATTCAATACTGAAACCGGCATGAACTTCTCCGGATCGAGGGGACAGGTTGCCATAAGAGCACTTGAAGCATCAGACAATGGCAGGCAGTTTAAATCAGTACTTGATATGCCTCAGGGAGGTGCGATTCAAAACACATTTACTTTCGCACTTGTCTCTGCCAGGTTTTTCCGGATAACTTTCAAAACCCCGGTGCCACCTGTAATGCCGGGAGCTCCGGCTGTTTCAAAAGCCACTACTCCTCCCCAGCCAGCTCAACCTTCGGGAATCAATGTTGCAGAAATTGTCCTGCACCCGGTTGCTCTCGTTAACCGTTTCGAAGATAAGGCAGGTTTTACATCTGCAGCCAGACTATATAAGCTTGGAATGACATCAATTCCTGAAAATGAAGCTATTAATAAGTCGGAAATAATCGACCTTACAACCATGATGAAACCGGATGGAACGCTTGACTGGAATCCGCCTGCCGGTCGCTGGACGATCCTGCGATTCGGCTATTCCCTTACGGGTCATCAGAATTCACCCGCCTCTCCTGAAGCAACAGGGCTCGAAGTCGACAAGCTGAATGCCGGCTATGTAAAAGCTTATTTTGATAATTATCTTGACCAGTACAAAAATGCTACAGGAGGACTGATGGGCAAGAGAGGACTTAAATATATTATTACCGACAGCTGGGAAGCAGGTGTACAGAACTGGACCGACAGCATGATGACTGAATTTTCAAAACGACGCGGTTATGATCTGCTTCCATGGCTTCCTGTCCTTACCGGCCGTATTGTTGAGAGTTCAGAGGCCAGCGAACGCTTCCTCTGCGACTTCAGGAAAACCATCGGTGATCTCACGGCAGAAAATCATTATGACCAGCTGACTGATATACTTCACAGCCGGGGAATGGGACGCTATACCGAATCGCACGAAGGCGGCCGTGCTTTTATAGGCGACGGCATGGAGGTCAAGCGCAAAGCCGATATTCCGATGAGTGCCACATGGACTCCGGGTGGCGCTGAAGGAGATGAAAAATCAGTTGTAGCAACTGTTTATAAGGCTGATATGCGCGAGTCAGCATCTGTCGCACATATCTATGGACAGAACCTTGTCGCAGCCGAATCGATGACCGCACGCGGCAATACATGGGCTTTCTCTCCTGAAAGACTGAAACCCACAGCTGATATGGAGCTGGCTAACGGATTAAACCGCTTTGTCATACATACTTCCGTCCATCAACCAGTTTCTGATAAAATTCCAGGTCTTGGCCTCGGACCTTATGGTCAGTGGTTTACCAGACATGAGACATGGGCAGAAGAAGCAAAACCATGGACAACCTATCTTGCCAGGAACTCTTTCATGCTTCAGCAGGGAAAATTTGTGGCCGATATAATTTATTATTACGGTGAAGACAATAATATCACTGCCTTGTTCGGTAACACATTACCCGAAATACCTTCCGGCTATAATTATGATTTTGCAAACAGTGATGTCATCCTGAATGCTCTGTCGTTTGAGAACGGAGCATTTGTGACTCCGGGCGGTATGAGCTATCATCTCCTGGTTCTGGATCAGAATAGCCAGAGTATGCCGCTGCCAGTTCTCCTGAAGATTAAGGCTATGGTCGAGAGCGGTGCAATTGTGGCAGGACCTAAACCAGTTGATTCACCAAGCCTCAGCGACGACCAAAGTGAATTTCAGAGAGTTGTAAACCAGCTCTGGAAAACAGAAAAGGGCGAAAACAGCGTAGGCCTGGGTAAAGTATATGCCGGTTTAACAGTGGCAGAAGTACTTGCTGCAATGAAGATTCAACCTGACTTTGAGTTCACTAAACCTTCAGAAACAACAAATCTATTATATGTGCATCGGAAGTTGGCAAAGGCCGATATTTACTGGGTAAATAACAGGAACAGCCGGGTTGAAAATCTTGAGGCTGATTTTCGTATTCAGGGAAAAGCAGCTGAGATATGGCACCCGGAAACAGGCAAAATTGAAAAGGCGTCTTACAAGATTGAAAGTGGTCGCACAAGGGTTCCATTGCACCTTGAACCAAATGATGCCGTATTTGTAGTGTTCCGGAAGAATGCCGGGAGCTCTTCTTTTACTGCTCCGCAAATAATTGAAAATCACCTGGCTGCCGTCGATGGTGCCTGGGATGTAGTCTTCCAGCCCAACCGCGGTGCTCCTGAAAAGATAACGCTCGACACTCTTTCGTCATGGAGCGATAACAGCGATGCCGGAGTGAAATACTTCTCGGGAACCGGAACTTATACAAAGAAGATTCAGGCACCTGATACCTGGTTCGCAAAAGGAAAACGGATATGGATAGACCTTGGTGTCGTAAAGAATATTGCTGATATCACCGTTAACGGTAAGAATATCGGAATTGTCTGGAAAAAACCATTCCGCGCAGATATAACTGATGCATTGAAGGCAGGTGAAAACCTGATTGAAATAAAGGTTACCGACTTATGGGTCAACAGGCTCATTGGAGATCAGCAGCCTGACATCACAAAGAAATATACTTATACAACCCAACCGTTTTATGCAGCCGACTCACCATTACTGCCTTCAGGCCTTCTGGGCCCTGTCCAGATAGTGAGCCTGTCGGAGAAACCTAAAAACTGATTTATTATGACAATATTAATCAAATCACCATCGATCGTCAAAGCATCAGGTACAAAGGAAAAAATAATCAAAGAGTATTTTGGCAAAGTCAACAGCAAGACCTCAGAGGTTAGCATTGCAATGATGAAGAGCCCGGAGGGATGGGAAGAGCCCGGACAGACTCCTGAGTTCAATGAATATACGCTGGTTCTTAAGGGAAAGCTTAAGCTTATCACCAGGAAGGAAGAAATAATATTGTCAGAAGGGGAAGCGGTAATGACTGAAAAAGGAGAATGGCTAAAGTATAGCACTCCTTTCAGTGGCGGAGCCGAATATGTCGCAGTTTGCCTGCCTGCCTTTTCACCTTCGACGGTTCACCGCGATGATGATTTATAATAAAAGGACTCTCCCGTAGATCAGGCTGATTTGTTTTTTCGGCTTTTTACAGCTCTGTATATCAGGTACACAACAAACACTGCCCCAAGGGTGTACAGGATCTTGTCGAGGTAAGGAAAGATCTTTTGACTAACCCCGTACAAATAAAAGCCGATTATTCCCAGAATTATATTCCAGATCCCTGCCCCGATGAACGTGTAAAAAATGAAGTCGCGGAGATTCATCTTTGCAAGTCCGGCAGGTATTGAAATGAGATGCCGGATACCCGGAACCAGCCTCCCGATGAATGTTGAAGATTTTCCGTTCCTTATAAAATAATCCTCGGCATGCATTATCTTTTCTTTGGAGAGGAGGAACAACCGGCCTGCTTTTGATTCTGCGAAACTATATACTATTGGTCTTCCAAGATAGTATGCCAGAGTATAATTGATCAGCGATCCTGTCAGAGCTCCAATGGTTCCGAATATGACGACCAGGAAAACATTCAGATCGCCCTGGGCTGCTTTGTAGGCTGCAAAAGGAATCACAACTTCAGACGGGAGAGGCAGGAAAGTGCTCTCGATCAGCATAAGCAAAGCAACCGTCAAATAATTCAGGTTTGCCATGTACCAGTCGAGAAGTATGTGAAAAAGCTCCATTGCCGTGATGTTTCGTTTAGGCGTCAAATTTAACCAACATTTTTAATTGCCACTTAAATGGCAGTTTTTTAAATCATTTATCATGTTCTTAAAATTCCCTTTTTTATATCTTTAAACTCTTCAAATTTGAGAATTGCAAAACTAAAACAGAGGAATATGACTGATCTTCAGACTACCTATCTAGGACTAAAGCTAAAGAACCCGCTGATTGCCGGCAGCTGCGGATTGACCAATAATTTCAAGAGTATAAAGGAAATTGCCGGTAAAGGGGTCGGTGCCATCGTCGTCAAATCCATCTTCGAGGAACAGATAAATGTGGATACTGAAAAAGTTATAAGGAATGAAGAGGGCGGAATAAAAATGCTGACAGGAGCATCTGATAAGATGCTGGCCCGCAGGGTTCACGATTACGACGAAGCATATTCTTACATTTATGATTTTGCCAGGAGAAATACTCTCGATAAGTATCTCCATTTCATAAGTGAGGCAAAGAAGAGTATTGATATTCCCTTGATTGCCAGTATAAACTGCGTCTCTAACAACGACTGGCACTCATTTGCAAAAAAAATAGAAGAGACCGGAGTTGATGCGCTTGAGCTCAATATTTATATCCTTCCCTCCGACTGGCGAAGGAGCAGTGCTGATAACGAAAATATCTACTTCGATATAATCAGAGAGATAAGGAACTATGTAAATCTACCGATATCCGTAAAAATTGGCTATTATTTTTCAGCCCTTTCTCAGTCAGTTCAGAAACTCTCACAGTCGGGAGTTAAAGGGATCGTCCTCTTCAACAGGCCTTATAACACTGATTTTGATATTGAAAATATGGAGCTGAGCCATGGAAACATCTATAGCAATGAAGGGGAATATAATCACACCCTGCGATGGATTTCAATTCTTTCAGAATATGTAAGCTGCGACCTTTCGGCTTCGACGGGCATTCACACATGGGAGGCTTTTGTAAAACAGCTTCTGGCCGGAGCTGCTACTGTCCAGATTGCATCAGCATTATATAAAGAGGGTTTTGATGTAATCCCGAAAATTCTAAATAATACCGAATCATGGATGCAGAGGCATGAATTCGAAAACGTGGCCGCTTTCCGCGGAAAACTCAGCAAGTCGAAACTTGAAAACCCCGCAGCTATAGAAAGAGTTCAGTTTATGAAGCTCTATTCGGGTATTGAATAGAATTACTTTTTGTACTTCAGTACTATAACATTCACCGACCAGGGATCAAGATTAACCGTCAGCTTCTTCCCATCCATTGAAATCTGCTTTTCAGCCGGATAAATCAGTTCTGGTTTCTCAATGGAATTATAATCATATAAACCAGCTGATTTAAGGGTCTCGATCACTCCTGCTTTCCGGAACGAATATCCTTCAGGAGCTATTCTGATCGGTTTTGCCGATTTAGAGTTATTTACCAGCTTAATATAAAGCTCACCGGTGCTCCCGTCAGATGATGCGCTGGCATAGAGGCTGTCGGTTCCGGTAAGAGGCTTACCTGCATTAAGGACAGGTATCTCCTTCGTTCCCTTATGAGTCGAGAATATCTTCTGGACATAATAATTTGGCGTTCCTATGCAGTTCAGGTTATCAAACCAGATAAGGTCAGGACGCCACTGCCATGCACCGACATGTGCTAGCAGGGGAGCATAAGATGCCATGTTAACTACTGCTGCATTCCTGTCAAGCCCTGTCATAAAAGCTGCTTCGGCAAGAGCGCTAAGCCAGGAATTTCGTGATTCCGGAGCTGCAGCTTCCCTTGAATGAGCCGCATATTCTCCTGCAAAAACTTTTATCCCGTTCCTGTCATAATTATCATACCTGGTGCTGTTTTTCATGAACCAGTCGGGCGACATATAATAGTGCTCATCAATAAGGGCCGGGCTCAGCTTTTTCAACTCGCTCCATGCATAGTCAAATAATTTTCCGTTTGGGCTTGGTCCGGCTCCCGATACTATCTTAATCTCAGGATGTTTCTGGTGCAGCACCTTTTCAAATTCCCTGTATCTTTCAATATATTGTTCATCCCACTGTTCGTTGCCAACTCCGATGAATTTCAGATTAAAGGGTGCCGGGTGTCCCATGTTAACCCGCACCTTGCCCCATGTAGAAGTTACAGGACCATTGGCAAACTCAATCAGGTCAAGCGCATCCTGAATATACTGGTCAATCTCTGTCATCGGCACCACCTCGCCGGCATTGAACTGGCACGACATTCCGCAATTAATGATTGGAAGCGGCTCAGCTCCAATATCTTCAGCCAGCTGGAAATATTCAAAGAATCCCATTCCAAAGCTCTGAAAATAATCAGGAGCCTGGTGATTTTGCATCTCCATGTTCCAGCGGTTGATTATAAGCTTTCTCTCCTCGACGGGCCCAACTGTGGTCTTCCACTGGTACCTGTTTGTGAGGTTTCTCCCCTCAACTATGCATCCTCCGGGAAACCTTACAAAACCCGGTTTCAGGTCAGCGATCTTCTCCATGATATCTTTTCTTAATCCGCCCGGTCTGTTCTTCCAGGTATCTGCCGGGAAGAGCGAAACCATGTCAAGGTCAACAGATCCTTCTCCCGAAAAGAGAATCCTCAGCCTGGCCTCAGGCTCTGTTCGTGAAGCAATTATAAGTGACTGAAATTTTGACCATTTCGTGTTCAAGCCTGGTATCTCAGTGCTGCCGATCACCTCTCCCCTGGGATCAATGAGATCGACCTTCATCTTTATTTTTGAGCTTTCCGATATTCTTGCATTTACCGAAAAATTATAACTATTGCCACTCCTTACGCCAATACCCCTGAAACCTTCATTTACAAGTCCGAAGGCTCCGTTCGGAGCATCGACGGCAACAGTAAGATAGTGAGGATTTAAATCGTCGCCGGGAGAATAGAATGTTGGTAAAAGTCGGCCTGATCCATTCTGACTTACATCGTCCCATCCCATAAGCGGAAGGGTGAACTCGAAAGAGCGGTTCTTTATAAGCTCTGCATAAATGCCTCCGTCGGCTGCAAAATTTATGTCTTCAAAAAAGACACCCCACATAGTGGCCTGTATATCACAAACCGGTTTATTGGCCAGAACAGATATATCTGTAACCTGCTGCGCATTGAGACTAGAAACCAGAACTGCAGAAAAAAGCAGGGTTAACAAAATATACTTTTTCATAACTTTATTATTATGATAAATTGCAAGAACTTTCATTTTTTTTAACCCCCATTCCTGTTTCCCCCAAGGGGGAAAGGCTTAACTTGGTATACCTTCCCCCCTGAGGGAAAGCCTGCCCCGCTTCGGCGGGGGTCGGGATGAGGGTGACTTCTTTTCTAATAATCAATAAGATGCTGTTATTATCCGGAATTTTTAATCATTATTTAAAAACAACTTTTGCAGAAGCATCATAGAGCTTCTGGGCAGCTGATTTCAATTTATCCTCCTGCACTTTTACCACCTTCCTGTCGTATGTCATTAAGCCGTTGCATTCAACCTCGCAGTCTGTTGTCTGGGTATAAATGGCAGCCGATAATCCCCTGCCAATGTAATTGGCGATCCGGTCAAGATATCCGGAGTATGTTTTGAATAATGCATCTGCATCAGTGAATGACTGGTACCCCCAGTTGTTCTTTTCAACCCATGTATGGTTCTCAAGGGGAAGTCCCAGCCCTCCGAATTCGCCAAGCACAATTGCCTGCTTTGATCCGAATATTTCAGCTTTCGGCATTGCTGGTCCCGGGTAGTTGTGCAGATCCAGGATATGGCCGACACCATGAAAATTACCTCCGCTTGCGCTGTTCACCAGCCTTGACGGATCTTTATGGATAGTCCAGTTGGTGATCTCCTCTGATTTGAACTGGCCCCATGATTCATTGAAAGGCACCCAGACTACAATGCAGGGGAAATTATAGAGATAATCAATAATCGCATTCCACTCAGTCCGGTAGATCTTTTCAGAAGCCTCAGTTCTTGTTTTGTCGATACCTCCCTCCAATCCGGGGTTTGTGCCCCACTGTCCACCACCAAGATCACCGCTTGGCATATCCTGCCATACCATTATTCCGGTTTTATCGCAGTCGTAATACCATCTGGCCGGCTCTACTTTCACATGCTTCCTTATCATGTTGAAGCCCATTGCCTTAGTCTTTTGGATATCAAATAGAAGCGCCTCTTCGGTAGGGGCAGTATATAATCCGTCGGGCCACCATCCCTGGTCAAGAGGTCCGTACTGAAATACAAACTTATTGTTAAGCATCATCCTGAGGACTCCATTCGCATCCGGCAAAAGTGAAATCTTGCGCATGGCGAAATAGCTTTTAACCTCGTCGGCCACTTTCCCTTTTCTTATAACGGATACAGTAAGATCATACAGAAATGGAGAATCAGGCGACCAGAGCTTTGGGTCATTCACCGGAAGAACTATACCTTCGCCGGCTGCGGCCTCTTTTTCAGAAACCATCTTTCCCCCGTCACTTGCTGAAACTCGGACAATATCTCCTTTTTCAGGACTTTCCACTTTTACATCTATTGAAAGAATCTTTTTATCTATATCCGGAACCTGTTTTGTCGAGGAAATATATGTTTTAGGAACGGCTTCAATCCATATGCTGCGCCATATTCCGGTAACCGAGGTATACCATATACTTTCCGGTTGAAGCACCTGCTTGCCGCGCGGCTGCGGACCTTTATCGACAGGATCCGAGACCTTCAGCTCGAGAAGCTGTTCGCTGCCTTTGATGAGCTGGGTTATATCAAAGGTAAAAGGATCGTATCCGCCCTGGTGTGTTCCTATCTTTGTCCCGTTAAGATAAACCTCCGTTGACCAGTCTACAGCTTCGAAATGCAGGAGTATACTCTTTTTTCTGAATGTTGAAGGAAGAGTGAATTTTGTTCTGTACCACAATATATTATCCGGACCAACATTTTTACCAATACCGGAGAGGGCTGATTCAACTGCAAACGGAACAAGTATTTTTCCCTGAAAGCTATTCGGCATCTGTTCTGCAGAAGTTGTGATTGAATAATCCCACAAGCCATTCAGGCTCTTCCAGTTGTCCCTCACCATTTGCGGACGGGGATATTCAGGCAATGGATTCAGCGGATTAACATTTGCTGACCATTGGGTTGTTATTTTATTACCGGCAATTTTCCAGCCGGCATTTTGTGAAAAAACAGATTGAATTAGAAGCATTAAAATGAAGAGCGAACAGGTTAATTTTTTCATAGTATGGTTATTAGTGTCAATATTACACTTATTAATTAAAATTCCGGAACTACGATCCTAGGAATATCCTTTGGGTCTTAGAATCAGACGGAGAGACTGATCATAGGTAAAATACTTCCATGCCCAGTTGATAAAAATAATCAGTTTGTTTCTGACTCCCACAATGCTCATAAGGTGAATGAACATCCATACGAACCAGCCAAATATTCCCTGGAAGCTTATATATGGCAGTTCTACGACAGCAAGGTTTCTTCCCACGGTTGCCATTATTCCCAGATCCTTATATCTGAATTCAAGCGGAATTTTGTTTTTCTGCTCTCTTATCAGATTGCCGGCCAGAAGCTTCGCCTGCTGGATGGCGACCTGCGCAACCTGAGGGTAACCTGAAGGAAACTTCTCTTCAGTCAGGAAAGTAATATCGCCGAGTGCAAAAATATTATCGTAACCCTTCACCTTGCAATACTTGTCGACAATTATCCTGCTGTTTTTATTGTACACCTCCGACGACAGGCCATCGACCCTGATACCTTTTATCCCTGCCGTCCAGATAATCAGGGATGTACAAATTTTATTGCCATCATTTGTCAGAACGCATTTATCATCGCATCCTGTTGCAAGGGTATTCGTGAGTACCTTTACACCAAGTTTTTCAAGAAATTTTTTCGCTTTTACCGATGATTTTTCCGACATCATATGCAAAACCCGGGGAGCACCCTCAAGAAGATAAATATTCGCTTTTCTTTCCTTCAGCTCCGGATAATCTTTGGGAATGACATAGTTATTCATCTCAGCAAGTGCCCCTGCAATTTCAACTCCTGACGGGCCTCCACCGATAATCACGATATTAAGGTTCCTCTCTTTTTCATCCTGATCGGGCGATATGAGAGCATTTTCAAGGTTCATCAGGATCGTGTTCCTCAGGTCAATTACTTCGGCAATGGTCTTCATCCCTTTTGAGTTATCCTCCATCTCCTTCGATCCAAAATATGAATTAGTTGCACCAAGGGCAAGAACCAGATAATCGTAATCGACTGTACCGGCAGAGGTAATAAGCTGATTTTTAGCTGAATCAACGGATTTTATTTCACACTTGCGTATATAATATTCTTTATAATTCTGGAATATTTTCCGTATCGGGAAGAGTATTGACGATGCTTCGAGTCCTGCCGATGCAACCTGGTAAAAGAGCGGAGGAAACTGGTGATAATTATGCTTATCAAGAATAACGACCTGCAAGCCTGAATTTTTAAGCTTTTTCGCCAGTGTCAGTCCTGCAAATCCGCATCCGGCAATAATGATTCTCTTCTTATCCGTTTTAGGGATATTTATCATAGGTCAATTGTTAATATAGAGATTATAAAAATAGAGAATTCTCCGGTAAATGCCAATGTAATTTATCACTCCCTTGTAATCCGTCTGGCAACAGGCTGGTTAATGATGATGGGGATCTTTTCCACGATAGTGCTGGTTGGGTCAAGCTGCAGAGCCCTGTCTTCGGGAATACTGAGGTGCCTTGCAATATTCCTTATTGCCAGAATGAAGTTATCGCTATTTGATAGCTTAAAATCACGCAGCATGATCCTGTCGAGAAGAACAAATTTGAAATCGCCGGGAAATCCATGTTTCTTCATCGATTCAAAGCTGCTTTCCAGCTTTATCTCCCCTGATTTAACAAGATCTTCGACCACTTCCCTGAAATAGAGATTTATTTTCGGGTCAACCTTGAAACCGATATGGAAATCAACCCTTATCAGAACTCCCGGTATGATATGGTTTACCTTGTAATCGAACCTGTTTGGCTCGTCCACCCTGTCGATGTGAAGCAGCCAGTAGGCATCGGCTCTCTTGGGCTGTTTCTCAAAAATGGAATAGATTACTTTCGACTCGACCTGATCCTGCCTGTTGGCTTTTATGATATAAACCAGATTAGTAGCAAGCTTGGGTACGCTTTTATCGTTCCTGAGATCTTTGAAAAGTTGAATATAATCTCCAAGGTTGATGAAGGATATATGCCTGTTCTTGATCTTTCGTCCGAAATACCAGCCATACATCAAAAGGAAATATATAGCTGCAAGAAGAAGAGTGAACCATCCGCCGTATTTGAATTTATGAAGATTAGCTATTAAAAAACTTCCTTCAATAGAAAGAAAAACTATCATTACCAGTACAGGTATCCAGCGTTTGACTCCGGTTTGTTTAAGATAGTATGACAGTAGTAAGGTGGTCATAATCATTGTTATAGTTATGGCCAGCCCGTAAGCTGCCTCCATATTTGATGATTCCCTGAAGAAAATAACCACAAGACTGCACATGATCCACAGCGACCAGTTAACGAAGGGAATGTAAACCTGTCCCTTCACAAATGTCGGGTTTGATATTTTTATCTGCGGCCAGAAATTAAGTGACACTGCTTCGCTGATAAGTGTAAATGAACCGCTGATAAGGGCCTGGCTTGCAATGATCGATGCAGCAGTCGAGATAAGGATTCCTGTTAAAAGGAACCACTTAGGCATTATGGCGAAGAAAGGAAGTACTTCAGTACCCGGAGTATAGTGCATCATTATCCATGCACCCTGTCCGAAGTAATTAAGGAGCAGCGTTATCTTGACAAATATCCATGAAACACGAATATTTGCCCGTCCGCAGTGTCCTATATCTGAATAAAGCGCTTCAGCACCTGTCGTGCAAAGGAATACTGCTCCGAGAAGAATAAAACCACCGGGGAATTGCGTAAGAAATTTTATAGCATAGACCGGGTTAAAAGCATGAAGAATAGCCGGATAATGAATAATCTGGGAGAAACCGAGGATTCCCAGCATAAGGAACCAGATAACCATTATGGGTCCGAATGAAGCTCCTACAACGTTAGTTCCGAACTGCTGCATGAAAAAAAGAACAGCAAAAATAATAAGGACGATCGGAACTACAGTAATGGCAGGATTTATCAGCCTCAATCCCTCAATTGATGTCGTAACTGTTATTGCTGGAGTGATGACTCCGTCAGCAAGCAGCGCGCATCCGCCGATCATTGCAAGAATCGCAACCCATACGCTTTTTCTCTTTATCAGGGCAAAAAGGGCAAATATGCCTCCCTCGCCTTTATTATCGGCCCTCAATGTGATAATGATATATTTTATGGTGGTCTGCATTGTCAGTGTCCAGAAAACACATGAAAGGGAACCGAAAATCAGAAGTTCGTTGAATGTTTTTGCACTTCCTATGATGGCCCTGACAGTATATAGCGGACTGGTACCCAGGTCACCGTAAACAATGCCCAGAGTAACCACTATCCCTGCCAGAGAGAGTTTTCTAATATCAAAATGATGATCCCTTGATTTCAATATTTTTGAATCAACATTCATAGATGATTAATATTTTGAAGCCGGCAAAGATAATTAATTTAAAATATCCTTATAGTGTCTACTCTAATCGCTTGATCCTGTAACTTAAGGGCTGATCTATTGTAATAGGTACCTTTTCAATTATCGTGTTTGTTGTGTCCAGGCTAAGAGTACGCAAATCTGTAATGCTTACTTTCCTGACAACGCTATTAAGCGACAGAATGAAGTTTTCCCAGTTTGAAAGGTTAAAATCGCGCGACATTATCCTGTCAATAAGAATAAATTTGAAGTCGCCTTCAAAATCATGCATCTTCAGGGATTCATAGCTGCTTTGAAGCTTTATTTCCCCCGAATTCTGAAGGTCTTCAAGCACCTCCCTGAAATAGAGGTTGATCTTTGGTTCAACCTTGAATCCGATATGAAAATCAACCCTTATAAGTATATCAGGGATTATCTGTGTAACATTATATTTAAATGTATTGGGCTCATTGACCCTGTCAACATGAAGGAGCCAGTAAGTATCGGCCCGCTTGGGCTGCTTCTGAAAAATTGAATATATAACCTTTGATTCAACCTGGTCATGCCTGTTTGCTCTTATAATATATACCAGGTTTGTGGCAAGCCTCGGAACCGATTCATCTCTGCTGAGATCTTTGAATAGATCAAGATATTTATCAAGATCGGCAAAAGTAATATACCTGTTTTTGATCTTCCTTCCGAAATACCAGCTAACCATTATCAGTGAATACAGAAATGCAAGAATAAATGTGAGCCATCCACCGGATGTAAATTTGTGAAGATTGGCAATCAGGAAGCTTCCCTCAATTGTGAGGTATGTCATGAAAAGCGTAAGTACAAGCCTGTGATTCAATCCTTTCTGGAACAGATAGAATGAAAGGAGGAAGGTGGTCATAATTTCGGTTATTGTAATAGCCAGACCATAGGCAGCATTCATATTTGTCGATACGCCGAAGAATAGTACAACCAGGCTGGTTGCAATCCAGAGGAACCAGTTTATGGTCGGAAGATAAACCTGCCCCCTGACATATGTCGGGTGAAGAATCCGGATCTTTGGCCAGAAGTTGAGCGATACAGCTTCGCTAATTAGTGTAAATGAGCCGCTTATGATTGCCTGGCTGGCAATGATAGCCGCAGATGTTGCAAGGATTACTCCGGGAATAAGAAACCATCTCGGCATCATCTCAAAGAACGGGTTCACATAAGCGCCTGTTTCGATATGCATCATCAGCCAGGCACCCTGCCCGAAATAGTTAAGAAGCAATGTTACTTTGACAAATATCCAGGCAGCCTGGATATTTTTCCTGCCGCAATGGCCAAGGTCGGCATAGAGAGCTTCCGCACCTGTTGTACAAAGAAAGACAGCTCCCAGCAGGATAAAGCCACCCGGGTAATGTGCGAGAAACCGATATGCATAGACCGGGTTGATAGCCGCCAGAATGCCTGGATGCAGAATCAGCTGAGAAAACCCGAGTATGCCGAGTGTTGAAAACCAGATGAGCATTATCGGTCCGAAAGAACTTCCGACGAAATTGGTTCCGAACTGCTGAATGAAAAACAGCATTGCAAGGATCAGAAGCACAATCGGGACCACATGTATGCCGGGATTAATCAACTTTAATCCTTCAACTGCCGAAGTAACTGTTATTGATGGTGTTAATACCCCGTCGGCCAGCAGGGCGGCACCTCCGATAATTGTCAGTATAGCAGGCCATGAAGATTTCTGCTTTATCAGCGCAAAAAGGGCAAAAATCCCTCCTTCACCATTGTTATCGGCCCGAAGGGTAATAAGTACATATTTTATAGTTGTGGAAAGCGTCAGGGTCCAGAAGATACAGGAGAGACCTCCATATATAAGCAACTCATTGAAATTCTTGCTTCCTCCGATTATTATTGCCCTCATTGTATAAAGAGGGCTGGTGCCGAGATCGCCGAAAACAATACCCAGCGTTATTATCAGTCCGGCTAAAGAGAGCTTTTTTATATCAGGATGATGCTGGGCCATGTCAAATTATCAACACGAAAGAGGGCAAAATTAAATATTATTAATGTCAGATAGAGATATAATTCCAACAAAATTCAGTGTCAGACAGTAAAGAGGGTTTATAACCCAGTCTTTAAAATTATTTTTTTTAACTTTTAAACGGATAATGTATGAAATTAAAAAGAGATTCTTCGCTTCACTTCGTTTCGCTCAGAATGACAGTAACTTGTGTTTTTAGGGAGTTGTTGGCTGGAGGATGTGCCTCCAGTCAACAACTCCTAGTCCCTGACTCACTAAACGCTTGTCATTCTGAGCGGAGCGAAGAATCTCTCAATTTTAATCGGTTAATATGATTTTTTAACAATAAAATTATCTTTGCTGAGGTTGAACCAATAATAAGATTCCGGTTCTTACTCATATAATATGCTCAAAAAGTTAATATACACTTTATTTCTCCTGATTTTCGGCGTTACAGCTAACGGGCAGGTAAATAACCAGCCTGCAAATAAAGTCTCGATCCTGTTCATGGGAGACATAATGGGTCATGATGAACAGATATGGTCGGCTGAAAACAGGGAAACTCACACTTATGATTATGATACGGTTTTCACCTATGTGAGGCCGATTATATCTGAAGCCGGTGTTGCAATAGCCAATTTTGAAGTCACGCTTGCCGGTCCTCCATACAAGGGGTATCCCCAGTTCAGTTCACCTGCTTCCCTGGCTGTAGCATGCCGGAACGCAGGCATCGATTGCATGGTAACTGCCAATAATCATGCTGCCGACCGTGGTAAAACAGGTATTGCAGGAACCATCAACCGTCTTGATAGTCTCGGCATACCTCATACCGGTACATTTCTCAGCCAGGAATCAAAGGAAGCTCTTCAGCCGCTGATGATAAGAAAGGATGGACTCTCAATCGCCCTTCTCAATTATACCTACGGCACCAACGGGAACACAGTTCCGGAGCCGGTAATCGTAAATTTGCTTGACAAGGACCGGGTTGCTGCAGATATTGAAAAGGCAAAAAGCATGAAGCCTGACCTGATAATCCTCTTCCTTCACTGGGGGAACGAATACGATACAGTTCCATCGGCAAACCAGACGGAAATGGCCGGCTTTTTCTTCTCAAAAGGTGTTGACCTAATAATCGGATCACATCCGCACGTTCTTCAGAAAATGGTATGGTACAGGGATGGCAATGAGATGACCAAAGCTGTGATTTACTCTCTTGGCAACTTCATCTCGAACCAGCGGAAACCAAAAACCGACGGAGGGTCAATGGTTAAAATTGATCTTGAAAAAGAAGGAACCTCATGGAAAATATCCAATGCAGGCTTCTACCTGACATGGGTCTACACTCCGATTGTAAAATACAGGAAGCAGTTTTATATCCTTCCATGTTCGGAATTTGAAAAAAGGCCTGAATTTTTTGACAATCCGGCTGACTTCCTGCAGATGAAACAATTTATTGACGATTCAAGGAGATTGCTCAACAACCAGAACCTTAATATAAAGGAGTATATTTATAACGGAAGCAGCTGGTTGTTAAATAATTAACATTATCCGGGCAAAGGATTCCAAATTAAAATATTTTTAATTATACTTGCATAATATCCATTTAACGCGATAACGCAAATGAATAGTTCCATAATGCTTCTTTCTGCAACTGCCATCTCAATCGCGTTTATTCATACTGTACTCGGGCCTGATCATTACCTCCCTTTCATTGTATTAAGCGAGGCAAAGAAATGGAGCACCAGGAAGACTATGATCATAACTTTCTTCTGCGGTATTGGTCATGTACTTAGCTCTGTAATCCTTGGGCTTATTGGGATTGCAGTGGGGATTGAAGTAAAAAAACTTGTCGCTGTCGAATCATTCAGGGGGAACATTGCCTCATGGCTTATTATCGCATTCGGTCTTGTTTATATGGTTATCAGCATAAGAAACCTGCTCAAGAAGAAAAAACACACTCATGCGCATATCCATTTAGGCGGTGAATTGCATTCTCATGAACATAATCATCATCTCGAGCATACTCATATTCATGAAAATGATGCAGTTAAGACAACTCCGTGGATCCTTTTCATCATTTTTATTTTCGGCCCCTGTGAACCCCTGATACCGCTTGTCATGTATCCTGCCGCCCAAAATAATATAAGCGGAGCTGTAATTGTATCTGTGCTCTTTTCTATTGTCACAATCAGCACCATGTTGGCTATAGTTCTTTCCTTCAAATTCGGACTAAGCAAAATAAATCTTAAACCTGTCGAGAAATACAGTAATCTGCTCGCGGGCTCAATGATACTGCTTACAGGCCTTGCAATACAGTTTCTTGGTCTTTAATTATAATGATTTCCTCAGTGTTGCATGTCGTCCGGCAGGATCCGGAACAATAACCTTACATCCGGGTCGGGAGTGAGTTCAAATCCCGGTTCAGCTTTTATATTTATCTTCGTTATCCTCTCTTTTACAGGAACCGATATGGTTCTGGATCCCTTTGAATCCTTCACTCCAAGTTCCAGATTGAAGGAATAAATATAATCCTGAGTTTGTTCGATTGTGATTACAGCTTTCCCACTTTTGTCGCTCTCCTGCCTGATCTTCAGATCCGGCTGTCCTGAAACATACAACCATTGATGGAAAAAAATTTCAAGATCTCTTCCGCTTACCTCTTCCATGCACTTTCTGAAATCATCGGTAATAGCATTCCCGTTCCTGTACCTTTCATAATAGAGCCTCATCCCTTTCCAGAATTTTTCTTCACCAACCGCATATCTCAGCATATGAAGTACCCACGCCCCTTTCTGATAGGAGTTAGTGTTTAGAAGACTCATAAGGTTAGTAATTGTGGTATCTATAACAGCACCAGGGCTTCTCTCAAAACTCCTGATAACCTTTTCGCGGGCTGATCTCATAATTTCGGTAAGATTCTCTTCCCCGTAATTCTTCTCCCTGTAAACTGCAGCAAGGTAAGTTGCAAAACCTTCACTGAGCCAGATATGGTGCCACTCTTTCTCAGTCACCGAATTACCGAACCACTGATGCGCTATCTCATGGGCCATAAGGTCCTCGTCTCTGCCTTTCCCTGTGACTGAATTTTCAAAATAAAAGATGGTACCTGCATTTTCAAGACCGCCGAAAATGGTTTTTGACTGGACATTGGCAAGCTTTTCATAAGAATAGGGTCCGAGGAGATTACAGTAAAATGAAAGTGGCTTAACTGCAACCGAATAATCATAAAACCCTTCAGTGCGGTTCTCAGGAAATACCCATGTCCAGACCGGAATCCCATTGACCGTTCCAACGAGCTCCGTTGCAAATGATGCTGCAGCAAAAGTCATCACCTTGACAGGAAGCGGGACATCTTCCTTCCATCTGGTAAGCTTCTGTCCTCCCGGCAAATCACTTTCCTCCGTCAGATGACCACTTGCAACTACTTCATAATGAGCCGGTGCGGTAATATTGAAATCAACGGTGGCCTTGTCGGAAGGATGATCTACCACAGGCAGATAACACGATGCCCTGTCTGGCCAGTGATCAGCAAAAAAAGTGCGGTCACCAAATTTATTCTTCGAAATAATAAGTCCGTCAGCAGGAACTCCCGAATAGGTTATTTCAAGATTGCCATGGCTGCCTTTGCTTTCAGAAATTGATGGTGTAATTCTGAGCCTGTTTTCAGAATGTGTCCAGGTAACATCTGAGCTGTTGAATGTTACATGGCTGATCTTCATACCTTTCCCGGCCTGGTTTATGTTCTTAAGATCCAGTGAGAAAGATGCAACGGGTCCTGAAAAATTCATTTCCACCTCAGTCACCCCGGCGATAGCGTCACTTGAGTCATTAAGGCATATGTTAAACTCATAGTGAATTACGTCAACCAGCGGATCAGGCTTATAATCTGCCTGCCCTCTGAGAGATGAACTTAGAAATAACAGGATTATGAACGATAAGGATTTTTTCAACATTTAAAGTTTAATAGGTACTTCAAAGATAATAAGCGGGTTGAAAAATAAGCCAAATTTGCCTTAAGTTTCTCTCGTTGCGGGCGGTTGTCAACAATTTTCGTGAATTGGCATATAATTATTAGATTTGCAGTAATTAAAAACCAGATAATGACTTACGATTACAATACCCAGCGAAAAAGGATGGCACTGCCGGAATATGGAAGGAATGTGCAGAAGATGGTTGATCACATTAAGACAATTCAGGACAGGGACGAAAGGAACCGTGCTGCCAGAACAATAATTCAGATCATGGGCAACCTGAATCCGCAGTTGCGCGATGAGGGTGATTTCAGGCATAAATTATGGGATCACCTTTCGCTTATTGCAAATTTCGAGCTTGATATTGATTCTCCCTATCCTGTTCCGGAACAGACAAAATTCTTTGAAAAGCCAGGGCCGGTGCCTTACCAGCAGGGTAACGTCAGGTTCCTGCATTACGGACGCATAGTTGAGTTAATGATCGATGCGGCTTGCGAACTGAAAGACGGAGAGGAAAAAGAATACTTCACCACCCTGATCGTTAACCAGATGAAGAAATCGTACATTACATGGAACAGAAGTCAGGTACCTGATGAGGTAATTATAGGCGACATGACTCTTCTTTCGAAAGGCAGACTGAAGATGACCGAAGGTGTAAGGATCCTTGAGGTCAGGGAGCTTCTGCCCCCGGCTAAAAAGAAACCTCAGGGTAAGTCGATGGGAAAATCGCATGGCAAGCAGCAGAATAAGCCATTCCATAAGAAGCAACTTCATAACAGGCATTAATGGGCACTTTTATAGTACAGGGAGGGAAGTCACTGAAGGGCGAAATAATTCCCCAGGGCGCAAAGAATGAAGCCCTCCAGGTTATCTGTGCTACACTGCTTACTCCCGAAAAAATCACAATAAATAATATCCCGGATATTGCCGATGTAAACAATCTGATAGAGCTCCTTGAATGCATGGGTGTTAAGGTTGTCCATGAGTCTGATTCATCTTGCTCTTTTGAGGCCGGGGAAGTCAATCTTAATTATCTGCAGACCCCGGAATTCAGAAAGCAGAGCATCAGCCTCAGAGGATCTGTGATGGTTGTCGGCCCGCTCTTGGGCAGATTTGGCAAGGCGTTCATCCCAAAGCCAGGCGGAGACAAGATCGGACGCCGACGTCTCGATACACATTTCATCGGCTTCCAGAAACTCGGAGCCAGATTTGAATTCGATTCAGCCGATCCTTTTTTTAAAGTGGAAGCAGAATCACTGGTGGGAACCTACATGCACCTTGATGAGGCTTCAGTTACAGGAACTGCAAATATTATAATGGCAGCTGTTCTTGCCAAAGGCAGGACGACAATATATAATGCCGCCTGTGAACCCTATATCCAGCAACTTTGCCGCATGCTCGTGTCAATGGGAGCAAAAATTGACGGAATAGGATCCAACCTGCTATATATTGATGGCGTAAAGGAACTCAATGGTTGCACACATACCATCCTTCCCGATATGATCGAGATTGGTTCATTTATAGGTATGGCGGCAATGACAGAATCTGAAATAACAATTAAGGATGTCTCATACGACAACCTGGGAATAATACCTGACTCCTTCCGCCGGCTTGGCATCGAGCTTGAAAGAAAGGGTGATGACATCTTTATCCCACAGCAGAAACATTATGAAATTGAGACCTTCATTGACGGGTCAATAATGATTATAGCAGATGCTATATGGCCCGGGCTTACACCCGACCTGCTCAGTGTTTTTCTTGTAACCGCAACCCAGGCAAAAGGCTCTGTTCTGATTCATCAGAAAATGTTTGAGAGCCGCCTCTTTTTTGTCGATAAGCTGATAGACATGGGCGCACAGATAATCCTGTGCGATCCTCATCGTGCCACAGTTATAGGAATGGATAAAATGATAAAGCTGCGGGGAACTATAATGACCTCACCCGATATAAGGGCCGGGGTTGCCCTGCTTATCGCGGCAATGTCGGCCGAGGGCGAAAGCGTGATCCATAATATCGAACAGATCGACCGCGGGTACCAGAATATCGATGCACGTCTGAATGCTCTTGGTGCTGATATCAAAAGAATCTGACAATTTCAAAAAGCATAAGGGTATTAAGGCATTACGGTATTAAGGTGTCATGAAATTAGTCCTTTTCAATATTTCGCCTTTCTACCCTTGCACCTTTGAACCCTTGAACCATTCTTTCCCACTGTCAAAATGTCAACTGTTTCCCATTGGCAGGTATTTTGCTTATTAATGAAGTAATAATTCGAAAATTTGAGAGTGATGGTTAAGAAAAAGAGACCCGGTGAAGAAGACGCCGGAGAGGAAAAACATATCGAAACGTCTGATAATAAAGAGAATAACAATTCTCTGGGTTACTCCAGAATGCTAAGCAATGAGGATGACCTTACAGAGAATGATCTTGGGAATCCGGAAGAGCCTTCTTCATCTGAAATTGGTTCTTCTGACAAAGTTGTTACGAGAGAGAGAGAATTGGAGGAAAAACTGGCAGAGATGCAGGACAAGTATCTTCGTCTTTCGGCCGAGTTTGATAATTACCGTAAAAGAACCCTGCGCGAAAAAATGGAACTCTCAAAATACGCCAGCGAAGATATGCTTCTTAAGCTCTTACCGGTCATGGACGATTTTGACAGAGCAGTTTCAAATATCGAATCATCGTCAGATTACACGTCAATAAAAAACGGGATTGATCTTATTTATGTGAAATTCAACGATTTTCTGAAGCAAAACGGAGTCATGGAGATCATTTCGCTTAACTGCCCCTTCAATGTCGACCTTCACGATGCTGTAGCAAAAGTTGCTGTGGATGAGGAGGATAAAAAGGGAAAAATCATAGATGTCATTCAGAAAGGCTATTATCTTCAGGATAAGGTTATAAGACATTCCAAAGTCGTAGTCGGGGAATAAAACTCAGTCTGCTGGAAAAGTGCAGTCAATTGCAAATTAAAAACGGATGGAAAAAAGAGACTATTACGAGATCCTGGGGGTATCAAAAAATGCCACAAAAGAGGAGATAAAGAAGGCGTACAGAAAACAGGCCATTAAATTTCATCCCGATAAGAATCCTGGTGACAAAAAAGCTGAAGAGAATTTCAAGGAGGCTGCGGAAGCATACGAGGTTCTTAGCAACGAAGAAAAGAAAGCCAGGTATGACCGGTTTGGTCATGCCGGAATGAGTGGTTCAAGCGGCGGATTTAGCGGCAGGGACATGACGATGGATGATATATTTTCGTCGTTTGGTGATATTTTCGGAGATGCTTTTGGTGGATTTGGCGCTTTCGGCGGCAGCAGGCGCGGAGGCAAAAGGGTTAGTAAGGGTTCAAACCTGAGGGTTAAAGTCAAGCTTAATCTGCATGAAGTTGCAAACGGGGCAGAAAAGAAAATAAAGGTCACAAAGTACGATACGTGCGAAACCTGCGGAGGTACCGGGGCCGCTGATGCTCAAAGTATGTCGACATGTTCCACTTGCCATGGATCAGGCCATGTTACAAGGCTGACTAATACAATGCTCGGACAGATGCAGACTTCCTCGGTTTGCCCGTCATGTGGCGGAGAAGGGAAAATAATAACAAAGAAATGTTTGACCTGCTATGGCGAAGGGATAGTGCAGAAAGAAGATATTATCAAAATAAACATTCCCGCAGGTGTCGCCAAAGGAATGCAGATGACCGTAGGCGGAAAGGGCAATGCTCCCAGGAGAGGCGGGGTAAACGGTGATCTCCTGGTGGTTATTGACGAAGAGGATCACCCCGATCTCATAAGGGAAGGCAATGACCTTATCTTCAACCTTTTTATCAGCATACCCGATGCAATACTGGGTACTCATGTTGAGGTACCTACAGTAGACAATAATGTTAAAATAAAAATAGACCCAGGCACCCAGCCCGGGAAGATCCTCCGGCTAAGAGGCAAGGGATTGCCTGAAGTTAACGGCTATGGTCATGGCGACCTCCTTGTGAATGTTAACGTATGGATCCCAAAAACCATAACCAGGGAAGAGGCAAAAACCATCGAGAAATTCAGGGAGTCGGAATCATTCGAACCAAAGCCCGATAAAGATGATAAGGGCTTTTTCGAAAGGATGAGAGGATACTTCGAGTAGGAAATCAATAGATTTCATATATTTACTCCTCATTTTAAAAACTAATTATTCTTTTATGTCACTCTTTGAAGCAAGGAATGTATCCAAACAGTTCGGCAGCTTCAAGGCGCTGGATAATGTAAGTATCTCAGTGCCTGAACAATGCATATACGGCCTGCTTGGACCAAATGGTGCCGGTAAGACAACCCTTATCCGCATCATCAACCAGATAACCGGTCCTGATACCGGTGAACTCTTCCTGAACGGCAAGAAACTGATGCCTGAAGATGTCCTATCTATCGGTTACCTACCGGAAGAAAGGGGCCTTTACAGGAAAATGAAAGTTGGCGAGCAGGCTCTCTACTTTGCTCAGCTTAAAGGACTTTCAAAAGCTGAGGCAATGAGAAGGCTTAAATACTGGTTTAAAAAACTCGATATTGTCGACTGGTGGGGAAAGAAAGTTGAAGAGCTTTCAAAAGGCATGCAGCAGAAAGTTCAGTTCATAATAACTATTCTTCATGAGCCCAGGCTTATCATCTTCGATGAGCCTTTCACAGGCTTCGACCCTTTAAATGCCAACACAATAAAGAACGAGATCCTCTTCCTGAGAGAACGGGGAGCTACAATAATCTTTTCGACCCACAATATGGCATCGGTTGAAGAGCTCTGTGATAATATCACCCTCATTAACAAAGCGCAGACAATACTTGAGGGCAGTGTCGATGAGATACGCAGGAACTGGGCTGCAAATGAATATGATCTCGTCTTTAACGGGGATGTCAAAATAGAGGAAAATGGTCAGTACCAGATCCTTAAGCAGGAGTCCGACAATGGAATTAGTACAATAAGGCTCAAGACCACAGTCACCATTGGAACAAATGAGATCCTGAATAACCTTATGAAATCAGGGACGATAGTCTCCTTCAACCCTGCTCTTCCTTCCATGAATGAAATATTCATCAGGGTGGTCGAATCAAAGAATTAATACCCGCTTTTAACATTGAAATATCAAGATTATGAATAAGGTATCTGTTATAATAAAAAGGGAGTATGTTACAAGAGTAAGAAAAAAGTCATTTATCATAATGACTCTTCTGGCCCCCGTCTTTATGGCTTCCATGGTCGTCCTTCCTACTCTCCTGATGCTGAATAAGGACAAGCAATTCAAAAAGATTGCTGTGGTTGGAGATGGAGCTGTCGTATTCAAAAATGCCATCACAAATACAAAAGATGCTGAGTACGTTTATCTCGATAATGTAGATATGAATGACCTTAAGAAGAACTTCCAGCAGGCGGGATATTATGGTATTCTGTATATTTCTCCGGAAGTCTCCACCACTCCAAATGCAATCCAGCTATTCTCAAAAAATCAACCGCCAATTGATCTTCTTGAACACATTGAAAGCTCTCTTGAAAAAGAGATAGAGAGACAAAAGCTGCTTGGTTACAACATAAAGGATCTTGATGATATTCTGAAGAGCATCAGGACAAAAGTCTCGGTGCAGACGATTAAAATTGATGATTCCGGCAAGGCAACTGAAACAAGTACCGGAATAGCAATGGCAGTGGCATATATCGGAGGATTTCTGATGTACATGCTTGTTTTCATGTTCGGGGCACAGGTAATGAGAGGTGTAATCGAGGAAAAAACAAGCAGGGTCGTAGAAGTTATCGTTTCGTCAGTCAAGCCTGTCCAACTAATGATGGGTAAAATCCTCGGGATTGCACTTGTTGGATTAACCCAGTTCCTTATCTGGATCTTCCTTACTGCGGCGATCGTTGGCGTGGTAAAGACAACTGTGCTTAAAAAGAGCAGCGTTGGCGTAGTAACCCAGATGATACCACAGAGCGTTATGGCCGACAACCAGCTGCAGCAGACCACTGGAACAACTTCAGCAAATAAGCCTGCAGAGGTCAATCCGCAGCTTGCCGAAGTCTCAAAAATGTTCGATAATGCAATGAACCAGGACTGGCTGCTGATAATAACCTCATTCATCTTCTATTTTATCACCGGGTACCTGCTTTATGCCTCAATTTTTGCGGCAATCGGTTCAGCTGTCGATAACGAAACAGAGACACAGCAGTTTATGCTTCCTGTGACAATCCCGATCATCCTTGGGCTTTTTGTGGCAATGGGAACAATGCAGAACCCTGAAAGCTCCATTTCATTCTGGTTCTCAATGATTCCCCTTACCTCACCGATAGTAATGATGGCCAGGATACCGTTTGGTGTTCCTTACTGGCAGATAGCAGTATCAATGGTTATAATGATAATCACATTCCTTGCATTTGTATGGATGGCGGCCAAGGTTTACAGGACCGGTATTCTCATGTACGGAAAGAAATCCTCGTGGAAGGAAATATGGAAGTGGCTGAGATATAGTGGTTAAGATAAAAGACAAAAGGAAAAAGATAAAAGTAAATCCATAATTATTTAATAAAGGGTTGATAATAAAAGGATCCCTTCCCTGGAAGTCGAAACAAAGTGAAGATTCCGCAAAGCGGAAGGAGGGGTGGGTTGATTTAACGAAAATAATATGTCAAAGATTCTTGTTATCGACGATGAGAAGGCCATCCGGAACACACTGAAAGATGTCCTTGAGTATGAGAAATATGAAGTCGACCTTGCTGAAAGCGGAACCGCCGGTATAGAACTTTTTTCAGGCAACTCCTATGATGTGGTGCTATGCGACATCAAGATGCAAAAGATGGATGGCATTGAAGTTCTGCAGAAGCTGATGGACATTTCATCGGTCACTCCCGTCATCATGATTTCGGGACACGGAAATATTGATACTGCCGTTGAAGCAATAAAAAAGGGAGCATATGACTTCCTTGAGAAACCACTCGACCTCAACCGCCTTCTCATTACTATCCGCAATGCAATGGATAAATCGACTCTGATTACTCAGACCCAGGTTCTGAAAAGCAAGGTCAGTAAAATGTATGAGATTGTCGGGGAGTCGGATGCCATTATGAAGGTAAAGGAGATGATCGACCGCGTTGCTCCTACCGAAGCAAGGATCCTTATAACAGGCGCCAACGGTACCGGGAAGGAACTCGTGGCTCACCAGATACATGAAAAGAGCAGCAGGGCAAAAGGGCCCTTCGTGGAGGTGAACTGCGCAGCCATTCCCTCTGAACTGATTGAGAGCGAGCTGTTCGGACATGAAAAGGGATCATTCACTTCTGCCGTGAAGCAGCATATTGGCAAATTTGAACAGGCAAATGGCGGAACCCTTTTCCTCGACGAGATCGGCGATATGAGCCTTCCAGCCCAGTCTAAAGTTCTGAGGGCACTCCAGGAAAACAGGATAACAAGGGTTGGCTCCGATAAGGACATCCAGGTGAATGTAAGGGTTATTACAGCCACTAATAAGAATATCAGGAAAGAAATCGAATCGAACAACTTCAGGGAAGACCTGTATCACAGACTCAGTGTCATTCTCATTCATGTGCCATCTCTCAATGAGCGCGAGGAGGATATTCCGCTCCTGGCAGAGCATTTTAACTCCCTCATCTGCAAGGAGTATGGAATGAGCCCTAAAACAATAAAAAAAGACGCAATAAAGGAGCTTCAGAAAATAACCTGGACAGGTAATATAAGGGAATTCCGAAATGTCATCGAAAGATTGATCATCCTATCCAGGGATAGTATCTCCGGAGCCGATGTTATCGCTTACGCAGGACCAGTGTCCGGATTCAGTATATGAGCATTTACAGGATAGAAAAAGATGCGCTCGGCGAAAAAAAGATCCCTGCCGATGCACTCTATGGCATTCATGCCGTAAGGGCAAAAGATAATTTTCCTGGCAATACTCCTTTCCCGGTTGAATGGTATCAGGCTGTAGGTATTGTTAAGGTTGCTTGTTACAGGACCTATAGGAAATTCAGGGATGCCGCTGTTAAAAAACTAGGGAATGATCTTCCATTTAAGCCAATAAATGACGAAATCCTTGATGCACTAATTGCTGCCGGCGGAGAAGTAGCTGAAGGAAAGTATTTCGATAATTTCATTGTTCCCGGGGTTCAGGGAGGCGCCGGGACCAGCATTAATATGAATATCAACGAAATAATTGCCAATGCCGCGCTTCTGAAAACCGGAAATAAGTGTGGCGATTACACTTATATCGATCCCACATCACACTCAAATATTTACCAGTCTACAAATGATGTTATTCCAACCGCCCTCACGGTAGCTTCAATAAAATTATTGCAGGAGCTTGAGGAAAAAATCAACCTCCTGAGGCAGAAAGTTGAAACATTCGAAAAGCAGAACAGGGAGAAGCTCCGTCCTGGTTATACTCAGCTGCAGGAAGCTGTTCCTTCCTCTTTCGGACTGCTTTTCAGCGCATACAATGAAGCTCTTTCGCGTGACTGGTGGAGGGTTTCGAAGTGTTTCGAGAGGATCAGGCAGGTCAACCTGGGCGGTGGCGCTATAGGAACAGGAATAGCCATTCCGCGCTTTTTCATCATGGAGGTTGTTCCTGAATTAAGGGCACTCACGGGGATGAAGGTCTCACACAGTGAAAACCTTTCCGATGCAACGTCAAATACTGATAAATGGGTTGAAATCCATGCCACTTTGAAGGCTCATGCTGTAAACCTCGAGAAGATATCATCGGACCTGAGACTGCTTGCCTCAGACATTGCAGGCGAAAAGAGCATAACCATACCTGAAAAACAGGTTGGCAGCTCAATAATGCCTGGGAAGATCAACCCGGTCATACCGGAATTCGTTATCTCCGCCGCACATAAGGTTTACTCCAATGATAGCCTGATTAGCTCGCTCTGCGGACAGGGCGCTTTTGAACTTAATGCTTACCTGCCGGTTATCGGCTGCTCAGTTATTGAAAGCCTCAACCTGCTGATTTCCTGCAACTCAACATTGCTTGCCAATCTCTTTTCGGGGCTGGTTGTAAATGAAACAGCCGGGTATAACGCACTTATTTTCAGTCCGTCAGTATCAACTGCGCTGAGCCCATATATAGGCTACCATAAAGCAGCTGAAGTAGCATCGCTGATGAAGAAAAAGAAGATAAATATCTTCGAAGCCAATCGTATTCTGAAAGCCATCGATGATGAAAAGCTGAAAACCATCCTTCAGGCGGGCAACTTGCTTAAGCTCGGGTTTTCACTCGATGAACTTTAAATAGCGATAATTGTTAATTTTGTGCTAAATATCTTTTCAGATGTCAAGAGGAAAAGAGTCAAAACCTCATATCGGTATCTATGGCAGGCGTAACAATGGAAAAAGCAGTCTGATAAACTGCCTTGCCGGACAGGATATTGCCATTGTCTCCGGGCAGGCAGGAACAACAACCGACCCGGTCAGGAAATCATTTGAGATCACCGGCTTCGGACCTGTTATACTCGTAGATACTGCCGGTATAGACGATTCCGGTGAACTTGGCACAAAAAGAGTCGAAAGGACCCTCAGGACTCTTGATACCATCGATCTCGCCTTGCTTGTTGTAACCGATAACTTCTGGGGAGAATCTGAAGACGACCTCGTAAGTAAATTCAGATTAAATGATACTCCATTCATAATTATTCATAATAAGTCGGATCTCAGCGTCCCCAATGCCGGTTTTATAAAAAAAGTAAAGGAAAGAAGCGGTGCGGACTTATTTGAGTTTTCCGTTGCGGACAGGCGGAATTTTGAGGAGCTTATCAATCTGATCCGCATTACTATTCCCGAGCATTCCCTGAGAGCCCCTGCCCTTCTTGGCGACCTCATCAAATATGGCGATATCGTTATCCTGATCACCCCCATCGATGTGGAAGCACCTGAGGGGAGACTGATACTGCCGCAGGTACAGGCGATAAGGGATATCCTTGATAATGATGCTGTTGCTATTGTACTTAAGGAGAGGGAAGTGGATGCCTTCCTCAAAAAAACAGGTATCAGGCCTGCGCTTGCAATAACTGATTCTCAGGTCTTCGTAAAAGCCGATGCCTCAATACCTAATGATATTCCGCTTACAAGCTTCAGCATTTTGCTTGCAAGGTTCAAGGGTGATTTTGAAAATTACCTGAAAGGAACCCCTAAGATATCTGAGCTTAAGGATGGCGACAGGGTGCTTCTACTTGAATCATGTTCACATCATGTGGCTTGCGACGATATCGGAAGGACAAAGATCCCCAGGTGGATAACAAATTTCACCGGCAAAAAAATTAAATATGATGTTGTGGCAGGCCTCGACATGCTGCCCCGTCCAATAACCGATTATGCACTCCTTATCCAGTGCGGCGGGTGCATGATAACAAGAAAACAGCTGCATAACCGGCTACAGCCGGCAATAAAAGCCGGCATCCCAATTACAAATTATGGAATGGCGATCGCATATGTTCAGGGCGTATACAAAAGAGCAATCGCACCCTTTGTGGAAGAGGCTGGTGACGAGGAAAACTACCTGTAAACCGGTGATCAGAACCGGAAATATATAAACGGCATTACTTCAGCCGTTCTCATCTGCAGAAGCAATATGGCGACAACCAATATGACGGCAAGCTTTGCTGCCAGCGGGATGCTGATGAAGAGACCCCTGTATGACTCCTTGATTTTTTCCGGAAGGAGATGAATTATGTAACCTGCTAAAATAAGCATGAAGACGTTGCCGTAAGCAGGCAATACGGTAAGGTATGAACCTGGAGAGAAGCTTCCAGTTATCTGCCTCAGCATAGTTATTGCACTGCTCATATCAGGTGCCCTGAAAAAGATCCAGCAGAAACTTACAAAATTGAATGTTATGAAGACAGCAATGGCACGTCCAAAACGGCCGGAAGTCAGCCTGTCTCCAAAAATTGAATTCCATATCCTGTTAAAAACCAGCCCAATGCCATGCAGCCCACCCCATATTATAAACCTCAGGGCTGCACCATGCCATAATCCGCCAAGCAACATGGTTATCATAAGGTTTACATAGGTCCTGAATTTCCCTTTTCTGTTGCCTCCCAGCGAGATATAGAGATAGTCTTTCAGCCATCTCGAGAGCGAGATATGCCATCTCTTCCAGAAATCGCTTATACTTGAAGCTTTGTACGGTGAATTGAAATTGATCGGAAGCCTGAACCCCATTATCAATCCAAGCCCTATCGCAATATCGGTATAGCCTGAAAAGTCGCAATATATCTGGAGACCATACCCATATATCGCCATCAGGTTCTCAAATCCCGAATATGATGAAGGAAGGTCAAATACACGATCTATGAAATTTATGGCAATAAAGTCCGATATGATTATCTTCTTAATGAGACCTTTACATATAAGGAAGAGTGCATAGCCAAATTCCCGTTTCGACAGGCTGAACTTTGTGTAGAGCTGGGGAATAAATTCAGATGCCCTGACGATAGGCCCTGCAACCAGCTGAGGAAAAAACGAGACATAAAATCCAAAATCCACAATGTTCCTGACCGGCTTCAGCTTCCCCCTATAAACATCAATAGTATAGCTTAGCGACTGGAAAGTAAAAAACGAGATCCCGACGGGAAGGATAATGTTATTGAAATCAAATGAGGTTCCAAGATGAAGATTTGAGAACAATGCCAGATAATCATGAACCTGGATCCCGGTTCCGAAAAGGTCGTTAATTGTGTGTACGAAGAAGCCAGTGTACTTGAAATATGCAAGGATTCCGAGGTTTGACAGAAGGCTTAGAAAAATAAAAAGCCGCTTGAAAGCCTTTTTGCGGGAATGATGAATAAGAAGGCCTGCCGTATAATCAACTACTGTAACCAGAATCAGAAGGAATAGAAAAAGACCTCCGGATTTATAATAGAAGTAGAGGCTGACAATGAGCAGATAGAAATTCCGGATAAATGGTTTCCTGTAAATTATGCTGTACCCGGCCATTACCAGCAGGAAAAATATCCAGAATGCCGGGGTTGAAAAGATCATTGGTCTGTCCGGATCATAACTGAATATCTCAGAAATTAGCATTCTCAGCTTGCCGCCTGCCTGCACCGGCGATTCCTTCGGTGTAACCTTGGTTTCAGCAAGGGTTACATTTGAAGTGTCAGGAAGAACTAGTCTTACGGTTTCAAGGCTGGTATCCCTTCTGCCAGAGGAGACAATGTATCCGAAAAGCATTTTTGAGATAGTATCTGCTCCCTGGTATGTAAAGTGCACATAATCGGTCTGCGCAAGCGGTGGTTTTTTCTTCGACCAGCTTATTATCGATGATTGACCTCCCATCGCACTATAGGAATCCCAGAATATTGCACCGGCTTGATCTGCAGCCTCCTTCTGCGATAAGATGATTGATGGTATATTGCGGTACGATTCAAGAGAGTCACCTTCGCCTGATGCCATATCCGTCACTCCGATCACCATTACCGCAGCTCCGGGAGCCACCTCCTTCAATCGTTCAATCTGGCGAGATAATCCTCTTTTGTAGTATGAATAATCATTACGGACATTTTTGACAATGTTGAGGCCAAATTGCAGTATAATAAGGTCAGGATGAAGCTTATCGTAAGTTTCCCGCAGGTTTTGCTTATCAGTCATCGTAAACTCCAGTCCAGCGCTGCCGCGCTGAGGGATATTATCGACAATTATCCCATCCTTGCTTTCAATGCTGATGCCATAAATATCCGGACTTACCATGCCCTCAAACTCAAGAACTATATCTTTTGCCCCATCCAGATTGCAGGTCACTTCGTTAAGTCCCGGGCTCTTCTTCAGTGAGTCGGTAAGCACATTTGCATTATCGGCTGTCACTTTAATACTGACCTTGCCAGCCGGGTTTGAATAAAAGATCCTGAGCTGATCATACTTTGCCGATGATGAATCAGCAAATTTAGATGGTCTTATCCGCACCCATGCTTTTTCAGGCGAAGAGGAAATTTCCCCCGGAGGAAGGAACCTGCAGATAGCCATGAATGGGCCTAACCTGTTATGGGATATCTCTCCTGCCTTGTAAGAGAGGTAATTATATCTTTTCCAGGAAGCAGAGGATTTCAGCCATAGCGATTTCGTGTACATGACCGGCATAACCGGAAGGAACAGTCCCGGGCCGGTGCCATTCCTGCCTTCTCTCAAAGCATGCCTCAGGTATGAGGTTATCCGGTCGCCTTCAATCTGGGAATCGCCATAATACATTATCCTCACCTGCTGTTTCGATTCACTTAAAGAATCAATAAACGGAGCAAGGATATTTTTGGCTTTCACGGCTAAAGGAGATGCAGTGTCGGCAATTACAGCAGAATCTGCTTTATGGATAATAATTGTATCTCCGGATTGCTTTATTGCAGGGCTCTGAACATGAGGTGTTTCCTCGTCCGCAATCAGGTGCGAGATTTTCGGGAAAAGCCCTGGCAATGGAGGAAACAGATTGGAGCCAGGGAAAAAATAGCAAAGGCCGGTCAGGCAGGCAAGAAGTAAAAACAACAATAAAAACGACCTGAAAGGGCGCATATATTAATCAGGAATCAGCTCTTCTTTTTGATCTTAAGCTTCTGCCCCACCTGTATCTTTCCCGGTTCGGAGATATTATTCAGATTCAATACTTCCGTGGTTGTCACGTTATCGAACATCTTTACTATATCCCAGATAGTATCACCATCCCGGACAGTATATGTGACATAATCTCCGTCGGTTTGCGATAAAAGAGAAGATTGGATTACAGGAGCTAATGATATAACTGTTTTCCCGATCATTTTCTGCTTATCGGCAAAAGTCATTGTATTTATCTTTGAATAATATTCTGATTTTGACGGACCCACATATATCACCAGCTTCTGCCCGACGTGTATCTTGTTCCGATAGATATTGTTCCAGTATCTCAGTTCAGATAATCCCACATGGTACCATTCTGAAATAAATCCGAGGTTATCGCCATCCTTAACTGAATAGATAATCTTCGTTTTCCCCTTTATGTCAGCAGGAAGGTATACCGACCTTGATGGGTCTGCAATTTGAGTGGTCCTGTTAAGGTAGAGTTCCGGCTTATATCCCCTGATAGTATCATTAAGATCAATGAAATCGGCAAGATGATTCATAGGTAAAGTGAGTGCCTGTGGTTTCGATGAGCCGGGAACCAGTCCGGTCTTGTACTGAGGATTGAGTGCACGAAGTTCACCGAGAGGCAGTTTCATTACTTCTGATATCTGGGTAAGATGTATGTCCTTGCTTACCATTATTGTATCAGTGGCGACAGGAATATTAACGGGAAGAGGCTTTATTCCATGTTCAGCATAATAGTTTATTGCATAAGTTGCAGCAACATACTGCGGGATATATCCCCTTGTTTCCCTGGGAAGCCTGTAGTAAATATCCCAGTAATCTTTCTTATTCCCGGACCTTGTAATTGCCTTGTTTACATTGCCCGGGCCACAATTAAATGCAGCTATCACGAGGGTCCAGTCATTATAAATACTATAGAGGTCTTTCATATACCTGGCAGCTGCATGGGTTGCCAGAACGGGGTTTCGTCTTTCATCAACGATAGAGTTTATTGTAAGCCCGTACATCCTGCCGGTGCTGTACATGAACTGCCACAATCCTGTTGCGCCCGAATACCTGTTCACAGCATTTGGGTTAAGCGCCGATTCGATCACAGCCATATATTTAAGCTCGGCCGGCAGTCCGTAAGAATCGAAAATATCCTCTATCATAGGGAAATAGTAATCCATCACTCCGAGGACTGCTGCAAATTTTTCCCTTTGTTTGATCGTATATACGTGAATATGATTTCTGATTATACTGTTATAAGGAAGTTTAATAAGTGAATTGATCTTGCTTAACCTGTCTCTATAAACTGAATCAGGATATTCTATACCAACAGTGTCCCCGGAAAAGAAATCCGGATTATTCTTAAGAGCCAGTTTGACATACCAGCTGCAAACCAGACTGTCGAGATCAGTTGAGATCTTTTCGGAATCAATGTCTGATTTAATGATAATTGTATCAGTTTCGGGAGCAGCACCGGTATTGAAAAAAATCAGAAAAAGAAATGTAATTATAACAGTTATTCGTTTCATTCAATTACAGTTTAAAAAGTTAATTTCAGGCTCAGTCCCACACCTGCCTGACCTGATAATGGCATCATCACCGGTTCTACCTTCATGCCGAGATCTTTGCTGACATCAAAATTAAAAAGACTCGCATCAACATTGGCATCAAGAATAGTGTAAAGGTACCATGCTGCGATGCCAATATACGAAAGATCACGGTATTTTTTATAATAATCGACTTGCCTGAGCATTCTATCCCTGATCCAGGCTGCAGTTGATGGGTCATAGGTTTTAGGATGAAGGACCGGATCATAAGCTTCGGGCTTGATATTTGTAATCAGATTCACGTAGGAGTTTGTTGCAGCAATGTTATCAGTAAAATCCTGGTACGCTTTCATGAATATATTATACTCTTTTGAGTTAAAGCGGATTGCGTACAATACTCCGCCAAAGCCTGCATAAACAAAGGGTACTTTCCAGAATTTCCTGTTGTATATCTGTCCGAAGCCGGGCAGTGCTATGGCAAGCATTGTAGCCCTGAGAGGCTCTGCTTTAAAGGTATGTCTTGAAGGCCTGGATATGGAAATGGTATCTTGTGCTGAATTGTTTTGAAGCAAACAGCACAGGCTTACTAATAAAAGAAATATTATTTTATGGTACGCCTTCAAAATAAACTCTGCCCGTTATTGATCTTAAGTATCTTTAAACGGCGCGACAAAGATAATTATTTTAGGAGTTAAGGCGATCAAATATACCCAAAATACGCTCCATATCTTCGGCGTTCTCAAAGGGGATCACTATTTTACCCTTACCGAGTTCATTTATTCTGAAGTCCACTTTTGATGAAAAAATCCTGTTCAGGTGCTCTGAAAGCTGGGAAAAATCCTGGTTGAGTTTTCTTTTTCTTTCAATCTTTTCAGGATCCTTGATCTTTTCTGTCTGAAGAAGCCTTACAAGCTCTTCGGCCTGCCTGACGGAAAGGCCACCATCGATAATCTTATAGTAGACAGCCATCTGCTTTTTGGGATCGTCAATATTCACAAGCGTGCGGGCATGTCCCATCATCAGCTGCTTGTTCTTTATCCCAAGCTGAACCTCAGCAGGAAGCTTCAAAAGCCTCAGGTAGTTTGCGACTGTCGATCTTTGTTTGCCGACTCTTTCGCTCAGCTGCTCCTGGGTAAGCTTGCACTCTTCTATCAATCTCTGAAAGCTTATTGCCACTTCAATAGCATCAAGATCTTCGCGCTGAATGTTTTCAACCAGGGCAAGTTCAAGCATCGCCTGGTCGTCTGCAGTCCGGATATATGCAGGAACATGAGACAATCCTGCAAGCTTGGCTGCGCGAAGTCTTCTTTCGCCCGCAATGAGCTGGTACCTGCCGTTACTTATCTCACGGAGAGTGAGCGGTTGAACTATGCCCAGCTTCCTGATTGAAGCTGCCAGCTCCTCGAGTGCCTGCTCATCAAAACTTGTCCTCGGTTGAAAGGGGTTTGAATCAATCGAGTCGACTGAAATATCCTGGTTTGCTTCTACCTTTTTCTCAAGAATCTCTTTTTCAACACCGTCAATTAATGCTCCGAGGCCTCTTCCCAATGCATTTTTCTTTGTCATTTCCATTGCTTTAAGATTAAAAACCATTCCGGGTTTACTTAACCCTTGCCTCCTGTTTTTCTATCACCTCCTTTGCAAGATTGAGGTAGTTCACAGTTCCCCTTGAATCTGCATCGTAAAGAATTGCGGGCTGACCAAAGCTGGGAGCTTCAGAAAGCTTGACGTTCCTCTGGATTATAGTTGAGAATACCATCTGCTGAAAATGCTTGTTTACCTCCTCTGCAACCTGGTTTGAGAGCCTTAGCCTTGAATCATACATCGTCAGGAGAAATCCTTCTATCTCAAGTTCCGGATTCAGGTTATTCTGGATTATCTTAATTGTATTGAGCAGCTTGCCGAGTCCCTCCAGAGCAAAATATTCGCACTGAACAGGTATTATCACTGAATGTGCAGCTGTGAGAGCATTTACTGTAAGAAGCCCGAGTGATGGTGAACAATCGATTAATAGATAGTCGTAATCATTCTCAATCTGCTTAAGAACACCTTTTAGTATCTTTTCCCTCCCAGGCCTGTCAAGCATTTCAATTTCAGCACCAACAAGATCAATATTGGAAGGCATCAGGGTAAGGTTCTCAACTTCACACCCCATTAAAGTATCTTTAGGATCCTTGCCATCAATCAGGCAATCATATATTGTACTCTTTATTTGCCTGGTGTCAACCCCGATGCCTGAGGTTGCATTTGCCTGGGGATCAGCATCCACTAATAATACCTTCTTTTCAAGTGCAGCAAGGCTCGCTGCCAGATTTATAGCCGTAGTTGTCTTGCCCACACCACCCTTCTGATTCGCAATTGCTATTATTCTTCCCATATTTTCTTCCTTCTGTTTTTACGTTTTAGTTTTGAGCTTCAAATTTAATATATAAACCACCACTGCTTCGGAAACCCAAAGATGTAATTGTAAACATTTCTATCGTGGTTTTCAACACTTTATTAACAATGAATTTCTCAACATTTAATCTTATATTACTGATTTATTGTAACTTAGGGTACATGATTGTTTTTGTCAATAAAATTATATCATTGTATATAAGTATTACCTTACTCTTTTATTCACATCTTTGCATCTCTTTAAAACCTAAAATGAAAATGGCATCAACCCAGGTTCATAACAATTGGTTCATAATTGTAAACCCTAATGCCGGCAACGGGAAGGGGAAGAAGGATTGGAACAGGATCTCCGGCCTTCTTGAAAAAAACGGTATTGTCTTTGAAGCAAAGTTTACTGAAAGAAAGGGGCAGGCTATTGAATTTGCCAGGGAAGCAACAGGCAACGGGTTCAGAAAACTGATATCCGTCGGAGGTGATGGAACACTGAATGAGGTTGTCAACGGTATCTTCACCCAGGATAGTTGTTCCCCCCGGGAGGTCGCCGTCGGAATGATACCGGTCGGTACCGGCAACGACTGGGGCCGCATGTTCGGGATCCCAATGATGTACGAAGGCGCTGTTAAAGTTCTTAAAGAGAACAAAACCATGCTTCACGATGTTGGACTGATTAGCTTTTACAACGGAAATACACAGGATAAAAGGTACTTCATAAATATTGCCGGCCTTGGCTTTGAAGCACTTGTTGTGAAAAAAACGAACATTCAGAAGGATAGGGGAAAAAGCAGCCGGGCTATATATTTCTACAATCTTCTTTCCAGCCTCCTGGCGTATAAGAAAATTATTTCGGAATTAACAATTGATGGCAAAACCAGCTCCTGCAATGTATTTTCAATAAATGTCGGGAATGGAAGATATTGCGGGGGTGGAATGCGACAGACTCCAGATGCCCTGCCTGATGACGGTCTGCTTGATATTACAGTAATACGCGACATGTCGAGGATCGAAGTAATTAAAAGTCTCAAATTGCTTTACGATGGAACTATCCTGAGCCATCAGCTGGTAGATGGGTACAGGTGCACTAACCTGAAAGTCACTTCGAACCTGGTAATGTTTGCCGAAGCCGACGGGGAGACTCTGGGACACACGCCGGTTGAATTCTCGATAATACCGGCGGGAATTAATGTTATTTATGGAGTGAAGATTATTCAGTAATCCTGATCTCAAAAAGCTTAGGCCAGTTTTTGCCTGTCACGAAGATCCTGTTCCCGGCTTTATCATAAGCAATGCCATTGAGCACATTTACCTTTGTATCCGTATTTGGATCGTTGAGTATACCTGCCAGGTTGATATAGCCAAGCACCTTCCCGGTTGCAGGATCTATCCTTACAATACGATCGGTCATCCAGATATTGGCCCAGATCTCGCCATTGATATATTCAAGCTCATTAAGTGAATCGACCATCTGTTCATTATCATAAACCTCAATCCTTGACACGACTGTAAACATCTCAGGCTCAAAGAAATAAATTACATTGGTGCCATCGCTCATCACGATCTTATCGTTCATCGTGGTCAGTCCCCATCCCTGTGTCTGGTAATATATCTTGTTGATCTGCCTGAATGTTGACTTATCATAAACGAATCCCACTTTTGATGTCCATGTCACCTCGAAGATCCTGCCATTGAACAACGTAATTCCCTCGCCGAAGAGATTAGAAGGGAGATTAAGCTGCTGGAGCACCTTCCCGGTTTCCAGTTCCACTTTCCTCAGGGTTGAACTTGCCTCCTGGCCTGTACCTTCATATAGTACGCCTTCATCATAAAAAAGACCTTGCGTAAATGCATCCCTGTCGTGAGGGTATGTATGTATTACCTTGTAGCCATAATGTTTGGGAACGATGTCGGAATTGATTATGAGGAAACGGGTTATAGTAGTATTTGCCTTACCGTCACGAAAAGCTGTCACCTTTAGTGATTTCCTGCCTGTATTCTTTGTAAAGGATGAAGGTACAGAGTACGTCCATGGTGCAGATCGCAGCAATGCTGCCTTTTGACCATCAAATGAAACAGTCACGGAATCCGGCTGACGACCCGGGTCTGTAATTTCAATAATAACCTCAATCCTTTCACCGGCCTTAAAATCAGAGTTTTCCTCAGGGCTTTTTATTGTTATGATCTTTGACCTGGTGCCCTCCGCCGAGTTCACTGTTTCTGCCTTCAGGTAATTTTCTTTATTCCCTGGTCGTCCTGAGCATGAAATTGCCCAAATGAACATCAGCAGGACAGAAAGGGTGAATAAATATTCAAAGTGGTTACTTTTCATCTGGTCTCTTTTTCCGTGAGAATAATCGTTTAAGAATATTTTTTCCTGAAGAGGCTATTCTCTTTTCAGCCTCTTTCTGCTGGATCTCAAAGGGGAAAATTATTTGCCATACTTCGCTCCATCCGGGGAAACCGCCTACATTCTTATCATCGATATAAACGTCAGCGTCAATTTTACGGCTTACATATTCATCCATAACCTCTTCCGGATAATTCTTGTTAACAGCATAAAATTCTATCCCGTTTTTCCTGCAGAACTCAACAGCAGCATCAAGCTCGGTACCGGTTCGGAATGTCCACAGGATAAGCCTTGCTCCTCTCTTTTCGAGTTCCTTCAACGTCTGGAAAGCAAATAGCCTTTCCTTCCCGATTTCAGGATATTGATGCTCGACGATAGTGCCATCAAAATCAACTGCTATTTTTATATTCGCAAAATCAGTCATAGCTGGTTTCTGTGTTGCCAAATTTAACCAAATTGGCATTATTACTAAAATTAATCTTAATTTTGCTCACCTTTCATGATTCTGAAAAAATGAAAAAACATATTCCAAACCTTATAACCTCGCTTAATCTTGTATCCGGCTTCGTTGCAATAATTTATGCTCTTAACGGAAATATTGTTACAGCTTCATGGCTGATACTGGCTGCGATGATATTCGATTTTTGTGACGGTCTCTCAGCACGGGCGCTGAAAGCATATTCCAGTATCGGCAAAGAGCTTGATTCCCTGGCAGATGAAGTGAGCTTCGGAGTTGCTCCGGCAATCATAATCTATCAGCTGATTATAAGATCTATGATGTTAAATGCCCCAATGATATTTAATTCGGATACTTTTAATGGCAGCGGAATGATCCTTCTCCTTCCGGTCATAATGCCTATCTGCGGAGCCTTGCGGCTTGCAAAATTCAATACCGACGAGACACAGACCACATCATTCAAGGGACTGCCGATTCCAGCCAATGCACTTGCTGTTATTTCCATCGTCATTGCCTGGCATTACGCTCCCTCAAAAATCCTTGCCTCGTTCATACACTCTAATATTGCACTCCTGATATTCACATTCGTCACTTCACTTCTTATGGTGACCAGGCTGCCATTGCTGTCGCTCAAGACATCTCACCTGAGGTTCAAGGGAAATGAAGGAAGATATTTAATGATTGTCCTTGTAGTCGCCACATTTGCTGTGTTTGGAATCGGAGCCGCACCACTTATAATACCTTTATATATTATTGCGTCACTTATTTCGCTTGCAATAAAATAAAGGCATTCCGGTAAATTGCATTCCCTGGCTTTTGGTATCAGGACTGCTGCTCCCTGTCGGGAAATCTCTTTTCATAATATGCCAATGCAATCCTTACTGCAAACCAGCTGACCGTTATCATTACAGGCCAGAGCAGATATTGGATGATTTGTGAAGTATACATATTTATAGTCTTTTAGTTCGTAATTTATCTTGGCAACCGGTTACCGGTGACCGCTAATAAAGAGGCCCCTCCTCATTCATCTCCCCACTGGTAATTTTACTTTTGTTGATAGCCTTCCAGGCGTACCAGATATAGGCTGCAACAAAAGGAATGATAAACGAGACATACATCATTGTTTTAAGCGTAAAATAGCTCGATGAGGCATTATAAATAGTAAGGGAGCTCCTGAAGTCAGATACGGAAGGGTAAAAGGTACTGTTATTAAATCCGGCAACAAGGAAGAGTGCAAATACTGTAACAACGGTTCCTGCACCTGTATACCATATCCCCTTTCTGCTTCCTTGGAATACTGTTATGCCGATCCCCGCGATAACAGCGATCACTCCTGCAAGGAATATTATAAGCACAGCCGGCATCTGAATGAAATTATGAAGGTATTTGTAATGTTCCACTACTATCCCAGGCGCTCCGCTGGTGAATGTCAGCCCGGCTGACAGCATAAGTGTAACCAGGAAGAAAAGAAAAAAGACGAGGAAACATACAGCATTGACTATAAGTCGTTTAGCCGATCTGGCAGAGAGATCATCATCATCTATGGTGTTAAGTATATAAAGAAGACCATTTGTCCTTGCCAGGAACAGAACAGCCAGGCCGAGGGCTATATTCCTTGCATCGAGTAAAGCTTCAAGTCCGTGCCAGCCTGTTCCCCATTTTACGCTGTTCATATAGTCAAGGCTGAAGTTTGATCCGGTGAAAAATGTCGCAACGGCAGTACCTATAAGGAATGGTCCCAGTGCTCCGTTTATAAGAAGAAAAATATCGAAAGTCTTCTGACCAAAGACATTTGCAGGCTTTGAACGGTACTCGTAGGCGACTGCCTGTATTACAAAGCTGAAAAGTATTGCGATCCAAACCCAGTATGCTCCTCCGAAGCTTGTTGCATAAAAGAGTGGAAAAGAGGCAAAGAAAGCACCGCCGAATGTTACGAGAGTGGTGAAGGTAAATTCCCATTTGCGTCCCATGGCGTTAACAAGCATTTTCTTCTGTGTCTCGTTCCCGGGAAGGGAAAAGATCATTGACTGACCACCCTGGACGAACATAAGGAATACCAGCAAGCCTGCTAGAAGGGAGATGATCATCCACCAGTAATGCTGCAGGAAAACATATGAAATCATAGTTGTCATAATTAATCCTCCTGATGTTTTGGTCCTGTTTTGATCTGTCTCAGCATTATTGATACCTCAGCTATCAGAAGCGCGGTAAAAAGAATGGCAAAGAGTATAAATGTAGTCATCACCGAGCTTGCACTTATTTGAGATACGCCCCTGGTGACAGGCATAAGGTCCTGGATAATCCAGGGTTGCCTTCCCGCCTCTGTAAGAACCCATCCCGCCTCACTGGCAATATAGGCGAGCGGAATTGAAAGGAGGGCTATCCAGAGGAACCATCTATGTTTTGAAATCGAGCCTTTCAGCACAAGAAAAACCGAGGCTGCAAAAACAAGGATGAAGAAGAATCCGAGCATTACCATCAGGTGAAATGAGTAGAATGACAGGGCAACATTAGGAACGGCATCTTCGGGCTTCATCAAAGAGGCATATCCGAAATACCTGAAGTTTTCGTTCATGAATTTCTTATCCTGGAAATACTGTTTTTTAATAACCCGGATTTGCTCGGTATCATTAAACATAATAGCTCTCTTGTAATCGTTCAGAACGTCGCGCGCAAAAATGCCTTGCCGGATCTTATCTGCGACAGACAATATTTGACGGCTATCCTCTTCCCCGTACACAAGGTCCTTGATCCCGGGGACATAAGTATTTTTATCTCCTCCGGTCATGATCGACAGGAATCCCGGTATCTTGATCCTGAATGAAAAGTCCAATATTTCTTTTTCTCCGATCTTTTTATCAGATTTTTTAAGTACTCCGAAAGCAGTAAGTCCTGCATTCTCTGAACCGTAATAATGCGCTTCCATAGCAGCAAATTTGACAGGCTGAACCGAAGCTATCGTCCTGGCTGAGTTATCGCCGGTAAATACGACCGTCAGCGAAGAGACCAGTCCGAAAATGGCAGCAATCAGAATGCTCCGTTTTGCCATCCATCCTTCTCTTTTCTTCAGCAAAAACCAGGCGCTGATGCCCAGAACGAATATTGATGCGAGCAGGAATCCTGAAAATATAGTATGAAGGAATTTATCTACTGCCACCGGGTTAAAGAGAACTGCCCAGAAGCTTACCATCTCATTGCGGGCAGTATCAGGGTTAAAAATCATGCCAACCGGGTTCTGCATCCAGGCATTTGCCACGAGTATCCATAATGCCGAGAGATTCGCTCCGACAGCTACCAGCCAGGTAGAAGTAAGGTGGAACTTTTTACTCACTTTATTCCAGCCAAAGAACATTACAGCGACAAATGTCGATTCAAGGAAGAATGCAAGTATCCCCTCAATTGCCAGCGGAGCTCCGAAGATATCGCCAACAAACCATGAGTAATTCGACCAGTTGGTTCCGAATTCAAATTCGAGTATTATGCCGGTAGCTATCCCTATTGCAAAGTTGATCCCAAAAAGTGTCATCCAGAAGCGTGTCAGCTTTTTCCATTCCTCGTTGCCGGTTCTGACATAAATAGTTTCCATTATGGCAATCAGAAATGACAACCCGAGAGTCAGCGGCACAAAAATCCAGTGGTAAATGGCTGTAAGGGCAAACTGTGCTCTCGACCAGTCGACAAGTGACATATCAAGATGCTCAATCATTTGTAGTAGCTGAATTGGTTAATTGTTCAAGAACATATTTACTTCTCTGCTTATCATTAGCATATTTGTCGTGAAGAAAATCATGAAAAAAGAAGAGCCTCAGAATGGCAAACATTATAAAAAGCTTGATAAAGATAATGAGCCAGACTTTTCTGCCCCATGCTGACATATCTCTAAAGCCTTCATAATAAAAGCTGACCAGTTTTTTTACATCAGGAAAGAGGTTTCTCATAAATAAGCAGGTTCTTTGGAAATCAGAATAACAACATTAAAAACAGAATGTTAGCCTGAAGGCTCCTTTTCGCCAGGGGGAATAATCTGTTCAACAGGCTCTCCGGGAGCAAGGCTGGAAGTTATTTTCTGAACAGCCTTGAAGTTATTAAAGAACTCCCTCGCAAAGACCCTGACAACCGTATATCCCGGAATGCCGAAGATCATCCCGGGAATGCCGGCAGCAAACCCTGCAGCAAGTATGACAATGAAAATCTCAAGCGGATGGGCTTTAACGCTGTTGGAAAATATTACCGGCTGAAAAAGAATATTATCGATTAAGTGGGTAATCACCTCAACAATTATCATATAATAGACCAATGGCACAACAACAGTTTTAAAATCCATCTGAATGTGTGAAGCTACGCCCATGACAATAGCTATAAATAGGCCCAGCCATGGTCCTACATATGGAATAACATTCAGTATCCCAATGATAAGCCCCATTACAAGCGCCTGGTGAAAGTCAATACCGGCTATAGTCATGCCAATATCAATCAGTATCATAATGCAGGTGCTTTGAATAACGATCCCGATGAAATATCTTGTCAGAAGGTTTTTTATCGAATTAAGGGCCCTCCTGAAATTCTCTGTGTACTTTTCGGGTACCCACATCAGGATAGATTCAAAAAACAGGTGCTGGTCTTTCAGAAAAAAGAATGTAATGAAAGTGATTGAGAAAATTGCAACGAGGATGTTACCCAGTATTCCGACAAGTGATCCGAGAATATTCTGGATCATATCGATGCTCAGAACTGAAGAGACTTTCTTGGTAAAGTAATCCTGAACCGAAACCTGAGCTCCAACATTCCTGTTGAAAGTTTTGAAGAGATTCTCAAGCTTATTAAGCGGATCCTGGACAATCTGGACTAACTTTTCGCTGTCGATGGTGGAAAAATAGTTTATTTCCTTTGTCACCAGGGGGACGAAGATTACAAAGAACATAATTATAACACCCCATATAATCAGCAGAGTCAGAAGAGCTGCCAGCACCCGCGGAAATTTTAACTTCCTGATCTTTATCCTGCAGAAAAGGTCAACCAGCGGCCTGCCCATAATTGACAGAACCCCTGAAACAAGGATGTATACAACAATGCTGCGAAAAAACCAGGCAATGGCTAAAAGAAGGATAACCCCGAAGAATATAAGGAAGTTTCTGAATGTTGTTTTCATGGCAAAGGCTTTCCTTTTACAAACCTAATTCAAATTTTCCGGATTTCCATTTCAAACAGATAAAGCGAGAAGTTGTAAAAATGAAATTGACAAGAGGCTGAGAAATCAGCCTCTTTCTTTTTGTTTACACTCTTCTTCAAACTTCAATGCAAACCTTCTTCCGAATTCCTTAAGTGTCTCTTCCTTCTGACCCGAAGGCAGGAATTTGAAGGCTGCAGGTTCTTCAAATATTTTTAATTTTAAATTCTTCAGGTTTTCAATAATTATTTTAGGGGCCTCTCCGCTCCAGCCATAAGATCCGAACGAACCTGCCAGCTTACCCTTGTCACGTATAGGGTTTATTACCGAAAACAGGGTGAATACCGGCCCGAGCGTATTCTGGTTTATTGTCGGAGATCCAACCAGGAGAGCGTCAGATGAAATCATATACGACTCCATTTCTGACGGAGTCAGATTTTCGATATCAACAATATCCATTGTAAAACCGGCAGATTCCATTATAGCGGCTCCAATTATCTCAGCAGCTTTTTTCGTATACCCGTAGGCCGAAACGTAGGCTATAAGAATATGCCTTTTTGCCTGTACATTCGAGATCTGTATATATTCGGCTGCATACTTTTCAGTCAGGCTTATAATCTGTTTCCTGTTCTCTTGAAGGATAGGACCATGGCCGGGGCAAATGTATTCTATATCGAGTGATTTGATCCTCTCAACAGCTTTCAGCATGAACCGGCTGAAAGGCCTCATTATCACTTCAAAATAGTACTTATGTGCTGCGAGATAATCCTTTGTGAGATCATCCTTCATCTCATATGTGCAATAATGCGCTCCGAATGAATCACATGTGAACAGTATCTTCTCTTCCTCAAGGTATGTATAGATCGAGTCGGGCCAGTGAAGATTAGGTGCCGAGATGAATCTTAAAGTCTTGTCTCCGAGGTCAAGGGTATCGCCATCTTTAACAACGAGTGACCTGAAAGGCATGTTCAGCATATCCTCAAGGTATCTTATTGCATTACCGCTTCCTACAATAGTAGCCGAAGGTGCCAGTTGAAGTATCTGTTTCAGGCTGCCTGAATGATCGGGCTCGGTATGATCAAGAATTATATAGCTGATATCTGCGGGATCGGTCAGGGAACGGAGCTTTTTCTGATAAGTCGCACTGAATTTTTCCTTGGCTACCTCGATGAGAACTTTTTTGCGGGCGTTAATGAAATAAGAGTTATACGTTGTTCCGAATTCCGTATGCATCACGATATCAAATGTTAAGATATCATAATCCAGAACACCAATCCATTTTACATCACTGGTAATATCAATGATCCTGTCGTCTTTCTTATCCATGTTGATTATATTCAGATTCTGGCAATTATAGTTTTGTTTGCCTTTACCTCCTGAAGGATGGGGACTTCAATTTCAGTCCCGACCGGAAGAAATATATCGACTCTCGATCCGAATTTAATAAAGCCGAGCTCATCGCCCTGTTTAACATCCTGGTCTACCTTTGAGTAAGTAACGATACGTCTGGCAACTGCGCCGGCGATCTGCCTCACAAGGATATCAACGCCACCGTAAATCTCAATTACTATAGTGCTCCTCTCATTCAGCTCAGACGATTTGGGATGCCAGGCTACAATTTTCTGTCCTTCATGATAGGCAACATATTTAATATGTCCGGAAACCGGGTACTTGTTGCTGTGCATATTGAATGGTGACATAAAAATAGAGACCTGCAGCCTGATATCTTTGAAATATTCCTTCTCTTCCGTCTCTTCAATTACTACCACCTTGCCATCAGCAGGTGCATAAATGATCCCATGATCCGGCTCCAGGTTCCTTGCCGGCATCCTGAAGAAAAAGAGAAGAAAAACATAAAGTACTATTGAACAGAAGCCGATACCCCATTTTATAATCATATTATCGGCGATAAAGATGTCTGCTATGATATTAATAAGCAGCAGGGTCACCAGGCCAATAATTAAAATCTTATATCCTTCCTTATGAATGCTCATCACTGAAACTTTGCACAAAACTAATTAAGTCCTCTCAATCATCCAAAGAATGAAATAAAAAGAAATACAATGGGAAATGACATTACCGTACTATCGAACCTGTCGAGGAATCCCCCGTGGCCTGGCATTAGGTTGCCTGAGTCTTTTATCCCGGTACTTCTTTTAAGCATCGATTCAACAAGATCTCCGAATGTGCCTATTATTGAAACGATCAAAGAGATAATTGCCCATTTGACCGGGCTTACTACACCCAGCCATCCGGAAAGCAGCCATGATACTACGACAGCCAGTACCACTCCGCCGATGAATCCTTCCCATGATTTTTTAGGTGAGATCCGCTCGAGCAGCCTGTGTTTGCCGAGTGTTACACCAATAAGGTAGGCTCCTGTATCATTTGCCCAGATAAGAAGGAAAAAACCTACGACGATTCCGGGAGAGAAAATAATATTCCCATGAGGGATCAATGTTGCAAGTCCTTCATGATTAAACGCTGAGAACGGGAACAATGACAAAGGAATGACAGTGTATATCAGCGGGAAAAAAGTATGTGAAAGAGCATCAAACGGTTTCTCCTGTTTCCTGTAAAGCTCAATTATCATCATTACTGCAAGCATAGGTAAAATCAGCAGAAGAAATTTCAACGGGATCTTTCCTGCAGCAGAAAGGGTAGCGAGTACATACCCGGTTATGCCTGTTATCATCCCGGGAATCATCTGCGGTCTGACACCCGACTTGCCTATTATCCTGTAATATTCATACATGGATCCTGCAAGCATAACGAGGCCTGCAAGAAAAAAAGATACCGGGTGAAGCCAGTATCCGCCAAGAACGAAAATGATTATCCATGCCCCGGTTAATGTGCGTCTGAAAAAATTATTCAAAACTTATAGTTTTATCTTGATGATCTTTTATTTATTAAAATCTATGATCCCAGGATCGCCGCTGTCCGTTTCAGGACCGGGAGTTTTTCCCTTCCGTGCTTTCTTAGGGGCTGCTTCAGCTTCAGCAACCGGGCTCTCTGTATTTTTCTTTATACCTGCCTCTTTAGACAATGCTTCTTCTGCTTCCTTAGCCTCCTTTACCTGGTCAGCCTTTCTCTTTCCGAAGATCCTTTCGAGATCCTCACTGAAAATTACCTCCTTTTCCAGAAGCAACTCTGCAAGCTCCACCAATCCTTTCATATTGGCTTTCAGCAGTTCCTTAGCCCTGATGTACGATTCATCAATGACCTGTTTTACCTCATTATCAATGATTTCTGCTGTCTTTTCGCTATATGGTTTAGTGAATCCGTAGTCAGACTGTCCTGATGAATCATAGAAACTTACATTCCCGACCTTGTCGCTCATTCCGAAAAATGAGACCATGGCATAAGCCTGTTTTGTAATTTTCTCCAGGTCGCTCAATGCACCTGTTGAAATCTTCCCAAATACAAGTTCTTCTGATGCCCGGCCTCCCAGGGCATAAGCCATCTCATCGAGCAGCTGTTCGCGGGTGGTTATCTGCCTCTCTTCAGGAAGATACCAGGCAGCGCCGAGCGCCCTTCCCCTGGGGATAATTGTCACCTTTACGAGCGGGCTAGCATATTCCAGCAGCCAGCTTACTGTGGCGTGGCCTGCCTCATGATACGCTATTGTTTTCTTTTCTCCGAGTGAGATGATCTTATTCTTTCTCTCCAGTCCGCCAACTATCCTGTCGACGGCATCAAGAAAATCCTGTTTCTCAACAACATTTTTGTTTTTCCTGGCGGCAATAAGAGCTGCTTCGTTGCAGACATTAGCAATGTCAGCTCCCGAAAAACCCGGAGTCTGCTTTGCAAGGAAGGTGACATCAAAATCCTTTTCAAGCTTTATGGGCCGCAGGTGAACTTTGAATATAGCCTCTCTCTCTGTAAGATCGGGTAGTTCAACGTGGATCTGACGGTCGAAACGGCCGGCCCTTAACAAAGCCCTGTCAAGAATATCGGCCCTGTTGGTTGCAGCAAGTATGATCACACCCGAATTGGTGCCGAATCCGTCCATCTCTGTCAATAACTGGTTTAGCGTATTCTCGCGCTCATCGTTTGAGCCAAAGTTTACATTACGCCCTCTGGCTCTTCCTACAGCATCAATTTCATCAATAAAAACTATGCAGGGAGCTTTTTCCTTTGCCTGCTTGAATAAATCCCTGACTCTTGAGGCGCCGACACCGACGAACATTTCCACGAAATCGGAACCCGATAATGAGAAGAAGGGCACATTTGCTTCGCCTGCAACTGCCTTGGCAAGAAGGGTTTTCCCTGTTCCCGGAGGACCTATAAGAAGTGCGCCCTTAGGGATTTTACCCCCCAGGGTGGTATATTTTTTAGGGTTCTTGAGGAAATCAACTATCTCCATTACTTCTGTCTTGGCCTCTTCAAGCCCTGCGACATCGTTGAAATTGAGTTTTACGTTGGTGTCCTTGTCAAATATCTGTGCCTTCGATTTCCCGACACTGAATATTCCTCCGGCATTGCCTGCTCCTCCGCCAGCCATGCGTCTCATCATGAATATCCAGAAAACAACCAGAATTATAGGAAGTATCAGCCATGAAAGAATATCTCCAAGATAATTTTTTCTTGTCTCATACTCAGGATAAATAAAATCCTTTTCAGCATAACCTGCGCCCTTCTGTGCCTCAATAATGAAAGGCTCAAAATTGGCTATATCGCCTATATTATAAGTGTATTGCGGTTTGGGAACCTGAAGACCCATATTTCCACCAGGCTTCGAAACGTCGGGGTATCTTCCCGATTTTATAGCATCGGCATTCAGATATATCTCAGCCTGATCCTTGTTTACAACAATAATCTTTTCAATATCATGGCTGGTTATCATATCCTTTATCATACCTGTGGTAGCCTTTTTCACTGACTTTCCGCCAAGCATCACCTCGAACAGGATGAAAGAGATCGCCAGGATAGCAAAAATCCAGTTTGAATTGAAACGTATCTTTGGATTCTTGTCGTTCTTTTTTTCGGGCGATGTATTATTATTTTCAGTTGCCATAATTACTTTACTTACTTTATTTTATCTTCTACTGCTTCAATTGCAGCATCAGCCCACAACGACTCCAGACTGTAAAAATTCCTGTATTCTTCCAGGAAAATATGAACAACAACATTCCCGAAATCAAGGAGCACCCAATAGCAGTTTTCAAGACCCTCAACATGAATGGGCTTCTCCCCTGTTTTCTCCCTTACGGTATCTTCAACTGAATCACATATTGAATCGACCTGGGTTGTGGATGTGCCATGACAGATAACATAAAAATCAGCTATCCTGTTTTCAAGCTTCCGCAGATCTATTTTAATTACATTAATTCCCTGTTTTTCAAAAATTCCTTTTATAATACTCTTTAAAAGAACTGCTGCAGTGTCTGATCTTTTCTTCATCAATAATTATCAGTTAGATATCAAGTCGCAAAAGTACAAACTTTTATCTGTATTTTTGTCACAGAAAAGCATATTTGCAATTTCAGTGCCAATAACAGAGGGAGAAAAAATATTAATGGCGAATTATAGTTCTTGGTCTGTTAATTAATTAACAATCATGACTATAGGATCTAATCTTATTTATTTTGAAGAACTGACATCAACAAATTCCCATGCATCGCTTATGCTGAAGGAAGGATTGTCTGCCCAGGGGTGTGTCATATATACTGATTACCAGACATCAGGTAGAGGAAGGGCCGGGAACAAATGGGAAAGCGAGAGAGGCAAAAATCTGTTAATCAGCATAATACTTAACCCGAAAATTATCCCTCCGGAAGACCAGTTCTTTATTTCAATGGCAATTTCTCTCGGGATATGCGATTTTGCCGGCAACTATCTGTTGGGAAGTAAAATCAAGTGGCCCAATGATATATATGTAAATGATGACAAAATAGCAGGCATCCTCATTGAAAATTCAATTTTGGGCGGCACTATTGAAAGTACAATTGCAGGAATCGGCATTAACATAAACCAGATTGAATTCCCTTCATCAGTCCCAAATCCTGTTTCGCTCAGCATGCTTACCGGAAGAGAATATGATCGTAAAGTTTGCCTGGAAGAGCTTCTTGCATGCCTCGATGGAAGGTATGAAATGCTAATGTCCGGAAAACTGGAACAACTTAAGAAGGAATACCTGTCACGTCTTTACTGGCTGAATGAATGGCATTTTTACAGATCGGAAGGGAAGCTCTTCAGAGGAATAGTAAAGGGGATATCGGCCTATGGCAGGCTGATAATTGAAGATGAGAACGTCAGTCCGGCAGAATTTGATTTTAAAGAAGTTGAGTATGTCAGGTAGTGGCTTCCCATTCCCTGAATTTCTCCATCTCATCAATTATAGTCCCGAGCACCCTTTTTATTGGTTCAGCCGCCATCATTTTCAGAAAGGGGTTTAACTCAGCCCTGATAAACAATTTAACATCGGAATTCCCGTCCGGTTTCTCCCTGATATCAACTGACATGGAGAAATCATTTACATGAGGCATCGTACCGGAATAGACTATTTTCTCCGGACGCATCTTTTCTGAAATATGGATCTTCACAGTTCCCAGCATGTCGGCCTGAAAGCTGCATGAATCAGAGTCAATTACCAGGTCCCTGATTTCATTGGCCGGAATGAATCGTTTAAAATTCCTGAGATCGGTCATGAAATCAAAGGCTTTCCCGGAACTGCAGCTAACCCTGCCGGTCCTGCTTTCAAACGTTGATACTTCAGCCATGCTGTGATTTGTTAAGTTATTTTACTCCCCATACTGAGGGATCAAGTCTCCAATTCCTGAGTGTCTCCAGGTCAGCTTCAGTTACATATCCTGCCTTAACGGCAGTCTCGATCAGGACTGAATAATTGCATAATGTATCGAGCCTGCAACCGGCAGATTTGAAACCGTCGGCAGCTTTCCGGAATTCATAAGTAAAGATAGCTGTCATTCCAAGGACATCGCATCCGGCTTCCCTGAGAGCTTTTACGGCATTGAGGCTACTTCCTCCGGTTGAAATGAGGTCCTCTACAACTACAACTTTCTGCCCCTTCAGGTAATATCCTTCTATCTGGTTTCCAAGACCATGTTCCTTGGCCTCAGACCTTACGTAAATAAATGGCAATTCCATCTTATCAGCTACAAGAGCCCCATGTGAAATGGCTCCCGTTGCGACTCCGGCAATAAGTTCGGCATTCGGATAAAGTTCCTTTATCAATTGTGTAAAGGAGTCCCGGATATATGATCTTACTTCAGGAAATGAAAGAGTCTTGCGGTTATCGCAGTAAATTGGAGACTTCCATCCCGATGCCCATGTAAAAGGATTTGACGGTTGCAATTTAATTGCTTTAATTTGTAATAGATATTCGGCAATTCCTTTTGCACTTTTTTCCATAAAGAGATGTATAAAGTTCATTTCGAAAACAGATTCGTACTAATCAGTTCTGAACCTGACCGGTTACAAAAATACGGCTTATTTCATAAGTTTTACGACACCAGGGAACTTTATAAGATAATTGCAGAATTCCAGTCAAATCCTCAATTCCAGGCAATAAACATTTACGGGCCCGACATAAAGCACATATGGAAAATATTCAGGATCTACTTTACTGAAGTCCATGCAGCCGGCGGGCTGGTTAAGCATTCATCCGGGAGATATCTTTTTATTGAGAAGAAGGGGAAGCTTGACCTTCCGAAAGGCCATATTGAGGAAGGAGAAGAACCTGAAGACTGTGCCTTGCGTGAAGTCAGCGAAGAGTGCGGAATAAAAGGTCACAAGATAGTTAAAGAGCTTCAGCCAAGTTATCATACTTATTCATGGGAAGGAATATCCTATCTGAAAAAAACAAGCTGGTTCCTGATGAATTATGATGGAAAAATGATCATAAAGCCGCAGGAAAAAGAGGGAATTACCAGTGTTGAGTGGCTCCTCCCGGATGACCTCAGCAAGCTAAAAAGCAGCGCATGGCTTTCACTGATGGACCTCATTAATTCGTCCATCTTCACAGTCTAGGCTTCATCACCCGGGTAATCATTAAGATCTATTGAAGCAGGTACAAACTGCGAAGCATCGCCTCCGTTGCAAATAATGTCGCGTACAATAGTGGAATTAATATGAGAGTGTTCCGGAAGAGTAAGAATAAAAACAGATTCAAGCTCCGGCGCCATTGCCTTATTAACCTGAGCAATGGCTCTTTCAAATTCAAAATCTGCCGCTGTCCTTAGTCCCCTCAGAATATACCCGGCCCCGTTCCTCCGGCAGTAATCAACGGTAAGACCTTTGTACTGATCGACCTTTATGCGCGGCTCGTCTTTGAAAACTTTCGATATCATATTCTTCCTTGTTTCAAGGGAATAATGGCTTTTCTTCAGGGCATTTTCACCGACAGCAATAATTATCTCATCAAAGAGGCTGAGGGCCCTCCTGGTAATGCTTTCATGACCAAGTGTGAACGGGTCAAACGACCCCGGGAAAACTGCTGTTTTTTTCATTCGAACGATATTTTTTTAGGATTGCTGACTTTCTGCTTAAGAAGAGCAAGCTCGAGCACGCCCATGATTGTTTCGACATAATGGAACTTCAATCCCTTGATATAAATATATTTAATATCCTCTACATCTTTCCTGTTCTCTTCCGAAAGGATGATCTCCTTTATTTTTGCCCGTTTGGCAGCAAGTATTTTCTCCTTGATCCCGCCCACAGGCAGAACTTTTCCCCGAAGAGTTATTTCTCCGGTCATTGCAAGATATTTCTTTACCTTTCTCTGTGTAAAGGCCGACGCGATTGAAGTGGCCATGGTAACTCCAGCTGATGGTCCGTCCTTTGGTATGGCTCCCTCCGGTACATGTATGTGAATATTCCATTTTTCGGAGAAGTTATCCGGTAACCCAAGCAGTGAATTATTTGCCTTTAGATATTCAAGGGCAATAATCGCCGATTCCTTCATTACCTCGCCAAGGTTGCCGGTAAGTGTAAGCTTGCCAATACCGCTGCTGATACTGGTCTCGACAAATAATATCTCTCCTCCGGCTGCAGTCCATGCCAGACCTGTCACCACGCCTGCCTGATCGTTACCGGAATAAATATCGCGGATAAATCTTGGCGGGCCGAGCATCTCCCCCAGCATTTTTTCAGAAAGTACCGGGTTGTATTTTGATTCAGATGCAATGTTTTTAGCAGTAACCCGTACAATCTTGGCAAGTGTTTTATCAAGTTCCCTCACGCCGGATTCCCTGGTATACAAGTCAATAATCTTTTCCACTATACCGGCAGGCACTTTCAGCTGATCGGCGGTTACACCATGATTCTCGAGCTGTTTGGGAAGCAGATGGCGTTTTGCTATTTCGAGCTTTTCCTCAACGAGATATCCTGTAATTTCAATAGTCTCCATCCTGTCGCGGAGAGCAGGACTGATTGTCGAAAGGGTATTGGCTGTGGCGATGAAAAGAACCTTTGAAAGGTCGTATTCCATCTCAAGGAAATTATCGAAGAAAGTACTGTTCTGTTCAGGATCAAGTACCTCAAGCAATGCAGAAGATGGATCTCCCCTGAAATCCTGTCCGACTTTATCTATCTCGTCAAGTATAAAAACAGGATTTGAGGAACCTGCCCTCTTAAGGTTTTGAACGATACGGCCCGGCATTGCTCCGATATATGTTTTTCTGTGTCCGCGGATCTCGGCTTCATCATGAAGTCCACCTAATGACATTCTGACATACTTTCTGCCAAGAGCCCTTGCAACCGACTTGCCAAGTGATGTTTTTCCTACTCCGGGAGGACCGTAAAGGCAAAGGATCGGAGATTTAAGGTCTCCTTTCAGCTTCAGTACTGCCAGGTGTTCGAGTATTCTCTCCTTGACATCGTCAAGGCCAAAATGGTCAGAATCAAGCACCTGCCTTGCATTTTTAAGGTCGAGGTTATCCTGGGTATATTCACTCCACGGAAGGTCAAGAAGAGTCTGAATATAGTTGACCTGAACAGAGTATTCGGCGGCGGCAGGATTGAGACGACGTAGTTTATCAAGCTCTTTGTCAAATACTTGTTTGACCTCTTCAGTCCATTTTTTCGTTTTAGCCTTTTCCTGATACTCCTCAATTTCTTTTTCACCAGGATTTCCGCCAAGCTCATTCTGAATGGTCTTCATCTGCTGGTGAAGAAGGAATTCCCTCTGCTGCTGATCGAGGTCTATTTTGACTTTCGACTGCAGTTCGTTTTTAAGCTCCAGAACCTGAATTTCCTGTACCAGGAATTCGAGCAGCATGAATCCCCTGTCGCGTATACTGTTAATTTCAAGGAGTTTCTGCTTATCCTGAACTTTGATGTCAGTGTTAGAGCAGATAAAATTTATGAGGTAAGTGTTATTCTCAATATTCTTGATTGCAAATGAAGCTTCGGGACTTATGTTGGAATTGATCTTGATTATTTTCAGAGAGAGGTCCTTCAGTGAACCTACAATTGCATCAAAGTCCTTGCTCAGAGACTCGGGTTTCCGTTCGGGCATTGGTTTGACACGCGCAATGAAATAGGGATCATCAGAAACCAGTTCGCTGAGAATCATTCTCTTTCGTCCCTGGATAATTGCAGTTGTGGAGCCATCGGGCATCTCAAGGAGCTTGACTATCTGGCCAATTGTACCCACGGAGTGAAGATCGTCGTATCCGGGATTTTCCATATCCGGATCTTTCTGAGCGACGGTGCCTACAATTTTGTCATTCCGGTAGGCATCTTTAATCAGTTGAATTGACCGTGGCCGCCCTATTGATATAGGAAGTACTACTCCTGGAAAGAGCACAGTGTTGCGCAATGACAGGACCGGAATTGTTTCCGGTGTATCAATATCTTCAAGGTCGCCGTCTTCACCATCGGCGATTATCGGAATAATATCACCTTCTCCGTCAAGAACATCAGGTAGTAAAAAATCACTGACGGTTCTTCTGAATTTCTTTTCCATATATATTATTACCTTCCCTCTTTATCAAAGAGTCAAAATTACTTAATATTTTATCAATTAACCTGAAAGGGACCATTGCAATGATTATGCCAAATAAATAGGGACTGGTTCATCACTAACATGCTCTCACCCCATTTTATCCCCCTTCTCAACCAAACTTTCCTGTACTCACCCCCTCCTTTTCCCCCTCTTTCTGCCAGCTGGCGGAGAGAGGGGGTTGAGTGTGAGTTCAGATAATAAAAAAGGGCTCTTTAATAAGCCCTTTTAATCGCATACTGAATATATTCCAGTTATTTCTTCTTGGCAATATGATCTTTGTAACGGTTCATGAATTTATCGACCCTCCCTGCGGTGTCAACAAGCTTCATCTTGCCGGTATAAAAAGGATGGGATGTATTTGAAATCTCAAGCTTTATAAGAGGATATTCATTCCCGTCTTCCCATTTGATGTTCTCTTTTGACGGAGCAGTCGATCTGCTCAGAAAAGAAGAGCCGTTCGACATATCCTGAAATACCACGAACCTGTAATTTTCCGGATGTATTCCCTGTTTCATTGTTGTTTATTTTATTGTTTTTCTAACCTGTATAATGCCCCTGTTAAGGGACTGCAAAAGTAATGAACTATATTTAATTTGCAAAAGTTAATTGCAAATTATTAATCTTTCTGCCTGTTTTTGTACAAGCCGGCATTTTTCTCTGCCATTTCGTCTTTGAATCTTATGAATTTAAGCTTTTTGTTGATCATGTACCTGTAGGTAATATGGGTCTTGACTCTTTTTGCACCAAGAGCTTCATAAGTTGCGATCATCTTTGGGTTATAATCACCTATCCACGACATGTCGAGCTCCTTTATCCAGGGTTTCTTTTTGAAAGTCTGGTAATACTGGTAAAAGATAGCAGCTTCCACCCCTGTATTCTGATGTGAATGAATAACTCCCCCCACAACAGTTCTTGCCCTGTTCATCTCATGGGTAAGCTTGTAATATACGAACCTGATCATGTTCCAGGGGGTTAGTTTCCCGTTAAAATGCCGAAGGATCATGTTGAGATCCGGAAACATTACAAAAAATCCTATTGGGCTGTCATTATAATATGCAAACCACACCATTTCTTCATCAAGTATAGGTTTTGCACTCATAAGTGATTCCTGAAGGATCACCGGATCAAGAGGTGTAAAGTCGTCCTTCAGATATATCCAGGTAGTGTTATAAATATGGCATATATCATCAATGTATTTCCGGGCATTCCTGAACTCAAAATGACGGAATGAATACCCCGGTCTTTTTGTCAGCCATTCGGCAACCTTCATTATGCGTTCAGGGAAATTTGTCATTACATTGCCTTTCTCCCTTACCACCCTATGGCATGATATCTGCTCAAAGTAATTTCTGAAACCGTATGCTTCAAAAAACTCCCTGTAATACTTCTTATTATAAGGCATTCCATAACCCTGCCTGGTGAAGCCGTCGACCAGGAGACCCCAGAAGTTGTCATTTTCTCCGAAATTTATCGGGCCGTCCATTGCTTCCATTCCCCTTTCAGAAAGCCATTCCCGTGCTTTATCGAAGAGGAAAAATGCAGCATTCTTATCCTCAATAACCTCGAAGAATCCCATTCCCCCTGTTTTCTGCCTGTTTGCAGCAGACCTCACATTATCGATAAATGCTGCCACACGGCCGATTGTTTTTCCATCGCCATCCTTAAGAATCCACCTGATTGACTCCCCATGTTCGAAAGAGTGGTTTTTCCGGGGATCAAAGATTGATTCAATAATTGAATCAAGCGGACAAACCCAGCTAGGATCACTCTTGTACAGCCGCTTAGGGAAATTATGGAATTCCTGTCTCTCGTCTTTTGTAAGTACTTCAATAGTATACATAACTTAGAATCTGATTACTATTAAATATTAATATGGAACCTTTTCAGGCCAGTTGAGCACAAATATAAAAACATTTTTTACAACCAGGATTCAGGAGCATTGATCCGGAACCATTCTAATGGATGTCAATGATCCTGTGGTCGATAAGTATGAAGAGGATTGAAAGAAGAAAGCAGTATATTCCATACACTTTCAGCGGTATATATTCTGAGGGTTTTATTTTCATTTTCTTCCAGACATAACCTATCAGGATTGCCTTTTCAATACAATAAACAATGAATGTTGCAAGTGCAACCCCTACAATATTATATCCCCACTTAATCATCAGGAGGCTAAGCGGAATATTCAGTGAAATCTCAATAATTGCTACTATGAGGCTGACGTTGGTCTTTTTCCGTCCCACCACAATAGTCTGGGGAAAAACGAGCCTGGGTACGATCAATAATGTATATATCAGGAACACATCGGCACTTTTCTGAAACTCAGGGTTGAAGAGGCGGGGGTAAAACCACCGGGTAAAAAGCATGATGAACATGGTGGCAGGAAACAGAAGATGCATCAGTCTCTTTGACTTGAGTTTAATTTTTTCGAGCGCCTCCTTCATGCTGGATCGCGTTGAAAACTCGGGAAGCATAGCATTGCTCAATCCGTTTGCGAGGAGGAGGACAAGCGGAAACTCCTTGGCACCATACCTGAACCAGGCAAATACTGCGGGGTCGCGATATACGGCTGAAACAATAACTCCGTCGGTATACTGGGCCGATCCGCTTATAAGCGAGGCAATTACCAGTGGCAGTCCGAGATACAGATGCTCTTTCATGAACTCCCACGAGACCTTCATCTCAGAGTACCTCCTGAGCAGAATGATAAGCCATATCCATCTTATCGCTGTTATTATAAGAAGTCCATAAACTGACCATATAATATCTTTCCCTAAAAGAATCGGGGTAGTTACCAGAACAAGTTGCGCGCTGAAGGTATAGAGACCATATTGAAATATCCTGTAAGAACGGTTATTAAGCATGTAGATATATTCAATAAGACAAACCGGGCTGCTAAGCAGGATATAAAGAAGAAGAAGGTTCAGGAACGGTACATTGCCTCTGAAATGGAAGACCGAAAAGCTTCCCTTAAGTGATTGTCCGAGTGCAAAAATCAGAAGGCTGAAGAAGCATAATAAAAGAAATGCGTTGAATATTTCCGGCGATTTTCCTGTTCCGGGATCGCCAAACCGCCTGAATGTCTTATTATGGTGGTAGAGGGGAAGCAGTGACTGGATGATGCCGGTAACCCAGAAAAAGCTCAATAGCCCGGCTATGAAAAGGAACATCTCCCACGATCCTATCTCGGATCTCGTAAGATGGCTCTTGGTGAATACCACGCTGATGATCAGGAAGACAGTGAACCTCATGAGCTGGAAGCTCTGAAGCCCTGAAATATTATCGATTACCTTGATCCTTTTAAACACGTCCTGATTTATCCAACTATTATTGATAACAAATTGTCAGGCAAATTATTATTCGCGCAGGTTCATTTTTTTCTGAACCGCACAAAGATAACATTTGAGTGTGATCGGGAGAAAATAATTTTAAAATTTTGTGAATAAAAATATTGGGCTTACTTTTGCACTCCTGACACGGTGGATGTAGTTCAGCTGGTTAGAACGTCGGATTGTGGTTCCGAAGGTCGTGGGTTCGAACCCCATCTTCCACCCAAAGCAGAAAAGGCTGCCGCGAAGCGACAGCCTTATTTTTTTATTGACGACGGAAGCTGAAGTAGCTAAGCGGAGCCAGTAATCCATTTATTTTTCCGCTATGTGTTCCTTCCCGAGTTTTCTGTATTTCAGGTATGCTGCCACGCACAATCCCGCCAGAACGATCACGGCCAGGTACACGAACAAGGGAATCGTAACAGGATCACCAGAGGCATAGGAATGCATTCCCGACAGGTAATAATTTACCCCGAAATATGTCATCAGCACTGATGAGAACCCCAATAATGAAAGCAGGTTGAAAGTATAAATGCTCTTCATTCCCGGGATCATCCGTGAATGGGTCACGAATGTATAGACAATAATGGTAATCAGCGACCATGTTTCCTTGGGATCCCATCCCCAGTACCTGCCCCACGATTCATTTGCCCAGACAGCTCCCAGGAAGGTCCCGATAGTAAGAAAATAAAGACCAAGCGTTAGTGTCTTGAAGTTAATAACTGTAAGCTCATCAATGGTGTTTGATATCCTTTCGCGGTTCTGAGAGTTTGAAAGCATCAAAAGAATCATGGTAATAATGCCAAGGATGGCACCAAGACCGAGAAAGCCATAGCTTCCTGTAATCACAGAAACATGCAGGGTAAGCCAGTAGGATTTCAGCACCGGCACCAGGTTAGTTATCTCGGGATCCATAAAGCTCAGATGTGCCACCATAAGCGTTAACCCTGCCAGAACTGCAGTAGCTGAGAGTGAGAAAGCCGATTTACGGCTGAAGATAAACCCGGCCAGAAGTGTAACCCACGATATAAATATCAACGATTCATAACCATTGCTCATCGGCGAATGTCCTGCAATATACCATCTCAGACCAAGTCCGAGTGTATGGAACAGGAATCCTGCAAAGAGAAGCCATCCAAGAATCTTTACAAATAATGAAGTTTTCTTTCTTCCTTTTATTACCATTATTATAAGGCCGATAAGCATCACAATGCCAATGGTGGAGTAGAAAGGAAAGAGTTTTTCAAAAATGCCCAGCTTATAATAAGTCACTTCTGCATTTGTCTTTGATGCGGAAGGAAGAGCATATTCAGAAAACCGCTTCTGGTAACCACTTACTGATTCAGCTATCTGCCTGGCAGTGACACTGTTATTTGTTTGCAGCGTCTCAACGAGCAGAGGGAGAGCTTTTTGAAGGTAAAGGGAATCTTCCCTGCTTCGGGCCGATTTAATTGCCTCATCAGATTTTCCCCAGCTATGTGAACCGTCATTAAGGGGAAATATTTTCATAAAATCACCCTTATATATCATGTAAATTATATTGACTCTTTCGTCCACCTTCATCACCTCCTTGTCGTACTTGTTTCTCTGGGCCGGTGCTTTTTCATAAGCAGCATTTACCTGCTCTGAAAGTTTATAGGTTCCTTTGCCGGTAAGATCGACGAGGTCAGAGAAGGAGGCCATATTACCAGTAATACCCACAATTTTACGAAGATCACTATTGGAGATCCTGATCAGGGGAACATCTTTCCAGTGATCAAAGTCGAAATAGAGCCCGAGGAAAACCTGCATCGAGCTGTTCCCTTCAAATTTGTTTTCCCTTGATACTTTTCGAAGAATATCATTGCTAAGTGTAAACAATGGTTTTGTTCTTCCCTTCTGGTCCTGGACAAGCACTTTCCCGAATTCCTCCGCACCCTCTTTTCCAGGGACAAATTTCTGTGCATTAAGCACTGAAAAGCCTGAAATAACCATAAAAAAGAGTATTGCAGCCACACCTTTGCGTAAAGGTGAGTTCCATGCAGATGCCTTTATGTTCCGGAACTGTGAATTCCTGCTTATCAGTGACAGGATTATAAAAAGGAACAGAAGTGCATACCCCGTATATGTAACCAGCATGCCTGCGGGGTCGTGGTTTACGGAGAGTATGGTACCTTCCTCATCCTTGTCGAAAGACGACTGGTAAAAACGGTAACCTTTATATTTCAGGATGTTGTTCATGAAGATCGTAAAGGGTTTCTCAACATTAGCTGCTTTGTCGATAAGGGTTACATTGCTCTTGTAACCCGATGGGCTGCTTGACCCGGGATATCTTTCCATAATAAAAGCATCAAGCCGCAGGCTGAAAGGCAGGGTTGTTATTTTCGATCCGAATACTCCTCCGGATTTTTCAGAATCGGACATTAAATCTGAATAACAGATGGATGAAGTCTCCCCTTCCCTTATATGAATAGAACCTTCCCATCCGAAATATCTTGTGATGCCGGCACCGGCTATCATTAGCACAAATGAGAGGTGAAAAATGGCGATGGGCAGCTTCTCTTTTCTGAAAAGCTTATGGATTATGACCTGGCCGATCAGGTTCACTGACAGGAGCAGCATTATCAGCTCAAACCACCTTGTATTATAAACAATGCTATATGAGGCAGCCGATCCGAAATCATTTTCGATAAATGTAGCTGCCGCCATAGATATGGCAAAAACCACAAATAAGATACCCATAAATGCAGGAGAGAAGAGAAACTTTATAATCTTCATGTTACAAATGGTTACTCATTGTGGCTATAATTAATGATTTAATAATTGTTTATTTTTTGAATGTTCTCATATAATTGACAATGTTCCATATATCTTCATCGGCAAGCTTGCCTTCATATTTAGGCATCTCGCCTTTGCCAAATTTGGTTTTATAGAACTGATCGCCATCAGTCTGATTCTGATATCCTGCTGCTGAAAAGTCGCCCGGGAAATCCTTGAGCATCCTGGCTTTTACACCATCGCCAAGTCCTGTTTTACCATGGCATGATGCACAATTCTTTGTATAGAGTGCCATTCCTGCCTTATTGCTGGCATCACCTTTGGCAACCGGGTTTTTCATAGTCTTGTATTCTGCAGGCACTGTCCAGGGTTTTGGCTGTGCATTGACAGTGAAAGATAAAAGCGTTAAACCGGCAATCATTACTGCCGCAACTGCCAGAAATGATTTTGAATTTTTCATAGGATTTGTTTTGAAATTTCAGTTTATAAGACAATAATCGTGCAAATTTTGTTATTCTTCCTCTTCCGCTTCATGATATCCTGAAATTATTTCCCCGAAAAGAGATAAAGGCTTTGATCCAAGTGTGCAGGTGTAGATATGCACAATGAAAAATACCGACAGGAGGAATGCCATGGCAATATGCAGGAAATCAGTCAGAACCAATCCGCTTACTCCAAATAACTTATTGATGGTTATATCGGGCAGTAACAGCCCGATGCCGGAAATAATCAGCAAAGGCAGTGCGACATACATTGCAAGGACATATATGAATTTCTGAAGAGGATTAAATTTCCTGACTTCAGTAACAGGGAATGGAGGTTTTTCCTTTTTGAACATCCCGGAAGTGTAATATCTCATTTGTATCCAAAGGTCGGACCAGAAATTCTGCTTCTTTAACCTGTAGTATTTCCCATTTTTTGTTATGATGTTGCCAGCAACAAATATGATATAGTTAATTATCAGGATTATGGCTGCAATATTGTGCCACCTGACCGCCCGGACAAAACCTACCATAAGAAGATGATCTTTCCTTCCGGTGTATTGCATGCTTATACCTGTGACAATAAGAATTATAAACATGAGGGTATTAAGAATATGCCAGATTCTGATCCATCCCGGATATAGATATATTTTTTTACTCATAACCTGTTGCAATTATTTGCGCATCCTTAAAAAAACATGAATTCCGATTACTATCAGTACAATAGTGAATATTACAAAGCTGATCCATTCAAGATATTCATTCCGGTTAGCTCCGATTACATATGACTGATTAAGTATTATCCCGTTTAAAAATCCTGCCTTGCTTTTTCCCTGGTACTGAAATTTGTAAAGAGACGACATGAGGAGCGAGTTTTTCGAATGACATTCATTGCATTTTCTGACTGCATTTTCCTTAGGCATGATTTGATGTGATACCAGGACACTGTCGTTGATCGCCGAATGGCATTCTATACATCTTACGCTTTTAAAATGTGCAGCCTGGTCAGGTAACCAGTCGTGCTTTTTCATGATATTCACTTCTCCCTTATCAGAAAGGAGCTGAAAACGATTATAGTTTGAATGGCAGTCAAGACAAATATTATTGTCGTACAAAATAGTCTCTTTCAGATTTTTACTATCCCTGATGCTAATTTTATACTCGTGAGGATTATGACAGCTCCAGCAGGTAAATCCCTCATCTTCAAGCTTGAAATGAACGCTTTTGCGATAATCAGAATCAATTTCCTCGAATTTGAATTTTGCAAATTTTTCATCACCTCCATGACAATCCAGGCAGTTATTACTCATTCCCATCCTCAGTTGACCCGGATGAGGAAACTTTGTATAATCTTCCGAATGGCAGTCGGTGCAGCTGAAGCTTTTGTGATTTGCTATATAGAATTTATTCCGGTCGATGATTCCCTGAGGAAACATCAGCGACTTTACCTGCCTGCCAAGATTCTCATTGGTATATTCATATCTGCCCTGACCATGACATTTAAAGCACCTCTCATTCTTTTCACGGAAAGGCGAAATATATAAAGATGTATCCTTCCCTATGGGGCCTGCCTTTTCAGAAATAAAAACCGCCACCGGGGAACAATAAGTGGAAAGGCCGGTGAATAATATTAATGCAAAAAAGAACTTCATTAACTTCATTCTTAGATACCAATAAGGTTAGAACCTGATAGCAATACCGAGATAAAAAATCCATATTTAAAATAATCACCTTCAGCAGTGTACTCTTTATTTGTGCTATCCTTTGTGCATCTGAAGTGTGAGTGCTCAAAAACCATATCGATTATCCTCAATTAGTTTGTCAGCTATCCTGCGCCTTGCATCCTTCACATTTACGCCCCTGACAGTAGTCAGTGCTTCAATAGCTTTTATCAGAGATGTAGTTGTTTCAGGTGAAGCAAATGAATAGATGGCATCACAGGCTGATTTTCTTACAATTTCGGCTGTATCATAAACGTTGACGTCGAGTATATCCCTGTAAACCGGCTTGATCTCCTTGAGGTTTTCCAGCTTGGTTACCCTCAGAAGCAAAGACTCAGAAACGTATGTCTCCATCATCATGTCGGCAATATTGTTCAGCACTTCCTGCTCATTAATAAGGTTTTTTGCAAACTGCTTCACGGCTCCATGAATGCATATCATGATTACCTTTTTGAAGTTCTGGATATACCGCGATTTTTCGATGAAATAGCTCTCGCCTGAAGATTCTCCGCCGGTAATTTTATCCAGGTCATTAAATAGCGCCTCAGCTTTGCCGAAAAGATCAAATTCACCCTTCATGGCACGCTTCATGGCTGTATCAACAACAAGAAGACGGTTGATCTCGTTTGTTCCTTCGAATATCCTGTTGATCCTTGAATCGCGATATCCCCTTTCAACATCCATCTCTGCGGAATAGCCCATTCCGCCATGTATCTGAACAGCCTCATCAGCAACAAAATCGAGCATTTCGGAACCGAAGACCTTCAAAATGGCAGCCTCTACGGCATAATGACTGATGGCTTCAATTGAAGCGCGCCCGGTATCTCCGCAGTCAGCCTTCAGTGTCTCCATCATTCCGTCAATGTCACGACTGACTCTGTAAACTGCCGATTCAGAGGCGAATAACCTGATAACCTGGCTTGCCAGCTTATGTTTTATTGCCCCGAAGGAAGAGATCAGAACTCCGAATTGTTTCCGTTCATTGGCATATTTTACTGAATCGGTTACAGCCTTCTTTGCTGCTCCCACGACGTTAGCTCCAAGCTTGAGCCTTCCCATGTGAAGGATGCTCAGTGCTATCCTGAAACCTTCCCCTCTTTTACCTAGGAGGTTTTCAACAGGTACCTTTACATCATTGTAATATATCTGTGCAGTAGAAGATCCCCTGATCCCCATCTTATGCTCATCATTTCCGACGACAACTCCGGTGAAGTTTCTCTCTACAATAAAAGCGCTCATCACCCTATCATTATCAATCTTTGCGAACACTACCTGGGTGTCAGCAAAACCGGCATTTGTGATCCACATCTTCTGCCCGTTCAGAATGTAGTATTTGCCATCTTCCGAGAGCTTTGCGTTAGTCTTTCCTGAATTGGCATCGCTTCCTGCACCGGGCTCGGTAAGGCAATATGAGCCTATCAATTCGCCGGTTGCCAGTTTCGTCACATAACGTTCGCGCTGATCCTTGTTGCCGTAATACATTATAGGCAATGTGCCAATGCCGCAGTGCGCCATGTAAGCAACTGAAAATGAATAGCCTGCGCCAGTAGTCTCGGCAACAAGCATTTGGGAAACGAATGACTGGCCGAACCCTCCAAATTCTTCAGGAATTGATATGCCCATCATTCCAAGTTCTCCGGATTTTTTTAAAATGCGCTTCATCAGTTCCCTGTCACCCTTCTCAAGATCTGCCATGTTCGGGTAAACTTCAGCCTCAAGAAAATCCTGGCATGTCTGGGCGATCATGCGCTGTTCATCATTGAATTCCTCAGGGATAAATACATCATCCGGGCTTGTTTCAGCTACAAGAAATTCGCCGCTTTTCAGGAGTTTTACGGTTTCCATTTTCTATAATTTTATATTAATTAATTTTTCTTGAGACCCCCTTCCCCACCTTCCCCCACGGGGGAAGGAGTAACTTTCGGTATCATTTCCCCACTGGAGGAAATAAGAAAGGGGGGTTACTTATATTTTATTAATTATAATCCAATAGCCAATGCCACCAATTCTGCAATGTCAAAGTTTTTAATCTCCTCTTCTTTGTTTTTGTATTTAAGTCCGTCAGTCATCATAGTCATGCAGAACGGGCAGGCTGTGGCAATAACTGAAGCTCCCGTGCTGAGAGCATCTTCAGTTCTCTCGATGAATATCTCCTTGTTCCCCTTTTCCGCTTCCTTGAACATCTGTGCTCCCCCGGCACCGCAGCAAAGGGAAAAACTTTTGTTCCTTTCCATCTCTTCAAGATTGCCGGTAATGTTAGTCAGTATAAACCGAGGTTCATCATAAATATCATTTGATCTGCCGAGATAACAAGGGTCATGATAAGTGATTTTAACATCGTTCAACGGGGATGCGTTTAACTTCAGATCTCCGCAATCTATCTTTTCCTTAAGGAACTGGAGGTAGTTATATACCTCAAAATTACCGCCAAGATCAGGATATTCGTTTTTAAAGATATTGAAGCAATGAGGGCAGATCGTGATTATTTTTTTTACCTCATAACCTTTTAAAAGGGTTATCACCTGGATGGCCTGCATCTGATAAAGCATCTCATTGCCGGCACGGCGGGCGGGATCGCCTGTGCATGTCTCTTCCCTGCCCAGGACTGCATAGCTTACCTTAAGATGTGCAAGGATCTTTGCGAATGCCCTTACCACTTTTTTGTACCTGTCGTCAAACGCTCCTGCACAGCCTACCCAGAATAGATATTCCGGCTTTTCGCCTCGGGCAAAGAGGTCTGCCATTACAGGGACTTCTATCTTTCGTGTTTCCATTAAGTAAGCTATCTGAAATAATCTTCTTATTTTACTATTCTTAAATCTACCCCCTTTCTAATTTCCCCCAAGGGGGAAAGGTTAGCATTCTGCACCTTCCCCCGTGGGGGAAGGACGGGAAGGGGGTTACATAATATTTATTACTAAATCCTTAGCCCAGAGTAGCCTGTCTTCAGCTGAGTATTGCCACGGGGCTCCGTTATTTTCAATATTGTTAAATACTGCTTTCAGTTCACCAGGGGCGGAAGCCTCCTCGAGAACAAGATACCGCCTCATATCAATAATAAGTGACGGATGATTAATATTTATCGGACACTCCTTTGCGCATGCATTGCAAGTAGTGCAGGCCCAGAGTTCCTCTTCCGAAATGAGATCCCTTAAAAGTGAGCGGTTGTCGGAAAAGTCTCTGCCGTTTTTGACCATGAGTGGTCCTTTCTCTCTCATTCTCGCCCGCAGATCCATCATTATTTTCCTTGGTGACAGTTTTTTACCCGTAATATTTGCAGGGCACACTGATGTGCATCTGCCACACTCGGTACAGGATAATGAATCAAAATAGTTCTTCCAGGTCACATCCTCAGCATCCTTTACGCCAAACCTTTCAGGCGTGGCATCAGCCGGAGCTGCAGAAAATGCAGTTGCAGGATCCATCATAAGCCTGACCTCCCTGGTGATGCTTTCCATGGTAGTTAGCTTGCCAAGAGGCTCCAGCCTGGAAAGAAATACATTCGGAACCGACATAAAAACATGGAAATGCTTTGAATAGGGAAGGTAATTGGCAAAGAAGAATATCAGGAGGATATGGGTCCACCAGGACGCTTCATAGATCATCCTGAAGGTCGCTTCTGAAGTGCCTGAAAACAGGTTTGCAATAATTGCCGAGACAGGATAAAGTCCATATATCTCAGCTCCCGCTGCCTTCCTGTAACCTTCATATCCTGTATTCATCGATAACAACGATATCATCAGCAACAGTATGAGCGACAAGGCTATGGCTGCATCTATATGCGATCTTATCTTCATTTCGATCCCTTCAAATCTTTTTATATGGAAGAGAAGACGACGGGCAAGGAAGATCAATATTGCGAAAGCTACCAGGAGTGCAAAGATATCTCCTGATGCCATTATAAAATCATGCATCGGGCCAAGGAATCTCAATGCTTTTTCTGAGCCGGAGACTCCGTCTATTACCATTTCAATGCTTCCAAAAATAATTACGCAGAAACCCCAGAAAACGAGGGCATGAAAAAAACCGATGACAGGCCTGCGGAATATTTTTGACTGGCCGAATGCAACCTTCATCATTATCCCGAAGCGTTTCCCGAGATTCCTGATCGGGAATCCCTTCCGGGTGAGCCTGAAATAACTAATTAATCTGCCGATGGTATATGTGAATACAGCCAGTGTTATCAGAAGAGTGATTGAAAAAATAATCTGTCGGGTCATTCAGGTTGGTTTCAGATGGTATAAAATAATAATTCTTTTTTTGCATCAGCCCCTAAATCCCCTAAAGGGGACTTTATCCTGTGATTTTACCCCCTTCAGGGGGATGGGGGCAAAACCTCTTCGGTTAATTATTTCTTTAATTCTTTTACTGCAGCGACAAGTTTCGGAAGAACCTTCATTGCATCACCGACTATTCCATATTGTGCCGCTTCGAATATAGGGGCATCCTTGTCGGTGTTTATTGCTACAATATATTTTGATGAGCTTATCCCTGCCAGGTGCTGGGTAGCGCCTGATATGCCAACAGCAATATAGACATTCGGAGCAATTATTTTGCCGGTTTGTCCCGTATGTTCTTCATTAGGCCGCCATCCTTCGTCTGAAACAGGACGGGAGCATGCTGTTGCGCCGCCGAGGGCTGAGGCCAGCTCAACCAGAGGTGCCCAGTTATCGGGAGATTTCATTCCCCTTCCACCTGAAACAACGATATCTGCGTCAGTAAGCAATATCTTGCCACTCTGTTTCTGAATATCCCTGCGTTTCGTTTTGCCGGGAAGGATTTCACTGTGAACATCAAATTTTTCGATAGCCGCGTTGTTTGGAGTCTCTGCCGGATCGAATGAGTTCTGTGCAAGAGTGAGAATCTTAATATCTGATTTAATAACTACGTGAGCAAAAACATTGCCTGAGTATGTCCTTTTATAAACAGTAAAAGGATTAATATCGAGCGGAAGCTTGCTTACTCCTGATCCTACACCTGCCTTAAGCCTTACTGATAACCTGGGAGCAACAGCCTTGCCGGTATTGTTATTCGAAATGACTATTATTTTTGCTCCCTGCTTTATAGCAGCTTCTGAAATTATTGCCGCATACGCCTGGCTATCGAAAACAGACAACTGATCGGCATCGGCGGATAAGATCTTCTGAGCACCATAATTTCCAAGCTTCCTGAGTTCTGATTCGTCGACTTTCCCGATTGAAAGTGCGGTAACTGAAGACCCTGTCATTTTTGCAACTGCAGCAGCATAGGATACAAGCTCTAAAGTGAGCTTTTTGAATTTCCCGTCCCAGTTCTCGGTATATACTAAAACTGACATATATCTTAATGTTTAAAAATTACAAATTAAATTACTTTAGCTTCATTCCTGAGAAGGTCAATAAGCTGGCCCGGGTTTTCGGCATCAATAAACCTGCAGGCTGAACGCGGAGCAGGTTTTTCAAGTACAGATATGTTTGTAAGAGGCTCCACAGCTGACGGTTCATAAACCTTTATCTGTTTCGTCCTGGCAAGCATAATACCCCTCATTGCAGCTATCTTTGGCTCCTTAGCAATTCCTTTTTGTACAACTGCAACAAAGGGGACAGGCATCTCGAGGATTTCCTTGCCACCATCAATATCCCGTGTTACAACTGCCGTGCCGTTTTCAATTTTTATCCCTGAAACGCCTGAAGCTGAAGGTATTCCCAGAAATTCAGATATCATACCTCCTACAAGCGACCCGTTATAATCGCTCGATTCTATACCGCACAAAATAATATCGAACTGCTCTTTTTTTATCACTTCGGCAAGCTGGGCAGCAACATAGTATGCGTCAGGTGAATTTGCGTTGACCCTTATTGCCTCATCTGCTCCGATAGCAAGTGCCTTGCGGATCACCGGCTCGGATGATGCCGGGCCGACATGAGCGACAGTTACTGATTTAATGCCTGAAGCAGCATCATCCCTGAGTTCGAGCGCCCTGGTAAGAGAGAGCTCGTCCCATGGATTTATAACCCATTGGATACCGGCAGTGTCAATCGTTGAATTCCCTTCAGCAAGCTTTATCTTGGTTGTAGTGTCGGGAACATTGCTTATGCAAACCAGAATCTTCATCTGAATCTATTATTTAAAATATTAACTTATAATACGTTGCCTTTGCAACAACTTCGAATTCTATTCTACGCGGCGGCAAATATAATAATTTATGAATACTTTCAAATCACCGGCACATCATTTATTACACCTGTTCGAAACTACCTGACATGTTATATATTTGTTTTACTGTTTATTGCATGCACATTTATAATCAGTTTTTTCTGCCGGTCGAAATAGATAGCAACCATATCCGGGAAATGTCAAAATTCCTTCCGGTCCAATTACCAAATTAAGAATATATAGGTTAAATTCGCGGCACGTAAAATCAAAAAAATATATTGGGAGAAGTGAAAAGCGCAACCAGGACATATGGAGCAATTATCCTGTCAATGATATTCTGGTCATTATCATTTATATGGTTTAAAATGGCCAATCAGACATTCAGGCCAATAACAATAGTATTTATCAGGCTTGTATTCTCAGTAATTCTTCTTTCCCTGTTTCTTTTTCTTACAAAAAGCTTCGTGAAGATAAGGAAGGAGGACCGGAAACTATTTGTCATGCTGGCAACGTTCGAACCATTTTGCTATTTCCTTGGAGAAAGCTTTGGACTGACATATGTTTCGGCAACTGTAGCATCAGTTCTCATCTCAACAATACCGGTAGTTGCAACCCTGGGCGCAATGGTGATCTTCAAAGAGAGATTAAAGGCAATCAATTATGCAGGAATTATCATATCATTCATCGGGGTCCTCGTGTTTATTATTAACAAGAATGGCACGCTCTCCTTTAATATAAGGGGGCTGGTACTATTAATGATCGCTGTTATCTCAGCATCAGGATATAACCTTACACTCAGTCGTCTCGTCGGCAGATACAGCCCGGTATTCATTGTTAACGTTCAAAATATAATCGGAGCGATCCTCTTCCTCCCTTTCTTTTTATTCTTCGATTTGCACCATTTCCTTGATACAACCTTCTCCTTCAGGCATTTTATCCCGATAATTGAACTTTCGGTATTTGCTTCATGCGGTGCATTTATTCTCTTCGCATATTCAGTGGGAAACATGGGGATCACAAAAGCAAATGTATTCTCGAACTGTATTCCTGTTTTCACTGCCCTTTTTTCATTTATTCTCATGGGCGATAAGCTTACATTTCAGAATATTGCTGGAATGGCGATAGTTATTACTGGCCTTTTACTGTCGCAGATGAATGGCCAACACAAGAAGACCGACGAAGCCCTTATCCTTACCGGGAAAACTGCATGAGCCGGCATAATGTTCATTAATAATAATTTACAACTTCCGGCGTTTATATAAATTCATACTATATTTGAAGAATAATTGTGCTATGCGCAGGAAATTATTATATGTCATTGCTGCCTGCCTTCTGGTTCCTGCCTTAAGGGCACAGACAGGCGGTGATAATATTTATGAGTTCCTGAACCTTACACATTCCGGACTTGTTTCTTCTCTTGGAGGGACAAACGTATCACTGAACTCATCCGGACTGAATCTTGCCTATCACAACCCGGCATTGCTTAACAGCAGCATGGATAAATATCTTGCCCTTAATTATGTTAATTATTTTGCCGGTATAAACTATGGACTTGCACTCTATTCGAGGTCCTTTCAGGGAGTCGGCAACTTTGCAGCCGGAATGACATATCTCAATTACGGTTCATTTGTCGAAGCTGATCCTTATGGAACAATAACAGGAACTTTTGGAGCATCAGAATATGCTCTTTCATTAATCTATTCCAGGGAAATTGACTCGCTTTTCAGCGTGGGAATTGATCTCAAGCCTGTTTTATCACATCTTGAGAAATATACGTCATTTGGAATTGCATTTGACCTTGGAGCATCATATCACAGCAGGTCAAATCTCTTTTCTGCAGGAGTTGTATTGAAAAACATTGGCCTTGAAATTACGACCTATGCCGGTGAACCAAGGCAGAAGCTGCCATTCGAGATTCAGGCCGGAGTGTCTCAGAAGCTTGCCCATGCTCCTTTCCGGTTTTCACTGACCCTCAGGCATCTGGAGAAGTATGACCTTACCTATGAATATTCAGATACAACATCGGCAAAAAATTACCTGCAGTCATCTGAATTTCTTGAAAACATAATGAGGCATGTAATTTTTGGAATTGAGCTGATCCCCCACAAGAATTTTTATCTGAGCGCCGGGTATAACTACCAGAGAAGAAAAGAGCTCCAGGTAGAATCGAAGACATCTATGGTCGGTTTTTCGTGGGGATTCGGCATAAACACATCATGGCTTAATATTGAGTTCGGAAGAGCAACTTATCATCTGGCAGGTGCATCAAACAATGTTTCACTGATTGTAAGGCCTGGTCTGCTTTATAACAGGTTCAGGAAATGAGTTTTTGCATTTACCGGTGTAATTCCCACAATTTTATTTTTTTTGCGCTCTTGGTGCAAACTTTGTGTCCTTTTTTGTAATTTAACTTATTATTTTATTCAGGAATATTGATGGAAAAAAAATTAATAATAGCCATTGACGGGTATTCATCCTGCGGAAAGAGCACATTTGCCAGGGCAATAGCAAAAGAACTCAATTATATCTTTATCGACAGCGGTGCAATGTACAGGGCTGTCACCCTTTATTGCATGAGAAGAGGATTTGTCAGTGAAGAAAGCATTGACAGGAATGGAATAATCAGCGAGCTGAATAATATGAACATTGAGTTTGTATATAACCCCGATATTGCTGAATATGAAACATTCCTGAATTCAGAGAATGTGGAACAAGAGATACGCGGTATTGAAGTTTCTTCGAATGTCAGCAGTATTAGCAAGATCCATGAAGTGAGGGCACGGATGGTAGAATTGCAAAGACAGATCGGAGTTTTTAAAGGGATAGTGATGGATGGCAGGGATATAGGCACTGTCGTTTTTCCTGATGCTGACCTTAAAATATTCATGACGGCTTCTGTGGAGGTCAGGGCAAAAAGAAGGTACGATGAGATGATAAGCAAGGGAATAAAAGCCAACCTGGAAGAGGTAAGAAAGAATATTGTTGTAAGGGATATCACTGACGAAAACAGGGATATCAGCCCTTTAAGAAGAGCCGATGATGCAATTGTCCTTGACAATACCAGGATGACCGTTGCAGAACAGATGGCATGGGTTCATGATATAATAGAAAAGAAGATCAATGGTCGTTGAAATAGACGAAAAGTCAGGCTTCTGTTTCGGCGTTCAGAATGCTGTTGAGATTGCAGAGAAGGCCCTTATGAAAGGTGAAAGAGTCTTCTCGCTTGGCCCTATTGTCCATAACGACCGTGAAGTAGAGCGCCTCTCTGCCCTCGGGCTCGTATCAATTGATCATACGGAATTCAGGAAACTCAGGGATTGCAAGGTTCTGTTCAGGGCGCATGGCGAACCGCCTGAAACATATACAGAGGCTGAAAAAAATAATATAACCATAATTGAAGCTACCTGCCCGATTGTAAAAAAGCTGCAGTCAAAGATAAAGGAGACCTGGGAGGAGATCCGTGAGAGCCATGGGCAGGTGGTGATTTTCGGTAAGCAGGGTCACGCAGAAGTGGTCGGGTTGCTGGGCCAGACATTAAATGAAGGCATCCTCGTTTCAAGTCCCGAAGACCTTGATAAGATTGACGTAACAAAGCCGGTATGGCTTTTTGCCCAGACGACCATGAGCATCCGTGATTATCAGAATTTTGCAGGACAGATACGGGCAAGAATGAAAGAAAAAGGGATCAGCGATCCCGAGAAATTTCTGCATGTGAATAAAACAATATGCGGACAGGTTTCGAACAGGGAACCACATCTGAAGGCATTTGCCGAAAAACACGATATAGTGATCTTTGTGAGTGGGAGAGAGAGCTCCAACGGCAAGATGCTCTACTCGGTCTGCAGGAACATTAATCCCGAGACATATTTTGTGTCTTCTATTGAAGAAATTGATGTGTCGTGGTTTAAGGGGAAGAACTCTGCAGGCATTTGCGGAGCCACTTCAACTCCCAAATGGCTTATAGAGAAAGTCCGGGACTTTGTAGCTACTATATGATTCAGGCACTTAACTGCATTTGCGGGGAAAGATTTTTGTATTACTTTTGTGCGCTGTTTAACAAGAATAAACTATGGGAAAGATTAAGAAGATCGGGGTGCTGACATCAGGAGGCGATGCTCCCGGCATGAATGCAGCAATCAGGGGTGTAACACGCACCGCAGTTTATAATGGACTCGAAGTAATGGGTATCCGTCACGGATACCAGGGAATGATAGATGCGAATTTTCAAAAGCTTGAATCGAGCAGTGTCAGCGATATAATCCAGAGAGGCGGCACAATACTTAAGACTGCAAGGTGCGAGGAATTCAAAACCACAGAAGGCAGGGCCAAAGCATCTAACAACCTGAAGGAAGCACAAATCGACGGAGTTGTTGTGATAGGCGGTGACGGTTCATTCACAGGGGCAAGGATATTCAACGAGGAATATAATATACCATTCGTAGGCATACCGGGAACCATCGACAATGATATTTACGGTACAGACTATACCATAGGATACGACACCGCGTTGAATACAGTCGTCGAAGCTGTCGATAAAATCAGGGATACTGCAAGCGCTCATAACAGGATGTTTTTCGTAGAGGTGATGGGTGCCGAAGCTGGGTTTATTGCTCTTTACAGCGGTATTGCTACAGGGGCAGAAGCTATCCTTATTCCGGAAACAAAAGGAGAATCACACGATATCAAGAAGCTGATTGAGGAAGGGAACACGCGAAGGAAATCGAGCAACATTATTATTGTTGCCGAAGGTGATGAAGAAGGCGGTGCATTTACTATTGCAGAAAAGGTAAAGAATGATTTCCCCGAGTATGATATCAGGGTTTCGGTTCTTGGTCATCTCCAGCGGGGCGGATCTCCTTCAGCCATGGACAGGGTGAATGCCAGCCGTCTTGGACGTGCTGCCGTTGAAGCGCTTATCGATGACCAGAAAAGTGTGATGGTTGGAATATTCAATGGCGAAATAACGCTTGTCCCGTTCCGAAGGGCGGTAAAACTCCATAAGGACGTGAATCACGACCTGGTTGAGCTTGCAAGGATATTATCAGTTTAGAACCCCAATATTATGGCATCATCAAAAGTCTGGTTTACAAACCTCAGGGTAAAACCTTCCCAAAACCTTCTCAAGAAGCTCGAGAACCTTGTAATAAAGGCAGGTATTGAAAATATTGATTTCAAGAAAAAGCTGGTCGCAGTTAAAATTCATTTCGGTGAACCAGGCAACCTTGCCTTCATCAGGCCGAACTATGCTGCGCAGATAATTAAGCTGCTGAAATCGAAAGAGGCTATCCCCTACCTGACTGACTGCAATACACTTTATTATGGCAGGAGGTCAAACGGACCCTCACATATTGAAGCTGCATTTGAGAACGGCTTCAACCCGATGGTAACAGGATGCCCGGTGATAATTGGCGATGGTGTCAGGGGCACGGATCATCGCGAGATACCCCTTGACCTGGAATATTGCAAAACAGCAAAGATAGGAGCTCAGATAGCCGATTCAGATATTGTAGTTAGCCTTAATCACTTCAAGGGCCATGAACTGACAGGTTTTGGCGGAGCATTGAAGAATCTCGGCATGGGCTGCGCTTCAGTTGGCGGGAAACTGTTCCTTCACTCCGGTTCGTCGCCAAAGATCTTTGAAGAAAACTGTACCGGATGCCGGGTTTGCGAGAAACATTGTGCTCATGATGCAATAAAAGTTGGCAAGGATAAGATTGCACATATAGACTATGCAAAATGCGTTGGCTGCGGACAGTGCATCGCAGTATGCCAGTATGATGCCTCAAGAGTGGTCTGGTCGCCAAATTCCGAGATTGTCTGCAACAGGATCTCTGAATATGCTTATGCGGTTGTTAAGGATAAACCTTCTTTCCACGTCAATTTTATTATGAATGTATCACCCGATTGCGACTGCTGGGGCTCCAATGATTATCCTCTTATTCCTGATTTAGGGATGGCCGCCTCATTTGATCCGGTTGCTCTCGACAAAGCTTGTGCTGACCTTGTAGTTGCGGCCCCGGCTCTTCCGGGAAGCAAAATTTGTGAGGATCATTCAAAAGGCGACCTGAAGGGAGAAGACAAATTCAGGCTCGCACATCCGGATACTTCCTGGTTATCAGGACTCGAACACGCCGAAAAGATCGGTCTGGGAAAAACCAGCTATGAACTGATCAATGTCTGATTAGGTTTTGTTTCTTTTTTCTCATTACCTTTGATAAAACCCCCATCGTATCAGATATGAATGCAAAGGTCTCAATTGCACGTCTCTCAGTATTATCAAATTCTTTATTGATAATACTGAAATTCATTGTGGGGTTTATAAGCGGCTCGGTAAGTATTATATCTGAAGCCATCCACTCCTCAATGGACTTAGTGGCAGCAGTCATTGCCTTCTTCGCCGTTAAGATCTCAGATACGCCCCCCGATTCAAGGCATCCATATGGTCACGGCAAAGTTGAAAACATCTCTGGCGTAATTGAGGCAATCCTCATTTTCATTGCTGCAGTATTGATCATCTTTGAGGCTGTGAGGAAGCTTTTGGGCGAAGCGATAGTCCTTGATAAAATCTGGATCGGGTCACTCGTAATGATCGTATCGGCAGGGATCAATACTTATGTTTCACACAGGCTTTATAAAGTTGCCCGTGAGACTAAATCAGTGGCTCTCGAGGCAGATGCGCTCCATCTAAAGACAGATGTTTATACTTCAATAGGCGTTGCCGTCGGATTAGCTCTTATTATTGTTACCGGCATAAAGTGGCTCGATCCGGGTGTGGCCATACTGGTTGCCCTCTTCATAATAAAAGAATCGTACAGCCTTCTTAAAAGAGCCTTCACTCCTCTTCTCGATACAGCCTGGAATGAGGATGAAATTGAAGATCTGGAAAGTAGACTGACCAACCTTGAGGTAAATTATCATAGCCTCAGAACCCGCATTGCGGGTAATTACAGGTTCATTGATATTCATGTGGAATTACCGGCTTACGAAACTGTCGGCGATTCCCACAAGTACTGCGACCAGATAGAAAGTGCTCTTATGGCTGCTTATGAAAACCTTAATGTGACCATTCATATAGAACCGAGATGAAGACGGCGTCCGGTGACCGGCAACCTGTAATCTTTAACTGATTATGCAATTTTGAATATTATTACTTTTACAATAAGTTTAAATAAATATTCCCAAAATGTCACTTACTGAAAAAATTTCAAGCGACCTGATAACTGCCATGAAGGCAAAGGATAAGGTTGCCCTTGAAGCCATCAGGGCAGCAAAAACAGCATTTACGCTTGCCAGGTCGGAGAAAAGTGCCGATCACGTATTGACCCCTGACGAGGAATTGAAGATAATTCAGAAGCTTGTCAAGCAGAGAAGGGAATCAGCTGCAATATATAAGGAGAATAACCGTCAGGACCTATACGAGAAGGAGGTCACCGAGGCAGACGTCCTTGAGAAGTATCTGCCTGCAAAAATGGGTGAAGCAGATCTTGAAAAAGCGTTGAAGGATATCATTGCGAAAGTCGGGGCAAAATCGCCTGCCGATATAGGTAAGGTAATGGGCATCGCCACTAAGGAACTCGCAGGGAAAGCCGACGGAAAAGATATCTCAGTTATTGTAAAACAATTACTCAATTCATAAATCATAACAGGTACCCGAGGACTTTCATAAAGCGATCAAAAGGAAAACTTTGCTGTCGGGCACAAGGATCATCGTTTTGCCGGGCTTGACGAAATAAAAAACCCGCCTAAGTTTCGAGATAATCGGAACTTCAGCGGGAGGAGCCAGGATAATATATCCCCGGTCTATTGTAATTTAGAAAATAAACCTTATTGAAAGGGCGCCCTGATCGGCCCAGAAACCTGTATAGCCTGTAAAATTAAAAGCAGGTTTCCAGTCGAGTCCTATATTAAACGGGGCTTCTGCGAAACTATATTCCAGACCCAGTATACCATCAATACCAATTACAGTATAATCTGTATTGGGATCTCCCCATCCTCTTGTATAATCTCCGTTCCAGAAGCCAATATGTGCGCCGGCACCATAATACCACTTCAATCTGTCTGCGTTGAATGCCGGGTTATTGATCTCATAGAGCCCTGTGATCTCAAATCCTCTCCATCTTGTAGCGAGTAGAAATTCGAGTGCCGATTTCTCACTAATAAAATGTTTGACGGTCAGTCCCTGATCAAAGCCTAATCTGACGCCGATCCCAGTTTTGTAATCCTGCGCATTACTCACCGATACCAAACAAAAAACTATCAAAAGAGTCATTACAATTTTCTTCATATATATAATTATTAATTACTTAAAAATTCTTTATATAAAAGTAAACTGATAATCCAGCAGAACTGTTACATTATTCCTGAACAGATTTATATAATTCACACATTCTGTGATTTGAGGAAGCTGGCGTTCCTCAAACCCGGATTATTTTTAATATTTATGGTAGCCTGCTTATGTGAAAGAATGAAAAAGCCTTGCCACATTTTGTGTGGCAAGGCTTTTTCATTCTTGTTTTTTCGTGAATTTGATTACCACTGATTTATTGTGGTTTTGTAACAGCATTTGAGTCAAGGACGACTGCAGTCTGTGCCAGGGCTCTTCCATTCATTGAAGCGCCTGTCTTAAAAGTAATGCCTGTCTTGCATAATATGTTTCCTTCAAAATGTGAAGTTGCTCCCATAGTAGCTATCCCGGCAACCTGCCAGAAAATGTTTTTAGCCAATGCTCCTCCGCTCAGGGTTACATTCACAGCATTGCTTACTGTAAGATCCTTTGAAGTCTGAAAGATCCAAACATCGGTTGCGCTGCCCGAAATAGTCATGCTTGATGGTACTAAAACAGTGGTCGACCATTTATAAAGGCCCGGTACCAGAGTTTTACCACCAATATTCCCGGTGTACAATTCTGTAAAATCCGGTAATGTTCTTCCTGCAGCATCAGTATACGCTGTTTCCATGTTACTGATAGCCGTTGTCAAATTAGTAGGAGTCGGACTAGCATAAGTAGGCGCGTATATGTTTCCTGTTACTAAAGCTGATGTGGAAGATGCACCCCCTGCCGGAAGAATCAGCGAAAATCCCGTTATGAAAGTCGCGGCAGCCGGACTAATTCCAATATCTCCGTTAATATGAGTAGTCCCTGTGGTTGAGACTTCCGTTTTTGCCAGTATAGCAAAATTGGCAGCTGTTCCAAGATTTACTGCTGAGTGACCAGAGGTTCCGCCGGTCTTATCATCTTTTTTACACCCTGAAATAGATACAATCAATAGCATTACTATGATTGAAAACACATTTTTTAATCTCATTTTAGTGAATTTAATTTGTGAATAAATTTTCACGTAACAAAGGTGAATACAACTCTACCGGCAAGTGTTACACGATTATTTTTATTAGTTGTATAATTCACATATTTAAATAGGATAGAAACCTTCACGCTGTATAACCAGGCCTATATTTCTCAAGGCCGACAGCCTCTTCAAATGCCCTGATAAATCTCATATAAAAGGTTGAATAATCTTCCTGCGCAAAATAATAATAAGTCTCATCCGGAGCAGAAGGTATATCTTCGAAGCGATAATTTGCGGATAATTTATTCGTTTCTGATCCTGTAAAATCTACACGTTCTCCATTAATCCGGTTATAAAAATGCCATCCCTTTTTCTCACGGGTCTTAAGAATTTCACCGCCAAAAACATCATAAATCAACCTTGATGTTACACTACTCTGACTATCTTCGGGTCTATAAAGGTCACATGCGGTATTACCATCCAGTGCCCAGGTCTGCTTTAGTGCTTTTTGTACAACTTTTCTGTTAATCATTTTCTTGAGTTTTTATGGTTGCTGATTCATTTTAAATAATTGTTTTAGCTATTACTGAAATTTTACATTTAAAGGTAAAAACATTGAATTCGGCATGAGTTACATAATTTTGAAAAAAAATTACATAATTCATACATTATCAGTTATGATATGTTAATTGTGCTTCAGTAATTAACAGATGATAACTTTAATCCTCTTATTCTTTGAAGATTACCAGGAGTGAGCACTGCCACTTTTTGTGACTATGGGATGTGCTTTTTAAATATTGATACCCTTCAGGTAGGCGAAAACCCCAAATATCTTAAGAAGCCAGGCGATAACGACAATGACAACTACAACATTTAAGATATTTTTAATTTTATGATCCATGGGGATGTAATTATTGACAAGATATAGAATAACTCCTGCAACAATTAGCACAATTAAAATAGTTAATATTGACATAATATTGATTTATTAGTTTATTTCAAAGTTAATCTGTGTAATTCTCAGAAGCGTTACATAACTCTGGGAAAAAGTTAGATAATTCTCATATTACAAATATATTAAAACAACATGTTTAAGAGATAATCCTATTACCGGCAGCCAGAGTCCAAAATGACAATCAATAATTTTGACTAAATTCCGATAATCTGTCACCATTTCCTCCTTGAAACTATCCAGCCAAGCAGGAATCCAAGACCTAAACTAATCAGAATCTGTCCCCAGTGCAAATTGGAGACGCTTATCGCCCTGCTTCCATGTGCGAGTCCTCTTATCCAGGGTCCTCCGCCTAATAGAAAAAAAGCCATTACAATGACTACCAACGCAAGAATGTAGATTACTGTTGTGTTTCTTCTTGTGCTCATAATTATCTCCTTATATGATGGTTTATTACAGTTAAAGTTAGGTGGTTCAGGTACTATTTATGTTATATAATTTCATGAATAAGTTACATGATTCACATATTTGATTTAATGGACCTTGACCATACATTCTTTTGCAGTATCTTCGTATCGTTTGTTATTAACTGGTAAAAATTAAGGTCGGGCAAGCATGCAAAAACCATTTTTAAAATTTGTTTTCAGGTATTATATGCTCCTTAGTTTTGGAATTTTCTGCCCTTTTCTGAAGGCTTCATCTCAGGATTATTTTCAGCAGAGGGTAAATTATAAAATCCATGTAACTCTTAATGACAGGAAGCATGAGTTGAATGGATTCGAGTCTGTTGAGTACATTAACAACTCCCCTGACACTCTCGGGTTTTTATATTTTCATCTCTGGCCGAATGCATATTCTGACAATAAGACTGAATTAGCCAAAGAGCTTTTCAGAACGAACGGGAAAGGTAAGTTATTCAATGATACTGAATTAAGAGGTTATATTGATTCTCTGGACTTTGAGACAGAAGGTCATCCTTTTCAATGGAACTTATTGTCAGGGGACCCCGATATCTGCAAGATCATTCTTAATAATCCTCTTAAGCCTGGTGACTCAATAAACATAACCACTCCTTTTCATGTTAAGATCCCAAAAGGAATAACCTCACGATTAGGTCATATCGGGGAATCATATCAGATATCTCAGTGGTATCCCAAACCGGCAGTTTATGACAAATCAGGCTGGCATCAAATGCCATATCTTGATCAGGCTGAGTTCTATTCGGAATTTGGCAGTTTTGATGTAAGTATTACTCTGCCTTCCAATTATATAGTTGGCGCAACAGGTGACCTGCAGAATGAAGATGAAAAGAAACAGCTTGAAATCCTATCTGCAGATACCTCATGGATGAAAACACCGGACTTTGGTGGAGCAGGTTTTCCGGCATCATCAAGTCAGATGAAGACTTTGAGATACACAGAGAATCAGATACATGATTTCGCATGGTTTGCCGATAAGAGATTCCATGTGCTAAAAGATAAAGTGAAACTGCCGGACTCCGGCAGGGAAGTAACTATATGGACTATGTTTACTAATCAGGAAGCATCTCTTTGGATGAATGCCAGATCATACGTAAGTCATGCTATCTTATATTTTTCAAAATGGATCGGGGACTATCCTTATAATACATTTACCGCAATTCAGAGTGCGCTTAATTCCGGATCAGGGATGGAATATCCCGGGCTTACGGTAATAGGCCTTGCAAAAGATCCTTACCTGCTGGATGAAGTGCTGGCACATGAAATTTGTCATAACTGGTTTTACAGCGCACTTGGATCCAATGAACGCAGATTCCCTTTCATGGATGAAAGCATCGTAAGTGCATATGAATCAAGATATATGGATAAAATATATCCGGGGAAAAAGCTTTGGGAAATTGATTTTAAGAACAAGAAGCTGGCAAGGTTTTTCCAAATAGAAGAAATGCCGGTACAACGAATCCGGGAGCTCGAGTGGCTTGTTCCGGCCCGTAGGAACTCCGAACAACCTGTTAATCTTGCAGCACCTGATTACAACTACGAGAATTACGGCAGTATAATCTATAATAAAGCCGCCCAGGGGTTCAACTATCTGCAGTCATATCTTGGAGATTCACTCTTCGATTCCATTATGCATGATTACTACCATACATGGAAAAACAAACATCCCCAGCCTGAAGATTTAAGGGTGGTCTTTAAATCCCATACAGAGAAAGATCTCTCATGGTTCTTTGATGATTTTCTGGGCACAACAAAGCGACTCGATTATAAGATAGTCCGTCTTGAGAACCAGAAGTTGCTTATAAAGAACACAGGCGAGTTGAATGCGCCGCTGTTGATAGCAGGGATGACCGGAGATTCAATCATTTCAGAAAAATGGGAAGATGGTTTTGAGGGGAAGAAATGGATCAATTCACAATGGAAGAATTATTCTGAGATAATAATCGATCCCGGACACAAGATGACTGAACTATTCAGGCTCAATAACAACATCCGGACATCTGGTCTTTGCCCCAGAGCCGATCCTGTTCAATTTCAGTTATTATATACTGTTGAGGATCCTGATAAACGATCTTTGATATTTCTCCCTGCTTTTGACTGGAACAGTGCAGATGGCTTTATGGCCGGGGTGGCTGTACATAATGGGACACTTATACCAAAACCAGTTGAATATTTTGTCATTCCTTTCTATACCTTCCGAAATCCGAGCCTTACCGGTTATGGGAATATTTCGATCAACAAAACTCCTTATAACAACTTCATCAGGCTTGCGACACTTTCGCTGGAAGGATCACAATTCGGCGCTCCCGGAAATCATGACTATCAAAATGTGAAGGTAGGATTAGACCTTTATTTCAGACCTGATAAAATGATTAATCCTGTAAGTCAGAAGGTCTTTGGATATTATATTGCCGCATCAGACCTTCCGCAGATTGAACTCTTCACAAAGGCAAAAATCCGTTCATATCTGCAATTTGGTTACCTGATGGAAAGGACTGGAATAATCAATCCCTTCAACATGACGGTTTCTTTTGAATCAGGCAGGTCGTTTCAGAAAGCTTCGCTGGAGTTAAACTATAAATACAGTTATTATGGCATGAAAAACGGCCTGGAAATTAGAATATTTACAGGGACAATGCTGAAAAATACTTCAGATCCGATTTATTCTTTTTCTGCCAGTGGCAGGGGTGGTCGTGAACAATATTTATTCCAGGGGGTATACCCCGATCGTTTCAGCGAGTTTCCGAAAACCTTCTGGTCCAGACAGATGACCCTGTCAGAAGGAGGATTAGTTACTCCTGTAAATGATAGCCTTGGATATAGTCGGTGGATTTGTTCACTCTCTCTTTCCAGCAGCCTGCCTGGAAAAGCCTCACGGATCCCCATAAAACCCTTTATAAACTTATTACTGAACGATCATGGTTCGGGAACAAATAATAAATCACCTTTGTTTTTCGAAGCAGGTTTAAAGGCAGGCATTTGGAACTTTTTCGAGGTCTATTTACCCTTGATTGTTTCTGACAATATAGATGTCATTACCGGATCATTTAGAAACAGGATCCGCTTTGTTTTCAGGCTGGATAAAATTAATCTCAAGTCATTTAAATAATAGTTATTTGCAAGTTTGCAGGCCTGGCCTACCCATTTTCACATTTAAAAGGAACGCATGATGAGTGAAGGATGAGTAGTGTTTTTCCATCTTACCGATATCTAACTCCTTCCGGCCTATTGATTTCAAAATCTCTGAAACCAAAATCAGTCGTTCTGAATGAGTTCAATTTAAAAACATCTTGTCCAATACCGGGGATTAACGGATAAAATGAAATTGATATTTGAAATGAACTAAAAACCAGGTTTTCATTTTTAATTAAGACGCCCAACCCTATTTGTGAATATACTTTGCTGTTCTTAAATCCTTCCATGGCATTCCCAAGCATGCCAAGAGAATAAACAAGATAGGGGCCAAAATGAAATCCTAAAAGCCTCCATGGGGAGTATGATTGTGTTTGCAGCGTAAATAACATGCGTCGGGTACCTGACAAGGAAGGACTTATAAATCCATCAAGGCCATAACCATCATTAAGAGTCAGACTGTCGTATGCGACACGGTTTATGCCAATAGTAATCTGCGGTTTTACAAATTCCCTGAACTTCCATTTCCCAACTTCAATTAATCCTGTAAAATAATTTACTCCTGCTGTAAAAACGCCCTGTTCGGTATGTGAAGCCTTAAAGAAAGTTCCGTATTCGAAATTAGAGCTCAGGTATCCCCATTCATAATAGTTACCTAAAGAAAAACGCATCCCTAAATAGAACCGTCCGGAATTATTTCTTACCTGATAACCACCTGTTAACCCAAAAACTTTTCCGACAGGCACATCTTCGATAACGCCATATTTAAAGATATATTTATCCTGAACATATTTCCGGGCAGAAATTCCTATGCTGCCCAAATAAAAATCTTCATTGGAATAAATAGATAACGGATCATTTTGTTCTGGTGGCTTTTCAGAATACCGGACACGCAGATATCGTACCGTAAAAATTAAATTGGTTACAAGATCCTCTTCTCCGGTGTTTTTGAAAATCCGTATTGCTTTGCCTGCCCAAAAATCCTGAGTGTTAAACTTCAAATTAACAGGAACATAAGCTGAATTTATATCCTTCAGTGAATCTTTCTTGAATTGAGATGCAAAAGACGCACCTGCTGCCCACTTTGCTAATGGAGAATAAAACGGACGGTCAACAGCCAGGCTCCTGCTAAAATTTCCGTACCCGTCAACTCCATAGTGCAATTTTGCGTTTATATAGGTGTTACGTATGTTTGGGACGGAATAGTTTGTACCAAAAGAATCTATACCATTAGTAAGATTTCTTAAATAGGTAGTTTGAAATTCATGGCCGAATCCTAAAATATTTTTATCGGTTATACCAACCATGAACTTTGAAGCCGAAATGGATCCGTCCGGAATGATGCTCCATTTATCTAATACACGAATAAAAACATCTGCTGAATCAGATTTCTTCCCGGCAGCTATAACATAAAAATACACTTCATGGACATATTTTTGTAAACGTATAATACGCTCCGACTCTTTTACAAGTAAAGAATTGAATGGTTCATTTTTTCGGATAAGCAACAGGTTCCGGATCGCGATATTATGTGTATTAATATGTATCACATTCCCCGCTTTAAAGAAGGAATTCTGTTTTGCTATAGTTGTGTCGGTGGCCGAATAACCAAAAGGATCCAGTGTAACAATGTCGATTTTCCGGATAATTTTCCCTTCAAAGCCGCTATATGGTTTTTGTATCAGTTTCTTATATTCCTTCGGTTTAACGTCTTTCTTGTTTGAGATTTTTGTAACCGGGTTAAAAATTAAACTGTACACAAATGTTTTAAGCTTGCTTTGCCTGGAATAGGTTTCAATATTTTTATAAATTTTAGTCGAATCTGTTTTGGCAGGCGTTTGCTGAGCAATTGCAAAATCACTTATTAAAAATGAAACAAAAAAAAGCATGAAAATATTTTTGAGCCATATCCTCATTAACCATTCTTAACGTTTTATATCCAGGAGATTACTTCTTCTTATTATCAATTGTATTTTGTTCTTCTACCTTTATTGCCATAGAATCCTTCGTTACTTTTGCAGCTGCTTTTGCTTTCCTGTTAAAATAACCTTTAAAAAGAAAATTTTCCTTGGCTGCATTCATATTTTCATTTAACCCTTTGCTGCTGCTTTTAAGATTCATGATGGTCTTATTTATATTTTCGGCAATCGTAGAGTCCTGGATTAATCTCCCGAGCGTTCCTTTCCCACCATTTATTTTAATCATAATCTCAGCCAGGTTAAATGAAATAATTGCGACATTATCTGCTGTTATTTGCAATTTTTCCATTATGGCATCCAGTTCAACCGGTTCTTTTGATTTAATTTCTTCTCCGTCTTTTGCTAAAGGAGCATCATAACTGCCCTGCGTAATAATTAGAATACGGTCGCCAATAATCCCTGCGGAACCTACAGCGGCTTCACAATCATTTTTAATAAATTTCTGAACACTTTTCTTAATTAACATGTCAACGCGTATAGTTGAATCGTTAATAATATCAATGTTATCAACAGTGCCTACATTGATCCCTGAGAAACGGATATTACTTCCAACCTCTAACCCGCTTATATTATAGAAAGTTGTGGTTAATTTAAAAACAGGATCAAATAAATGTTCCTGCTTCCCTATTATAAAAATAGCAATGACAAAAATCGTCAATCCTCCTAAAATAAAGAGTCCTAACCTAACTTTGAATTTTTGTGTGTGCGTTTCCATATTATTATTATTTAAAGAATGATTTGATTGATGGGTCAGTTGACTTTTCAAACTTTTCCAATACTCCTTCCTGATAAACTTCACCGTCTATTAACATAATAATGCGGTTTGCTGTTGTCCGGGCACATTCAATATCATGTGTGATGATAATAGAAGAAGTTTTATATTTCTTTTGAACTTCATTGATGAGTAAACTTATCTCATCCGAAGTTACCGGATCAAGACCTGTTGTTGGTTCATCATACAACATTATCAGGGGGTCGACAACAAGGGTCCGAGCCAGACTGATCCGCTTGCGCATTCCTCCTGATAACTGAGATGGCATTTTATTCAGAGTATCAGGCAGACCGACATTTTCCAATACTTCTTTTACTTTTTCGTCTATTCCTTTTTGATCAAGATCCTTTTTTATTCTTCGCAACGGGAATTCTAAATTTTGTTTTACAGTCATGGAATCATACAACGCACCGCTCTGAAAAAGAAAACCGATTTTCTTTCTCAGCTCTCCTAACCCTTTATAATCTAATTCATTCACATTTTCTCCAAGCACAATAATTGTTCCTTCGTCGGGATCAAGCAAACGAACAATACATTGTATCAGGACTGATTTTCCTGAGCCGGATTTTCCGAGCACTACGAGGTTTTCGCCATTGTAAAGTTTCAGCGACACATCTATTAATACATCCTCTATGCCAAATCCCTTTTTGAGATTATTTATTTCAATAACCTGTTTGGGGCTTTCTTCTTTAGTCGCAGTAATAGTTGCTGTTTGTATTGTATTCATAGCATATCGGTAATTTGTACAGCTATCAAATCTATAATTATCACAAGCAATGAGGATAGCACCACAGCTGAATTCGCAGCAGTACCCACACTCTCCGTTCCACGCCCTGCCATATATCCTTTATAACATCCGACAAAACCAATCACCGCACCGAAAAAGAAGGTTTTAATAAGAGCCGGTAAAAAATCAATAAAATCAATATGGCTGAATGCCTGTGTGAAAAACAAAACCAAGCTTACATCTCCCTTGATATTTGCTCCTGCCCAGCATCCTATTATACCAAGAGCATCGGCATATAATACCAGTAACGGTATCATCAGCGTAGCCGCTAATACTCTTGTGACAATTAAAAATTTCACGGGATTGGTAGATGATACTTCCATTGCATCAATCTGCTCAGAAACTTTCATTGAACCTAACTCTGCGCCCATACCTGAACCTATTTTCCCTGCACATATCAATGCTGTTATAACCGGTCCCATTTCTCTGATGAGAGATACAGCCACCATTCCCGGAAGCATGCCAACTGCTCCGAAGCTTAAAAGAGCTGGCCGTGATTGAATAGTAAGCACCAAACCAATTATAATTCCTGTTACTGAAATAAGGGGTAATGTTTTATATCCGATTTGAAAACATTGACGCAAAAACTCTTTAAATTCAAAATTGCGTGAAAATGTTTCTTTTATGACTCGAGTTATAAATATGAAGACATCGGCAATATTTGTCAAAAAGTTGCCTGCCTCGGTGGTTTTTGCAATAGTTTTTTCGCCGAGCCTGATGGAATGCTTCGTTGCAATTTCTTTTACTTTAATAACAGGATTGAATTTTTTCATGGTTAAAGTGCTGCAATGGCCTTGTGGAATTCTGCTTTTGTTTTGCCTGGTACGATTTAAAGTTTTCCTAACAAAGGTGTGTCCTTTGATTTTGGAAAGTGTTACATAACATTTGAAATAAGTTACATTATTCACACGTTATTCTTAATAATTAGTATTTTTGTTCAGATGTCGAAGAAACTATTGTTTGTATTTTCACTATTATTCACGGTTTCTGCAATAAGTCCGTGGGTGTTTGGTGGGGAGTATGACAGCATCCCTCCCAGGCTTGCCGGCAGGTTTGTTTTATCCCGGGCGGCAGACAGTTCTGAATTTCCACCATTAAAATTGCTTCAAACAGCCCTGGCCGGTTATGAAATGCTTGTTGAAGAACAATCGATAAGACGTCCTGAAGTGATTACCATCATTGATTTTAGTCTTCCATCTGACAAGGAAAGACTTTGGGTGTTAGACCTTATCAATGGTAAAGTGCTGTTTCGTTGCCTGGTTTCTCATGGCCGTAATTCCGGGGAGCTTATGGCTGAGAATTTTTCCAACACTCCGGGTTCCAATGCCAGCAGCCCCGGTTTTTATGCAACCGGCGAAACCTATATAGGGAAACATGGCTTATCACTCGCTCTTGACGGCCTCGAAACGGGTATCAATGACAAGGCCCGTGCACGTGCTATTGTAATTCATGGCGCTGATTATGTATCAACCGACTTTATCAGGAAATATGGCAGGCTTGGCCGCAGTTTTGGTTGTCCGGCTGTTCCTGTAGAACTTAGTAAGGAAATTATCCAGACCATTAAAGGTGGTTCATGTTTATTTATTTATGTACCGGAAAAAAGTTACACCTCCAACTCGCAGATTATCACTAGAATAACTTCTATCACAAAAGGATAGCTTTGATATTAACTGCTTCTGGTTTTTGATTCAAAGCTTCCAGCACCATCTCGTCTATCTGGTAAACATCCTTTCGGAATTGTATCCTATCTTTCCCATCAGTCCAGGCTGTCAGATAAATCAACTCCACATCAACAGGGTTTTTCAGACGTACCGCTTCTTCCTTGTCCTGTTGCATTGCATCGCGAATGCGCGTTGGCAACCAATCGGGGTTATCGGACAACAACAAGACAGCGAGATCATATGGTTTTTCCACCCTTACACAACCTGAACTCATCGCCCTGTCGTCACGGGCAAAATATCCTCTTGACGGGGTATCATGTATATAGACATTGTCGGCGTTCGGAAACATAAACTTTACCCTTCCCAGAGCATTACCAGATCCTGGATTCTGCCGAACCACATATGGAAAATTATCTATCGATATTTTTGACCAATCTATGTCATTGTAAGCTAACTCTGAACCATCATTCCGGAGCAGCTTCATATTATTCTTTTCAAGATATCCGGGTCCCCTGAGTAATTGAGGAACCACATCTTCCCGCAGTATTGTAGGAGGTACTGTCCAACTGGGGTTAAAAACAATATAGGTCATTTGGTCATTAAAAACGGGGGTCTTCCGGCATTCCTTGCCCACTATTGCTCTCATCGAAATAAGGGTATCCGTTCCCTTTATCAGATCGAGCTCAAAATTGGCAATATTTACAATAATGTATTTTTCAGTCACCTGTAATGGAAGCCACCTGTATCTTTCCATATTAACTTTCAATTGGTTAATAAGTTTGCAGGGCATATTGTTTAAGACTTCCAGTGTTGTTTTACCAATCACACCATCGGTATTTAAGCCCCAGTCATTCTGAAACATTTTAAGTTGTTTTTCGAATTCCGCATCAAATGTCGTGGAAACAGTGTCGGATAATTGATATCTCAGTTTTATCAGCCGTTGCCTGATCATCGGAATTAAAGGATTCGATTCTCCGGGCTTAAGAGCCAGGTCAGACTTTATTGCCGGCCATGATTGGTCATTCAGCTCAAGAAAGAAAGCCAGCTCATTTTTCATCATCCAGTAAGAACGATACCGGGGAGCAAGCATATTCAGTTCGTTTGCCACATCGTTCTCTGCCAGCGCCTCTTCCAATTTAAGATCGAGTCTCAGAGCAGGTTCCTTGCGCTTTATTTTCCAGTTGGCACCCTCCTTTTCGGGATCGACTTTACCATAATAAAGATGCGAACCCAACAACATAAAAGCATCAGAGAGCAGAACATCCAGTTTCATCATATCTTCATTATCCATAAGTGTATCTGAGTGCATTTTCCCAAGATATTTTTCAATCAGATACAAATGATAATCATTTGGTTGTAAACCCTGCTGGTCAACCTGGCGGATATAATTCAGCAAAACATATCCATTATTGCTAAAAACATTATTGTTAAACCAGGCAGGAACATAAACTCTGTTCTCATAAAAGAGTGGCAGCACTTCACCTGAAAGAAGGTATTCATTGTCAATTTCATAACATACGCCTGCCGCCTTATTATCAATAAATTGCTTTATGGATCCGGAAGGTTCTCCAGTGCCTGATGCAAATGTTGCGAACAGTATGAATGCTGTAAAAGTTATCCTTTTCATTAACTATAAGTATGAATTTTATCATACGGTATTTCAGGAATAATACTGCGAAAGATAAGGACTAGTCGCAGTTAAAGCCTTACACAATGATTAATAATACTTACATCATTCACACATACTCCAAAGCGCAGTGTCTTTAGTTGGCATGCGTTTTTATTTTTTGTTATAGGGGAAATTCTTATCGCCTTTATGATGAATAGAAAAAGGCTGCCTAACTTCTATTCAGGCAGCCTTTTCTACAAAAAACTATAATTAACTAAAACCCCTTTTACTTAGGTGGAATAATATCAATTATAACAGTGCGGTTATAAAAGCGTTCTTCCGGAGTGCCGTTTGCAAACGGTGCAAGGCTTTGATCCTCACCGAATCCATATACTTCAAATTTAACATCGCTTCTGCCGGCTTTCGACAAGGCAGATTCAATTATGCCTTTGACTTCGTTAGCACGGGCCAGGGATAATACCATGTTATTGGCTTCATCTCCGATAACATCGGTATGGCCATGAATTATAACTGTCCCGTTTTGGGGGATCTTTGGAGTAACGATATTCGTAAGATAATTATCGTAAACGCCGATGGCCTTCGATTCATTGAATTCAAAAATAATGCTGAATCTCATAGCTTCTTCGTTCGTGGGCGGGGTCCAGAGTACCATATGTACCCGAGCTTCCGTTTTTATAGTCTTGCCGCTCTTCGTCTTACCTACCATCGTCACTTTGAAGTCGCCTGATGGACGGGATCCCAGAATAGATTTCCCGGGGACACTGACTTTTTCCTGTGTGTAAGGTCCGAATTTCTGCAATGATCCATTTTCATCCCTTACTTCCAACGACCATGATGAGAACGCATCTTTTGCTCCCTCAGCATTAAAGGTAACATAGCTGTCAAGCGGTGCTTCCTGCACGCCAACGATTTCAACCGGCTTCAGCGGTGCATCCGGACCAGTCTGGTACTCCTGCATCATGGCAGGCGATTCGCTCCATATAGAAACCCTGTGGTCTCCCTCGCGAAGGAGCACAAGCTCTTTTGTGCCACCCGGCTGTTCAGACGGGATACTGGGTTTAATCCGGCCTTCTGTATTGATCCTCGAAGCATCAATTCCAAATACACTTACAAGGTATCTCTTTACCGACTCTGCCATTGCCAATCCGTCTGGTATGCCTTCCATTGAAGCTCCGGCCAACCGGACAACTGCCGAAGGATTTCTCCCCATGCGGTCACCGACGATGTTCAGAACATTATAATAGACAGTCATTTGCCTATCTGAACGACCTGACAGATGTTTAGGTGTAAACGTTTCCAGCCGGTCTTCTCTAAAGGCTTTCACCTGATCTTTCGTGATCAATACATAACGATCGGGTATCTCAGTTGATCCTAAATCAAAGAATACATAGTTGCGAATCGGGAATGTTTCCCTTACCCTGCGTTCGACCGGAATATTCGTTGGAGAGTAAATAGAGAACTTAACTTCAGGTTCTGCTACTGCTACTACTACTACTGCTGCCGGTGCTACTACTGCAGCCGCAATTTTATGGCCACGTCCGAACTTAAGGGCAACGCCTACTCTCACCGTTGTCAGATTCCATGTTTCTATTGAACGAGGGTCCTGATTAAAGTAAGGTTGAAAAGAAACAAAAGGAGAGAGAACAGATTGTCTCGCTTTGTCCTGTGATGAGAGCGGAATATCAAATCCTGCTCCGATTTGCATTGTGATCATTGATTTGTACACTTTGCTAAAATCACCTTTCACATCCGGTTCAGCCAATTGATCAGGAATATCGGGATTGAGCCCTACTTTGTAAGTGAATGATTTTCCCGAACTGAAAGCAAGGCGCGGGCCTCCATATAAATAGAAGTTAGATTTGAAAGGAGCTAAACGCAAACTCGGCTCAATTGAAATGTAACTTAGGCCTGTAGATAAGTCAGCCGGGCAGTTACAAGGTATAGTTACCTGGTCGAATTTACCTCGGCGGCTGTCATATCCTACCTGCAGCATAAAGCCCAGAATTTTATCAGGACGATGAAACTCAAGAAGAGGTGCAATATAAAGCCCCACTCCACTGCCATTATGAAATGCAGTTGGAACGGTTACATCTAAATTAAGTTCCTGAGTGGAGCCGCGGTAGAAATTAAAATTTGCACCTGCTGCTGCACCAAACCACCATGAGGGTTTCGTGTACAGAGTATCCTGGGCCTGAACGGTCGCCAGGATGCCCATCAGAATTAAAAGGCTTAAAATAAGATTTTTAATTGGCTGCTTATAAGGGGACCACGCCATGCGTGATCCCTTTTTAAAATTATTATTAGCTTTCATATTATTTACTATTTAACGGCTTAGTGATTATGTTTGTACTGGTCAATACTACTCCTCCATTTCTGGCAAGCATTCTTCCTTCTGCTTGTGAATATGCACCCATTGTTATTGATGTTAAGGCCAAAATGTTTCCTTTAAATGAGGTATAGTCTCCAATGATTGCTGAACTGGTAACTTGCCAAAAGACGTTTTTAGCCTGAGCTCCATTGATAAGTTTAACATTGCCACCTGAGATAGACGGATACGGTGAAGTACCTACTGTAGTAAGGGTAGATGCTATCTGGAAAATCCATACGGCATTAGCATCACCTTGCGCATCAAGAGTCAGATCGCCATTCTGTATTGCCAGCGTGGAGGTTGATTTATAAAGGCCGGGGGGAAGTGTTTTTCCACCCTGATCGCCAGCTATTATGATTACTGCTGGGGCAGTTGCGTTTGCAGCAAAAAGATACGCATCGGTCAAATCTTGTTTAGCCTGTGTCAACATGGCAGGCACTCCGGCAGGTATAACATCATCAGAGGCATAAAAAGCTCCATTCACTATTTTGCCGGGAGGAAATCCGGTAATACCTGAACGAGGGCCAGCGGATATCCCAACATCCAAATTATTAATCACACTGAAGCCTGCGTTGTTGCTGACTCCCGTATTTGCAATAATCCCGAATCGGGCAACCGATTTAAGATCAACGCCAACAGGACCTAAAGGTGCACCTGTATTAAATGTCCATACATAGTCATTAGCTATTGAAACACCGGCAGGATTCTTAGCTGCGGTTGTTATTGTAGCAGTATAGATATTCCCTGATAAAAGATTAACTGTTGGTGTAAAGGTCGCAGTTGTACCAGAGTAGGCCACTGTTCCAGTGATTGGTGTTGTCCCTAACATTAAGGTAAAGGACGATGTTGTGATTGTTGTAGCATTCATCGCTTCGCTGAAAACAGCATTGATCACTTTATTGAGCGGCACGCCTGTGGCCAGGTTTGTCGGGTCAGTTGAATTCACTTTAGGAGCCGAAATAGTTCCTGTAGTAAATGTCCATACATAGTTATTCGCCATTACCGTGCCACCTGCATTCTTAACTCCGGTTGTAATAGTACCGGTATAAAGGGTGCTGGCTGTCAGAGCACTGGTTGGTTTAAAGGATGCTGTTGAACCGGTGTACGAAACTGTTCCTGTAACTGGTGTTGTCCCTTGTTTTATAGTAAAAGTTGATGTAGTAACGGACAATGGATCCATTGGCTGATTAAAGGTTGCCGTGATCGTCTTATTAAGGACGACGTTAGTAGCATTGTTTGCCGGATCGGTAGAAATCACAATGGGCGCCAGAGTAGCACCGGTACTGAAGGTCCAGATATAATCTTCCTGTAATGCATTGCCCCTTAAATCTTTAACCATCGATTTAACCGTTGCGGTATAGGTAGTGTTGATTGTGAGTTTGGTGGTTGGCACAAAACTCATTGTAGCACTGTTCCCATCGTACGTCAATGCACCTGCAAGACCCGTTGTGGTACCTTTCCCTCCTGCCAGTAAAATAAAAGATTCAGGGGTGATAGTTGCAGGGTTCATCGGTTCATTGAATGTTGCTGTAATTACCTTGTCAAGTGGTACTCCGGTAGCGAGATTTGCCGGGTCAGTTGATATTACAACCGGGCATACGCTATTGATTACCACAAAATCATCTTTTTTACACCCGCCTATTAACGCTGCCAGAAAAAAGGCTGCGATTGCGGTCATCCATAATTTTTTTGTTTTCATAATATTAAATTTAATAATTATCGTTTAAATTGGAAAGAGGCTGCCCCTCGGGGCAGCTTTTTCCGGTATTTAGATTCCCTTTAATTTATTGTGCTATTGTAACAGCATTACCATCAAGAGAAACAGCAGTTTGTGCCAGGGCTCTGCCATTCAGTACAGCGCCGGTCTTAAGTATTATCTGCTTTGCGCTCAATATATTCCCATTGAAAGTAGAATATGTATTGAGAGTTGCTCCAGTCAGACCGCCAACTTGCCAGAAGATATTCGAGGCTTTGGCTCCACCGGAGAGTAATACTTTAACACCAGAAGGAAGGGTACCACCAGCGGCGATAGTGAGATCTCCTGAAATCTCGAATATCCATACATCTGTCGCGCTGCCTTGTAAAGTGACATCCGTGTTTATCAAAACACTGTTACTCCATTTATAGACACCGGGAGCAAGAGTTTTACCGCTAATATCTCCTCCATATAGTTCAGTAGGATATGTAGGTGCCCTTCCAGCTGCATCGGTAAATGCAGTGAGCATGTCGTTTGAGGCCGTGTTCACGTTAGTGGGAGTAGGTACCGCATAGTCAAATGCGTAGACATTTCCGGTTACTTGTGAGGAGGTTGAAAATGCAGCCCCTGCAACTAAGTTAAGTGCAAATCCAGTGATGGCAGTCGAAGTGACTCCCGGACCGGTTCCTATATTTCCGGTAATAATCGAATTAGCAGTGGGATTAGCGATCGCCGTGTTTGCAAAAATCACATAATTGGCAGCAGTTCCAAGATTTACCGCAGCAGGACCGGGAACAAGGGTTGTGAACTTCCATACTACATTGGCTGCAAGCGGATTGTGGGCTAAGTCTGTTGCCACGGTGGTTACTGTAGCAGTGTATTCTTTACCACCTTCCAGAGGATTTGTCGGTGTAAACGTTGCTGTTGTTCCTGAATAAGTCACAGCGCCCGGAACATTTGTTGCCCCTTGCTTTAAGGTAAATGTCGAAGTATTGATTGTCGTTGGATCCATTGCCTCACTGAAGGTTATTGCAACTTTCTTGTCGAGTGCAACACCTGTAGCGCTAGCGATTGGGTCTGTTGAACTTGCCATGGGCAATGTAATATCTGGTGCGTCGCCGGTAGTAAAGGTAAAGGTAAAGTTACTTGCCAGGGCATTGCCTGCCAGATCTTTAGCTCCTGTGGTAATTGTTCCTGTATAATCTTTACTGTAAGCCAGGTTACCTGTCGGAGTAAAAGTAGCCTTTGTACCTGTGTAGGTTATTGCACCCGGAACAGAGGTTGATCCTTGTTTTAATGAATAAGTTAGAGAAGAGATTGTGGTTGGATCCATCGCTTCGCTAAAAGTTACTACGATTAGTTTACTGACGGCCACACCCGTAGCGTTGTTTGCCGGGTCTGAAGTCACCGTTGGTTTGGTTAAATCCGGAACTCCACCTGTAGTAAAGCTCCAGACATAATCTTTTGCCAGGGCCATGCCGGAGGCGTCTGTAACCCCGGAAGAAATAGTGGCCGTATAGAGAGTGGCTGTGGCCATATTCGCTGCCGGAGTAAAAGTGGCAGTTGTACCTGCGTACCCCACAGTACCTGAAACAGCTGTAGTCCCTTGCTTTACAGTAAAATTGGCAGCAGTGATAGTTGAAGAATTCATTGCCACGCTGAAGATTGCCGAAATTTTACTGCTAATGCCTATGCTTGTAGCTTCACTTATCGGATTTGTTGAAGTCACTTTAGGACGCACGCCGGTAAGATCATCTTTTTTATTACAACCGGCCATTAATACAATCATTAGCATTGCTATGATTGGAAACACTTTTCTTAGTTTCATTTTAGTTTAATTTAATTATTTTAAATTGTGAATATATTATCACTGCACAAAGTTAAGTCTGTAAACTCCGTTGATTGTTACATAATTATTGAAAAAAGTTACATAATTTACACATTTTCTTTCGCGCAAAATTGTTTTATTATAAGGTTTTAAAAGTAACTTCAGTACCATATCCGGTGCCTAAATAATTTTTTGCGTATGCTTTTACATAATAAGGAGTACTGTTTCTAAGACCAGATAACGTAGTCGTAAAAACGCCAGTACCTGAACCAATACTGACTATCCCATCTAAAATTGTCGGATGTGGCGATAAACTGAAGCAAAAGCCTCTCTCGTTCACAGATTCACCATTACTTTCTGTAACACTGCTTGATAAAACTACACTTGTCTGAGCAATATTAGTAACTGTTGTAATTATTAAAGCCGGAACTCCTGACTGGATTGTAATAAATGAATCCTGACTGCCATAAGCTATCCCGGCACTGTTCGTTGCATAAGCTCTTATGTAGTAAGTCTGACCTGTTATCAATCCACTCAATGAACTTTCAAACGTTCCTATGCCATCACCATCAAATGATTTACTATTTGAGATTGTCGGGTTTTCTTTCATGCTCCAGCATACTCCACGGGCAATGACAGTAGCTCCACCATCATTTGTTATTTCTCCTCCTGAAACAGCAGTTGTATAAGAAACTTCAGTTACAGCTGCTGTTGTAATAACAGGTAAAGTTTTTTCTGTTTTGCATGAGATTATTCCGGCAGTTAACAGGATTAGTCCTATAACTGCGGATGATGTAAATTTTTTAAACTGCAATCTTTTTGTTTTCATGATTTAAGTAATTTTTTTAAATAGTTCTATAAATAAAACCAACAGAAGCGATGCATATTAAGCAACGCTTCTTTTTCATCCAGAAAATGGTTACTGTTTCACAATGGTATTGCCTGCCATTGTAACCGCACCATTTCTTGCTAATGCTCTGCCGTCAAGTGTTGCTCCTGTATTGAATGTGATGGATTGCATTACCAAAACCGTTCCTTTAAAAACAGAAGTAGTCCCAAAAGTTGCAGAACTGCCCACCTGCCAGAAAATGTTAGAGGCCAATGCTCCTCCGGTGAGGATAACTTTGCGCCCTGATGTAGTTGTGAGTGAGGATGCTATCTTTATAATAAAGACCGCATTTGAAATTCCCTTTGCATCAAAGGTAAGGTCGCCTGATGATACAGCCAGTGAGGAAGTTGACTTATAAAGTCCCGGGGTAAGAGTAAGCCCCCCTATATTTCCCGACAATGTCACTATATCCGTGCTGATTCGTCCTAAAGCATCATTATATGCTGTGGTTAAATCAACTTTCGCCTGGTTGACTGCAGGAACATTGATGTATTTCGTCCCAATCAATACACCTGGAGGAAACCCGCCTATCGAAGAGCCCGGACTTAGTCCAAGGTCACCTGTAATTGATGTTGCTCCTGTGCTGGTAATTGCTGAACCCGCCAGAACTGCAAAGTCGGATGCAGTGGCAAGTGGCACTACCCCCGGTACAGTGGGTTGGATCGTAATTACGTTTGGAATGGTTAAAGTGGTAAATGTCCATTCATAGTCTTTTGCCAGTGCTGTGCCCTTTACATTCTTCGCTTCGGTTGTAATCGAAGCCGTATAGGTGACACCTGATAATAAATTTTCGGATGGGGTAAAGGATGCTGTTGTACCAGTGTACGAAACTGTTCCTTCGACTGCCGTTGTCTCTATTTTTAAGGTAAAGGTTGTTGCAGAAAGTGTCAATGGATCCATTGGTACACTAAAAGTTGCAGTGATTTTTTTATCAAGGATTACATTCGTGGCTTTGTCTGCCGCGTCGGTAGAAATCACTGTGGGAGGAGTCTCATCTTTTTTGCACCCAGTAATTAGAACAACCGAGACTATCGATACTAGCGCAAGGGTTGTCAATAATTTGTTCGATTTCATTTTTTTGATTTTAAATAGTGAAAAAATACGGAATAAAGATGAGGCCTTTAATTCCGGAAAGCGTTACACAATTAGAGAAAAGAGTTACATCATTCACACATTTTCTTTCCGTTCTTTCCCGCGATATTGCTTTACAGATTATAAAAAAAGAGCGATGCTTAATAAGCAACGCTCTTTTTTATTTTGCAAATGTTTATTGTTTCAAAATAGTATTGTCTCCCATATCTTTATAATCATATTTCTACTGATTATCTTCTCCAGTCATTATCTTTATCGCAGTTCTGGTTACCATCATGTTCATCTTGATCATTATAGTTTTCTTTATCACATTTATCGTGGTTATCGTGGTTATCGTGCGAATCTCCACATATCATATGAAGCTGAATGTTTCCACCCTCAAGAGTGCCCGAATTGCTGTAACCATTAGAAAGTTCCAGACTGAAGCTGTCCATGATGTGGCCGGACTTGTGGGCGGGCTCGCCATTGTCAACAACTACAACGGTATAGGTGAAGGAACCACGACCATTGACTTTAGCAATACCTGTGATCTCACGTGTTGTGGCATTGATTACTCTATAACCTGTAACACTTGTGCTCTTGACCTTCACGCCATCCTTGCCGTGGTCAGTGTATGAGAGCTGGCCCCAGAACTTGCCGTTCAGGATGCCGCCGGAGACACCGAAGGTTGCTTTGTCATTTTTGTCATATTTATGACCCGAGACATTGGCAATTCCATCGATCCATCCACCACCGGTAACGAAATCTCTGCAAGGTTTCGGTGGTTTTGTGCCACCACCAGATGTTCCGCAAGTTGAGATAATGCTATTCACCATTGTCACTTCACCACCTAAAGCTAACATCCTGCCAGATACGTTTGTAGCACCAGATGTGTTTCCGGTGTTAGTCATTGTAATGGTTGTATAAGCAATTACAGTTCCTATGAACGAATCGCCATCAATTGTTGCAGATGAACCAACAGCCCAATACACGTTAGAACCAATACAAGTAGTAACATTGCCAGTGTTGATGGCGATGATATTTGAATTAGTCATTGTTACAAGCGTGCTGCCCAATTGAAAAATAAACTGAGCATCACTGTTCCCCTGGAAATCAAGAGTAAGTGTTCCGCCTACCAGTAAATTAGCAGAGGATGCAAAGTTATAAACACCAGGTGTTAACGTTAAACCGTCAAGCTGAGTGACACCCGTATAGAGAGTATTGGGCACCTGAGCTACCAGATAATTGTAAGCTACAACGGCATCCATATGAGCCTGAGCTGCAACAGGACCTCCTGCATATATTGTACCATTAACTACCCCAAGCCCTGCAGTTACTGTTCCTGGGCCCATGATAGTGTTTATTGGTACCGGCTGGAAACCTGTAATTGCGGTACCCGGGCTGACACCCAGATCACCTGTGAGGACTGATGCCTCAGCATTAGTAACCGTCGTTCCAGCCAGAACGGCAAAGGTTGAAGCAGTGCCAAGTGGTACTGTTGTTGTAAGCGCTAAAGCTTGATTGGAAGCCAGTTTGATACTTGCCATGTCAGATGCATTAGAAAAGAATCCATCTTTTTTGCACCCCGTAATCAACACAACCATCGCGATTGCAAGGGTTGTTAGAAGTTTTGTCGGTCTCATTTTTTTGGTTTTAAATTGTCATATTTATACTTTATAAAATTAAGCCCGCCGATTCAGGAATGTGTTACACAATTATAGAAAAAAGTTACATGATTCACATAATTGACGGATGGTATTATTTCTATTGTGCATGGTGGAATATTGATGTCGGACTGCCAAAATATAGAGACAGAGACCGGAAATTTTTTCTATTCGCTCGTAAAATTTATACTGAAACAAATATAAAGAAGGCTATATTGCTTTATAGATTATAAAAAAAGAGCGATGCTTAAATAAGCAACGCTCTTTTTTCATGCTGCAAATGTTTATTGTTTAACAATGGTATTGCCTATCATAGTAACTCCACCAGTGAATGCTAATGCTCTGCCGTCAAGTGTTGCTCCTGTATTGAAAGTGATGGATTGCATTGCCATGACCGTTCCTTTAAAAACAGAAGTAGTTCCAAAAGTTGCAGAACTGCCTACCTGCCAGAAAATGTTGGATGCCAGCGCTCCTCCGCTGAGGATAACTTTGCGTCCTGATGTGGTGGTGAGTGTAGATGCTATCTGTATAATGAAGACAGAACTCGCAGTTCCCTGTGCATCAAAAGTCAGATCGCCTGATGATATAGCCAGCGAGGAAGTTGACTTATAAAGCCCGGGGTAAGTGTAAGTCCCCCGATATTTCCCGACAATGTTACTATATCTGTGCTGGTTCGTCCTTTAGCATTATTATATGCTGCGGTTAAATCAACTTTCGCCTGATTGGCTATAATATCATTGACGTGTTGTGTCCCATTCAATATCCCGGGAGGAAACCCGCCTACCGAAGTACCCGGACTTAGTCCAAGGTCACCAGTAATTGTAGTTGCATTTGTGCTTGTAATTGATGAACCCGCAAGAACCGCAAAGCTGGATGCGCCGGCAAGTGGCACTGTAGCCATCACTATGGTTTGAACGGGAATTACAATTGGATTTTCAGGGGTTTTATCTTTTTTGCACCCCGTAATTAAAACAACCGATGTTATAGATACTATTGCAAGGGTTGTTAATAGTTTATTCGATTTCTTTTTTTTAGGTTTTAAATTATTTATACTTTATAAAATTAAGCCCGTCGATTCAGGAATGTGTTACACAATTTCAGAAATTTGTTACATCATTCACACATTTATTGTAGCAGTGCGCTTTGATTCAGCCCCTATTCCGGATGAAGACATAAGAGGGAATTATAGATAATGAAAGAGATCCTGAAAGATTTTTTTAGTTATTGCTTCAAATTTATCATATCAGGAATTACATCCGGACTTATAAAAAGTCCGAATCATAGAAACAATTGATTACAAAGGATTTATAGTTGTTATTGGTTCTCTGGTTATAATATTGGCACCTGTTTTTTTGCAAGTTCCCGGGCCTGACCTACCCAATTATCCTGCTCGATACGACCAGGTATAATTTCCAGGACTTCAGTAATTGTCTCAATATCCGTGTGAGTAAGCTTACTTATCTGATCAAAAGTATATATGCCTAGCAGGTTCAGACGTTCCTCAACCCATAGTCCGAGGCCATCAATCAGGGTTAGATTATTTGCCTCATGTTTATGGGCAAACCCCAACCTGTCAAAGTAGATTCTTCCTTTTCTGTCCCTTATGCGTTTAAGCAGATCCGACTTATTGCCTGCGATCCGCACAAGTTCCCGGGCCTGAAGTATCCATTCATCCCTTTCAATCCTGCCAGGGAAGTATTCAATTGCCTCAGTGACAGCTACAACATCTTCTCTGGTAAAATTACTGATCTGCCTGAACGTATAAATATCCAGCATATTGAGCTTTTCCTTTATCCAGCCACCAATACCACTGATGATAGTCAGGTCGTCAGCTTCTTCTTTTTTAGCCGTCCCTATTCTGTTGTAATAAATACTGGCCTTCCTTTCGCTGATCCGTTTAAACAATTCATCCCTTATATCATGGTCATGGACAAGTTCCCTGGCTTGTGCAACCCATTCGTCCCTTTCAATTCTTCCTGAGAAGTAAATAATCGCATCATTAATCGTATTAATATCCTGAGTGGTGAATTTACTGATCTGACTGAAAGTAAAAATATCCAATGCATGCAGTCTTTCCTCAATAAAAGGACCTATTCCGCTGATCATTTTCAAGTCATCTTTTTCTGTCTCTGTGGCTGTTCCAAAACTATCGTAATTCAGCAAATGCCTGCTTTGTGCAATATGAACCAAAGCTTCATCCTTTTCGTACAGCAGTTGTTCTGTCCTTTTGTTTTTTAACTCCATATCATCAGTCTCATGAACAGCTTCCGTATGAAGTGCTTTCAGAGCTTTAACCTCAAGAACAAGATGTTTCATTAAATTCTCTTTTTCATGGAGACTTCTTTGAAGATTACTGTTTTCTGCATCAAGGGTGGCGATATGTTTATTCAATTCATCTTTCTCAGATTCAATAGCTTTAATCCTACTTACATAAATCGACTTGCAGTAAAGCCATGCAGTTATATACCCGATGATGGCGGCGACCAGTAAAAAAGAAAGTATTTCAATGGCTGCTCCGCTTTTTGTTTGTACCAAAAGAATTAATAAAGTACTCATGATTTTATTTCTTAATCGTTATTTCAGTTCTTCTGTTATTTGCTCTACCAGCCGATGTATTATTATCCTCTGCAGGCTCTTTCTCGCCCTTTGACTCTATTATAACTTTATTCGCCGGTATGCCTTTGCTTTCAAAATAATTCTGCAAACGCTGAGCCCGCCGATAACCCAGAGCCTGATTGTACTCATTGGATCCAATTGCATCGGTATAGCCTGTGATACTGAGCCTTGCCTGCGGGTTTTGATCCAGGTAAGTATTCGATTTATCAAAATATTTGTCTGTCACTGAATCAGAATTGAATTCAGATTTGTCAAATGCAAAGTAAATTGAAAGTTTTCCGGGAAGCGCTTCCTGTTCATGCCCTGAAGGCTTACCTGAAGTGACACCAGCGATGACATCTTTATTGTTGGTCATTTCAGTCTGAATTGTTACCGGTTCAACGCATAATCCTTTTATCTTACATACATAGAGATGAGTAGATAATGCAGACCAGCCAAAAAATGCAAGAAATCCAATTATCAGAATTTTCATTGGTTATGATTATTATGCCTTAAATAAATTTCTTTACCTGATGGAATAAAAATCTTTAATATTAATAAACATCCCTATTTGCTGTTTTGATGCCAGTTTTGGATTTGCCATAGACCCCAGGCTAAAGATTCCCAGGATTAAGATGAAGATGTATCTTTTCAAAATCGTATCAGTCAATAATCCTGTTAAAGAATGGCCTAAAATCGATTTTCTCATTGTACTATTTTGTTTGTTTGATAAAACAAAGATTAGATTCTGATTCCCGGAGATGTCATTCAACTCTGGCAAAAAGTTACATTATTCATACATCAGGTTCATTCTATTTGATACCAACCTCAGTTTAAAAAGTGCATCATTAAAGAATAATTCACCTGATGTCTGAATAATGAATAATCAGTACAATTACCGACCGTGATTTTTTGTCTGGCGGCCTGTTGATTGCCAATGCCCCTTAGACCATGATTTTCCGCGTGGAGTTGTCTGCCAGTAACCTGATACATAAGTCTTCCCTTGTCTTGGTTGTTCCCAATAGCCGGGTCTTTGTACGTACATATGGCTTTGACTATTCCAGCCCCAATCGCCATCTATCCAAATATGGAGATTGCTTGGTTGTGCTGGTCTGGCATATACCGTATATGCAGGTTCTGTTGCAACATAACCACTCATACAGGAATTGAGGAATAATCCTATTCCTACCAGACTGGCCAATAAAATGAACTTTTTCAGGTACTTTCCGAATTTCGAATCGACACTGGTTTCAGCTGCGTTCATTACCGGTTCGCATTTGATTGCCTCCACAACGACTTTTTGTAAGCTTCTATTCCCCCTCATTTTAATACTATTAGTTATGAAAAAATCTTCACAATACAAAGGTGATTCTATTAATTCCTGGAACCATTACATAACTATAGGAATAAGTTACATCATTCACACATTGCAGGTAATGATAGTGGGTAGCAGATCCCATAGAACTTATCCCTGGTTGCCTGTTAACATACTTCAACAATTTGTGCAGGCACTCCCCGATTTTAGATTTATAGTTTATACTTTGGTATAATTGATTTTTTATTGATATACCAGATCAGTAAAACAAAGATTGCTATGGCAGGAAGGATATGAATTATTCCACTTATATGTAACCAAAAAAATCCCACACCCAAACTTTTATTATTATTAAGCAGCAGCTTTACAATTTAAGTATAGCCCGAACTTTCCTGTCTGATAGAATGACAGCATCGGAATAAACCGTGCTATAGCGCTGCAATAATATAAAGGAGTTCTAATTTTGTTTTCCCTAGTTTATAGCCAAGCATTTCCATCATTTCATTTTCTTTACCTTCGCAAAAGCGTAAATCTTCTTCGGTAATAATTGAATATTTTTGTTTGAGTTTTTCTTTTGTCTTATTCCAGTATCCTGCCGAACTATTATTCATGATGTCTGATTTTATGTTTAGGCGAAGTTTTCATAGCACAGATGTTATTTAGTTTTTCCCCCGGCAGGTTCAGAACTGGATTTCTTCTGTTGCACGTTCTTGTTTTTGACCGAAGGTTTAACAGTAACCGGTTGCTTTTCACTTCTGTTGTTTTGGGATGAATTTGCATTCTGCTGTTCCGGAACTCTTGAATTATTATTGCTTCTCTGCGGACTTGCAGTATTCGTCTGTGGTTCCTGTCTGTTATTATCGGACTTATTTATAGTCTGCGGTTGATTCACTTTCTGCGGTTGATTTACTCTCTGCGGTTGATTCACTTTCTGCGGTTGATTTACTCTCTGTGGTTGATTCACTTTCTGCGGTTGATTTACTCTCTGTGGTTGATTCACAGTCTGTGGTTGATTTACTTTCTGCGGTTGATTTACAGTCTGTGGTTTATTTGGTGCATTTCTTTCTGAGGGACGTTTCACATCCTTAAGGTTAACTATTCTTGATGGAGCAGGTTTATGTCCCATTTCATTGTTTTTCGTCACCTGCGGTCTGTAAATATGCAACTGGCCATTGCTCATATTTTGTCCTGGTCTGCTATTTTCCTGAACAGCGACAGGATTGACTTTTCTGCCGGTAAAATGTTGTACGTCCTCTCTTTTGGGTCCAGAGACATATGTTGTATTACGGCTTTTATCAACATAAGTATTATTAATCACGTTGGAATTTCTGATGATCTTGTCACGAGAAGTTCGATCGACATAATAGCGGGAGACGTCGGATCTGTCGAAATACATGTCTCTTACGAATATCCAGTGATTGTTGTTACTATTATATTCCCTTCCAAAACTAAGACTGATACTAACACCGGGCTGCATCGGTTCCCAGCCATAATAACCATTGGCTCTTCTCCACGTCACCCATGCAGGTCCCCATTCATTGTCGGGTACCCAGAACCAGCCATAATAACTATCGTAATCCCAACGTCCATAATGAAAAGGAGCCCATCCCCAATTGTAATCCGAAGCCCATGTCCAGCCATAGTTTGTCGGAATCCAATGACCATTTGACGAATAAGGAACAAAGTCAGATCCAGCGTCCGGAATCCATACATAACCATAATTGGGATAATCCACCCATTGCCCGTAAGGACTTAACTGATCATAGAAGACCTGGAAACTGATATTATTCTGCTGCGCTGAGACCTGTTTTGTAAATACAGAAGACACAATCAATGTAAGTAAGATTACCAGAATTTTAATGTTTGATTTCATAATGATTAAAATTTAATTACCTGTTGTTATTTGTTAAGTAACAGACTGTTTTTAACAGTTAGCCGTAATATCTCTTTATACAAAGGTAGGGTTGAGCATAGAGTTACGTGTTACATAACTCTTGGGAAAAATTACATAATTCACACATTCTTATTTATCCCATTGGGTTGTGGATTCTTTATAATGAAATATGAAATGGTCTGGTGCTATTTGAAATATAACTTATTATACACTCAAAATATGTGAATTATATAACTCTTACCGAAAGTTGTGTAACACTTGCCGGTTTAAATGAGTCTACCTTTCGCAGAATGTTAATCAACAAGAACAAGCATAATAATCTATATACATTTAAATACATCTATTATGAAAAAGTTGAGAATGAATTCAATTATCGTATTAAGTGCAGCTTTTATTTTGTCAGGTTGTGCTTCATGGAACAAAACACAGTAAAGGGAGCACATCATATAATCAGGCCTTATCTGAGAATCGGGCTATAGCAGTGTCAGGTTATTTGTCCGGTAAAAATATAACTTCCAACCGCGTTACAACTAAAGGATTTGGTGAAACTACTCCAAAATATGACAATACAACTGCAGACGGGCGCACTCAGAACCGCAGAGTTGAGTTTCTGATCTCTGCAAATGAAAAAATGATTGCTGAAGCTAAAAAAGAATCAGCTAAATAAATCGTATATCAAAAAAATAAAAATTATGAAAACAAGACTAATTTCTTTAATAATGATCCTTTTGCTTTCAGCTCCTTTAGCAATTGCTCAGAGTACAGATAAAGCAAAAATATCCTTTGCCATTTTGGGGGGTATAAATTTTCAGAATTTATCCGGAAAGGATAATAATGGTGACAAACTTGCGAATGACATGCTTTTAGGTTATCATGGCGGAGTCAATGTTCAGATACCTATAGCGCCTGATTTCTATTTTCAACCGGGATTACTATTTACCACAAAAGGAGCAAAAAACAATTACGGTTCATTAACAGGTACATATAAGCTTTCTTACATTGAATTGCCTTTAAACTTTGTTTATAAAGCTTTACTGGGTAAAGGATCTTTTATGCTTGGATTTGGACCCTATATAGGTTATGGTATAGGGGGTAAGGCATCCGTTCAGTACAGCTCCACAACCTATGAGACAGATATAATATTTAAAAGTGTTGTAGAGGCTGGAGATCCCTGGGTACCCTATTTCAAAGCATTTGATGCCGGAGGTAATATTTTTGCCGGATTTGAAATGGCAGGCGGGATCTTTCTCCAGCTGAATGGACAACTGGGAATGCTTAAAATTAATCCTGAAGACAACCGGACTTTGAAAATTTATAGTGATAAGTTATCAGTTAAAAATACAGGTTTCGGCATTTCAATAGGGTACAGGTTTTAAGACCAGGTTTAAATACAAAAAGACTGTCACGGTTTTGGTTTGACAGTCTTTTTTATTCATCATTACATTTACCTTTTCAGCTGATCCTATATATGTATTCTATACAAATGAACTTATTGGCATCTTTTGTTTGCCATGAATTTGATATATGGCTCCGGGAAGGATCCTATTTTTTAGGAGATTGCCATAAAATAACTCCTCCGACTGCCATTACGGCAATTCCAATAAATGGCGACCAATTGAGGTGATGCCGTTTGTTTGCTATGATGTTAACATCACCAATTTTTGCTACACTCTCCCTTGTGAAGAAAGTAACTGCGGTAAAAATGGTCAATAACAGACCAAGAATAATGATGACGATACCCGTTTTTTTCATTGTGTTTAATATTATGTTTAATAAATAAATTCAGTAAAATCAAAAAAGTTACCTTAATCGCATATTGCTATTGAGTGCCGCTCAGATATCTGCCGCAGTGCTATTATAGGAAGAATTCGACTTTTTTCCAGTAATCCAGTGTGGTTTTCCCTGATCCGTTCCATTTCCGGGCAATTAATTCATAATCCGGAAAGCTTTCCCGTTTTGCATAATAGAGGAATATTTTTTTTGAAATTTCATAATTATAGCAATCTCCTGCTTTATAATTGTTGCCGGTTCTCTGGTTATAATCCTTCAGCCTGATTGGTCTGATCTGAAACGCTCCGGTTGCCTCTTCAATAACATTGAATGCAAGAGTATCTCCCAAACTTTCAACCTGAACAATGGCTTTAATAAGTCTGTCGTAAGGATCCACGGGCGCTGAAACCAGGATAAAGGCAGTTTTAAAGTCGGGGGCAGATGCAGTTGCAGAGAGCAACAAAAAGAAAATAAAAAGCACATTCTTCAGGTATGGAAATTTTGTCATAATTTTTTATGTTTGGCAGGGACGATGAATAGCGGCAAGGCAGTGTTCTAACTTCGTAAATAATATGCCTTCTTTTTTAACCTCTGTCATATAGATATACTTTTTGCCTTTTTCAAAATCAGCTTAATTTTCAATATTGGTGGCATGGTATCGCCTAATAAAAATCCCAAGGGCTTTAAGGGTTCGATATGATCGCAAATGAGTTTTACAATTGCAAGGAGTGGTATGGAAAGAAACATACCTGGTACGCCCCATAAAGCATTTCCGGCAAGAACCACTATTATAGAGAAAAGCGCATTGATTTTAACTTTTGAGGCAACTATATATGGAACAATGTAGTTATTGTCTATCAGCTGGATGAAATAATATGCTGCCATAACATAAATAGCGTACACTGGTGTTTTTGTAACCAGGGCAACCATCATTGGCATTGCCACCGCTACCAGTCCTCCGATATATGGAATCATATTTAGCAAAGCACCAAAAATGCCGAGAAGCAGAGCGTATTCAATTCCAAGAATTAAAAGAGCTGCAGTATCTAAGATTGCTACTAATATAGCTTCTATTAAAAGCCCAAACAGATACTGTTGAATAACCTTTTTAACCTGATTAACTATTTCATTGACCTTGCTGTGGTAATCTGTACTAAAAAGCCTGTGAATAAATTCAAGTAAGATTGGCTGATAAAACAGTATCAGAAATATATAAACGGGAAGTAAAAACAATACGACCAACCCACTGCCAACGATTACAAGAGTTTGCCCTATTGCAGTAGTGCTGGTGTTGATAATTTCACCCTGGACTTTTGTAATCCATTCATGAATTTTCTGAGGATCTTTGTCGAAATAACTGGCAGCGTCAGAAATGTTTTGGTTGATTATTCCGGTGAACTTCTCAACCAGAATCGGCCATGAATCGCTAAACCGGCTAATCTGCGAAATCACAAGAGAGACAAATGCGAAAAGAACGATAAAGGTAAGCATCATTACAATTGCAATGGCTACCACTCTGTTAATTTTTATCCGGACTAGAAAATCAACAACCGGATTAAGCATAATGGCAATAATTGTGGCAAAAACAATGGGTATGATAATACTCTTTGCAATAAACAAAATCGCTGTTAAAGCAAATAAACCTATCAGAAAGATGGTCACCTTTGCATAAAGTGGAAATTTTATTTCTTCAGTTGTCACTATTATTCAGAATTCATTTTCCTTTTATGGGAAAAATATTGAAAGATCAACTGCCCGAATGATTTTACGGTGTCAGGGTGCTGAGAAACAGTGTTTGTTACACCCGCCTGCAGGAAAGAACCCAGAAGTTTCCTGAACAAATTGCCAGATGAACCTACAAATATTTTTTTTGAGAGAAAGCCTGTGGCTATACCAATGCCGGTCGCTAAAATATTATCTATCAGATATGGTGAAGATGCAAGATCTTTTACAGTGCTTTTAATAAGGTTTACAGGTTTGAAACTCTCGTAGGCAAAGTTGAATTGCTCTTTTAATAATTGACCTTGTATGGTATGGTCTGTCTCTAATAACAGAATTGCATTTTTAAGCCCGGTTGCGGAAGTTATCTTTTCCATATCATTTTATTTAAGAACCTGTTTAATAAAATAGTTGCCTGTAATCTTTTTAAGTTTTTTATGCATAAAAAAATGCGCAATAACTCCTGCAATGCCATAGAAACCAGCTACTATAAAGAATCCGTAATATGTTTTGCCAATGATCTCACCAAGCCAGAAAGCTAATCCTAAACTAAAGAAAAGAATAAATACCATTATTAAGGCAAAGACAACTGATTGTGGTACCAATGAAGAAACCAAATCAGTGATTTTGTCTATGACTTTAAGTTTTGCTAGCTCAAAACTAGTTTTACCATATTCAGCAGCCTTTTCCAGCAGCGATTCAATCAACTTAGCATTGTCTTCCATAGATTCAGTCTTGATAACATTCTATCTTATACCATAGTAATTAATTTTCTGCCGGTTGTAAAATGTTGTTTGAAATGGTTAAAAGGAACACGGTATCTTCCATGGATGTCAGGGAGTATTTTATTTTTTCATGAAGTGTCAGCAATTGACCTTTATTAAGGTTTACAGATTCTTTACGGGTATGAAACTCCATTTTCCCCTCAACTACCTGAAAGGTTGCTGAATCAATTGACTGGGGGAAATTGATTTCTGTTCCTTCATGCAGTGTGGTAAGCAAAATCTGCTTACCCGGACTTTCCAAAAGAATTATTGAATTTAGTTCCCTTTTTGACCAGGCAGGACTAAGCTTCATCCTTTCAATTAAGATTGGCAAATTATAAGTTAAAAAAGATGAATTAAGCGGCCTGCTATCACTTGGAGGCAGGGAGGAGATTTTCAACGTTTCTTTTTCCATGTTTATGTTTTTTTCCTGTTTTAAATAACTGAATTGCCTTGAGACCATTTCACCCTGTGGCAGTTTTCATGTCTTTTTCGACTTTTTCTGATTTAGCCTTATTCTGTTCAGCAGCTTCAGTAACTTCTTCCTTTACCTCTTCAAATTTTTCGGAGACATTGTCAAGAAACTCATTGAATTTTTCTTTTAATGAATCTGCATAATCCTCTCCCTTTTTAGATATTTTTTTGCGGGTAGCCGAACCTTTTTCGGGAGCGAACAGAACCCCTAATAATGCACCGGCAGCGAGGCCAGCCAATAACCCTAATAATATTTTTCCTGAACTCATAATTAAATTTTTAAATGATGAGTCCACTCCGAAAAGCTCAAATTGAAGCATCTAATTCCGAACCTGACCGTCAGGCTTTATTTGCTTTGTTACTTCGCAACAACTTTTCTGAGTGGACTCAATAATTTTTATTAAAGCGATTATTTTAAAGGACTTTTCTCCCTTGAATAACCCTGAGTAATACTGCAATAATTGCAATAACAAGAAGGACATGTATGACGCCTCCAAGATGGAAGCCCAAAAATCCGATTGCCCAGAGGATAAGCAGGATTACTGCTATTGTATAAAGTAGATTCCCCATGATTTTGTTTTATTTTCTATAATAAAATGATCAGCAGCAATATAATAAGGATTGCTGCACCCGCTGAAATATATACGCCACCACTTATTGTTTTCAGTCTGTGATTAATGGAACGTACCTCTTTCCGTAAATCTTTCTTTTCTGACGACTTCAGTTTTGACATATCTGTCGCATTAATTTCATCTAACCTTAGAAGTAAGGTTTTAGCTTCTACGGCTTCAGCAGGTTTCGGATCAACTACAGTTGTAGGTTCTGCAATAGTTGCGGCACTTGATTGAAGCGGAAAAAATGTTAATGATAAGCATGCTACCATTAAACTGAGAACGATTTTTTTCATGTTTTAACAATTTTAATTAATATGAAGGAATTATCTTTTAATTTGTTGGGCAATTATTACCCTATAACAAAGGTATATCAGTGACTTTCGGGAATCGTTACACAATTCCGGTAATAAATTACATTATTCACACATTTGATTTTAGCAGGACAGGAATGTCCATTCGGATACTTTCTATTCGTATCCGCTTTTTATGATGGTAGAGATCATCTTGAAACGTTCATTTGCCCTGACAATATTTGATGAGTGGGCTGGTATTATGATTGACTGGCCTGTGGTAAGTAAATTCGATATTCCATCAATCACTATCTCAGCGTTACCATCAATAACCTGTACAAAAGTGTCAAATGGGATTATTTTTTTAGTCAAGGCTTCACCGGTATCAAATGAAACTACACTGATATTACCAGTTGTTTTTTTAATAATTGATTTTGTTACAACTGAATTAGGAACATATTCAATGATTTCGACAATGATGTTCGCTTTTGCCTTTTCAACCTCTCTATAATCAATCTTTTCCATTTTATTTGCCAATTTAATTGCCTGTATAAAGATCAAAGGCTGATTTTTCACCCGGTCTTTGATAAAGCTGGCTTCACAGGAATATCAAATTACACTGCAAAGGTGCAATCCTATTTATAGAGAACCGTTACATAATTTAGTGAATTTTTTACATTATTCACACATTACCCGGAGCGCTTCGTCTTTTGTTTTTAAGATTTTTAAAATGGGTAGGTGTAAGTCCAGTCATTTTCTTAAACTGGTTTGACAGATGTGCAACGCTGCTGTAATGCATTTTCCAGGCAATTTCGGTAAGATTGAGCTCATCATATACAAGGAGTTCTTTTACCTTTTCTATTTTATGGGCCAGGTAAAACTGCTCAATGGTAATACCTTTAACTTCGGAGAAAAGATTTGCCAGGTATGTGTAATTGTGGTTGAGTTTCTCACTCAGGTAATCGGAAAGGTTTATTTTGATCTGTTCATCATTATAATGGACAAGTTCAATGATAATGGTCTTTATTTTTTCAACCAGAATGCTTTTTTTATCGTCCATCAATTCGAGTCCGGTTTTTTTAAGGCCGATGCTCAGGCGGGTCAGTTGTTCCGGAGAGATTTCTTCCCTGATTTCAGCTTCACCCAGATCAACAGTGATGTGATGCAACCCAAGCTTTTCGAGCTCTGATTTCACAACCATCTTGCACCGGATGCAGACCATATTTTGGATGTAGATTTTCATTCAATTATTCAATCGACAATATTTTCTTAAAGAAAATTGTACTTTGAATTTTTATCTCCTATAATTAAGCTTTAAAAACTAGAGCAAAAGGTTTATCTTTTTTTTGCATTAAATTAAGAAAATATTTTAATATAATCACTTCGGAATGTCAGAAACACTTTTATCTTTTGAGAAATGAATTCCTAAAAGCCAAACAGATTACCTGAGTAAAATTAAAAAAAAAAATGGAAATAAAAAGTACAAGTGCTAAGATTTGCATTAGTTAAATAAAACTTAGTACCTTTATACTAATGAAACTATATGCAGTTAAAAATCAATGAAAAAAACAGAGCTTAAAACTTTAAATAAAAATCTTATCAAGTCTCCGACAGGAATTCAGGGGTTTGATGAAATAACGGGTGGCGGATTACCAAAAGGCAGACCAACCCTCGTATGTGGTGGCGCCGGATGCGGAAAGACACTTTTTGGAATGGAGTTTCTGGTACGTGGTGCAATTCAGTTTAATGAACCGGGTGTATTTATGTCATTCGAAGAAACCAATGAAGAGTTAACCAAAAATGTTGCTTCACTCGGTTTTGATCTGGAAGACCTTATTAAACATAAAAAAATTGCACTTGACCACGTTTATATTGAGCGCAGTGAAATAGAAGAAACCGGGGAATACGATCTGGAAGGTTTATTCATACGCCTTAATTATGCTATTGATTCAATTGGGGCAAAGCGTGTCGTTTTAGACACTATCGAATCACTATTTGCCGGATTGCCAAACCAACTTATCTTACGCGCTGAACTGCGGCGATTATTTCGCTGGTTAAAAGATAAAGGTGTTACTTCAATCATTACAGGCGAGCGTGGAGAAGAGACTCTTACCAGGCAAGGTTTGGAAGAATATGTTTCAGATTGTGTTATTATGCTTGACCATCGTGTGACAGAACAGACTTCTACACGTCGTTTACGGGTCGTAAAGTACCGCGGTTCAATGCATGGAACCAATGAGTATCCATTTCTGATTGATGAAAACGGTTTTTCAGTATTACCAGTAACTTCTTTAGGATTAGAACATATTGTATCAAACGAAAGAATCTCAAGTGGTATAACTGAACTTGATAAAATGCTCGAAGGAAAAGGTTATTTCCGCGGCAGCACTGTACTTGTTTCCGGTACTGCCGGAGTAGGAAAAACAAGTGTAGCAGCTCATTTTGCAGAAGCGGCATGTAAACGGGGTGAACGTGTTCTTTTTTTCTGTTTCGAAGAATCTCCAAACCAGTTAATGCGCAATTTGCGTTCTATCGGTATAAAATTAGAGCCCTGGATGCGTAAAGGACTTTTACAGTTCCAGGCAACCCGGCCAACATTATACGGTCTTGAAATGCATCTGGCTGTGACTCACAAAGCTGTAAATGCTTTCAAGCCTGATATTGTTATTCTGGATCCAATAAATACTTTCGTTATTGGTGATAAAGAGAACGAAGTAAAAACAATGTTAATGCGTATTGTCGATTTTCTTAAGGCGAAGCAAATAACAGCTTTGTTTACCAGCCTGACATCAGGCGAAAGTGCATTAGAGAATTCTGATGTTGGAATATCATCCCTGATAGATACCTGGTTATTACTTCGCGATATAGAATTAAACGGTGAACGAAACAGGGGAATGTATGTTCTTAAATCGCGCGGAATGGCTAATTCTAACCAAATTCGCGAATTCATTTTAACTGACCATGGTGTAGAATTACGTGATGTTTACGTTGGTGCCAGTGGAGTTTTAACCGGCTCAGCCCGTGTTGCCCAGGAAGCTCTTGAAAATGCCGAGGTGTTGACGCGTAAGCAGGATATTGAACGAAAAAAACGTGAATTGGAACGAAAAAGAAAGGTATTAGAGGCTCAGATTGCTTCTTTGTATGCCGATTTTGAGTCGGAAGAGTCTGAAGCTATTAAAATGATAGGAACAGAACAAAATATGACTAAACGACTGGAACAAGATAAAATAGAAATGGCAGCTAGCAGAAAATCTGCCATTGAAAATAGTCCAACCAGCAAATTGAAAAAATAATTAAAACGAGTATCCCATGAAACCAAAGAAGGAAAATTCAGATAAAAGGATTAAAAAAAGGGAACCGGTTAAAACATCAAATGATAAGTGGGTGCTTCGTTTATACGTTGCAGGACAATCTCCAAAAGCTCTTACCGCATTTGCAAATCTGAAAAAAATATGTGAAGAACAATTAGAGGGAAAATACTCCATTGAAGTAATTGACCTTTTGATAAATCCACAGTTGGGTAACGAGGACCAGATTCTTGCCTTACCGACATTAGTAAGAAAATTGCCGGTACCTGTTCGCAAGATAATCGGCGATCTTTCAGATACAGAACGTGTTCTTGTTGGATTGGATTTGTTGCCTGTCAGCTGATTTATAAATACAATAATTTTCTGTCAAAATTATGAAAGAGAAAAAAACAAAAGTAAAAGGATCAACAACAAAGCTTGATCTGAAAACGTCTGAACCGGGCAAGGAAAAATATATTTTGCGTTTATACATAACAGGCACAACGAATCGATCGGTCTTAGCACTTACGAACCTGAAAAAGATTTGCGAAGAGTATCTTGAAGGAAGATACGAACTGGAAGTGATTGATCTGTATCAAATGCCAAGTTTAGCAAAAGATGAACAGATAATTGCAGCCCCGACATTGATTAAAAAACTGCCGCTTCCATTCCGTCGTATTATTGGCGATATGTCAAACGTAGAAAAAGTACTTATGGGATTAGACATTAAAAAGGTAAAAGACCTGTGAGATTTTGAGGAATTTTAGCAAATTCGATTTATTATAATGACATCAATGACCAAAACAAAAGAACAACTCATTAGTGAGAATGAAGAATTACTTTCCCGCCTGGCTGAAACTGAAGAAGCGCTTATATCGATCCGAAGCGGTGAAGTGGATGCAATTGTAATTTCCGGTGCGAAAGGAGAACAAGTCTATTCTCTTAGTTCTGCTGAAACACCATATCGAACCTTCATAGAAAAAATGAGCGAGGGAGCAGTTACTCTTTCCAAAGAAGGCATAATTATCTATTGTAATCGGAGATTTGCTGAATTTGTGCACGAACCAATTGAGCGTGTGATTGGTTCATACTTTAAGCGTTTCATTGTTCCAAATGATAAATCAAAATTTGATAAATTGTTTGCTCAAAATACTCATAATAAAAATAATGTTCTAATAATATCCTTGATCAACTCATTATATCTGAAACTATCCTTTCAGCTTTTACCCGCTTATCTGCAAGGTGATTATTGCATACTTGTAGCAACTGACATAACAGAAATGAAGAAGGAAGAAAAGAAACTTCTTGAATTACATAGTTTATTGGAAAAAAAATTAGATGTGATACAGCGTTTACGCATGCAACTTATTGATAAAAAGATTGATCTTAAAATAGAAATAAATAAATTACAGATTACCAATAATAAACTGGTTAGAGAAATCGCCAGACATAAGCTAGTCGAAGCAGAATTAAAGCAAAAGCTAAAGCATAAGAAGGCAACTACCTGAATAATCATTTTTGAAAAATATATCACACGAGTGCGAAAGCCGGTGCAAAATCGCCTGCCGATATGGGGAAAGTAATGGATATAGCCACCAGGGAACTCGCAGGGAAAGCAGACGGGAAAGAAATATCAGCTAAAGTCAGCCAGCTTCTGGGATAATTAAGCCTCTAAATATATCTGCCGATGTTACCACTAAGCAGGATATTAACGAGATCGAGGTGGTACCACATTTTTGCATAGAAATAGCTGAGGACCAACAGGCAGGCAATAAATGACAAGATCAGGCCGAAGTACTTGCCGGCCATTGATTTCCCCTTTTTTACAACCTTCATTGACAGGCTTTTTACCCACTCTTCGAGTTTCGCAAAGAGAGGATAGAAAATCACGACGATCACAGCCATACCCATAATGGTAAATGTCAGCGGCCTGACATGATTCTTAAAAGTAACCAGGTAATTGCCGAGCGCATTAGTCAGAAGATTTGCAGTGAGGATTGTTATCGACATCACAACAAAACGAAAGGTATAGCGATACATATCTATAATAATTGAAGTGCTAATTTAAGAAGAAGAATCTGCCAAAATAAGAAATCCCTCCCGCTATTTTAAACGTTCCATCAATGTTTTCACCTTTGGTGGAATCACTTTAATTGGATTTTTCGTCACATCTAAAGTTACCAGCCTGGTCATTTCCCCTAATTCACCCGGAAGGGAGGTGAGCCGGTTATTACTTAAATTTAAATATTTCAAATTGGCTAATTTACCGATTTCTGCGGGCAGGGAAGTGAGTTGATTATCATTCAGATCCAGCTCTTCTAAACTGGTCAGTTCCCCTATTTCAGCTGGCAGGGAGGTGAGCTGATTTTTGCTTAAATCCAAACTTGGCAGATTAGTTAATTTTCCGATTTCAGGAGGCAGGGAGGTGAGCTGGTTATTGCTTAGATCCAACTCTGTAAAATTATTAAATATCCCTATTTCTGCTGGCAGGGAAGTGAGCCGGTTATTACTCAGATCCAGCCATGTTAAATTGATCAATTTAACTATTTCAGCAGTCACCGAGGTAAGCTGATTGTTACTTAAATCCAGCTCTGATAAAGTGGTCAATTTGCCAATCTCAGCAGGAATGGAAGTGATTTTATTTTCATCCAGATATAACTTTTTTAACCTGGTCAGTTCCCCTATTTCAGCAGGCAGGGATGAGAGCCGGTTACTTGTTAATACCAGGCTTGGCAAATTGGCTAATTTCCCAATTTCAGCTGGCAGTGAGGTGAGCCTGTTATTACTCAGATCCAACCCTGTCAAATTAATCAATTCCCCTATTTCAGCTGGCAGGGATGCGAGCTGGTCATCACGTAAATATAATTCTGTTAAACTGGTCAATTTACCTATCTCAGCAGGCAGGGATGTAAGCCGATTACTGCTTAAATATAACCAGGTTAAATTTATTAATTTCCCTATTTCGGCAGGCAGCGCGATGAGTTGGTTGTCACGCAGATCCAACCCTGTTAAACTGGTTAATTTGCCTATTTCAGCAGGCAGGGATGTGAGCTTATTATCTCGTAAATCCAATCTCGTTAAATTTGTTAATCTCCCTATTTCAGCAGGCAGGAATGTAAGGCGGTTATTATTTAATCCCAACTCTTTTAAACTGGTTGATTTCCCAATATCAACGGGCAAGGAGGTGATTTGATTCTTACTAATATTCAACCCGGTCAGACTGGTTAATTTGCCAGTTTCATCTGGCAGGGAGGTGAGTTGATTATCACTTAAATCCAACACTGTTAAATTTGTCAATCCCCCGGTTTCGGCAGGCAGGGATTTGAGTTGATTACTGCCTAAATCCAATTCTGTGAGACTGGCCAGTTTACCGATTTCTGCAGGCAGGGAAGTCAGCTGATTATCACTTAAATCTAACTTTGTCAGATGTTTAAGCTTCCCTATTTCAGCAGGCAGGGAGGTGATCCTATTATTGCTTAAACTTAAATCAGTTAAAAAGTCATATTTTTCTATTTCTGAAGGAAGGGAAGTGAGTTGATTATTACTTAAATCCAACTTTTTTAAACCGGTTAATTTCCAGGTTTCCGCAGGCAGCGATGAGATCTGATTATTATTTAAATCCAACGCCGTTAAACTGGCCAATTCCCCGGTTTCTGAAGGCAGGGAGGTGATTTGATTATTTTTTAGATCCAACCACGTCAGATTGATTAATTTCCCGATTCCGGAAGGCAGCGAGTCGATTTGATTATTACTTAAATCCAGATATGTCAGATGCGTCATGTTCCATATCTCTGAGGGCAAAGAGGAAATATGACAGTGAGACAAATCCAGGTAGGTCAATTGTTTTTGCTGTAAAATACTTTCAGGAATCCGGTTAAGTTCTTCTCCGATTATTTCGAGTCCCGTTATCATTTTTTGATATTCTGGTTTCAGGTTGTCGAAATTAAAGAGTGAAATTGTGATTTTAAGATCACTCAGTTGTTTTAACCGGCTTAGATAGAAAAAAGTGCTGTCCCAATCAATAATATTGTTATTCAGCAGATTTATGCTTTTCAGATAAGGGCAATTTTTAATCTCAGGCGGTAGCCTGGAAATTAACCTGACCGACAGATCAAGGGTATCAGAGCTACAGACTGAAGACTCGTTTTGGGCCTGGACTGCTGCACTGATTAACAGGCAAAAAATAATAACCGTATTTTTCATACCTGAATATTCAAATTACAAAAACCGGACATTTTTTTCATATTTTATGACGGTGAATTGACCACATCAAAATTGGCATTTTATTAAGAGTATCTAATAGTAAAATGCGGTAAAACAAATTTATCTATTAATTCATTATTTCCATATTTTTTTGTTTCTCTCTGGTCCTTCTCAATGTTTCTATTTTAAGCCGAAACATGTGTATTCTGAAAAATCCTGTCAAGTTTCTCATAAGAGTTGGATTTTTCTCCAGTTACCTCATGCCAGCAGTTAACTGGAAGCTGAGAAGATTGCTTATATTTGCATCTTCATTTTAAATCCTGGTTATTAAATGTCTGACAAGCCAAAGAGCAGATCTTTCTTCGGATTCCGGGAAATGTTCAAGCTATTCAGGTTCCTGAAGCCTTACCGCTGGATATTTGCACTTGGCCTTCTGTTCCTTCTTATATCGACAGGAGCCAGCCTTATGTTTCCCAAGCTCCTCGGCAACATGGTCGACATGGGCAACAAGGGTAAAACACTGCACGACATAAGCCGTACGGGGTTATTGCTTCTTATCATCCTGGCCACCCAGGCACTCTTTTCATACATGCGTACAAGGCTGTTCGTGCAGGTTACAGAGAAGACTCTTGCCTCCATCCGTCAAAATCTGTACAACCACCTGATAAGACTTCCTATGTCTTTCTTCTCGGAACGCAGGGTCGGGGAGCTTAACAGCCGTATCTCATCAGATATTTCACTGCTGCAGGATTCCATCACTGATACGCTGGCAGATATTCTCTCCCAGCTCCTTGTTATCATCGGAGGCGTAACATTCATGATGATAAGCTCCTGGAAGCTGACGCTTTTCATGCTTGCCATAGTACCGGCTATGGCTCTGTTTGGCTTCTTTTCAGGGAGGGTCATCCGCCGGTATTCAAAAAAAGCACAGTCTTTCGTGGCAGAGTCAAATACTATCGTTGAAGAGACGTTGCAGGGAATTCAGAATGTGAAAGCCTTCACCAATGAGGCTTTTGAGAGCAGCCGTTACCGCGAAAAAACCAATGAGGTTGCAAAGGCAGGTATTAAGGGCGGCAAATACCGGGCTGCGATGTCATTTATTGTCCTGGGATTTTTCGTTTCTATGGCAGCAGTGATATGGCGTGGCGCAGCGATGATCGCAAACGGACAGATGGAAGCAGGACAGCTCTTCTCCTTCGTCATTTATTCAGGCTTCATTGCAGGAAATATAGCTGGAATGGCCGGAGTCTATACCAGGTTGCAGAAAACAATCGGTGCAGTAGAGAACCTGCTGCTGCTGCTTGACGAACCAACAGAGGCAATAGAAGATAAATATGTACCTGATCCTGCATACTCACTTCACGGGCAGATTGCCTTTGACCATGTTGAATTCAGATATCCGTCGCGGCAGGAAGTTGTCGTGCTGAAGGATGTCAGCTTCAGTATCAATCCCGGGCAGGAGATAGCTCTTGTAGGCCCCAGCGGGTCGGGGAAATCAACAATTGCCTCTTTGTTGCTGAAGTTCTATGAACCAACAAGCGGCACCATCCTTTTTGATGGCCGCGACAGCCGAAGCTTCCCTGTAACAGCCCTTCGCGCGCAAATGGCTATCGTAATGCAGGATGTATTCCTCTTCGGAGGCACTATCCGCGAGAATATTGCTTACGGAAAACCTGATGCCGGTGAAAATGAATTAACAGACGCAGCCATTCAGGCAAATGCATGGGATTTTATTCAGTCATTCCCAAACGGGCTGGATACGATTGTGGGTGAGCGCGGGGTACAGCTTTCAGGCGGCCAGCGTCAGCGTATAGCCATCGCCCGTGCTGTGCTTAAAAATCCCAAGATATTGATCCTTGATGAAGCCACTTCCTCGCTCGATTCCGAATCTGAAAAGCTTGTCCAGGAGGCTCTCGAGAAGCTCATGAAGTGCCGCACTTCTCTGGTTATTGCGCACCGCCTTTCAACCATTCGCAATGCTGACAGTATAATCGTTCTTAGTGAAGGAACAATAATCGAACAGGGAACCCATTCTGAGCTTATTTCAAATGAAAAGGGGCTTTATAAAAATTTAACCGAGCTTCAGTATGCTACTTAAAGCATATCCAAATCCCCCAGGCACTGTTGAATTCTTCTTTCCGGGGAATTAATCAGATCGTACTAAGCCACTATAAAATCTTTTGGCACTTCTTTCAGCCTGGAAATATCAAGAATCTTATTTTTAACGTCAAAACGGGCGGTGCATTTCACGTTGCATGTCTGGCATGTCTCGCAGGGTTTGCCTGAAAGATCTACATCGGCAAGAGTGTGCCATGCCTGCGCCGTATTCATGTAACCATAGGCATACATATAGCTCCTCATAATTGTAGGTATGTCAAGATTATGGGGACATTGCGGGATGCACTTTTTACATTGCCGGCAATATAAGTCAGGTTCAAGCGATGCCAAACTCAGATCCTTCATCTCCTGTTCAGACATCTTCAAATTGCTGATCATAGCAAGGTTTTTCTGCAGTTGTTCAACAGATGACATTCCTGAAACTATTGAAGCAATATTTTCATTTTGTAAAACCCATTTAAGAGCTGCATCGGTATTCAGTGCCGGACCCGATTTGTTACGAAATGCTCCTGCCGTGGTTTTCATGGCAACAATTCCCATGCCTGCCTTTGCAGCGTAGTCAATTGCAGAATTCAATGAATCTTTATTTGCAGATTTATAGTTATAACCAATCATTGCAACATCATAGATTCCTGAATCTGCAGCTGCTTTTAACGCTTCCTCAGTATCTCCATGTGATGCAATCCCTAAAAACTTCGTTTTCCCCTGCTTTTTCAGCTGTGCCATTGCCTTCAGCACTCCTTCATTCTGAACTGTCTCTTTTTTGCCGGCAAATGGGAAAAGGAAAAAATCAACATAATCGAGCCCGAAACGCAAAAGGCTGTTTTCAGCTTTCCGTATATAAGCATCAGAGTCAAAACCATTAGTAAATGTTCCTGTCCTCATATCCATCCCATCTGGCGGAACTGCTGTGCCAATTACAAAAGAATCGCGTGGCAGTCCTTTAAGACTGTCGCCAACAAGCTTTTCATTTTTCCCCTCACCGTAGTATGTAGCAGAAAAGAAAAGTTTTATGCCGGCTTCATAAGCGGCCTTTATCAGTCTGGAATCTGAAGCGTCAGCAGCACCCATGCTGAGAAGCGGGGCCTTAATTCCTGTTCTCCCCAATAACCGACAGGGTAAATCAAGGGGCAATGAAGCTGACCGTGAATACGATCCTTTTAAAATTTCAGGAACAAGAGCAGCGCCTGAAATACCAAGAATGCTCTTTTTAAGGAATTCACGACGATTTTTGTTTCCCATGGCTTATAAAATAGATTTATTGAGAGTCGATACTGATCATAAAATTATGAAATTTCCTTAAATACCAAAACACCAAATTAAGTAGTGGAATTCGTTCTGTACATTACCGGATGCAGGGTCTCAATAGGAAGGGTAAGAAATCTTAAGTTCGATAAAGTTGTAAAATAAATATTGGTGCATCTGCTATCAGCCGTTGAGCCTGTGTGCCAATTTCTGAGCAGTCAGGGCCAGCTCGGTAGCAAGAAAACAATGCTCCTGAGGCATAGCTGTCTCTGTTCTGTTGACCACATCACTTACCAGCTGTTCACCATAGGGCAGATTAACATTTGAACAATCATAATATGTTGTTTCCTTATGATTTACCAGGAACAAGTGGTTTGCCCCTTTGCGTCCTGCTATATCAATGTATTTTCGTAATTCGATATAGCCTTCCGTTCCCAGAATGAACATCCTTCCGTCACCCCAGGTAGCAAGGCTGTCTGGTGTGAACCAGTCGATGCGTATATAGCCAGTGGCATGAGAACTGCGAACGCTCATATCACCAAAATCCTGATAATTCGGATAAGCAGGAAGATTGAAATTGCCTATCTGAGAGAAGTTAACTTCTGCCTGCTTTGAACCTGTGTAATAGAGGAACTGATCGCACTGGTGTGAGCCTATATCGCATAATATTCCTCCTGCCTTGGCAGGATCAAAAAACCAGTCAGGACGTGTTTTGGGAGACATCCTGTGAGGCCCTATACCAAGTGTCTGAACCACCTTGCCGATTGCACCTGCCTGAACAAGCTCACCAGCTTTTACTGCAGCAGGAACACCCAGTCTTTCACTGTACATTATTGAATAGATGCGGTTCGTTTCCTTCTGAACATTTTTAACCTTTTTGAACTGTTCAAAAGTGATAATGCCCGGCTTGTCGGTCACATAATCCTTGCCTGACTGCATAACCCTTATTCCAAGCGGCGCCCTGTCGACCGGTATGCCAGCACTGGCCACAAGCTGGATGGAATTATCTTCCAGAATCTCTTCCTCGCTTCTGGCGACTTTAACGCTGGGAAAGACCTTGGTAAAGCCTTTCAACAGCTCTGGCTCCCTTGAATATACCATTACAAGTTCTCCGCCGCCGTTGATTAGTGAATTTACTATTCCGTTAATATGATTATGGTTAATGCCTATCACAGAGAATCTGATAGAATCCTTGGGCTTTGGCCTTGACTCAGGTTTAAGGATTATTTCTTCAGGATATGAAGTTCTGTTAAGTCCGCGGTTGAATAAATCAGCAGGAATCATTGAGGCAGCTGCTATCCCTGCCGCTGAGGCAACTGAATGTTTTATGAAATTACGTCTTTTGACTTGCATACTCTATATTTTTGAAATGAAGATAGATAAAATCAAATTCAGAGAATCAACAATAAGAAAAAATGTAATCCCGGATCAGACAAATATACGATTCACTATACGATAGCAGGGCTTTTTTCGAAAAGTCCTGCAAAAAGAAAAAGCCCTTCCGCTTTCGCGGAAAGGCTTTTTCTTTTGTCGGGGTGAGAAGACTCGAACTTCCGGCCCCTACGTCCCGAACGTAGTACGCTACCAACTGCGCCACACCCCGTAGTGAATTCTGGCTGACAAAATTAGTAAATTTTAAGAATGATGCAATAACTATTCTGATCTGCTCATGGAATAAGGAAAAGACTTATCTGAAACGCCCCTTGTCTTATCAGGCTCCGGACCCATTCTGAATACCAGCCTCCCTCCTTTCTGAAGCTCACCATGTTTTATGTAGTTCCTGTCGAGAGTATTGCCATTCAGAGTTATGGACTGAACATAAACATTCCCGTGATTATTTCCCGGAGCTTCGATGACCAGCTTCCTGCCATTCTCAAAATTAAGGGTAGCCTTCTCAAATAGTGGTGAGCCGAAAACGTACTGGTTCGTTCCGGGAGTGACCGGATAGAAGCCCAGGGCCGAAAAGACATACCAGGCCGAAGTTTGCCCGTTATCCTCATCTCCGCAATAGCCGTCAGGTGTATAATTGTAAAGCTTATCGAGCACTTCCCTCACATGGTATTGAGCCTTCCATGGCTCCCCGGCATAATTATACAGGTAGATCATGTGCTGTATCGGCTGGTTGCCATGCGCATAATTGCCCATGTTCATGATCTGCATTTCCCGAATCTCATGGATCACTACACCATAATACGAATAATCGAATAGTGGCGGCACAGTAAAAACAGAATCGAGCTTTGCAATAAATTTCTCTTTACCACCCATCAGGTCGACCAGTCCCGCAATATCCTGGAAAACGCTCCATGTATAGTGCCAGCTATTTCCTTCGGTGAAGGCATCTCCCCACTTGTACGGGCTGAATGGCGACTGGAAGGTGCCATCGGAATTCCTTCCACGCATCAGCTTTCTTCCGGGATCAAAGACATTTTTATAATTCATGGCCCTCTTCCCAAATAGATCTGTCTCTGACTGCGGTCGTTTAAGAACTTTTGACAGTTCGCTGATACAGAAATCAGCATAGGCATATTCGAGCGTACGTGCGACATTCTCATTAATACCGACATCGTAAGGTATATAACCAAGTGAATTATAGTACTTTACTCCAAGCCTTCCGACGGAACTCAAGGGCCCGGTGCTGTCGCTGTTTTTCAGGATCGCCTGGTAAAGAGTTTCTATATCGTAACCCCTGATCCCTTTCAGGTACGAATCGGCAATTATGGAAGCTGAATTCGATCCTATCATGCAATCCCTGTGCCCGGGACTTGCCCACTCAGGAAGCCATCCGCTCTCCTTGTAAGTATTCACAAGCCCTTCCATGATCTTGCTGTTGAGATCAGGGTACATTAGTGCTGTAAATGGGAAAAGGGCCCGGAAGGTATCCCAGAATCCGTTGTCGGTAAACATGTAACCGGGCAGAACCTCTCCATTATACGGACTATAGTGAACCACTTTATTCTCATTATTTATTTCATAGAAGCCGCGAGGAAAGAGAAGCATCCTGTAAAGGCATGAATAGAATGTCCTTTGCTGGTCGAAGGTACCCCCTTCAACCTTTATCCTGCCGAGCTGGCTGTTCCAGGCTGCCTTTCCTTCCGATCTGACCTGATCGAAGCTCTTTCCCCCGGTTTCTCTCTTAAGGTTCAGCTCAGCCTGTTCGGGACTTATAAAGGAGGATGCCATGTATACATTAAGTACTTCACCTTTGCCTGTTTTAAAACCAATAACGGCACCAGCATGATTGCATTCTTCTTTTAGATTATTGATATTCAGTGTATCGCCATGCCAGGTGTGGGCCGAAGAAAATTCCTTATCAAAGACTGCAACAAAATAGTTGTGGAAATTTCCGGGCACTCCGCCATGGTTGTTCCTGCAATAACCTATGATTTTGCGCTCCGAAGGAATAATTCTTACCATCGAGCCTTTATTGAAAGCATCAAGAAGAATAAAGGACGAATCACTTTCCGGGAAGGTGAACCTGAATATGGCTGCCCTTTCAGTTGGGGTGACCTCTGCCTTCACATCATAATCGGCGAGATAAACACTATAATAGTATGGCTTCGCAACTTCAGCCTTGTGCGAGAACCAGGAAGCCCTGTCTTCTTCCTTCAGCTTGATCTTTCCTGTTTCCGCCATCAGTGAAAAAGCAGCATAGTCATTGATCCAGGGACTAGGCTGGTGGGTCTGTTTAATACCCATTATTTTATTGTCATTGTAGGTATAGGCCCATCCGTTGCCCATTACTCGTGTCTGCGGTGTCCAGAAATTGAGTCCCCATGGCATGGCAATTGCAGGATATGTGTTGCCATGTGAAAGCTTGTACTCTGAATCGGTGCCCATAAGAGGGTTTACAAGGTCGACAGGATCAAAATTTGTAACTGAACCTTTATCTGAGCATCCGGCTGCCATCCAGATCAGGAATGCCGAAAGTACTGTTAATAATTTAACAGTACTTTTTTTTCTTGAAATGAGTACCATTATAATTTTCAGATTAAATAATTTTCAGGTTCACAAGCCTGTCAAACACTTTTTCAGGCGTCAGCCAGTTCATGCAGGCAAGATCGCCCCTGCGGCATTCCCCTTTGCCATAGATGGTGCAAGGCCTGCAGGTTAGCTCTTCCGGGGGTATCCTTACAGCCATATTATCCGGCTGCTTCCATGCGCCAAAGCCTGTAAGCGGATCTGTTCCCCCCCATATAGAGATCACCCTCGTGCCGGTCAGTGCCGCCATATGCATATTCGATGAGTCCATCGAGATCATCAGATCAAGCCTGCTCATCAGAGCCAGTTCTCCAGCCAGGCTTAAATTTCCGGTAACAAGGAATGAGCCGGGCACTCGCTTCCTGAAGTCCTCAAGTCTCTCAAGCTCTTCATGGCCTCCAAAAAGCCATATTTTAATTAAGTGCCTGGCAGAAATCATCTCCAGGAGCTTTTGCATATGCTCCTCGGGCCATATTTTAAGCTTATGCTTTGCATACGGTGCTACTCCAATATTGAGTTCATCCGCATTCAACTGCAGGCCGGAGATTTCCGAAAAGCCTTCCGGAGTTGGAATAATGCATGGCGGATCGGCAGGCAATACAGGGTACCCTGCTTCTGCAAAAACATCACAATATCGTAAAACCGAATGTTTTAGCCCTGTCTTTCTTTTTCCATTAATAACACTTTTTTTATCATTTCTGCCTTTATCGATCACATATACCGGCACGCCTGACAATCTGAAAAGCTGTCGTAATATCTTTGATCTCAGCACATCATGAAGATCAACAACACAATCCACATCTGTTTTTTCCAGATCGTGGTGCATTTTGAATATCCCCGGAAGCCCTTTGTGATTCTTCTTAAAATCCGGGAAAAAAAGTTTAATGCCGTTAATTGAGTAAAAAAATGACTCAAAAGCCCTGCGTGTCACTAATGTAATTTCAACTTCAGGATATTGCTTCCTCATACCCATAATTACGGGAGTTAGAAGAGCAACATCGCCCATGGCTGATGTCCTGATGACAAGTAAGTGCATCCTAGTATTTTTCGTAAGATTTTTCCTCGAACAAACCTGAAGCTGTCCTGATATTGATTTCCTTCTTTAATTCAGCCCTCTTGTCATTTTTAAAGTAGACCGAACGGGCCGTTGATATAAAATCTTTTCCAAAATCCTGTTTCCGCTCAAGGTCGCGGATATGATCCTCAATATCCCATAGTTCGCAGTTCACATCGTAAAGGGCTTTATATAAAGGATCTTCAATACTCATTATCGATGCTGTGACCTTTACAAGCTCGACATATTCCTTCTTCAGATTCTTAAGCTTGGATGTATCCTTTATGCGTTCGAGCTTGATCTGCAAAATGGTGACCTTATCTATTATTTCGCCGTTTGAGACTTCGATTTTCATCCTTAGAATTTTAAGTAATCAAAAATAGTATCTTTTATTGATTAAAACCCCACCCCTCGTCCTCCGCTTAGCGGAGCAGGCTCCCCAGGGAGGGGAATAATAAACTACTTTTTACTTTTATCTTTTATCTTTTGTCTTTATTAATACGGATCAACATCAACTGCAATTTTCAGTGCTCCTGCTCCTTTCTCCTTTTCAAGCCTTGCTATTGATTCAAGTATCATCTCCTTTGCTCTTGCCAGCGGTCTCTCCTTTTCAATCTTAATAAGCAAAGTTTTTATGAACCACAGCTGAACCTGCGAGATCACAGGAAATTCTGGTCCAAGCACTCTTTTGCCGAAAGCTTTTTTGAGATCGTCGCCAAGGAGACCAGCGTAGTGATTGAGTGAAGCACGCTCTTTATGCTTAACTGTGATTCGGATCATCCTGCAAAAGGGAGGATAGCTGAATACCTTGCGTTCCTCAGCCTGAAGCTTGTATAATCCTTCATAATCGTGCCTGAGAACCAGCCTGATTATCTTATTTGAAGGATCGGAAGTCTGAATTACGACCTTCCCCAGCTTTTTTCTTCTGCCGGCTCTTCCGCTTACCTGCTCCATAAGCTGGAAGCTTCTTTCATGAGCCCTGAAATCGGGGTAATTCATCATATTGTCTGCGTTAAGGATCCCGACAACAGTAAGATTTTCAAAATCAAGTCCCTTTGATATCATTTGCGTTCCGATCAGGATATCGATCCGATGCTCTTCGAATGCTTTTATGATCTTGTCAAAAGAGTTTTTGTTCCTGGTTGTATCCTGATCCATTCTTCCGGTAACGGCTGCCGGGAAAACGATCTTTATTTCATCTTCGATCTTTTCAGTGCCGAATCCCCTGGTTGCAAGACCTGTCGATCCGCAGCTGCTGCATTTTGAAAGCACGGGGGTGCTATAGCCGCAATAATGGCAAACCAGCTTGTTAATTCCCTTATGATATGTCAGGTTTACGGCACACTGAACGCATACTGGTATCCAGCCGCATTCAGGACATTCAATATAAGGCGAGAATCCTCTTCTGTTCTGAAAAAGAATTACCTGTTCGTTATGGCCAAGGGCATCATCGACAGCATGAAGCAATTCAGGAGTGAAATGAGAGACCATTTGCTTTTTCCTGTAAGCTTCGCGGGTGTTTGCAATGATCATTGCGGGCAGATTTATCTTGCCGAATCTCTCCATTACGGTCTCCAAACCATATTTCCCGATTAAAGCATTATGATAACTTTCAATGGAAGGAGATGCTGACCCCAGAATTGTTTTTGCCCCATGAATGGCTGCAAGCATTATTGCCGAGTCACGTCCATGGTACCGGGGTGCAGGATCATGCTGTTTATATGACCCGTCATGCTCCTCATCAACGATCACCAGCCCGAGGTTGCTGAAAGGAAGAAAAAGCGAGGATCTTACTCCAAGGATAAGCCTGTACCCGGTCCCGGGATTATCGTCGGCCACCTTTTCCCATATCTCAACTTTCTCCTGCTCATTGAACCGCGAATGATATACCCCCGTAACCTTTCCAAAATGTTTCTGCAGCCTTCTTATTATCTGGGTTGTCAGGGCTATTTCGGGCAGCATGTAAAGTACCTGTTTGCCAAGTTTCAGCTGCTCCTCAATCAGGTGAATATAGATTTCAGTTTTCCCGCTTGATGTCACTCCGTGAAGTAAAACAACTTCATTCGAGGTAAATTTATTTTGTATGGATTTATATGCAATCTGCTGGTTTTCACTAAGCTTACTGAGAGGCTCCCTTTCAGTACCATGTTCATCCAGCCTTGTGACTCTAAGTGAAACAGAAGACAGTATTCCTTTGCGCGTCAGGGCATCAATAACCGCAGGCGATGCTGAAGATTCCTTTATCAGCAGGGAGAGTCGCACCGGTTTAATTTCAGAATTTGAGTTAAAATCAGTCAAATGCAGGTATGCCGACAAAGCCTGCTCCTGTTTGGGTGCTTTTTTGAGCTTATCAAGGATCTCATTAAGCTCCTCATCGCTGAAATGCCTGGCCAGCTCAATAAATCTCTCCTCCCGTGGCTTGTACCTGTCAATAACAGGCGAAGATGTTACTCCTTCCGGGAGCAGTATTGAAGGCAATGCAGCATTCATAACTTCTCCCTCTGAACACATGTAATAATCTGACATCCAGTGCCAGAATTTCAATTGTTTATCATTCACAACCTGCACCTTGTCGGAGAGTTCCATTATCGGCCTGATGTTCTTTAGTCCCGGATCTTCATTATGGAGTTTTGCAGCAATTCCGGAGTACAATTTTCTGTTTCCCAGCTGAACCAGTACCCTGGCACCAGGGATTATTGATCCTCTCAGATTATCCGGAATGATGTAAGTGAATCGTCCACTCACAGCAACAGGCAGAATTATATCGGCAAAGCGGTACGGCATATAAAAAAGTTATATGCAAAATAAGAAGAAAAAAGGAGATTGTTACTCTGACTTAATGAATGACGACATTACCGTCATGAGGTGTTCCTTTCTAATAGGCTTTATAAGGCATGCATCACAGCCTGCTTCAAGAATGATATCCTTGTCGTCTTCGAAGATAAAAGCTGTCTGTGCAATTATCGGCAGATCCTTCCTGATCTTCCTGATCAGTTTCGTTGCTTCGATGCCGTTCATTTCGGGCATTTGCATATCAAGAAGAACAACATCAATATCCGGAGTAGTACTGATAATTTCTATGGCTTCAGGACCTGAACGGGCCATAAATACGTTGATCCCGCTATCCATCAGGATTCGTTTAAGGTAAATAAGAACATCTTTATTGTCATCGACAAGCAGGCACTTCTTTGTGCTCCAGTTTATCTTAGCAATTACCGGGTCCTTGAACATATCATTAAGCTTAGCCCTGGTGCTGCCAGCAGGCCTGTAAGGTATCGAAAAGCTGAATTCGGAACCAATCCCTTTTTCTGACTGAACAGATATTTCGCCTCCCATTCTTTCGACAACTTCCTTAGCCAGTGTCAGTCCTATTCCCAGTCCTTCAAAAGGACGATGGTGACCATCGCTTTCCTGGCGGAACTCTTCAAATATGCGGTTCAGGTTCTCCTTTTTAATTCCGATCCCGGTATCTCTGATCTTGAAAACGAGTTTCTCGTTTTCCCTTGAATATGAAAATTCTATTGATCCGTCGAGTGTAAATTTGACGGCATTGTCCAATAGGTGATTCAGGACTCTTTTAAGCCATATTTTATCTGTGAATACCAAGTCTACATTATCTTCAAACAGGTTTTTCACATTAAGGATAATTGATTTATCATTCCTCTTTATAACATGGCGCGCCTCATCAATTACCTCATTGACAATTGCATTCACCGAGGCCTCTTCGTAGGTAATCTCAATCTGAGAGCTTTCAAGCCTGGAAAGATCAATTATGTCGCCAATGATCTGAAGAAGTTTTTCGCTGTTATGGTTAATGTGTTCTATGTATTCTTCCTTCAATTCCGGGGTTATATCATTCGAGAGCAAAAGATTTGAGAATCCGACAACGCTGTTCAGCGGAGTCCTTATTTCATGTGAAATATTAGCAAGGAAGTTGGATTTCAGCCTGCTGCTGGTTTCAGCCTCAATGTTAGCTTTGATAAGTTCTTCGTGCACCTGCTTCATTTTGGTGATATCCCTCGAAATTGTCAGAGCTCCGATAATTTTTCCATTTTCATCTTTTACGGTCACCGATCTTGTCAGGAGGGTTATGTAATGGCCATCCTTGTGATAAAGCCTCAGTTCACTTTCATGAAAACCCTTATTCTTCAATGCTTCCAGCCTTTCAGCCGGGTATCCCATATCATCCGGGTGAATAAATACATCAGGATCAACCGAATAATACGAATCCTTATCAAATCCGATTAATGAATAGAAGGCTGTATTGGCAAATTTCAGGTTCCATTCCTTATCGAAAAACGAAATACCGTCATCGGCCGACTCGATTAGTATTTTAAAAAACTTGTCCGTCTCCAGAAATTCCCTTGTAACTATATCCTTCTGCATTGCCAATTCCTGATTTGAACCAACAAGATTCTTGTTTATTTCCTCAATCTGCTTGTTTCTCTGTATCAGTTCAAGGTTAGTTTTTTTTAGTTTTGAAGATAGAATAACTATAACTACGCATATAATTATCAATGCCACCAGGGCAGTTAAAAGGAAATTCAGGAAACCTCTTGAAAGGATAAGCGATGGATTCAGAGGAGACACAGTTGCTGCTGAAGGAATGATTTTCAGTCCAAAAGAACTGAATGAAAATATTAAGATTACCAGCAATATGACTATATAAGGCCACTTAATGCCATGCACTAATTTTTTAATCCCCCGCGTTCTTCTGGTCATTCAAAAAAAATAAATAATCTTCCCCCCTGGAATTATTTCAACAGGATTTCGGCGTAAATATATATATTCACATGGTCAAAGTTCCTGATTAATATCTTAAAAAATATTAAATTGCAAACAGTAAAAAGGTTTAACAGAGGTTATAATCAATGAGTGTAGATCAGTCATTTTCCGGTGGGAGAAAATACAGTAATGATGAAATAACAGTCTACTGGAAGCCTTCAGCATGTATTCATGCATCGTATTGCTACCGGGAGCTAATCGAGGTTTTTGATCCGGGAAGAAGACCATGGGTTGATATGAAAGGAGCATCAACTGATAAGATCATTGAGACTGTAAACATGTGTCCAACTGAAGCACTTACCTGGAAATGGAATGAGGATGCTAAAAATCAGTCTGTTGGCAGCGACCAGTCAAATCATATCAGATTCAGAAGGCCGGAATTATTAGTACAGGACACAAATGCTTCTGAAGAAAATCCCGTTACCGTCAAAATCATGATTGACGGGCCTATAGTTTTAAAAGGTGATTTCAACCTTGCCTATAGCGGAATAAACAAAGATTTCAGGGAAGGCCTTGTCTCAATTTGCAGGTGCGGGGCAAGCGATCATCAGCCATTTTGCGACGGGCAGCACAGGAAAATCGGTTTTATCGGATAAATACAGGAGATGGAAGAAATTAAATCAGGTAAATCAAAGACGGTAATTGAGGTTATCGATTCCGGCCCTCTGAAAATAAGCGGGAATTTTATTATAAAAGATCTCAAAAGGGATAAAGAGACCCCGATGGGAGAGGTTTTGCTCTGCAGGTGCGGGAAATCCTCAGACAAGCCATTTTGCGACGACTCACATAAGAACAAATAGCCTCACCTGGCGACGACATGAAAGCAGCCCTGTTTAATTTCATAAGTCGCCCAGCACTTTTTTTCATCCCTCAGCTGCCATATTACCTGGGCCAGTACCTCCTTTAAGAAGTATTTATCGCAATCTGTAATAAACCATTTTGGCGATGAGAACCTGACGTAGCTAATATCAAATGTATTGCCATAAAAGTGGGGAGAATTGACGGATGCATTTGAATTGAATTTCCTGAGCCTGATAAGAATTTCGGTCGTCCGGATCATTGATGTTATCTTAAAATCAGATCCTCGCAGCCTGGTGGAAGAAATTTTTTTCCTGAATCTTTTTCCAATCTCCCTTAAAAGGGCTTTACCTTCTTTGGTAAGGTAAGGATAACTATATGAAAGATCTTCCACCTCGTAACCTCTCCCATCTCTTATCCTGAAGAGCTCTCCCCCATGCACTTTCCTCAGGAGTTCCCTTTTATTGCTGCACCTGCTTATCCCTGAAACACTTGTTTCCCCGATATAATCTGGCAGCATATCCTTAAGTTTCCGGCTGTAGGTGCCCTGATTATACGAAATACAGCCCGAACCTATTTTATTATTAATATAGTAACGGAAGCCTTTATTGACATCTCTTGGGCTATAGACGGAGACAATTGTTAAAACAATGAAAATCAGGGCTAATGAAATGACCACAAATCCTAAAGGCTTAACCTTGATTCTTTTAGACACCAAGCACCTCCCTTACCTTCGCAGCAGCCTCATTGAATGAAACAGCTGAATAAACTGAAAGACCTGACTCGTCAATGATTTTTTTAGCCTCTTCAGCATTTGTTCCCTGGAGCCTGACAATAACAGGAACCCTGATTTTGCCTGTGGCCTTGTAAGCTTCAACAACTCCGTTTGCCACCCTGTCGCACCTTACAATTCCTCCGAAGATATTTATAAGAATAGCTTTAACGGCCGGGTCTTTAAGTATGATCCTGAATCCTGCTTCAACGGTTTTGACATTTGCGTTGCCTCCTACGTCGAGAAAATTTGCAGGAGAGCCGCCCGATAATTTTATTATATCCATTGTTGCCATTGCAAGTCCGGCTCCGTTTACCATGCATCCGACATTACCGTCGAGCTTGACAAAATTCAGGTTATAGCTTCCGGCTTCAACCTCTATCGGATCTTCTTCTGAAATATCTCTCATTTCAGCCAGATCAGGATGACGGAAAAGGGCATTGTCATCAAGTACTATCTTGCAGTCAACGGCCAGTATCCTATCGTCGCTGGTTTTCAGAACTGGGTTTATTTCCAGAAGCTGTGCGTCGCAGCCGATAAAAGTTTCATATATACCATCCAGAAATTTCAGCATGCTTTTAAAGGCATTTCCTGAAAGACCAAGGTTAAATGCAACATTGCGGCACTGAAAAGGCAGCAGTCCAACCGACGGGTTGATCTCTTCAGTAAGAATACGGTCGGGTGTTTTTGCAGCGACCTCTTCAATCGACATTCCGCCGTCAGGAGAGTACATCAGTATAAACCGGCCTTTATCGCGGTTCAGTAGCAAGCTTACATAAAACTCCATGATAGCTGATTCCCCCTTATAATATACATCCTGTGCGATCAGTACTTTGTTGACCTTCTTTCCCTCGGGGCCGGTCTGTGGAGTAATAAGCTGCATCCCGATCATTTTTGCAGTCAGCGTACCTGCCTCTTCAACTGATTTGGCAAGCTTAACACCGCCACCTTTTCCACGTCCTCCAGCATGTATCTGTGCTTTTACCACAAAATATTCAGAGCCGAATTTTTCCCTGAGCTGCTTTGCTACCATAACAGCCTGATCGGGAGTTTCAGCAACAAAGCCCTCCTGAATATCTACATTATAAGCCCTAAGCAATGATTTACCCTGAAATTCGTGAATATTCATTGTTGGAATGTTTTAGTTAGACATTATCAATGACGACCCTGAAATTCGGCAAATACAAAATAAAAGTAATAAAAGGATTTTTTGGTTATTTTCGTACAAAAAAGAATGCGCAAGCTTAAAAATAGCGAACTCGGGAGGAAGAGTGTTGACCAATTCAGAAGATCTGAGAAATCTCCTTTTGTCATTGTCCTTGATAATATCAGGAGCTTCAGCAATGTGGGTTCGGTATTCAGAACTGCCGATGCTTTTCTTACGGAGAGTATTTATCTATGCGGGATAACAGCTGTACCACCTAACCGTGAGATTCAGAAAACTGCACTTGGAGCCACTGAATCAGTTGCCTGGAAATATTTTAAGGATACCATGGATGCTGTAAAGGAGTTAAAATCGCATGGATACCTGATTGTGGGCATTGAACAAGCAGAAGGGGCAGTTAATTTAGGAGATTTTGTGGTGAGGGATGGTTCAAAATATGCCCTTGTCTTCGGACATGAAGTAAATGGTGTTAACCAGGATATCATTAATGCATGCGATTATGTTATTGAGATCCCGCAGTTCGGTACGAAGCATTCGTTCAATATTGCAGTAAGTACAGGGATTGTGTTGTGGGAATTGAACAGGACACGTAAATACCAATAAAAAAGCCGCCCTAGCGAGGCGGCTTTTTTAATCAATATACTTTATTACTGAACTGTCGACTTGAATGTATCGTCATTCCAATATTTAGCAAGTTCGAGGTCGGTTTTTGCGTAAGCTTTCCAGTCAGCGTTGAATCCAACGGCTTCGCGGAGACCGTTCAGCATATAGTCCCTGTTGTCGAGGCGTGCGCCTACAACTGCTTTCAGGTATGATGGTTTTCCGCATTTGCACATTTCCTTCATGGCATCGAGAGTGGCTTTTGCTTTATTGGCATCGCCTTTAAGAAGCTGAGCAAGAGCAAGGTTGAAGCAAGGCTCTGAACCGAAAAAGTTAACTGCCTGATCATATTCGCCCTTGGTAATTGCAATAACTCCAAGGCCCCACTTTGATTCATTTGTGGCAGCAGTCATCGAATTGAAATATTCAGCAGCTTTAGTAAGGTCATCTTTAGCTAAAGATGCCATGCCAAGGTTACTTTTAATTACATCGTTATTCTCGATAGCTTTTGCTTTTTCGAAAGCAGCGATAGCCTCGTCGGTTTTGCCAAGTGACATAAGGGCAACACCTACGTTATTAGCAGCGCGGAAGTCTTTCGGATAAGCTTCGGAAGCAGCCTTATAGAATGCAAGCTGTTCGTTGGCATCCTTGGTCAGAGTAGCTGCATAAAGCATTTCTTCAAGGCTCAGAACCTTAGGATCTGATTTAGCCTGTGCAAGAATCTGCTCATCACTGCGTCCTATTTTATCAACATCGATAAAGAACTGTGACCTTCTGAGTTTCGGAAGGATGTCAGTTTTCAGAGATTCGAAAGCAGCTGACATGTTCTTGATTTCTCTTTCACGAACGTCAGGATCGGAGTACATTGAAAGTACGCGAAGGATAAGATCTTTGTCCTGTAATGATGAGTTTGTAACTTCTGTTTTAAAACCATCCCAGTCTTCAGCGGTGGTCTTTTCATTAAAGAAATTGGCAGCTTTTGCAGCTTCTATCTTATCGAATCCTTTTTTAATGAATTTGTCAGCAGTTGTGCCTCTGTTTCCGGAAAGTTTTTCATTTGAGGCAAATTTGCCGTCGGGGGAAGCATATGAACTGACAGTAGCAGTTTTAAAATGGCGGGTTGAATCAGCAGAAACGTTTTTAATGTAATTCATCATGGCAGTGACATCTGCTTCCTTAAGCTCTGCCGGGCGGATATCATATTTATTAATAATGTAGTTGATATCGGCTGACTGGTTCTCAGGAGTGACCCTTACGAACTGATCTTTCAAAGATATTGTTTTGCCTACTTTTTCAACAAGTGTTGAAGTTGCTATAACACCATCAGCTAATTTAACGGGATCAAGATCAAGGCTTTTCTTGCCTCTCTCTGCATGAACTTTTAACATCAGCTGTGAAACCTTCATTGCGTCTTTATAAGGAACAGAAGCAGTATAGGTGAAATCACCCCCGTTATATGAGATAACTTTATTATTGGCCTGAACGCTTTCACCCTGCACTACCTGAACTTTTTCAAATGCAGTTTCACCTCCATTGTAGGTAAGAACCGGAGTAGCGGTAAGTGTAGTCTTTTTATCGAAATACTTAGCCGGGAACTGTCCTTTGATTGTCACATTTACAAGGCCTGCATGGGCTTCGAGTACTTTAGGAGTAACCTCGTACTTAATCAAGCCTTCGTTTTTCTTCATCTTATTCAGGCCGCTGCAACTGGATAAAACAGCTGCTGCCAGGATAAGGATAAAATAGGTGCTGAATTTTTTCATAGTAAAAAAAGTTATTTGTTTATGATCTGTTTATTGCATATATGTTGAACAATGTACTAACTTATTGCAAATTTAAATAAAATAGTCGGATGTAAAGCAAATTAAATAAAATAATATGACTGCAATTAATGATTGACAAAATTTTAATAATTTGTAGTTAAACAAGCTATAAACGGCCTGTTATATAAATGTCCCCTATTATTTTTCCAAAGTCACCTGTACAAAACTTCTTCGGATAATTTAAACCTGTTCTGTGGAAATCTTATATTAGACTTCAAACATTGTTCGGTTTGTATTACTTCTTATTCCGGATATTCATACATAGATAACTACGGGCAAAGTTGAACCTTCTTAAAATGATAACTGTTATAAAATTATAAGAATATATTACACCATTCACACATTTGATTTCAGCTATAGTCAGAAGATTCTTTGGTTTCATATATATTCCGGTCCCTCAATAAGATAATTATAAAATCACCATATTCATACCTGCAGGATAATCATCGAAGAATATGGTATCTACAATCTTCCTGTAGTGACTTTCATTAGCAACAAAATCGAAGTTATTTATATCTATTACAAGGTATTTGTTTTCGGGATTCTGCTTAAAGAAGTTGAAATAGCTGTCCTGTATTTTCTGGAGGTAATCCAATGTAATGGATTTCTCATAGTCCCTTCCACGCTTTTCAATATTCTGAAGCAGCCTGTCAGGAGTAAGATGAAGGTATACGAAAATATCGGGTTTGGGAAGTGAACCATAAATGATGTAAAATATCTGCCGGTATAGATTAAATTCATCACCGTCAAGTGTGGATGCTGCAAATACAAGCGATTTCATGAAATAATAATCGGCCACCGTGAAGGCTTTGAAAAGGTCCTGTGGCACCAGCTCTTCCTTCAGCTGCTTGTAACGGCTTGCCAGGAATGATAATTCCAGAGGAAAAGAATACTTCCCGGGGTCATCGTAAAACTTTGGAAGAAAGGGATTGTCGGCAAAATGCTCAAGTATGAGGCGGGCATTGAACTGGTCGGCAATCTTGCAGGCCAGGGTTGTTTTCCCCGCTCCGATATTACCCTCAATTACTACATAATTATACTTAATTTTCATTCCCTTGCAAATTCCGGTTCACTTATCAAAATTAAAAATTGAACGGCAAATTGCAATTAAAAAAGGCCGTTAAACGGCCTTTTTAATTTATTTGTTCTGATCCTCAGGACCTTTATGTTCATGTTCCTGCTGTGGAGGACGCGGAAGAAGCACCTTCCTTGATAATCTCAGCTTCCCGGTTTTGGGATCAATATCTATCAGTTTCACTTCAATTTCATCACCTACCTTCAATACCTCTTCTACTGTCTTTAGTTTCTTCCAGTCGATCTCCGATATATGAAGAAGTCCGTCTTTGTTTGGAAGTATCTCTACGAATGCTCCGAATTGAACTATAGTCTTTACTTTCCCTTTATAAACCTGTCCTACCTCAGGTACAGTGACGATTTTCTTTATCCAGTCAACTGCAGCGGTAATGACTTCTTTGTTCTCGCCGAAGACGTTTACATCGCCACGGCCGTCAATCTCTTCGACTATTATTGTTGCACCGGTGGTACGCTGGATCTCCTGGATAACTTTTCCGCCAGGGCCGATAAGTGCGCCGATCATATCCTTCGGAATTGAAAGCATTTCAATCCTCGGAGCATGAGGTTTAAGTTCCGGACGAGGTTCTGCAATTGTCTTGGTCATAATGTCAAGTATATGCATTCTTCCGGTATTAGCCTGTGCCAGGGCTTTGGTCAGAATTTCAAAAGAAAGACCTTCTACTTTAATATCCATCTGGGTTGCAGTTATTCCGTCGCGGGTACCTGCTACTTTAAAATCCATATCTCCGAGATGGTCTTCGTCGCCGAGAATATCCGAGAGTATGGCATATTTTTTCGTATCCTTATCGGTAATGAGCCCCATTGCAATGCCTGAAACAGGCTTGCGGAGCTTTATCCCGGCATCCATAAGTGCAAGCGTGCCTGCGCAAACAGTAGCCATTGAAGATGAACCATTCGATTCAAGAATGTCAGAAACAACCCTGATGGCATAAGGATTCTCAGAGTCGGGCGGCAGCATATTCTTGAGCGCCCTGTGAGCAAGGTTCCCATGACCAATTTCTCTCCTGCTTAAACCACGGGCCGCTTTTGCCTCCCCGGTTGCAAATGGCGGGAAATTGTAATGAAGCGTGAATTTCTCTGATCCCTTGTTCAGAACATCGTCGATGATCTTCTCATCAAGCTTGGTCCCAAGAGTAACCGTCGTGAGAGACTGAGTCTCTCCCCTGGTAAAGAGGGCTGAACCATGAGTGGCAGGAAGCGGATCAATTTCGCATTCTATAGGCCTTATCTCATCAGGCTTCCTTCCGTCAAGACGAAGCTGTTCATCAAGGACAAGACGCCGTGAAGCTTCCTTAAGAACATCGTGATAATATCTTTTTGCAAGTGTTTCGTTTACCTCTTCTCCTTCGGGATATTGTGCAATAAAATTTAAGATTACCTCCTCAAAAGCTTCATAACGGTGGTGCTTCTTTGCAGTTGATGCCTTTGCAGCCTGGTAGCATTTTTCGTAAGTCTCATCCCATACCTTTTTCCTGAGATCTTCATCATTTACTTCATGACTATAAACACGCTTAACCGTTGTTCCAAGCTCTTCAGCAAATTCCATCTGGGCCTTGCATTGAACCCTGATAGCATCATGAGCAACTTTAAGGGCATCAAGCATCTCGGCTTCCGAAACTTCTTTCATTTCACCCTCAACCATCAATATGTTCTCGAATGTTGCACCAACCATCAGGTCAATATCTGCATCCTTAAGCTGGGTAGCAGTCGGGTTGACGATGAACTGTTTGTTTATCCTTGCAACCCTCACTTCTGACATAGGACCATTAAATGGCACATCTGACACTGCCAGAGCCGCAGAAGCTGCCAGCCCGGCAAGAGCGTCAGGGATTATATCAGTATCGGCTGAAATAAGGTTTATCGTGACAAATGTCTCTGCATGAAAATTAGCGGGGAACAACGGGCGCAATGCCCTGTCGACCAGCCTCGATATCAGGATCTCATAATCAGATGCCCTTGCTTCTCTTTTCATAAATCCGCCGGGAATTCGTCCGGATGATGCGTATTTTTCTTTGTATTCTACCGAAAGAGGCATAAAATCAGTATCCTCTTTTGCTTCTTTTGCTGCGACAACTGTTGCCAGCAGCATTGTTTTTCCCATTCTTAAAAGGACAGCACCGTCAGCCTGTCTGGCGAGCTTTCCTGTTTCCAATACTATTTGTCTCCCATCGCCGAGGTCAATAGTTTTCTGTTTTACTTTAAACATTTTTATGAATTGATTTATGATTGCGGAAATTATCGGGTATAAAGATAATATGAAAAAAGGCAATTAATTGCCTTTCTCCCCTACTTACGTAATTTCAACGCTTTTATGATTTCACGATATCTGTTGATATCTTTAACTCTCAGGTAATCAAGAAGCCTTCTCCTTTTCCCGACAAGCTTGATAAGAGACTGCTGGGTACTGAAATCATTCTTATTCTTCTTAAGATGTTCAGTAAGATGATTGATCCGGTACGAAAAGAGCGCTATCTGCCCCTCAGTTGTCCCGGTATCAGCCTCAGACGTCCCGAATGACTTGAAAAACTCCTGTTTCTTTTCTGCTGTTAAATACATGTCTCTAATTAAAATATTGTTTGTCCACAAATAAATTGAGTCTCCAATTTTGGAACGCAAAAATAAGGCTTTTTTATGTAAATTATCAAACAATTGAGAAAATTTTTAAAATAATTCTGTTTTTATATACTTCTTCCTAAACATTATGCGCCTTCAAAGCTGTATCCCTTCATACTAAAGACGTGAAAGCAGAGTCAGTCGTTGCGTAGGTCACAAAATTATTCAGCTGTTCATCAAACAAATTCAAACTTTCGTCAAACGAGATCTTCATTATCTCTTAAAAACATCCCCCAGACCTCCTTCAAAGGGGGATTTTCTCGCCCTCCTTCTTTTCATGGTTCAAGCATCAGGTCTTCATCCCGTTTCAGGCTCTTGCCCATCATTAATAGCTTGCTTCCAATCCCGCAATCAAGACATCGCCTCTTCCTGCAATAGTTGTTTCGCAGCTGGATCAGTCCCTGGGTAATGAAGGCTGAATCTGCATTAATCCCGGCGGAGTGCCATTCGCTGATTATGATATTGTCCTCGGGGTCGGTCTCTTCAAGAAATTTTATAGCCTTTTCACTTATCTCGTTTGAGTCACGGTACCTTCCATAAACAAATACAGCAGGTATTATGGCATTTATCAATAGAATATCCGTTGCCTGTGATCCTGTTTTCTTAGGGTAACTCCGGCTTATCTTTCCAAAAACGAAATGGTTGTCCCAATACTCTGATGCGGTTACTTCAAACAACCCTCTGAGCTGATCTATTGTTCCGGCTTCAAGAGTCTTTGAAAAAATGCCGCCGGCGACCGAAAGCATTGCTGCAAGCTGAGAAATCCTTATTGTCGGAAAATTGGCGGGTCTAAGCCTTGAAAACTTCCATATCCAGCCATGAACCGGATTGAGGGAATACTTGGCCGAAAGAATCTTATATTCTTTTATAAGGTCTTTATAATATTTATCATCAAGAGCTTCCTTGAACAACCCTTCCTCAAGCATGCCGGCAGTACCATATAATAATGCCTCAATCTGAAAACGATTGTCAGAATGTTTCCTGATTATCCTGAAGGGAAGAGCAGAGGCAAGCATTTCAAACGGTTCAGTATTCACTCTGAAACCGAAATAACGTGATAGAAGCCTGTAAAATGTCTCATCCCAGTCATTGCCCGTTACAGACAATATTTTTAGTATATGTTCCGATTTAGCCTGCAACCTTTCAACTGCCAGCGATCCAAGCCAGAGACTGATATTAAAAGAGTCGATTTTATTAACCTCTCCCTGGCAGGCGATTATATATGGATTATTGACAAGTTCAACGTACTTTTCATATAGATCTGTGTCAAAAACCAGCCCGGTAGTGAGAATTTCCTCTCCACGGGTGTTATAAACCTTCCTGTCATTTTCGGCAACAACATGAAGGATGACATTATCAAATGCCGGATCGATATTATGCCTGTGATTGTCGAAATCAGACGACCTGATATGTATTTCGACATTTCCGGCCCATTCGGTTCCGGCAATCTTAAGACGGGCATTGAAAAAATCCGGACCGGAATCACGGTTATATTCCCCGGGATTGATGACAATGATCTGATTGCCTTCATTGTCGAGCAACTTATCAGGATCGTATAAACTGTATTTCCACAGGTAATGGAGAAATTCCTCTTTCATTTTAGCACATTAATTACGGTCAGCGAGACCATAAATTTATAAATAAACTATCTATAATCAAATAGTTTTAATTGTCAGGATTGCTTCGTTCTCCTTTGTCGGACTCGCAATGACATAACAATAAATACTATTCCGTGTTCTGTTTGCAGTGTCTTTAATTGAAAGCATAGTCATTGCGAGGAGCGCAGCAACGAAGCAATCTTAATGAATAAGCAGGTATTTCAGACCAGGTTTCTTTCGGACAGATAGCACTCCATCTCCAGTTGCATTTCCCTGGCTTTTTCTCCCGCTGTTTTTGCAAAATTTTCGGAATTATCAGCGAATATTATTCCCCTTGATGAGTTTACCAGGAGGCCGCATTTATTTGTCATTCCATATTTTGCGACAGCGTCAAGAGTGCCGCCCTGGGCTCCCACACCGGGGACAAGAAGGAAATGTTCCGGGACTAATTGCCGGATGTCCTTTAGCATTTCGGCACGGGTTGCGCCGACAACATACATCATATTATCTATGGTTCCCCATTTCTGGGATACAGAAAGTACTCTTTCAAATAGCTTTATGCCATCTTCATTATGATACTGAAAATCATCAGCACCCTTGTTGGACGTAAGAGCCAGAAGTACAACCCATTTATCCTCAACTGACAGGAAAGGCGTTACGGAATCCTCACCCATATATGGTGCAACGGTAATTGCATCAAAAGGCAGGTTCTCAAGAAATGCCCGTGCGTACATCTTTGAAGTGTTGCCTATGTCGCCTCGCTTTGCATCCGCAATTAAAAAAATATCCGGATAATTCTCTTTTATGTACCTGGCAGTCGCCTCAAGGGAGTTCCATCCCTTCGCTCCGTTTGATTCATAAAATGCCACATTGGGCTTATAAGCGACAGCATATTTATTGGTAGTGTCTATTATATACTTATTGAACTCAAATACAGGGTCTTTGGTCTTACGGAGAAATGAAGGGATTTTATCGATCTCGGTATCAAGACCGACACATAAAAATGACCGCTTCTTCACTATGTTGTTGAAAAGCTGTATGTGGTTCATAGTCAGGTCTAAATATTACTTTCTTTGAGTCTTTCGGTATTCTCAGCCATCTGGAGCTTATCTATAATCTCCTGTATGTTACCGTCAAGGATTGAAGGAAGATTATACATCGTCAGGTTTATCCTGTGATCGGTCATCCTCCCCTGAGGGTAGTTATAGGTTCTGATCTTTGCAGACCTGTCGCCCGTTGAGACCATCGTTTTTCTCCGGTGCGAAACCTCGTCGAGGTATTTCTGGTACTCGAGGTTATAGAGACGTGTCCGCAACTCTATAAGTGCCTTATCGTAGTTCTTGAGCTGTGATTTCTCATCCTGGCAGGTGACTACAATACCCGTGGGTATGTGCGTCAGCCTGATGGCTGAATATGTAGTATTGACCGATTGTCCGCCCGGACCTGACGAACAATAGGTATCTTTCCTGATATCTTCGTTTTTTATCACCACGTCAAATTCGTCTGCTTCAGGAAGAACGACAACTGAAGCTGCCGACGTATGAATGCGGCCTTGTGTTTCAGTCTGCGGCACACGCTGAACACGGTGAACTCCGGATTCATATTTAAGGATCCCGTAAACGCCATCGCCCGAGACGCTAAAAACTACTTCCTTATATCCTCCGGCAGTTCCCTCGGAGAACCTGTTAATTTCGGCTTTCCATCCTTTCTGCTCAAAATATTTACTGTACATGCGGAAAAGGTCGCCAGCAAAAATGCTGGCCTCATCGCCTCCAGTTCCAGCCCTGATCTCCATGACTGCATTTTTCTCGTCTTCAGGATCGACAGGAATAAGTAACATCTTTATCTCTTCCTCCATCTCGGGTATATGGGAGTTAAGCGCTTCAAGTTCAACCTTGGCCATTTCTCTCATTTCCTCGTCCTTCTCAGTTCCCAGGAGCTCTTTTGTGCTGGTTATATTGCTTAGTGCCAGCTTATATCTTTCATAAGATTCGATAATCGGCTGAAGATCTTTATATTCTTTGTTCAACTTGACATACCTGTCCATATCCGAGAGAATGTCGGGTTTGGTAAGAAGCTCTCCCACCTCTATGAAACGTGTTTTCACACCCTCCAGCCTCTCAAGAATCATGTTGTTCGCCATACCAATATTATTTTCAGGGTGCAAAGTTAGTAAAAAGCTGCAAAGACACAAAGAATGATATGGAGAGGGGGAGACAAGGAGTGAAGCGACGAAGTTCCGCAAAGCGGAAGGGGGGAATGTAAAACTAGTATTCAAAATTCCCGTATTCTGATTTTATTGTCAGCTTCCTGTCGTCAGCTGCTTCACAGTGCCCGATGATCTTTGCTTCAAGGTTGAAGCTCTCAGCAATTTTGATTATCTCCTCTGCATTCTTATTGCCAGTGTATATCTCGAAACGGTGACCCATATTGAATACCTGGTACATCTCTCGCCAGTCTGTCTCTGACTGTTCGTGAATGATCCTGAAGAGTGGCGGAATCGGGAAGAGATTATCCTTTACAACATGCATGTTTTCAATAAAATGAAGGATTTTTGTTTGCCCTCCTCCTGAACAGTGTATCATTCCATGGATCTCCGGACGCATTATCTCAAGTATCTTTTTAATAACCGGAGCATATGTCCGTGTCGGTGAAAGGAAAAGCTTTCCGGTGTCAGTATTCATACCATCAACGGGGTCGGTAAGCTTCAGCCTGCCAGAATAAAAAAGATCATAAGGAAGTGAAGAGTCGAAGCTTTCGGGGTATTTAGCCGCAAGATATGGTCCGAAAACATCATGGCGGGCAGAGGTGAGACCGTTGCTGCCCATTCCGCTGTTGTATTCATTCTCATAGGTTGTCATTCCATCGGATGCAAGTCCTACAATTACATCGTCAGGCTTAATATTATTGTTGGAGATAACATCTTTCCTTTTCATCCTGGCAGTAACCGTTGAATCGACAATAATTGTACGAACAAGGTCTCCGATATCTGCGGTTTCTCCTCCCGTAGAATGGATCCTTATTCCCATTTCCCTTAGATGTCCGAGTATCTCCTCGGTACCATTGATAATTGCAGAAATAATTTCGCCCGGAATGAGGTTTTTGTTTCGTCCTATCGTTGAAGAAAGAAGAATATTTTCATAAGCGCCCACGCAAAGAAGATCGTCGAGGTTCATCACGATAGCATCCTGTGCTATTCCCTTCCAGACCGATAAATCGCCGGTTTCCTTCCAGTACATATACGCAAGTGATGATTTTGTTCCGGCGCCGTCGGCATGCATTATATTGCAATAGTCAGGGTCGCCTCCGAGAAGGTCAGGGACTATTTTACAAAAAGCTTTTGGGTAAAGGCCTTTATCAATGTTTTTTATTGCTGCGTGGACATCTTCTTTCTGTGATGAAACACCGCGCCTGGAATATTTTGATTCGCTGGACATAGATTATAAATCAGCAATAAAGATAGAAAAAGTTGCTGGTTGCTGGTAAAAGAGTCTTGGTTAAATACTGGTTTTAACTATATTTACTTAATTGTGTGTGTTTTAATTCTTCATTTCAGTCAGAATCAAATAGAAATAAGGAAAGATGCCGAAAATTCCTAGAAAAAGAGTAGGCAAAATTAAATCCCGGGATTATGAAAAAAAGTACTTTGATCTGTGGAATTGTTTCATGCTTCCTGTTGCTTATCGGCGTGCACATGAAATTGATGCACTGGGCCGGGGCTGGCGTCGTTATTACTCTTTCCATAGCTCTTTTTGCATTGGGGTATGCAGTCCTTCTGCTGCTTGATAAAAACAAGCTTGCCCAGAACAGCTACCAGAAATTTGTAAATATAATATCCCTGGTGACCATGATAATAGTAGCTGCATCTTTTCTTTTTAAAGTTCAGCACTGGCCAGGAGGAGGTGCATTAATATATTTTGCTCATGCATTCTTACTCATAATGATCCCGGTGCTGTTTGCACAAGGATCGAAAGAATCAGATCCGGTTAAGAAGCTGAATATAAATAACACTGCAATAATCTTAACTTTCGTCATCGCTGTTTCTATTTACCTTTGGTGGAGGACTGCTGCCATGCATCCTTAATACAGTTTGAAATTTATCCAGTCATTTTAGAAACCCTGATTTATTTGTTAAGAGCAATATCGCTGGCCTTTTGAAACTATGAGCGTAAAGATAAATCCCATTGACGCAATAAACGATTCCCTGTGGAAGTCACGGTTTGACAATTCTATCAAAGTGGCCAATGATGCTGTAAAAATCCTGAAAAAAGCTGAAATAGCCAGGTATCTTAGGGGAATGGCTTATGCCAGACTCAATATAGCTGCAGGAAATTTTCTCCAGTCAAAAAATGATATCGCATTAAAGAATCTCACTGAGTCTTTTCAATGGTTCGAAAACAATAAGAAAGAAAAAGGTTATGTAAGAGCCCTGCTGCTAAAAGGTAACATCCATGAGAGCTTCGGAGATTATGAAAAAACATTGAACTTCTGGCTGCAAGCCTACAAAACATCAGTTGAAATTAGTGATATTGAATCTGAAGGCGAATCATGCAGCCAGCTTGGACTTATTTATTCAAGACTCTGCAACTTCCAGAAAGCACTTGAATACTTCAATAAAGGACTGAAGATCAGGGAAGAACTTGGAGATGAGAATGCCGTGGCATCATCTCTCAACAGGATAGGAATGGTACTCCGGCAGACAAAAAAATATGAAGAGTCGCTGGAGTACTATTTCCGGAGCCTTGAGATACGAAAGAAAAACAAACAGGTATCTGCAATACCCTGGACCCTGCTCGGCATTGCAAACACCTATGAGGATCTGAAGAGATATCCTGAGTCACTCGATTATTATGAGGAAGGCATGAAAGGAGGCGATAAACGCTGCACGCTGCAATGCATGATGGGCGCAGGACGGGTTTACAGCCAGACAGGTGATGCCACTCATGCCGAGAAGAGACTTGAAGAATCCCTGTTAATGGCTCAGGAGCTGAATTCAATGGTTCTTGTTGCGGAAGCACATTCTGCATTAGCTGCCCACTATGAGCTCTTTAAGAAGCCTGACAAAGCCCTTAAAAGTTTCAAACAGTACCTGAAAGCGAGGGAGACTTTTCAGAGCAACGAAGTGCAAAGCAAGCTTAGCAACATAGAGGTCGCTCATGCAATTGAAAAATCTGAGCAGGAGAAAGAGATCTTCCGGCTTCGGCATGTCGAGCTGAAAAGCGCTTATGATTTAATCGAGGAGAAAAACAGGGACATCACTGCCAGCATTAACTATGCAAGCCGTATCCAGAGGGCAATGCTTCCTGGCCCCTCCGACATAAAGGGTCTTTCATCAAAGAGTTTCATACTATATCTTCCAAAGGATATCGTAAGCGGTGATTTCTACTGGTTCACCCGGATAAGCGGGAAACTGATTATAGTTGCAGGCGATTGCACCGGACATGGTGTGCCAGGAGCACTTATGAGCATGCTGGGCATCTCTTTCCTCGAAGAAATTGTAAATGAAAGGGAAATCACTGAATCCGGACAAATACTTAATGAACTCCGTAAAGAAGTTCAGCGGGCGCTTCATCAGAAAGGGACCAAAGAGGAGGCAAAGGACGGTATGGATATCGCTCTGTGCGTTATTGACAGATCAAAGAAGATGGTCCAGTATTCCGGGGCATACAATAGTCTCTACCTGATCCGAAAGGGAGAACTGATTGAATACCCGGCCGATAGGATGCCGATTGGTATTTTTGACTTTTCAGATAAAAGCTTTACAAGCCAGGATTTCCCATACCTTTCAAACGATATCATTTATATGTTTTCCGACGGTTATGCCGATCAGTTCGGCGGACCAAACAGTAAGAAATTCAAGTATTCAGCCCTGAAGGAGCTTCTTCTTAAGATTCACGATCTGCCAATGAAAGAGCAGAAACAAAAACTCGAAAATGAATTCCTTAAATGGAAGGTAGCCAATCCTCAAACGGACGATGTCCTTATTATGGGGTTAAGACTTTAATAAGGCCCTATATTCAGAAGATTATTGCTGACAGAAGCTTCTTCAAAATATTACTTATTATTTCTTCGGGGCCACATAATCTGTTCTCAAAACCTGGAATTCAGTTCTCCTGTTTATCTGGTGGGCAATCTCTTTCTGCTCATCATTTGCCAAAGAATTGATATACTGTTCTGAAAGTACCGTGCCAAGCCTGAGGAATGTATTCTGAGCTGCAATTGCCGCATCAACGACTTTTGGCCTCGATTCGCCATATCCTTTTGCTGTGAGACGATCCAGGCTGATCCCTTTTCCTATAAGGTAATCCACTACTGACTGTGCACGCTTCTGCGAAAGAGTCAGGTTATATTCTTCAGTGTCACGTGAGTCGGTATGCGACATAAGCTCTATCGTAACATTTGGGTTATCGTTCAGGGTTTCAACCAGCTTATCGAGGGAAACCATCGATTCTGGCCGGAGGTCCCATTTTCCAAAATCATAGAATATATTGGGCAACTCAATAGGCTTATCGATTGGTGTAAGCTGAATTGTAATAAGGAAATCGCGGCTCTTCTCCTGTCCTTTCGTCGATTCCTTCTCCTTACCGTTAAGGAATCCCTGTTTTGATGCAAGGAAAATATAGTCAACATCCGGCTTAAGGGCAAATTTAAAATCGCCTCCCGAACCTGATTCAACCTGAAGGTTGGAGCCATCACTGGCAATCAGCCTGACTACAGATGCAGAAATGGCAGCTCCTGTTTTTTCATCCTTCACAAGCCCTGTTATATTAAATTTCAGAGGCGGAAATTCAAAGGAATAAAGCTCATCGTTCCCTTTTCCTTTCCTCGTCGAGCTGAATATTCCGCTTTCATTACCGTCTTCAAATGTAATTCCGAAATCATCGGCGGAACTGTTGATCGGGGCTTTCATGTTCTGAACTGCCCATGATCCATCTGGCTGAGGTACAGCCTTGAAGATATCGAGACCTCCCATGCCAATCAGTCCGTCAGATGAGAAATAGAGTGTACCATCGCTTCTTATATAAGGAAAGAGCTCGTTGCCGGTGGTGTTGATATCAGGACCAAGGTTTTGCGGTTTTGACCATGCATCGCCTTCTGAATTGCGCGTAACCATCCATATATCCTTACCGCCAAAGCCTCCCGCCATATCTGAAACAAAGTAAAGTGTTTTACCGTCAGGTGAGAGAGCCGGGTGTGCTGCAACCACTGAATCAGGCAGTATTCCCAGATTCTTTGGTTCGCTCCATTTATCGCCTGACTTCTGGGAATACATTATCATGCACCCTTTCTTTTCACGTTTTCCTGCCTCACACCTGGTAAAATAGAGCTCTTTATAATTGTTAAAAAGAAACGGAGTCCCATCTTCCGCTTCACTGTTAATTCCCTCAACAGGAACCGGGGTGCTCCACTTTGCTTTTTTATCAATCCTGCTTTCAAAAATATCAGTAAATCCCTGTCCTGTAGCACCATGGGTCTTATTTCCTGTTGCACCATCCCTCGATGATGTGAAATAAATAACACCAAAATCATCCCTGGCGTATGCCGGACTGAAATCAGACTCCTTTGAATTAATATCTTTTAGTTCATCAACCTTATAGGCTTCGGGGTTTCGCAGCCATTCCTGGGCAAGCTCGCAGGCCCTTATCTCCTGGTCTGCCTTAGCATCGGACGGAGCCATCTGCTTGTATTTTTTCAGTTCATCGATGGCGTTCTGATATTTGCCGTTTTTCTTTAGCGATTCTGCGAGCCAAAATTCAGCCTCAGGCCGCGGATATGAAGATTTAACCGCAAGCTTGTACCATGTTTCAGCATTCTTCGGATCGTTTGTAAGACGGTAACACTCTCCAATCATGAATACTATTTCAGTACGTGAAGTTTTATCGGCTTTTTTTGTTTTGGAGTAAGCATCCTTAAATTCGTCAATGGCATCATAATATTCGCCGGAGCTGAAAGCAGCATATGCCCTCTCAGTCTTTCTCTTCTGGGCCTGAGACTCCTGGAAAGTGATTATTATCAATAATATAGTAAGGAATGAAAGCCTTCTCATGTTATACCTGTCGATTTGATCGTAAATGTAATTAATTTAATGAAATTGGTTTTACTTACAAACGGTTGTAAAATAGAAATATTATAAAAAAGGGATGCCTGCCAGGGCACCCCTTTTAAACCATGAAAAACGAACGTAAACTTTTTTACCTTGTAAATAGCAGTTCCCTGTATTTAGGAAGTGGCCACATTTCATTATCAACAACTAGTTCTAATTTATCTATATGACCTCGTATCTCCTCCAGATATGGTTTGACATTACTTTCATAAGCTATTGCCTTTTTGTAATTGTCCTCGATTATATTAGCTTTTCTTCGTTCATCGACCATCTCATTTACAAGCTTCTTGATCATAGATATATGGTCAGAAATTGAGATTATCACTTCTTTGCGCGCTCCCGCAAGTCTTTCAAATTCAGTATTATTAAAGACTTCCTTTAGACCTTTAACATTATCTATCAGAGATGTCATGTACTTTATAGCTGTAGGAACAATATGATTAATTGCCAGATCACCCAAAACTCTTGATTCTATCTGAACCTTCTTAGTGAACTTTTCATACTCGACTTCAACGCGACTTTCAAGTTCTTTATCTGTAAAAACTCCTGATCCCACAAGCACTTCTCTTGATTGTTTGGTCAGATACAGCCTTATAGATTCCGGTACGCTGGCAAGATTGCAAAGTTTTCTTTTTTTAGCTTCCGAGTGCCATTCTTTACTATAGTTATCACCTTCAAATAGTACTCTTTCAGACTCGAGAATATACTTTTTCAAGACTTGGAAAATAGCTTCATCCTTGTTTACTCCCTTTTTAATGATCCCATCAACATCTTTCTTAAACTGAGTCAACTGATATGCAACTGCAGCATTGAGGACAATCATTGCGGGACTGCAATTTGCTGAAGAACCTACAGCTCGGAACTCGAATTTATTGCCTGTAAAAGCGAACGGAGATGTTCTGTTTCTGTCGGTATTATCGAGCAGAATTTCAGGTATTTTACCGATTCCAAGTTTAAGTTCGGTTTTTTGAGCAGGTGTCATCTTCTTATCAGTTACTTTCAGTGATATATTCTCAAGCATATTTATCAGATAAGTACCCAGGAAGACTGATATTATTGCCGGGGGAGCTTCATGACCTCCAAGTCTGTAAGAGTTTGATTCATTCATTACAGATGCTCTTAAAACGTCATTGCTGTCATTCACAGCTTTAATAACATTTACCAGGAAAGTAAGAAACTGTAAGTTGGTTTTTGGATTTTTCCCAGGAGATAGAAGGTTGACCCCTGTATTTGTTGCCATTGACCAATTATTATGTTTACCCGAACCGTTAATTCCAGCAAAGGGTTTTTCATGAAATAAAACCCTGAATTTATGCTTGCGGGCAATCCTTCTCATAATATCCATCAGCAGAAGATTGTGGTCAACTGCCAGGTTTACCTCCTCAAAAATGGGGGCACTTTCGAACTGATTTGGAGCCACTTCATTATGACGGGTCTTAACTGGAATTCCGAGTTTATAGGCCTCACATTCGAAATCTTCAATAAAAGCCATAACTCTTTCTGTAATAGACCCAAAATAGTGGTCAGATAACTGCTGATCTTTTGATGACTGGTGGCCCATTAGTGTTCTTTCGGCCAGCACAATGTCAGGTCTTGCATAATATAAAGCATCATCAATCAGAAAGTATTCCTGTTCACATCCGAGAGTTGCGATAACTTTGGTTACATCTTTATCAAAATACTGGCAGACGTCAACTGCAGCTCTGTCAAGTTCGGACAGGGCTTTCAGAAGAGGCGCTTTGTAATCAAGAGCTTCACCTGTCCATGATACGAATATCGTCGGTATACACAGTGTGGTTCCCACAATAAATACAGGTGACGAAACATCCCATGCAGTATATCCTCTTGCCTCAAATGTATTTCGGAGACCACCACTTGGAAAACTGGAAGCGTCCGGTTCAGACTGTACCAGGACTTCACCTGAGAATTTCTCAACTACTTGTCCGTTTTCAACAATCTCAATGAACCCGTCATGCTTTTCAGCAGTTCCATCGGTAAGAGGGTGAAACCAGTGAGTATAGTGTGTAGCACCTTTCCCGGTAGCCCAAGCTTTTAGCCCTGTGGCTACCTGATCAGCTTCCTGTCGGGTTAAAGATTTCCCTTCATTAATTGCACGTTTCACTACCTTGTAAGCCTCTTTGGAAAGGTAGCGTTCCATTTTAGGAAGATCAAAAACATTTTCTCCGTAGTATTCGGATACGGTTTTTGATGGGGTAGTAACTTCAACAGGTTCCCTGCTGAATACTTCTCTTAAAGCACTAAATCTTAATTCTGCCATTTTTTATAATCATTTTTTACAAAAATACATTTATTTTATTTATACCCCCTGTTTTTTATATAATTTTAAATATTTAATGCGTTTTTTTAATTTATACCCCCATTTTTTAGCCTTATTTCATGTTTATTATATTTTTTATAAAATGTGGTTATAATCAATTGCCGGAAACCAGGGCTGATTTTTTTCAGTGCGCTTATTCGTTTTAAACCATTTATGGATTATTTTCTATCCTGTTTTTTGTTGGAAATTTGTTATATTTGTCGCCTGAATAAAAAATAGTTCAATTAATCATTTAACAGCATAATTAGATGTCAGCTATTCAATTTTTAAGGGAGAAAGCAGGAGTGTTCGTTGCAGGCCTTATTGGATTTTCTCTGTTTCTGTTCGTTGTCAGTGATTTTTTCGGAAAAGGAAGGGGAGAGAGACTAAAACAGAAGAAATACTATGAAGTAGGGCAGATAGCAGGTGAATATGTCGGCTACCAGGATTTTGAAGAGAAGGTCCAGAGTCTCACCGAGATTTACAAGCTATCGGGAAACAGTAAAATGGATGAGGCCACCACTGAGAATATCAGGGAGCAGGTGTGGCAGCAGATGATCAGGGAAAAGATACAGGAAAAACATTATAAGGATCTTGGTATCGCAGTAAGCAACGATGAACTTGACGAGCTGGTTCTTGGAGATGATCCGCATCCAATAGTAAAACAACTATTTACAGACCGCACTACGGGTCAATTTAATAAATCTGCCAGGGTAAACTTCCTGAAACAGATTGAAACTGATGAAAATGCAAAAAAATACTGGCTTTTCTTCGAAGACGAGATTGTCAACGACAGGAATAATACCAAATACAGCAGTCTTGTTTCCAAAGGATTATATGCCACTTCAAAACAGGCCGAATTTGACCTTAATCTTAATAAGAGCAGTGTCGATTTCAGTTATATAATGAAGAACTATGCTTCTGTATCCGATTCTTCCGTTACAGTTTCAAAGGCAGACGAGGAAGCATACTATTCAACTCATAAGAATAATTTCAAAAGGAGTGCCTTAAGGGATATTGAATATGTCACTTTTGATGTAAATCCTTCTGATGAAGATATCAAGGATTCGGAACAATGGATCTTGAACGCAAAGGCAGAGTTTGCAACTGTAACCGATCCGGTTCAATTTATTAACGTTACTTCCGATAATCACTATACAGGATATTATGTTCCACTGAATGAAGTTCCTGAAAATCTCAGGGATTTCGTTAAAAAAGAGGATAAGAGTGAAGTTTTTGGTCCTTACCAGGAGAATGGTTCCTTTAAGGTCGCAAAACTTCTTAATGCAGCTGACAGGCCCGATTCAGTGCATGTAAGGCATATTCTTCTTGCACCAGGTCAGAACCAGTCGCTTGAAAAGACCCGGGCCATTGCTGACAGCCTGATCAGGCTCATTAAATCAGGTTCATCATTTGAAACATTGGCAAAAGCAAATTCAGTGGATCAGGGTTCTTCCCAGGTGGGAGGTGATCTTGGATGGTTCCAGGAAGGGAAAATGATCCTTCCTTTCAACAATGCCTGCTTTACTGCAAAAAAGGGGGAGATTGTAAAAGCCGAGACCAGTTACGGGATACATATAATAGAGATACTTGATCAATCAAAGAGTGTTCGGAAATACGATCTGGGTTTAATTGACAGAAAGATTCTTGCTAGCTCAGCAACCAATCAGAAATATTACAGCGAGGCAAGTCAGTTTGCAGGCACGAACACTACCTATGAAAAATTCAATAGTGCCATAGTCGTCCAGCATCTGAATAAAAGAGTAGCAAATGATGTGGCACCGGAGCAAAAAACTCTTCCCGGAATTGATAATCCCAGAACATTGATAATTTCATTGTTCTCTGCTTCACTTGGAAAGATAATTCTTGACAACAGTCAACAGGCAGTTTTTGAAGTAGGTGGAAAATACATAATCGCATTTTGTACCAAGATTCAGGAGGAAGGCATTGCACCGCTTAAGGATGTTGTAAACGACATTAGATTCACTCTTCTGAAGGACAAAAAAGCCGATGTTATTTCTGCGGAATTCACACAGAACAATCAGTCCGGCAAGTCGCTTGATGATATAGCCAGGACAATGGGTCTCAATGTTCAGGAAGCCAGCCAGGTAAATTTCAGATCATATTCAATACCCGGAGCAGGTTCAGAGCCCGCTCTGATAGCTGCAGCTTCGGCAGCGAAGCAGGGAGTTGTTTCAGGGCCGGTCAAGGGTAATAATGGAGTATTTATGTTAACTGTCAATAATGTTTCAACCACCGGCACGCAGGATCTTAAGCTTTTAAAGGACCGTCTTCTTGCAACCTTCCAGATGAGGGGCAATTATGAAGCTTATGAAGCTCTTCGCAAGGGAGCAAATATCGTTGACAAGAGATACAAGTTCTATTAATAGTTATACTCTGAAGAAATGTAAAAGGTGTCGCGAGGCACCTTTTTTTTTGAAGTAAGTATAAAGAACAATCGAATGTTGAATGCAAAAGTTCCTTCCTGTTCTTACCTCGTCATTTGTTTTATTTGCCATCGGTCTTTGTTAGTCGTAGGTCTACTTCTACAACCGAAGGGCTTAAGCAACAACAGCCGAGGCTGTTCAGCGTTCTTGCTTCCTCTCCTCATCTTCTTAAGGGGAGATGTCATGAACTAAGCGAATTACAGAGGGTTTGGGAAGTAGTTGATGCTTCCGGCGTCAGTTATCAGTCTCCATCTTCCACTGGTATAGGGGCAAAAAAAAGCCCCTTGATTTCTCAAGGGGCTTCTGATTAAAGTCGGCGACGACCTACTCTCCCACGTTTGCAGTACCATCGGCGCTATCGGGCTTAACTTCTCTGTTCGGAATGGGAAGAGGTGGAACCCCGATGCTATAGTCACCTAAAGGCATTCAATACCTTATGACATATTGGTAATAAGTTAATAAAATCTTCTCAGAAAGTTCACGGGCAATTAGTACTGCTCAGCTTTGGCGTTACCGTCTTTACACTTGCAGCCTATCAACGTCGTAGTCTTCGACGACCCTTAAGGGAGATCTCATCTTGAGACGAGCTTCGTACTTAGATGCTTTCAGTGCTTATCTCTTCCAAACATAGCTACCCTGCGATGCAGCTGGCGCCACAACAGGTACACTAGAGGTCTGTCCAACACGGTCCTCTCGTACTAGTGTCAGGTTCTCTCAAATCTCCTACGCCCACAACAGATAGGGACCGAACTGTCTCACGACGTTCTGAACCCAGCTCGCGTGCCACTTTAATCGGCGAACAGCCG
>PLLO01000007.1 GCA_003142255.1 Bacteroidales bacterium | reverse complement strand
TAAAAAAATGGCCAGTGAGATTTAAGAAAAATGGAGATCAAAAAAATATAACTTTAAATCAATTATGTCTAACCTGAAAGTGTAACCCTATTTTAGGACGACACACACCACCGATATAGCTAAGTAAAAGGAGAAACTGTCCATTCAAATTAATAAAAGGTACTGAAAATAAAAGTTGTTTTGAATCCATATTCCCCGTAATTTTATTTTCTTAATCTATAACTTAAAAATTAGTATTATGAAAAAAGCTCTATTTATCAGCGTGTTGATTACAGTTGGAATAATAATCTGTAATTGTAGTAATCGTAGTAGTAATAGAAATAATAGTAATAGTAAGAGTACTACTACAACAACATCAAACATTAACAATAATGGTCCTGCAAATGGAACTTTTAATGCTTCCGGTACAATTTCATTTACAGCAAGCGGAGTTAATTATTCATGTTCCATTTCAAAAGTTATTGCAGCTTCAACCAGTTTGACAATTCAAACATCAACAGCAGATGTAAGGACTAATGGATCTGTAGTAATAACGTGTTATACTGCAACATCAGCTATAATTACAGGTACTTACACAGCATCTTCTTCTGAAACTATTTCTTCTGTTTCTTTTATTGATAAAAACATCACTCCTTATACATCTACAGCAATAACATCTGGTTCAAGTTGCACCGTAAATATTACTTCGCTGACATCAACATCTATCAAAGGTACATTTACTGCGACTGTTTTAAAACCTATTGATAACTCAAGCATCAATATTAGCGATGGTGTAATTGACTGTACAATTACATCAAAATAAGAAGGGTACTTGACTAAGCTTTAGTTAGGTGTGCCTACTTACAGAGAGCTTCCAAAAAAGACTTTGGGGACTTGCTTACAGAAGGATTTGGAGGGCGTTTATTACAAACATTGATTGTTAACCATTGAAATATTAACTGCACCTAACACGGACCTGAGACTATGCTTTTATCATAAGTGCTAAAGGGTATAAGCTTGTCACGGTTTTTGCATCCCGATAGCCATCGGGACGTTTCTGCTCTCAAGAAGGCACAGTGTAAGGGGATATCACCGTGACGGCGCCGCTGCTCTCAAACAAACCCGTGTTAGGGGACAGGTGACCTGCTCCTAATTAATTTTGTACCGCGACACTCGTAAAACTCAAAAAACTTGCAACTGGACGGCAAAAATCGCGCCACCCCGCCGTTGGCGGGGACACTTACACCCTTTATTGCCGAGCCGTTAGCATTCATGCCGCTTCGCAATTTTTAAAGACAATTTTCTTATAGCATTACAGTTAAGTAACATTGAAAGATGGCACAAATGCTAACTTCACTAGTTCTTTTAGTTGATATTCTTATTTTATTTCAAAATTATCAGAATATTTTACAGCCTTTGCAAACTAATATTTTTTAGTTTCCTATAATTTAAAAGGAGGTTACTATGAAACATGTCATCGAACCATTTTTCAGGATTGTCCTTTTCGCGATTATCCTTACTATCTGGTGGTTGGTGTTGAATGCACCACTTTCAAATGTCATGAATTTATCAATCATTGTGGGAGGTGTATTATTGACATTTCCCCTTGTTTGGCTCGGCAGGAAGGTCCTAGACCGACACCAAACAATAGGCCACGCCGTCTGGACTACGACATTTGTGCATTTTGGTTTGGGTTTTACATTTGGTGTTCCTATCGTACTGGCATTAACCACTCATCATAATTGGTCTGGCTGGGTGCTCCCAATACCATCTGTAATCGGATTGATTCTGGTCATTATTACTGGTATAGCTTCTTTTCTTACAGTTGTAAACCTTGCCTTAAAAGGATTCGGTGCACCATTTTTCATTAAGTTCAGTCAGAAATTGGCAGCAGATTGGATGTACGCTTGGACGCGCAATCCTATGGTACTAGCAGTTTTATCATTTTTTCTATCATTGGGAATCTGGTTTCAGTCAACGCTGTTTGTGCTCTGGGTACTAATCCTGTTTGCACCGGCATTGCTTTTTTTCGTGAAAGTGTTTGAAGAAAGAGAACTTGAGTTTCGCTTTGGGGCATCCTATCTAGAATACAAATCTAAGACGCCAATGTTGTTTCCAAGAAAACCTAGTGTACGTTGAATTGTTATCTACTCGCTATTAAGATTGTACCCTGACCCTAATATCATTTGACTGACAGGCACGAAAAGATTTGGTTACCATTGACAGGTTTTAAATTTGCACAAACGCTAACACGGACAATAAAGGTTATTAGACTTGTCACGGTTTTTGCAAACCCTGCCTGCCGGCAGGCAGGCGTTCCTGCTCTCAAAAAGCATCGGTAAAAGGGGAATAAACCGTGATTGCGCCGCTGCTCTCAACAAAACAGGTGTACCCCTGACGCTTGCTTCGCTCCGGGCAGGGCCTTCGGCGCGATACTCGTAAAACTCAAAAAGCTGGTACCCGGATGGCAAAAACCTTGCTCCTTATAAATCGGGACATGGCATGCCTCGCTCCTTTCGGGACTATTTTCTAGCTTAAAGACATTCACCATGACTTATAATTTCAGCTTTTTATCAAATTCTTACTACTATGTTTTAATAAAAACTGCTACGCCACAAAACATTCAAAGAATATTTTGAACTTTACCTGGAAAATCTGTTACAAGATTTAAAATAAAATAGCCTATGAATGATCAAGTTCTTGAAATTAAAACAGCACTTCAAATATTAAAACCTGCTAATGAAGTATTTGAAGCCATTGTGGATCCTTTAAAAATGTCCAATTATTTTATCTCAAAAGGTAGTGGAAGGTTGGAAGATGAAAAACAGATTTTGTGGCAATTCAATGAATTTGATATGGAATTCCCAATTCAAGTCGGCAAAATTGAAAAGGATAAATACATTTCGTTCTATTGGGAAATGGATAATATTAAACTCCTTGTTGAGATTAAATTAACTCTAAGAAGACTCAAATCAACGCTTGTAACAATAACCGAGAAAAGCAGGGAAAACAATGAATCAGGTATCAAATGGCTTAAGGGTAATACTGAAGGGTGGGCTAACTTTCTTGCTTGTTTAAAAGCCTATCTTGAGTATGGCATCAATCTAAGAAAAGGAGCTTTTGATTTTTTGTCAGATAAGCCGTGACAAGTCTTATAACCTTTATTGCCGGGCCGTCAGCCGTAAGCGATCACCGCACTGCTCCTAACAAACAATAATAATGCGAACCAGAATTAAAATATGTTGTATCAATAGTATTGCAGAAGCAAATACTGCTATCGAACTTGGTGCTGATGCAATCGGACTTGTCGCTAAAATGCCGAGTGGACCTGGACCAATCCCAGATGAATTAATCAGACAGATTGCACAGTCTGTTCCTCCGCTAATCGGCACTTTTCTGCTGACTAGTGAAACCTCTGCAGATGAAATAATAAAACACCACAAAAGAACTCTTACCAACACGATTCAAATAGTTGATCTTCTCTCATCAGGGACATATTCTCAAATTAAAGAAGCTTTGCCATCAGTGAAGATCGTTCAGGTAATCCATGTAATTGATTCAAAATCTGTTGATCTGGCCATCAGACTATCAGAAAGTTTTGATGCCCTGTTACTTGACAGCGGAAATCCCAACCTCCTGATCAAAGAACTTGGTGGAACAGGCAGAGTTCATAATTGGACTCTCAGCAGGCAAATTCGGGACAATTCAAAATGCCCAATCATCCTTGCTGGTGGATTAAAACCAGAAAATGTAAAACAAGCTATTGAAGAAGTACAACCATTTGCAATTGATGTTTGTAATGGCGTTAGAACAAATGGGGCTCTTGATAGAAAGAAACTTATTGACTTCTTTAAAAATGCACTTATTGACAAATAATTCTCTGCTCACATTTTGTAACACGCCTGCGACTAACACAGACAATAAAGGTTATAAACCCAGCCGTTAGCTGCAAGCACAATCTTATCTCGTTCTGAAATAGGTTGACACTTTTAAAAAACTGCATCATGGAACAAATGATTATTAACAGAGATTTCTCTTCGATCAGCCCTTCAGCCAAGTGGATGTTATTATTGAAAGGTTACACCAATATTCCCTTTGCAAGGGAAGTAGCAGAGCTATTGGAATATCCCAATAAATATATTCCAGACTTTAAAAAAAGAGATTATACTTTCTGGGCAAGTACAATTGGCTTAGAAAACAGGTACTGGAGTATTGATCAGCTATTGAATGATTTGATAATTAAAAATATTTTAGAAATATCATCAGGATATTCCTTTCGCAGTTTGGATTTTTCTAATCAAAAAGGAGTTCATTATATAGATACTGATTTACCAGATGTAATAGCTGTTAAAAAGGAATTCATTAACAGTTTAACAAAAGAAGGAATCAATGCCAATGGGAAATTGGAATTATTACCTTTAAATGCTCTTGATAAAAATAATTTTCACGAAATAATTGGTCATTTTCCTCAAGGTAAGGTTGCAATTGTTAATGAAGGGTTATTAACGTATTTGAATAAACAAGAAAAGGAAAAACTTTGCTCAATTATTCATGAAATTTTAATGGACCGAGGAGGTTATTGGATTACTGGTGATATTTTCATAAAAAATAAAGAACAAAAACTTGGCCTTAAATTCAATGATGAAATAAAGGAGTTTAATGAACAACAGAATACTGAAGACAATAGTTTTGAGAGTTTTAAAGAAACAGAGATGTTCTTCAAAGATATGGGTTTTGTGATTGATAAAGAAGCTAAAATAAAATACTCTGAAATGAGCTCATTTAAATATTTGCTGAAAAGCACGACGTTGAGACAATTATTTAAATTGAAGAGTGCAGGAAAAATACAAGCTACATGGCGACTAAAAGCTGTCTAAGAATTTAGAAATTAATGCCAGCAGCTAATACGGACAATAAAGGTTTTAAGCTCATCCTCAGCGCTTTGCACTTCGGAGCTATGCCGTGAGATAGTATAGTACTGAATTCCAGCACTGAACTAATTATTGAAACCCTGAAAAACATTAACCGATGGAAAAACTATTGATTCTTTTTGGATTGCTGGATTTTGTCGCAATTATCAAATCATTCCAGATGATGATTTCATTATTTGAATCGGGAAAAATTCTTTACTGGACTAATATTATTTCTGTTCCTCTTTTTTTTTCATTATTATTTTCAGGTTTTTTTCTGTTCAAATCAAGTAATATTGGTATGTGGATTTATTATGTTCAGTTCCCATTCAGATTAATATACACCATAGGTCTCTCATTCGGATTTATCCTATTATTTTCCAGACTATTTCCAGAAAATAAATATATATATCTAAGCCTGTTTATTCTCTGTGCTATTCTGGAATTCGCAAGATTAATAGCAACTATTCTGATCCACAAACGGGAATTTCATTCTGCATAGCCAAACTCTTTAGAATAAAATTCACTTGCTGAAGAGAAAAATATTACTACTTGCTACGAGCAATATCTGCCGGACCGTTAGCAAGTATTGATAACGTCACTTTTAAAATATTTCTGCTATATAAATTAAAATGCGAGACAAAAGGTTTATAGCTGAGCATCGTGGTGGACCTCTTAAAAAAGAGCAGCATATTCAATTAATTAATTGGGCTTGCGATTGCGCAGAAAATGTTTTACCGCTAATAAGTGAAAAATCAGATGAACGACTTACAAATGCTCTTTCAATTGCTAAAGAGTGGGCAATTGGAAAAGCTACAGTAGGAGACGCAAGAAAAGCATCTTTAAAAGCAATAGCTTTGGCAAATGAATCATCAAACCCTATTGTAATTGCAGTAGCTCGTGCTGTAGGGCACACCGTCGCCACAGCTCATATGGCTGACCATTCATTAGGTGCAGCATTGTATGCTTTAAAAGCTGTGAAAAATGCAGGTAAATCAGTGGACGAAGAAAGAAAATGGCAAAATGAACAATTGCCATCAGAAATCATGGATCTCGTCCTTACCACCAGGATTAATAAAGAGAAAGTATTCAAATTATTATGAAACTAAGGGAGAATAAGGACAAATCTACGAAAAAGGTCATGACAGAATTAATAAAGTGATGTTTGGTAAAGATATGATCCCAATCGCCAACGGGTACGCTATTGGATATAATATTGTTAAGCTTTTCAAACAAAAAATGCCTTATAACAAGGACATAGAAGTAAAAAAGCTCTACAACCGATAGCGACCTCAGACCCTGGCTGGCTTCCATTTGGAAACCCTGATTAATAATTAGTAAATTTATCATGAAAAACATTAGTGATCTTATTGATAAAAGCAATCATATAGATGGGCAATCTGATGCTAAGTAATTTTTTGTGTGGAATTAAAAAACTGACTGAAACCAAAAGGAGAATCTATATTATAGGATTTTTCTTCGCTTTCCTGATTACCCTGAAAGAGGCAACCCGTTTGTCATACAACACCTTTCAGATATTCTCTCACGGAACTCTTGATTTCTGGACAGGCATTAATCCTTATTCTGGCTGGAATCATTTATCAATTCTTGGAAAACCTCTTGATGTCTTTCTTTACGGTCCGCTTTTCTCGATCTTATTTACTCCATTTGCCCTGTTGCCAGGATGGCTTGGTGTATTTTGCTGGAATATATTTACATATACTCTATTCTATCTTTCTGTTTTTACGCTGCCTGATCAATTTAGCTTTGATAAGAAAAAATTTATATTTTTTTTCACGGCCCTACTACTTTTCAGCTCACTTTTATCGGTTCAGTTCAATCCGGTAGTCACCGCAATATTCCTTTTTTCATTTACCCTGCTTGAGAAGAAAAGGGGTTTTTGGGCCGTTTTACTTATTTTTTTATCAGGTTTTATTAAAGTGTATGGAATTTTTCAGCTGGCGATGTTATTGTTTTATCCCAGATTCTGGAAAAATGTGCTTTACGCTGTTTTGATAGGAATTGCATTATTGCTCTTGCCGCTGGTTCATATTCCGGCAAATGAATTGTTACCATATTATCATTCATGGTTTGTGACAGTTATGCACCAAGCAAATGCCCTGCGCTTTTATAGTATCTACCGTCCGATTTGCACGTTCTTCAAATCAATTGAGCCACTAGCGGGGTTAGTTTCAATAGGAGTACTTTTCGTGATCCTTGTTTTCACTTTAATAAAACTGAAGTTATTTAAAGAATCGTTTTTGCATCGGGCTCAGTTTCTTGGAATTCTTATGAGCTGGGTCATTCTGTTTGGTTTAGGTTCCGAAAGACATACCTATGTTATTGCAATGGTTGGTTATGCGATCTGGTATCTGTGCTCCAGCACAACAAGGTTAGATAAGGTGCTGTTATGGATAAACTTTGTATTTCTGGGAATTTTACCAATTGACATTCTTTGTCCATCGGCAGTATCGAATTTAATACTTGCTAAACTTAATCTGGGTATAATTGTATTCGCAATCACATGGTTAATAATGGTTTATAAAACTTATACTTCACATATTACATCTCAGACATGATGGTTTAATCTCAAAACTTTTTTAAAATACCGGAATTATGCAACAGAAAAACAATGAAAATCCAGTACAGCCATCTTTGGTAATAGTAGTTCCTTGCTATAATGAAGCGGAAAGGTTGCCTGTAAATGAATTTGTTGCATTTCTGAATGATTACCGAGGTGTCTCTGTTTGTTTCGTCAACGATGGATCTAAAGATTCTACACTTGAGATATTAAACCAAATAAAGGGGGCATTTGAAGAAAACGTACATATAGTATCCAATGATGAAAATGTTGGTAAAGCAGAATCTGTAAGGAGAGGAGTTCTCTATTGTGCTGACCGCCTTAATTTTGATAATATCGCTTATCTGGATGCCGATTTAGCGACTTCCCTGCAGGAATGTCTGGAATTATCTAAATATTTAAATGACGAAATCAGTTTTTGCTTCGGATCGAGGATCATGAGAATCGGGTCGGTTATCGAGCGATCTTATATGAGGCATATAATTGGAAGGTTACTCGCAACATTCATTTCAGGGGTCTTAAAGCTAAGAGTTTATGACACGCAATGTGGCTGTAAAATAATAAAAAGAGATTTAGCTATTAAATTGTTTGAAGAACCGTTCATATCAAAATGGTTGTTTGATGTTGAACTTTTTGCACGGATAATCAAGATCTATGGAAGGCCTGATTGTATTTCCAAAATGATAGAGATACCACTCCAGAAATGGACAGAGAAAGGCGGATCAAAAGTAAAGATTACTTATGCATTCAGACTTTGGTTTGATCTGTCCAGAATTAAAAGAAAATATCATAGTACCCTTTAAAAATCACATTTGGTACTTTGAAATCACTTGTACATACAGGTTGCAGAGATTATAATTCAAATTATGATAATTCCATTTTCAATTATGAAAAAGACCATTTTCCTTCTGACCTTAATCCCACTGCTGGTTTCCTGCAAGCAAACCAGCAATATTAATGCTGCCAAAGATGAAATATTTCAAACTGAAAAGGCATTTGAAAAAATGGCATCCGAGAAAGGGTTAGCCACAGCCTTTTATTATTTCGCAGACGAAAACGCAGCCATTCGCAGGGGAAATGATTCACTTATTATCGGGAAAGAGAACATCAGGCTATATTATGAAAAAAATGCCAATCCTAATGCAAAATTAAGTTGGACTCCTGACTTTATTGGCGTTTCAGATTGTGGAACTCTTGGGTATACATATGGTAAATATATATATACATTAAAAGATACATCTGGCAAAAACATTGAATATGAAGGGATATTCCATACCGTTTGGAAAAAACAAAACAATGACTGGCGATACGTCTGGGATTAGCTTAATAAAAGGAATCTGCCAGCAACACCGACAATAAAGGTTGTAAGTTCTAATATTTACCCGCATTTATAAATCTTCTCACTATTAACAAATACTTGTGTTAACTTGCATCTATAAATACTTAAAGAACAAATTTTAAACTGCTGGTTTTTACAGTGATAATAAAAAATAAATTAGATAGAACATTTGGACCCTTCGGGTCTTCTACCGGCTTTTTCCTGATGCTGGGAGGAGTTTTAGCAACCTATTTTTCAATTTTCGGATTGCTACTTGTTATTATTGGAGCTTTCGCTGCATTTACATCTACAAGTGCCTTAATTGATACCGATAATAAGAAAATCAAATATTCAGATAACCTGTTTGGGATCCTGCCAGTTGGAAAATGGATCGATATCAAACCTGACATGAAAGTGGGATTAAAGAAATCTCATAGAGGATATATGGGATATATCCGGGGAACTCAGCCAGTTGGAATTCATTATAACGATATAAGAATCGTTTTATATGGTTCTGACAATAAACAGATTATGCCAATAAAAAAGTTCGATTCTTATGAATCTTCAAAAATTGAAGTTAAGAATTTAAGCTCTCTTCTTGGATTGGATATAATCTGACAGATTTTATGCTATTAAAAACTAATTGAAAAATTAGACAATACTATTATGTTCCCATTCTCTGTCAGATACTCTCAGAAATTCAAAAAGAAGATTCCGGTTTCCTTAACTGATGAAATTATGACCTATATCAAGGACTTTATTTTGCAAAAAAATGGCGAAGATATAGTTGTTGAGGGTAACATACTGACTTATAAATCAGGCTTTTTTAAAAACAGAAGGATACATGATATATTGGTACTTGTAGACGGTGGCAGCTTTGACCTTGAATTCCAGGAAGGGAGTTGCCGGTTGACCTATGAGTTTTACATGTACAGATTGTTTATTGTTCCCTTATTAATGGCAGTTTTTATTGGATTATCATCACTTAATTTTTTATTTGCCTTTATTTCATTCGCCGTTTTAGCATTTTTGGGGTGGATAGTAGTTATTATCCGGCATCGGTTGATGCTGGGAGAGGTTATTCTTGACATTGAAGTTTTAATTATCGAAAAGAAAGAAAATGAAAACACTTTCATTAAGGCAGATAATTTAAACTACCATCTGCCGGGCGCAGTAGACTGGACTCCGGAGGACGGGGAGTGGAAACCGGAGGACGGAGATGGGGAACCGGAAGACGGAGACTGGAAACCAGAGAACTAAGGCCAGTGACAGATGAAAAGCAACCGGTTGCAGAAAAATCCTTAAGGAATAAATTCCAGGCTTATTTACTTACTCCGGATCATCAGACAACCAGAATTATTATATTAAAGACTACCGGATGAATAGAGCTTTCAGGGAAGGAATGAAATATGAGAGTCTGAGCCCTCTGGATATGCCTATGGCAATTGGAGAATATGAAAACTGCAAATTTATAAGTTGTGACTTTTCAAATTCAGATTTATCCGATATGAATTTTCTTGAATGTGAATTCCGGGATTGCAATTTAAGTCTTGCCAAGCTGATCCGGACATCTTTCAGAGAAGCTAAATTTATCAATTGCAAATTATTAGGGTTGCATTTTGATGACTGTAACGATTTAATAATCACTTTTGAATTTGACGGTTGCACTTTAGACCTCTCATCCTTCTTTAAGCTAAAACTTAAAAAGACAAGATTCAAAAATTCAAAAATAAATGACGTCGATTTTACAGAAACAGATTTAAGCAATTCTTCATTTGATAATTGCGATTTGCAAAAAACGGTCTTTGAAAACACCAACCTCGAAGGAGTTGATTTTCGGTCTTCTTATAACTATTCTATCGATCCGGAATTAAATCGCATTAAAAAAGCAAAATTCTCGATACCCTGGATAACTGGATTGCTTGATAAATATGATATCGAGATAGATAAATAAAAATACTGCCGGTAACATAGATAACTGAATATAAATAGCTTACATGACACTTCGCAACTTTAAAGTTAACTTAATCATAACGAGACCCTGGTTGAAAACAACGCATAATTCTCCAAATATCTGATTCAGATGAAGAGACTTTACTCTTTCAATTTTATAACACGGATCCTTTTTCTATTATTGACCCCGACTTTATTCCGGGCATTGAATTTTGCATTCATATGGCATTCCATTTATTGGGGGGCAATTACCATGGTTGTAATCATTTGGAGCATTGCAATTTTAATTTCACCATTATTCGGTAGATTAGGTTGCGGCTGGATTTGCTTCATGGGAACAATTCAGGATCTTACAAGCCATCATTCTATATTCCATATCAAGTGGAACAAGCCTGTTATCTGGATAAGAGTGTTTAACATTTGTGCCTTTTTCACGACCGCATTTATATTTTTCTTTATACGCCTGGATTCCGGAACAATTACCGGAATTAAGTTTGAACCATGGTTCTTAAATATGGATTTCAATCTTCACTATAAGTATATATGGCTTTATGATACACTGGGTGCTGTTTTGCTAGGATTATTACTGGAGCGTCGCTGGGCCTGTCGCAACTTATGCTTTATGGGTGCCTTATGTGCCTCAGGAGCCTCAATTTCAAGGTTAATACCTGTAGTTGATACCCAAAAATGCAATCTCTGCGGTAAATGTGAAACAGATTGTTTAGTCAGGATCCCCATTAAGGACTATGTGATTAACAATCATGGACTAGTGACTAATCCGGAGTGCCTGATCTGTGGCAAATGTGTGGAAAGTTGCAAACCTCAGGCTTTGAAAATTAAATTTATATGGAACCAAAAAAAGTATATTAAAAACATTGTTTAAATCCGGCAGATCAAAAGGATTCTATAGCAGGACAGTTTTATTGCAGAACTTATTTAGCTAAGTATGGACGACAAGATAAAAAAATATGCATTATTGGCTCAAAGAGCAGAGATCACGGAACATTACCTCTATATGAGGCTTGCAGCCAGTTGCAGGGACGAAAAAAATGCTAGTGTTTTAAGAAATATTGGTGAACAGGAAATGGTGCATGCCCAGTTCTGGAAATCAAAGACAGGCCAGGATATAAAACCAGACAGATTCAGGCTTTACCGTACTGTCTTTCTGACACACGTCCTTGGGATGACCTTTATTCTTAAACAGATGGAGAAAAAAGAGGATCTAAGCTCAAAACAATACTCCGAATTATCCTCTGTCTTTCCGGAGCTGGAACATTTCTCAAAGGAGGAGAAAGAACATGAGAAGACAATTCTCGAAATGCTTGATGAAGAAAGCCTGCAATATATCGGATCTATTGTACTCGGACTAAATGATGCGTTGGTAGAGCTTACAGGTTCTCTCGCCGGATTCACCTTAGCCCTGGGTGGTACAAAAGTAATTTCGCTTGCAGGTCTGGTCACAGGTATATCTGCCGCTTTATCAATGGCCGCTTCAGATTACCTTTCTTCAAAAGCAGAAGGTGATGCCAGGGCCAAAAAATCTGCGGTTTATACAGGTATTTCTTATATCCTAACGGTCATCCTTCTGATATTGCCTTTCCTTCTTATGACCAGCAAATATGGTGCGCTGGCCATAACACTGGCAACTGCTGTTTTCATAATCTTTTGCTTTAATTATTATATCTCAGTTGCAAAAGACCTCAGCTTCAGGCAACGCTTCTTCGAGATGACTTTTATCAGTTTTGGAGTTGCCGCCTTCTCATTCATTATAGGGTATGTTCTAAAACTGATTCTTGGGGTAGATTTATAATATTCAAATGAAAAGAAAAATACTTATTGCTGGTTTGTCTATATTGATCGTACTCGTGATTCAAAATTTCAGTACATCCGCCCAGGAGAATACCTCCGATTGCAAAGTGCTGATTAAAGGGATTTCGGAGCATTACCAGGGGGAATGCAAAAATGGATTAGCTGAAGGTAACGGCATTGCAAAAGGAGCAGATATTTACATCGGATCTTTCAGGAAAGGATTTCCTGACGGGAAAGGTGTCTATAAATATAAAGATGGCCCCACCTATACAGGTTACTGGAAAAAGGGGCTTAAAGATGGTGAAGGGGAACTAAGGTACATGATCAACGGAAAAGATTCAGTTATAACAGGCGTCTGGAAAGCAGATATATATACCGGGAAACAGAATAAAGCCGATGACTATAAAATCACTAACCAGAATAATATTGATTATTACTCAATAAAAAGATCGGATCAGGATAGAAATCTCATTGAAGTCTCATTTGAACGAGTAATGTTAAAATATATTCCCCGTGACCTGGAATTTACCTTTTCATCAGGACATTTGACTAAAGACGGATGGACGCTGACTCTGCGTGATTTTACATGTCCGGTTTACTGTTATATTCATTATACATTAAAGAAACAAGACGAGGCAATTATTTGCAACTTTGACTTCGAAATACTTACTCCAGGGAAATATACTGTTCTTGTGACTAATAACTGATTTAATTGGCTTATAGTCACTGGAAAATAAATTTTATTCTTGCCAGACCATGTTTAAATATCACTCGCTGATTCAATATTTGCATGTATTGGCAGTGGCATCCAGGATCAGGATCCGGTGCCGGGGAATGAAGGGATTCCGACTATCTCCAATTTCAGCTTCTCACATATCCGTGTCAGGGACGTGCCGGTGCTGGTCGACGGAACCGGGATCCATCCTGATAAGCCTTTACAGGGAAAGTTAAATTTTGATAAATATCCTATATCTGTACATCAACCAGAGTATAAAGTAAAGAACTCCGAATCCTCCCAATGCATGGATTAACCGGTACCACTCACCGCAATATTGTTTAAGCCCGCCAAAAACGACATCGGCAATCTGTCCGAAGTCATAAAGATGCGCTGCGCAGTATGCAAATATTGCGTTCATCCCTATTACAGTGAAAAATGAAAAGCCTCGTTTTAGATTAAGTCCGTCAATAAGCCAGAGGAAAAGTGAGAGTGATAAAAGACAAATGCCACCTGAGAAGAGCACAAATGAGCTTGTCCAGATATGTTTTACGGAGGGGAACCAGATATGCCAGATACTGCCGAGAAGAATCAGTGCAGCTCCTGCAGCGGCCAGGTAAAGTGATTTTCTTTTTACCTCCATCCCGGATTGAAGCAGGTATCCTGAGAAAACCCCGAGCATGGTTGTAGCTCCGAAATTCAGGCTGCTAATAATCCATGAATACGTGGTTCCATCCTGGTGAATCCCAAATACTAGCTTGTCGATGTAAATGGCAAAATTTCCTTCGGGCGTAATTACTCCGGGGCCATATCCAGGGACAGGTGCCAGAGTTAGAAGTGTCCAGTAAATTATCAATAGCAATCCTGTTCCTATAACCTGCCATGGTACCCTGAGGTAAAGAATGAGGATTGAGGATATCAGATAACCGCTGGCTATGGCCTGAAGAGTATTGCTGTAGAATTTTATGTTGCTCCAGTTCAGGCTAAGGAGATTGCCCTGGACTGCCATTCCAAGGATCCAGAGAATTACGACCCTCTTGATTATATGCGGCCATAATGCTGAAGGAGAGCCTTCCTTTTCAATTCTCTTTTTAAAAGAAAAAGGCATTGATACTCCTACAATGAAAAGGAAAAGCGGCATTATCAGATCATAGAACCGGAATCCGGTCCACGTAACATGAGTAAGCTGCGTGGAGATAAATCCGGTTGCCGGCGTATGCAATATCCTGTCAGGGCTTTTGAGAATTGCTTCTGCACCTATTATCCAGAAAAGGTCAAACCCTCTAAGAGCATCAACTGCCGCTATTCGTCCTGAAACATTCTGTCCGGGTTTAGTCACCATGAACAAGTCCATCTGTGAAAAGAATTTGTTCTCCATGGAGAGTAAATATTTAATATTGAACCAATCTTGAAATCAGTTGAAACCAATTTGTCTTTACCTACTAATTTTAATGGTCTCGCACTACCATATCGTTATCAATCAATCTGGAATTGTATGACTGAATCACTGCTTTCATTTTCTCAGTCATTATGTTAACCAGGTCCGGCTCTTTTGTTATAAGATTTGATTCAAGGTATTTGTCGGTCCTGAAATTATAGAGATCCATCGCCCGGTTATCCATCATCTCAAGGATATGATCCCTCATATAGAGATGATAATTGCTTCCGTTCGTATTGAATGCAAATGATTCACGTGAGTCGTCAAGAAGGTTAGTGCCGAATGCAATATAATCATGGTCGTAATTCAGGTAATTCAGGATTGTCGGCATTATATCGATCTGTTGCGCAATTCGTTTTTTCATGCCTTTCAGATCGCTGCCGGGCTTAAAAAATATTATTGGGATGCTGTAGGAGCCGAAGTCATTCTGAAATTCCTTATGAATGGACTCATTTGTATGATCGGCAGTAATGACAAACAATGTATTCCTGAACCATGGTTTATCAGAGATTTCCGTAAAGAATTCCCTTAAAGCAAAATCAGTATATCCCACGACTTCAACGATGGGTGCCGGTCCCTTTTTAAATTTATTCACATATTTTTCAGGAACCTTAAATGGATGGTGGGAAGAAATTGAAAATATTGAAGCAAGAAACGGCTGCTGGAAGCCATTGAGCTTTTGTGCGAAAAAATGGAAAAATGGCTCATCCCAAACTCCCCACATTCCATCAAAATCATTCTTGTTAGGGTATTCATTGAGGCCGAAATAAGAGTCAAACCCGGCCATCCTGGCAAATGAATCAAATCCCATTGATCCGTTCGGGGCGCCATGAAAAAAAGCGGAATAATAGCCTTTTGTCTTTAATAAAGAAGCAATCCCGTTAATCTGATTGTTGGCATAGTGTGAAATGATGTAAGGAGTCTCAAGGGATGGGACAGATGCAAGTATTGAAGGCATGGCATCTATCGATTTTTTACCGTCTGCAATGGAAACGTCAAACGTCAGGCTCTCTTTTATCAATGAATCAATGAACGGAGTATACCCTTTGTAAGTTCCCCCTTCCAGCTCAGGGTTGAGAGAACCGATATATTCCCGCGCAAAGCTCTCAAGTATTATAATGACGACATTATCTTTTGTAAATGGCTTTGTTGTATCGTGAACAATATGAGGATTATAGATCTCATCGAGCTTCTCTTTTGCAAAAAAATGGTATTTCACCAGCGGTTTCTTGCCCGATGTTCTTATAATGCTGAACGGGGTATTAAGGACAATAGGCACATCGTGAGGCGATTTTACATATTTGGCTGCATTACTGATTGTTATCGGGCGTGTTGAATGCTTATATCCTCCCCTGGCTCCACCAATCACCAGAGCAAGTGCAATAGGAATGAAAAGGACATTTATCAGGTAATATGCGATCCTGCTCTTTGGTTCCGGCTTTACCGGTTTAACTTTATTATAAAGGAAAACCATGAGGAACCAGATAAAAAAGCAAATAATTGTTGCCGGCCAGTAGTCAGCCATGTACTTAAAGAACATTTTTGACATGTGCTCTTCGTTTTCAAATGTCTTGAAAACGTCAGCAGTGGCTCTCTTAAACACAAACCGGTAGTAAACAAAATCCATACAATTTGCAGCAATTGCAATCCCGTTGGTAACAAAGAACAGGATCCTTACTATCTTTTCGTAAATCGTGCTGTACCTGAAATCGAACGGAACAACTTCAAGCAGAATAAATGGCATATTGATATAAACAGCAGCCGAGATATCGAACAGGAGACCTCCCTTCATCATTATCAGAAACTCTCCCACAGAGATATCCGGGAACATTTTCAGATTGAAAAAATAAAATCCGATACGGCAAAGCGAGAACAGGAATAGGACCAGGAATATCCTGTAAATCAGTACAATAAGTATATTCTTGGTAAGATTCTTTAATTTCATCAGCGAAGCAATAGTTTTAAAATGTCTTTCAGAATTCAGGATTTAATTGCTGAGAAGAAAGCATCTAAAGTATAAAAACTATTTCTCCGTTGCAAACCTTACATCTTTCATCCATACAATTACAGGTGCAACTGTTGCAGTTCCCATTCCTTCGCCTATGCCACCTGAAGGTCTTCCGCCACGACCACCGCCTGACCGGCCACCACCACCGCCACGTCCGCCCATACCACCGCCGCCACGTCCACCCATACCGCCACCACCTTCTTCACTCATTCCTCTTCCCGGACCTCCGCCCATTCTCGCGGGGTTAATTCCCGGGTAACTGAACCCAAGGATTATCGAACCATTATTCTTTTTCTTTTTATCAGATGCTTCGGGCATTTTAGCCAACGGGAATACGAGTTCGTACCACATATTACCCTCCTTATCAAATCTCATGGAACCCCTGAAAGTATTCATTTCAGCTGCAGAAATAAAGGAATGGTCTGAATCAACAAGACCAATCAGTTCTATTCCGGCCGCCGGAGGCGTTTGTATGCCTGCGCCTCTTGATGGAATCCCTCTGCCCGGCATATCAGGTTTCCCCTGGTTCCCTATTCGTGCAGGATACCTCAAACCAGTTTTTTTTCCTTTCCTGCCATTAGTATTTATCCATACAGTCAGACCGGATTTAAGTACCTGCCTCTGGACATCCTTGTCAAATATCCTCAGATCAATGTAAAGGTTATCCCTGTCGTTGGATAAATTATAGTAGAACTTGCCTCTTTCAGTATATTTAAGATCAGATGACTGAAATGCAATATTATCATGCCCCTTATCGTGCCAATTCAGATAGAATGATTTATCCTTCTGGGCAAAGGTGCAAGTGCTTATGGTTAATGAAAGAAAAGTAACGAACATCTTCATAAGAATATAGTTTTGGTGACCAGATATAAGACAATAAAATGTCTCAGATTATTCCAGTTAACGGTCATATATTGTTAAAATTGACCGAATGTAAAAAAAAATGCCAGGCTCTAACCAGAAGCCCGGCATTGATCAGGTTTATTTAAAGGTTTATTTATTTTGCATGTCCTGCATCATTTCTTTCAGGTCTGTATCCATACTGTTTACTCTCTTCCTTGCACCCATGCCAACAAGCATGAATATTACCAGGAGAGCAATAAGGACGTACATTACTATTTTTGTTGTCGCCGGATTTGCTTTCAAAGCTTCAACAAGTCCGTGATAAATAAGGTAAAGTGCAAAGACGTTTACAGCCAGTCCAACAATTGATCCTACTAACGGGCTAAATCCTGAAATGAATCCAAGCAGCGCGCTTATAGGCATGATTACCATTATAGCAGCAGTAACTCTTGCGCAGGATTCAAAATCAGTGCTTCCTTTGCAGATTGAAGAAATAACCAGGGTAACTACTGCTCCGACAAATAATCCTATCACAGCTCCAATTATCGTATAAACAAGGATCATGATACCGAAAGCTCCGCCAAACATGCTGCCCCCCAGGTGAAGAATACTCCACAGAAATGAAATGATCCCTGCAACAGCTCCATAGATGATAGCTTTGATGACAGGTTCGCCTAAACCTCCCGTTGTCTTCATCGTCGAGAAGTAAGACTTCGGGGTTACAAGGACATCTTTAGATTCCTTAATAAAAGCATTAAAATCGAAAGAAGTTTCACTCATAGTCTTAACTTTTAAAGGGTTATAGTTAATCAATAATGGATAACCGTATTTTAAGAAATCCAAGTTAGAAAAAAAAAATGACGTGAAGTATTAAAATAACCGATATTTAATCAGCGTCTTACCGCTGACTTAAGGTAAAAGAATATGGTTGTATGACTGTAAATGATATTGCAGCGTCACATCTGCTTACTCAAGGTAAGTATACCCGTAAAGTCCTGACCGGTAGTTTGAGAGGAACTCTTTTCCCTCCTCAAGCGAGATGATTCCTGCTTTTACAGATGAAGTAACCCATGTTTCGACAGTGCGGACAAGCTTTTTAGAATTGTATCCGACATAGTCAAGAACTTCAGCAACTGTTTCACCATCAATTACCTGGTCAATTTTATAACTATTCTCATCAACTGAAACGTGAACGGCATTTGTGTCTCCGAAAAGATTGTGCAGGTCGCCAAGTATCTCCTGGTATGCACCTACAAGGAATACACCCATGTAATAACGTTCATGACCTCTGAGTGGATGGACTGGAAGATGATGAGATGAGTTCCGTGTTGAAATGAAATTATCGATTTTCCCGTCAGAGTCACATGTCATATCCTGTATAGTGGCTGCGATGGTTGGCTCTTCGTTAAGCCTGTGGATAGGCATTATGGGGAATATCTGGTCAATTGCCCATGCATCCGGGATTGACTGGAAAAGAGAAAAATTGCAAAAATATTTGTCCGACAATATTCTTGAAACCTGCCTCAGTTCATCAGGAACATGCCTGGAGCTGTTTGCTACCTGGTAAACTTTTCTTGCCACTGACCAGAATAATCTTTCTATCTGGGCCCTTGTCTTAAGGTCAATCAGCCCGAGGCTGAACCTGTCGAGCGCCTCCTCTCTTATCTGCTGTGCATCGTGCCATGTTTCAAGCATCCTCGGTTGATTGAATTCATCCCATAAGGTATAAAGTTCCTTCAGGAGCTCATGATCCTGCTCATTTATTTCCTCTTCCTCATCCCACGAAGGGAGTGTCGTTGTTTCGAGAACTTCAAAAATCAGCACTGAATGATGTGCTGTAAGAGATCGACCCGATTCAGTAATGACATTGGGATGAGGAATATTATTTTTATTGCTGGCATCCACAAAGGTGCTCACAGAGTCATTCACATACTCCTGGAGAGTATAGTTGACGCTGTTTTCGCTGTTCGATGAGCCTGTACCGTCGTAATCCACACCAAGGCCCCCGCCGATGTCAACAAATTCAACATTAAAGCCTAGTTTACGAAGCTGCACATAAAACTGCGATGCCTCACGAAGCGCGGTTTTTATGCGACTTATCTTTGTTACCTGGCTGCCAATATGAAAGTGAATAAGCCTGACGCAATCGCGCATTTTGTTTCTCTCGATGAAATCAATAGCGTCGAGCAATTCACTCGAAGTAAGCCCGAATTTGCTGATATCACCTCCCGAATCTTCCCATTTGCCGCTTCCTATACTTGCCAGCTTAATACGTATGCCAATATTTGGTTTTACTTTAAGTCTCCTGGAGATCGTGGTAATGAGCTTGAGCTCATTGAGTTTTTCAACAACAAGAAAGATGCGTTTCCCCATTTTCTGTGCCAGAAGAGCAAGCTCAATATAATCTTCATCCTTGTAACCGTTGCAAATAATGAGAGACTCAGGGTCAGTGTTAATTGCCAGAACCGCATGCAGTTCAGGCTTAGAACCTGCCTCCAGGCCGATGTTGAATTTTTTGCCATGGCTGACAATTTCTTCGACAACCGGTCTCATCTGGTTCACCTTGATAGGATAAATAATGAAATTCTGAGCAGTGTAATCATACTCCTCCGATGCCTTCTTAAAACATTCTGAAATACTGATAATACGATCGTCCAGGATATCAGGGAACCTGATGAGAACCGGAGTTGATACATCTCTAAGTATCAGCTCATCAAGCAGCTCCTTAAGATCAACCGAAATACAGTTTTTCTTAGGAGTGACTGTAACATTTCCCTTGTCATTAATGGAAAAATAATCAACGCCCCAGCCATTGATATTGTACAATTCAGCAGAGTCTTCTACACGCCACTTTCTCATGATCAGTTATTTGAACCAGTTAAATAAGAAGAAAAATCAGAAAAATAAATAATTTTTGCAATGTTATTAAATTAACACGAATATGGGGCATAAAGAAGGAAGAATTTATCGTGCAATCATGCTTCCGCTGTGCGGAACTGCTTCGCGAAGCTCCTTAAATCGTGAGATCGTGAAGTAAGGTTTTATTAAGGTCTGAAGACAATTTCGTACTTTTGTTTTATTAATTCCTCTAAGATGAAAAAAATCAACATTTCTCATAGCCGGATCTTTAAATATGCAATTCTGTTCCTGGCATTTCTTTCTTTTCAGAAAGAATCGAAAGGTCAGGAGTATGCCATCGGGGCTGATCTCTCCTTTCTTAAAAGTGCAGAGGACAGAGGCTTTCAGTTCAGGGAAAATAATGTTGTAAAGCCGGGGTTGCAGATATTCAGGGACCATGGCTACAACTGGATCAGGCTCCGGCTTTTCCATACCCCGACAGAATTGCCGAACAATCTGGAGTACACTGTTGCGCTGGCAAAAAGCGCAAAGGCAATGGGATATAAATTACTTCTCGATTTTCATTATTCTGACACCTGGGCTGATCCCGCAAAACAGTTCCTGCCAAAAGCATGGGAAGGCAAATCGCACTAGGAACTTATTAAAGCAGTAATGGATTATACCTCTTCAGCAATAAAGAGTTTCAGGGACGCAGGTGTGCTCCCTGAAATGGTTCAGATCGGAAATGAAGTTATCAACGGAATGATGTGGCCCGACGGCAAGCTTCCGGAAAACTGGAACAATTTTGCCGACCTGATCATTGCCGGTATAAATGGCGTTTATGTTGCCTGCGATGCTGCTGAATTGCCCAAAATAATGATTCATATCGACCAGGGCGGGAATAAGGTTAAAACAAAATACTTTTTTGATAAGCTGCTCTCTTATGGAATTAAATTCGACTATATAGGCCAGTCTTATTATCCATGGTGGCATGGGAGTCTGCTTGATCTGCGCGATAACATGTACTTCATGGCAAAAGAGTACAGGAAGCCTATTATTGTTGTCGAAGCAGCATATTGCGCTACTCCTACTGAATATAAAACCAAACCGGCTCCTTTTCCCGAGACCCCGGAAGGGCAAAGAGATTTTCTCGATGAGGTAAACAAAATCGTCCTGAGCACTCCGGATAATCTTGGCGCCGGAATATTCTGGTGGGAACCGGCAACTTACGGGGGATGGTCAACAAGGGATTTCTTCGATGAAAAGGGGAATGTTTTGCCGGTTATTACCGTTTTTGATAAATATACCCGTCACTGACATTTTCACTACCTCTCACCATCTCGCCCTTACGCTTCGCGGAACTGCGTCGCCTTGCTCCTTGTCTCGCCCTCTTTCTTTACATGGCCGGCGTACTCTTTATTTCCACAGGATTTAATATCCTGCAGACTGGGTACGGGTTATATCCACCGCCCCATTGAGGAACAAGATATTTGTCAAAGTAATTCCAGGTTAATAGTCCATCATTTGACTGAGGTTCAAGAAGGTAGGCGGCAAGGTTCGCAAGCGGCTGAGCAGCTCTTACTATGATAGTTCCAGCCGGGAAATCAATTTCCTCGCTTATATATCGTCCCTGAATTGTATTAAGGTAGTGCCCCTGAGTCAGAATCGGCCCTCCTTTAAGATCGCTTATCTCGAACTTTTCAACATTGCATTTTAAGGGCTCTGCCAACTTCTCGGTCTTTATTCCGTGAAGTTTAAGCAGATCCAGGACCTTCTTATCCCTGATCTCAATAATCCAGGCAAAAGGAAACCTTACATTCCTGACAGGATAATAATCGATATAATAAGGGACGGTTACTGTAACCTGCCTGTCCGTTTTTCTGAATGGAGGCCAGATATCCGGCTCTGCTGAAGGTTCTGCCTCAAAAGTCTTGATTGTAACCTTTTCTGGCAGCGGCCTCACTTTATATTCTATTGCAAATGAGTCTTTTACAGTTGGATTTAAACCCCGTTGAATAGTCTCAAGGTCTGCATCCCTGAGCATCTTTTTTATTTCTGTATTGTGGGAATAAGCATAATCAGCAAGTGATTTTATCAGATTATAACATCCTTCAACCCTCGATTTAAAATCGGCGTGCACATAATTTTCATCCAGGATGCCAAGTCTGTTGCGCAATCCGAAGTAATTAGCCATGTAGCGGGGTTCTGCAGCATCGTATAGCCATCCTTTTCCGGGGTTCATAAGATCAAAGAACTCTCCATAAAAGCAATTTTCAGTCTTGTATTTATTAAGCAAAGTCCCTGCCATTTCAGGCATCATCTTCAGGTGCATATACTGAATGAGTGAGTTGTTGCCATTGGGATTTACACTCCAGACGAATGTCACCGGTTCCACATGAAAGGAGCCGTCTGTGGTATGGCAATCCATAAATATTGAGGGATCCCATGCATTGAAGATTTTCGTGATCACTCCCTGCACTTCCGGTGATTCTGCCTTCATTGCATCCCTGTTAAGGTCGAGCATCTGTCCGTTGTACCTGAGTCCCACACCGTTAACAGGGCCGTTCTGATTTGTTCTGTTCAGGGGACTGATCTTTTCATTTCCGTCGGGGTTGAAGACCGGGCAGATCAGGAAAACGACATGCCTGAGAAGCTCCGGCTTTTTTTCAGAAAGGAGATCCCTTGCAAACATCAGGGTAGCCTCTTTCCCCTCAACCTCGCCGGCATGGATGTTTGCCTGGATGTATATTACAATCCGGTTATCGTTTATCATCTGTTCAGGTGACTTGGGAAGCGGATTGCCAATTATCAGCAACGGTACCGCCCGTCCTTCAGCAGACTGGGCTATGTATTCCACCCTGATAAAATTTGATGATTTCTTCAACTGCCCGATAAAGGTCATTGCATCATTATAAACAGAGGTTGATTTGAAACCAGAACTTTCAGCAGTAGTCTGTAATCCCGACTGACTGCTAACCCGGAAACCAACAAGGAGAAGGCTTATTGCGAGAATCAGTGTTTTTTTCATCATTGTATAACTCAATGTTTCGAAACAATAATAGCAGAAATATCTTCAGGATATCAAATATTTTTGCATTTTTTTAGAATTTACGAATAATAATATGTAATTTGGCGGCCTAAATTTTAAAACAGAATACAATGAACAAAGGAACAGTAAAATTTTTTAATGTGTCAAAAGGATTTGGATTCATTAAAGACGCAGATTCAGAAAATGAGTATTTCGTACACGTTTCTGGGCTCATCGACAAAATCAAAGAAAACGATGAGGTAACTTTTGAACTCGCAGAAGGTAAGAAAGGAATTAATGCAGTAAACGTAAAACTGGCTTAATTTTACTATACGAGAGAATAAAAGGCCGTCAGTAATGACGGCCTTTTTATTTTAATACCCCCTGAATCCCGTTTTTCAGCACATATAAGGACTGGCATAAACACGTATGGGCTGGCCATAGGGGCAAAAAGCCGATTATTTTATAATTCTCCCCTATTTATTCTTCTCGGCTTTTTTAGCTTTCTTTTCAGCACGTTTTTCTTTCAGGCTCTTGGTTGCCTGCTTCTTTACATTTGACTGTTCTTTTGCTTTTTCGTGTGACATCACATTAAGATTTAAATTCAACTAGTAATCAAAAATAAATAAATCAATTAAATCATTCTCTCAAGTTTTTAACAAATAAGGCTCTATTTGATCAATTCACCTGCTTTTTCATCAATAAACCAGGTAATAACACCTCTGGATGGGCCAATATATGAAGCAGGATAGTTCATGTATTGAGCCTTCTTATTATAAATTTCCTCAATAATCCCGGCTTTATTCTTACCTGTTGCAAGGAATGTTATGAAGTCAGCATTGTTGATAACTTTTCCAGTCAGAGAAATACGGCCCTGACCTGTCAAAGGGTGAAGCGACGCCTCACAAATATTCTCTGAGCGGAGAAGGTCGAGGTTCCCCGGAAAAATTGATGCAGTATGTCCGTCGTCTCCCATTCCCAGAATGACCTGATCAAAAGCAGGAAGCTGATCTTCTGACCTTACATTCAAAAGGATTTCCTGAGCATATCTTTCTGCCTCCTTAACCGGATCATTTTCACCTTTAATACGGTGAATGTTGCTGCCGGGAATTTTGATTTTATCAAGAAGAATGGATTTCGTCATCCCGAAATTACTCTCCGGATCAACCGGCGATACGCATCGCTCATCGACCCAGAAAAATTGAACATTACCCCAGTCGACAGATGAGCAATATTTCTCAGCCAGTATCGAGAACAACAATCTTGGAGTATTACCGCCTGAAACAGCAAGTGTGAAAGGCAATCCTGATTTTCCAGCAATATTGATCCTTCCTGTCAGTTCCTCAGCAAAAGCTCCGGCAAGTTCTGAAGGAGAGGGAAATATCTTGAATAATGCTTCCAAATTGGTTCTCTTGTCAAATTGATTTGCTGAACTTTTGCCACTCAAAAACCAAAAATTATAACTCACAGTACAATCCGTCGTCGGAAAGGTTTTTGCAGGGGTAACGCCATGTAAGCCCGCATCCCTCGATAAGATCGTTTGAAACCGATGGCCCCCATGTACCTGCGGGATAACCATATATCTTTATATTTTTATTAGTCGCCCAGGCTGTCTGTATAGGCTGAATGAATTTCCAGGCTGTTTCAACCTCATCGTCGCGCGAGAAAAGCGTCGAATCTCCAATCATCACATCATACAGCAATCTTTCATAAGCCGAAGGTACCCTTATATTTGCCAGGTCGCTGTAATGAAAGTCCATATTCACATTCTTTACATTAAATCCGGATCCTGGTTCCTTCATATCAAATTTCAGAAGGATACCCTCATCAGGCTGTATCCTGATTATCAGCTGATTTGAAGACAATGATGCATTTTCCCTCTGGAAGAGATGATGGGGAGATTTCTTGAAATGGATCACGATCTCAGTGACCCTCGTGGGAAGCAGCTTTCCCGTCCTGATGTAGAAAGGGACACCTCCCCAGCGCCAGTTATTGATAAAGAATTTTATTGCAACAAATGTCTCGGTTTTTGAACCAGGTGCCACTCCTTTTTCATTCCTGTAACCTGTTACGCACTCACCTCGTATCGTTGAGCCTGTATACTGTCCCCGGATAACCTGTTTTGTAACGTCAGCTTCGCTTATCGGCTGAAGGGACTGGAATACCTTGAGGATTTCATTGCGGATTGCATCAGGTTCAAGGGATGAAGGAGGCTCCATAGCTGTCATTCCCACCATCTGGAGAAGATGGTTCTGTACCATATCCCTGAGAGCTCCGGCCGAATCATAGTAACCGCCACGTTCTTCGACTCCAATGCTTTCAGCCGAAGTTATTTCAACACGATGGATGTAGTTCCTGTTCCATAATGGCTCAAAAATGCCGTTTGCAAACCTGGTGACAAGTACATTCTGGACAGTCTCCTTTCCAAGATAATGATCAATCCTGTATATCTGTTCCTCAGAAACCATTTCATGCAGGCGCCTGTTAAGCTCCTTCCCGGAATTAAGATCATATCCGAATGGTTTTTCAATAATCAGCCTCCTGAATCCTGATGACTGATCTGTAAGACCAGCGTGGGTCAGGTTGGCGGCAATAACATCGTACATGACAGGCGGCGTAGCCATGTAAAAGATATAATTTCCAGAAGTCTGAAGCGTTTTGTCAATATCCTCAAGTTTCAATTTAAGACCGTTATAATCGCCGGCCGTAGCATTGTCCATCGATCTGTAAAAGACAGATTCAGTAAAATCATCTATAAGCTTTCCATCAGGATTCTTTTCCTTAGAAAATTTCAGAATGCTCTCCTTCATCTTTTTCCGGAAGTCAATATCTGAAAAGAGAGTCCGTCCGACTCCCAGAATCGCGAACTTTTCAGGAAGCAGTTTCTGTACCTTTAATGAAAAAACGGCAGGTAAGAGCTTCCTGGCTGTAAGGTCACCCGAAGCGCCGAAAATAACAAGTATATGATTCTTAGGATTTTCCATCAATTTCAGGAGTTAAAATATGAACGTTCTTTAAATCGACTCGGAAACCTGATTTAGATAAACTGCTAATTTAATCGTCAAATTAACAAATATAATTTGTCAATTGTCCCGGAATCCGATATAATATACCATCTTAAAAAACATAGTTGTTAATTAAAAGGTTTATAACTTTCAGCCAATTATCTTATTTTTATTAATTTTTTTAACCATTTTTGCATCAAGTTGTAAGATAAATAATATATTTGCATCGGAATTTTAAAAAATGAATAAACTCAGATCCATTCTATCATTATTTCTTATCCTCAGGCTTACCTGAAAATAATGAGAATGGTATATGGTTTAGGATTAGGGTAACCGTTCTCTTGGAAAAAAGGGAACGGTTTTTCTATATTAAAGAATAGGACATTGAAAATGAGAACAGAAAGGCCTCAGAGCAATGGCTTGTACAGGCAGGATTTCGAGCATGAAAATTGCGGGATAGGATTTGTCGCCCACCTGAAGGGCAGAAAATCTCATTCAATAATCAGCCAGGGGCTCGATATCCTCAGAAATATGACCCATCGTGGAGCGGAGGGCGCTGACAGGAAAACAGGAGATGGCGCAGGTATCCTTATACAGATCCCACGCGATTTCTACCTTATACAGGGGTATGCCCTGCCTCCCCAGGGTCAGTTTGGCACGGGACTTATATTTCTTCCCCAGGATGGATCTGACGCTGCAAAATGTGAAGAGATCTTAATGAATATCATCAGGGAGGAAGAGGTTGACTTTATCGGGTTCCGCAATGTTCCGAGAAACAGTTCAGTTCTTGGTGAAATATCTAGGGCTGCCGAACCTTTTATCAAACAGATACTTCTGGGATCTGAAACGGAGCAGGATACGCTTGAAAGAAAACTATATATAATAAGGAAACGGGCTGAAGTGGCTATCAGAAACTCCGGCATAAAACAAAAGAATTTCTTCTACTTGCCCTCCCTTTCGACAAAAGTACTGGTTTACAAGGGCATGCTAACCTCACTTCAGCTCGGCGAATACTTCACCGACCTGAGCGATGAGAGGCTTATGAGTGCAATCGCTCTTGTTCATTCACGTTTCAGTACAAATACTTTTCCAAGCTGGGATCTTGCTCAGCCGTTCAGGGTTCTCGGACACAATGGCGAAATAAATACTATTCGCGGCAACAGGATGTGGATGGAGGCCAGGGAGTCGATCCTGAAATCCGATAAACTTGGAGATCTTTCCAGGATATACCCTATAATCGAACCCGGGAAGAGCGATTCGGCATCACTTGACAATGTCCTAGAATTCCTGCTCATGAGCGGTAAATCGCTGCCTTATGCGATGTCGATCCTGATCCCGGAATCTATAAATGCAAAGAACCCTATATCGAACGAGCTAAGAGCATTCTATCACTACCATTCGACCTTCATGGAACCATGGGACGGACCTGCATCGCTGATCTTTTCCGACGGAAGATACATTGGAGGCATGCTCGACAGGAACGGTTTGAGACCATCAAGATATGTCATAACCAGCAACGACCTCATAGTAATGGCTTCGGAAGCAGGAGTTCAATCTTTTAAGCCTGAGGAAATAAGGGAGAAAGGCAGGCTGAAACCCGGGAAAATGCTGCTTGTCGATACAGAAGCCGGCAAAATATATTATGATAATGAGCTGAAAGACGCTCTTGCAAAAGAATACCCCTATGGCGACTGGATTGAGCAGAATATGGTCAACCTTGAAGAGATTGAGACCGGACAGGTTATCACACCGGAACTTGGCCCATGCTACAATAAATATATTACCTCCTTCAACTACTCGCTGGAGGATATCGAGAAGATCATCAAGGAGATGGCAGCTACAGGCAAGGAGCCTACAGGCTCAATGGGAAACGACGTTCCCCTGGCAGTCCTCTCAAAAAAACCATACAGGCTCTTTAATTATTTCAAGCAGCTTTTTGCACAGGTCACAAACCCTCCTATCGATCCTATCAGGGAAGAACTGGTAATGACTCTTTCGGGTTATCTTGGGTCTCTTCAGCAGAACCTGCTTGAGACATCACCCGACCATGTAAAAATGGTCAGGTTCAGGAATCCTGTAATATCCAACACCTACTTTCAGGTCGTAAAAAACCTGCGATACAAGGGATTCTCGGCTGCCAACCTGTCAATGTTGTTTGATGCTTCCAAAGGAGCTGAAGGGCTTCAGAGCGCTGTTGATAAGCTTTGCATCGATTCTGAAAAAGCTGTCGATGAAGGCAAGAATTATATTATTCTCTCCGACCGGGGCATCGATCAAAACCTGGCACCGATACCTTCATTAATGGCAGTTTCGGCAGTTCATCATTATCTTATCAGCAAGCGGAAGAGGATGCAGATAGATATTGTTGTAGAAAGCGCAGAACCCCGCGAGATAATGCACTTCGCACTTCTTTTCGGATACGGGGCAAGCATCATCAACCCGTACATGAGCTTTGCAATCATCGATAAGCTCGTGAAGGATAAGGCTATACAGCTTGATTATCATAGTGCTGAAGCCAATTACATTAACTCCATTAACAAAGGGCTGCTCAAGATAATGTCAAAAATGGGGATCAGCACTCTCAGGAGCTACCGGTCATCCCAGATATTTGAGGCAGTAGGAATCCATCCCGATGTTATCGACAAATATTTTGCCGGCACTATCTCCAGAATAGGAGGTATTGGAATGAGTGAAATTACCGAGGAGGTCCTGGTGCCGCTCCGCAAAGCCTTCACAGTAGAACAGCAGCCTGAAATACTTACCGAAGGAGTCTATTCATACAGGAAACATGGTGAGCATCATGCCTGGAACCCCGAGACGATAGCCCTCCTGCAATTGAGCACAAGGACCGGCGATCGTTCAAAGTTCAAAGAATACAGCAACCTTGTAAACAAGGATACTGCTCATCCCGGATTTATACGGGGACTGCTGAGGATAAAAAAGAACCCTATTCCCCTTGATGAGGTTGAGCCGGCAGAAAATATCATGAAACGTTTTGTGACGGGTGCAATGTCGTATGGTGCAATCAGCCGCGAGGCCCATGAAACGATGGCCATAGCAATGAACCGGATAGGCGGCAGAAGCAATACAGGCGAGGGAGGAGAAGACCCCGAAAGATTTAAACCTCGTGAAGATGGTGAGAGCACCAGGAGCGCCATCAAGCAAGTTGCAAGCGGACGCTTCGGAGTGACAACTGAATACCTTGTAAATGCCGATGAGATACAGATCAAGATAGCCCAGGGCGCAAAACCCGGGGAAGGAGGCCAGCTGCCCGGCCATAAGGTCGACAAGATAATAGCAAAAACCAGGTACTCAATACCCGGCATTACCCTTATCTCCCCTCCTCCACACCATGATATTTATTCAATCGAAGATCTCTCGCAGCTTATCTTCGACCTGAAAAATGTTAACCCGAAAGCAAGGATAAGTGTCAAGCTTGTTTCAGAGGGCGGAGTAGGAACGATCGCAGCTGGCGTTACAAAAGCCGGCGCCGACCTGATTACCATCAGCGGATATGAGGGCGGCACTGGAGCAAGTCCTTCATCCTCAATAAAGCACGCCGGTCTACCTCTTGAACTCGGGCTGGCCGAGACTCAGCAGACGCTTGTGATGAATAACCTGCGCCGCAAGGTTATGCTGCAGGCTGACGGACAGATTAAAACTGCCCAGGATATAGTCATGATTACAATGCTGGGTGCTGAGGAATTCGGCTTCGCGACAAGTGCCCTGGTAGTAATGGGCTGTGTAATGATGCGAAAATGCCATCTCAATACATGCCCGGTAGGTGTCGCCACGCAGAACCCCGAGTTGAGGAAGCGTTTCACGGGAAAAGCCGATTACCTGGTAAACTTTTTCAGGATGCTGGCCGAGGATGTTCGTGAATACCTTGCTGAGGCCGGATTCAGAAGCATGGATGAGATCATCGGAAGGTTCGACCTTCTGGAAAGAAACCCGGAAGTCGACCATTGGAAAATCAGAAATCTCGACCTGACGGCTCTGCTGGCAATGCCTGAGGAATCCAGGACCAATGCAATGCGTTGCACAGAAAAGCAGGAATCGAAGATTGATAATATCCTCGACAGGGAATTGATAAAAGAAGCTGAGAAAGCATTATCAGAAAAGCAGCCTGTGGAGATAAACAGGACAATAAGGAACACTGACAGGACGACCGGGGCAATGCTCTCCGGCCGGATTACAACTTTATACGGATCAGCCGGGTTACCCGATGGTACTATCAGATGCAGATTCTCCGGGTCAGCCGGACAAAGCTTCGGAGCATTCCTGTCACCAGGTGTTGAGCTATATCTTGAAGGAGATGCCAATGATTACCTTGGAAAAGGGTTATCGGGCGGAAGGATCATTGTCGTCCCTCCTGTCGGCTCTGCTTTCGAACCGGATAAGAACATAATCATCGGAAATACAGTACTGTATGGAGCTACCCGAGGCGAGATATTTATCTCCGGAGTAACCGGAGAGAGGTTTGCAGTCAGAAACAGCGGTGCAAATGCTGTTGTTGAAGGAGTTGGCAACCACTGCTGTGAATATATGACCGGAGGAAGAGTAGTCGTTCTCGGCAAGACCGGAAGCAATTTTGCAGCCGGCATGAGCGGTGGAATTGCATATGTCTTCAATGAATTTGGCAACTTCGACTATTACTGTAACATGGGCATGGTTGAGCTTTCTCTCGTTGAAGAACTTAGTGAGATATCTGAGCTTACGGAACTTATCTCCCGTCATCACTTCTTCACTCAAAGCAAAAAAGCGAAAATGATCCTCGATGATCCCGAGAAGTACATACCTATGTTCATTAAGGTGGTACCGTATGATTACAAGAAAGTTCTTCAGGAACAGATGCTTGAGGAGCTCAGGAAAAAGATAGCTGACGTGGAGATGGATGTTGAATATGATCCGAAATCATAACCAAAATTGATTTAACAAGTTTTCATTAAGAATATTATGGCTGACGCAACGGGATTTTTAAAGATAAAGAGGAAAGAGGCAGGGAACAGGCCTCTTAATGAAAGGATATGCGACTTCAGTGAGGTTGAACAGGTGCTGAACAGCGAGGACAGGATGCTTCAGGCATCAAGATGCATGGATTGCGGTATTCCATTCTGCCACTGGAGCTGCCCGGTAGACAACCTGATACCTGAATGGAATGATCTTCTTTATAAAGGCGACTGGAGAGGAGCCTGCGAACGATTAAGTGCCACCAACAATTTTCCGGAGTTTACAGGCAGGATTTGTCCTGCCATTTGCGAACATGCATGTGTACTTAATATTAGACAGGAGCCGGTAACCATCCGTGAAAACGAAGTTGCCATAGTCGAAAAAGCGTTCACTGAAGGATACATAAAGCCTGTTCCGCCAAAAAAACGGACCAATAAAAAAGTCGCAGTAATTGGAAGCGGTCCTGCCGGAATGGCTGCAGCTGATCTTCTGAATAAATCGGGTCATAATGTCACTCTTTTTGAAAAGGATGAAAAAGCAGGCGGCCTTTTAAGATACGGAATCCCTGATTTCAAGTTAAGCAAAGCTGTTATCGACAGGCGGCTGGATCTGATGGTAAAGGAGGGGCTGATTATCCAGACCGGCATAACCATTGGAAAAGATATTCCGGGAAAGGAGATTATGGACAATTTCGATGCTGTGTGTGTTGCAATAGGCGCCAGCCATTCGCGAAAGCTGGAAGTTGAAGGAAGTGAATTCGAGGGGATATATTATGCCCTGGATTTTCTTTCTGCACAGAACAGGGTCAATTCCGGACAATTATCTGGGACCGAAAATCACATGAGTGCCGAGGGTAAAAGAGTCCTGGTAATTGGAGGTGGTGATACAGGATCTGATTGTGTAGGAACTTCTATTCGTCAAAAAGCTCTCAGTGTGACCCAGATTGAGATACTGCCTAAGCCTCCGCTTAGCCGTACTCCGGATAATCCATGGCCCTATTTTGCAAAAGTCCTCAAAACATCAACCTCTCACGAAGAGGGTTGCGAAAGGATGTGGAACCTGTCAACATTGAGGTTTGTCGGCGATGGCAGGATTACCCGGGGTGCGGAAGTTGAAGAAGTCAAATGGGAATATTTAAATAACAAGTACATAATGACCCCTCTTCCCGAAACCCGAAGAGTAATTGAGACAGACCTTGTTTTACTTGCCCTTGGTTTTGTTCACCCTGTACTTGAAGGCTTGCTGACGGAACTTGGAGTTGAGCTTGATCCAAGAAAGAATGTAAAGGTCGATAATCATCAGACTACCAGTCGGCAGAAGGTATTTGCAGCCGGCGATACCGTCAGCGGGGCAAGTCTTGTGGTACATGCAATTGCGTCAGGGAGGAAGGCTGCAAAATATATTGACAGGTATCTCCGGTCTCTGGAATAAGTGAAATCAACGCTGATTATTCTTTTAATTAAATTTCCGGACAGGGAATTTAAACTTCTTTCATACATCTCAGAAGCCCTTTAATTTATTTTAAAGGAGAAAAAAACTCACTTGCAGATAAAGAATGCCCGTTGGTATATCGGTTTTGCTGATCCATTTATAGTAAGGTAAATTTATTTTATAAAAATTGCTGACCAGAGAATCCCGGTCAGCAATACTTATAAAGACAATTTCTACTCAAAAATCAAACTCTGAAACTGCATATCTCCGCGACATATATTATTTATCTGCGAGAACTCTCATGCTTTTAACAGTCTCAATGAGCCTGACGAATTCACTGCGATAACCATCTTCATCTTCACCCCTGGCTGATTTTGCCATCTTAGCTGCACTCTCAAGGCTTGAGCTTCCCTTAAATTCTGACTCACGAAGTATCATTCCAAATTCTGCAACAGCAGCGGCAAACCTAAGGTTTTCTGAAGCTTCATCAATGTCATCAGCTGTGCTTTTGACTGGCTTCTCAAGAAGCATACTGGTATTGCCGTCTGGTTTCTTATACCTGACCTTTATTGTCAGCAGTTCATCAGAATAATTTTCCTCACGGTTGAATTTCGGAGACTGATATTTCAGAGGATCTATCGATGGCAGTCTTTCCCCGGAACCATTAGGCACGATTTCGTACAGAGCAGTCACCATATGTCCTGAACCCATTTCACCTGCATCTTTAGTGTCGTTATTGAAATCCTCATCGTTCAGCAACCTGTTTTCGTAACCGATAAGCCTGTAGGATTCGACCATTGACGGATTGAATTCAAGCTGGAACTTCACATCCTTTGCAATGGTAAACAGTGTTCCTCCAAACTCGCGTACTAAAACTTTTCTGGCTTCCTGGAGGTTGTCGATATATGCGTAGTTCCCATTTCCCTTGTCGGCAATTAGCTCCATTTTATCATCCTTGTAGTTACCCATTCCGAAACCCAGTACAGTAATGAAGACGCCCTGTTCACGCTTTTCCTCGACAAGTCTCTCCATGCCGCCGTTACTGGATTCCCCGACATTAAAATCGCCATCAGTAGCAAGTATTATCCTGTTATTTCCGCCTTTCACAAAATTCTTCTGGGCTTCTTTGTAAGCCAGCTTTAATCCTTCTCCTCCGGCAGTTGATCCGCCAGCCTCAAGATTATCTATTGCACTCATTATCACCCCTTTTCTGTTTCCTGGAGTTGATTCGAGTACCAATCCTGCAGCACCCGCATATACAACAATGGCAACGTGATCCTGAGCGCGAAGCTCATTAACCAGAAGGCCGAATGCCGATTTGAGAAGCGGGAGCTTATTGGGATCATCCATCGAACCTGATACATCGATGAGAAAAACAAGATTTGAAGGAGGAAGCGATGATTTGTCGATGCTTTTTCCGCGAAGGCCGACCTGCAGAAGAGTGTGATTCCTGTTCCACGGACAGATAGCAAGCTCTGTATAGACTGAGAACGGATGCACTCCATTTGGCTCAGGATAGTTGTATTTGAAATAATTGATCATCTCTTCGATCCTTACTGCATCAGCAGGAGGCAAAGATCCGCTGTTTATAAACCTGCGGATATTGGAATACGAAGCGTTATCCACATCAATGGAGAATGTCGACAACGGATTATTCTTCACATTCTTAAATCCGTTTTCAGCGACTGCTGCAAACCCTTCGGTATTGAAATTATTGTTATACCGCTGGAAGGAAGCCCTGTCACAAGCAACTGCTGGAACGTACTTAACTGATGCTTTCTCCTCTTTAGCACCATATCCGACAACAACGTTTTCTGAAAGAGAAACGGAATCAGCAACCTCACTGTTAAGTTTTACATTGATTACACTTCTGTTGTTTATTTTCTCTTCAGCAGTGTTGTATCCTGCAAGAGAAAAAACAAGTACTTTGTCCGTCTGTTCAACAGAAATTGAGAATTTTCCTTTCAGATCGGTAATGGAACCTGTGGGGGCACCTTTTACCTTGACGGAGACCCCCTGGAGAGGCGTTCCCTGAAGATCAGTCACCAGACCTGTAATGGTCCTTAATTCAGCAAATGATATTGCTACAGCTGCAAGGATCACAATTGCGAAAGTAAATAAACTGTTTTTCATGACTATTGAATTTTTGGTTAAACATTTCTCATATGATGCAGGAATTCCAGGAATTCCATAAACCGGCAGAATAATTTTTATTTGCGCTATCTTTAAAGGTGAAAAGTTCAGAGTTTAACGAACGAAGTGAGGAAATCCCGAGAATCGGGAGAGCTAAAGTTGTATTTTCAGAAAATCCTGAAGGTGATTTTTGATATTCATAAAAAGAATAGTGTAAGCAGATCTGAGGAGGAGCTTATTGATGAATTCACCTCAAGTGGTGATCTTGAGGTCCTCGGGGAATTATATTCGTCATACATGCACCTTGTTTATGGTGTCTGCCTGAAATATCTTAAGGATAGAGAAGAATCGATGGATGCTGTGATGCAGATCTTCGAAAAGCTGGTGACGGAAATCCCGAAACAGAAAATCGAGAACTTCAGGAGCTGGCTTCATGTTGTTACGCGGAATTATTGCCTCATGCAGCTAAGGTCAAGAAAATCACAGGGTGAAAAACATAATGAATGGCTTCTTGATCGTGGAAATTTTATGGAAAACAGCTCCGGTTTGCATCCTATTGACAAAGATGAGCCGGATATGGAAAAGGCGCTTGCCGATTGTATTGAGAAACTGAAGGATGAGCAGAAGAAGTGTATCATGCAGTTTTATTATGAAGACAAGTGCTATAGCGAGATCGCAAAAAATCTCAGTATCGATGAAAATAAAGTGAAGAGTCATCTGCAGAATGGAAAAAGAAATCTGAAACTTTGTATTGAAGGTAAAAATGAAAGGGAAAGATAAAAACAACAGGACCAGTATTCCTGATCTTCTTAAATACATGGCAAATAAGATGTCAGGAAAAGAGAGGAACTCATTCGAAAGAGAGCTTCAGAAGGATCCTTTTGCCGATGAGGCTGCTGAAGGATTTTCAGGAATACCTGCAAACCAGGCCAGGAAGGATATCGATTTAATGAAAAAGAAGCTTGAAAAGAGAGTTTCCGGCAGAAGAATAATGATCTGGTACCGGATTGCAGCTTCTGTTGCTGTACTTATGGTAATATCCTCATTGTTTTTCTTTATGAATAGAAATAAAAAAGTATCTGAAAGACCTGAAATAGCTCTTAATCCTACACCACTGGAAATATCTGAATCAAAAGCCATTACAGAGCCTCAAAAAGCAGGGTCAGAAGTGACACCCGCTAAACAGAGCATTGAAACAGTAAAAGAGAAGATAAATCCTGCTACCAGAAAGGAAGAGGGTGAAAAAAGCAGCCCTGGTATAATAAAAGAGGCAATAGCTGACCAGGCAGTAGCGAGATTCGTTCCAGCAGTTGTTACTGACAGTATAAGTTTACAGGAAGCTCAGGACGTTTATGCAGAGGTAACGGTGAAACCAGATAGCGAATTGAAGAAAGTATCTGAGTCCTCGCCAGCAGAGTTGAATGAGACAATAATTGTTGGCTACGGAGTAAAAAGAGCAAAAGCGGCTGATGAAAAAGCTGATGATGCAGAATCAGCATATAAGCCTCCCGAGCCTGTTGCCGGAAGAAAAGAGTTTGACAAGTACATAGAGGAGAACATCAAAAAGCCGGTTTCCATGACTGCAGGTGAAAGAGAAGTCGTTATCATAAGATTCACGGTTTCAGAAACCGGGTCTATTGAGAACATTAAGGTATTAAAAACTCCCGGTGATGAGTTTTCGAAGGAAGCAGAAAGGCTGATCAAGGATAGCCCGGCATGGAAACCTGCAATGAAAAACGGGATACCGGCAGATGATGAAGTTAAAATAAAAATCACTTTTAAAGACTAGAAATCCTGTTAAATGATGTATAAAAAGAGACCGACACTATTATTCCTGCTAATAATTTATTCACAATTAATTATTTCACAAACCACTGATACTGAAACTTTCAGAATTAATTCAAGGTATAGTTTTTATTCATTTGAAAATAGTACGGAGTTGCTGCTTTATATTCCGCAAAATAATATTTATAGTAATATCTCTGTCAGCCTGAGCATAAATGGAGAAACAGCAGGTTCATGGAAAGGAATCCCCGGAAAGAAGATAATCAGGATCCCTGTCAGTCTTAATCTGAAACCATCTGATTATAAACTGATCGCAGAAGTTTCTGTAACAGGCAGACCATTTAAGTTTCAGGCTGCCTCTGACCTTCTGATACTTGATTATAAGCCTAATGAAGTGAAGACCGACAGGCTGACAGGAGGACTGATAGTGAACAGAAGACAGTTTTTCCCTTTCGGATTTTATTGCTATTCGCCTGTTTATCCCACTCTTCCTGAAGAGGAGGTTGTTAAGGGATTTAACGTTATCTCACCATATCAGAAGATCCTGCCTGAGACTTTCAAAGACCGTAAAGCGTACATGGACAGATGCGCAGAACTGGGAATGAAAGTACATTATAACCTGCTGTCGGTCTCCGGAGGCGGAGGCGTAAGTTCAAAAATAGATGGGCTGACTGACAGCCGCAAGAGAGAACTGCTTATAAATGAAATCAATACGTTTAAGGATCATCCTGCCCTCCTTGCATGGTATATTGCGGATGAACCCAATGGCAATAAAATATCGCCTGATTCACTGGTAAAAATATATAACCTTATAAAGGAAATTGATCCCTGGCACCCTGTCTCAGTGGTCTTCATGGCACCATTTCTCTCGTCTGTAAAATATGCAGATGCCATGGATATTGTAATGGCCGATCCTTATCCTGTTCCTGAATTACCGGTGACCATGGTCGGGAATGTTGCCGGTCAGCTTGCAAAGGCATTTGAAGGACAAAAGCCGGTATGGATAGTTCCCCAGGCTTTCGGTGGCGGAGAGTTATGGAGTCGCGAGCCCACACTTCAGGAGATCAGATCAATGACCTATCAGGCAATCATCAATGGAGCTCGGGGAATCCAATATTTTGTAAGGCAGGGACTTAACATGTTTCCAAAATCAACAGGCACCTGGAGCGAATGCGGACGCATGGCAGTGGAAATAGCTGAACTTACTCCATGGCTGCTTTCAGACGAGGAGAGCGTACCTGTGTCAGCCGGATCACCTGATATTATTTCGAAATCGTACATACACGAAGGCTGTCTGCTGATCCTTGCTGTTAATAAGACCAATGCCCCGGTAAGAGCCGGTTTCTCAATACATCGATCATTCCAGGGAAAAGCAAAAGTCATCTTTGAAAACCGTCTTATAACTATGATCGGAGGATCATTTTCCGATATAATCTCATCATACGGGTCACAGGCCTATATAATCGATATTAATCCGATAAAAGAGACTGTAAAACCATGGAAAGGAAACCTGATCCTTGATCCCGGATTCGAGGATATTTCCAGTCCGGGGGTACCGTCTGCGTGCTATGCACGTGGCAATGGAGAAAGAGGTGCAACTTATTTCCTCGATTCACGTGAGCATATTGAAGGCTATCATTCACTAAGGCTGATCACTCCTACTGATAACGGTAGTACAAAGATGAGGTTCTTCCCGGTCTCAGTAAGGCCGGGAGCGACCTACCTGGTTTCGGTGTGGGCAAAAACAGATCCTGAACAGATACCCGATAAAATCGATAACAGCAAACCACAATATTTCGAAATCTCGATGGGAGATTATGGAATTGCAAGGTTCAGGATGGGAAGTGACTGGCAGCAATTTGTAACATTTGTTACAATTCCATATTTCTACGACATCCCTCCAAAAACCAATCTTATATTGCAAATGCCATCATCAGGTGCGGGCTGGTTCGACTTGCTTCAGGTTGCTGAATGTGTTGATATTGAAAAGAGTACTAATCCTGAAATCTGGTCGTCCTGGAAAGATTTCTAATTATTTTACCTTTATGAAAATTTACAATATGAAAAGATACATCTTTCCTTTCATTTTGGCATCTGTAATAATCCTCTCAGGTTGTGCTGAAAAGAAAGTGAATGTCAATTATAATGGCAATCCTGAACCGTTAAAGCAGAATGCATATATCATGCTGCCACTCGGCTCTGTCAAGCCTGCCGGATGGCTTAAGTCTCAACTGGAAGCACAGGCTTCAGGGCTGACGGGAAATGTCGATGATTTCTGGCCCGATCTTAAGAATTCAATGTGGCGTGGCGGAACAGGCGATGCATGGGAAAGAGGCCCCTACTTCCTCGACGGACTTGTACCGCTTGCCTATCTTCTTGACGATGAAAAGCTGAAGGAAAAGGTAAAGACGTGGATAGAGCCCATACTTGCAAGCAGCAGGGATTCAGGATGGTATGGCCCTCTTAAAAACAAGGACAGGTGGCCTCTTGCAGTTGCGAACAAGGTCCTTATGCAATATTACGAGGCAACATCAGACCCAAGAGCCTTGTATGTACTTGAAAGGTATTTCAGGTATATCCACGACACTCCTCCCGACTGGCCCGATAAAGACTGGAGAGGCGTAAGAGCGATGGAAAATGCCGTTACAGGATATTGGTTATACCGCCAGACAAAGGAGCCATGGATCCTGGAAACCATTGAATCGATACAGAAGAACAGTCCCGACTGGACAACATTTTATGAGAAATTTCCATGGGACTCAGCAGCTGTAGCCGATAAAAAAGTACCTCTTGAATGGAAGGTTGACGGTCTGACGGCACACGGTGTGAACAACGCAATGGCTATCAAATACCCTGGGCTTTGGTACCAGCAGTCGGGTGATGTCAGATTCAAAAATGCCGTCTTTTCGGGAATAAGAAAATATGACAGGAATCACGGACAGGTTGGCGGAAGGTTCTCCTGCGATGAACACCTTTCAGGGAATTCGCCTGACAGGGGAACTGAACTATGTTCTGTGGTCGAATACATGTTCTCTCTCGAGGAGCTTTATGAGATTTTCGGTTACAACAGTCTGGCCGATCGTCTTGAACTACTGACATTCAATGCATTGCCAGGAACTACTACACCAGATATGTGGGCACACCAGTACGACCAGCAATCGAACCAGGTGCTTGTATCAGGAGCTAAAAGGGACTGGACATCAAATGGAGATTATTCAAATATCTATGGATTGATGCCTAATTTCGCCTGCTGCCTTGCAAACATGCACCAGGGATGGCCGAAATTTGCTGCAAATCTCTGGATGGCAACAAACGATAATGGTCTTGCTGCCGTAGCATACAGCCCCTCAATAGTAAATGCAAAGGTTGGAAAGGGTCAGGATGTATCAATCAGAGAGGAGACCAATTATCCTTTCGACGGAAAAGTAACTTTAAAGATCATAACATCAGGGTCGGTTAAGTTCCCTCTGTGCCTCAGGGTTCCCGGATGGGCCGATTCAGTGGTGTTCAGCTACCGGGGCAAGACTAAAACCGGCATTGCAGGGTCGACCGTAAGGATTGAGGAGAGATGGAAAGATGGCGATATCGTGACCTTTAATATCCCACTGAAGATAAGATTCGAAACAAGGTACAACAACTCCCTTTCTGTACTGCGCGGACCATTGTACTTTTCCCTAAGGATCAGCAAGGAATATAAAAGCGTAAAGATCAATTATGATAATTTCGGATACAAAGGCAGTATAGACTGGGAGATATATCCTGAAAGCCCCTGGAATTATGGCCTGGCATTTGACAAAATGAATCCCGAAAGGGGTTTTGAAGTTATTGAAAATCCAATAGGAAAGTTTCCGTTTGCAGATGTTGGAGATATGGTCTGGTCGGCAGATTCGGGGAAATATATTTTGTGCAGAAGTGATGCTACAGTTCTGATAAAAGCAAGAGGCGTCAGGATACCGGAATGGACCCTCAAAGATAATTCTGCAGCACTGCCACCGTTGAGCCCCGTTAAACCCGAAGGTTACCCGGAAGTGATCCAGCTTGTTCCATACGGAAGCACAAGGCTCAGGATAACAGAGTTTCCTTTTGTTGATGCTGCACTGATAGAGGATGTAATCAGATAGCCGCGGTTTTTTCTTTCAGCCAGATATTCTCGTCATCGGTAAGATGAGGGCTTAGCTTTTCATAAACCTCAGAATGGTAGGAATTAAGCCAGCTAATCTCTTTCTGATTTAATAAAGATTTGTCGATCAGCGTTTTATCAATGTAGCATAAGGAGACGGTATCAAACTTAAGGAATTTACCGAATTCAGTCTCCTCGTCCTCATAGCATATCACAAGGTTTTCGGTGCGGATTCCATACTGTTCCTCCCTGTATATTGCAGGCTCATCCGACATCAGCATCCCTGGTTCGATAATGGTCTTGTTCATTGCAGGGCTTATACTATGAGGTCCTTCATGTACATTGAGACAGTAACCGACACCATGTCCGGTCCCATGACCATAATTGAGGCCGGCATCCCAGAGGGCTTCGCGGGCAAGGATATCGATCTGATAACCCCGTGTCCCAAACGGGAATTTGGCTGTCGCCAGCCTTATTAATCCCTTCAGAACCAGGGTGAAATCCTTTTTCTGTCCGGGTGTCGGGACACCAAGAGCAACAGTCCTTGTAATATCAGTTGTCCCTCCGGGATATTGTCCCCCGGAATCTACCAGCAGGATCCCCTTTTCACCCAGCTCAACATCTGACTCAGGTGTAGGCGAATAGTGAGGCAGAGCTGCATGCCCGTTGAAGGCAACTATCGTAGCAAATGAAGGACCAAGAAAATCTTTGAGCCTGATTTTGAATTCGTGAAGCCTCATTACAAGAGATCTCTCCGTCATTGGCACAATGCCAAGGTCACTTTCAATCCAGTAAAAGAATTTTGTAAGCGCAACTCCATCTTTTACCATCACATTGCCTATATTCTCAATCTCAGTTTTGTTTTTTATGGCTTTGAGCCTTGAGGGGATGCTTAGATCCTCAATTATTCTGAACCTTTCCGGTATAGAATTATATAGGGTTATTGATGTCTTTGAAGGTGAAACAAGAATTGTATCTCCATCGGTAAGCGTTGAAATCATGCCTGCCGTCTCTTCATAAGGAAGCATTATTATTCCAAGCCTGTCGAATTCCGATGCAAGCTCATGAGGGAACCTGTTCTCACCGACAAATAACAGGATCTGTTCCTCCCCTATTATGGCGAACGAAAAGATCAGAGGCGAATAAGGCAAATCATTGCCTCTGATATTGAGCATCCACATTATATCGTCCGGTGAGGTGAGAAGGTGGAAATCAATGCCGAGCTTTTTCATCTGTTCTCTGACCTCAGAGATCTTTCTTGATCTCTCCTTTCCTGAGAACCCGGGTAAATGGTCCCAGGCCCGGGAATCTGGCAATGCCGGACGTTCTCTCCAGATATCTGAAACCAGGTCGCAATCAAAATCGAATAAGAATTTCTTCACGGCTAGATGTTCTTTCATCTTCCTTGCCTGGTCGATCGGAAAAATATTCCCGTCAAGTGCTACCTTGCTTTCATTATTTAAACTCGCAGAAAGCCAGTCGATATACCCTGAATTTACTGACCCGACTGGCTTTACCAGTTCAAAACCTGATCCGGCAAGCTCTTTTTCAGCCTGGATAAAGTATCTAGAGTCTGTCCACAATCCTGCAAATGAATCAGTAATTACAACTGTAGCAGCTGATCCGGTAAAACCTGTAAGCCAGGAGATTATTTTCCAATAATCAGGAATGTATTCACCGATGTGAGGATCAGATAAGGAGATAATATAAACATTGATGCCATTCTGTTTCATAGCAGCCCGCAGGAGAGCCAGTTTTTCAACAGATTGGCTCATAAGCTTTTCACTTCATTAACAAGATTCTGCAGAGTGCTCTTGGCATCGCCGAAAAGCATTCTTGTTTTATCATTGAAAAAGAGCATGTTCTCGATAGCAGCATAACCTTTCCCCATACCTCGTTTCATAACGATGATGTTTTTAGCATCCCGTACCTTAACGATCGGCATTCCGTATATAGGGCTTGAAGGATCATCCTCGGCGGCAGGGTTCACTACATCGTTAGCGCCGATGACAACCACAACATCTGTATTCGGAAGGTCCGGATTTATTACATCGCTTTCAATAAGCTGCTCATAAGGAACATCTGCCTCGGCAAGCAAAACGTTCATGTGCCCGGGCATTCTTCCGGCGACGGGATGAATAGCGTATTTTACCTCAACCCCTTTTTCTTCAAGAACCTTATCGAGCTCATGGCATATATGCTGCGCCTGGGCAACGGCCAGACCGTAACCAGGTACGATCACTACTTTTTTCGAGTAGCTGAGAAGCACCGCGGCGTCAGTAAGAGTGATCTCCTTGACCGCACCTCCTGCCTGAACATTTGATGTTCCTCCGCCTCCGAATACCCCAATAATTACATTAAGGAGTGACCTGTTCATTGCCTTGCACATCAGTACCGTAAGTATTGTTCCTGCAGAACCCACAAGGATACCACCTGTTAGCATTGCCTGGTTATTATAAAGGAAGCCGCCCATTGCTGCTGCCACACCCGTAAAAGAGTTGAGGAGTGAGATTACAACCGGCATGTCGGCACCTCCTATCGGCATCACAAAAAGGACACCATATACAACCGATATGGCAAACATTATATAGATGTAAGGCATGAGTTCTGTACTAGCCTGAACGTGGCGGGTCATTATGAAAACAATGAAGCCAATCAGCACTGCCATTATTGTGAGGTTCACGTATTTCATTGCCTTGATCCGCAGATCGCCGATCTTTCCGTCGAGCTTTCCAAATGCTATCATACTTCCTGCCCACGATATGGTACCGATCATAAGTCCCAGAAGAATTGCAAGCACATGTCCGTTGGCCATTCCATGTTCTGCAATAAACTCAGGTCTGATATGCGGAAATTCCACCATCGATATCAGCGCAGCGGCTGCACCTCCCATTCCATTGAAAAATGAGACCAGCTGAGGCATGGCTGTCATCTTTACTTTTTTGGCGATTACCCATCCGATTACCGTACCTATTACGATTGCGCCCAGTATCCAGGGAATATTGCCGATAGGCTGACCATCTTTCCTGTGAAACAGAATAGTCGCAATTATTGCAAATACCATCCCGAATGCCGCAAGGATATTTCCTCTCCTGGCGGTAAGCGGGTGGCTGAGCATTTTTAAACCAAGAATAAAAAGTACCGATGCTATTACATAAGTAATTTCCAGTATGGATATTCCTGTTATGTGGGATAATTGATCCATTATGTTGTCCTTTAGCGATTTACACCCAGATTAAAAACTATTTTTTCTTTTTGAACATTTCAAGCATCCTGTCAGTGACCACGAATCCTCCCACTACGTTCAGAGTACCGAGAACAACTGCCAGGAACCCGAGGATCATCGATCCTGTTGTATCGGCATGTCCCATCACGATGATTGCCCCTATTATCACGACCCCGTGAATAGCATTTGCGCCCGACATCAGAGGTGTATGAAGGATAGCCGGAACATGGCTGATAACTTCTATACCCAGAAAGATTGAAAGGATTACAATGAATATTGCCTCCCTGTGCTCCAAGAAAAAACTTAACATCTTCTCCATATCCTGACCTATTTAATATTTAGCATTTGTTTAACTCTCTGGCTTATATATTCTTTGGAATGTACGGCCGTTGTCCCGTTTATGATATCGTCCTGCATATTGAGCACCAGATTGCCCTGCTTGTCAACCATTATTTTTAGAAGGTTGTTGATATTGCAACCGAACATCCTGCTTGCATCTGTGGGCATGTCAGAAGGATAGTCTGACTTTCCGATTAATTTCACTCCATTGACAACAATGGTTTTCCCGTTTTCAGTCAATTCACAGTTGCCTCCTGTAGATGCAGCAAGGTCAATGATAACTGAACCGGGTTTCATTGATTTAACTGTCTCCTTCAGCAGGAGCACCGGTGCCTTTTTGCCTGGTATCTGGGCGGTAGCTATCACAACGTCAGCTGCAATTGCCCGCTGCTGGATAAGATCCTGCTGTTTTTTCTTAAACTCTTCAGTCTGCTCCACGGCATAACCACCGGCAGCTGCATCCTCCCTGGCTCCCTCCACCTCAATGAATTTTCCGCCCAGGCTCTTCACTTCCTCTTTAACGGCCGATCTTACGTCGAATACCTCAACAACAGCTCCCAGCTTTCTTGCAATTGCAATTGCCTGCAGGCCTGCAACGCCGGCACCCAGGATCAGCACTCTTGATGGCTTGATCGTCCCGGCAGCCGACATGAACATAGGGAAAAAACGCGGTAACAGTGAAGCGGCATGAAGCACCGCTTTATACCCCGATACGGTGGCCATTGACGAGAGTATATCCATCGACTGGGCACGGGTTGTCCTTGGAATCAGATCGAGAGCCAGAACAGTCAGACCTTGCAATCTCGCCGTCTCCAGCCATCTGGCGTTTTCCACGGGAGAAACAACACAGCATAAAACCTTGCCTTCCATGCACGATTTCAAATCGTCTTCAGGAATAGGGTTGACTGACAGGATAAGCCCGGCTTTGGAAAAGATATCCTTTCGCGTAACGACATTAATGCCCGCTGCCTTGTAATCCTGGTCCGTCATGAAAGCAAGATCACCTGCACCGCTCTCAGCTATCACCTCAACACCAAGTTTCTTCAAGCCGGCAGCTTCACCGGGGAGCATCGCCACCCTGTTTTCGGTACCGCAATCTTTAAGTATCCCTGTTACCATGTAGTACAATTTTATTTATGCTCCAATATAACAAACAAAACAAAAGGAATAAATGATCTTTTTAAGAAACTGATTTTTATAGGTTTAAAGTGAATCAGCTGATTTTTGAAAAGATCAGTTCCTGACTGCCTTTCAGCCCCGGTTTAATGAACTCCATTTTTATCCTGGTTACGCCATCAGGCCAGTACCTTTTGAGGCTCCTGTCCTTAATTTCTATGAATTCAATCTTTGGTGTGACTATTTTGGGGTCATAGGTCATAGCAAGGCTGAAGCCTTCTCCGTCGAACCTGAGAATACCCGGCTTAACCTGAGTAACTTTGCAGTAAGTAATGAGGTTTGAGCTGGTAATTGCGTCTGATATACTTATCAGTTCATATTTATCTTTTAAGATGAAGTTCTTGCCGCGGTTAAGCGTATAGCTTCTCACCCAGTTTTTGACTTTTGCCCCTTCAGGATATGCTCCGGCAATTTCGGTCGAGAAAACAGCAGATTTTGCATTTGCTGTGAAGGTTGAGTTTTTTGCCATGAACCGGGCCCCATCCTTCTGCTCAGTGCCGTTTATTACCGGAAGGTTATGATAACCCGACTGCATGGTCCATATTTCATAACGCCTCGAGCTGAAAGTCTTTGCAACATATTCTTCTCTTCCAAGGTCAATTAGGCACGGTTTCCCGTCGAAGTACATAAGGCATGAACCGACATCATTATGATTGTGGCTTTCGGCATTAAAACCGCCTTTTGCCCCGAAGAAAAATCCGGATATGCTTCCCTCCTTTTCGCGTGCACCGGCAATTTCAGTGTCCGGAAACCAGAAATCTGCAACCAGGGCTTCTTTCGCATCTGCATTTCGTATCTCGCTGACGAGTCCAAGATCCCTTATCTGCTCGCAGATCTTCCCTCCGAATGAATGATCTCCGAAGTTGCCAAGATCGGCCAGATAAGCACCGAACTGCTGCATCTGCTTATCCCTTATCGCCTTGCCATACCTGTAAACGGCTGAAGCATCTCCACCCGTCCGGGCATCAGCATCAGCAAAGTTTATAAAGTAAGGAGCATGTATGTTAACTTTATAAAAATATTTTCCGATGTTCTGAACAAGTTGATCATTGAAAACATCGAATTTACCTCCTGTTGCATTATAGAGGATCTCCAGGCTCTCATACAGCAGAGCTCCTGCGGCACCCCAGTAAGAGGGGCCCTCATCACATCCGCCGTCATCAGAATAACCGTTCAAAAATTTGTCAAGTGAATTAATAATTTTCTGAACCTCAGCCACTTTCTTAGCCGGATCAGGTTCAACAAGCAGGTAACTGTTCAGCATGTTGTAATTGATCCAGGGGTTCCAATTATTAGGACGGCCTCCCTTGAATCCCATATAACCCCAGTCGTCCCTTGTAAAGTAGGGAATCAGGACTTTATTCATAATCTCCTGTTGAAGCCGCTTTGAAATAAGAGGATGCACTTTATCGAATTGCTCTTTAAACAGGTAAAGAGTCCATGACAGGTCGTTGGTAAGCTCTCCTACTCCCAGGTCGACGTACGGTTCATTGACATCAGGAAGTCCTGCTCCTGCTTTTTGTGCGCCAAGGTGAGCCGACCATCCCCACCAGGTCTGCTCACTGTAATACCATACGGCATTCACGATCTGATCCATAAACCTTCCTTTGCCTTCAACGAGTTCACCCATCACCAGGGCATCCAGTGCATTCCGGGAGCCAGAGTAAGCCTCCTCCTCCGGCCGCCTGTTTCCGGAACGGATAAACTCAAGATAGTCGGTGGCTTTTACAACCGGCCAGCTGTAATTCAGGTAACCCTCAGCCTTTGAAACGTATTCCTGCCTTATTTTTTCAGGGAGCTTCTGCCAGAAGTCCCTACTCTTATAATCCGGGATCTTGTTCCAGGAATTGTCGGTTATAAGGACTTTTGCCAGGCCGATTGCTTTTGCCTCATTCGCAAGGATATTTCTATCCCTGCTTTTTGGTTCTGCCTGTGATTGTTTCGGGAGCAATGATAAAATGAGGATCATGCTGAATACCAGTACTGGTTTCAGTGATAATAGTATCTTTTTCATATGTCAGCTGTATTTGGAATGCATAACTATTTCTTGCCAAAGAAATTCTCGAGCCAAAAATTGTTTTCTTCATTTCGGGAATGCATGGCTTTTGCCCCGCCCCAACCGTGACGTCCTTCAGGATAAAGCATGAACTGGAATGATTTGCCTTCATCCTCAAGCCTGGAGATAAGGTAAATTGAGTTCTGCATGTGAACGTTATCGTCCATATCTCCGTGCGTAATATAAAGCTTCCCCTTCAGGTTTTTAGAAAAGGTAAGAACCGAGCCATCTTTATATCCATCAGGATTATCCTTCGGTGTGTCCATATAACGCTCTGTGTAGACATCATCATATAACCTCCAGTCGGTAACCGAGGAACCTGCAAACCCATGTGTCCAGTAATCGGCGCCTTTTGTAAGTGCGAGGCAGGTCATATAGCCTCCATAAGAGCTCCCGGTGATTCCCATTTTCGTACTGTCAACAAAAGGCTTTGAAAGAAGCCATTTTACTCCGTCTTCATAATCGAGTATCTCCCATTTTCCAAAGGAGCGGTATATGTAATCCAGCCCTCTCCTGCCGAATTGCCCGGAACCGCGGTGATCTATAGTGAAGGTTATGATCCCGTTCTGCGAATACCATGATGGACTACTTCCTGCCCATCTGTTGTAAACATTCTTAACATCAGGACCGCCATAAATATCAAATACCACGGGGTATTTCTTTGAAGGATCAAAATTAACCGGGTAAGTGATAATTGCCGGCATATTGAAGAGCCCGTCCGAGGTCATGATTTTCACAAATTCTGCCTTCGAGTTCTTTGCAGGATCGAAGAGAGGTTGATCAAATTTATAAATTTCCTTAAGCTGTTTCCCCTTCTTGTCATAGGCAATTATTGAACCGGCACTGGTGATGCTGTTCCATGTATCTATCAGATAGCTTCCTTTTGTGGAAATGCTGACATTATGTGTTCCGTCACCCCTGGTGATCTGAATAAGGTTCTTACCATCCAGTCCAACCCTGAAAGCATGCGAATCAGTTGATTCTGTCCCGGTAGCCAAAAAATAAGCAAGCTTCATATCCTCATCCACCCTGTCGAGTGAATTTACCCTGAAGCCGAGATTGGTAAGCTGTGCAATCTGATGTCCGTCCCAACCCTGGAAAGAAAGGTTCTCCCAGCCATTTTTAAGACTGCGGATAATAAAACCTTTATTATTCTTCATTACATAAATATCTTCATGAATTTCAATCCAGGTCCTGGTTGTTTCCTCAAATATTTTCGTAAAATCTCCGGTTGAAGGATCGGCAAGCAATATCTGAAGATCATTCTGGTCACGGTTCAGAACCTGAACAGCAAGCTTTTTGCTGTCGGGTGTCCAGAAAGGCCATGCAATATACTGGTCTACTGAATAATCTGTCTTGACCCATGTTGTATTTCCCGTAGCTATATCAGCAATTCCCATTTTTACCTTAGGGTTCGGATCGCCTGCTTTCGGATAGGGAACAACTTCAAGAGTGCCATGGACGCCGTCGGGTTCATCAAGACGGTTCAGGGTAAAAACAGGTACTTCTGTCTCGTCGGTTCTCAGGTAAGCAATCTTTGACCCGTCGGGTGCCCACCAGAATGCTGCGTAATGGCTTGGTCTCTCAAGTATTTCTTCCATATAAACCCAGGCGGAATAACCATTGTAGATTTTTTCAGATGCATCTTTTGTCAGTCTTATCTCCTTGCCATTTACAAGGTCATAAACATATAAATCCTTGTTTTTCGTGTATGCAATCTTATGACCATCAGGTGAAAAACGCGTATTGACCTCAGGAGTATTGTCGTTTGTAAGTCTCTTAAGCTCTTTTTCACCCCTGATGAAATAATAAAGGTCATTCTCCTTATTGATAATGGCACTTTTCATGTCAGGAGCAATTATATCATTGTTACTGATTGATACGCCTGAAGGAAGAGATTCCGTGAGAAGTTCTCTGTCGGTTTTGGTGGCAGGTACAATTGTGCTTTTCCCTGTTTTAATATCAACACTGAAGGTTACCAGGTTCTTTTCCGCATCAAAATTCCGGATCAGGTAGTGGGAATCATCACTCCAGCCAAGAATTGAAACACGGTTAAAATTGCGCATTGGCATCTGTGCAAGAAGCTGGTTTCCTGCAAATAACATTATCAGAAGAACAAACAGGCTTGTCTTCGGGTAGGATAGTCTTTTCATTTGACTTAAGAGTTTTGAGTGATTAATAGTGGTTGCTGACAAAAATAAGAATTTTAAAACAAGAAAACTGTCAGTCACATAATATCGTCACACCTGTTTTGTAACAAACATTTTATAAATTTACCTCAGTTAATAAGGAGGGAGAAGGAAATCGACTCAAAAGACATTCAAAAGAGAAACTGGATAAGACTCGATAATGCAGCGAAGCTTTATCCTGCTATAACAACAGGCGAGCTGACATCTGTATTCAGGCTGACTGCGGTTCTTAAAAAGCCGGTAAATTATCGGGCCATTAAAGAGGCAGTTGAAATTACCTCGGTGAGGTTCCCTTATTTCAACGTTTCTCTGGGAAGCGGATTATTCTGGAACTATCTTGAGTTCAATAATAAACCGCCGAGGATCCAGCCTGAGGAAAAAATCCCATGTACAGCCTTTGCACTTAAAAGAAAAAACGAACCATTGTACAGAGTTCTTATAAAGGCTAACAGGATATCGGTAGAGTTCATTCATATAATAACAGACGGTTCAGGCGCAATGGAATATCTGAAATCATTGCTCTATACATACCTGAAGCTGACGGGAAATTCCATAAGTTCCTCAGAAGGAATAATCCTTCCTGATTCTCCGGTTTCCGATGATGAGGTCGAAGACAGCTTCAACAGGTTTTTCCGCAAGCTCCCTCCTCCCGGAAAAATGTCAAAAGCATGGCATCTTCCGTTCCGGCTCAATGAAAAGCCAAGGCTCAGGGTGCTCCTTGCTGAAATGAGTGTGAATGAAATCGTTGAATTATCGAGGAACAATAAAGTCTCATTAACTGAATATCTTGTTGCTGTATATCTCTTTTCCCTTCAGAAAATATACCTCGCTGAAAAAGATAAAGGGATAAAACAAAAGTTCAATGTACTGCGAATTGAAGTGCCTGTAAATATGAGGAATAAATTACCCAGCAGGAGCATGCGGAATTTCTCATTGTTTGTCACTCCTGAAGTTGATTTAAGGTTGGGTATTTACACTTTTGAGGAGATCCTTAAAAATGTGCATAATTATATTCAATCAAGCTCGGATATCAAACAGATCTCAAGGTTCATGTCATCAAATGTCGGCCACGAAAAGATGCTGATAATCAGGGTCCTTCCCTTGTTTATAAAACGGCTGGCTATTTCAGCTTTCTACAGGGGGCTGGGATCAAAGAAGTGCTCGGGAATAATTACTAACCTGGGAATTGTAAGACTCCCGGAAGAAATGGAAACATTGGTCGATTCTATTCATATAGTGCCTCCTCCGCCCAATATACAGGTCAAGGTAAGCTGTGCAATAGTCACATATAAGGACAAGGTAAGGATGATCTTCTGCAATATAACCGGGTCAAATGAACTTGAGCAATCTTTTCTTAAGCAGCTTTCAGAATCAGGAATCCATATTAAAATATTGAATGACAATTAAATAAGTTTATTATGAATATATGCATCAATTGCGGAGTGGAACTAGAAGGGGGCATTAAGCAATGTCCTCTGTGCGGAAAAAACCAGGATGATCCGGCAGAAGTAAAGGCTGAAACTATGAATTATCCTTCCGATATTCTTAATCTTCATAAAAAAGAGACACGGAAGCATATCTGGGAACTGACCGGAATAATTGCATTTTCCGGAATTGCCGTCTGCACCATTGTCGACCTGGTTATTGGAGAAGGCATTAAATGGTCTCTCTTTGCTGATGTATCTCTAATTTCGGCATGGCTATTCCTGACCTTTATATTGCTCAAAATCAGGAATGTCTGGATACTGGTAACCGGACTGTCTGCAACTGCCCTGCTGATGCTTCTCATGTTTGATCTCATCTCCCCCGGAGCGAACTGGTTTATCCCTGTCGGTCTGCCAATTACACTGTCAGCTGTTTTCTTTGCATGCCTGGTTATTATATTGTACCGGTATGCGCGATTTAAAGGCTTCAATATCTTAGCGATCATATTTCTTTCTGCTGCAGGATTTTGCATACTAACTGAAATTATTCTTGATAAATATATGAGAGGCTTTGTGGATGCACACTGGTCGTTACTTGCAGCAGTCTCAATATTGCCAATTGCGTTGGTACTTTTTTACGTGCATTACAGGATGAAAAAAGGGAATAAGCTCGACAGCTTTTTCCATATTTAGGAGTCATCTTCCGTTGTTCAAAATTGCACCTCTTTTCTTCTGTCCTATTTTAAAATATATTCTTTTAAATCTATCCCGTTAAAACATGATTTCGTAAATTGTAGTGAGAAATTGAGAAACTAATGTTTTTCACTTAACAGCATGGTTATATCCTTTAGCATTTAAACTCTTATTTAGAAATATTTTAAATTTGTGTTATTTTATTAACAATGTTATTTATTTCACACTAAATATTATATCTTTGTGCCCGTTAAGCATTGCGGCACTATTCAATTTTGCTCTTATAACTAATAATGAAACAATAAATAAATGACTATCAAATAGATAATAATAAACTGCAAAATAATTAACAAGTAAAAAATCATGTCACAAATCAAATCACTCCCAGATCTTAAAAAGAAACGAGAAGAGTTAAAGACAGGACTTATCAACGCAATTGAATCAAAAAATCAGGTTCAGGTTAAAGTTGCAATGGCAACTTGCGGAATTGCATCCGGCGCAAAGCCCATCATGGAGTTTTTCATGGAACAGCTTGAAAAAAGGAATATTCCGGCAGTTGTAACCCAGACAGGATGCATGGGGTATTGTTACGCTGAACCCACTGTTGAAGTTAAGCTTCCGGGTCAGGACCCTGTTGTGTACGGGTTTGTTGATCTTAAAAGAGCCGATCAGATCATCGAAAAGTATATCAAGACCGGAGAACTGGTAGATGGTATCATACCCGTGAATTACGAAACTATTGATTCTAAAGAGTAGGAGGATAAACTATGTCAAAATATACCATGCATCTCATGGTTTGTGGTGGTACAAGCTGCAACTCTGCCGAAAGCGATGTCATTGTCTGTAATCTAAGGGACGAAATAGATGCAAAAGGACTCTCCGATAAAGTGCAGGTTATTACGACAGGCTGCTTTGGATTTTGTGGTAAAGGCCCTATCGTAAAAGTAATGCCCGATAACATTATCTACGTTCAGGTAAAACCTGAAGATACCCAGACAATTATTGAAGAACATGTTATAAAGGGCAGAAAAGTAGAAAGACTCCTTTACCGCGATCCTAAAACCAACGAAATAGTAGGGGACTCAAAACATATGAGTGTCTTCAAGAAACAACTCAGGATTGTTCTCCGCAACTGCGGTGTTATAAATCCCGAGAATATTGATGAGTATATAGCAAGGGATGGATATCAGGCACTCGGAAAAGTATTGACTGAAATGACACCCGGGCAGGTCATCAATGTCGTAAAGGATTCCGGACAGAGGGGGCGCGGTGGTGCAGGCTTCCCGACAGGACTAAAATGGGACATCGCCAGCAAGAACAAGGCAGACCAGAAATACGTAGTCTGCAATGCTGATGAGGGCGACCCGGGAGCATTCATGGACCGTTCTGTGCTTGAAGGCGACCCGCATTCTGTACTCGAAGCAATGGCAATCTGCGGCTACAGTATCGGAGCATCAGAAGGTCTTATATATGTACGTGCCGAATATCCTATGGCTATACGCAGGTTGAAAATTGCTATAAACCAGGCCCATGAATACGGCCTCCTGGGCAAGGATATTTTCGGAAAAGGTTTCAACTTTGATATTACACTCCGCTATGGTGCCGGAGCATTCGTCTGCGGAGAAGAGACAGCTCTTATCCATTCGATGGAAGGCCTCCGCGGCGAACCTACAATCAAACCCCCATTCCCGGCACAGTCAGGATATCTTGGTAAACCTACCAATGTCAATAATGTGGAAACGTTTGCTGCAATACCTGTGATAATCCTTCAAGGAGCGGAGTGGTTCAGCAAAATAGGCACTGAGAAATCAAAGGGAACAAAAGTTTTTGCACTTGCCGGTAAAATAAATAATGTAGGCCTTATCGAAGTCCCGATGGGAACGACCTTGAGGGAAATAATTTTTCAGATAGGAGGCGGCATCAGAAACGGAAAGAAATTCAAAGCTGTGCAGACAGGAGGCCCATCCGGCGGCTGTCTGACAGAAAAACACCTGGATATGCCGATTGATTTTGATAACCTTATCGCAGCAGGTTCGATGATGGGATCAGGAGGCATGATAGTGATGGATGAAGATAACTGTATGGTTTCTGTCGCAAAATTTTTCCTCGATTTTATGGTAGATGAATCTTGCGGGAAATGTGCTCCATGCCGTATCGGCAATAAGCGCCTGCACGAACTTCTGTCCAGGATATGCGACGGAAAAGGAATTCCGGAAGACCTTGACAGACTCAGGAATATGAGTCTGGTTATTAAGGACACGGCACTTTGCGGCCTTGGACAATCCTCACCTAACCCTGTGCTTTCAACGCTCGATAACTTCATGAACGAGTATGAGGCACACGTGAAAGACAAGAAATGTCCGGCAGGTGAGTGTAAGAACCTGATGGAATATGTTGTTAATGAAGAAAATTGCGTAGGCTGTACAGCATGCGCAAGGGTTTGTCCTGTTAACGCAATATCAGGCCAGAGAAAAGAAGTTCATCATATTGATCCGACCATCTGCATAAAATGCGGCGCATGTAAGGAGAAATGTAAGTTTGATGCAATATTTATCAGATAATCAAGGAAATAATGGAAACAATAAAGCTTACTATAGATACTAAGGAAGTTGAAGTGCCCAAGGGTACGACAATAAATAAGGCTGCAAAAAAGCTGGGAATTGATATCCCGACATTATGCTACATGGAATTGAAGGATATGAACATCGAGAATAAACCCGGTGGTTGCCGTCTCTGTGTCGTTGAAGTGCAGAAGCGACGCAATCTTGCTCCCTCCTGCTCTACCAATTGTGAAGAGGGAATGGTTATATTGACTCACACTCCCAGGGTGCTGAATGCCCGCCGCACGGTGATGGAATTTATACTTTCAGATCATCCAAAAGATTGTCTTGTTTGTCCTAAATCGGGCAACTGCGAGCTCCAAAGCATGGCTCACCGACTGGGAATAAGGGATATTCCAGGACAGGAGTATGCTGAAATGTCGACTTATCGCAAGGATTTTTCTCCTTCTATAATAAGGGACCTGGACAAATGCATCATGTGCCGCCGTTGCGAGACTATGTGCAACACCGTACAGACAGTTGGTGCATTATCTGCTGTCAACCGCGGGTTCATGGCTGCCGTAGCTCCTGCATTTGAACAGAATCTTGAATTTTCAACATGTACATATTGCGGTCAGTGTGTGGCTGTTTGCCCGACAGGTGCCCTTACAGAAGTAAATCACGTTCCAAATGTGCTTAGGGCTCTTGCTGATCCTACAAAGACTGTAATCGTTCAAACAGCTCCTGCTGTTCGTGCAGCTCTCGGAGAAATGTTTGGCATGAAACCGGGAACCCTCGTGACCGGCAAAATGGTAACCGCTCTCAGATCACTCGGATTCAATTATATATTTGATACCGACTTTGCTGCCGATCTTACAATTATGGAAGAAGGCACAGAATTTCTCGATCGTCTTAACAGGCATCTGAAGGGAGATAAAACAGCAAGAATGCCTATTCTTACCTCGTGCTGCCCCGGATGGGTAAACTTTTTCGAGGAATATTTCCCCGACCTAAAAGATGTTCCCTCAACTTCAAAATCGCCTCAGCAGATGTTTGGAGCAATTGCAAAAACATATTTTGCCGATAAGATAAAAGTAGACAGAAAAGACCTGGTTGTTGTTTCTATTATGCCATGTCTTGCAAAGAAATACGAGTGCCAGAGGGAAGAGTTTTCGACCGACGGGAACAGGGATGTTGATTTCTCGATTTCTACCAGGGAACTTGGTGAATTCATAAAGCAGGCAAATATCGACCTGAATAATCTTGAAGAGGGAGAATTTGATGATCCTATGGGAGAATCAACCGGAGCAGGTGTGATATTTGGTACCACCGGTGGAGTAATCGAAGCAGCTGTTCGTACAGCTTATGAACTCCAGACAGGAAAGAAACTGGAGAGGCTCGATTTTACAGAACTAAGAGGATTAAAGGGTGTCCGCTCTGCAACAATAGATTTTGACGGACTACCGATCAATATCGGAATTGCTCACGGCCTTGGCAATGCCAGGAAGCTGCTTGATGATGTCAGAGCTGGAAAATCACAGTTCCATGCTATAGAAGTTATGGCTTGCCCTGGAGGTTGTATCGGTGGAGGCGGACAACCGCTGCATCACGGAAACTCCGAAATAATTAAGGCAAGAGCAGCAGCAATCTATGCTGAAGACAAGAGCAAACCACTTAGAAAGTCGCATGAGAATCCTTTCATAATCAAGCTTTATAAGGAGTTCCTCGACAAACCCAACAGTGAAAAAGCTCATCATCTGCTTCACACTAAATATTTTGATAAAAAGAAGAAAATAATAGTAAAGCAATAATAATGTACCGGTTGGTCAAAAATAAAATTCAAGGCTATGTCAAGTATTAAAATAGAATTGAGAAACGAAGATGTTGCAAAGATTAAAGAGATTTGCACATCGTTTAATAATGATCCCCAGGAACTCATTAATGTATTACATAGTTGCCAGGAACATTTTGGTTATCTTCCTGCCGAGGTGCAGGAGGTTATATCAGGTGAGCTGGTAGTTCCCGTAGCAAAAATCTACGGAGTTGTAACGTTTTATTCCTTCTTTACAATGACTCCAAAGGGAAAGCACCCGATCAGCATTTGCCTGGGAACTGCATGTTATGTTCGTGGTGCTGAGAAAGTCCTTGAGGAATTCAAAAAAGAACTTGGATTAAATGTTGGTCAGGTTACAAAGGACAACAAGTTTTCTTTGTCGAGCCTTAGGTGTGTCGGAGCCTGCGGACTTGCACCCGTGGTACTGGTAGGCGACAAGACTTACGGTCGTGTTGCACCGGATGATGTAAGAAATATAATAAAAGAATACGACTAGAGTTTTTCAAAAATAGGTTTTTAGGTTTAGAAAGACCGGGGCTTTTGAGTTCCGGTCTTTCTTTTGCCTTCCCTCCTCTTCCTGTCGCCGGTCACTAGTCGCCGGTCGCCGGTCTTATACCAGAAAAAGTACTCTTTCTGACGTTTCTTTTCATCCGGTTTTCTTGCCACATATACCTTCTTCCCCGTGTAAGGATCAAAGCCTGTATAATAAATCAGCGTAGATAATGTCATAGGTGTCGGAGTAAAATCCTGAACCTGTTCAGGCTTTATACCCATGCTCTTCACCTCATTTGCAAGCTCCTGCATATCCTTATCAGTGCAGCCCGGATGGGATGATATAAAATATGGAATAATCTCATAATTCAATCCTTCACGCTTTGTAATTGCATCGAACCTTGATTTAAGCTTCCTGAAAAGTTCAAAAGGAGGCTTCCTCATCAGGCTAAGCACTAAATGATTAGTATGCTCGGGTGCAATCTTGAGCCTGCCTGAAACGTGGCCTTTAATAAGCTCATCGAGATATTCGCTTTCAGCTCTGCCTGCGTTTTTGTTCCAGTCAGGGAAAAGCAGGTCGTACCTGACGCCGCTGCCGATAAATGCTTTTTTAATGCCATCAATCCTGTTAACCTTTTTATAAAGGCTCGTCAGTTCCTGGTGGCTTGTTTCAAGGTTCGGACATACACCCGGCCAGATGCAGGATGGTCTTGAGCATTTACGACACGTATCCATATTCTTCCCCTTCATCCTGAACATATTTGCCGAAGGGCCTCCAAGGTCAGACAGGTAACCTTTAAAGCCCGGCAGATGGGATATTTTTTCTATTTCGCTCAGGATAGATCTTTCCGACCGGCTTACAATCTGCTTTCCCTGGTGCGCTGCGATAGCGCAAAAGCTGCATCCTCCAAAGCACCCCCGGTGAATGTTGACAGAGAACTTTATCATCTCATAGGCAGGGATAGGTCCCTTTTTATTATACCTGGGGTGAGGCATGTACATATATGGAAGATCATAAGTCCTGTCTGCCTCCTTCTCATCCATTGGCGGAAATGGCGGGTTTATGATAACAAGAGAGTTCCCCGAAGGCTCGATTAGCCTGGCAGCTTCTATCTTGTTTGACTCCTTTTCAAAAACAACAAAATTGACCGTAAAGAGCTTCTTGTCAGCAAGACACTTTTCATATGAGTTCAGAATCTGGTCCTTCCAGGATTTCTGAAGAGGTAATGGGTTATCCTTGCTTATGGCTATAGCGGTCTGGGGCACAGTTTTAAGAGAATAAAACGGAACTCCTTTGGCAAGAAGGCGCATAACTTCCCTTATCGGCTGCTCTCCCATTCCGTAAATCAGCATATCGGCACCGCTGCTGATGAGCATCGACGGCTCAAGAGTATCTTTCCAGTAATCGTAATGAGTAAGCCGCCGCATCGACGCTTCTATTCCGCCTATAACTACCGGAACATCAGGGAACAACTGCTTAAGTATCTTAGTGTAAACAATAGTCGGGTAATCGGGACGGAATCCTGCCATTCCCCCCGGTGTGTATGCATCATCGGAACGAAGCCGTCGTGCAGCAGTGTAATGATTCACCATCGAATCCATATTGCCGGCTGTGATGCCAAAGAAATATTTTGGACTGCCGAGCTTCCTGAAATCCCTCAGATCGTCCCTCCAGTTTGGCTGCGGAACAATCGCCACACGGAATCCCTCATTCTCAATTACTCTTCCTATTACTGCCGGACCGAATGAAGGATGGTCGACATAGGCATCTCCGCTGAAAATAATTACATCAGGCTGATCCCAGCCAAGATCTTCAACCTCTTTTTTTGAAGATGGAAGGAACCCTCCTGCTATTCCTGACTCCGTTTTCATTTCATAAAAATACTGAAAATAACTATCTTGCTGACGTCTCAGATGTATCAATATGGCATTACTACACAAACCGGAAATGAATTTTACAGACGCTCTTATAAGTCTGTCATTTAAATCCTTGCTGGCAGTGTCCTGCCTTTTATTCATAGGTCAGTTTGCCGATGCTCAGAATTCCCAGAAGAGACCTAAGGTCGGGCTTGTACTGAGCGGAGGCGGTTCCCACGGGATTGCACACGTCGGCGTCCTTAAAGTCATGGAGGAGGCTGGTTTAAGGCCTGATATTATTACCGGGACAAGCATGGGCAGTATAATCGGCGGATATTATGCAATGGGGTATAGCGCCGACTCTCTTCAAAAGATCCTTAAATCGATGAACTGGCAGTTATTGTTATCAAATACAATTCCCCAGAACAAAATAAAGTTTTCTGAAAAGAGATATTTCGATAATAGCGTTATGTCGCTGCCACTGGCTTCGAAGAAAGTCAAGCTTCCGTCGGGGTTAATTTCAGGGCAGCAGCTTGAGAATTCGCTTAGCTTTTATGCATGGCCTGCCGCAGATATAAAAGAGTTCTCAAAACTTCCCATTCCATTTATGTGCGTCAGTGCCGATCTGCTGACTTACAAAAAGGTGGACATGAAATCTGGTTATCTGCCCGATGCCATGAGAGCGAGTTCGGCCATTCCGACAGTTTTTGCCCCTATAAAGATTGATACTGCTTTGCTCAGTGATGGAGGCCTTATAAGCAATTTCCCTGCAGAAGAAGCTAAAAATATGGGAGCTGATCTGTTAATCGGTTCATATGTAGGATTTCATCCTTATAAGGAAAGTGAACTTCAGAGTCTCTCCCGAATCGTTATGCAGATAGGTTTTTCGAGAAGCGTTGATGACTTCAATGAGCAGAAGAAGCTTATAGACAAGCTGATTGTACCTGTCGTCAAAAAAATATCATCAATGGATTTCAATCCTGTTGATTCTATTGTTGAGATAGGGTATAAAGCAGCACTCCCTTACAAAGAATACTTCAGGAGACTGGCTGATTCGCTTGATAAACTGGGAAAACAGGAACCTTTGCCGTATATCCTGGATAAAAAATATTATTCATTCGACAGGATTGAAATAATCGGCAATAGCAATATACCTGACTGGCAGGTGCTGGGTGTACTTGATATTGCTCCCGGTGAAAAAGTTGATAAGTCAAAGCTCTTTGACAAGATTGAGCTAATTTATGGCATGAACTGGTTCGACAAGGTCAAGTACAGGATTGAGCCGCGCAATGATTCTCTCATCCTTGTAATTGACTGCACTGATAAACCTACAACAATGTTTTATGGATCTGCCCATTATGATAACGCTATCGGTCCCGGGATTCTCATGTCTGTTACCATAAAAAATCTCCTGACATACGGATCTCAATTCAGCATGGACATATTTCTCGGGCAGTATTACAGAGCAAGAATGTCATTTCTTCAATTTTTTGATAGAAATCAGAACCTGGGATTATCATTTGATTTCAATGCCGATAATACTCTAATCCCAATTCTGACCATGAGAGGCGAAACAGGCGACTGGGAGAACTTGAATTTATCTACAGGGGTCAGCATTGATCGTGTTTTAGGACTTAATCAGATGATGAGTCTCTCATTTGATTTTGAAAATCGTTACCTGATGCCCGGGTACGTTTCTGAAATCGACGTAAAATATCTGACATATAATTATCTTACCTCCACTTTCGAATACCAGGTAAATACTCTGGACAACAGGCATTTCCCGGAAAAAGGCACATTGCTTAACATATCCGCCGGAGTATCAGACCTTTTATCCGGGAGCACTAAAGTTGGACCAAACAGGACCGAAAACGACAAAGATAATCCCGGGGACTTTTCGTTTGGCAGGTTTTATACTTTAAGGGGAAACTGGAAGCATTATTTCCCTTCAACCGGAAGGCTTACATTTTCTGTGAGCGGAGATATACTTTACATAAGCAGATGCGATTCGTTCCCATCTCAAAATAACTTTTTCATGCTTGGAGGGATAACTTCGGTAAATAACAGATCGATAGCGATGTACGGGTTTCATACCAACGAAATACCTGTTAAGCAGATGGCAGGCCTGGGAATGGAGCTGGATTGGAAATTAATGAAGGATCTTCATCTTACCCTTGGAGCGAATGTGGCTGAAGCCAGGGAAGCTGGCAGGACTTCGGGGTATTCATCACTTGCCGGATATGGAGTGGGCCTTGGCTATATGTCGATACTGGGACCAGTTAAAGTCGGACTGATGCATGGATTATACGGAAAGGAAAGGTACTTCAGTAAGATTAAAAGATACTTCAGCATTGGATTTCAGTTCTGAGAGATCAATACCGGAGCGGTACAAGAAGAATATTCATCTGAAATCAAAAGTACAAATTTGTCATTCTACACCTAACGGCCTGATTGTTGCAGGCATAAGAATGGTATCATTCAATAAAATATTTTACCATTTGTATTATTAGATTTTTCAAATGACAGATATAAATAAAACCATACAGCAGCACAAAAAGCTTTGCAACCTGGTTTCTGAGAGGAAGATCAAGCAAAGCCTTGATATACTGTCTGATATGATGACAAACGCCTCCTCCGGCGATTTCCATGATGAGTACGACGACCTGGTGATGACCTACAGGAATATGCTCACTTATACCATTGAAGGCATCAATGATCCTGAAAGAAGCAAGGTGTATCTTAAACTGATCCAGTCAATACTGGAACTCTCCGATAAGGTAAGACAGGACATATTGTCACATTACTCTGGCTGGAATACTTACTGGGTTAAACAGCAGGCTGAAAAGGAACAAAAACTTACAGGGAAAACATTGGTTGAAACTGTCGATGATCTTATTTTCAAAACTGAACTCGATGAACTGCTGAACCTTAACAGTGAAATTAATTCCGATCCTGAATCAGAAATAGCAAAGAAGCACAAACAGCTGATCGGAAATATCTTTAATCATTTATGGCTTACAGATTATTATGGAGAAGCAGAAGAGAGCCTCATAGATATTATTCTTCACTCGGGCAAGTTCAGGTGGTACGAATCATGCATATTTACAACAGCGATAACCCTGAGCTCATTCCGGATCTGGCAGCCTGAGAAGCTGCTTCATCTCATAGCTATATATGAATACGGAGAGGAACAGGTAATGGAAAGAGCGTTATCAGGACTGATACTTAATCTTCATTACTATAACGACAGGTTCCTGCTCTATCCGGAGATAAGCTCAAGGATAAGTAAAATGAGTGCAATGCCTGCATTTAAAGAGCATTGCAAGATAATTGTACTGCAGACGATCAGGTCGAGAGAAACCGAAGATCTGAGCAGGAAGCTGCATGATGAGATTCTTCCGCAGGTAGCAAAGCTTCAGCCCAGGATCGAGGAGAGGCTCGACCTCGATAATATCCTTCCAAAGGATATAAATGAAGAAAAAAATCCTGACTGGTCAGAAATGTTCAGCGATTCGGAAGAGATTTTCAAGACAATGGAGGAACTTACCAGGCTTCAGATGGAAGGAGCTGATGTATACATGTCGGCATTTGCCAACCTGAAGCATTTTGACTTTTTCAAGGATTTCCAGAATTGGTTTATTCCATTTTATCCCGACCATGAAGTTGTTGACGAGATATTCAGGGACGAGATCCTTGGTCCCGGAACAAATGAAATGGCGGAGGCCATGTACAAGACACCCTTTATCTGCAATTCGGATAAATACTCCCTTATCCTGAACCTTAAGTATCTTCCTTCATCACAAAAAAGCATGATGCTAAAGGTATTCCGCATGGAACTTGAAGGATTGCAGGAGCTTGGGGAAGATGATGCCGTTGCAGACCCCAATAGAAAATTCAGGACCAGTGTAACCCAGTATCTGCAGGACATATACAGGTTCTTTAAGCTTTCACCCTACAGAAAAGAGTTCGAAGATATTTTCACCGGCAAGCTTGACATATATAATTCGGAATTTTTCAGGCTCACCACCAATGCTGCTGAAGCTGAAGCAGGTCTTGCAGACTACTTCTTCAGCAAAGATTTTTATGATGATGCCCTGGATCTGTATCTGAAGCAACTTAAGGAGAAGTCTGATGACGCTCAGTTATATGAGAAAATTGGATACTGTTTTCAGCAGAAGTCCGATTTCGAAGAGGCGCTGAAATATTACAAACTGGCCGAACTGATAGACAGAAAGCTATGGACAATAAAGAAAATAGGGTTCTGTCTGCGCAGGCTCGGAAGAAATGAAGATGCTCTTGAGTATTACCTGCAGGCCGGGGACATTGAACCCGACAATATGCATACTGCAATTATTACAGGTCACTGCTATCTTGACCTTAAAGAGTACGAACTTGCCCTCAAGCACTATTTCAGGATAGAATATAATGATCCTGGCAATATCAAGATACTGAGGCCTATTGCTTATTGCTACTTTTCTCTTGGCCGGTTTGATGAGTCTGAAAAATATTACGAACGGTTGTCGGCAGGAAAGCTGAATGCTCATGACCTGATCAATATGGGTCATCTGGCGTTATGCCGCGGCAGGAAGAAAGAAGCGATCGAATATTACAGGCAGAGTATTATTACAGGTGAAATTACAAGAGAGAAGTTCATGGCAATATTCGCAGAAGACCGCAATTTGCTGCTCTCATTAGGTGTAAACAAAGATGATTTGCCGATTCTGCTTGACTACCTGCTTTTCATTACCGGTTAACCATGGTAGTATCACCGGGCCGGAACGATTGTCTGTCGGGAGGAGGCATCGGCCTTCCGTCCTGAAAAGGATGACCCTGGGGACCTCCGGGTCTGTTATGACGATCAATTGAGTCGTTACGGTTTTTTCTGTTTTGCCTGATCATCTCCTGACGCTGTTCCTCCATCTCCTTCAATCTTGCAAGCTGATCTTTGGTAAGCTTGGAGTCGAGCTCCTTGCGCATTTCCTTTATATTTGAATCAAGCTCCCTGCGCATGTCAGTCTGCAGGCTGCCGTTAAGCTTTGCATATTTATCAAGAATCACCACTATCTCAGCTTTCTGTTTTTCATCAGGCTGAATTGCATTAAAGAAACCTTCCCTGAATCTCTCCTCTGAGAAGTATATACGGACGGGCTTCAGTTTGTGAAACCGTACCTGTGCTGATACCAGCATTCCAAGAACGAATCCGATAATTAGAGTAATTATGACAAGTAATACAGGTTTTGCTTTCATCTTTCTGATTATTATTTACCGGTTAGCATGCAGATAATACTTTCATCATAGCTATTTCCCAGACCCAATATTGAATTTAGTGAAAATGATCCCTCCATCACGAAAATAGATATCATCAGGATAACGATGGCTGCTATTCCGGTAAGGGCAATCCTGTTGAAAACGTAGTTCATGCTCCTTACAAATTCAACCTCGCGGTTCACAGAGAGCGAAGCGGAAAAGATTTTCCGGATCACCTTATCGCCAAATCCATCGCTGAAATCATAAGAGACTCCTGCACTTTCAAGCTGATCTGCAATCTCTTGAGGCGATACGTCGGATTCAAGCGACCTGATCATTAATTTCTTTACCTCTTCTGTTTTCATGTTCAATTATAATTTTTCAATTACATTCTTCAGTTGTTCCCGGGCTCTTGATAACCTTGAAAGTACTGTTCCGAGAGGGAGTCCCAGAATTTCAGCAGTCTCTTTTGTCGAGTAGCCCTGAAGCATCCTCATGGAGACTATGATCCTGAACTTTGGTTCCAGGCTCATCAGGGCCCTGTTTACAATTTCAGCAGCTTCCCGCTTCTCCTGGTTGTCGACATCGGCAACTTCAAACTCGTACATTTCGTTGTTACCCTTCTGCGCAAACATTGAAAAGAACCTTTTTCTTCTTTTAATCTCGTTCAGGGTAAGGTTTACTGCTATCTTTTGAATATATGTAGATAATTTCGCCTCTCCCCTGAAATCCGGCAGTGAATAATATAGTTTAATAAATACCTCCTGCCCTATATCCTCCGCAAAAACCGAATCTCCAAGCATCCCTTTGACTGTTCTTGCAACCAGCTTCCGGTAACGGTCAACAATTTCGCCGAATGCTGATTTGTCTCCGTTTATTGAAGCCTTTATAAGCTCATTATCGTCAGTCTGCCTGTACGATTCCATCTTTATTCAATTAATAGACAACAACAATTATCTAAATATTCCGCGATTGTTAATTTTTATTAACATAAAAACAATTGAGATACGAAACCTATTTCGCGTAATGCTTATTGCGCCGGATCATCTTCAGGCGATAGCCTGACTTCATAATCCTTAGAATACCTTACCGGGTACAATTTCTGATTCTCAAAGCCATCATTCATGCTCTTCCTTCTGAAATCAAATTCGGTCTCAAGTAGCTTAGGGTTATGCATTTCCGGATGAGAAAGAAAGTCTTTGCCATGAATTGCCAGTCCGCTCAGAAAATAATATGTGATATCATAGCCAAGCCAGGCATAGCTCATCTCATTAGGTTCGGTTAGAAATTTCTCTCTGAAATCTGCATTAAACTGTTTCACTTCCTTTGAGGAGTAATCAATCCAGAAAGGCGAATACACCAATATGTTAAGATCAAATAAATAACGGGGCTCAAGATTATTAAGTCCTCGCATGACAGGATAACCAAAGACTTTCAGCACATATTTCTCCGAAAGGCTCTGAAGATTCTGAAGTGTTTCACTGATAGCGGGAGCCTCCTCGGAAGCAATGATCACGATATTGTCGGTAGTATTTGAAAGAGCATGTTCCAGCCTGTTGATCGAATCATTGTTAAATGCCGAATTGGTGTTAAATATAAATTCCTTGAATTTTATTTCTTCAAAAGGGAGTCTGTTGCTCAGTTCCGAAATAATTTTCCCTTTAAAATTCTTCACATCAGGGTCAATGCCTGCAGTGTCGCCATGAATGAAGACAAAGTTTTTGTCGAAATATTCTCCCACTTTCTTTGAAATGGTATTCTGTGCAACCTCAAGCGTGGAATTCGCCAGAAAAAGATTAGGGTTGTTCAGCAGTGCTGAATTATTAATAAGCTGGACGGGTGAGACAATCGGAATTCCAAGCTTCCCTGCATATGCAGTGAGCTTTGCCAGGTTGTATGAATAAACCGGACCTATTATCAGATCCATTCCATCAAGCTGACCATTCCTGATAAGCCTGGTCAGTTCTATTGTATCATTATTTATATCAAATGTATGAACTGTGATATCAAGTCCAATGGAACGAAGTGTGTCGCATGCCATCAGTATGCCTTCGTACATTTCAACAAATCCAAAGCTTCCCGGGTATATAAATTCATCCGGACGGTTTATTACTTTGAAGATCTTCCGGCCTTTCACCACCGAAGAATCGATTTCATTCCTTACAGCATTCTCCTTCAGATAGAACGGAAGAAGAACTGCTATATCAAACGAACCTTTAAGGCTTTTGACAGGAGTATAACCTGCCGGCCTCGTGATTGTAATTACCGGCTGTTCTGCCACAACCTTTGCACTATCCTTTTCCGGTATTATGGAAACAGGAGCCGCCTCAACAACTTTCGGGGCAGGCACTCTGATATACTCTCCTACCTGTGGGAAACGTATATTACTGTTCAGTTTTCTGATTTCTCTGACAGTGAGCCCATACTGTCTGGCAATGGAAGAAAGCGATTCTCCTTTTACAACCTTATGGAAGAGGTAATTAGGTTCCTGTACCGCAAATTCCTGTCTGTCGGTCATAAAATCCTTTCTGGGGACTGCTATCTCGGCGCCAACCGAAAGTTTCGATATTTCAATGCCGGGGTTACTGGAAATAATTTCATTCTCCGAAACACCATATGCTTTGGAAAGAGAGAAAATTGTCTCTCCAGGCTGAAGCTTATGATAAATAAATTTTGCCTCATCATGCGTTAACTTCGGCTGCTCCGGCTGCACCTGTTCATTTGAAGCGGCATCTCTCACTGGGATTCTTAATGTTTGTCCCTCATTTATTCCATATACAGCCGGCGGATTTTCTTTTGTCAGCTCCTCAACCGTAACTCCGTAAGCTTTTGATATTGAATATGCAGTCTCCCCTTTTTTTACATGGTGCATGTAAAAGACAGTCCCGGATATGATTACCTTATCCTTTGACCTCTCGACGTTAACCTGTGCGTTAAGCGGACATATTACTGACAGCAGGATAAATGTCGTAAGAAAAGCCTTCAATAACCTGTTTATTTTCATTACAAACTCATTTACAATGTTGAAAGGAAAGCTCTGCAATTTTTCTCTATTCTTCCGGTAACATCCGATATATCGGCTCTAACAAATTTTTCGCCTGTAATGTTCTCATAAAGTTCGATATACCGTTCCGATACTTCATTTACAAACTTATCAGTCATATCCGGAATATTTTGCCCGGCTTGTCCCTGGAAGCCATTTGTCATGAGCCACTCCCTCACGAACTCTTTTGACAACTGTTTCTGCGGCAAACCCTTGTCGAAACTTTCCTGGTACCCGTCAGCATAAAAATAACGTGAAGAATCAGGTGTATTGATCTCGTCGATAAGGTATACCTTCCCATTCCTGTTACCAAATTCATATTTTGTATCAACAAGAATCAGGCCATGCCCGGCGGCAATGTCTGAGCCTCTCATAAAGACTCCCATCGTATATTTTTCAATGAGATCGTATTCACTTTCAGGTATCAGTCCGCTCCTTATTATCTCATCGCGCGATATATCCTCATCATGCTTTCCATGTTCGGCCTTGGTAGTGGGGGTAATGATCGGCTTTTCAAACCGTTGATGTTCCCTCATCCCTTCTGGCAGGCGGATTCCACAGATCTCTCTTGCACCCGACTTGTACGTCCGCCATGAACTACCTGTCAGGTAAGCTCTTACAATCATCTCAACCGGGTATGGCTTGCAAATATAGCCTATGGTCACAGTGGGGTCGGGAGTAGCTATTTTCCAGTTTGGTACAATATCGTTCGTTGCATCAAGGAATTTTGCAGCAATCTGGTTAAGTACCTGTCCCTTATAAGGAATTCCTTTAGGAAGTACGACATCAAAAGCCGATATTCTGTCGGAAACAATCATCAGCATGTACTTGTCGTCGATATTGTAAACATCCCTGACTTTTCCCTTATAAAGGCTTTTCTGTCCCGGAAACTTAAAATCTGATCTTAGAATTGTCTTGTCCATTATAATATTCTTTATTTTTTAGTTCCGTTTTCCTCATTTTCATAAGCCCGAACAATTCTTTTCACAAGCTTGTGCCTCACGATATCGCGTTCATCGAATCTTATAATTGAGACGCCTTCAATACCATCAAGTATTCTCATAGCCTGAAGGAGCCCCGAATCGTTTCTCTTTGGCAGGTCGATCTGTGTTGAATCGCCTGTCATTATAAACTTTGATGAGACACCCATCCTTGTCAGGAACATCTTGATCTGGCTTACGGTTGCGTTTTGGGCTTCATCGAGTATGACGAATGCATTTTCAAGTGTCCTCCCCCTCATAAAGGCAAGTGGTGCGATCTGAATGGTACCATCGTCAACCCATGTCTCCAGTTTCTTGAATGGAAGCATATCATGCAGTGCGTCATAAAGAGGCTGAAGATAAGGATCGAGTTTATCCTTCATGTTACCGGGAAGAAAGCCGAGCCGCTCCCCTGCTTCAACTGCAGGCCTTGTGAGTATTATCTTTTTCACTTCCCGTTCCTTCAGTGCCCTTACAGCCAGGGCAATTGATGTATATGTCTTGCCGGTGCCAGCCGGTCCTTCGGCAATTATCAGATCGTTGGTCTTATAATTATTTACCAGTAAAAGCTGGTTCACTGTTCTTGCCCGCACAGGCTTCCCGCTTGTGCCAAACACCAGAACCTGCTCGAACTCGCCTTTTGATGCGGATTTCATATGCTCGTCATCGAAAAAGTACTTCTCGATGTCCTGCTCATCAAGCCGGTGATATTTCTGGTAATATTCGATAAGCCCATTGAATTTCTCGGCAAAGGCAGTTATCTCAGACTCCTCACCAGTACATTTTAATTCGTTGCCGCGTGAATAGATCTTTATTTTCGGGAAAAAGCTGCGGATTTTATCAAGCAATGAATTGTTCGTGCCGAAGAAGACTACAGGGTCAACATCCTCAAGAAAAATAACTATCTCTGTCATTAATCATTAACCTTTCTGACGCGGTACTTTCCCTTCATTATCGACCTTTAACAAGTAAAAGTTTAAAAAAATGATTCAGGGATGGCACAAAGTAAGCTTATTTTTCTTTAGAAGATTATCTTTGTCTTAAGTTTTTTCCTTATGCCGGTTATTACTCTTACAACTGAATGGAAGCCCGATGACATTTACCACGGGATCATTAAAGGCAAGCTTTGCAGGTTATGCCCGGGTGTTACAATAATTGACAACGCATTCAATATTCCGGCTTTTAATATATCGCATGCGTCATTTGTAATCAGGAATACCTATAGAAATTATCCGGCAGGCACCATCCATATTATATGTGTTCATTCCGAGGCGATAAAAGAGCGGAGTTATCTGATAGTCAGGGCAAAAGAACACTATTTCATCGGAACGGATAACGGTATCTTTAATCTTATTCTCAATTCTGAACCGGATGAAGTTGTAAAGATAGACCACGGGACAGGCTCGGATGAACTGGAGATATTTGCAAAAGCGGCTTCTGACCTCGTATCCGGGAAGAAGCCTGCAGAAATCGGCAGTCCGTTCAGCAATATAAGTGAAATAGTTCCCCTCCGGGCAACTATCGACAAGGAAGTAATAATCGGGAGTATTATTTTCATCGACTCATACGGAAACGCCATTTCTAATGTTACCAAAGAAGTGTTTAACAGGGTTTTCGAAGGAAAGGATTACCGGATTCTCATACAAAGCAATAAGAATTATACGGACAAAATTCTTGAAAAATACAGCGATGTTCCGGTGGGGGAAATGCTCGCCAGATTCAATTCCCTCGATCTGCTCGAAATTGCCATAAACGGAGCCAATGTCTCCGAACTGCTCAGCCTGTCAACCGGATCGGTGGTACGAATTGACCTGGCCTCCAGGAATACATCACCTAACCGATTGTTTTAAAACTATTTGCTAATGAACGATAAAGAAAGAAGCAAGGAGGAGTTCGAAAAACTCCTTAACATTATTGATAAACTGCGAACAACATGCCCCTGGGATATGAAGCAGACAAACGAGAGTCTGCGGAAGCTGACAATTGAGGAGACTTATGAACTGGCTGAAGCTGTATTTTCAAAGAATGACGATGGAATCAGAAACGAGCTTGGAGATCTCATGCTTCACATTGTATTTTATGCAAAGATAGGGTCTGAGAAGGGCAAATTCACAATGACAGATGTACTTAAAGGAATAAATGAAAAGCTTATTTACAGACACCCTCATGTATTTGGCGATGTTAAAGTCTCAGGTGCCTCTGAAGTTGAAGAGAACTGGGAACAGCTGAAAATAAAGGAGCACAACGGATACAAACCTGTTCTTTCAGGTGTACCATCATCGCTGCCTGCTACAATTAAAGCCAACAGGATCCAGGAGAAAGTCAGAGGTGTGGGATTCGACTGGGAAAAAAGGGAACAGATATGGGATAAGGTCGCCGAGGAGATCGGTGAGCTTAAAAACGAGATAGATAACCAGGATGCCGAGAAAATGGAATCGGAGTTTGGTGATGTCTTCTTCTCAATTATCAATGCATGCAGGCTTTATGGTGTGGATCCTGAAGCTGCGCTGGAAAAGACCAACAGGAAATTCATAAGGCGGTTCAACTACCTCGAAAACCAGACGATAAGGAAAGGAAAATCACTTCATGATATGAGCCTTGATGAGATGAATGTGATCTGGGAAGAAGCGAAGAAGGAGGAATAACCCCTGTCACGCCATGGCGTGACTGCCCCCTAAAGGGGGCTCAAATCCAAGAAGAAATATATTTTAGCCCCCCTTTAGGGGGGTTGGGGGGTCATTCAAATATGTAGCTCAGCAGCTGGTAAATCACCTTGGCTGCGACAAAATCCGGAAATTTGCTGGCAGGCGAAGGGCATAGCTCAACAACATCGAAACCAACAACATTCCTCGACCCGGCCACATCCCTCAGAAAATGCATAATTTCAAAATAATCCGGTCCTCCCGGCTCCGGCGTTCCTGTCGACGGCATTAATGACGGGTCAAAGACATCAAGATCGATTGTTATATATACATTTTCGGAAAGCTTTTCAATAGCGCTTCTGTACAGCTGCTTATTATAATATAAATCATGCGAATAAAAAATTCGCTTATCATCGACAAATGCAAGTTCCTCTGCCGACATGCTCCGAATGCCAACCTGCACCAATGGTGCATATTCTCTTGCCCTTGCCATGGAACAGGCATGGTTAAGCTTTGATCCTTCATATTCCTGTCTAAGGTCGGAATGAGCATCAAGCTGAAGAATCGTAAGGTTTTGAAATTTTTCTGAAAAGGCCTTTACCGACCCTATACTTACTGTATGATTCCCACCCACTATCACCGGGAATTTTTTGTCGGACAGCAAGAAGAGCGCTTTTTTGTAAACTGCATCAACAAGGGCTTCAGGTGAGCTGTTTTCAAGAATAGGATCAAGGGTATATATACCCTTCTTATGAGCCTCTGTGCCCGTTTCAACATCATAAAACTCAAGGTTTACCGAAGCTTCCATTATGGCATCAGGGCCCTTATCGGAACCCTTCATCCAGGTGCTGGTTGCATCGTATGGCACTGGAACGATGATTATGCCTGACCCGGCATAATCATAAACTACTTCGGCGCCTCCGAAATTCATTTCAGGTAGTGATTGTTTACTTGGTTTTGGGTTTGGAAGGCTTCTTTGGGGCTGCGGGCTCCGCTTTTGCAACAGCCTTTTCCTTCTTTTTCCCGGCAGGCTTTTTCGTGCCCTCTTTACCAGAGTCAGGTTTGCCTGCTTCTTTTTCAGGTTCATCTTTCACCAGAAGATTCAGCTCCTGGAGAATATTGTACCAGTGTGCAATTTTCTTTATATCGCTTGAATATACCTTATCCTTGTCGTATTCCGGAACGACCTCGCTGAACCATGCTTTAAGCTTTTCAGGATCTGATTTAAAATCGACGGCCGGGCCGCCGTTATGCTTCTCATAAATAAGGTCGAATATTTTCCCCAGAGGCATATCTTCCTTTTCCGTATATAACGTAATCTCCTCGAGGGAGCTTACCTTGGAAGAGCCGAATGCGCTGCTTCGTCTTTTCGTTTCAAGTTGTTCAACGATCATTGCATTTTTACCCTGGGCGATAAATTTAAAAAGCCCTGGTTCACCTGAAATTGCCAATATGTCTTTTAAAACCATAGTATTTGTTTTGTTTACAAATTTAACGCTTGAATTCAAATGTCTGATTCAATAATTCAAAATTTATCAAATATCAGGGCATATTTCTTTCTTTTTTAATCTTTTCATAGGCTTCATTGACCTTTCTGAACTTCTCCTCTGCACTTTTTCTATAATCTTCACCAAGTTGGCTAACCTTATCGGGATGATATTTCATCGCCATTTTTCTGTAAGCTTTCTTTATGTCTTCATCAGAAGCAGATCTCTCAATCTCAAGTATTTTTAATGCCGAATCAGTCTCTGGCACAAACATATTCTTGATTGAGATAAAATCAGTCGAAGATATTAGGAGATAGCCTGATATCTTTTCAATTATATCCTGTTCTGACGGTTGAACGACTCCGTCGGCAATTGAAATATTGAAAAGCAGGTGAAGGAGCTGGAGCCGCGATGAGTAATCCATATTCCTTCCTATCTGCTGGCACACGTCCCTGATCGGGATATCCTTTTTGAGAAGGTCGCGCAGCATTATTGAAGCTTCGGCAGCAGATTCGCGACCGAATTGCCTTAAAAAGAATTGCTTGACATAGTCGAGCTCTGATTTTACAACTTTACCGTCAGCCTTCATGACGGCAGCTATCAGAACAAGAAGGCTCACTCCAAAGTCGCCCTGTGTTGTCCTGACCTGCCCCGGTGAATATGTCGATGTATAAACAGAAGTGCTGTCAACCATTGAACCAACCAGGAATCCCAGAAGTCCGCCAATAGGCCCTCCCATAACGAATCCGAGGCCTCCGCCGAGCCACTTTCCAAACCTTCCCATCTATCAGGAATTTAAATGTTCTAAAATATCTTCGTGGATTTTCAGAATAGCGGGAATAATCATTTCGTTTTCGGAATTATTAATAACATAATCCGATCTTTTGATCCTTTCCGAATCATTCATCTGGTTATTGATCCTCTCTATTACCTGTTTCCTTGAAAGGGTGTTCCTCTTTGTTACCCGCGCGATCCTCTCCTCAACAGGGGCAATTACTGTTGCCACCCTGTCGACCAGTTCTGAAGCGCCGCTCTCGAAAAGTATGGCAGCTTCCATGATTACATATGGTGTGGTTTGAATTGCAGTCCAACGCCTGAAATTATCAAAAACGACAGGATGCACCAAAGAATTGACTTTACTGAGAAGATCCTGATCATTGAAGATCAGTGAGGCGAGTTTCTTCCTGTCGAGGACTCCCCCTGGATAAAGGTCATCTGATGCAAGCTTATTAATCTCCCTGATTATTTTCTCGTCGTTGTTCATAATCAGGTTAGCTTCAGGATCGGCAAAGAAGACAGGGATCCCAAGCACGCTGAATACCCTGCAGACGGATGTCTTGCCGCTGCCAATTCCGCCGGTAATCCCAAGCTTCATTATTTTCTTCGTCTCCTGCTTCATTATTCCCTGAAACTCTCATTAAAAGACTGATAATATGAGGCGGCATCAAACCGCTTCACTTTATCAGAAATGCAAATATAATGTATTATCTGGCAGCTGGCCTGAATGAGAAAAAAAGGGTATCGGGTTTTACCGAAGTAATCTTGCAGGCGCTTCTGATCTGTGAGTTAAAATTCTGCAGCAAAGCAGGTGTAAGGATATAATAATCTTCTGCTTTATTGATTTGTGCATGCCTGTAACTGATTTTCGAAAAGTCAATTACAAGCGGTGATGAGCTCCCGGAGATTTTGAGCTTAAGAATTGAATAGCCAGGGCCCTTCATTGAAAGATTCAGCCGCAAAGGCAGCGCCGGCGTAAGGCTCTTTTTCGCAGGGATATTCGTGTATTTCACCGGATACCTGATATCAGCCTCCAGTTCTTTTCCAAGAGAATTCAGATACCAGAAGATGAAAGAGAAAAAAAGGAAGAAAGCAAAAATAATAATATTCTTATTTATTAAGCTTACTCCCTTTTTTAAAAGGTTTGCCGGTTCATTTCCATCTTTCGTATCCAATGGATGTAAAAATATAAAGGATATTAGCTTGGTTCGTCAGTTGATGGATCTTTCATTACGGCGTTCTTGTCAACCTTGAGCTTGACATCTCCGCCTGCTTCCATCATGACGTAGTTATCCTTAACTTCATATATCCTTCCGTAGATACCACCGGTTGTGATCACTTTATCGCCTCTTTTAAGAGAACTTCTGTAGCTGGTCATGTCTTTTTGTTTTTTCATCTGCGGCCTGATCATGAAAAAATAGAAAACAACAAAAACGAGTATCAGAGGAAGTAAAGTTACAAGTGCGTTACCCTGGCCCGGTGCAGTACCTGCAGCCATAACTGATAAAGGTAAAAAAGCAAAATTGGTCATCGCAAAAATTATTAATTATTATTAATGTTAATTACTTCAGTTGTTATTTTAAGAATCACTACAGGCGTTGTTGCATTTGATTGCACTGTAATGGTTTTAGTCTGGATGCCATTTCGGCCCGATGTGTCAAATGCTACTTTTATATTGCCTGTTTCCCCGGGGCCGACAGGTTTACCTGAATACTTTGTCACGGTGCAACCGCAGCTGGCAATCGCTGAACTCACAACCAGATCGGAAGTTCCGGTGTTGGTGAAGGTGAATAGGCAAGTTACTTTTTCTCCTGCCTTTACTTGGCCAAAATCATGTTCGTATTCAGTGAAACTTATAACGGCTTTCCCGGTATCGCTGACGGACGACTGGCTGCCATTGCCCTTATGGGTTCCGGTACCGCATCCGACGGCTGAAAATAGAAGTACAAACAAGCTATAAGCGAAAATTCTTTTCATCATTTTATGATATAAGTTTAGTCAGTTCATTTAAGGCTTTCTCCCAGCAATCCTCTTCCCGACTTGTTTATAAGCCCCTTCTCACGGATCTCCTTGATAATATTATCGAGAATGCCGTTCACAAATGTACTGCTTTTTGAAGTACAATAGTATTTCGCCATCTCGATATACTCATTCAGAGTCACTTTCACCGGAATCTCAGGGAATTCAATCACTTCAGTAATAGCCAGCTGCATAACAAGGATATCCATAAGAGCAATACGGTCCACATCCCAGTTTGTTGTATTGCTGTCAATCAGTTCAGATGTTTTCTTTGAATTCAAAATTGCTTTTCTGAACAGGATTTTTACAAATTCCTTATCTTCATCATTCTTGAACAGAGGCATCAGCGGAGTATCCTCTGCAGAATCAGATTTCAGCTTCTTAATTGTTTTTTCGATCATTACAATAACGAACTCCATATCGTCATTCCAGTATATGCTTTGTTCTTCAAGACATGCAAGCAGATCTTCTGAACCGGATATAAATTCATTATAAAACCTTGTTATGAATTTTTTATCGGTCTGGTAGTTCCTGGTGTCCGAATTCATATAATCAAGGTAGACGTCCCATTCGATCATCTTACTGTACAAAAGCCTGGGAATATGGGAGTAATTAACCCACGACAGCTTGCCGGAGTTAATATGTTTATTTAATTCAGTGTTGTTTCTAAACTGGGAGATCACGATATTATCGATGAATCGCCTGTTTGGATTGAGATCCTCCGGAGTCGGGATATTTTTCTGCAAAGCCTGTTCGATCTTCTCCGAGGCGATATCAGCTATATCGATGAGAAGAAGCAAAAGATAATGGTAAAGGTCGTAAGTCTTTCCAATACTGAACATCAGCTCTTTTTCGGCTCTTGCAAGATCATCATCCTCCCTCCTGTTAAAAGCATAAAGGGCGGTAAGGGCTTTGATACGTAACAATCTTCTGCTTATCATCTGTAAAGAACCTCAAATTTTTATCGCTGCAAAAATACTCTTTTTCCTTAACCCTCAAAACATCTTTTTAAAATTCAAAGACAATTACGTACCCTCGTTTTGATTTGAGAAAATAATTGTTACATTTGACAATATTAATCAAAACCCTAACATTAACCTGATTAGCGATGGAAGAAGAAGCCGGAATTACTGAAGTCCAGAACGGGAGTGAAGATAAGAACCAGAAGGAAGAGATTTTTACCAAAGTTGTCCGTGCCGGGAAAAGAACCTATTTTTTCGATGTAAAAGCCACCAGAAAAGATGATTACTATCTTACTATCACCGAAAGTAAGAAACGAATGGGAAAAGAGGGGAAAGTGTTTTATGAAAAGCATAAAATATTCCTCTACAAGGAAGACTTCGAGAAGTTTTCAGAAGGGTTGAAAGATGCTGTTAATTACATAAATAGTGAAAATGGCGGCCCGCACAGTGCAACGCTGCCAATTGAAAATAACACAATTAAGGAAAAGGAGCCCATTAGTACGGAAGAGTTTACAAACATTGAGTTTGATGATCTCGGGAAAAAGTAATAATGTCTGATTATATTCTCCTCATACTTGGCATAATATTAATGCTGGCCGGAATAATAGGATGCCTGGTTCCGGTACTACCGGGACCGCCCCTCAGTTTTTTAGGAATAATACTGCTCCACTTTTCACGTTTTGGTGAATTTTCAAACAGTGCCCTGATAGTTTTTGCAGCTATAACAGTAGTTGTTTCCGTACTTGATTACGTTGTCCCGATATGGGGAACAAAGCGCTTTGGAGGTTCAAAATACGGGACGCGAGGTGCTACCATAGGCCTCATAATTGGAATATTTCTTGGCCCTGCAGGCATTATTATCGGCCCCTTTGCAGGCGCTTTTGTAGGAGAGCTGTTGTTCAAGGATGATATGAAATATGCACTTAAGGCAGGCTTTGGCAGTCTACTGGGATTTATGACAGGTATAGGATTGAAGCTTGCTGCCTCGTGCGTAATGACATTCTACTTCGTAAAGGAGTGGATTGCCTGATTCCCCGGTAACCGGTAACCGGTGACCGGCCGCCGGCCGTCAATCCTTGAACCTTTACAGTTAACCATTACTTCCCAAAGTAGCTACCATTATTGCTTTTATTGTATGAAGCCTGTTCTCTGCTTCATCAAAGACAATAGAATGGGCTGATTCAAATACATCCTCGGTGACTTCAAGTCCATCAAGACCATATTTTTTGAAGATCTCCTCTCCCACTTTTGTATTACGGTTATGAAATGCAGGAAGGCAATGCAGAAACTTTACGCCTGGGTTTCCGGTCTTCTGAATCACCGACATATTGACCTGGTAAGGCTTCAGCAGCTTGATTCTTTCTTCCCATACGGAATCTGGTTCGCCCATTGATACCCAGACGTCAGTATAGAGGAAATCAGCATCTTCTACAGCTTCATCAACATTATCAGTAATAGTTATTTTAGCTCCGGTCTCCTTCGCAATTTCGCGGCATTTTGCAACAAGATCCGGTGCAGGCTGACACGCAGCAGGGGCAGCGATCCTGAAATCAATGCCCATTTTTGCCGATCCGACCATAAGCGAGTTGCCCATATTGTACCTTGCGTCGCCAAGGTAACAAAATACCATCTTGCTGAGCGGCTTATAGGAATGCTCTGTCATGGTAAGAAAATCAGCCAGTATCTGGGTAGGATGAAATTCATTAGTGAGCCCGTTCCATACCGGAACGCCTGCATATTCGGCAAGCTCTTCAACAATATCCTGTCCGAATCCCCTGTATTCAATCCCGTCATACATTCTCCCCAGCACTCTTGCAGTGTCGCGCATAGATTCTTTTTGTCCGATCTGTGAGCCGCTCGGGCCGAGGTACGTGACATTAGCACCCTGGTCATAAGCCGCAACTTCAAAAGAGCACCTTGTTCTTGTTGATGATTTTTCAAATATCAGGGCAATATTCTTACCCTTGAGAAGCTGTTTTTCCTTTCCTGCTTTCTTCTCTTTTTTCAACTTTGCAGCAAGGTCAAGAAGATATTGTATTTCTTCGGGAGTAAAATCCAGAAGCTTTAGGAAGTGTCTGTTGTGGAGATCTATTTTCATAATAAAAGAGTTTGAAGTGACTAAGGTGCCCAGAGTACTTAGAGTTAAAACAAATTATTTAAAGGGCAAATGTAAGAATAAATTATTTTCAGATGTACTTGTTGGTTACATAGAGGAAATCCAGGGCCGAGCGTTAAGAAATAGCCCTGTGGGCTATTTTAGCAAAGGAGCCAGACTGCAGGGGAGAACCACTGAGAGCCTCAGAGAAAACCTCTGTGCAACTCTGTGGTACTCTGTGTAAGTTCTTTTTTTATACATCCTTATCGTCTGTCATCCTCATACTCCATAGTGATCTTTGAGCCATATTTTGTATCGGACAGTTTGAACGCCTCAGTGATTACGCTTAATTTACCACCATTCTTGATAAAATTAAGGCAGGCCTGTATCTTAGGGGCCATGCTTCCCTTGGTGAATTGTCCTTCTTCAAGGTATTTCAGCGCATCGGCGTAGTTCAGGAATTCCTTTATTTCCTGGTTTGGCTTCTTGTAATTAATGTAAATATATGGCACGTCAGTAAGGATGTAAAATTCATCAGCCCCGATAAGCGAAGCCAGGAGGGCTGATGCGAGGTCCTTGTCAATAACCGCTTCAGCAGGTCTTACATCATTCTTTTCATCAATATATACTGGTACTCCGCCGCCACCGGCAGCAATTACTATATTCCCCTGCCTGGCCAGATCACGTATAATTTCCTGATTCATAATGTCTTTTGGGACCGGAGAAGGAACCACCCGCCTGAAGCCGTCTGCATTTTTGACCTCCTCCCTGAAAATCCACCCTTTTCGCATTGCAAGCTCATCGGCCTGCTCCCTGGTATAAATTTTTCCGATCCTTTTTTGAGGATCGCTGTATGCAGGATCATTAATATCTGTAATTACGGAGGTTACAACGCATACGACATTCTTATCGATACCATGCTTGTTAAGCACATTCCTGAACATCCGTTCAATCATGTATCCGATACCGCCCTGGGAATCTGCCACACAGATATCAACGGGCATCTGGGCAATGTTGTATATCTGTTCGCCTGCATCATTGCGCATCAGGATATTGCCAACCTGAGGTCCGTTACCATGGGTAATTACAAGGTCGTAACCTTCCATGACCAGGAAAACCAGGTTTTCCAGAGTTTCAGTGGTATTCTGCTCCTGTTCATCTATTGTACCAGCCTGGTCGCCCCTTAAAAGTGCATTTCCTCCAAGTGCTACAACTGCCAGCTTCTTTTTCATAATTAAGATTCCTTTTTTCAGTTGACCATAAGTAACGAACAAAGAACCACAAAGCTATTAAAATCCGCAGATCTGCCGATAACCTTGAGTCACAAAGAATCCTGGCAGTCAAGGCATCTGCATTCAAATTAGTCTCAATTGCATAATTATCTGTCTCCAGAACTAAAATTAAAAAAAAACATTACTTTTGATAATTCAAAAAAAAGATCAGTGAGATTCAGGTCCGGGTTGATTTTTGCATGCCTAATCGTAATTTCAGGTTACTCCTGCAGGGATAAGGGAGATAAAAACATTGACCAGGGTGAAATCCATTACTCTATCGAATATCTTGGGAATGTTGGCGTTATGCCGAAAGAGGTGATGCCGAGGAATCTTATTGTCTCATTTAAAGACAATAAAATACTTTTTGATATATCAGCACCTTTTGGAAATTCGGGGATACTGAATCTTTCCGATCCGTCGAAAGGCATTTTTGATACTTACATCAGCCTTCTTACCTGGAGATATTTCTATTCTGCCAACCCGGAAGAACCGCCACCCGGTTTTGACGCAATGAAAGGCATGGTGGTCAGGAAGACCTCTAAAACATCAGTAATCTGCGGATTCAATTGCAAAAATGCTGAAGTCATCCTGTCAGGTAATAAGGACAAAGTCTACCAGGTTTGGTATACCACTGAGATAAAAATCAAAAATCCCAATGTCGCTAATCCATACCGGGAGATCGATGGCATACTCATGAACTTCTTCTTCCAGATGGGAACAGCGGAAATGCATTTTACAGCCGAAACAGTCTATAAAAAAGAAATCCCCGACAAGCTATTCGAAAGAAGAGAAAAATATATGAGGGTATCGAGGGATGAGATCAACAAGTTCATGAACAAAATGACCAGCTTATAAAACCGTTTACCGGTGACCGGTTCCCGGCAGCCGGAGATGTGTTCGTTATTTGTCCCTTCTGTTCATAAAAACTAAAATCCGTCAATTGTGCCAGATTCAAAATTATTACCTTTGCGTTGCATTTTTTAGCTTGTCATGAATAAGGAAAAGGAAGAAAGTCCTAAGAAAACCGTTAAAAATACCAAGGCGCCCGCTAAATCAAAGCCCTTTTTCACAGATGAAAGGGTAAAATTCATTTCGGGCATTCTTATAACAGGATTTGCAGTATACCTGCTTCTTGCATGTGTGGCTTATCTCTTCTGGTGGAAAACTGACCAGAGCCTTCCCAACGCAGATATTGTTTCGGGCCCTGATGTCGCAGTAAAGAACTGGGGCGGAAAAGGCGGTCACTTCCTTGCAAAAATGATTATCGGTTATGGGTTTGGCTTTGGCGCATTCTTCATTCCCATGATATTCGGAGCAATAGGCTTTTACCTCCTGAATTTCCCGAAGATCAGACCATGGAGCCTGCTTGCAAAATTCACCTTTGCCACTATTATTCTGTCACTCATTCTCGGGTTTATTTTCGGTGAGGCTGGCGGTTACCTGATGAGCGGTCCCGGAGGCGCACAGGGTTATACCATAACCCGATGGCTGAACGCTTTTATGGGAAAGCCAGGAACAGGCATACTGCTGATATTCATAACCATCGCCTATCTCGTTTTCGCTCTGAAATTTCATCCTTCTAAATTCAATATCAGGATACGCGCCTTCCCCTGGCTGCACAAGCTCAAAACAGAAACTGAAGCGACAGAAGTGCCCGCAGGAGAGGATACTAAAACAACCATTCTTCATGATGGCAAGATTGAAGATGAAGCTGAAACCGGTGCAGGTGAGGTAGAATTTCTGGTTAAAAACAGGACGGATACGACAGAACATCTGATTGAGGATACGGATGATGTTCCTGATAATGGTGAAATTCCTGAAGTTGAAACTGCTGCAGCTGCCGGATCTCTGATACGGGACCTTGATAATGACAATAAGACAATTCCCGAACCTGCCGGCGATAAGGTTGAAATGAATGTTACAAAGCCGGAAGCCAAAGATATCCTGAGCGATGAAGAGGTAACTCATATAATGGAAAATTATGATCCGCGACTTGATCTTTCGCGGTATAAATTTCCTCCTGTTTCTATTCTTAAAGAACATAAGTCGGAAAGCGCTTTTGATAATAACGAAGTTTTTGAGAATAAGGAAAATATTATAAAGACCCTTAGTGAATATAAGGTAAACATCAGGCAGATATCCGCCACAGTGGGACCAACAGTCACTCTTTATGAGATAGTTCCGGAAAGAGGTGTGAGACTTGCACGGATCAAATCGCTCGAAGATGATATTGCCCTGAGCCTGTCTGCTCTGGGCATCAGGATCATTGCTCCTATTCCCGGCAGAGGAACAGTCGGTATTGAGGTGCCTAACAAGAAACCCGAAATTGTTTCAATGCGGTCACTTATTACCTCAAAGGCATTCCAGGAGACAAAATTTGATCTTCCGCTTGCCCTCGGGCGTACTATTACAAATGATCCCTTTATTGTCGATCTTACCAAAATGCCCCATCTTCTTGTTGCCGGAGCTACAGGCCAGGGCAAATCGGTCGGCATTAATGCCATCATTACCTCAATACTATATAAGAAGCATCCGTCTGAGGTTAAATTTGTACTTATTGATCCTAAAAGGGTTGAACTTCCTCTTTATGCAAAAATCGAGCGTCACTTCCTTGCTAAGCTTCCGGGTGAGGAAGATGCCATAATAACTGATACCCAGAAGGTTATCAACACTCTGAAATCTCTCTGCATCGAAATGGACAACAGGCTCGAGCTTCTTAAAGGAGCCCAGGCCAGGAATATCAAGGAGTACAATGAGAAATTCATATCGAGGAAGCTGAATCCCGAAAAAGGTCATAAATACCTCCCCTACATTGTTCTGATCATTGATGAATTTGCAGACCTGATAATGACTGCAGGAAGGGAGATTGAAGGTCCGATCGGGAGACTTGCACAGCTTGCCAGGGCAATCGGAATTCACCTGATCATTTCAACACAGAGGCCATCCACCAACATAATCACCGGGTTCATTAAAGCCAACTTCCCGACCAGGATTGCATTCCGTGTCTTCTCTTCCATCGATTCGCGCACAATCCTTGATGCAACCGGTGCCGACAGGCTTGTTGGCCGTGGTGATATGCTTGTTTCATCAGGCAATGAACCTGTAAGGGTTCAGTGTGCCTTCATCGATACTCCGGAGATTGAGGAACTGACTGAATTCATAGGTTCGCAGCAGGGTTATCCTGATGCAATGCATCTCCCTGAGTTTATTGACGACGATGAGGGAGGTGTACTGGACATAGATCTTAAGAAGCGTGACCCAATGTTTGATGATGCAGCGCGGCTTGTTGTACAGCATCAGCAGGGATCGACTTCATTGATACAAAGGAAACTCTCCATCGGCTATAACCGGGCCGGAAGAATTATCGATCAGCTTGAGGCCGCCGGAATCGTCGGCCCGTTCGAAGGTAGCAAAGCCAGAGATGTTCTTTGCTCAGATTCGATAGCTTTGGAACAGATTTTGAAGAGCCTTGAATAAAACAAGAGAGATGAAAAAGGTTATACTTTTTGTTTTTATGTCTATTCTTCTGACATTTAACGCGTTAAGCCAGAATGATCCCAAGGCTGTCACGATCCTTGATAAATTCTCATCTGCAGCTTCATCTGCGCCTTCAGTATCGATGAAATTCCTGCTTGTTACTGTCGACCAGATGCAAAATACTAAAGACTCGCTTACAGGTTCTGTTATTCTCTGCAAAGACAGCTATAAGCTTGAGCTTCCTGATAATATTATATGGTTCAACGGTGAGACTTCATGGAGTTACCTGCCTGACGAACAAGAGGTTACTGTAACAAAACCCAACAAGAAAGACAATTCATTCCAAAGCCAGCCATCCCTTATTTTTTCAATGTACAAGAAAGGATATAAAAGCCGGCTGGTAGAAGAAAAGCAGGATTCTTACACGATCGACCTTTATCCGGTTGATATTAAAAATGATATAATCAGGGTAAGACTTGTTATTGAAAAGCCATCCCTGGTCCTGAAAAGCTTTGAGTACAAGAAAAGGGATGGCATCATTATTACCCTGCTGGTAAATGATTATGATTTAAAAGGAGTGCCTGCCCAGGAAATTTTCACTTTCCCCCAGGGAAAGTACAAGGACGCTGACATTAACGATATGCGCTAGCCTCTTTCAGGATAAGCGATCCTTGCATGGTAAATATTTAACAGCCTCTTTTTAAAGACAGCCTTGCCATATTTCAGAACGGTTCAAAACTTTTGATTAATTTTGAAGTGCAACAATCAGGCAAGATGGAAAAATATATATGTGAAAATGTGTTTGTTCCCCTGAGATCAGGACCCTCGCATAGATCGGAGATGCTGAGCCAGGTTCTTTTCGGGGAAAAATATATTATTATTGACCAGTCAGGTCATTGGATAAAAGTTGAAACTGATTTTGATAATTACCATGGGTGGATCGATTTAGATCATGTTCAGCACTCAATTGTTCAGGGCGATAGCTGTGGCCATGTTCTGAACAAAAACCTTCTCTGCTATAAAAGCGACAAGACAAAACTTGTTCTTGAACCGGGATGTGAAATATATTCTCCTGATTTTGAAGAGAAGACGTTTTTTGCCGGAAATAACGTTTTTACTGCAGGCAAGGAATTCAACAAAAGCTTTATTACCACCAGCGATTCGCTCCCTGATACTGCGATGAAATTCATTAACAGTCCCTACATATGGGGCGGACGTATTCCTTCAGGTATAGATTGCTCAGGGCTGACACAGCTTGTGTTCAAGATCCACGGAATCAAGATAAAGAGAAACAGCTGGCAGCAGGCAGAATCCGGAACAGAAATAAGTTTTATCGATGAAACAGTACCGGGGGATCTTGTTTTCTTTGATGATGATTGCAGGAAGATATCGCATGTTGGAATGATCTTGTCGCGGGGACTGGTAATTCATGCATCCGGAAGGGTCAGGATCGATTCTATCGACCACCAGGGAATATTCCGGCAGGAGACAGGCAAATATACCCATCATCTCAGGACAATAAGAAGAATTGCCTGAAGGCATCAGGACAAATTAAAAAGGCTGCTCTTCCGGGCAGCCTTTCATTAATTGTTACTCCAATCCATTTCTACCAGCCAGGATTTTGCTGGCCAACAAGGCTAGGGTTGGTTGTCATATCATTTGCAGGTATTCCCCACACAAACTTATCATCTCCTGCTGCAACCACTTTGCCGGTGAAATCCGGATCGACAATAAGGAGTCCAACATTCTGGGGTGTTGATCGTGCAAATCCCATATGCCACCTTTTCAGGTCATCAATACGTGTTCCCTCGCAAAGTAATTCACGTATCCTTTCTGCTTTGATTGCATCCATCAGCGCTGTCCCGGTGAGTCCGACGAGGGTTGATGCTCCGCGTGCAGACCTGAGAAGGTTCAGGGTAGTCAATGCAGCTGCTTCCGTGGCAGGGGCCTGAGCAGCAGCTTCTGCGCTGATCAGATACATTTCAGCAACCCTGAAAATCTTTGGCTTATGCTGATAATTGGTAGACGCTCCTATAAATAGTATAGGGTTACCCGGATATTTATTAATACACCAGAGGTTAGGGTAATCCACTCCCTGAACGATAACGGCTTCCTGTGCAAGGTATGTGGCTCTGCGAATATCGGCAACTTCGTACTGACTAATTACCCACTGTTCCGGCACGAAATCCGGGGTATATTTATTGTTTGCCGGATTAAATCCAAGGTAGATGTTGTTGGCATTGCCCAGTTCGCTGGGTTGAATTGCAGCCAGCTGGAATATAGTTTCAGCGCCCCCTGCAGTTGTACTTCCATCATTAACCCACATATTCTGAAGATCGGCCAGAGTGGTAATAAGTGGATATGTACCGCTGGTTATCAGCGAATTGGCAGCAGTAACTGCATCGGTGTATCTGTGCATGCAGAGATATACCCTTGCTTTAAGAGCAGTGACACAATCTTTGGTGAACCTGGTGGAGTTTTTAGCACCTGCTGTAGCTGCAAGTAGCGTATCTGCCCCTGCAAGGTCTTCAAGAATCAGATCATAAACCTTCTGAACTGTTGAACGGGCAGGCTTCAAAGACGGGTCGAATGTCAGTACAATCGGAACTCCAGGATCAGTAGCAGCGGAAGCTGGTTCGTAATCTTTAGCAAATCTCAGAATAAGCTGATGATATAAATAGGCGCGCATAAGATATGCATCACCCAGATACCTTTTCAAGCTTAAAGAATCAGCATGATTTGTAACAGTAATTCTACCAGAGTTATTAATTACGTTGTTCGCATTGGCGATAACATTGTACTGATATCTCCATGTATCACGGATAGTATAATCATCCGCAAGGAATGGGGTCCATTTGTGAGGGAAACCGTTCCTGTTACCATAGTCCAGGGTTGCATTAAGCAGGTCGGCCTGAACATCTGTTGAGAATTGATAAAGTCCATAGACTACACCCCTGAATCCAGCGTATAATCCATTGTTCAGGGTAGTTGCATCCTTAATTGTCATGAAGGCTTTTGACTGCTCAATTGAATCATATGGATATCTGTTAAGGTCACATGATACAGATGCAACAGCTAGGACAGCAGTCAATGACAGTATTTTTATTATGTTTTTCATAATTAGTATACGTTAACTGGTTATTAAAATGATATTTCAGCGCCAAATGAATACTGCTTGGTATTCGGGTTTGCACCAAGTGTGAGGTTTGAGTCAATCTCAGGATCGGGACCAAGGTATTTCGTGAAAGTGAGAAGGTTACGACCTGTGACAAATATCCTGGCACCTGAGAAGAACTTTGTTTTCCTCAGAATTGATTCAGGCAAAGTATAGGAAAGAGTAAGATTCTTCAGACGCATGAAGCTGGCATCCTCAATAAGGCGGGAATCAAACTGTGTCCAGAGAATTGAACCGTACTTTGGAAATTCAGTTATATCGCCAGGTTGTTTCCAGTAGTTGAGGACTCTTTTCGATTGGTTATAACCTACAAAACCTAAGGAAGTCGGATTCTCAAAGAAATATCGGTCGTTATTGAACAGATATTTTTTGTATGCAAAAGCGAAATCCAGCTGCAATGCAAGTCCTTTCCAGCCTGCATTTAGACCGAAACCACCTGTAAATGGCGGGTAACGTGGCTTCCCAAGAAACTGGTTGAGACCGGGTGAAGCAAATGTTTTGGTAATTGAGTCAGTTTTCATTACTGTCGGATCCTTTCCCGGGACATACCACTGGGGTAATCCGTCAGCAGGGTCGATCCCTGCAAAATAGGGATAGAAGAAAGATACTGGCTGACCAACTATCCAGCATACACCAGTATTCGGAATACTCCAGAAATCAAGTCCGTTAAACAGTTTTGTAACCTCGTTTTTATTAAAGTTAAGGTTTACATACGGTGTAATATAGAAGTCTTTCTGTCTTATAATATCGAAGTCGATTGTGATGTCAAACCCGACATTCTTTAACGAACCGACATTTGAAGTTACTGTACCGAATCCTGAGGTATACGGGTAAGGAACATCAACAAGCATATTATTTGTAACACGGTTATAATACTCAATGTTAAACCGGTACAAGTCATGCATCAATGCAAACTTAACTCCGACGGTGGTCTGGAACTGGTGTTCCCAGCTGAGTTCCGGGTTTCCGGGCGTTGAAATGCTCCATCCGCTTCCTCCATTGTAAAGATTTGTTCCTACTGTTGCAAGGTTTGCATAGTTGGCTATTTCTGAGTTACCGCTTGTACCAATGCTTGCCTTAACATTAAGAGAAGAAATAATATCAATATTTTCCAGGAATGATTCCTTTTTTGCATTCCACATTAACCCTGTGGCATAGAAATTTGCATCACGGTTTTTAACACCAAACCGTGACGAACCATCCCTGCGGATTGAGAAATCCCAGAAGTACTTATTATCCAGGGAATAATCAATACGCCCGAAATAAGAAAGAAATGCATATTCAGACTTGCTTGAGCTTACGTTCCTGGTTGCAGAAGTACCGGTTCCCAGCAACATTAAACGGTCATCAGTCAGACCTCCGACATAAGCCATAAAACTGGTATATGTATTTTTTATTCCTTCCTGACCTGCCAAAAAGGTCAGACTATGGCGGGTACCTATATCAAATTTGTATTCAGCCGTATTAGTAGCAGTAAGTGTAACATTACGATAGAACCATTCAGTAGCATTACCGTTATTCAGTGACGCCTTATAGGAAGGGTACTGTTTGGCGCTGTTTCTCTGATCGTAAGCATCCATTCCAGCCTGGGTCCTGATTGTTAATCCTTTTATCGGATTAATCTGAAGGTAGACCATACCGTCTATCTGGGCATTTTTGGTAACTGAAGGCATTTTTGCTGCAAGATACTTGGGATTATAAGCGTTCATACCAGGTATCAAATCAGGATATTCCACTCCGTTGGTATCAACCGGGGAATAGAAGGGCTGCCTCAACATGGAAAGGCCGCGGTTTGTACTGTTTGTTCCGTACTGGTTTGTCTGCCTGCTGTCGGAACTGGCTGAAAGATTCAGTCCAACACTTAACCAGTCATTGGCTTTTGTATTAATATTGGACCTTACAGAATATCGGTCGTAAGCCGAACGCTGTGCAAGGCCATCTGCGTAGAAGTAAGAACCAGATATGAAATAAGTTGTTTTTCCTCCACCACCGGCTATTGAAAGATCTGTCTGATAAGTAGCAGCAGAATTTTTGTAGTAAGTATGATACCATTTAGTATCGAATGGATATGCCAGCAGTGTTGCATCAACCTGAGCCTGGGTCCGATAACCAGTGGCAACCCAGAAATCAGTTAACTCCTTGGTATTCATGAAGCTGTTGAAGAAATCTTCATTAGCCAGCTTTGAAATACCATACTGGGAAGATACTCTGACCTGGGCTTTGGTATCAGTTGTACCGCGCTTTGTTGTAATGTATATTACACCATTTGCAGCACGGGTACCGTAGATAGAGGTTGCAGAAGCATCCTTTAAAATGGTAACACTTTCAAAATCGTTCGAGTTAAGTGTCAGCATTGTACCCGGGTCTATCGGTGTACCGTCAAGCACATACAATGGAGTTGAACTGGCTCCAAGGGAACCAACTCCATGCAATCTGATAGAGGATAGCTGGGAAGGTTCACCTGATGAAGAATAAACCTGAAGACCGGCAACTTTTCCCTGAAGTGCATCAATTATGTTTGCGGTAGGTTTTTCAGCAATTTTGGCAGCAGAAACCTGTGTAAATGATCCAACAACTGTTCCAACCTTTTTTGCTGTACCATAACCAACAACCACAACTTCATCAAGATTCATCAGGTCACTTGCCAGAATGACATCGATAGTTGTTCTACCATTCGTAGGAATCTCCTGGCTCCTCATACCAACGAAACTAAATACTAATGTCTGGTTACCGGTAACTGTAATAGAATATTTACCGTCAGCATTAGTATTGGTTCCAATGGTAGTTCCCTTGACAATAACAGAGACACCTGGTATTGCAAGACCATCATCCGAACTGGTCACAATACCAGAAATCCCAACTGTCTGTGCCATAACAAGCGATCCTGTTATGAGCAACAGTAAAAAAAGAAATAGGATTTTTTTCATAGATAAAAATTTAGGTTAATAGGTAATAATCTTCACTACTAATATAATAATTTTTAGTAACAAAAAACATTAACTGTTAAAAACTTGCTCTTGAATTATTAGAAACCAGAATTAATATTGTAAGAAATCTTAATATTTTGTAATACCAGTTCTCATGATCAAATTTTGACTTTAAGAATTAAAAATGACTAATTATGATCTCTGACTAATCCGGGATCTTACCATTTTAATAATTGCTTCTTCCTCATCAACAGCTTTACTTTCCAACAACTGAGCTTTGCTGATTATTTCAGCTGCAAAGGTTTTATCTTCAAGACCTGATGCATTCACTTTTACGTTCAGACCTGCACCCTTTATACAAGAATGCAGGGCAAGCGCTCCTACTCCTGCATCAGTTACAGAATTCGGATTACCGGTCTCCACCATTGCTCTGATGAGTTCAAATCCTCTGAATGCCGTTTCCATAACCACAAATGGAACTATAGTCGCATTCTTAGTTGCGGACTGAACAGCATCGCGCCGGACTTTTTTCTCTGCTTCACTGTTCTTCGGCAGTGAGAAGGCTTCCAGTATCCTGTTGAAAGCTTCTGTATCTTCATCCACAAGGTCAAGAAGCCTGTTCTGAATCTCTTTACCCCTTACAGCCCAATCGGAGAACTCCTTCCATCTGTCGTCCCACCCTTTTTTATGTGACGACAGGTTGGCAACCATAGTACCCAGGGCGACTCCAAGAGCTCCAAGGTAGGCCGAGATTGAACCGCCTCCGGGAGCCGGGGATTCAGAAGCAGTCTCATCCATAAATGATCTCAGGCTCATGTCAATCAGTTTTCTTTTCCCTTTTTCAGCCATAACAAATTCAATTATTTTTTCTTCAGGAATGAACGGATGAATATCATTTAATCCCATCGATTTAACAGCAATTTTAATAAGCTCGGAATCTGACACTCCGGCCGATCTGTTCTGTTTTTCAAGGAAGTACTTTCCGGCATCAAGAATTGCCTTGAAAGGGATAAGTCCAACCAGCTCCGAACCGGTGACTCTTACGCCACGGGCATCGGCTTTACGGCAAACCTCGTCGAAAGCTATATGAACCGGTGTAACGGAAATATTGGTCAGGTTCATTGAAATCTGCGCGATCCCATACTCTTCAATATACCATCCTATTGCCTTAACGCTTTTAAGTGTACCCGGTACACTTATTTCCTTGCCTTCCTTATTTTTGACTATCCTGCCCTTTTCCCTGACGTCGAACGCAATTGCATTTGCCCGCCGGGTTGAGGTGGTATTCAGATTTACGTTGAAGGCGACCAGGAAATCGCGGGCTCCAACCGCCGTTGCCCCTGAAAATTTATTGAAAGCAGCCGGACCAAAATCAGGCTTCCATGCGGGGTCCTCAAGTTTCTTCCTGAGTCCCTCATATTCCCCTGCCCTGCAGCTCGCAAGGTTTCTTCTCTTCTCCTCAGAGGCTGCATTTTCGTAGCAATACACAGGTATCTTCAGTTCATTGCCGATGCGCTCAGCCACTTTTCTGGCGTATTTAACCGTCTCTTCCATTGTAATTCCTGATACCGGTATAAATGGGCACACATCCGTGGCACCCATTCGCGGGTGGGCACCATGATGCTTTGACATGTCAATGATCTCAGATGCTTTTTTCACAGCCCTGAAGGCTGCCTCGGAAACAGCCTCCGGGTTACCGACAAAAGTAACCACAGTCCTGTTGGTATCTTTTCCGGGATCTACATCAAGCAGCTTTACTCCATCCACCGACTCAATAACATCTGTAATCTGCTTAATTACAGACATATCCCTTCCTTCACTAAAATTCGGAACGCATTCTATTATTCTCTTCTCATTCATGATTAATTTGTTTCTCCATATACTCGCCCCCCTGCCCCCCTAAAGGGGGGTTGGTTCAGTGGTCCAATTTAGCCCCCCTTCAGGGGGGTTGGGGGGTTAAATACTTTACCTTTTAATATTACTGTCTCAATCAGGTCGCTGCCAAAAGCATAAGGCAGGAACTCATATGACGGCATCTCCTTTGTTATAAATACATTAGCCACTTTTCCACGTGCAATTGATCCATAGGTTTCGGATAATCCCATGGCATAAGCCGAATTTATCGTGACTGCATTTAATACCTCCTCAGGCAGCATCTTCAGCTTAATGCATCCCAAAGACATTACAAGCTTCATATTGCCTGAAGGCGATGATCCTGGATTATAATCGGATGCCAGTGCCAGCGGCAGGCCTGCATCGATCATTTTTCTTGCAGGAGCATCAGGCAGTCCGAGGAATAATGCTGAACCAGGGAGAAGCGTCGGCATAGTTCCGGAACCTTTAAGTGCTTCAATCTCATCATCTCCCAATCGTTCAAGATGGTCAACCGACAGAGCATTGTATTTAACCGCTGCCTGTACACCTCCTGAAAAGGAAAGCTCGTTGGCATGTATCTTTGCCGTTAATCCGTACTTAAGTCCTGCCATAAGAATCCTTTCAGTATCTTCTGCAGTGAAAAAGCCTTCATCACAAAAAACATCAATATAATCTGCAAGCTGCTCAGATGCAACAACAGGGATCATTTCATTTATAACCAGGTCTACATACTCCTGCCTTCTTCCGTCGTATTCATGCGGGACTGCATGGGCGCCCAGAAAAGTAGCTTTTACTTCCAGGGGAGCGTTCTCCCTGATCCTCCTTATAACTCTGAGCATTTTCAACTCCGATTCCGGAGAGAGTCCGTAACCACTTTTTATTTCAACTGCGCCGGTGCCCTGACTGATAATCTCATTTATACGGACCATTGATTGTTTGAACAATTCATCTTCAGATGTCTCGTTCAGCTTCATGGCAGAATTCAAAATTCCGCCGCCTCGCCTGGCTATCTCCTCATAAGAAAGCCCCCTGATCTTATCAGTAAATTCACCTTCGCGGCTTCCTGCATAAACAAGATGGGTATGTGAGTCGCAGAAAGATGGAAAAACAAATTTGCCCGAGGCATCAATTACAATATCTCCTGACAGATCTATCTTTCCCGGATTACCGTCAAGAAACCTCATTGGTCCGAAATCAGAAATGAGATCTTCTTCAATATATAAATAAGCATCTGAAACAGTGTCGATTAAAGACATCTCTTTCCCGCACACCCTCAGCTTCGGATCACCTTCAACCTGAATCAGCCCTTTAATATTCTTTATAAGAAGGCCCATGTAAGTATATAGTCTTAAAAATAATAGCCGAAGGTAGCAATTATTAAAAAAAGTGGCCATTATTTCACTTTTTCTTTATCTTTAACATTGTCAACCAAAACTATACCTATGAAAAAGATCTTTTCAGTTATTCTTATGGCTTTAGTGGCACTTTCCGTATCGGGACAGGAGAAGAAGGTGAAGACCGGATGGAAATTCGGCGGAGCCCTACCTGCAACCACTTACGATTCCAACCTTGGTTTTCAGTACGGAGCCCTGGTGGAATTCTACAATTATGGAGATGGAAGCACTTATCCCGATTATTTTGATCACACCTACACCGAAGTTTCTCATTACACAAAAGGCAGCGGAATCTTCAGGATGATGTATGAGTCAAATCACCTCATCCATGGTGTGCATCTGACAAGTGACCTTAGTTATCTTCCTGATATGGCAACTGATTTCTATGGTTTCAATGGATACGAATCGGTATTTAATGATAACTGGATGAAATATGACAAGGCGACAGGTCCCGTTGATCCTTACAGGAGTGCAATGTTCTACCGCTTCCAGAGGAATGAGTTCAGATTCAAGAATGACTTTCAGGGCAAGTTGTCAGGAGATCACATTAAATGGAGCGCAGGGTTTGCAATCCAGGATTTTATGATCGATACGGTCAATATTCCTACACTCAATAGAGGTAAGAAGGATAAGCTTCCTTATAATGCCGATATGCCGGGATTATTTAAGTACTACCAGGACCTCGGTCTGATAAGTGCCAACGAAGCCGACGGAGGATGGGTCAATATAGTAAAGGTAGGTGTCACATGGGACAGCCGTGATAACAGACCCAACCCGATGAAAGGTATCTGGACAGAAATGGGGGTTGAGATAGCTCCCAAGTTTCTGGGAAACGACTGGGGATTCACAAGATTTTATATAACCCACCGCCAGTACTTTACACTTATCGAGAAGAACCTCTCGCTGGTTTACAGGCTGGGTTATCAAACCACGCTTTCCGGGAAAGTCCCCTTCTTCTATCAGTCTCAGTTCATCACCTCAATGCTCACCGGTGCAACCAGTGAGGGACTTGGAGGATCAAGCACGCTCAGGGGTATTCTGAGGAACAGGGTTATAGGTGACGCGTTCTTTCTGGGAAACGTGGAGCTTCGCTGGAAACCCATTTATTTTAAATTCCTTAAGCAGGATTGCTACCTCGGGATTAATACCTTTTATGATTTCGGGTTAGTTACAAAAGATATAACCCTTCCATCAGATCTTAGCACAACATTCTTAACGACGCTCCCTGCAGAAAATTATTCTGATTTTTTCCACGGAGGCAAAGACAAACTGCATCAGAGTGCCGGTATAAGTATTATGCCTGTTATGAACCAGAACTTCGTAATTGCCATTGACATTGGAAAGGCATTTAATGCACAGGATGGGAATATCGGATTCTCAATAGGACTGAATTATATGTTCTAGGATTTACATATTTACCTGTACTCACCCCCTTCTTTTTCCTCTCTTTCCGCCAACTGGTGAAAAGAGAGGGAAAGTTTTTTATATAATATTTAGTTATTTCTAGAAGCCCTTCAGAAAATATGCAAGGGCAATTCCAAAATAATTACCTAATATATAGCCTATTATACCTCCGGTAATACCTGTGATTATCAGGTCCTTATTTTTCAATGCTTTAGCCACCAAGGGAACAAATGGTGGTGAAAATATATATGCTGCCGATGTTACAAGGAAATTATCAGCATCCACGCGGAATATTTTTGCAAGGATAAGATGCAGAATCAATGATCCAAAATAGCACCACGAGATAAAAAGTATCAAATTGACCATCCCTATACCGACCATTGTCTTCAGGTCTGCCATTGAAGCAACTGTCAGTGAAAAAACAAGTATAAAGTACATTCCAAGCTGAAATGTCTTTTTAATCCTGTTTATGGGTTTTATTAGTGATGCAAGAATTCCAAGTGTAGTAATGGTAAGAATGACAACTAACATCTGTGGAAGCTTTGGCAGAGCCATGCTTAAACCTCCGGCAATGGCAAAAATCAATACCGCTAACCCAAGGGCTTTAAGAAGCGGCAACAAGGTCTCTTTTTTCAGTACTCCGTTAAAATCCTCCATGTCTACAGTTTCCTTTGCAATTTCAACTGCCTCTGTTGAAAGTCCCTTTTCCTCAGAATATTTTGGAAGTATAAACCTGAAGATGCGCGGAGCTACCGTAATATAAAACAGTACAAGAAATGCCCCAACGACCATATCATAGGTGCTGACAATGACAAACAAATTCGGATCGACATTAAGAGCCATCTTTATGGCGACGAAATTCGGGGTTCCGCCTGTGTAAATTCCTTCAAACATACCGGCCAGCTTCCAGCTTTCCGGAATCGAATCCTTCCAGATAAAGAAACCGATAGTCACCATTACAAGTCCTGCAATCAGGGCAAGACCGACTGAGACAAATCCTTTTTTGGCATATTTGAGCCATCGCTTAATATTAAGAGAAAAAAGCAAAAGAGGGAAAGCAAGCGGTACTACAAGTGTCGGAATAATATCCTGTACCCTTGCAATCTGGTTAACCCAGATATCTTCCGGTACAACCTTGCCGTCTGAGATCAGGGTCTCAATCTCAGTCTGTGAAAGAGGTCCGCGCCCCACCACTGCAAGCTTGTATCCGTCGCTACCTTTTGGGAATATGCCGGTGCTCCCGATCAGAAGTCCGAATGCATATGCAATTACGATTGAGCCCAGCTTCTCAAGAAATGTCCATTTCTTGCACAGATAAATTATCAGGACAGGAAAAGTCAGATAGAAAATAACGAGGAGTATCAACTTAATCATAAGCGTGGTTCTAAGTTGATCCAAATATAAAAAAAGCGACTTACCTGATTGCAAATCGCCTGAAAAATAGGTATTTGTACTTATTTATTTATCGTCACAATCACACTCATCAAAGCTTTTCCTATACTGTTCAATAGCTTTCAGGCTCATACCCATACTTGAAAATCCTCCGTCGTGGTAAAGGTTCTGCATGGTAACTTTTCTTGTAAGGTCCGAAAAAAGCGCAACGCAATAATCGGCACACTCTTCGGCCGTTGCATTGCCGAGCGGCGACATTCTTTCAGAGAAGTCAATAAGAGACTCAAACCCGTGAATACCGCTTCCGGCGGTAGTGAGAGTCGGTGACTGAGATATTGTATTGATCCGGACTTTTCTGTCGCGGCCATAGATATATCCGAAGCTGCGTGCAATTGATTCAAGGAGCGCCTTGGCATCACCCATATCGTTATATCCGGAAAGGGTTCTCTGAGCTGCCACGTACGACAAAGCCACAACTGAGCCCCATTCCCTTATTGCATCAAGCTTGTATGCTGTCTGAAGAATCCTATGGAAACTGAGCGCTGATATATCGAATGTCTTCAGCATGTTCTCGTAGCTTGTCTGCTCATAGGGAATATCTTTTCTTACGTTGGGTGACATTCCGATAGAATGAAGAATGAAATCGAACTGGCCGCCGAATATCTTCATGCTTTCTGTCAGCAATGTATCAATATCTTCCATACTGGTAGCATCAGCAGTGATAACCTTGCTTCCGGTGATCTCAGCCAGCTCATTTATAGACCCCATCCTTACTGCAACAGGAGAATTTGTCAGAACAAGCTGTGCCCCTTGCTGCCAGGATTTCAAAGCTACCTGCCACGCAATCGATTTTTCATTCAGTGCACCGAAAATGATTCCTTTTTTCTCTTTTAATAATGTTCCTTCCATTTTTAATATCTTTTATTTTTTACCCTCTTCCCTCCCGAGTACTCGGGATTCCCCCACAGGGGAAGGAGGTGGTTCTTCATTTCCCTCCTGGGGGAAAAAGAAAGGGGGTAGTTTATTTTCCAGCGGCCTTCAGAAGCTCCTTCGCATTGCGGATCGCAGTATCAGTTATTTCACTGCCACTTAAAAGCTTTGCGACCTCGGTTACCCTCTCTTCATGAGTTAACAACTTAACCCTGGTAATTGTTGAATCGCCCGAATCATCCTTATAGACATGGTAGTGTTTTGTTCCCCTTGAGGCTACCTGCGGGAGATGAGTAATATTAACCACCTGCATATATTTTCCCATCCCTGCGAGGATCTGTCCAACCTTATCAGCCACTTCACCAGATACCCCCGAATCGATCTCATCAAAAATAATTGTCGGCAGGTTATTGTTTTTTGTAAGCAGCGACTTAAGGCTGAGCATCACCCTCGACAATTCACCTCCGGATGCAATCTTCGCAAGGTTCTCCGGTTCAACCTGTTTGTTTGCAGAAAAGAGAAAGTCAGCATGATCAGTGCCTGTGGCAGTAAAATCCTGGAGCTTTGTCATTGAAACACGGAATCTTGCATTGGGCATTCCGAGTTGCTTCAGCAGATCGGAAATCTTCTTTTCAACATCGCCCAGGATGTTATTCCTTTTAATGGAAATTCCATCAGCGAGGCTTTTCAGTGCTGCAGTCTCTTTCTTCAGTGCAGCTTCAACCTCAGCCATCCTTTCATCGCTTGTTTCGATTGACTTTACCTGTTTCCTGATATCTTCCTTTTTTACAATCAGTTCGTTAAGTCCCTTCACGCGATGCTTCTGGATCAATGAGTATAGAGAATCGAGCCTGTCATTTACAAGGGCAAGACGATGAGGATCGGCATCGATTGTGGCCATCATCTTTTCAATTTCACCAGCCAGGTCATTAAGCTCAATGAACGAAGACTCGCTTCTGCGAAGAATCTCATCACCGTTTGGAAGGAATTCTGCTATTTTAAAAAGAGCTGATTTTGCTTCGCGCAATAACAATAAAACTGAAGCATTATCGGAAGAAAGAAGGCTTGAAGCATTGCTCAATCCGATTTTGATCTCCTCGGCATGGCTCAGCAGTTCCTGTTCCTTCTCAAGCTCCTCCTGTTCACCCTCGCGGAGCTTTGCTTCCTCGAGCTGGGTAAGCTGGAACTGGAAATATTCGAGGTCAGCCTTGTTCCGGTCAGCCTTTTCCTTTAACTCATTAAACTCCTTCGACAGAGATCGGTATTTATTGTAAACAAGCTTGTATTCATCTTTCAGCTTCGAGGTGCCAGCAAAAGAATCTATCACATTCAGCTGGAAGGAATTATCATGAAGCATCAGGGTCTGGTGCTGGGAATGGATATCAATAAGGCGGTCTCCCAGTTCCTTGAGAAGGTTTATGGTAACTGGCGTGTCATTTATAAAAGCTCTCGATTTGCCGGCAGGGTTTATTTCCCTCCTCATTGTTGTAACAGGCTCATAATCGAGTTCATTTGCCGTGAAGAACTCAGAGAGGTCATAATCGCCGATCCTGAATGTTCCCTCCACCACGCATTTTTCATTCTTCTCGAGCAGTACTGACGAATCGGCCCTGCTTCCCAGGATCAGTGAAAGGGCGCCCAGAAGGATAGATTTACCTGAGCCAGTCTCACCTGTAATAATTGTCAGTCCGTCTTCAAGTTCAACGTCCAGATCCTTTATAAGTGCATAATTTTGAACGTAAAGTTTTACCAGCATAAACTGAGATTAGGTCAATTTGCCGAAGTGATCTTTTCGTACGTTGTCTTTTTCGAAGGATCTATTTCGGTAAGTATCTGAACAACCCTGCTTTTTTCTTCAGGGAATGATTCAGTGAAAATATTAACAATTTCATCAGACTTGGCTTCCATAATAATCTGGACAATATACATGAACGGGTCGGGTTTTTTCCTGTAAACTTCCTGGACAAGCTTCAGGCTTTCCACGATGCTGGTCCTGGCCTCAGATATTTTTGATTCCATCTTATCGAGCCCGTTAATATAGTATTCATAAAGAAACTGCCTGACTCCTTCATATTCCTTATCGAGAGTGTTTTTGACCAGCCAGTACCTGTTCTTGTTCCTGGATCCGTCGTAAGGCTTCCATCCTGGTTCAGATGCATTCTGAGCACTTGAGACGATCTTCTCAGCCATCTGAAAGTACTCTGTCCCCCCCTCTGGGGAAAATGTATCGGCATCAAAGCCAAGAATCATATAAGTATAATAGGAAAGAACGGCGACAAGACTCGATCGGTAAGTGGTAGGATCAAATTCAAGGGGTTGAAATTCAACATATCTGAACCTGAAGCTGTTATCAATGAAATTCAATACCGTCGAATTATAGGTAGTATTAAAAACGGGTCTTTTAAGCTGTATCGTGATGGTTCCCGAGAATTCATCTGCCGATATCTGGTCTGTAAGGTTGATAAGAATAGAGCATTCTACCCTTTCAGCATAAGTGAATACATGGTTAGTCCAGACGGTATTATTCATGAACTCATATATGTCGTGCTGCATATTATCAAAGACTTCGCGGTTTGATCCCTGTATCTTCTGGGCCGAAATCTGGACATTGCAGTAGAGCTCCTGTGAAAATGCAACTCCCGGGATCAGGAAAAGGACTGAAAGCGCAAAATTTTTAAGGATGCTGACTCTTACCATCCGTATAAATTATTTGATCATTAAAACAATTTTGTCGAGAATATCCCTGGCAGCTTCTTCTTTGGATTTCAACTCAAATTTATCAATATTATTGTACTTGTCAATAATGGTTATTTTGTTAGTAGAATGCTCAAAACCTGCGCCAGGCTCCTTCAATGAATTCAAAACAATAAGATCCAGGTTTTTTCTATTAAGCTTTGCCGTGGCGTTTTTTATTTCATTATTTGTCTCGAGGGCAAAACCGGCAATAATCTGTGACGCCTTTTTACTTCTTCCGAGGGTCGCTGCAATATCGGCGGTAGGTTTAAGCTTAAGAGTAATTGAATCAATGCCCTTTTTCATTTTTTCCTTTTCAACCTTTACCGCCGTATAATCAGCAACTGCAGCCGAGAGGATGGCTATATCACATTTCGGGAACCGCTTAATGCATTCTGATGCCATTGATTCTGCTGTAGTTACGCGGGTAATCTTCACAGATTTATTTTCCGGAACTATATTTACCGGACCCAGTATCAGCTCGACATCTGCACCATATTCAGCAGCAGCATCCGCAATAGCAATACCCATTCTTCCTGAAGAATAATTACTGATAAAACGAACAGGGTCTATTGGTTCGCGGGTAGGTCCTGCATTTATAAGGAGCCGTTTACCGCTCAGCGGTTTTTTGATTTTTTTTTTTGACAGGAGGTTTAAAATTTCCCTTACTATATCTTCTGGTTCGGCCATCCTTCCTTTTCCTGTCAGACCGCTTGCCAGTTCGCCGCTGGCAGGCTCAATTATTATATTTCCGAACGCTTTCAGAGTCTCAATATTGATTTTTGTAGCAGGATGGTTCAGCATATCGACATCCATGGAAGGAGCGATCATTACCGGACATTTTGCCGAAAGATAAGCTGTCAACAGCAGGTTATCAGCTATTCCACAGGCCATCTTTGCGATTGAATTTGCAGTTGCCGGAGCAATAAGGTAAAGGTTGGCCCATAACCCGAGATCGACATGACTGTTCCAATCGCCATTTTCCTGATTATAAAACTCTGTAAGGACAGGATTTTTCGATAAAGTTGAAAGGGTCAGAGGGGTAATAAATTCCCTGGCATGGGCGCTCATTACTACTTTTACTTCAGCTCCCTCTTTAACTAGCAACCGGATGATAGTTGCAGTTTTATAGGCTGCAATACCCCCGGTTACACCCACAAGTATATTTTTGCCTTTCAGCATTTTCAGGCTGGTTTTTATTTTGGCCTGTTCTGGTTTTCAGGGTTCCTGTAAAAAATCTTACCTTCTTCAAGCTCCTGCAATGCAATCAGGGTCGGCTTTGGAAGTCTCTCATAGTATTTAGATATCTCTATCTGTTCGCGGTTTTCAAAAACCTCTTCGAGATTGTCGCTGTATGAAGCGAACTCTTCAAGCTTCTTGTTCAGTTCCTGCTTCATTTCAACAGAGATCTGGTTGGCTCTTCTTGAAACTATGATTACTGTTTCATAAATATTTCCCGTGCCCCTGGTCATAAGGTCAAGGTTACGTGTAATTGTTGTTACCGGAGCTGCTGATTTTCTGTAATCCATAATTATTTATTGAATATTAGCTTCATTTCCAGGAGTCTGAATTTTTAACTGTTTAGCAGTCGCCTGGTATATTTTTTTAACATCTTTAGCGTATTTGCTCTGTGGAAATTCTTCCATAAAGGAATAATAATCATCGAGAGTAGCCTGATACCTCTCCTTCTGCTTAACAGCAAAACTCTTCCCAGCATAAAGGTAAAGAGAACTTAGCTTGAGATACATCATTTCCTCGCGATATTTTGTCTCAGCAAACTCTTTGAGGGAATTTGACAGGGCAACTACAGCTGCCTTATACTGATTCATATCATAATAGAGCTTTGCACTGATATACGACTTCTCAACAAGCCTCTCGTGAAGATCATCAAGCAGTTTCTTGCACTCATCAGCTCTCGAACTGTTCGGATACCTGGAAAGAAAAATAGTAAAGCCTTCTATTGCCTTTTTAGTATTATCCTGGTCAAGTTCCGCGCGAGGTGAAATATTATAATCGCACATGGCCGACTTATAATAGGCTTCTTCAATATATTTCCCGTAACCGTATTGTTCAATGTAAGATTTGTATACGGTACCTGCCATATCGTACTGCTTCATGCCATAATAGCCCTCTCCATTCATCCAGATAAGATCCTCAGCCTCTTCAGTCGCCCTGTAGCGGGGAATGATCTGCTCAAGGAGCTCACTCGACTTAACATACTTGCCAGCATCAAAGTATTCCTTAGCCCTGGCTTTTTTCATATCAAAGTCCGTACTCTTCAGTATCTTCTGATACTCACCGCAGGAAGTAACCAGCACTAATGCCAGTAATAATATAGATGTCCTTAGCCTCATAAAAAATGTTGCGCAAAATTACAATAAAATTTTCATATCAGAGATATAAACGTAAATATTATCCATTTATTCTTTCGCTATCTGCCAGGACAAGAATAACCCCCTTCCCACCCGGGGTAAGGCCCCTTCCGACAGGCTGGCCCCTTCGATAAAATAACCCATCGGGCTATTTCTTAACGCTCGGGCCTCCCCTTGGAGGAAAATGAAAGGCGGTAATATATATCAGAGGCAGAATACCAAATTAGGTATAAATAGGTATAACATGGAAGCTTCTATTCTATACTTTTGTGAAAATTTTAAAAAACAATCATGGATATTTTCGATAAAATTAAAGTGAATAAAGGTTCACTTGGCCAATATTCGGATATGGCAGATGGGTACTTTGCCTTTCCTAAGCTCGAAGGAGAAATAGGGCCAAGAATGACATTCAGAGGTAAGGAAGTTCTTGTCTGGAGTCTGAACAATTACCTGGGACTGGCTAATAATCCTGAAGTAAGAAAAGCTGATGCAGAATACACTAAACAGTATGGATTAGCTTATCCTATGGGAGCAAGGATGATGTCAGGGCAAACCACCAATCATGAAAAATTTGAAAGGATGGCTGCCGATTTTGAACAGAAGGAAAGTGCATACCTTCTTAATTTCGGATACCAGGGGATGGTCTCCATTATCGACGCCCTGGTCAACAGACATGATGTAATCGTTTATGATTCAGAATCACACGCATGCATTATGGATGGATTGAGGCTTCATATCGGAAAAAGATTTGCATTTCATCATAATGACATTGAAAGTTGCGAAAAACAGCTTCAGCGCGCGACTACACTCACTGAAGAATCCGGCGGCGGCATCCTTGTTATTACCGAAGGTGTCTTCGGAATGGCTGGCGACCTTGGCAAACTTGACAAGATAACCGCACTTAAAAAGAAATACCATTTCCGTATTCTTGTCGACGATGCACATGGCTTCGGAACAATGGGTGCAAACGGGCGTGGAACAGGTGAACATTTTGGCGTGCAAGACCAGATTGATGTTTATTTTGCAGCATTCGCCAAATCAATGGCAGGCTTCGGAGGATTTGTTGCCAGTACAAAAGAGGTCATTTCTTACCTTAAATATAACCTCAGATCTCAGATTTACGCTAAATCACTGCCAATGGCAATGACTCTGGGTGCGATCAAGCGTCTTGAAATTATTCAGACTCATCCGGAATACCGCGAAAAACTTTGGACCATTGTCAGAGCTCTGCAGAATGGTTTAAAGAAGGAAGGCCTTGATCTCGGCAAGACAGAATCATCCGTTACACCTGTGTTCATGAAAGGCGGAGTGACCCGGTCCACCCAGCTCATTTACGACCTCAGGGAACATTACAATATCTTTTGTTCGGTAGTTATATACCCTGTAGTACCAAAGGATGTAGTAATGCTTCGCCTCATTCCGACTGCTGCCCATTCACTCGAAGATGTGGATTATACAATAAAAGCCTTCAGGGAGATAAAAAGGAAAATCGACAATAACGAATACCCTGACGAGATGGCAGATTTTACAAAGTAAAAGTAAAACACTCCAAATATTACAGGGCTCTCACCACGAGAGCCCTTTTTTTTCGAACAAATTCTTCTGTCGTTCGTTATACTACAGTGAATTGCCTCACAAAAAACGCTTCATTAATTTCCGGGCCTGGTAATTTGACTTTATGGAACATGATCGTAATAATATACTAAAAGGATATAACCTGCTACTGTATTTTGCAGGGAGCATGATAATGAGTGAGCCCACCGATGAGTGTATAGTTGATTTCTGGACTAATGGAACACTTAAAAAGCTTCCGGTTTCAAGCTTAAATCCCCGGTTTTTAAAAGCCGCTTCACTCCTTAGGGACCCATGCGAAGATAAAGTGAAATGCAGGCAAATGCTGGCCGACGATTATTTCAATCTCTTTGACGAGAGAGTATTGCCGTTTGCACCTGCCCGCGCATCAATTTATCTTGCCGGAAGAAATAATGGAGTACCCGTTGAAATGGAGGTAGCAGAGTTTTATAATTCATACGGCTGGCACCCGATAAAACCCGGGAAACCTGCTGATCACCTTGGCATAGAGCTGCTTTTTCTTACAAAGCTTGTCGAAAAATACCTGTTGCTTGATGATGAACCCAGCTGCTGCGAGATGAAAAAGGAGATCTGCAGGTTCATCAAAAACTATATTCTTTCCTGGGTTCCCTCCTGGGATGAGAATGTGCAGGAACACGCCCATACTCAATCCTTTAAAGGCATTAGTACACTTATTTATGCATGTACCGAAGATCTTTATGGGATATTTTCCAACGTCGAAGCCCGTCAAAATAATTAACAACTCCTGTCATCAGGCCAGGAGGCGTTAAACCTTTCAATGTAGCCTTATTAAAAATTAGGATTGAAGAAGCTGATTATGGCTCCGATATAATACTCACGCCATCCTTCCGCAATATCGGCAAAATCGTCATCGGGAATATTTGTATGTTCTACAGTTACCAATGAATCCTCCTTGTCAGGCTGAATAGTTATTGTTACAATAGATTTATCGGGTTGTTCGTCAAAATACCATTCCTGGGCGACCTTTTTATCATGGACAAATTCCAGGTTCTTGCCGGTAATATCACCTTCCCAGAGGGAAAACTCGGTTCCGGGTTCTTCCTGCATAACTGCATGATATCCTGACCAGAGTTCAATAGTATTTGGATTCGTAAGCGCTGAATATACATCAGATGGTTCAGCATTGATCTTAAAGGTCTTCTTAAAAGTCTTCATCCTTCTCCTCCTGTAATTTGTTGAAACAATTTTAAAGTATCATTTTATCTCTGACAAATAACATTCAGCGTCGACAGCTGCCATACATCCTGATGCGGCAGCCGTGATAGCCTGCCTGTATCGGGAGTCCTGAACATCGCCGGCGGCAAATATACCCGGGACATTTGTTTTAGTGGTTCCGGGAACTGTTTTAATATATCCGGTTTCATCTGTTTCGATGAACTTTTTAAAGACAGCTGAATTCGGTGTATGCCCAATTGCCAGGAAGAATCCGTCAATTTTTATTTTTACCATCTCTTCCTGCGGGGTTCCCTTTTTCTTTACCAGCAGGGCTCCTTCAACTCCATTCTCACCGAAAAGGTCAACCGGCTGATGTTCCCATAGGATTTCTATGTTCGAAGTTCTCGTCACTTTATCCTGCATGGTTTTTGATGCTCTCAGAACATTCCTTCTTACAATAAGATATACTTTATTGCATAATCCTGAAAGATAAGTTGCTTCTTCAGCTGCAGTATCACCACCTCCGACAACTGCAACATCCTTCTTCCTGTAAAAGAATCCATCGCATGTAGCGCAGGCAGATACTCCCTGTCCCGCATATTTCTTTTCAGCCTCAATGCCAAGGTATTTTGCAGTCGCCCCTGTGGCAATGATAACCACATCGGCTTCAATAACTTTGTTTTCGTCGATCACCACTTTGTGTGTCCGGCCTGAGAAATCCGCATCAGTTGCAATGCCAAAACGGATATCAGTACCGAATCTTTCAGCCTGCTTCTTGAGGTCTTCCATCATTTCGGGACCTGGAATACCTTCCGGATAACCGGGGAAGTTATCAACTTCTGTAGTAAGGGTAAGCTGGCCTCCCATTTGCAAACCGGTATAGAGCACAGGCTTTAGATTTGCTCTCGAGGCGTAGATTGCTGCAGTATATCCGGCAGGTCCTGAGCCTATTATGAGGCATTTTACCTTCTCTGCATGCCCTTCTTCAGCTTTTGCAGGCTGCGATTGGATATCCACAGGCTTAAATAATTCCATATCTGTTTTCAGTTTAATTAAAGGTAAAATTATAAAAATCCATGACTAAGTTTCAGGGCTGGGTGATTTTGTTGCTATTTGGATAATCAGAATTGTTGATTATTTTTGCGTAGGAATTTTTCGGGGTGTGGCGCAGTTGGCTAGCGCACTTGCATGGGGTGCAAGGGGTCGTCCGTTCAAGTCGGATCACCCCGACAGGGTTTGCGAAGATCAAAAAAAGTCAGGTGTACAGTTTTGTATACAGTCGAAAGACAAAAAAACAAACTGTACACTTTTTTATTTAAGCTAGCTTCTCAGCTAAAAAGACCACTTACGGGTTGTCATACGGATTTTGAAATTTATTATTGCCTTAAAGCATTAAGCGCAAGGTAATAGTTCAACCCTTGAATAATACTCCCCAAAATAAATCATTCAAAAAAGATCCTAAGACGTTTAGGCACAATGAATAACTTTCTCAAATTACATGGGATAAATAAACGGACATTTATTAAATAAAAGAGACATTACTAATTGAATTGTCTTGCTACATACCTCAAGCAATAAGTGAGTACCACCACGTGATGGTCATCTGACCGTTATGGAATAAAAGCGGCACGATTATGTGAAAGTCAAAATTTGCAATACATGTCCTGAGATTGTCCGGCTTTTGTAATACATATCGAAAACATAGTTATTTCTCTAATACAATCAAATATTACGATTGACTTTATATGAGTAGCATTATATTTTATTATTAAATCCTTCCTTTTATTTAAACAGTTGTGTAAATTTGGTATGCAATACTACAAGCGCGAGAGATTATTAAAGGATTTGGGGTTCATGGAGCTCATTTACCTTGTCGGGACATTTACAATATGTGACTGACGGGGCGAAAGCATTGAATAATTGTTCCATAATCATAGATTATTCCAGTTTTTGATAGCGGAAATTTGAATTTTTCAGAGGAAGATAACATCTGTTTGGTCCGGATTAATCAATTTGGGTCGTTTTGTGACTATTAATAAATAAACATACACATATCCAACCTTTTTAAAGTATAAATTTCAACTTCGCTGATCATACAGATAAGTTAGCTGTAAGGCAAATTACCGCATATCCTCACTGTACCATGACTTCCAACTCGCAAGCAAGAGTTTTTCTGCCCTTCCCTTCACCCTGTGAAATAATGTTTAATATAAAAGACGACATTTGTAGTTATGCGATATTTCACAGGGTTAACCGTCCCTGCGCTGCAAAACACATGCTTTTTTGCCTACCTGAACTTCGCCACTTAGACAACTTCATCATGACACGACGACCTCTGCAAGTTTACCGGGACTTTGCCCTCTTGACAACTATATCATAACGTGACAACTCCTGCCAGTACACTTGGATTTTGCCGCCTAGTTAACTTAATCATGACACAACAACTTCTATCCATCAATTTAGATTATTAAAAACTAAATTTTTGGCAGCTACCGCTGCAAAACATATGCTTTTTGCCAACCCTGACTTTGCCTTCTAAACACCTAATTGCGGCTCGAAAGCAGTTAAACCACTTAGATCAATACCCACTAAAGCACCAAGGGTCTCGATCAGATAAAAAGTCCTCTTAACACATTAGACCTTTGACAATAGTATTTAAGTATTGGAATTTTCTTATATTTACTACATTAACGAAAATGATTCCACACACAAGTCAGAAATAAACACCACGTTGGCGTTTACGCAATCGTTTTAGTCAAGCTTAAAAGAAACGGTTATGAATTATTTTTAGAACTCAATGTTAATTTATAAATCCATGAAAAAATACTACACAATCCTGTTGTTATTAATTCCTATTTCCGGCATTGCTCAGGATAAATTGGTTGTGTTTAAGAAAAATGGAATTAATATAGAAACACTAACATCCTCAATTGACAGCGTTACTTTCCCTAATGAAGCTACAATGCGAATCCATAATTGGAACGCATCGACTACAGACATCCCAATTGCTGAAATTGATAGTATTAAAACGATTCCTGATTTGGGAACTGCAGAAACAGACCGTGATGCATTAATTGCATTTTATAATGCCACAGGTGGACCAAACTGGATAAACAAAACTAATTGGTGCAGCGACAAACCACTTAATGAATGGTATGGTGTAATTACAAACTCAAATGGGAGGTTGTCAGAACTTAATCTAGATTTTAATAATCTTCAAGGTGATATGCCACGTGAGTTCGCTACATTAACAAATTTAAAGTCTCTAAACTTACAAGTCAATCAGCTTTCTGGGTCTATTCCGACTGAATTCGGAAATTTAACGTGTTTGGAATGGCTAAATTTAACGAGCAATAAGTTAACAGGTTCAATTCCTGCAGAACTTGGGAAGTTGGTTAATTTAAATAATCTGTATTTACCTAACAATCAAATTACCGGGACTATCCCCACTGAAATAAGGAGGTTAAATAAATTAATTAACCTGTGTCTTTCTGGTAACCAACTTACTGGTCCTATTCCAGCAGAATTAGGTACACTTTTAAAACTGAAAGGATTATTGTTATCATATAATCAACTTACAGGTACTATCCCATTAGCATTATTTGAACTTTCTGATTTGAATGAGTTATGGCTAAATGATAATAAACTTAACGGAATCATTCCTGGTGAATTGGCTCAATTATCGAAACTTCAAAGCTTGTGCTTAGCCCGCAATCCATTTTCCGGGACTATCCCTTCGGAATTATTCCAAATGTCGAACCTTACCCGTCTGGACTTATCAGGTATCAAATTTTCCGGGACTATTCCATCCGAACTTGGGAGATTATCAAACTTAGAATACTTATATCTGTATGATAATTCATTTTCAGGTTCCATACCTCCTGAATTAGGGAATTTGTCCAATTTGAAAACTTTGAGTCTGATGCTTAACGAATTAACCGGATCCATACCTCCTGAATTAGGAAAGTTGTCGAAACTTCAATATTTGAGTATAAATTCAAATTTTCTAACAGGTGCTATACCATCTGAATTAGGGCAATTGTCTAACCTTGAATATTTAAATTTGAGTTGTAATCACCTTGATGGTGCGATTCCTGTTGAATTGGGACAACTCCAGAATTTGAATCTTATGGATTTAAGTTTTAATTATTATATAGGTGAAATCCCAAGAGAGATTGCGATCTTATATTCATTACCCAAATTGTCTGTTTTGGACATTACCAATAACCGTTTTTCAGGGGTTATTCCCACCTCACTCATAAACCATCCCAAATGGAATGAACTCGTGTGGGGCATTGTCGAACAACAGCCTGGTTTCGAATTGGAGCGTGAAATCGTAAAGACAGTTGATACTATTGTAACAGATATTGATAATAAAACTTTCGACTTAGATTCTGTTTTTGCATCGAATAAACTTACTGTGGTTTTTACATGGTCTCTCTCGGATCCGTTCTCAGGAAAATTTCTTCCCATTCTTAAAACTGTAAATGAGAATTTTAACAACAAGGGGTTGGGTATTATATCGTATATCAGAGCAAGTAAGGTTGAAGTCAACTCCATAGAAAATTATATCCAAGACAACCAAATATCATGGACAAATCTAATTATTGATTATGGTGCAGAATTTGCGAACTTCCCAAATAGGACTGTCCCTAACGTTCATATTGTCAACCAAAATGGAGAAATTGTTTTTTCTGATCAATTATGGGACAAAAGGGAGGATTTTGAGAAATTCATTACATCTGAACTTGGACCATTAGAATTATATCAATCGAAGGATTTCAGCCAGGATGGCAAAGTAACAAAGTTGCAGAGTGCGACAATTGGAACAGGGGTGAATATCGTGTTAATGGGTGATGGATTTGTTGATACAACTATGGTCGCCGGTGGATTGTACGAGCAAAAGATGCATGAAGCAATGGAGCATTTCTTCTCTGTTGAACCAACCAGAAGCTATCGCGAATACTTCAATGTGTATGCGGTGAATGCTGTGTCAAAGAACGGTGTTTTTATGGATTCCTCAGAAACGATATTCAGTTCAAAATTTGGTGAAAATCGAGGGATAAGTGGTGATATTACTAAAATTAAGGAGTATGCACAGAAAGTGGAAGAAATCATTTCTGGTGAAACCCACATAATTACAATTCTAAATTCGACAGGAAGGGCAGGAACTTCTTATATGTATGATGATGGTTCAGTTTCGTTTATTTCAATACCTTCAGATGCAGAAAACTTTGCCGGAGTCCTTCAACATGAAGCAATAGGCCATGGATTAGGGAAACTCGGCGATGAATATATCGATTACTATGAAACAATTAAACAAGCCGATCGTGACGCTTTAATTGAAGCACAATCTAAAGGATGGTTTCAGAATATATCGCTAACGAATACTAATCCTCCCTGGGCTCACTTTATCGGTAATTCCAACTACACCATGGTGGGAACTTACGAAGGTGGTTTTTATTATTGGAAGGGTGTTTGGCGTCCGGAGGAAACCAGCTCTATGCTTGACAGTAAGCTGCATTATTTCAATGGTCCAAGCCGTGAACAGATTGTTAAGCACATACTTCAGGCCGCAGGAGTTGCCTATGTGTGGGACGATTTCGTTGCAAAGGATAAATACGAGCCAGTTTTAAAATCTGCCACAATCATCAATGCAAAACGTGAACAAGAAACAGAATTACTTTCTCCACCTGTCATAATGAATAAGAAAATATTTGAATGATAGATGTTTAGATATTCTCATTTTATTAGAAGTCTAATTCAAAAAAAAGATAAAAACCAATGAAAACCAAAATAAATAATATGCGCCTGACCATCACTTTAGGATTCAAGTTAGCAATGGTAATTGTCCTTATATATGCTAACCAGAAGATATCTGCGCAGCAAAAATTTACGATTCAACTAACGAATGGAAGATATCAACAAGTTCCTATAGAAGGATTAAAATTAACATTCGACAACAATGGTTCGTTCTCTTGTTGGCAAAATGGTTTGAAGCAGGACATGAATTTTACTTCAGTTGGATTAATCTATTTTACTGACCTGTCAATACTAACCAGGGCTAATGAAAATATCTCTATTTCTGATGGTTTAAAGGTTCATCCAAATCCAACTACCGGTATGATAACTCTTGAATTCACTCAGAATTCAGGAAAAAATAGTGAGGTTTCGGTTTCAAACTTGATTGGTGCTGAAGTATTTCGAAAGGAATTGACTTATGTAGACAATTACCAAATTGATTTGACAAATCAGGTAAGCGGAATATACATACTAAAAGTTGTTATTAAAAACAAGCAATACATTAATAAGTTAGTAATACGAAAATAATGAAGATATAATCTATGAAAACATTGTATAAAAAAATGTTTTTTATGCTAGTATATGCGAATCTTTGAAAAAGACTTGTTTTTAGAATTTAATAAAGGTGTTCTGGTAAACTCTAGATATGTAGATTTGTAACTTGACTCCAAACACGCCTTATCCGCTAACACGGACGGTTGGGGTAATAAACTTGTCACAATTTTTGCTCGCCACCTTGACAGTTTTATCGTGACACAAAACTTATCACTCATCTACCAAATCCGTGACTCCGGCTCTGGACAAATCCTGCAACCGAGACAATTATATCTTTCGCCGGGACTGGCAAAAACCGCGCCATACTTCGCTCCTTCCGGCCTCACAGCATTGTATTTTCTACTGGGACACTACTTTTCGACCTTAAATCGCTCAACAACGCTTACAACCTTTATTGCCGGGCCGTTAGCTGTAAGGGCCTTCCGTAATGACTTGATTGCCAGCGCGCAAGCAAAAGTTTGGCTACCCTCACACAAAGTCAACCTGACGCTGCCAAACACATGCTTTTTCTGACCCGTGAAATAACTCTAATTTTGACTATGTAACTTAAAAATTTCTAATTAAAGACTTTCCAGATTGCCTAACAGGATAATATTGATCCACTTTTAAAAGTTTTTCCTGCCTGACATTCCGAAAATGCAGTTTTGCCTCCACTCGTTGCACTTTTGCACCTTTAAGTGATCTATAAAACGATTCCCTGAATACTAATGATTGATAGCCATGGTTTTAGTACCTTTGAAAATAAAATTTCGATTACAAAATAATTTACCAGATGGTACAGGACTCAACAGAGAATACCAAAGAAAAGAAATTGCTTGAAGATGAACGGAAAAGACTCAGAATATTGATCGAAACTATTCCTGATTTGGTATGCCTTAAAGATACTGATGGTAAATATCTTTTATGTAATCCAAAATATGAAAGGTATTTTGGTGCTAAAGAGGCTGATATAATTGGGAAAAGTGATTTCGATTT
>PLLO01000017.1:3511-86095 GCA_003142255.1 Bacteroidales bacterium | reverse complement strand
GCCCAATTATTATATTAGATTCATACCCCGGGTTAAAGCACGGGGTTAGTGTATACCTCTAATAATAATTTGCAGGATCTTCATATAATGACAGGGAATATCCCAAATCGCCGCCAGGCGAACTATGCCGCCAAATCTTTTTTGGAAAAAGAGNNCCAAAATTCTCTGCAGCCTTGATCTTTCTTTGGTTACTTTCTTTATATCAAGATAAAGAAAGTAACTAGGGTTTGGGGCAACGCCCCATAATTTGGAGAACGAAGAGTGAGGGCTAAAGCCCAATATTATATTAGATTGCATACCCCGGGCTAAAGCCCGGGGTTAGTGTGTTCCGTATGCCCAACGCCTATCGCTATTCTTAATAAATCCACCCCTGCGACCCGATAAATCGGGACAGTTTCTACCGGTAGGGTATCAAAAATTAATTCCTAAATTTGATGAACCTGATAATAAATCAACATTTGCCATGCGCAGCATAAAAAATAAAAAAATCTTCGTTTCCGGTTGCTTCGATATGCTCCACTCCGGCCATGTGGCCTTCCTGAAAGAAGCCGCTGAATATGGCGATGTCTATATCGGTCTCGGTTCCGACAAAACAATCCGCGAACTGAAGGGAAGAGAACCCATTAATTCTCAAGATGAACGCGCTTATATGCTGGGCGCTCTTTCGTGCGTCAAGAGTGTTATAATAAATAAAGGCTCAGGCTTCCTTGATTTTCTCGGTACATTAAAAGCATTGAAACCCGATGTTTTCATTGTCAACGAAGATGGCCACTCTCCCGAAAAAGAGAGTTTATGCAAAGAGCATGGCATTGAATATAAGGTGTTGAAGAGGATCCCTTATGCCAATCTTCCCGTTCGTTCCACAACTGCCCTCAGGGCTGTAAAACCAATGCCTTACAGGATTGATCTTGCCGGTACCTGGATTGACCAGCCTTATGTTTCAAAATACTATCCCGGATCAGCCATTACGGCATCAATAGAACCCACTATTGAATTCAACGAGAGGTCGGGGATGGCCACCTCAACCAGGAAAAAAGCCATCGAGCTCTGGAATGATCATCTTCCTCTTGAAAAACCCGAAAAGCTTGCAAAAACTCTCTTCAGGTATGATAATGACCCTGGTACAAAAGAGGTGAGCGGGTCACAGGACTCGATCGGCATCACGATGCCAGGCATAAATAAATTCCATTATGAAAAGGAAAAATACTGGCCTTCTCATATTGATACCATTACAGACCCGTCAATAATAAAGTGGCTTGATGACCGGCTATTCATGCTCACATTATGGCCCCGTCCCGTTGGTTTTAATGTCCTTTCGGAGACATATATAAACACTGAAAATGTAAGAAAGCTGACTGAAGCAGCCGATCTCACATGGGAGGGACTAAATGAGAAGAATATCACTAAGTTCTCGAAGGGCTTTCGTGATTCTTTCAATGCACAGATCAGGATGTTCCCGAAGATGATGAATCCTGAAATTGAAAAAATAATTGAGAAATATAAAAAGAATGCCCTTGCCTGGAAGCTGTCAGGTGCCGGAGGCGGTGGATATCTGATATTTATAAGCGAAAAATCTCTTCCTGAATGCTTCAGGATAAAGATCAGGATGAAAGAATCCTGGCTTTAAGCTATATTGTAACTTAATTTACTTCATTACCGGAATGTACAAACATAAACAATTATGGGAAAGTCTGCTTTAATTACCGGTATTACCGGGCAGGACGGAGCTTACCTTGCTGAATACCTTTTGAAAAAGGATTATGTTGTCCATGGCATTAAAAGACGCAGCTCCCTTTTCAATACCGACAGGATCGATCACCTGTACCAGGACCCTCATGTGAAAAACCGCGATTTCATTCTTCATTACGGCGATCTTACCGATTCGATGAATGTCACAAGGATTATACAGGAATGTCAGCCCGATGAAATATACAACCTGGCAGCCATGAGTCATGTTAAGGTCAGCTTTGATACGCCAGAATATACCGCCAATGCCGATGGTATCGGAACTTTAAGGATACTTGAGGCCGTAAGGCTTCTTGGCATGGCACAGAAAACAAGGATCTACCAGGCTTCTACCAGCGAGCTTTACGGACTTGTCAGCGAGGTGCCGCAAACTGAGAAAACACCTTTTTATCCCAGGAGCCCCTATGGGGTTGCCAAGCTTTATGCCTACTGGATTATTGTAAATTACAGGGAAGCATATAATATGCACGCCAGCAATGGTATACTGTTTAACCATGAGTCTCCCATCAGGGGAGAGACATTTGCCACCAGGAAAATATCAAGGGCTGCCGCCAGGATCGTCCTGGGCATGCAGGATTGCCTCTATATGGGAAATCTTTCTGCACGCCGCGACTGGGGCCATGCAAAGGATTACATAAGAGCTATGTATCTGATGCTTCAGCAGGAAAAACCTGATGATTATGTCATTGCCACCGGTGTGTCTACTTCAATAAGGGAATTCATTCAGAAAACATTTGCTTCCATTGGTGTTGGAATTATCTTTTCAGGTGAAAAGGAAAATGAAACAGGCTCCGTCGGAGATATCATTGAACCGCTCTTTAAGGAAATGGTCGGGAAAGAGCACCTCCAGCCTTTCCTGAAAAGAATTAAGGAATCTCCGGTCATTGTGAAGGTCGACAGGAACTATTTCAGGCCCACTGAGGTCGACGAGCTGGTTGGCAATCCGGCAAAAGCCATGATTCAGCTTGGCTGGAAGCCGGAATATGACCTCACCGGCCTTATTGTCGATATGATTAAATCAGATATCCACCTGATGAAAAGGGAGACATACCTTAAGAACGGTGGATTCAGAACATTCAATTATTTTGAATAATAACCCGGGTATGAATAAAAATTCAAAAATATATATAGCCGGCCATACCGGACTTGTCGGATCAGCAATTACAGAGGTTCTTAAATCAAAAGGATACAATAATCTCCTGGTTAGAACCAGTTCAGAACTGGATCTTACACAACAAAACCCGGTCGATGAGTTTTTTGCAAAAGAAAAGCCGGAATATGTTTTTATTGCAGCCGCCAAAGTCGGTGGAATTGTTGCAAACAATACTCTCAGGGCCGATTTTATCCTTACCAATCTATTGATCCAGAATAATCTCATTTCTTCTTCCTGGAAGTATGGAGTGAAAAAGCTGCTTTTCCTGGGATCAACATGCATATATCCAGGGGATGCCCCCCAGCCGCTTAAGGAAGATTACCTCTTAACTTCTCAGCTTGAGCATACCAACGAGCCCTATGCCATAGCAAAGATTGCAGGCCTTAAGCTGTGTGAATCTTTTAACATCCAGTATCACACGGATTTTATTTCGGTAATGCCTACCAATCTGTATGGTTTTTCAGATAACTACGATCTTGAGAAATCACATGTGCTGCCTGCCCTGCTGAGAAAGTTCCACCTGGGAAAATGTCTTGAGAACAACGATTGGGATTCTGTCAGAAAAGATCTCGCCAGGTATCCGGTTGAGGGTATATCGGCTGGTTCTTCGGAGGAACAAATTATATCGGTCCTGGATAAATTTGGAATACAAACAGCAACATCTCATGGAGCAGGCAAAAGAGAAGTTTCCGTGTCGATCTGGGGAAGTGGAAATCCTTTAAGGGAGTTTATGCATTCCGGGGATATGGCGGAAGCTTGTGTTTTCATTATGGAAAATGTTGGAGTGAAGGAGATAACTGAGATCCATAAGAAGGGAAAGAGAGATCCTCAATATTATCCGCCGCATTTCCTTAATATCGGTACCGGAGAGGAGATATCTATAAAGGATCTTGCTAAAAAGATTAAATCCCTTACAGGCTTCTCGGGCAAAATAGCCTTCGACTCTTCAAAACCTGATGGTACAATGCGGAAGGTTTCCGATACCACTGTGCTTCATGGATTAGGTTATGCTCACAAGGTAACTCTCGATCAGGGTCTCTCTGCAACCTACGCCAGGTATCTGAAATATATCTGATCATCTAATTAAGGTATGGGTTGCATACAATAAATCCCCTCTTGGGAGGTCGTAGCTACCCTTTATACACATCTTTTTAATCATTTCGTTTATGTCAGGGGAGATTCCTCATTCCGCTACGCTTCATTCGGAATGACAGTTCATTTGTTATAAGGAGGGTAAGCATAGGCGATTCGCTTGAGCGAATCGCCTATGCTTACCCTATTACTCAAAACAACCCTGTCATTCCGAGCGTTAGCGAGGAATCTCCTTATTTATTTAAACATTTAATCCGTAAATTACTCCGTGATTTACCCCATGTAACTCCGTGTTATCCTGTGGTTAAAGGATTTCAAAATAAATGTGTAAAGGGTAGACTTCGTAGCGAGGGGGGCTATTCCATGACCAAATAAATCCCCTCTTGGGAGGTTGTAGCGAAGCGTAGATTCCGCAAAGCGGAAGAGGGGTGGGTAGAAAATAAAAACGACATTTCAATAATAATCCGCCATGCATTGCGCCGGTATAACATCCATCATTCCCACATTCCTTCAATTCCGGCACGACTTATTTTTAATGTTTTGTTCTACAATTCCTCAACCTCTACGAGGTTGTTTGGTCCCTGCACATCAAAAATCATATCGCCTTAAGACTAAAAATGTTTCTATAAATAGAACGGATTTCATCCGGCCTCAGAGAATTTTGGGAAGAAGCGACTGTTTTGAGTCTTGCTGCGAAGGCTTGCTGCAAGCAATACTGTTTGAGTAAGCCGAAGGCTTACGAGTTGTATTGCGTGGGCAAGACGAAAAACAGGAGCCCCAAAATTATCTGCAGCCTTGATCTTTCTTTGGTTACTTTCTTTATATCAAGATAAAGAAAGTAACTGGGGCTAGGGGCAACGCCCCATAATTTGGAGAACGAAGAGTGAGGGCTAAAGCCCAATTATTATATTAGATTCACACCCCGGGCTAAAGCCCGGGGTTAGTGTTATCCTAATAATTTGACTAATTACCTTATTCCCCTCGATTTGAATTCCCTCTGCAATCCTTGCAAAAGGAATATGATAGCGATCATCTGTACAATATGAAAAATGCCATTGTGATCGAATTGCCAGATAAATATGATCCTAATGGTTTTAATTGCCTGAATGACAGCTGCAATAATTGTAACAAGGATGCCCGCGGCCATTAATCCTGCACCTTTAATCGTTTTTCGTGAAGCAAGTATTGTGTAAACAACGAATGCAAAAAGCATTGCAATTGCTTCGACTTTGATAAAAACGGTTGTTAATGCATCCGGAAATATGACAGTTAGGGCAAAAAAGATGATAGCAGAAACTAATAGGATAGGGACCAAAGCTTTAGGTAGTCTGAAATTTTTTAGATCGTAGACTATACCGGCGGCAAAAAGGCAGATAGTGACTACAAGTGCTAGATTTAAAGGTTGCCAGAGTACAAATTTTGTGAGCTTGCTCATCTGAAATCCATGAGCAACTGCACCAATTGCCGAAGCAAATGTTAGCAACCCGAATACCCATGTCCAGATCCTGGTTTTTATTAAATCAATCCCTTTCCCGGATTTGTAAACCCTTAACGTGACGATAAAGGCCAGAATTGCCAATAGCAAATCAGTAGCTGCCGTTGTTTGTTCTGTTGGAATGTCGGTTATTTGAAGCATTACTTTTACCTTTCATTGAATACAATTCGATTTCGTAGTTTACCAATTTGCTTTTTACCGGAACATAAGTAAATATACAATATAATAAAAACCTGATTTCTATATATATCCGTCTTCATTTGCGCATGTACAAAACCCATTTTTCCTCTATTATTACTGTTCCTGCGCGATTCATTAATAATAATTTTGTGCTACAATTCCTCAACCTCCCGCTGACGCGGGACAAGTTCTCCGAGGTTGTCTGTTCCCTGAGACGGCGTGAGGGCTAAAGCCTGATAATCATTTTGGTTATAAACGCCGGGCTACTTCGTGTGCCGTAGCTTTAGCAAAGGCACAAAGCCCGGGGTTAGTGAATTCCTCTTATATTCATTTGTAAGATCTTAATATAATGGCAGGGAATAACCCCAATCGCCGTCAGGCGAGCTATGCCACCAAGTCTTTATTAAACCTCGAAATGATTTATCTTAAATAGAACAACATTGTGACGGCGCGAGGGCAAACCGGAAACGGTGCGAACCGCGGGCTTTTTGGTGGCGCCTTCAAGGCCTAGCGTAGCGGGCGGACAAAAAGTCCGAGGTTGTCGTTTCCGGCGCCCTTTTCTTTGGTTCATTTCTTTTGGACGAACAAAAGAAATGAACAAATATTACTTGGGGCAACGCCCCATAAAAGGAATAAATCAATAACATCATTTTTACATCCCCCCTTCCCCCTTCGAAGGGGTAGTTCATATGCGACCCGCATGTCGCCTTCCAAATCGCACGATCGCACGACAAATATTTATTACATTTACAATCGTTAAACATTAACAGATGAAACGTATATTAATAACGGGCGGCGCCGGCTTCGTCGGATCCCATCTCTGCGAAGAGCTCCTCAACCAGGGCAACGATGTTATCTGCCTCGATAACTATTTCACCGGCTCAAAGCAGAACATAAAACATCTTCTCGATAACCACAGCTTCGAAGTGGTCCGGCACGACGTCACCACGCCTCTCTTCTTCGAGGTCGACGAGATCTATAACATGGCCTGCCCTGCTTCTCCTGTCCACTACCAGTATAATGGCATAAAGACCATCAAGACTTCCGTGATGGGCGCGATAAACACCCTCGGTCTCGCCAAGCGTACCAAGGCTAAGATTCTGCAGGCATCCACCAGCGAGATATATGGCGATCCCGACGTCCATCCCCAACCTGAAAGCTACTGGGGCAACGTCAACACCCTCGGCCCCAGGGCCTGCTACGATGAGGGGAAAAGATGCGCCGAGACTCTCTTCATGAATTACCATATGCAGAATAACGTGAGGATCAAGATAGCCCGTATCTTCAACACATACGGTCCGCGTATGCACCCCGACGATGGCAGGGTGGTCTCTAATTTCATCGTCCAGGCTCTCCTGGGTAAGGAAATAACCGTCTTCGGCGATGGCTCCCATACCCGCAGCTTCCAGTATATAAGCGACCTGATAAGCGGATTGACAAAGCTAATGGGCACTCCCGACGACTTCACCGGTCCGGTCAACATCGGAAACCCTGTCGAGGTATCTGTTGGCGATCTTGCCGAAAAGATCATTAAGATGACCGACTCAAAGTCGAAGATCATCCACCTGCCTCTCCCGACCGACGATCCCAAACAACGCCGTCCCGATATAACCCTTGCCAAAACCACCCTCTCCTGGCAGCCAGTTATAGGACTAGAGGAGGGACTAAGCAAGACGATTGAGTATTTCCGTGGAACAATTAAGTCTTGACGTCCGCTGGTCGCGGACTGTCTTTTAAGTCTTAAAGTCTTTACGCCCTCGCTTACGCGGGGCTGTATTGTCGTCTTGGTTTATAAAGACAGCGCTCGCAGAGCGCAAGACAGCGTCTGCAAGGAACAAGACCATACTCCACTTACACCTTTTTTAAAAAGGTCACCGGTATCGTAACAATGATATTCTGATCGAGACGATCGATACGGACGATGACCCTTTTCCTGCCGCCAATGCGTATAAGCTCTCCGGTGAGTCCGGTGAGAGAACCGTTGACAACTTCAACATTATCGCCTTTGGCAAAAGCTTCGCCCGAAACCTCTATTTCGGCGTCACTGTTGACAATAAGCCTTAGATTGTCGATCTGCTTCTGCGGTATGGGAACAGGCTGCCCCTCAAAGGAGATAAACTTAACCACTCCCGTCATCGTATAGACCCTCGGAAATTGCTTCTTCTTCACCTTCACAAAGAGATATGACGAGATAAGAGGCTTCTCGATCATCTTTTTACGGTCGCTCCATTGCCTGTATGTCTTCATAAGGGGAAGGAATGTCTCGATGTCCGTCTCAGAAAGACGGGAAAAGACCAGCTTTTCGGCACGGGGACGGGTGTAGATAGCGTACCACCTCGGTACATTAGTCGGCTCTTTTTTAAATATGTTATTTTCTCCCGCCGTTGGTGTTTCGGACGACATTACTTTCGTGTTTCTTAAAAAACAGTACCAAAGATAGCCTTTTTGTTGGAAAACGGGCAGGTATCAGGTAATGACTGCCAATTCTGAGTACTTGCCTTTTCTCACAACTTAACTGCACTCACATCCCAGGTTCCTCTCTGCCGGCTAAGTCAGCACCCGGCTATGCTGTCGCATAGCCCGCCCCCTAAAGGGGGCCTGATAATTGCTCCTTTTAGAGTTACCGAGTTAAGCCCCCTTCAGGGGGTTGGGGGCTGTATCGGCTCTGAAGGAGCCATCTGCTGGAAAAGATGACCCCCATCCGCCAGACGGCGGCTTGCCCCCTAAAGGGGGCCTAAACACTGCTCCTAAGAACTACCGGGTTAAGCCCCCTTTAGGGGGCGGGCTCCCGCTTGCGGGGGCCGGGGGCTAACCTAAGTCTGAAGGAGCTGAATATGATGAATAAGGATATATTAAGCCCCTTCAGGGCTTGAAGGCCGGCAGATCTCATTTCCCTATTGTTTTTATATTAATCAAAATATTCTACCTTTGTCCGACTATTAAAATCGTTATGCTATGGCTGAAAAGACAAGGTATTCAGATGAGGAGCTAGAGGAGTTCAGGCAGATCATCATGGCGAAGCTGGATAAGGCCAAGAAAGATTACGAGATACTAAAATCCAGCATAACTCACGAAGAGAGTAACGACACTATGGATACGTCCCCCACATTCAAGGTTCTTGAAGAGGGTGCTACCACATTATCCAAGGAGGAGGCCGGCAGACTGGCACAGCGTCAGCTGAAGTTCATTCAGCACCTGCAGGCTGCACTCGTAAGAATAGAGAATAAGACTTACGGCATCTGCCGCGAGACCGGGAAACTGATCTCTAAGGATAGACTGCGTGCAGTACCGCATGCTACCCTCTGCATCGATGCAAAGAGGAATCAGAAATAGGCGGCAACCGGCGGCAAAGAAATAAGAACCGTCTCAGAAATGAGGCGGTTTTTTTATTTAACAGACCCCCAGCCATGCTAAAGCATGGCTTGCCCCCTAAAGGGGGCCTGACCCAATTGACAGATTCATATATCTACTGTATTAGGCCCCCTTCAGGGGGCAGGCCTGTCACGCGAAGCGTGATAGGCCGGGGGTCGTCTAAAGCTGGCAGGCGGTCTCTCGGGAGTTAAGTGCTGGTGAATAAAAACTCACCTCCCGCCATCCCGCCCTTCTTCTTTTCGGTCGCCGGTAGCCGGTTACCGGAAAATTATTTTACTTTCTTAATTGCGATTTTAATAGCCACCTCATCAATATCAATATCCTTGACATCGCTTCCTGTTAAGGAAGATACAAGAGTAACTGATATCGCCAGCGTCTGCGACCCGATGTAAGCGGCATGCCGCCTGACGGCCTCCCTTACAAAATCATGATCCTCGATCTGTACTGTTATCTTATCCGTAACATCATACCCGCTCTCCTTGCGGATGTTCTGTATGCGGTTCACAAACTCCCTCGCGATACCTTCATTCCTTAGATCATCGGTCACAGTTATGTCCAGCGCTACCGTCAGCTTCCCGTCGTTGGCAACCTGCCAGCCGGGTATATCCTCAGAAATGATCTCCACATCCTCCGGCGTCAGGATTATCTCCTGCCCGTTAAGGGTAAGTGAATGTGATCCGATAGCCTCAAATGATGCTATATCTTTCTGCGGCATTGCCTGTATCACTGCTCCCAGCTCCTTCATCAGCTTGCCGTAGCGCGGACCAAGCGTCTTGAAGTTGGGCTTTATCTTCTTCACCAGCACTGATGCTGTATCGTCGATATATTCGACTCCCTTCACGTTGACCTCCGTCAGCACCAGGTCCTTCACTGCTTCGAACTTGCCTCTGAACGTCTTGTCGGGGACAGGTATCATTATCTTCGCCAGCGGCTGCCGTACCTTGATGCTCACTTTCCTCCTCAGCCCCAGTATCATCGACGATATCTTCTGCGCTATCTCCATCCTCTCCTCGAGATCTTTGTCTATCAGTGTCTCGTCATACCCGGGGAAAAGTTCAAGGTGAACCGATTCTTCGCTGCTCTTTCCGGTTGTCATGTTAAGGTCGCGGAAAAGCTGATCCATATAGAAGGGTGCTATCGGTGCCGCCAGCCTGCTCACTGTCTCGAGACATGTGAAGAGCGTCTGGTAGGCCGCCAGCTTGTCTTCATCATAATCGCCTCCCCAGTAGCGCTTCCTGTTAAGCCTCACGTACCAGTTGCTCAGGTTTTCGGTGACGAAATCCTGGATGGCGCGCCCTGCCCTTGTGAGGTCGTAATCCTCATAGCATTTCCCCACTTCCTTCACGAGCGAGTTGAGCAGGGAGATGATCCACCTGTCGATCTCCGGACGTTTTATTACCAGGATATCCTTCTCGGTATACCTGAAATTGTCGACGTTGGCATACAGGGCGAAAAATGAATAGGTGTTATATAGCGTGCCGAAGAACTTGCGCTTCACCTCATCGATACCCGCGGCATCGAACTTGAGGTTGTCCCATGGCTGTGAGTTGGTGATCATGTACCAGCGCAGCGGGTCGGAGCCGTACTCCTCAATGGTGCTGAAGGGATCGACGGCATTGCCGAGCCTCTTCGACATCTTGTTGCCGTTTTTGTCGAGCACAAGACCGTTTGAGATGATGTTTTTAAATGCCACCGAATCGGAGATCATTGTTGCTATCGCGTGAAGGGTGAAGAACCATCCTCTTGTCTGGTCCACTCCTTCTGCAATGAAATCGGCCGGAAATATCTCGCTGAAATTATCTTTATTCTCGAACGGGTAGTGCGCCTGCGCATACGGCATGGCGCCAGAGTCGAACCATACGTCTATAAGGTCGGGTTCTCGCAGCATCTTCTTCCCCGACGGGCTTACAAGTATTATCTCGTCAACGTATGGACGGTGAAGTTCGAACTTTGCATAGTTCTCCTGGCTGTTGTCACCTTCGGTGAAGCCTGACAGCGGATTCTTCTTCATGAATCCTGCCTTTATCGATTTATCTACCTCGCTCTTCAGCTCTGAAGCTGAACCGATGCATATCTCCTCTTTCCTGTCTTCCGTTACCCATATAGGCAGCGGGGTCCCCCAGAAGCGTGAGCGCGACAGGTTCCAGTCCACGAGGTTCTCGAGCCATTTGCCGAAGCGTCCCGAGCCTGTCGATGCCGGTTTCCAGTTGATGGTATTGTTAAGCTCTATCAGCCTGTCGCGGAATGCCGTCGTGCGGATGAACCATGCGTCGAGCGGGTAGTAGAGCACGGGCATGTCAGTGCGCCAGCAGTGCGGATAGCTGTGAACATGCTTCTCGATCCTGAAAGCTTTTCCCTGCTGCTTCAGCATCACTGCAATGTCTACGTCTAAAGTTGTGGCATCCGGTGCAAGTGAGGTGTTATATTCATTCTTTACCGCGCGTCCTGCAAATTCTTTATATGAGTTTACGTCGACTCTCCCCTTCACGAATTTCTCGTCGAGGTCGGCTATCGGCACCATGTACCCGCGCTTGTCGACCATCGGTCCGAATGTTCCGTCTTTCCTTTTGACCATCATCGGCGGAACACCGTTTTCTTTTCCGATTTTATAGTCGTCGGCGCCGAATGTGGGCGCAATGTGAACTATCCCTGTTCCATCCTCTGTGGTCACGAAATCGCCCGTGAGCACGCGGAATGCTCCGTCACCGGGATTCATCCACGGTATAAGCTGTTCGTAATTCATCCCTTCAATCTCGCTGCCCGAAAACTCCTCGAGCACTTTGTACGGGATCCTCTTGTCGCCCGCTTTGAACTCCGAAAAATGCATCCCGGCGTTTGCCTCCGGGAACATTGAATGTAGAAGCTCTTTTGCAATGATCACCGTAATAGGTTCGCCCGTGTACGGGTTGAAGCTGCGCACTTTGATGTACCTTATCCCGCTGCCTACTGCCAGTGCCGTGTTTGATGGGAGTGTCCACGGTGTTGTCGTCCACGCCATGATGTGAAGGTTCGGTGTATCGGGATGTCTGAAGAGGAATTCCGATTTCTCATTGCGTATAACCTTGAATAGGGCTATGCAGGTGGTGTCTTTTACGTCGCGATAGCATCCCGGAAGGTTGAGTTCGTGAGAACTCAATCCCGTTCCTGCCGCTGGTGAATAAGGCTGTATAGTATAATCCTTGTAGAGAACTCCTTTATTATAGAGCTGCTTGAGCAGCCACCAGAGTGTCTCTATATAGCGGTTGTCGTAAGTAATATATGGGTGGTCCATGTTGACCCAGTATCCCATTATGCGGGTCAGCTCCTCCCAGTTGTCGGTATAGCGCATCACGTCGGTGCGGCATGCCTTGTTAAATTTTTCGATTGATATCTTTTTCCCTTTGCCGATATCCTCCTTGGTGATGCCCAGGGCTTTCTCAACGCCCAGCTCGACTGGAAGCCCGTGGGTATCCCATCCGGCCTTGCGCTTTACCTCGTATCCGCACTGAGTCTTGTAGCGGCATATTGCATCCTTGATTGTGCGGGCCATCACGTGGTGTATCCCGGGCATGCCGTTTGCGGATGGCGGACCTTCGTAGAAGACAAATTCGCCCTTGCCGTCAACCTCGCGGATGCTCTTTCTGAAAGCATCATTCTCGTCCCATATCTTAAGAATATCCTTGTTAACCTTTGACAGGTCGAGGGATTTATATTCAGGAAAGCGTTTGTTCATTGGTGTTTATACTCTATATTATTCGAAGGCGCAAAGATAATAAAAAGGCACAACGGTGCAAAGGTGCAAAGGTGCAAAGGCGCAAAGGTGTAAAGGTGCAAAGGTGATTGGTGTCAGATGTAGATTAAAAGGATTGCTTCGTTGTCACGCTGACGCGTGCCATCTCGCAATGACTCTGGTCCTATCGATCCTTTTTCATCAACCATACATCACATATATGTCTCTGGTCATTGCGAGGAGTGCAACGACGAAGCAATCCTATTCCCCATCCACCGAGTCACTTAAATCAACCCAATCCGGTAACCGGTCGCCTTCATGATCCATGCATTATTCTATTAATTTCCGCTACTTTTGTCCCCACAGCAATCTCTATGAAAAAACTAATCATCCTTACCGGTGCCGGTATGAGCTCGGAGAGCGGAATCAAGACCTTCCGCGATTCAGGCGGGTTATGGGAAGAATATGACGTCAACGAAGTTGCCACGCCGGAGGCGTGGGACAGGAACCGCGACCTCGTCCTTCACTTCTACAACCAAAGAAGACGTGAGCTTGAAAAGTGTGTCCCGAATGCAGGTCATTACGGTATCGCCGCCCTTGAAAAGCATTTTGATGTTCATGTTATTACCCAGAATATCGATAACCTTCATGAGCGTGCCGGCAGCACTAAGATCCTTCATCTTCATGGTGAGCTGACAAAGGCGAGGAGCACCGTTGATCTTTCACTTATATATGATATAGGATACAACGACATTAATCCCGGCGACAAATGTGCAAAGGGAAGCCAGCTGCGTCCGTACATAGTATGGTTTGGCGAAGCAGTTCCGATGATGGATGAGGCTGTCAGGATAACCGAAACTGCCGATATTTTTGTCGTCATTGGCTCCTCGCTGAATGTATATCCGGCAGCAGGACTGATCAACTATGCACCTGATGAGGCCTCTCTCTGGCTCATCGACCCCAAGGAAGTCTCTGTTCCCCTCAGCAGAAATGTCAATGTCATCCGTGCCGGAGCGTCGGAAGGGGTGGCGATTCTCTCAAAGCGGTTGCTTAATTCCTGAGTTTATAAAATGGAATTCGTGCCATTGTAGGTTAGCCCCCTAAAACTATTTTCATAAGATCCCTCAACACATTGCGCCGGTATAATACTCCTCATACTCTATTTCCTCCTGCTCCGGCGCGATTCATTTTTAATGTTTTGTTCTACAATACCTCAACCTCTCCGAGGTTGTTCATTCCCTGCGTCTATTAAGTCCACGGTCATTGCGAGGATCCGCCGGCATCGCCTTCCATTGGCCGCCAAAGGCTTGCCGACGGCGCGGCGCGTAGCCGCTTCGGCGGAGCAAGGCTGGCGGAGACGAAGCAATCCTATTTTCTTCAATTCCTCATCTTCTATGAGGTTGTTCTTTCCCTGCGTCTATTAAGTCCACGGTCATTGCGAGGATCCGCCGGCTGGCGGAGACGAAGCAATCCTATTCCCCATCCACCTCCTCATTTAAATCAACCCAATCCGGATTACTGGAATTGATTAGGTCCAACTTTTTCTTTCTGCTTCCTCCTTTAATTTGTTTCTCTCTTTTTATTGCTTTTTCCATTGATTCGTTCTCTTCATAATAGACAAGCTTCGAAATATTGTACTTCGCAGAGAAACTGTCAGAATATTTCTTTTGTTTATGTTGTTTTATCCTGTCTTTTAATGAACTTGTTACTCCTGTATAAAGCACAGAGTTATATTTGTTTGTCATTATATAAACATAATATTTCATTATAAATATTTCTTGATCGTTCCCATTTTAGCACGATTGGAATAATTACTAAAATTAATAATAATTCAGATATAAAAGACTACAAGACTGCGGGCAGCGAAAGACTAAAAGATATCACTCGAAGTGAGCAATACAAAAACCCTTATCTTTACCTAAACCAATAACTTTCAACGATGCGCTTATTCCTCTTCCTTATCCTGGCCTTCACCAGCGAAATCGTCTTCTGCCAGGATACCGGCGCCTTCAAATGTATGACCATTAGCAAGGACGACTTCTATAGCGACATGAAATTAAAACCTGAGATAAAGATCATCGACGTGAGGTCGAAATCTGAATTCCTTGCAGAGCGGATAGAAGGCGCTGTCAACATCCCCGTCTCAAAGCTGCCTTGCAGGAAAGCCAAAAAGATCAGCCGTGAAACGGTTATCTATCTCTATTGCAAATCCGGTGTCCGCAGCTGCACTGCCGAATCGAAGTTCAACGACATGGGCTTTAAGCATGTTTTCTCCCTCGAGAACGGCCTCAGCTACTGGGAAAAATCCGGTTTCCCTGTCGTTTGCGGCCGTAAAGGCATCCGCCGCACCGAATTCATCCCCCGCTCACCCTATCAGCCTATTGCCGCTCCTCATATCAAATAGGCAATCGGTACTCCTGACAAACTATAAATTCATTCCCTCTTAAAATAGCCCCCGTCCCGTTCCTCAATTCGGAACGGTCCTGCCCCCTAAAGGGGGCCTAAACATTACTCCTAAGAAATACCGAATTAGGCCCCCTTTAGGGGGCAGGCACCCGCAAACGGGTGCCAGGGGTCTTCCCGTCACCTCCGTTGTACCTTTGTACCGTTGCACCGTTGCACCATTTACTTATCTTTGTAACACCAACTTAAGATTAAGCTTATGTTTACGGGAATCATTGAGGAAGCCGCTCCTGTCGTCAGGATCGAAAAGGATAATGAAAACCTCCACATTACAATGAAATGCTCTTTCACCAGGGAGCTGAAGATCGACCAGAGCATATCCCACAATGGCGTCTGTCTTACCGTGGTGAAGAAGAAGGGCAATGAATATACCGTCACCGCCATCAGGGAAACGCTGGAGAAATCCAACCTCGGGATGCTGAAGCCCGGCGATAAGGTGAACCTTGAGCGCAGCGCTAAGCTCGACGGCCGTCTCGATGGCCACATGGTGCAGGGACATGTCGATCAGACTGCCGTCTGCACGGATATCAGCGAGGCCGGCGGCAGCTGGTACTACACCTTTCAGTACAAGCCCCTGCAGTACGATTACCTTACTGTCGAAAAAGGATCGGTAGCCGTCAACGGCGTCAGCCTCACAGTCGTCAACTCAAAACCCGACTCCTTCCAGGTCGCCATCATCCCCTTCACCCACGAAGTGACTAACTTCCACCAGATAACGAAAGGCACGGTCGTCAACATAGAGTTCGACATCCTGGGAAAGTATATTGCCCGTATTGTGAAGCAGCAGTTGGGTAAGTAAGGAATCCTGCCCTTTTATACATGACCCCTGGCTATGCTGTCGCATAGCCTGCCCCCTAAAGGGGGCCAGACTCGTTTGAATGATTCATATATCTACTGTATTAGGCCCCCTTCAGGGGGCAGTACCATACGCCGACTGGCGTATGGTACGGGGGCTATCTAAAACCGGCAGAAGAGCTTTTTTAGCGGTCAGGACCGTTACGCTTTGCGGAACGTGACGGGGGTCATTACGGCCACATCAGCTTCTCCCCAAAACCAAGTCGGTTATCCGTCATCTTGATTTGAGTGAGCATCACAACCCACAGATGCGTATCCATCAGCATGGCGACGGGAAATCTTTTAAGATATGCGCTTTTAGCACGTGCTTCCATCTTCCCTTCCGGTTCCGAGATCCTGCCCCTGAATTGTATACCGCGGATCTTTCCTATGACAGCTGTCTCAAGTAGTATATTACCTGCGACCTCCGGGTTTTTCAGAAATTCCTGTCCGTGCCTTGTCTTCTGGTCAGAGGTGAAGACCAGGGCATTCTCCTCTTCGAGGTAGACGTAAAAGCAGCTGGCGCACCACGGTTCATTCTCATGGGAGGTGGCTATGGTGAGAACGTGATGCTTCCTGAAAAATCTTATTATTCTTTTGTCAATCATTTTCCCATCCACCTGAATCTGCCGTCATCAAAACCGGCAAGTGAGATCACCCTTTCAACGACAGTCATCACCAGCTCATCGATGCTTGTCGGCTTGCTGTAGAATGAAGGCGATGCCGGGCATATGATTGCTCCGGCAAGCGTTAGAGTCTCCATGTTACGGATGTGTATCAGGTTGTACGGTGTCTCACGCGGAACGAGTATTAGCTTCCTCCGCTCCTTCAGCATCACGTCGGCTGCCCTTGCAATAAGGTCGTCTGATGTTCCGCTGGCAATCCTGCCAATGATCCCCATCGAGGCCGGGCAGATAATCATGGTATCGAAGTCAGATGATCCAGATGCGAACGGCACAAAAAAGTCTTTGTTATTAAATTCCTTCGCATGCTCCTTTGTAGTGAACTTTACCCCCATTTCGAACTCCCATATTGCTCTTGCATTGTCCGAAAACACAACAGCAATCTCCTCCGGCGGCTCCTTCATGCTCTCCAGCCTCTCCATCAGCTTCTGTGCATATATCGCCCCGCTGGCGCCGGTTACGGCAACTATTATTTTACGACTGTTTTTCATAACGCTTACTGATGCAAATGTAGCAATAATTGGCGCAAAGGCACAACGGTGCAACGACACAATGGCGACTACAATAAGATCCCCTCCTGGGAGGGGTGGGTAAAATAGAAAACCACCATTTTTATCACGCTCCTGCTTCTTGCGCCGGTATTATACTCACCTTCCCTATATCATTCCTGTTCCGGCGCTGTTCCGGCGCACCCCTTTTATTAATCATACGTTCTACAATACCTCAACCTCTACGAGGTTGTTTGTTCCCTGAGTTAATTAAGTCCACGGTCATTGCGAGGATCCCGTGAAACGGGAGACGAAGCAATCCTCTTAACCCACCCCTGTCCTCCCGCAAAGCGGGGGGAACCATTTGGTTTGCACCTATCAACCCCCTGCCCCCTTGGGGGTAGGGCCGGGGAAGGGGGTCTTCATTTGTGCCATTATGCCATTGTGCCATAGTGCCGTTGTGCCGTTGTACCTTTTTTCTATCTTTACCCCATGATCGACCGTCCAACCATAGAACGGATCCTCGACGCTGCTCAGATCGTCGACGTCATCCAGGAATTCGTCCCGCTGAAGAAACGAGGCGCCAATTACCTGGGACTTTGCCCTTTTCATAACGAGAAGACTCCCTCCTTCACCGTATCGCCGTCGAAGGAGATCTTCAAATGCTTCGGATGCGGCAAGGTCGGCAACTCTGTCAACTTCATCATGGAGCATGAGCACCTCACATACCCCGAGGCGCTGAAGTACCTCGCAAAAAAATATCATATCGAGGTCGTCGAGAAAGAGCTTACACAGGAGGAGCTCGAGAAGCAGAATGAGCGCGAAAGTCTTCTTGTGGTCACGGCATACGCCGCCAGACAGTTCTCGGAGAATCTTTTCCAGAGCGACGAGGGCATGACCGTCGGTCTCTCATATTTCAAGGAGCGCGGCTTCATGCAAGCCACCCTGAAGAAGTTCGAGGTCGGCTACAGCCTCGGGAAGCGAGACGGCTTCACCAGGCGCGCACTGGATGACGGCTACAAGCAGGATTTCCTTGTTAAGACCGGCCTCTCGATACAGCATGAAGATCATCTCTTCGACCGTTTCAGCGGCAGGGTGATGTTCCCTATCCACTCCCTCTCGGGACAGGTCCTGGGATTCGGGGGAAGGGTGCTGAAGACAGATGCCAGGACAGCTAAATACCTCAACTCTCCCGAATCTGAGATCTACCATAAGAGCCGCATCGTCTATGGCATTTACCAGGCACGCAAGGCTATAACACAATTCGACAAATGCTTCATGGTCGAGGGATATACCGACGTGATTTCGCTCCATGAGGCCGGTATTGAAAACGTGGTCGCCTCATCGGGTACCTCCCTCACCCAGGAGCAGGTGAGGCTCATCAAGAGATTCACGCCGAACATAACGATATTATACGACGGCGATGCCGCCGGGATAAAAGCCTCGATCAGGGGAATAGACATCGTGCTCGAGGAGGGCCTTAATGTGAAGATAGTTCTGCTGCCCGATGGCGAGGACCCTGACTCATATTCCAAAAAAGTCAGCAACGAGGAATTCTCTAAATATATTAAGGAAAAGGAGACCGACTTCATCAGGTTCAAGACGGAGCTCCTTCTCGACGAGGCTGCAAGCGACCCGGTGAAGAAGGCAAACCTGATCCGCGACATAGTAAGGTCGATAGCCGTTATCCCCGAGATGATCTCCCGGACGGTATATATAAAAGAGTGCAGCACCCAGCTTGGGATACAGGAGGCAATCCTCTATCACGAGGTCAACAAGATGCGTCAGAAAAGATCCCTCCAGGACGGCATTAAACATATAGGACAAGAATTTATCCCAATACAACCTCCTATCATTGAAAAATCAATACTAAATGGTGGCGTCACAACACCAATAGTTGAAAAGGAGATTATCCGTCTTTTAATGAGATATGCAAGTAAGGAGTTGCAACGGCGGATTCACCCTGATGATGGAAAAGAGGAGGTAATAACTGTATCTGATTATATTGTAAAAGAAATCATTTCTGACGATCTTAAATTCAATGATCCAATTTATAAGAATATTTTCGGAGAATATTGTTTTGCTGTAGACCAGGGTACTTTCATTGAAGACCGAAATTTTACTAATAATCCAGATCCAAAAGTTTCTGAACTTGCAGCTGAATTTCTTTTCGATAAATATGTCATTAGCAAGATTTATGAAGCTAAACAGACCTATATCGAAACTGAAGATATGAAACTAAAGGAAATCATTCCGGACACTATTTTGGTTTTCAAAGGAAGGAAAATCAAGGATTATATTGAGGACATTGGGAAACAGATCCAGTCAGCACAGGATGCTGGAGATATTGATAAGGCAATGGATCTTCAAAAGAAACATATGCCACTTAGTGATGCCCTGGTCATGATCTCAAGAAAGCTCGGCGACCGGGTTACTTTATAATCTCATCCTTTCGCAACATGTACTCCCACTAACCCCGGACTTTAGTCCGGGGTGACAACACCCTTCTTCTTCCTTGGACTTTAGTCCTCACACATTAATCCCTTGTCTATTACACTCCTGCACATTGCGCCGGTATAATGCCTCATCTATCTATCCTCCTACTGTTCCGGCGCTATACTTTAATATTCGCTGCTACCCCGGGCTGAAGCCCGGGGTTAGTGTATTACCTATTCTCACCCGTGTATCCACCCTGAAGGATGATTAACTCAGTCGTTCAATAAGGATCAGTGATCAGGCCCCCCTTGGGGGGCAGGCCACCGCTTTTACGGTGGTCGGGGGTCAACCTAAGCAGGACCGGGGAAACGAAGGTGGTGAGTACATATATTATTTTTTTACTAAATTTGATCTGTCAAACATCCGTTAATGAAAAGTCTTATATCCTCCGTGATGATCTTTATGCTCCTGGCTATGGTTTCTTGCAAGCCAAAGGGACAGGAAAAGATCACCTTCACTCCGAACTTTTCGACATACAGGAGCGACAGCACCGGGGCAAAGGTTCCCGTGCAGAAGAAAGAGATTTACTATGGTCTGCTTACTCCTGTTGATGTATGCGTGATCTTCAACAGGATGGGGGTTCCTTACAGCAATGCAACCCTTAACCCTACATCGAACAAGAATCTCTACCTGAGCAGCTCCAAGGCATCTATTAACACCGGCATCTATGGGGTCGATTTCGGATACCTCAAGATGTTCGGCCTGGGACAGCAGATTATCGACTACATGCTTGCCATCAAGGAAATGAGCAACAAGCTCGGCATTCCTGATGCACTTATCACCGATCCAATAAGGAAAGTGCAGAACGATATGTCAGATCCGGATTCCGTCACCGCCATGATGCAGAAGGCATACAAGGATATCGAGGATCACCTGAGTAAGAGCGGCAGGGAGAGCACAGCCGGACTGATGGTCATGGGTGGATGGGTTGAAGCAATGTTCATTGCCACACAGCTGGTTTATAATCCCCAGCATCCCGATCCCGAAGTGGTGCAGAAGATCGCTGAGCAGAAATACACTCTCAACTCGCTCCTCAGCTTCATGAAGAATTATTACGACGATCCCGTTGTGGTTTACTATACCAAAAAGCTTAAATACCTGCAGCATTATTTCGACTCTTTCGAGATCTACTTCGAGAAGGGCGATCTCGAGATAGACACCACCAGGCAGGTCCTCCGCTCCTCCGGTGCCAAAATGACCGTCACCGTCGAAACCCTTAACGACATCCGCGACTACGTTGCCAAGCTCAGAACAGAGATGGTGTCGGTGTAACGGCGCAATGGAATGACCCCTGGCCATCTTAACGCTGGCCTGCCCCCTAAAGGGGGCCTAATTCTGTAAACGTAATAAAAATGTCATTAATCTAAGCTTACACTAACCCCGGGCTTTAGCCCGGGGTGTAAAACACACCATATATACTGGGACTTTAGTCCCCCAAAAAAACAATTATACTTATAGCATTCCTCTACGTATTGCGCCGGTATTATAATCCAGGCCCCACAACACATCTGTTCCGGCGCTCATCACTAGTATTCTGGCCTACCCCGGGCTAAAGCCCGGGGTTAGTGAGTAGTACTATTATACCCACTGTCATTGCGAGGAACACAGCGACGAAGCAATCCTCTTAACCCACCCCCACCCCCTCCAGGGAGGGGATCTTGTGAGTTGCCCCCTTCAGGGGGCAGGCAATGCTAATGCATTGCCGGGGGCTATCTTATTCAATCTTTTTCCCTAACTTAGTTATGTTAATTAATCTTCAAACCACCTATGAAAGCTGCAAGACTCATCCTCCCGGTACTGGTAATTCTATTGATGGCTTCCTGCGGATCGAAGGAGAAAAAGATCACCTCCCGGATCCTTAAAAAGGAACCGGCAGTAGCTCCTGTAATCCTTCCCCTCGACAAGGGATTCAGCGAATATATCGTCGGATATACTTCCGGCATCATACCAGTCAACTCGGCCATAGAGATCCGGTTCACCCCGGAATTTGCCGCGAAAGCCAAAAAGGATGTCCTCTCCGGACTCTTCACCTTCGACCCTTCAATTAAGGGAAAGGCCGAGTGGAAGGACGAGACTACCCTGGTATTCACGCCCTCCCGTTTCCTCGACGCCGGGAAGAGCTATACCGGCGGGCTCGACCTCTCGAAGCTTGGTGAGGTGACAGAACGGCTGACCTCTTTCCCCATCAGGATTCAAACCCTGAAAAAGGATTTCAGCGTCACAACGGGAACACTTGAATGTCCTCCTTCCGAAACAAACGCATATGTCCTCAACGGCGATATCACTGCTTCGGATGTGATCAGCAACGCTGAAGTGGAATCATACCTCGAGGCCAGGCTCGGGAAGAAAAAACTCGACATCAAATGGGACCATTCCGATAACCTGATCCATAAATTCATAGTCACGGGGATCACCCGCTCCGATAAGCCGCAATTTCTCACTCTTTCATGGGACGGCTCCTCGGCCGGAGTGAAGCAGAAGGGTTCGATGCTGACCAGCATCCCGAAGGCTGGCGAGTTTAGCGTTCTCGGTGTGAAAATTGAACCCGGCGAAGGTCAGAAAATGAATATCGTCTTCTCCGATCCTGTCGACGCATCCAAAAACCTCGACGGTCTTATCTATCTTTCAAATGCCATTGCAACTTCCTCGTCGGTAAATTCGAATATCGTCACCCTTGTTCCTGTAAACCCGATTAACGGAATGGTGACTCTTAACGTTGAATCATCGGTTATGAGCACCGGGGGCGCGGAGCTTAAATCTGAATTCACGGCAAGCCTCGATTTTACCGGAGTAAAGCCGGGCATTATGCTTGTCGGAAAAGGTGAGATCCTGCCTTCATCCAAAAATCTGATATTCCCTTTCATGGCAGCCAACCTTAAGGCTGTCGACCTGAAAATAATAAAGGTCTATGAAAACAACCTCCCTTACTTCCTCCAGGAAAACGACCTTGGTAATGATAATTCGATAAAACGGTTCGGCAGGCCGGTCTTCTCCGGAAGAGTTGATCTCAACTCCGGCGCTGTGACCGGACCCGGCACGTGGAACCTTCATACCATAGACCTTGCCGATTATATCGACGTCGAACCCGGCATTCTTTACAAGGTGCTGATCGGTATGAGAAAATCCTATTCGCTCATTACTTCATGCCCTCTCACCGATGATGAAAAGAGATATGAGGAGAGGCTCGACCAGGCACAGACGGTAGCCAATGAATCATGGGGCAATGGAGATAATTATTATGATGAAGGCGATGAAGAGTACTATTACTCTTCCGGATATAAATGGGAAGACCGCGACGATCCCTGCAAGGAGGCATACTTCAGCCCCGACAAGGCATTGTCGAAAAACATCCTGGCTTCCAACCTTGGGCTCATTGCAAAGATGGGTGAGGATAATAAGCTTCATGTTATGGTGAACGACCTGCTGACCGCACTCCCGGTCAACGAGGTGTCTCTCGATGTCTTCGATTTCCAGATGCAGCTTATCGTTTCTGGAAATTCCAATCCCGAAGGCTCCGCTACCCTCTTCTGCGGAAGAAAGCCTTTCCTCATAATCGCAAAGAAAGACAAGGATCGCAATTACCTGAAGATTAATGACGGCGCTTCACTCTCCCTCAGCTCATTTGATGTTTCGGGGAACAAGCCCGAGAACGGCATCAAGGGATTCGTCTACGGCGAAAGGGATGTATGGCGTCCCGGCGATTCCATCTACCTCGCTATATTTATTAAGGACATGAAGAGCGACCTGCCTCCCGATCACCCGGTTCAGTTTGAATTCATCAACCCGTCGGAGCAGAGGATCGATAACCAGATACAGAAGCTTAATGGCAGCAACCTGCTTGTTTTCACGACAAAGACTTCTGCCGACGCGGTTACCGGCAACTACCATGCACAGTTCAAGGTAGGCGGGGCAACATTCACGAAACGTGTAAGGATCGAGACCATCAAGCCTAACCGCCTGAAAATAAACCTCACTTTCCCGGGCGAGATCCTCGGCGGATCGGATCGTTCTTCCACGGGAACACTAAACGTTAAATGGCTCAACGGGGCCGTGGCTAAGAATCTGAAGACGTCGGTCGATTATATGCTGAAGCATTCCAAAACGGTTTTTGACAAGTTCAGCCAGTATGATTTTGACGACCCGGTAAACAAATTCAGTTCCGAAACTGTAAGCACATTTGACGGCACCATCGACGAGAATGGAAAGGCCACATTCCGCTTCTCTCCCGGCGACAACATCAACGCACCGGGTATGCTTACTGCCGTTTTCACCGCAAAGGTTCAGGAACAGGGCGGCGATGAAAGCATAACCCAGGCATCATATAAATATGCCCCTTATCATGTCTTTGCCGGCATTAATTTACCGGGACTGAAGGGCAAGAGCCGTATGCTTTTCACCGACGTCAGCAATGAAGTGAAGGTCGTCACGGTTGATGAAAACGGCAAACCGGTGAGATCTGAAGCTGAAATGACAATCTATAAGCTCGATTACAGGTGGTGGTGGGAGTCGGATAATGAAGATCTTGCAAGTTATATTTCGAACGAGATATACAAGCCTGTCTTTAAGCAGAAGCTTACAACCTCCGGCGGTGAAGGCACCTTCAACTTCAACTTAGCTAAAAACCAATGGGGTCGCTACCTGATAAAGGTAACCACTCCGGGAGGCCACTCCACAGGCAAGATAGTCCTTGTCGACTGGCCATGGGAGTATGGCATGAAGGGCAATGCTGAAGGGGCCACTCTTCTCGCAATAAGCACCGACAAGGAGAAGTATAACCCCGGAGATGAGATTAAACTTACGTTCCCCTCACCCGAAAACTCGAGAGCGATAATCACACTTGAGAATGCCACGGGCGTCCTCGATGAGATAAGGGTTCCCACCCAAAAGGCCAATACTATTGTAACGCTGAAGGCTACTCCAGAGATGGCACCAAACGTCTATGCTTATGTTTCGGTGATACAGCCCCACAGCCAGAAAATAAATGACATGCCGATAAGGTTCTATGGCGTCGTTCCGGTGATGGTTGAGGATCCAGGTTCGCGTCTCTCGCCCCAGATGGAGGTCGCAGATGAGATAAGGTCGCAGAAGCCTTTCGAAATAAAAGTGAGCGAGGCAAACAAAAAAGCAATGACCTATACCGTTGCCGTAGTCGACGAGGGATTGCTCGACCTAACGGGTTTCAGGACTCCGGACCCATGGTCATATTTCTATGGACGCGAGGCTCTCGGTGTCCGTACCTGGGACCTTTATGATAATGTCCTTGGTGCATTCGGCGGTACGCTCGACAGGGTATTTGCGGTTGGCGGCGATGAAGCAGTTGTCGATAAATCGGCAAACAAAGCTCAACGGTTCGTACCTGTTGTAAAATTCCTCGGACCCTTCACCCTTGCAGCAGGTAAAACGAATACCCATAAAATCACTCTTCCTCAATACACCGGCTCTGTAAGGGCAATGGTAATAGCAGGGAATGAAAGGGCTTTCGGAGGTGCTGAGAAATCTGTGATTGTAAAAGATCCTCTCATGGTGCTGGTAACCGCTCCGAGAGTAATAAGTCCGGGAGAGAAGGCTGCCCTTCCCGTTACCATCTTCATTCAGAAGGAGAACATAACTGATATTACCCTGAAGGCTGAAGGGAATGATCTTATTAAGTTTGAAGAAGGAACAAAAACCATTACCGCTTCAGGGATTGGCGAGAAAGATGCCGAATTCACCTTCACCACAGGAAACAAAATGGGAAAAGGCAAGATAAAGGTTACGGCGGAAGGCGGCGGAGAGAAGGCTGTCTACGAGCTCGAGATCGATGTAAGAAGTCCCAATCCTCCCGAGACAAGAGCTGAGATGAAGCTGCTGAAACCCGGCGAAAAATGGGAAGCCGGCTTCAACCCTTTCGGCCTTGAAGGCACAAATTCAGCTCACCTGGAAGTATCGACACTGCCATCGGTCGATCTTGGCAAGCGTATCGATTACCTGCTTGAATATCCTCACGGATGTTCCGAACAGATAACTTCATCTGCTTTTCCGCAGCTATGGCTCAAGGATCTCTCCGATAACAATGCAGATATTGCTAATACATCTTCTGTAAACGTTAAGGCTGCGATCGCTAAGCTTCAGCAGCGGCAGATGATCAGCGGAGGTATTGCACTCTGGCCTTCATCAACGGAACCCGATAGCTGGGTAACGTCGTATGCCGGACATTTCCTCCTTGAGGCAGAAAGGCTTGGTTATAATATCCCTTCAGGATTCAGGCAGAAATGGATTTCGTACCAGTCGAAGGCGGCCAGGGAATGGCATTTTGACAACAATTTCAAACAGTCGGCAAACGACCAGGCTTACAGGCTTTTCACCCTGGCACTGGCCGGCGAGCCGGAAAAGGGAGCGATGAACAGGCTAAGGGAATCGAAAGCTATTCCGAAGCTTTCCAGATGGCTCCTGGCTGCAGCATTTGCAACATCAGGACATCCTGAAGCGGCATCTGATCTGCTCGATGTGAGGGTCACCGATACGGAACCGGAATATTGCTCCTGGTACTACGGGAGCCGGCTCCGCGATAAGGCTATAATACTCTATACCCTTACCCTGCTTAAAAATCAGGATCAGGCTATGACTCTTGTGAAGGAGATCAGCGATGACCTGTGCGGCGAGTACTGGTACAGCACCCAGTCGGTTTCGTGGGCTCTCTGCTCATACATGAAATGGGCCGGATCGATCCCGGGAGACAAAACCTCTGCTGCAAAAATTAAGGTGACGGCAAACGGTGATAAGAAAGAGCATAGCATTAATCCGAAGCAGATGTGGACCGGCGATCTTAAGATCATCAGCGGTAACAACACCGTTACCCTCGAGAATAGTTCCGAAACACCTCTCTATGCAACTCTTATCAGGAAAGGTGTTCCTCTTCAGTCCGATGTTTCGAAAGATGAAAAAGGTATCAGTATGAAGGTCGAATATGTTGGCATGGACCTCAAACCTGTCGACCCGAAGAGCCTTCCTCAGGGAACAAGCTTCATGATGGTGGCGAAGATCTCTAACAATACCTTCACGAGGGTCGAGAACATTGCCCTCACACAGATGGTGCCCTCGGGATGGGAGATACAGAATACCCGTCTCTTTGAGGCAAGCTACGGAATAAAGGAGAGCGTGTACGACTACCGCGACTTCAGGGACGACCGCGTAATGACCTATTTCCTGCTCACCCCGGGTGATACGAAGACATTCTTGCTCATCCTTACTGCTGCCTACAAGGGTGAATTCAACCAGCCTTCGATATGGGCCGAAGCCATGTACACTGAAAACTGTTATGCCAGGGTTCCGGGAACTACTGTGAAAGTGACCGTCGATTGACTTGAAGAGAGTTTATAAAATATTGATTATTGCAGCCGCGGCGTTTATCGTCGCGGTTTTGCTGTCGCCGTTGCCACGGTTCCGCGCACCGTTCTCGACTGTAGTGGAAGCAAGTGATGGCTCCCTTCTCGGTGCGCGCATAGCCGGTGACGGGCAGTGGAGATTCCCCGGCTTCGACAGCGTCCCCGGAAAGTTTGAAAAAGCTCTGCTCACCTTCGAGGATAAATATTTTTACCTGCACCCCGGGATTAATCCCGTTTCTATTGCACGGGCCTTGTGGGACAACATCAAAGCCGGCGGGATTGTGAGCGGCGGGAGCACCATAACCATGCAGGTCGCCCGCCTTGCTCGTGGTAACAGAAAAAGGAGCTATCCCGAAAAGATGGTCGAGATGCTCTCCTCCCTCAAACTGGAGTTATTACATTCAAAAAGAAGTATCCTGAAAATGTATGCTGCCAACGCTCCATTTGGAAGTAATATCGTAGGCCTCGAAGCTGCAACCTGGAGATACCTTGGAAAGAGATCGGCCGACCTCACCTGGGCTGAGGCAGCTGCTCTTGCCGTACTCCCCAACTCACCGGCTCTTGTCTTCCCGGGCAAGAACCAGGAAATGCTGAGAACCCGTAGGGACGAGCTCCTTAGAAAGCTCTTCGAAAGAGAATACTTCGATTCACTTACCCTTGTCCTTGCTCTCGATGAACCTCTTCCCGGGGAGCCGAAACCGTTGCCTGCAGAGGCGCCTCATCTTACGGATTATTTCTTCGGCATGGCAAGGGGCAGCATGATCAGGACGACTATTGATCCGCGGATTCAGTCCAGGGCAAATGAGATAATAGAGTCTCACCAGCAATCGCTCTCCGGAAACTTCATTAACAATTCGGCATGCATAATTATTAAGGTCGAAACCGGAGAGGTTATTGCCTATGTGGGTAACTCCCCCTCAGGCAAAAAGGAAGGACAGGGTGAAGATGTGGATATAATAAGATCACTCCGTAGCACAGGCAGCATACTGAAGCCTATCCTTTATGCCGGCATGCAGCAGTCCGGCAATATACTCCCCAATACTCTCATCGCCGATATACCGACACGATTCCCCGGCTTCTCACCGAAGAATTTCGACATGACCTACAGCGGCGCCGTGCATGCCTCCCGGGCTTTATCACAATCTCTCAACATTCCTGCAGTGAGAATGCTCCGCGAGTTCACTCCCGAAAAGCTTCTGCTCCTTTTTCAGAGGATAGGCTTCAGCTCATTCGATAAACCGGCTGATCATTACGGGCTTTCTCTCATCCTCGGCGGCGGTGAAACATCATTGTGGGAGCTGACCGGAGTTTACTCTTCCCTGTCGAGAGTCCTCAACAGGTACAACAGGGAAAAGAAGTATTCCGGGAGCGATTATCATTCCCCTGTGCTTATCGCGCAAAAAGAGAACAGGGAGAAAAGCTATGATACCATCCCTCCTCTTTCAGCATCATCGATATGGCTCACCTATGAAGCACTTCGGAAGGTCAACCGGCCCGAAGGTGAAGAAGGATGGCAATATTTTTCCTCCTCCCCGAACCTTGCATGGAAGACCGGCACCAGCTTCGGCTTCCGCGATGCGTGGGCTATTGGGACAACTCCTGAATATGTCATTGGCGTATGGGCAGGCAATGCCGATGGCGAGGGAAGGCCCGGGCTTACCGGTGTGACAGCAGCCGCTCCCATCCTTTTCGATCTCGTCAATGTGATGGGTCAGGTGAAATGGTTCACTCGTCCCGATGAGGAGCTTACTATGATAAAGACATGTTCCCTGAGCGGCTGCCGTGCCGGTCCCGATTGCCCCGAAACTGAGGATGTCTCTGCCTGCATCAGTGGACTGAGAAGCGAGGCATGCCCCTACCACCGGATCATTCACCTCGATGCTGGCGGTAACAGGCAGGTGAATGCAGACTGCGTTTCTCCTGCTGAAATAAGAAATGAGCCATGGTTTGTCCTGCCTCCGGCAATGGAGTATTTCTACAGGCAGAAACATCCTGAATATAAGGTCCTCCCTCCCTATGCGGCAGGATGTATGATCGACAGGAGCATTCCTGCAATGGAGTTCATATACCCGACACCCGGAGTTAAGATATTCATCCCCCGCGATCAGACAGGCCAGCTTACAAAGGTCATCGTGGAAGTTGCGCACCGCAACCCCTCGAAAAAGATTTTCTGGCATCTCGACAATAAATACATCACCACCACCAGGTTCATCCACCAGGCAGAGATCTTCGCCCTCCCCGGAGAACATGTCGTCACCGCCGTCGATGAAGACGGCAACACTATAAAGTGCAGTTTCGAAATAACCGGCCGGTGATCCTGTACTCACCCCCTTCTTTTCCCCCTCTATGTTCACCCCCCAACCCCCCTAAAGGGGGGCTAAGGATGATATTACTTCTAAGACTTCGTTGATCACTGCATTTATATCACTAAATACCTGATCATTTGTAAACCGTAATATTTTGATTCCAAACTTTTCTATATCATGTGTTCGTCCATTGTCATATTCTGAGACTTCTTTTTCTAAATGTATACTCCCATCAATCTCAATAGCTAACTTTAATTCATGACAATAGAAATCAACAACAAAAATATCAACAGGGTGTTGCCGTCGAAATCTGACTTTAAATAAATTCCTACTTTTCAATTCATTCCATATCTTTTTCTCAGCTTTTGTCATGTGCCTTCTTAATTCATGCGCTTTTTCAAAGGTATTCCTACTAGCTCCATAGAACATATTCCTTTCAATAACTCTTGATCTCATTTCCAGAAAATAAAATTGCAGCGAACTAATCAAAGTTACTTAATGTTAAATAATTAACAAAACATAAGAAGCCCCCCTTTAGGGGGGTTGGGGGGTAAAACAACGAGGGGGGGGTAAAACAACGAGAGGGGGTAAAACAACGAGAGGGGGCCGGGGGGTGAGTACAGGAAAGTGAAGAGGGGGCCAGGAGGCTGAAAGCAAAACCTGGCATCTCTGTCCTCCTATGTTAGCCCCCGACCGTGCTGAAGCACGGTCTGCCCCCTAAAGGGGGCTTTATCACTACTCCTTATAGTACTACGGAATTAAGCCCCCCTTTAGGGGGGTTGGGGGGTAAAACAACGAGAGGGGGCCGGGGGGTAAAGTCCCCTTCAGGGGGCAGTCGATACGCAATCTTGCGTATCGACGGGGGCTAACTTGCAGGAGTAAGAGTCTTCATATCGAATGGATTATTTTTAAATAATCTTTGCAATCTTTGCCGAATAATTAATTGTACTCGTATATGCCTGTCCCCGAAGAGCTCTTCCCTGTAGTCGATGACGACGGAAATGAAATATCCCTTGCCCCCCGTAGCGTCTGCCACGACGGCAAGAGCATGCTGCTCCATCCTGTCGTCCACCTTCATCTTCTGAACTCAAACGGTGAGCTTTTCCTTCAGAAGAGGGCAATGACAAAAGACCTCCTTCCCGGTATGTGGGACACTTCGGTAGGCGGACATATGAGTTCCGGTGAAACCCCGGAGGAAGCCCTCAGGAGGGAGGCTGAAGAGGAGCTCGGGCTGAAGGATATAACATTTCACCTTAATAAAAAATATAAGTGGCAGTCGTCCCGTGAGAGGGAGCTGGTCTATTCATTCACCGGAAGCAGCACTGATATTCCGGTTACAAACCCTGAAGAGATAGATGAGGGAAGATTCTGGAAGATGGAGGAGATAAAAGAGAACCTAGGAAAAAACGTTTTTACTCCTAACTTTGAATTTGAGTTTAATATGTTATATATCATTCATTCAGAAATAATATAAAAAGGTAGTTTAGCGTATATTTATATATAATCGGAACGGCTGTAAACTAATTTTTATGAAAACTGATAAAATCCATTTTCCCCCTGGCCTGATTCTGCTCTTTCTGATATTCCCATTTATATCATCGTGCAGGCATACAGCCAATATTGATACCCTTCCCATCATCTGCTTCGAAAAGGAAGTGCTCCCTGTCTTTCAGAACAACTGCGCCATTTCCGGATGTCATGACGGAAGCCGTGAGGGCAGAGCTTTCAACAGCTATGTAAGTATCAGCCGCGGAGTGACCCCCGGAAAACCATATGCCAGCAATCTCTACCAGGCAATTATTGGAAGCGGTGGTGGAAACAGGATGCCTCCCTCCGCTCCTCTTTCGCTTGAGAACAGGACTATTATCAGTGTCTGGATCGAGCAGGGGGCCAACCTAACTACATGCAACGACACTACAACGACAGGGGGCGGGGGCGGTGGCACAGACGGAACACTTAGGGCCTGCTATTCAAGGGACATACAACCTGTCCTTTCATCGCATTGCGCTATGACAGGCTGCCACGATGCAGGAACTCATGCAGGTGAATATGTGTTTTATTCCTATACTTCCACGATGGGGGCCGTGCATCCCGGAAGTCCTTCCACAAGCAAGCTCTATCAGGTGTTATTTTCCTCGGGTGAAGAGAAAATGCCACCGTCATCAAAGCCTCAGCTCACAACTGCCCAGATCGACTCAATAAGTAAATGGATTAGTTACGGGGCTCTCGACCAGACATGTGCAATTGCCTGCGATACTATTAACCCTGTGACTTTTTCGGGTACAATATGGCCAATTATGCAATCGAACTGCACGGGATGCCACGGGGGAACTTCTCCCTCGGGAGGAATAACAATTTCGGGCTATAGCGATGTGTCGGCTCTGGCTGCCAGCGGAACCCTGATGAATGCCATTACCGGAAAAGGTGTGCCAAGAATGCCTTTGGGAGGACCATTTACTACATGCCAGATAAGGCAGTTTCAAATATGGGTTAATAACGGCCATTTAAATAATTAGCAACATTATTTATGAAACGACGGCTTCTGTACTTTGTAACATTTGTTACAATTATTATCACAGTCTCTTCATGCTACTACGACAGCGAAGAGGCTCTCTATCCCTCTGTGAATTCGACGTGTGACACAACAAATGTCACCTACAGCGGCAAGGTTGTTCCAATCCTTGCAAACAACTGCCTCTCGTGCCACTCGAATGCTTCGGCTCCATCGGCTGGAGCTAATATCGCGCTTGAAAACTATGCTGATGTTAGCCTACAGGCTGCTTCAATTTCAGCAGCAATAAATCATACCGGCCCACTCTCCCCGATGCCGAAGAACGGAAGCAAACTGAAAGTATGCCTCATCTCCACATTCGATATATGGGTCAGGAACGGCAAGCCCAACAACTGATTAAACCGGAAAGATTATGAAACGACTCTCAATATTATTTCTTTTCCTGGTGTTTGCAGCTTCCCTGTCTGCACAGGACGACCTTATGAACATGCTCAAAGACAGCACTAAGGCAGAGATTAATTATACTACCGCAACCTTCAAGTCAACCAGGGTGATCAACGGTCATTCGGTACAAATGATGGCGCCGGGACAGCTCGATGTGAGGATTTCACACCGCTTCGGCAGGGTCAATTTAGGTGCCTATGAGTTTTTCGGCCTCGACCAGTCAAATATGCATTTCAGCCTTGAATACGGAATTACGAAATGGCTTATGGTCGGGATTGGCCGCGGCTCATACGAAAAGACCTTTGACGGCTTTGCAAAATATTCAATACTCAGTCAATCATCGGGAGCCCGTAACATGCCGGTATCTGTCTCGGCACTGACATCCATTGCCGCCACATCACTTAAATGGGCCGACCCCACAAGAACAAACTATTTCTCATCGCGTCTTTCATACGTGGGCCAGGTGATGATCGCACGCAAGTTCAGCCCGTCATTTTCATTGCAGCTCACACCCACCATCGTACACCGCAATCTTGTTCCCACTGAGCTCGACCCGAACGATATCTACGCTGTCGGGGCAGGCGGAAGAATGAAGCTCACGAGGAGGATAAGCCTTAATGCCGAATATTTCTATATGATCAACTCAAAGAAGTATATGAGCGAAACAATATATGATCCATTCTCGGTGGGATTCGACATCGAGACCGGAGGACATGTCTTTACTCTTCTCTTCACAAACTCGCTGCAGATGATCGAAAAGGGATTCGTGGGAGAGACAACAGGAAACTGGCTCAAGGGTGATATTCATTTCGGTTTCAACATTTCGAGGGTTTTTACGTTAAAACAATAAAAGGATCATTATGAAGCGCATAGTTATTTTATTCACAATCTCGTTTCTGTTTCTTGCAGCAAACGGCCAGAAATTCATGACGAAAAACGGCTATATCGGATTCTCCTCCCATACTGCCATTGACGATATAAAAGCCGACAATAACCAGGTGGCTGCCGTGCTCGACATCTCAACAGGCGACATGGTATTCCAGGTTCTCATTAAATCGTTCCACTTCGAAAAGGCACTTATGGAAGAGCACTTTAATGAGAATTACATGGAGTCGGACAAATTTCCGAAGTCTACATTCCGCGGTAAGATCATTAATCTCTCATCGGTCGATTTCAACAAGCCGGGGAAATATGATGTCACCGTTGATGGAGATCTTAACATGCATGATGTAACAAACAAAATTTCAGTTAAAGGAACAATTGAAGTTGTCCAGGGAGGCGTGAATGCATCCTCAAAATTCAACATCGTGCCGGAAGATTATAAGATAAACATCCCAGGCGTGGTAAGAGACAATATCGCAAAGACGCTTGAGGTTACAGTCACTATAAAGTATGCTCCGGTCGAATCAAAATAACCATTGCCATGAAAACATATCTTAAGATCCTTCTCGGAGTTGTCCTCTTCTTTGCACTGGCTGGAATCGGAACTGCACTTTACCTTTTCAACATGCAGCACAAGGACATTGGCAAGGCAAAGCCCGATTTTGTCATTACTGCCGTTGACCTGCAAAAAGCATTTGAAGATAACGAGGTTGCTGCAACTGCGAAATACGTAAAGAAAATTCTCGAGATTGAAGGTGAAGTGGAATCAGTGAAAACAGGAGAAGCCAATGTACTTAATGTTACTATTAAAAGCGGCAGTGATCTGTCGTCCGTAATATGTACCTTCGTGTCGGCAACTGATCCGGCAAAGTTCACTGCCGGCAGCAGGGTGATTGTCAGAGGCGAGTGTTCAGGGTTTCTGATGGATGTGCTGATGAATAATTGTATACTGGTAAAATAGTGTTCAGGGACATTCTGGAATTGGTATATATTAAAAGCTCCCCTCCTGGGAGGAGCAGGGGTGGGTTTAAATGTTTTGATTTATAATATTTCTATATATGAAGACCACTGTCCGCATACTTACTTTAAAGAATGAGATCGAGGCATCTCTCCTTGATGAGATACTGAATGAAAGAGGTATTCCCCATATTCTCCGCTCCTTGCATGATTCGGTCTACGATGGCATGTGGCAGTCAGAGTCTTGCTGGGGCTTCCTGGATGCCGACGAGGAAAACAAGGAAGAGATCCTTAAAATTTATGATGAAATGTCGCGGCCTGAGAACATTATTGATCCGATTTAAGCAAAATAACCTATATTTGACCGGTTATTGCAGCAATACCTATCTTCAGCCCGTCTTTGAAGATAAAATCAAAGGAAAGTCAATATGAATCAGGCTCAGTCCGTAAAGAAAAAACCACTGGAATCTATTATTGAAATCTTCAGGTCGCTGCTTGAAGTGGTTAAATCCAAATACTTCTATATCGGGCTTCTTACCCTTGGAATTGGAGGTGCTCTCAATCTTGCATCTCAGACATATCTCCACAATTACGCCAACGGGGGAAAGGTGCTGCCAATGCTGTCGGACCTTATTCTTGACAATCTCCCTGTCCTCGACGTTTCACTGCTTTACGATCTCTTCTGCATTGTGATTTTTGCCACTGTCGGTATCTATATAATTCACAGGAAGGATTATAACAGGATACCTTTTATCCTGCTGCTCTGCGGACTTTTTTTTATAATCAGGGGAATATTTGTCGTTCTCACACCTTTCGGCAATCCTCCTGAATTCAATGGCTCGGATGCCTTATTCAACGGCTTTTCAAGATATGAGCTGGGGGTTTATCCATCGGGGCATGTGGGTAATTCATTCCTTCTGCTGTTGCTCGTAAACGACAGTAAGTACAGAAGGATAATGTGGATATGGCTCTCAGTGATAATAATCTCATTGTTCCTTGCCCATGGCCATTATAGTATCGATATTCTCTCCGGCATCTTCTTCGCATACGCAATCCGTGCGTATGGCAACAAGCATCTTACAATGTTCGATCTCGGAAATAGCAGTAAGGTGAAAGTGCCGTCAGCATACATTTAACAATTTCTAAACAACATAACTTCAATGAAAACAAAAATATTCCTTGCCGCATTTTTTATCCTCATGAGCGGAGCCGCCTTCTCTCAGGAAACACCGGAACCTGCCGTAAAAGTTCTCGATAAAGCCTATAAGCAGGCTGCAAAGGAGAAAAAGAATGTATTCGTTATCTTCCATGCCTCATGGTGCGGATGGTGCAAAAAAATGGAAGCCTCGGTTAATGATCCATCCTGCAGCGCATACTTTCAGAAGAGCTATGTCTTCGTTCACCTTACAGTGCTTGAGAGAGGTGATCTAAAGAAAACCGAAAACCCCGGCGCAGATGCAATGTTTAAAAAATATGCCGGAGAAAATGCAGGGATCCCTTTCTTCCTGATTTATGACAAAAAAGGAACCCTTCTTGCCGATTCACAGATCAGGAAAGAGGGCGACGGCCTCGATAAGCCAGGCCAGAATATGGGTTGTCCTGCTGCCGATGAAGAGGTCGCTGCATTTGTAGGCATCCTGAAGAAAACATCAAAAATAACAGATGCAGAAGCTGCAGCTGTTACAGAAAGGTTCAGGAAAAACAACGTTCACTGATCTTTATCAGACGTCCTTTTTTCGATCAGCTTAATGAGAAAATAACTCAGGGCAGCAATCACTGCCATAGAGGCAATGAATAGCGGGTAGGATACCTTCCAGTTCTCCGGTCCCGTCATCATCGACCACTCCGACATTCCACCTATGCCTGCAATAAGTGTAAGGGGCATGAAAATAGTGGCGACCATTGTCAGCCTCCTCACTGACATGTTTGTGTCATTCGACATTTTGGTCATCTGGTTATTCAGAAGCGAAGTATAAAGCTCCATAAGGCTGGTAACTATTTCACGGTCTGTCTCTGTGAGCTCAAAGAATTTTGCCAGGTGGTCATATACGTCTCGGTAATGGACAATTGATTTTTCAGGTATGAAAGGACAATCCATTCTGCAGAGCTTGACAAGAATCTCTCTTTCATGAAAGAGCCCTTTTCTCAGGTTCACAAGGCATTTTTTCAGTCTCATCAGCTCAGACGCCTGAAACTCCGCCGGGTTATTCAGAACTTCATCCTCCGCATCCTCAAGTTCATCTTCCAGCGATTCGTATGCAGTAAGTTTTTCATCGACGACATAGTCGAGAACCACATGCATCAGGAAGGCGGGGCCAGCCATGGCAAGGCTGGGATCGTTTTCAATGATCCTGATAATACCGTTCAGGGGCCTTCTTCCTTCCGAATTTATTCCGCTAACCGTAATCAGGAAGTTTTTGCCAAGGAATATGTCAATCTCATCAATGAAAAGCATCTTGTTACAATAACTGAAAGCATTGAAAATGATAAAAGTATTATTCGGGAACTGCTCCATCTTCGGCACCTGGCTACTGTCGAGACAGTCCTCCACTGAAAGCGGATGCACACCCATAGTATCAACCAGCGAGTGAAGTTCTTCTATCGACGGGTTAAAAAAATTGAGCCAGATAAAGCCGCCCTCCTTTGATGCAGTAATTGCTTCCTGTACTGAATTGACACCATAGAAGAGACCGTTGGAGCTAAAATGGTAGAATTTTGATTCGGACATGGTTACTGGATTAAATACTATTGCTAAAGTAAGAAGAAGTTGGGAATTTGACGAACGAAGTGAGGAAATCCCGAGAATCGGGAGAGCTAAAATTTAAATGAACGACTGGTTTTTAGTTATATGCCCCCTTCTCTCCCGAGTACTCGGGATTCCCCCATGGGGGACAGGAGCTTTTGGATCATTTCCCCCTTGGGGGAAAATGAAAGGGAGTAAAAATTATAACAGCAGGCAGATACTTTAGGTTCTCCAAGTACTCCTTTATGATAAAAATCAACTTTATCGCTGGAACTTTGTTCTTATTTCATATTCCCAAACATCATTTACCATGAACAACGCCATTTACAATTTCAGAGAGCCGAAGAACGAACCAGTGATGACATACGGATCTGGCAGCAGCGAGCGTGATCTGCTCATAAAAGAATTGAAGAGGCAGTACGGCAAGGTGATTGATATTCCGCTTATCATTGGCGGAAAGGAGATCAGGACAGGGAAAACCGGGAAAGTTGTGATGCCTTCGGAACACAGCCATGTTCTTGCCACCTACCACATGGCCGGCGAAAAAGAGGTTGAGATGGCAATCAATGCCGCCCTTGATGCCAAATGCGAATGGATGACGCTGGCATGGATGGAGAGAGCTGCGATAATGATAAAGGCAGCTGAGCTTATTTCAAAAAAATACAGGTTCCTCCTGAATGCCGCCACAATGCTTGGTCAGGGAAAGAATGTTTACCAGGCTGAAATAGACGCTGCATGCGAGATAATAGATTACCTGAGGTTTAATTCATATTTTGCCTCCCGGATCTACGAGGAGCAACCGCTTTCCGACAACCAGACCATAAACAGGCTCGAGTACCGGCCCCTCGAGGGATTCATTTATACAATAACTCCTTTCAATTTCACCGCGATAGCTTCTAACCTGAATACCAGCGTGGCCCTTATGGGAAACACAACCGTCTGGAAGCCGGCAACTACATCACTCCTCTCGAACTATTATTTCATGATGATCATAAAGGAGGCAGGAATGCCTGATGGGGTTATAAACTTTGTCCCGGGCTCCGGTTCACTAATCAGCAGTGTCGTTCTGAAGCATAAAGAGCTTGCCGGAATTCATTTTACAGGTTCAAATTCAACTTTCAATACAATCTGGAAACAGGTTTCTGAAAATCTGTCAGCTTACAGGTCCTATCCTAAAATTGTCGGTGAGACCGGCGGAAAGGATTTCATCTTTGCTCACAAATCCGCAGATCCTCTGGCATTGGCTGCAGCAATCGCTCGCGGCTCTTTTGAGTACCAGGGACAAAAATGTTCGGCGGCATCACGCGCATATATCCCCCGTTCATTGTGGAAACCCGCAAAAAATCACCTTATGACGATGCTTTCGGAAACAAGGACCGGAGGCGAAATGGACTTCAGTAACGCAATAAACTCAGTAATTGATGAGCCTTCGTTTGATCGCATTATGGCATATATTGACAGGGCGCGAAAATCTCCGGAAGCTGAGATCATAGCTGGCGGCAAGGGTGACAAATCAGTGGGATACTTCATTGAGCCTACAGTCATAGTCGTCTCAAACCCTCATTTTATCACTATGGAAGAAGAAATATTCGGTCCCGTTATGACGATTTTTGTTTATGACGATGAAAAGTATACCGAGACTCTTAAAATTTGTGACGAAACTTCACCATTCGCCCTTACCGGATCTATCTTCAGCAACGACAAATATGCAATGATCCATGCATGCAGGATCCTCCGTTATGCTGCAGGCAATTTTTACATCAACGACAAGCCTACAGGAGCTATGGTGGGTCAGCAGCCTTTTGGCGGGGCAAGAGCCTCCGGAACAAACGACAAGGCCGGCAGCCACCTCAACCTCACTCGCTGGGTAAGCCCCAGGACGGTTAAGGAGACTCTCATCCCTGCAACGGATTTCAGGTATCCGTTTATGGATAAATGAGAAAATAGTGTCTTTCCCTCTCGGATAGTCCGTCATATATTTGATTTCGTCATTGAAAATAATGACCTTCGTGGTCTCTTTAAAAAAGAGAGAGGTAAAAGGTTATGGGTTGTACGGGGGAAAAAAAGTCTCTTTTCATTCTTAATCCGAATGCAGGGGTTATACCTGCCAAGATTATTATTCCAAAAATACTTGAGATAAGGAAAAACGAATTGTCATGCTTCAAGTCATTAAGCATCGATGAATCGGGTACGCATATAAAGCAATCATTCGATAAGTTCGATGTCTTTATTGCTGCAGGCGGTGACGGAACGGTTCGGACCGTGGCATCGGAGCTGCTGTGCAGCCAGAAGATATTCGGCGTGCTTCCGATGGGATCCGGAAATGGGTTTGCAAAGGAGTTTGGATTCAGAACCAACATATCTTCGCTTCTCTCAGACATTAAAAAAGCTGAAAGTGTCGATATAGATGTCATAGAGCTTAACGACCAGATCTGCCTCAACGTGGCAGGTGTAGGCCTCGACAGCTTTGTCGCCCACTCCTTCGACAAAGCTAAGATACGAGGCTTATGGTCTTACATCTGGCAGACATTCAAAAATTTCTTTCTGCTTAAGCCTGTCCATATAACGCTTCAGATAGAAGGAGCGGAACCGATAACTGAAGATCTTTTCGTTCTTTCGATAGCCAATACAAGGCAGTTCGGCAATAATGCATTCATTGCCCCTGCCGCAAAACCCAACGACGGGATCATCGACATTGTTCTCATAAAGCCCTTCCCGAAAATAATTGCTCCTCTGATCGTGTACCGCCTCTTCAGGGGAACCCTGAAAGACTCAAAATACTTCAGGTACATAAAAACGGACAAGCCTTTCACCATAAGGACAAATGAGACTCGTTTCCATATCGACGGCGAGGCTGTTGAATTCAAAGGCGACGTGGTGGTAAAAATAAAAAGGGATGTTCTGAAGGTCTTAAAGACAAAACATTCAAAACGACCCTTCCCCGTTTCTTCCTGAAAATAGTTTTTCATACCTTGAGCCGAAACTTTCAGGCTATGAAAAAGCTTCTCGTAATTCCATCCCTTTTTATCATTCTTACGGCCTTCGGACAAGCCGGGGAAATAAGCATTATACCACAGCCTGCAGAAATGCAATTGGGAACCGGCTCCTTCAGGCTTAAGGGAAGGACAACAATTACGTACGATAACCCTTCAGGGAAAGCGGTGGCGGAAATGCTTGCGTTGAAGCTTGACCAGGCTTCCGGATTCACAATAAAAGTGAAAGAGGGAAGCCGGGGCGCCATTCAGCTTAACATAAATAAGGAAGTTAATTCGCGGCTGGGAACGGAAGGGTATACGCTTTCTGTCACTTCAAAAAATATCATAATCTCTGCCAATAAGCCGGCCGGACTCTTTTACGGCATGCAGAGCCTCCTGCAGATCATGCCGCCGGAATGCAAGTGCGCTCCTGCAGTAAATATAACCGATTACCCGCGCTTTCCATGGCGCGGCATCATGCTCGACGTAAGCCGAAATTTCTTTACAAAAGAGGAAGTAAAAAAATATATCGATGAGATCGCAGGATTCAAATTCAATACCTTCCACTGGCACCTTACCGACGATAACGGCTGGAGAATTGAAATAAAATCACTGCCGAAGCTCACTGAGGTCGGGGCATGGCGCGTAGCCCGTGCCGGACATTTCGGCGACCGCGATAATCCGAAACCCGGTGAACCCGCCACTGTCGGAGGATTCTATACCCAGGAAGATATCCGGGAGATTGTCAAATATGCGCAGGAGAGGTTCATAACGATTGTTCCCGAGGTCGATGTTCCGGGCCACAGTATGGCCGCCATAGCTTCATACCCCGAACTCTGCTGCACGAAGAACCCTGATATAAAGGTGAACCCCGGTACTGCTTTTTCCGAATGGTATGGCGATGGTACATTTAAAATGCTCGTCGATAATACTCTGAATCCATCGGATGAGAAAGTATATGAATTCCTCGATAAGGTATTCACTGAGCTGGCACAGCTTTTCCCCGGTCAGTATATTCATGTCGGTGGCGATGAGTGCTACAAGGGATACTGGGAAGCTGACGCCGGGTGTCAGGCTTTGATGAAAAAGCTTGGGATAACAATGGTGGAGCAGCTTCAGGGTTATTTTGTGGATCGTGTCGAAAAAATACTTCAGACCAAAGGGAAAAAGCTTATCGGCTGGGATGAGATACTCGAAGCAGGCATCTCACCAAATGCAACAGTCATGAGCTGGAGAGGCATTCAGGGTGGCATCGAGGCTGCAAAGCTCGGCCACTATGTCATTATGACTCCTACGTCATTTGCGTACCTCGACTACCAGCAGGGTGAAAAGACAATTGAACCTCCTCTATATTCAGGCCTGCGTCTCAGGAAATGCTATAGCTTCGATCCGGTTCCTGAAGGTGTAGATTCAAAATATATTCTCGGCGGACAGGGTAACCTGTGGACGGAACAGATACCTGAGTTCCGCCATGCCGAATATATGACCTGGCCCAGGGGCTGGGCTCTGGCTGAAGATTTCTGGACTCCTATTGAAAAGAAGAACTGGAATGATTTTGTTAAAAGGACGGAACGGCAATTCTTAAGGAATGATTATTCGGGGATCAATTATTCAAAGGCCATATTTGACCCTATAATCTCTGCGAAAAAAACTGATGACAAAACATTGGTGGAGATGAGCGCTGAGGCGCCCGGACTCAAAATTTATTACACCCTCGACGACCAGATGCCGGATGATCATTCACCCGAATACATAAAGCCTTTTGAAATTCCTGCCGGGGGACCGGTTACGCTGCGGGTCATTGCATACAGGGACGGAAAGCCTGCCGGCCATCTTATCACACTTAGTCCCGATGATTTAAAAAAGAGATAATAAATATTAATTAGTTTTATAATGTTAATAACCAAGTGCTTTTATGGTTTTTAAAATAACCCCCTTTCCCGTTTCCCCCAAGGGGGAAATGATTAATGATGGTCTCCTTCCCCCTTGAGGGAAGGTCGGGATGGGGGTCTGAGCTTGACTTGATTTTATTAATAACTATCATAAAATATTCCACATAATATGAATTTTATCAACTTCACAAAAAAGGCAGCAGCATTTAGTATTCTATTGATCGCTGCTCAGTCATTGCCTCTTAAGTCGCAGACTCTTTCCGAAATTGGAGCCAGGCGCGTAACCCTGCCTAACGGCTGGTCGCTGACCCCTATAGGTAAAATGGTGCCTGTGGGTGATCTTCCTCTGAACATTGCAGTCTCGCCCGATAATAAGCTGGCAGCCGTAACAAACAACGGGGAGAGTGATCAGTCTATAGAACTTATAGATATTAAACATGGGGTCGTTACCGATTCCGTTACGATTGGAAAATCGTGGGTTGGCCTGGTCTTTTCCGAAGACGGGAAATATCTGTATGCCTCGGGAGGAAATGATAATATGATAATCCGGTATGCCGTGAAGAAGAATCATCTTTCTCCGATAGATACTTTTAAGCTTGGAAAGCCATGGCCGACAAAGATCTCGGTCGCTGGGATCGCAGTTGACGGGGCAAAGAAAAGGCTTTATGTCGTCACCAACGAAAACAACGCTCTTTATATTATCGATACCGAATCCAAAAAAATCTTATTGTCAACTCCCCTTGGAGGAGAAGGCTATACCTGCATTCTTTCCCCCGATCATAAAACTCTTTATGTAACATGCTGGGGCTGTGATAAGGTTGTCGTGTTCAATACCGATTCCCAAATGAAGACCGGGAAAATTGCCGTCGGCGATAACCCGAATGACATGTGCATAACCAAAAACGGTCAGTTCCTGTTTGTCGCAAATGCAAACGACAATAGTGTTTCAGTTATCGACACCAGGCAGATGAAGGTTGTAGAAACACTTAATACTGCTCTTTACCCTGGTTCTCCCAGCGGATCGACAACAAATGGTGTTGCGCTGAGCGCCGATGAAAAGACACTCTACGTAGCAAATGCTGATAATAATTGCCTTGCCGTTTTTGATGTTTCTGTGCCTGGATCGAGCAAAGGCAAAGGATTCATCCCTGCAGGCTGGTACCCGACTTGCGTTAGGATTGCAAAGGATAATATTCTTGTCAGCAACGGCAAAGGACTCTCTTCAATGGCAAATCCGTACGGACCAAACCCGATGAGAAAAGGCTCAGAGGTTACCTACGAGCAGGGCGGCAGGGATGTTAAAATAAAAGTTCAGTATATAGGCGGACTTTTCAAAGGTGCGCTTGGCATTATAAAAACTCCTGATGAGAAACAGCTTGGCATTTATTCGCAGGCGGTATATAAAAACACCCCTTACATAAAGGACAAGGAGTTGCTTTCTGATGGCATTGCCGGCAATCCCGTCCCTCAGAAAGTTGGCGATCCATCTCCCATCAAACACATCTTTTATATAATAAAGGAGAACAGGACTTACGACCAGGTTCTGGGCGACATGAAGGAGGGGAACGGCGATCCGAATCTCTGTTTGTTTGGTGAAAACATAACTCCCAACGAGCATGCCATCGCCAGGGAGTTTGTCCTGCTCGATAATTTTTATGTCAATGGTGAAGTAAGCGCCGACGGCCATAACTGGTCCATGGGCGGTTATGCAACTGACTATCTTGAGAAGACCTGGCCGACAAGCTATGGAGGGCGTGGCGGATCATACTCTGCAGAAGGAAGCAGGGAGATAGCAAATAATAAGAACGGGTTCCTGTGGGATATGTGCCAGAGAAATGGCGTCAGTTACCGTACTTACGGAGAGTTTATGGCTGATAACGGGAAGCCCAATTTACCTGTTTTAAATAATCACTATTGTCCCTACTTTGCTACCTGGGACCAGTCGATAAAAGATACCATCAGGTTCCGCGAGTGGAAGCGCGATTTTGATTCTCTTCTGGCTATCAATGCTGTTCCACAGATGAATACCATCAGGTTTATAAATGACCATACCATGGGGTTAAGCAAGGGAAGGCTCTCTCCGCTGGCCCAGGTTGCCGACAATGATCTTGCAGTTGGAATGTTTGTCGATTACCTAAGTCACAGCTCAATCTGGAATAAAAGCCTTGTCGTGATAGTCGAGGACGATGCACAGAACGGTCCCGATCATGTCGACGCTCACCGCAGCACGGCATATCTTGCAGGCGGTTATGTTAAAAAGGGATTTGTCGATCATACGGCTTATACCACTACCGGGCTTTTGCGCACCATGGAGCTGATCCTTGGTCTTCCTCCGATGACGCAGTATGATGCAGCATCAATGCCGCTTTGGAGAAGTTTTAATAATGTCCCTGATCATCCGGTATTCACCATAAGACCGAACATTATGGATCTTAATGAAAAGAATACAGCTGAAAACAGGTGGCAGCAGATGAGCGAGAAGTTCGACTTTATGGCAGAGGATAAGGTTAATGACGCACAGTTTAACGAAGTGATCTGGAAAGCAGTAAAAGGTATTGATTCTCCTTGTCCGCCGTCGGTCAGGGCGGCATTCCTGAGAACCGCGAAGGAAGAAAAAGAATAATTCGGTTTAACCACGAAGGACACAAAGGATATCACAAAGGCGCACAAAGAGATAATCTGTTAAGCAACCAACCTTCGTGTTCCTTTGTGATATCCTTCGTGTCCCTTTGTGGTAAAATTTTATTTTAATAAAAAAAGTGCGGACCATTGATCCGCACCTTAATTACATTGAACTTTATCGTATGAAGATCACGGATTGGTTTTTACCGAATCTGGTTTAGCCAGCGAAAACGTAATCGGCACCATATAATAAACAGGAACCGGCTTTCCCCCCTGTTTCCCTGGAATAAAAGCAGGTAACGAGTTTACCACTCTCAACGCTTCCGCATCAAGTGAAGGATCAACTCCTCTGAGAACGGTCGCTTCCTCCGCTTTCCCCTCTTTGCTGACAACAAACCTGACTATTACTCTGCCCATTATTCCATTCGTTTTTGCAGATAACGGATACTGAGTGTTTTCTTTAATAAACTGTAAAAGCGCTACATCGCCTCCGGAGAACATCGGCATCTCTTCTACCACGACAAATGGTTCTTCAGGAATGGAGATTTTGTTGGGAAGTCCAAATTTAATGGAAACTGATGCTTTGAAAGGATCAGTGGATTCCGGATTCTTTGGAGGATCCCATTGTGGAGAAGCAGCAATGGCTTTAATCACTGCATCTCCCAGAGATTTGTCGGGAGAATATAGGATCGCCGGATTTGAAAGTGTTCCATCAGGATTCACAGTATAACTGGCCGTCACTATTCCGGAAACTCCTCTTGAAATTTCATCTTCCGGATATTTTATCTGCCCGATTAACCAGTCATTAAATAATGCATGTCCCTGCCCCTGAAATGTCGGAGAATCGTCAGGGCTTATTCTCGGATATGGAGGTTTAAGTCCCATTTCGAGTGCTTTATTCCTGGTAGTTATATCATAACCACCATTCTTCCCCTGCTCGCCATACTTTTCAAGACCGTCCTTGGAAGATAAGGGTTTCATTATTCCCCAGTTATGGCCAAGTTCTTTGTTAATCTGTGAAATAGACTTATCTGTATATACACCATCAACGAAAACGGCCAGTTTTGGCTTCTCCTGCTGGATTACCGGTGATTTGTATTCCGGATCTTTTACCATTATTATCTTCATCTCAGAATTAAAGGATGGGTTAAGTTTTTGTCCCACATAACCGTTACAGGAAACTAGCAGAGTTGCATCCTGTTGTACGAATATTACAGCAAATTTCCCTTCAGCATCTGTAAACGCCAGATATGCTTTACCTAAAGTCCCGGTACCTTGAATGAAAGCGCCCTGTACTGGTTTCCCGTCTTCCTGAACAATGGTACCTCTGACTGAATTTCCATTTTTGGTCTTGACTACTATTACTCCATCTTTCCCCTTTTCTCCATATACCGCAGTTGCCGATTTATTTTTCAGAACACTCATGGATTCGATCATGTCAGGATTAACGTTTTCAAGAGTTTTCTTATCAGCGACCACTCCATTAATGACAACAACGACATTTGCTGCCAGGCCATTAAATGAATCGTTTATTTTAATAGAGGCCTGACCTTCCTGATTCCCTATTACTCCTTTGAAAGATTCTTCCTTATAATCCGGATCTTTAAGTAATTTGATGTTCATCGTTTTGGAAAAATCCGGTTTCAGGCTCTGGGTCAGGTAGCCCCGATATGAAAAGACTATAAATGTCGATTCCGGTACATTAGCAAGTTTAAAACTACCTGAAGCATCTGTTTCTGTTCTGATCTTTGTTCCGGCAACAAGGATCTGAACTCCTGAAAACGGCGAACCGTCCTCATTAAGCACAATGCCTTTTACATCCTTGGCCTGTATCGAGTAGGGAATTTCAATAGTAGCAAATGCCGTTTCACTGGTTTGATTTACAGGCTGGGCCTGGTAATTATACTTCGGCGTTGCAAAGGCATAGAAGACTATAGCAAAAATGGGCAACACCAGTAGAACTTTTAATTTCCTGTAAGGTGAAGTGATTATTTTTTTCATCATGTCGAATCGCTTTTTGTTAAGTGAATAATTGAATGAATTCGAAAGGCTGATAACCGGTGAATCGAAGAGCTGGTTCATAAGTGCAGCCCTGTAGTTTGCCGGATTGGCAGTGCGCTGCAGCGCCGCCTGGTCGGCAAGGTATTCGTGGTTCAGCCTGATAAAGCGGGTATAAATCCATGCAAACGGATTCACCCATTGGATCAAACGAAGGATCTCAACAAGAAGAAGATCGAACCAGTGTTTCTGCCGTACGTGCACGATTTCGTGGTTCATTATCTCCTCTGTCTCATTCTCGCTTACCGAAGGATTTATAAAAACATAATTGAAAAAGGAGAACGAGGCCGGGAACTGCGATGCCCTGATTAGCTTCGCCGGTCCGAGTTCGTTGATATTTGCTTTGCTTATGGTCTTGAATATGCTTCTGAAATGCTGTATTGCCCTGACCAGAAGAATGGTAATCCCTGACAGATAGAGAAACAGCAGGATAAGCCGGTAGTCGAAGGGCTTGCCGGAAATGTTTTGTTGCAGTACCGGAATGGCTTTTCCGCCTGCCCCTGACATATCGGCCTGACTCATAACCGGTGCGGGTATCTCGACCTGGTAATGGAATGAGATCAGTGGAAAGATCAGTGAGATGAGAATTCCTGAAACCAGGTAAATCCTTTTCAGCATGAAATAACGTTCATTCCGCAAAAAGAGGAAATAAACAATAGCGAAACCGGTGAGCCATATCGCCGATTTCATAAGATAGGATGCGAATGCTTCCATTACTTTTTCTTTTTATTCCGTTTCAGTTCTTTCCTGGTATCGTCGAGGAGTTCATCAAGCTCCTTGATAGAGAGATCCTTTTCCTTTGCAAAGAATGATGCCATTGCCGGAAAAGAGTTGTTGAAATAGCCTTCCATCAATCCGAAGAGCTGGTTCTTCGAATATTCATTTTTTGAGACCAGCGGATAATAGATGTGAATGTTGCTGTAGGCTTTATGAGCTACGAAACCTTTCTTTTCAAGAACCCTTACCACTGTCGAGATCGTATTTCTTGCCGGTTTGGGATCTTCGAATTTTTCGCGTATGTCTTTCACCAGCCCCTCTTCCATATCCCAGAGGATCTGCATCACCTGTTCTTCTGCTTTTGTCAGCTGCATAATAATTCTGTTTATGTTTTCAGTCATTCAGCTACCTTACTTTACTCTCTTCCAGATTTCCTCAATCTTATAATCCGGAGTAAGTAGACCGGATTGAAATAACATGTCGCCTTCTATTTTTATGGTAAAAGCAGGACTTCTTTTCAGGTATCCGTCCATCGCAAGCCCAAAATCGAGCGATTCGGTGTAGGTGTTACCGACAACGGTATAGGACCCTCCTGCCGAGCTGCCCACTTTTCTGGATAGTGTGTCGTACTGAACCCAGATGAAATGCGTTTCGTTGATCACTTTTATCCTGCGCATGACCTCCGGGAAATCTGTGAATCCGGATGCTGTAGGACCATATTTATAGGAAACAAGCTGCCATGTGCCCTGGATATTTACCTTATCCTTTTTAGGATTGAATACCGTTCCGGCGCTGATAGTCAGTATTGCAATTGACAATACGACGACTGAAAGAGTTGTTGCTAATGCTTTTTTCATATTTTCCAGCTCATTAAATAAAAAGGTTTTTGAACTACGATCGAAATTCAATATCAAAGCTATGACTATTTTTATAGTCATGCAAATATTTTTTAATAAATCTGACTATATTTATAGTCATTATTGATGTCAAGCTGATTTTATGCGGATTACCTGCATATAATAATTAATATATTTCTGCCATTGTGTGTGTTTTGTACCACGAAGAACTCTAAGACAGGGCACAAAGGATTATTATGGAACCCCCCGATGAATCGGGGGGTTCCATAAACCTTCGTGTTCCTTCGTGAAACCCTTTGTGCCCTTCGTGGTTAAAAAGAATGATTTTATTCTTAATTTGCAGCTTCAACTATTTGCTGTCTGATTATGAAAAAATTAATCAACCTCTCCATTCTTGTAGCTCTTTCTATTCTTATCAGTTGCAATACATCAACTGCCAGAAAAGAAGCCCGCGCTAAGGAAAAGATCCTTTTGTCTGCTTCCAGGATAGAAAAGAACGGCTGGATATATGTTCATCTTGAAGGTACTCCGTCTGCAATTGGATATCAGCATGGTTATCTTCTTGCAGGTGAAATAGCCGATCTGCGTGATGCATTGTCAATGATGAACGAAAAACAAACAGGGAAAAACTGGGATTTCTATCGCGACGAGTCATTAAAAATGTTCTGGGGGAATGTTCCGGATGAGTACCAGGATGAGATCGATGGCATCGTTACCGGAGTCAATGCCAGGCTCGGAAAGGTATTTGTCGACAGAAAAGACATTGTAGCCATGAATTCAATCCTGGAGACTTCGTGGTACTATGTTCCATGGCTGAACAAGAATAGCAGTCCCAATCCTCCCGGCCATTGCAGCGCAATCGCAGCAACCGGCTCCTGGACAAAAGATGGGAAAATAGTGATGGCTCACAACAGCTGGGTCGACTTCATGTTTGGAGAACGCTGGAATATCATATTTGACGTCTTACCCGAAAAGGGAAATCGTTTTATCATGGATGGCCTGCCCGGATTTATTCATAGTGGCGACGATTTCAGCATTAACAGCGCAGGACTGATCGTGACGGAAACTACCATTTCCAACTTCAGCGGATTTGATCCGGATGGGGTTGCCGAATTTGTGAGAGCAAGAAAAGCCGTTCAGTATGCCTCTTCAATAGCCGAATGGATGGATATAATGAAGGAGAAAAATAATGGAGGATATGCAAACGACTGGCTGGTCGGCGATAATAAAACAGGTGAAATAGGAAGGCTGGAGCTTGGGCTGAAGCATCAGATATCTGAAATAACAAAGGACGGCTATCTTGTCGGGGCAAATTTCCCGGTTTATAAGGATGTAATAAGGGATGAGACCAAATTTGATACAACTGATATGAGCAGCTCGCCGAATGCAAGAAAGGCCAGATGGGAGCAACTGATGAAGGAGAATAAGGGGAAGATCGATGTGGATGCTGCAATGCGATTCATGGGCGACCATTATGATACCTGGCGTAAGCAGGACAAGGCAAGCTCACTGTCGCTCTGCGGCCATAACGACGAAGATGAGAGGGGAAGTCCTAACTTTGACTGGAAGCCTTTTTATCCGGATGGCGCAATACAGGCAAAAGCAACTGACGGCACCCTGGCATCAGAGATGAAGCTGTGGGCAATAATGGGTCGTCCGTGCGGAGAGCCTTTCATTGCAGCTGGATTTCTTGAGGCACACCCGGAATTCATCTGGCAGAAAAGCTTCCTGCGGGATATGCCCGGAGAGAAATGGTCTCTCTTCGAAAAGGATATGCACTAACCCCTGGCTTTAGCCGGGGTAAAGCCCTTACAGTAAAAGTCCCATGTAGGTTGATAATTAACGGATTTTATTATTTTTGCTGCGGAATAGGGGTTGTTAGCTCAGTTGGTTCAGTCCGCCAGCCGGCGGATGACAGGCAAGAGGAATAACCCGCAAAGTATTGGGACGTTAGCTTAGTTGGTTCAGAGCGCTTGCTTGACAGGCAAGAGGTCGCTGGTTCGATTCCAGCACGCCCCACTGCGCCCTCCGAAACTTTAGTGAAGGAGGGCATTCTTTTTGTCTTCATCCCTGATTTACCAAATAAAAAACTCCGGCAGATTGATACCGGAGTTTTTTTCTTTTATAAAGTTTTGCATTCCCCCTATTTGCGGATTGTAGCAATCAGTTCTTTCCCAACAGTTTTGAATTTTTGAGGTTCGGCCGGAGTAGCCAGGTATATTTGCGTTCCTGGTACAAGTCCGGCTTTGACAATAATATTCTTTTCGTTCATGTCGCCAAGCACTACAATCTGTTTGGTGTGGTTCTTTTTGAATACAAAAGGAATGCTGTCTTCGCCGGTCTGAACACATTCAGTTGGAATATAAACGGAATTACTAAATGATTTTATTAATATCTTGTTCCATGACGTCATTCCCGGCCTCAGCACGTTATCTGTTCCGTCGATTTTGACCTGCACTTCAAACATCTTGGCATCTGAGTTCGGTAGTACTTCACCAATGTTAGCAACGGAGAAAACCTTACCTGTGAGCGATTTCCCGGGAATGGCATCAATTGAAATATCGACTTTCTGTCCTAACTTTACCCTGTTTACCTCAATTTCGCTGACGTATAATTTTGATATCATCGATGTAAGGTCCGGGAGTGTTGCCACGATGCGGTCAAATGCGTTTATTGAAGAGCCGGATTTTCTTTTGGTCCCGCCAAAATCCGTTTTATAAATAATGATCCCCGGTGACGGAGCTGTTATTGTGAATTTTACTAAAAAATCCTGCAGGTTTTTAACAAGAGTGACTTCATTTGTGTACATCAGCTTCTGCTGCTTGATGTCTGCCAGGGCCTGGGCTTTTCTTAAACTAAAACCTTTTATCAGTTGTTCAAGGTTTCTTTTTGTCTGGTCGAGACTTATAGCAGCCTGCCGGATTGTAGCCGGAGGTTCATATTTTGACTGGTCAAGGGTAATCTGGGCCTCTTCGACCACATACCTTTGGTTCTTTATGTCATCCCTGAGGCCGGAAAGAGTAACTGCCGTATCCAGCGTTTTCATTTCAAGGTTTCTCTGGTAGTTCTCGAGGTTTGTCAGTTCATCCTTCAGCGAATTATCATAGGTTGTTTTGTCGAGCTGGGCAATATAATCGCCTTGCTTTACCATTGTACCCTCAGGAACTATATCCTGAATCTTGAAATCTGCTGCTCTCATGTTTCCGCCACGGCCCATTCCGCCACCTCCGCCACCACGACCGCCTTGGCCCTGATCGGATGTCCTGGCAATCTCCGGACCTTTGACATCAAGAGATTTTTCAGCCATAAGCGAACCTGAATTTGCTACGGTCACTTCAAACAGGCCTTTGCTTACTTCAACATAAGTGCTTACCTTATCCTTCTTTGATACCAGCTTGTTGAAGACGATCAGGCCGATGATAAAAACCGCTGCAACAATTCCGGTAATAATTAAAGTTCTTTTCATATTACACAGACTATTTTATAATCTTTACGCTTAATAGACCATTTCAGGAAGATTTTATTCCGTTACAGTCCACTAAAATGATCCCTGATGCAAAAATATATTCTGAGAACCGGATTTATTACCGGCAAATTATTTTATGAAAAATCAAATCCGGAAATATATGCAGGTGCATCGTAAAACCTGTCTTTCTCCTCCTGGGTCATATTGATGAATTTTGTATAAACCAGTCCTGGCTTGGCATTAAGCATCCTGTTAAGCGCCCCCATTCTTACAACTGTACGCATTTTATCGAAGAGGTTGCTCCTGTCGTCAAGCCATGTAAGCCCTGTATGAAAACCTTCTTTCGCACATGCCGATTCAAAAAGATTTCCCAATTCTTTTTCCTTTCCCCTTTTGCAGTAAATAGCGTCAAAAACAAGGTAATGAAACTCTCCGGGGCGGAAAAGCCGTCTGAAATACGGGACTCCTGGCAGTACTTTCATTATTATCCATCCCCATATTCCTGGCATATCATAAACTTTATATGCAGACGGAATGGCGCATACCCCGGCAATGATCTCTCCTCCTTTCCTCAGAACATAGTACCTGTCGCCGAAAAAAGCATTTTCAGGAGTATACAATGAGTAGTCTTTATAATACTCGTCAAGAAGCTCTTTCATTCCCGGCTTCTCCTGGTCTGAAAGCTTCGAAACCCGTGGATCGGCTTTGGGCGAAAAGCGGCTGAAGGCGACTGTAAGAAAAGATCTTATATATTCATAGCCGGCCTGGTTAACGAGGTTCTTTGATCTTTCATTCATGCTTTCAAGAAAAGCATACATAATATGCTTGTTTTCCTCAAAAACATCAGGAAGCTCAAGTATATGAGGTCTGCTGAATATTTCCAAAGTCCTCTGCTTGAATGAATAGTCAGATTCAGGTTTAATGACTGCTTTTTCTCGCTTTCTCCAGTTTAAGTTTGTCTGGTATGTCGACTGGAAGGCCAGGTACCTGATATATGTTGAAGGATAATGTAGTGCACCTTCTCCCGACAACCGGAAGCAGGCACCTACAGTTCCGGTTATCCGGTTCTGCTTATAAAGTGAAACAAATCTTATTTTCTCGCCATAGGCTTTTATCCTTTGGGCAATATTCTGAAGGGAAAACCGCAATCCCCCTTCCGATCCCTGGACAGCATGATTAAGGACGCCGAGAATATCCTCATTTGCATGGTCGGTGACCCTTACCTCGAGACCCTTTATGTTAAGAATTGTTTTTTCAATCATCCAGCGTTATCAATTGGTGGTTTTTTTATCAAGGCTTCCAAAAACTCTCTGGAGTGATGCGGTTACCCTTGCATTTACATCCTTCCTGATCTTAAACTCTTCACCTTCGACTTTTGAGAACATGCCTGCAAGTGCTTTATTTGTCAGGTAATCATCAAGATCAGTATTTACCGGTTTCAGTTTTGCTATTTTCCCGGCTAACGAATTGGCCAGCGTATTCCACTTTGAAGTAAGTGCCGACCAGGAGTCCTTTGTGGAGATATTCCCGAGCAGTTTCTTTTCAGTTGAAGCCTGAATTTTCGGTTTGTACAAATTATACAGGTCAGTGTATGTGGTGCTTTTCAGATATTGGGTAGCAGCATTGTCGGCTCCGTTGAGTATATTAAAAGCATCTTTTATTGACATTTGGGTTATGCTGTTCACAAATATGGGAGCAACATCCTTGGCAGCATCTTCAGCAGCTCTGTTGATACTCAGGATTGCATTCTGGACAAGCTTGTCGCCGCCGGGAATTTTGGAAATGTTATCCACTATTGTTTTTGCCTCATCGGGAAGAAGGATTTTGATTGCGGCATCACCAAAATATCCGTTTTCAGCAGCCAGCTTCGTTGCAGCATTCTTTGCACCCAGTGTCAGTGCCTCTTTAAGTCCGCCGATCACTTCGCTTTCGGTAAGCGGCAGGTTGCCTGCCGACTGGAGAACGGTTTTCAACTCAGCGCATCCTGCCAGGACCACCATTAGCATAATGAATATTATTGTTCTTGATTTCATATATTTTGTTTTAGAAATATTCCGCAAGATAGGAATAAATGAGTGTTATAAGAAATGAGCCGGCACAAAGAGAGCCGGTGTTTGAGGAGCCCGCTTAAAGTATCCCGGGCAGTAAAGCCGATGATATTACAAGGTCCTCCGGTGTTGTTATCTTGATGTTTTCCCTGTTCCCTTCGATAAGATTGATCCTGACGCCTGTATTCTCCAGTACAGTTGCATCGTCGGTAAATCCGGGAAGATAATCCTGCCTGTAGGCTTTCTTAATTATTTCAGCATTAAAGACCTGCGGGGTCTGAACTATTTTTACATTCAGCCTGTTTACCGGTTCGCTTCCGGTTTCAGTCAATATTCTCATCGATTCAGTCGGAGAGATTACGGGTACAGCATTCCCAAGTTTTTCCGCCATCTGAAAACAGCGCTTAATAGTATCTATGCTTACAAATGGACGCACTCCGTCGTGTATGGCTACGAGTCCCGGAGCGTCAACAAAATTGAGCCCGTTTCTTACGGAATAAAAGCGCGCCTTGCCTCCTTTGACTATCGTATGGGGAATGTCAAATGAATATTTTTTTTGCAGCTCTGCCCAGAACCGGAGCTGGTTCTCTGGAAGCACTGTTATGAGCTCTATCGATTCATCGAATGCCTTGAACCGTTCAAGAGTGCGCATCAGGACGGGTTTCCCTGCAAGTTCGAGATACTGCTTCGGAATTTCGGATCCCATCCGCTTGCCGTAGCCTCCGGCGACTATTACTGCATAAAGCTTCATTCTTTTGTGTATAGGAATCGTTTAATGCTCCTCTTCGGCGTTTTTATGAACTCTTCAGGGTGTATCCTGAATTTGCTCACAGCCATGAAATCGGGGATCTTTTCGTTAACTTCCTTCCTTGTGGCATCAAGGATGGTTATCAGCTGCTCTTCTGAAATATTGTCCCTCTTCATCATTTCATAATCCGGGAATATCAGTCCAACAAGCTTATTCTCTTCAGAAATGACCAGAGATTCGGCGATATAATCCATGTTATTAATAATGGCTTCAATCTCATCCGGGAATATATTCTTTCCTGACGGACCCAGGATCATGGTTTTGCTTCTTCCTTTAATGAAAATATTTCCTTCTTTGTCAATTATGCCAAGATCACCGGTGTGCATCCAGCCTTTTTCATCAATTATTTCCTTTGTGGCTTTTTCGTTTTTATAATAGCCTAACATAACATTATCGCCCCGCAGGATTATTTCACCCAATTGTTTTTGAGGATCGGCAGAATCGATTGTAACTTCCAGGGTATCGACAGCGCGTCCTGAAGCACCGAGCTTCGTTGAATCCCACGAGGCATAGCTGATCAGAGGTCCGCATTCTGTCATACCATAACCAACAGAAAATCTTAATCCGATTTTTTTGAAAAATTTCTCGGCTTCAGGATTAAAGGCGGCACCACCAATGACGATCTCCTTGAATTTTCCGCCGAATGTTTCGGTAAGTGTTTTGCATATCTTGTTGTACAGCAACCTGTTTATACCCGGAATTACAAGCAGTATTTTCATAAGAGGCTTGCTGATGACCGGCAGGAGCTGTTTTTTGTAGATCTTTTCAATGACAAGAGGCACGGATAGAATAAGTCTCGGTCTGATCTCCTTGAATGCCTGTATTAAAATCTGGGGAGATGGCGTTTTTGTGAGGATGGTAATATGACAGCCGAAAGTAAACGGAAAGAGGAATTCAAATGCGCATCCGTAGGTGTGCGCAAGTGGTAAAAATGAAACTACAGGATCGCCGGATTTAAGAGGCATATTATTCTGTGCATACCTGATGTTGGCAGCAAGACTGCCATGAGATATCATAACCCCTTTTGAGAAACCCGTTGTCCCCCCCGTATAGCTTATAACGGCAAGCTTGTCATTCGTGATGTCTGAAAATTTGATGTCCTCTTTCTTAATTTCAGGATATGCTTTGGCAAACTTCTCCTCCAGTGTAGTATATGCTTCTTTAACCATTGGATTCCCCGAGGTTATCATCGAAAAATCATCGAGCGAAATAACACCGGCTACTTCCGGGATCTTCGTAGCATCAAGCGATTCAAACAGCTTGTCGTCGATGAATAAGATCTTGGAATCGGAATGATTAATAAGATTTGCCAGGTCTTCAGGCTTGAAATCCGGAAGAATAGGCACTATGACGGCACCATAAGTCACTGTTGCAAGATATATTATGCACCAGTGGGCCGAATTTCTTCCTACAAGGCCTATTTTATCGCCTTCATGAATGCCAGCCTCTTTGAAAAACATATGGATTTTAAAGATCCTGGACGCAATCTCCCTATAGGTGTATCCCGTTTCCTTGTAGTTCGACAAAGCTTCTCTGTCCCAGTTTTGTCTTATACTCTGTTCGATATAACCGATTAAGCGTTCGCTGATCATAGATTTTTGTTTTGATTTATACTGACAAAGTTACAATTTGGTAAACAAATAGAGCCCTGTACAAATACCTCTTTTTAGCATCCGGTAGTTTTAAGATGCCTTTAAACAAAAAACATTACAAGAATTGCAATTACCGACAGGATATTGACCACAGTGAAAAAATAGTTATAGCTCTCTCTGTTCTTGCTGAATCGTCCGAGCTTGCGTGCGAATATCCCGATGTTCGGAACAAAGAGTACTATCAGGAAAGCAAAGAATTCAATGCCATAAAAGACTTCCTCGAGTCCACCCTTGACAAGAGCTGATAGATATACAACAATAAGAAGTACAAGCAGATAGAATAGATAGCTTACTTTAAGGAGCAGTGTCGAAACAAGCCTCCTTTTATGAAGCTGGTGCGGTTTCAGGTACGCATATGCCAGGGAAAAAATAATGATGATGAAGACTACCCCAAGGATATGATTGAGTATCTCATTGAAATTTGCCATTTCGCCAAATATTAGATTCCGGATCATTTTTCAATTTCAGTCCATATCAGAGAGCTCGCCCCCAGAACAGCTGCATTCTGTGTGCTCAGCTGTGACTCCAGTAGCTTCACTTTCCCCTTGTAAATACTCAGAAGGTTCTCTTCCATATATTCTTTTGCGGGCTCAAAAATAAGGTCTTTGGCAAGAGCAAGTCCGCCGAAAAGAAATATGGCTTCAGGGTCGGTGTGGGCTACAACGTCGGCAAGCTTGAAACCCAGCATTTGCCCGGTGTGCTTAAACGCTCTTAGCGCCAGTGGATCCCCCCTTTTTGCAGCATCATGTATTATCTCGGCATCGAGCTCGTCGAAACTGTATTTCCTCAATTCGCTCGGCTGAATGGAGTCGGCCATTATTTTCAGAAGGGATCTTTTAAGGCCCGTTGCAGAAACATATGTCTCCAGACATCCTTTTCGTCCGCATCCGCAATCACGGTTCGACGGGCCCGGCCTGATGGCTGTGTGCCCTATCTCGCCCGCAAATCCATCGTGGCCATAAACAAGCTTTCCGTCAATCACAAACCCGCTGCCCAAACCTGTTCCCAGGGTTATTACAACAAAGTTCTTCATTCCCCTGGCACCACCGAAAACCATCTCTCCTACGGCAGCAGCGTTGGCATCGTTTGTCACAATGACGGGGAGATCTGTGTGCTTGTGAAATATATCTGCAAGCGGAACGATCCCTTTCCATGGCAAGCCGGCAGCATATTCAATTGTGCCTTTATTAATATTCCCCATGGGGGCGCCTATTCCAAAGCCTATAAGCTCGCAACCGTTACCGATCTTTTTCCCGGTAATCAATATCTTTTCATAGAGGGCTGCAACAAAAACTTCTATTTCGTCATATTGCCCCGTCTTTATCTTGTCTTCAGCGAGTATGTTCCCCTGCCTGTCAACAAAGCCAAATACTGTATTTGTGCCGCCAAGATCTATACCAACCGCCAGTTCCTTTTTAGCCATCCTTCTGCGAAAAATCGTTTATATATGTAAATATACCATTTACTAATTAAATTGAAAGAGAAGGGTGTTAATTATCAGATCTCAGCCTGCGGTATACTCATTCCCGATTTTTCTTGCCCGCTTTGGCTTATCAAGATCTATCCCCAGTGCTATTCCGGTTTCGACGAGGATATTCCACCCGGCAGCCAGCTGAACATATTCAGCATACTCTCCGCCATCGGGAATGATCATATTCTGAAACAGCGTTTTGTGTGATGAAACTGAAATGATATTGATCCCGACACCCCTGACCAGGCATTCGCTGAATTTCTCCTGTTCTTCGGCGAAGGGCTCGATCCAGATCAGAACTTCATTCCTGTTCATCACCTCTTCAATTCCATGAACTGCAAAAGTGCCTTCGAGAAAAGCCGATTTTTTCCTTGTAATTTCATTGGTCTTGAGAGCAAGCTCTTCAGCGACACCGTTATTACGACCGGCAAAATAAATGATATCGGCTTTCTGAATAATCTCAGTAATTGCAGGATCAATCTTTTCGGTGAGTGCTGACTGAACCTGATCGGCAAGCTTATCAAGTCCTGCCATTTTCTCATGCCTTACGGACCGGAGCAGCGAGTCATAGAAGAGTCCCTGCTCAATTACGGATTTTGTCGCTGCAACTGCATTTTCCTTGCCGCAGCTTAAAATATGCGTCCTGACTGCAAGCTCTTCCAGCTTTGTGTTTTTGTTTGCTGTGAGCCCAAAAAAAGCATCATGATGCTTTTTCTTCAGGGCCGAGACCAGCCTGATAACCTCTTTCGTCTGTCCCGAATTTGAAGCTGCAAATATTGAGTAGTCATTTAAATTGTACTCCTCAGCCTGTGTGGCTCCTTCAGTTAATATTGTTAAGGTAGATCCCCTTTTCAGGCTGGTATAGATTGCCCTTTTTGCGGGAAATATCCTGCTGCTTCCCTCTCCGGTGAGGAATAATCCTTTCTTTGATGAGACGGCAAAAGAGAAGGGAGTGGCCGCCTTTGTATCGAATGACCGGATTATCTGAGGGGTTTCCATCATTTCCCGGACAAGGGCATATTTGCTGTATTTTTCTTCTCTGCTGTTCATGATGTTATTTTTTTTCAATTAAATATTCTGAAAGATCATCCTGTACCTGTGGTTCTTTCTGGAATCCTCCGCCAAGATGCTGCCAGTAAACTTCGGCATATTCCACCCCGGCAAGATTGCCGTAATACCGGTTACCTTCAAGGATGTACCCAAAAAAATCGTCAATCTTGTGCATGTGCCTCATAAGCTCAATCTGTGACTTATGCTTTGAGAGCATTTCATTTTTAGTCTTAATGACTGAAGAGATGTCCACAAAAAAATGCGGAGGTGCTATTTCTGTACCTAAAGGATCGGAAAGAGTGAACGGTGATGAGTAATAAAGCAGCGGAGTCACTTTCAGGGGCTTTTCCTTTACCGGAACCGGGTCGAGTGACGAGACCATTGCCGCTGCCTCAACAATGTTAGATGTTGCCCTGTGATCAGGATGGTAGTCGTTCGGAAGGTGAGTGAAGATAACCCCGGCTTTCACTTTTCTGATCAGTGAAATTACTTTCAGTCTCATTGCTTTTGTGTCAAAAAGAAACCCGTCGGTTCCGCCAAGGGTATAGTACTCGGCATCAAGAACAGCTGCAGCTTTTTTGGCCTCTTTAAATCGTTTTTTTGCAGTCTCTTCCATGCTGGTGCCGCAGCCACCCATATCGCCCCACGTTATTGTTGCAATAACGATTTTATATCCCTTATCCTTCAGAAGCTTTAGTGCTCCGGCATTCCACGATTCAGCGTCATCGGGATGAGCATTGATTGAGAGTGCTACTTTATTAAACTTCGTTGCCATATTCTTTGTAATAATTTTATATCATCATTGAAATTTCAATATTCCGAAAAAGTCAGGCTGGTGAAAGTCCGGCGTTGAAGTCACTACAGGGTTCCATGTCAGATAATGAGGAACAGAAAGCTTATCGCCACATTTGTAAAAATTCGCCCTGAAGGTTTTTCCTTTCAGTTCTTTTATTTTATGATGAAAAAAGACACTGGGCGGAATGGCAATAGTAATTGTCCATGAAAACCTTCCTTTTTTTTCACTGATGGGATCACTCCCCGGAGATGCCTTTCTCCTTATATTGGAAATTATTCCAGGATCTGCCTTCGCACTATTCACCCTGGAGGTTCCGGATCCCAGAAGGCAAGTGCCGATACCATTGAATTCCATGTTGTAGTAAATCCCGTCATCGGCCGGTGACACAAAAATTTCAACGCAGGAATCCTCGCATACCATCTGATTTGTCACTGTTTTTTCAGCCTTGAAATAATCTTCGGTTATATAATACTTCAGCAGTATCTCATTATCGGTGTAATCAATAGTAAACTTTATGTCAGGCCTGTATTTGAAATCACCCCAGTTAATCTCATCAACGGCGTGCTTTTCATTCAGCCTGTCAAGCCTGTCTGAAATATCATCCAGCCCGGGAAACGATGAGACAAATTCCAATCTGTTAATTTTTATGGTTTTCATCGTTCGCTTTGTTTTACTTCTGAACTTAAAGAACCAACTGCATAAAATATTCGCGATCCCTTTATTCCAATGGTTTTAAACACTAGTCAGATATTCCGTTCCAGATAAGAGCAGCAGATCCCATGACGGCGCCATTGTTTTCAGATATGCCCGAAGGAAGGATCTTTACGGTATTTTTAAAGAGGACATAATTGTTTTTTGCAAGATATTTTCTGACCGGGGCAAATAGCAATTCACCAGCCTGTGCCAGTCCGCCGAACAGGAATATTGCTTCAGGGCTTGAAAATACAATTGAATTTATAATTCCGAATCCAAGTATTTCGGCCGTATCATTCATTGCCTTGAGAGCAACCGGATCTTTTTTTGCTGCAGCTTCAGCGATTTTCTTTGAAGTAAGCTTTGAAGGAGGAATATCGCGCAGCGGGCTTTCTTCTCTCATTACGCTCATAAGCTCCAGGGTTGTTCTGACAAGTCCTGTTGCAGAAGCATATGCTTCAAGACATCCTTTTCTGCCGCAACCGCAGTCTCTTCCGTCCTTAACTACTGTCATATGTCCAAGCTCACCTGCAAAGCCGGTGTGCCCGTAGACCATTTTACCGTCAATGACTATTCCGCTGCCCAGTCCTGTCCCAAGTGTAAGGACGATAAAATCCTTCATGCCCTTTGCACCGCCAAAAATCATTTCACCCATGGCGGCTGCATTTGCATCATTTGTGACAATTACAGGCACCTTGATCTTGCTTTTAATCAGATCGGCCAGCGGAACTATCCCTTTCCATGCAAGGTTTGGTGCATGCTCAATCGTGCCCCGGTGATAATTTGCATCAGGAGCGCCTATTCCGATTCCAATGAGAGTATATTCTTTTTTTGTTGATAATAATTTCTTGATTGCCGTTGTGAGTGCCTGAACAAAATCATTGATTTTCGGATAATCTGTTGTCTTGAGGCTGCCTTCAGCCAACACCTTACCTGTCTTATCGACCAGGCCGAACACAGTATTGGTTCCGCCAATATCAACTCCTGCTACTACTTTTTTCATATTAATTTTTTTAAGTTTTTATCATTAGTCCGGATGTAACCGGGGTAAATTTATTGGTTTTTTATCAGCTTTTCTTTGCCGGGCAAAAACTGTATTGCTTTGTTCTTTTCAAAGTTATTAATATTTATGATTATTGCCTGTTCTGACTTTTCGGAGCTGTGCTTTTTAATGTTTTGATGTTCTGTTCTCCAATATCCCACTCCTCTTTGTTGTACCAGTTCTCCTTCACATTAATTTCCTGAGAGTAAAAGGATGCCGGCTCAGGCTGAATGCCTTTGTTAAAATCGCCTGTGTTCCATTTTCCGTCACCGTTCAGGTCATAAATTACCCTGAGGCGGTATATTCCTCTTTCCAGGTATAAAAAATCGACTTTACCGTCTTTATCCATTTTGGCCTGCTGTACAAGCTTTTCGTCTTTAGTAAGAAGCTGTATTATCCTGTTCCCTGAATAGTTCTTTATATTGACTGTCAGCTTCCCGAACATGTCATCATTCCTTGTTGTAATCTTGTAACCGGTGGAATCAGAAATGTCGCCATATATATTGCGAAAGGCGCCGTAATCTTCTGTGAATAAATAGTTCTTCCCCTGGATAATGTGTGTAGCCATGACCATCTTGCACGAATTTACCGTGTCCGGAATGAATGTGAATGGGATCTTTATACGGGTCGCTCCGCTTACCTCGTAGAGTCTGATCTTTGAGGTGTCGGGGGGGCTCAATGGAGTCTGAGAATTAAACGATATCTGCTGACCAGGCCTGAGTAATCCTGAAAATAAATTGGAGGTTACGGATAAGGGCCGCTTCTTTGGCCTTGCCCTGATCGCCTGTGGCACCAGGAATCGCATTACAATAGTATCCTGCTTTTGAATTACCTTTTTTGTTGAATCAGTGAACGGGTACCTGACAAGAGTTTTGATCTGAGTCTTTGCATAAAGCGAGCTGTCTGTAATCCATACCTGTATAGAATCGTTATTTCTGCTTCTTTCAATGTAATATGAACCAGGAGATGTCTCCGGGATTGAAAATCCGAATCCTGCCGAGTCGGGAGGAAGGGAAAGCGAGTATGTAAGCTTATAGGGCTGGCTCCTGCTGGAAGATGTGAGGTAATGCGCAGTTTTGGGTGGCTGAAAAAGTATAAGCTTATATTTCCCCTTAAGAATTATGGTGTCGGCAGTTTTAACGGTAGGGGTCTTGACTTTTACAGTGTCTTCAATAACGGGTATATAATCATTTTGCGAGCTCACCTCGATCGTATCTTTCAGGAAAGCGAACTGTTCATCAGGCAGATTGAAATTCTTGCTGTTGTCAGCATCCTTAAGGGCATAGAGTCTGTACTTGCCGGCTTTTACATTATCTATCCTGAAATATCCGTTTTTGTCAACCCTTGAAATATAATCAGGTATTCGCTTTACAACTGCCGAATCATAAAGCTTGCTATAAAGTAGTACAAGAGTCTCTTCGGGGGCATCAAGGCTGAGTGCATTATAGACATTCCCTGTAACGGAGAGAGAATCTATTATGGGTCCGGTTGAAAAAACAAACTGGTAATTATTCAGAACGTTCCCTTCGTTAAGGTCGCGGATTGCATCCTGAAAATTAAAGGTATATGTCGTGCTGTCGCGCAGCGCTTCTTCGTACTGAACAATAACGCTTTTACCACGCTTAAGAAACTTTGGCATCTTTTTCATCGGGGGAGAGACCATGAATTTCTCATTGATCTTTTCCAGGACAACATATTCATTGAAAGTGATTGACACTTCATCACCTTTAAAATTCCTTGCTCCGTTTACCGGGTCGCTTTTTACCACAAACGGAGGCTCCCTGTCCCTAGGGCCGCCTGATGGAGCGCTGATTTTAGCACAACCTGCGATGATTATCAGGAGAATAATCCCATAAATTCTATGCTTGTCCCGGCGCCCTGGCATCAGTCTGAATGGTTTTAATGATTTACAAACTTACATCATTTTTTAATGAATTTCTGCAATAGGATTGAAAGCTCTTTTCTCTTCAGCTGTTTTAACAACTTTCAATAATTTAATTTTCTACCTTTGGCGATCATAACAAACCAAGAGGTATGCATTTACTTATTGTTCCATGGGACGTAAATCCCGAAATTTTCCGGATTGGCTCTTTTGCCGTCAGATGGTATGGTTTATTATTCGCCTCATCTTTTCTTTTCGGATATATCATAATGCTGAAGATCTTCAAAAATGAAAATCTGAATGAAGCCCTTCTTGATAAACTGACAATTTATATGGCCATCGGGACAATCGTCGGTGCCAGGCTGGGGCATTGCTTACTTTATGAACCGAGCTATTATTTGGCACATCCTCTCGAAATACTGGCAATATGGCATGGCGGACTTGCCAGTCATGGAGCTGCAGGAGGGATTCTGATTGCTGTGGGAATATTTGCCTACAAAGAAAAGAAAGGATATTTCTGGACTCTCGATCGGATCGCTATAGTTGTAGCATTATCAGGCTTCTTTATCAGGATGGGGAACCTTATGAATTCTGAGATTTACGGAATTGAAACAACAGTTCCCTGGGGGTTTGTTTTCTTAAGAAACGGGGAGACTGCGCCAAAACATCCTACCCAGATCTATGAGGCGCTTGCTTACTTATCTATCTTTATTCTGCTCTTCGGGATATATTGGAAAAAGAAGGGGAAACATATAGAGGGTAGTCTTATAAGCCTTGCTGTTGTGCTTATTTTTATCGCTCGTTTTTTTATTGAATTCCTGAAAGAAGATCAGGTCGCATTTGAAAAAGCCATGAAAGCTCATATTGGAATTAATATGGGACAATTGCTAAGCATTCCTTTGATCCTGGCGGGATGCTTTGGGCTGATATTAAGCATTATTATTAAAAGAAGGGCAGTAATAAAAGAGTAAATTATTTTACCAGTATCCCGTTAAAAAGAACATCCAGGACTGCATTCAGCCTTAGTTCAATTTTATCCTCTTTTTTCTTCCAGAAAAGAGGAACCTCGAGTCCTTTAAGCGTCGTCTGAACTGCCAGGGCAGTATATTCGCTGTTTACTACATTGAAGACCTTCTTCCTGGCCCCATGATACAAAATGAGCCTTAATATTGCCAGCTCTTCCCTGTCGTATTTTGAGCGTATCCTCTCAACAAAATCAAAATGATCGAGGTTTTTATCAAAAATAGCATTGTAATAATTTGAGAGTTTTTCGAACGCTTTCATCCTTACAAATACATAATTTCTCATTTTATCTACAGGTGATTCGACCGATTTAATTGTCGTAGTTAACTCATTTCTAAGTATATTGGCCTCATATAACAGAACTGCTTCAAATATTTCTTCCTTGCTCTTAAAATAATAATAAATAGAACTTTTACCCATTTTCAGGGCTTTGGCAATCTCGTCCATCGTGGTTTTCTTAAAGCCATAACGACTGAAAATCTGCCCTGCAGATATGATTACCTTCTGTCTAAAATCTTCTTTATTAATCATATAACCGATATTTGCAATTCGAAATATTCCTGTCTGCAAATTTAGAATATTAAAACTTTAATTCAAAGCCTTCGAATAATCTGGTCGACAATTCGAAGCCTTGTTTCATTGAATCTGTTCACCTGCCGCTGGCCCGGACATTTTCAGGAATAAATCCCTTTAATTTTTGTATTTTTGATCTTTACTTATTTTAATTTTCGGAAGGTCCGAACTAATGGTTGTTGATGGTATAAATTATCAGAGTATCTGGGTTGATGAAGAAGATCCGACAGTCGTCAGGGTAATTGATCAGCTAAGGCTCCCTTTCTTTTTTGAGATCAAAAAGCTGAGTTCCGTCGACGACATTTATAATGCAATCAGGAATATGACGGTAAGGGGCGCTCCGCTCATCGGAGCTGCCGGAGCCTTCGGTGTCTATCTTGCTGCTCTGGATTCAGTCCGTTATAAAGACCCGCTTCCCCGCATTGAAAATGCTGCCCTTTATCTTATTTCATGCAGGCCTACTGCCGTCAATCTTGCGTGGGCAGTAAACTATACTCTTGATAGTCTCGGTGGGAAGGGAGAATCTCTGCCCGAAAAGGCGCTAAAGTCCGCCCTCGAAATATGCGAGATTGAGAAGGAGAATTGCCTGCGTATAGGTAATTATGGTCTGGCTCTGATTAAATCGGCAAGTAAAAAGAAGAATGGCGCTGCCGTTAATATCCTCACTCATTGCAATGCCGGCTGGCTCGCCTGCATCGATTATGGTACGGCCCTGTCGTCGGTTTATTTTGCGCATGATGCAGGCATTCCGGTTCATGTGTGGGTTGACGAGACCCGGCCAAGAAACCAGGGAGCACGGCTCACGGCCTGGGAGCTGGAAAATGCAAGTGTACCATATACACTTATTACGGATAATGCCGGCGGACACCTGATGCAGCACGGCATGGTCGATCTGGTCATCGTCGGATGCGACCGCGCCACAAGGAGCGGCGATGTTGCAAATAAGATAGGAACATATCTTAAGGCACTTGCTGCCAACGATAATAAAATTCCTTTCTATTCTGCTTTCCCGTCTTCTTCGTTTGATTTTGAAATAAGCAACGGCATCAGGGAGATCCCGGTAGAAGAACGTGATCCTGAGGAAGTCACAACAGTCTCGGGAATATCGGGCGGCGAGATGACAAGCGTCCGAATTTGTCCCGAGAATAGCACGGCAGCCAATTTTGGATTTGACGTCACCCCGGCAAAATATATTACCGGATTGATAACAGAAAGAGGAATTTGCCGTCCTCTGGAGAAAGATATTAAAGAAATGTTTTCAGATAAATTCATTTAAAATGGAAGGGGTAGTAAAATTCAATTGTCACTGGAACCAGTCGGGCCCGGTCATCTCTGACGAACAGTACGAAATAATCAATTACTGGCGAGAGATACTTTACAACATGGACCTCATAGGGGCATATGAAAACGGAGTTGGCTTCGGGAACCTCAGCATGCGCATAAGAGGCGGCAACCAGTTCATAATTACAGGCTCTGCCACCGGTGAAATACCCGAACTTGAGCCGGGTCATTATGTTAAAGTCAACTCCTTTAATATCGATGATAATGCCGTCCAGTGTGTTGGCCCCCTTAAGGCATCATCTGAATCGCTGACCCATGCAGCAATTTACCTTGCCGACCCGGGTGCAAATGCAGTAATCCATGTCCACAGCATTGATCTGTGGAATGAGCTTATCTATAAAGTTCCGACTACAAATCCGTCGATGGACTATGGTACAATAGGGCTGGCAAAAGATATTTTCAGGCTCTTCAGCGACTCTGATGTAATTGAAAAAAGAATCATTGTAATGGCAGGCGACAGGGCGGGGATACTTGCTTTCGGGCATGATATTGATGAAGCCGTAAATGTGCTCATGTCATATCTCAGGAAAGATAAGTAATAAGGAATCTTTTCTCCCGGGCCTTGCATAATTAGTAGTAAATATATAATATTGCAGTCCGTTTTTAACAGCATCGGCTGTTAAAAAGGGCCCATAGCTCAGCTGGTTAGAGCACCTGACTCATAATCAGGGGGTCGCTGGATCGTGCCCAGCTGGGCCCACAAATGCAAACAACAAACCCCTTTAATTCAATATATTAGAGGGGTTTTGATTTTCTGGGGGACACCACGGTGGACACTATAGATGATTTAAACTTATTTATTTCAATTCTAGAATTATGATTAATCCAAATCATAACTGTAAAATATAATTTGTGACCAGTCTACTCGTATAGTATCGTATCACAAGACCGTTTAGGATTTGTTTTATTAAAATATTCTTTTATCCTGTTAAAATCTTCGACATAGTCTATTTCTGCCCAAAAAGTTTCCCCTTTCAGGTCCAAAATTTTAATTTTACGCTCTTCCTTTACAAAACTATAGATGACATCCTCCCACCAACCATTATAATCTCCTGATTCGATCATTTTGTTTAGTCTCGCGATAAAATTTAAAATAAAACCAGAAGAAATTTTTGCTATACCTACATATTCTCCTGTCGTTTCATTATCCGAAAGATCTTTTCCAAATTTAAGCAGGGTGGAATCCTTCCAGTTAAATCTATAATCTGCACCTTTAATCCTACTGGAGTCCGCCAACATAAGGATTTCATCTTTAGAAGCAAGACATTTTTCAACAATCGATTCTTCAAAAAACACATCTCCATTCAGGATTATAATATCTTTACTGTCCTGGAGAAAATCTCTGGCAAACCAAATTGAAGCTATAGAGTTAGTCACTTCAAAGAAGGGATTATAATAGATTTTTACACTTTTGCCTTTCAGTGCGTCTAATATTTTTTCTTTCCCATATCCTGTAATAAGAGCGATATCAGTAATGCCAACTTTATTTAAAACATTTATTGAGTGATTAATAAGCTCAATACCACCTATGTCTACACAACATTTAGGAGTACCATTAATAAGCCTGCTGATCCTTGTTCCTTTTCCTGCTACTAAAAATATTGCCCTCATAGTCATTTAATTTGAAGAACATTCAGAAAGTTTTAAATTTGTACAGTTTTAAGACATCCTATAATATAATTTCATTTTTTCAATCAGCTTTTCTGTATAAGGAATATTTATATCACCCAGGTGAGAAACTCTGAAAACAGTTTTTTCCAGATTCCCGCCATTAGGGCATAAATAAATATTATATAATCTTTCGAAATCCAGAACTATTTCTTTTGCGTTTTTATTATCAAGAGGCGTTAAAGCTGTCAATGCATTTGAAGGATGTTCTGCATATATCTTCAATGGCAATCCCTTTATTTTATCCCTGAAATAGTTCGCTACCATTTCTGTATTTTTTATTAATTCATCGGCTCCGCCCATTTCATCAATTTGAATTAACCGCTTATAGAGCTGCAATATTATGCTGATCGGAGGCGTAAACGGAGTTTGACCTGCTATAAGATTAGATAAATATTTATTAAAATCAAAATAATAAGATCTTAAATTGACAGACTGCAATAAGTTTTGAGCTGATTTAGAAAGGATCACAATGCTTAAGCCCGGAGGTAAGGCTAATCCTTTTTGAGAAGACAGTATCAGGACATCTATATTTTGTTTTTGCATATCAATGCTATCTGCAAGATACATGGATATTGCGTCGACAATGTATAATAGCTTATTCTTGTGACAAATTTCACCAACCATCTTTATATCGTGCAATGCACCTGTAGATGTTTCATGCCCATTTATTAACAATGCCGTTTTCGTACGAACCGGGACAGAACAAAGATGATCATAAGTTATGCTGCTGCCACTTTTAACCAGTATTTCTTCGTTTTTTATCGAATAAAAATCCAGTATTTCACAAAATCTTTTACCAAATGTTCCCGAATTGATGGTTAAGACAGAGTCTGTTTTACCAAACAAGTTCGCAATTACTGCATCCATTGCACCAGTTCCTGACGCTGATAAAAAGATGCATTCACTTCCGGATGGAGCATTCACGCTTTTTTTAAGCATCCTGTTACATTCAGTAATAATCTTTGAAAATTGTTTTGTTCTAAAATATGGTAATTGTTTTGCTCCTTCAGCCAAAACTATTTCCGGCATTTTAACAGGGCCTGGTGTAAATATCAAAAAATCCGGATCCATAGTATTATTATTAATTTGAGTTACTCTCCGGCTGATATTTTACCAGATTGGTTACTTCACGGAGGTTTCACAAAAATAACTAATTCATTTATGACTGCCGAGGTATTTTAACATAGAATCTCCAATTCTATGTTCGGATAAAAGCCTTAACAGCCAGGTAACCAAAATATAATCCAAAAAAGCAAAGCACAACACCCAGGCTTTTGATAAAGGCAGATATAATTTTAATATTTATATGTTTACGGAATCGTACAATAAGAAAAGCCATGAGATAAAACCAGATTATGGTGCCTAAAGAGATGAAGGATGCATAACAAATGCTTATTATTAAATGAAAATGTTTCAGTAAGATGATTGGGGCTTTCTTTTGCACTTCCCTGCCCGGGGATTGTTTTTTATCAAATTGAACACTTGAGAATATTTGCGGGTTTTCGATTTTCCCGTTTTCAATAATATTCATCTCTTTTATATTCTGGTCGATAATGGTGTCCAATCCACCAGTACTAAAGCCCAGCGATGAAACAAAAGAGATCACAAAAAAGGATGATGTAAGCCAACCGATGAATAAAGTCGGATTTAGCAGGTTTATCATGCACCCGGTATAAAATGCCCCTCTTTCCTTTTTTTCAATTTTTTCAGTAATATGGCTTTTATCTTCGAGATGTTCAAGATCAATTTTTGTTTTGGTAATCTTGTATCCAAGGTAGAGAAGGAACACTGCACCAAACAGAAGAATATAAGGTATGGCCGGTTTGTAAAGCGAGTAAAGCCTGGTCAACCCGGATATTGCAATGAAAACATACACAAAATCTGCTAAAGAAGCTCCGACAGTTACCTGGTTGCAGTAACGCAATCTGCCTTTTAAAGCATTGGAGGTAATCAGGATACTGACTGGACCCGCAATAGGCATTGAGAAAATAAAACCTGCCAATAATCCGGCAATGGACATAGTAATTATAATTTCTATCATTGAACGAAACTATTTTTTTGAGAAATAATTTGAAAAAGGCATTTGTTTGCAGAAAGTCGCAGCCTTAAGATAATTCCTGCTTTCAGAATAACTGCTTTCATCCCTGGGAATTTAAGAAATATTTATCAATATGGTGCTGTATTATCGATAATACGATAGCAAGAATGTTAAAACCGCCTAATACGATCCAAAAGAATACATCGAACCTGTGGAAAATAGAACACAGGATCAAAATGGTAATCTTTGCGGTCGGACCCATTAATACCCAGAAACGAATGATTATCCTGTTCTTCCTTAAATAATCCTGTGCAGTGATCCGGAACGTTTTTTCTCCTTTTCTTTTTACAGCAAGTTTTCTTTGTATCTCTGAATATTTCAGATATATGAATAGAATTGTTCTATCAATCCATTTTCCTTTTTGATTTTTAAGAGTCTCGTATTCATTTCTGAATTCATCATTCCCCTCTGCAAGGGTGCTTTTGCGTTCCAGAACATAATCCAGGAATCGTGTTCTGTAATAATCTACTAAAGCTTCCTGTATAATTATACTCATTCCCGATAACGCCAGCAGGATCAGCATCAATGGAAACTGGTTGGAATTATTTGCAAAACCAATAGCTATCCCGGTATAAATTGCTACTGCAGCTATTAAATCAGCAATGCCGTCAATAATCCTGCCTATGGGTTTCCCATTCCCTTTTAACCGCGCCAGTTGCCCGTCACTGCAATCCAGGATATTGAACAGCATATAGAACAAAGCACCTAATATGCAACTGACATCTGTACCAAATGAATAAAAGAATCCTCCTGTAATTCCCATTATAATTGCTGCAAATGTTAAATGGTTTGGAGTGATTCTGGTATGATAAACCGATTTTACAATGAGGAAAGCAAGCGGTCTGTAAAAAATGAGATCCAGTAATTCTTCAATCTCTACCATCTTGAGAGAGCTTTTATATTCTGTGATCCATTTCATGCTATGCTTTTATTTATGAAGTATTTAAGAATTAGGTTTTTCTTCTTTTTGCTCATTCCTGGCAGATTATTTTAAAACCCAAATATAAAGACTTAAACATGCTTGCCAAACCATAATTTTTCAAGGCAGGCAATACACTTTTGCCGTGTGCTGAATTCCCTGTGCATGGAGGTCAAATTCATTTTTGACCTCCCTGTTTTCCCATTGTTTTATTATAACCAAGCATATAACTCAAAAATACCGGGATTTATGTTGCAAATAATCTTTTAATTAATGAATGACTTAATCTTTGGTTAATTTTTTCAATTAGCCCTATTGCATTTAATTTCCTTCCCAATATTTGCTTTTGATAAATTCGCCTCTTTCATTCATTTCATAACAATCAATGTTCTTTTCAGAAGCTGACTTTTGCGCATTTTCAATAAATCCATCCATGGATACAAAAATGAGTTTTGTAAAATTATAATCCTTATTACCACTTTCCTTATAATCATTCAGGGCATCATTGAGTTTTTGTATTTGTTCAATGGTCGCCTTACCTTTGATATTATTACATTCAACCATTGTAAATTTTTCCTTAAATAAATCTGGAATAATAAGATAGCCTATTAGACATATTATTGTAATAAATATCCCAATATTCCTTAATATAATACCATCAGCTTTGGGGAAGATGTTCGGAGCATTATTAATGCTTAATAATCCAATAACTAATGTAACAACACCTACAATAAATATAATTCCACTCCAAGAGATTATAGATTCTTTAGTTTCATTTTTTTGTTCAGCAATAATATCAATTTGCATAATTCTGGCATTAAGGCTGCCATGTATATTAACCCTTGCGCTTGTTGTCTTATAACCGAGTTCTTTTTTCAAATATACTGCAAATCTTTCCTCAAGATTTAATCCCTTGTTATAAGTTGTTTCTGTTTCCATAGCAGTTAATTTTATCGTTTAACACACACTCTTTAATGGTTGTTAAATACTTCCAATATATTTCTTGTTTTCGCAATAGGGACGCCCTGGTCTAGAATCCCATGAAGATGATCACAGCGCATATTGTAATCTCTTTTATGTTGGGGGATGCAACCGCTTATTAAACCATTTTCGTACTGATTGCATCGTTTTTTGCTGGTTTAAAGGAGCCTGACGATGGCATGTAGCTCTTTCGTCACTATTCTCAGGTGCGCCCCAGCGTATTTCAATTCCATCATTAGGATTATAAGCCATCTCAAAGGCATCTCTTCTTTTAAGGATTTCCGCTACAGTTAGTTCTTTAGATGAACCATCTGAACGGGTATAACTTATTGTAAGTTCGGAAACCTTCTTATCTAGGAGTGACTGAAGTTTATTCTTAATGTCTTCCGGAGAGCTTAATTTTGAGATCTTAAAGTCTTTGGGTGAACTGGCAATCCGGTTAGGGAAACCAAGTACCGCATCCATAGCAATCAGAAGTCTTAAATCGCGGTTAGGTGTTGAAAAATCTTCCCATTGGCCACCGGCCTGAAAAATACCGTTGGCATTTGACGGCATAGGAATCACAGTTCCCGGATGTGATTTGAGATAGGCTTCGCCATTAGCCACCGATTTGACACGAACCAATAGCTGCTCATGAAGAGCCTGAATCAGGTCCATCAGCGCATCTTCAGGGTCAAGCGGCTCCGGATTGATTAATCGGTCCATAACGAGATAGAAAACCTCGCTTTCCATTCTTCGCTGCTGTAGCGAAAAGGGTGCGAACCCGGCTGATGCGTTCAGCGCTTCGTTTTGCATCAGACTCAGCTTACCATTATCAAATGAAATAGGACGAAAAGCCTTAAATCCTGGTTCCCCGACCACTTCGGAAGTGTTAAAAAGAAAATTACCCTTCCAAAACCGTTTGATTGCTATCGTATTATCGGGTTGGGCATCTGCTGCAAGAAGCAGTCCCGGATGGTCTTTAGTTTGTGGCACCCAGCTTACGAGTATCAGCGTGTGCCCATAAGGATCAGCATAAACGGTTCCGGGACGCAGGGCTCCCCGTTTAAGTGAAACAGGATAATAATCGGAATTCTCATTGTCGAGAGCAGTACGAGCTGTACCTGAATGGACACCGTCCATAATTGATCTTAAAAAGGAATTGAATGCCAGTACCGGATTGTTTTTTGAAGAGGAAGTTTCATTGGTGATCCATTGACCTGTTTGGGGATTGTGTCCTACATAACCCCTGTCGCATATATGATAACCAAACGGGAGTCCCAGCTTCCATGCAAAATAGGCCCTCAGGCAAAAAGGATTATCGGCACAGTCAGGTTCCATGATAACCCTGTTTTTCCCTTCCGGGTCATCTTCTCTCAGGGAGAGGTAGTTGTAAAGGAAATTACGATCCTGATTCTGGGTTACCTCCTGGAGAGCTGACCACGAAGACTGCTCGTCACAACCTTTAAACAAAGCGTTTATCCAGGAAGAATAAATCGTCTCCATGCCGCTGTCCCAACCACGGGTAGTTTTCCATACTACACTATTCGAGGGAGTCACCTTCCTCAGAGAAATTACAAACTCCAGATTACTGACCTCCTTTTTATCCATAATCAGGGTAGCCTTATATTTACCTGCAGGACTTCCGGCAAAATCAGCTATCCGCCAACAAGGCAATTCCTCGCCGGTTTTACTATTCAGCGATTCTAAAATACCCGACTGACCGCTGATAATGATCTTCGCTTTCCGGATGCTTCTTACCCCTGTGGCCAGAATACGAAAACCTTCCCCGGGAGCCGGATTTCCTGGTAAAACCAGCATGGCATTAACCGGATTGTACTTATCTTGAGTATCGCTCTCTTGTCCTGAATCTGATTTTCCTGAAGATTTCAGTCCTCTCTTACCTGTCTGATTGTTATTGCCACAGGCTACTAAGCTATTGAATATTACAGGAATAATCAGACCAAAAAGCAGCGAACGAATATATATTTTAACCATGGTTATTATGGCTGCATTTTTTACATAAACTATTTTCTTTCTAAAACACCTGCTTCACTTCCTTCACCCCGATCCCCGGTTTATCAACCAACGTCACTTTGCCATCAACTATTTGCATCCCGGAGTAAGGATCGTTTGAAATGAGCAGGTTACCGTCGAGGTCGGCCCAGTCTGCTTTAGGTGCCAGTTGTGCTGCTGCAGATATGGCACACGAGGTTTCTGTCATGCAACCTATCATCACTTTCATATCCAGTGAACGGGCCAACGTCAACATTTGGTGAGCTTCGCGCATCCCGGTGCATTTCATCAGTTTAATGTTAATACCGTTGTAAACGCCGTGTACCTTCATCACGTCGGGTAATCGTTGACATGATTCATCGGCAATAGTAGGTAGCGGACTGTTTTGCGTCAGCCATGCCATATCGTCGATAGCCGTTTTTGGCATGGGCTGCTCCACAAACACAACCCCTTTCTCCTTCAGCCAGTGGATCATTTCAAGTGCTTTTACGCGGTCGGTCCAGCCCTGGTTCACATCTACACACAATGGACGGTCGGTTACGGAACGGATTGTTTCGATCATCTGGCGGTCGGTTGACAGTCCTAGTTTTACCTTTAGTATTTTAAACGGAGCAGCTTCAGTTACTTTTTGTTTGACTACCTCGGGTGTATCGATGCCAATGGTAAATGAGGTGTTGGGTGTATCCGACGGATCGAACCCCCAGATTTTATACCAGGGTTGCTTCATCAGCTTACCAACCAGATCGTGCAATGCAATATCCACAGCAGCTTTTGCGGCGGTATTTCCCGGCATAACAGAATCGACATACTTCAAGATGTTGTCCATCTGAAATGGGTCCTTAAACTGGCCCAAATCCAGCGATGTAAGGAAACGGGTGGCGGTTTCTATGTTCTCTCCCAGGTATGGTGGCATCGAGGCTTCGCCATAACCAACAACTCCATCAATCTCAATGCGGGTGAGCACGTCGGGCGTGTTATTCCGTGAACTGTTTGCTAAAGTGAAAGTATGGCGCAGTTGTAAGTCGTAAGGCAAAAAGCTTAGCGACAAGCCCTTTTTCGAAGTACGAATGGTCTTCTTTTCGGAGGCTGCAAACAGCGTTTCCACTCCGGTTATCCCAACCAGAGCTAACAATCCTGTAGTTCGTATAAATTTGCGGCGGTTGGTTTTCATAAATAGATCGATTAAGGCTGAACTGTATACCAGGGATGATCTTTCACCCTGACAATTCCTTCGGTATTCAGTGAATTCAGGATTCTACAAGCAGCTACGTTTTTCCGGTTAACGTCGTATTTCGGATCGCTGGGATCAATACTACTGATATGCACCCTACCTGAAGAATGAATGAAATTACCTTTTCCCAGATAAATGCCCACATGGGTGATATGTTGTGCTGAGGTTCCGAAAAAGAGCAGATCTCCGGGTTGCAGGTTGTTCATGTTGCTGAAATCAACCGGTTTTCCATACATGGCTTGCTGATCTGCATCGCGGGCGAGGATAATTCCTTGAGTATAGTAAACCAGTTTCACAAAACCCGAACAATCGACCGCTTTGCTTGAAGTTCCTCCCCACAAATAAGGAGAACCCATCATTTGCCTGGCAAACGACAAAATAGACTGAACATTTGGTTGCGAATAGCTCCAATCATCAAAAGAAATACAGTCGGCTTTTCTAACATATCCACTACGGCCATCGGGAATCCTTATTTTTAAAAATCCTTTAACTCTTGATTCAACCTCGAATAGGTCGCCAAGAACAAGATCGGTTACAACATTGCCTTTTAAGGTTGGAGCATCGTAAGCGGAGCCAGAAAGATGATTATAAAAATAACGGCCTGATTTTTTCCAGTATTCCATCTCTTTTGCAGAGAACTGCTGCAAACCACTGCTATCCATCCAGCCAATATAGTGTTCGGGTGTTTGAACCCGGTACCATTTATCGTTGTAGTCCAATACTTTTAAGGGGGTTCCCATCAGGGTCTGTGAAACCAGTTCAGAAGCATGGTCAGGCTGGGCGCGTAAGTTCGATACCGACAACGTAGTCAATGCCCAGGTTTTATCCGACAATGTCTGAGCCATCACAATTGTCCCGGCACAAAGCAACAGAAACAGGGAACCGATTTTTTTATAAAAATCCTTCATTACAGGATTAAATATCGAGCTACAAAAATAAGGGAATTGTTTTAAGTCAGCAATTATTTAAATACTTCCACTTCCCGAATCTTTTTACTTATAGATATTCTCCTTCTCAATTCCCTTATCATTTCTTTTTGAATATTTTCTTTGCAGTAAAAGATAGACTGGAATACCGGACAAAATTAGGATCATTCCTATGGCTGCTTCTCGTGGCCGGGTAATTATAGTATTGAAAAACAAACATATGCAAAAAATGATGAAGATTGCCGGTACAACCGGATACCCCCAGACTTTGTAAGGACGGTAAGCATCGGGCATCTTGCGGCGTAAAATAAATACGCCCAGGGATGTGGCTCCGTAAAATATAAATACAGCAAAAATAATCATATCGGTCAACTGATCGAAAGTTCCTGACAGAACCAGCACCGAGGCCCATATCCCCTGCCACAAAAGCGAATTACCGGGGACATTGATCTTGTTCAATTTTCCGATACCAGGGAAGAAAAGCCTGTTGCGACCCATCGCATAATAGGGACGGGCACCTGTGAGAATACTGGCATTGGTGCATCCTAGCGTGGTAAACAGAATCAGCAACGAAATAAATATTACTCCTCCTTTTCCCCAAAAACTTCTGACTGCCTCAACAGCAGCAATCTGATTGCCTGATGCATGAATTTGTTCCAGTTGAGGAATAGACAAAAGAGAGAGATATGTCACATTAACTAGAAGATAAATAAAGATCACTATAAAAACACCGATCACGATTCCTTTCGGGATGTTCCGGGTTGCATCTTTAACTTCACCGCCAATAAATCCGACAGAAACCCATCCCTGATATGCCCAAAAAGCAGCAAGCATCGCCGTGAAAAAAGAGGAGAGCGTAACGGTTCCTCTTGTTAAATCTCTAATATCCATGAAATTTGCAGGTTTTACAACATTGCTGGTCAACCCGAAGAAAACAATCAGAAAGAGCCCAATGAATACCAGCCACAAGATGGCTTTGCTGAACCATGCCCCACTTTTTAAACCTGAAATATTAAGGCTTGTTAAAAGTAAAATAAGCAGAATAGCGGTTAGTTTGATCCCAAAGTCCTGAAAAGGATAGAAAACGCCTCCTATGGTTAGATTTTGCAGGGAGGAAAAAATTTCTGGTATGGGAATGATGTTGTTCAACGATTGGGCAAAAACATAGGCCAATGAGGAGATAGTTGCAGTTTGAATGACTGTAAATAGCGACCAGCCATATAAGAATGCGAAAAAATTATTGTAAATTTTTTTAAAGTAGACAAATTCCCCACCTGTATCGGCCAGTAACCCGGCTACTTCAGCATTACTCAACGCACCAAAAATGGTGATAATCCCTGCGATAATCCATGCCATCAGTATCCACACCGAAGAGTGAAGTTCGGCAGCCATCGGAGCGATCTTTTTATATACACCTGATCCGATGATGTTTGCAACCACAAAAATGATAACATAACTTAAGCCAAGTGTCCTGACCAAATTTCTTTGATTAGCCATAGATAAGCGGTTGAAAATAAATAAAGCTCCTAAATTAAAGAATAAGTTGGTTTTCAGAGGATAAGAATTTATCTCTAACTGATTTATTGAAAAAAACAAACCCCGGAATTAATTCCGGGGTTTAAGATGTATTGGGAGTCATGCTTTATCCCAGGTAAATATTTTAATCCATGCTTCTCTTATAGCGAAAGTGAACTCTGATTAAGTTCTTGTCTCAATAGTAGGAACAGTTGCAAAAACCGTGACACCTGTCCCGCTTTTTGTGAAAAAAGCGGGAAGCTTATAACCTTTATTATCCGTGTTATGTGTTCGTGCTTATTTTAATTTTAAGCAGCATGTTCCTTAATCTTTTTAATTTTTTTGAAATCACCTGCTTTTGTTTTTTTCTCCTCCTCAAGGTCAAAGTCATTCTGAAGTCCTAACCAGAATTTGGCAGAGTTGCCAAAGTAGTAGCTAAGTCTTATGGCAGTGTCAGCAGTAATGCTCCTATGTCCTTTAATTATTTCAGAGGTCCTGGTTTGAGGAATTCCAAGGTCTTTTGAAAGTCTGTACGCAGATATGTTCATGGGTTTGAGGAATTCTTCGAGAAGAACCTCACCGGGATGAATATTTGATAACTTTCCCATATTACTTTATTTATGATAATCAATAATCGTTACTTCAGATGCATTTCCATCATCCCATTTGAATACAATTCTCCATTGGTCATTGATCCGGATGCTGTAAAAATCACTCATCTTACCTGATAGTTTCTCAAGTTTGTTGGAAGGCGGAATTCTCAAGTCAAGAAGATTTTGTGAGTTGTTGAGCATTCTAAGTTTTCGTCTCCCAATTTGTTGTATCTCATGTGGTAGATTTTTAACTCTGTCACCGTTCCAAATTTTCTCAGTATCCTTGGATCCAAAAGAGATAATCATATTACGTATCGCGTTACTAACGGCAAAGATAAGTATTCTGGATTAAACTGCCAAATATTTAAACGGAGTTGTCATGCATGACGCATAACGGCCCGGTGGTATAGTTGAGTTGCCGTCTGTGTCAGGGTTGGCATGTGTTTTTGCAAAGTCCCAGTAAGTGGGCAGGATTTCCGTGTCACGATAAAGTTGTCCAGATGGCTGAGTCCCGATAAATGGTATGAATTTGTCATGTCATGATAAAATTGTCCAGCCGTCGATGCAAAAACCATAATCCGCCAGCTGGCGGAAGCGTCGGCCGGCAGCCCTATTGACTTTGTCACGGCAGCAGGATCAGTCACGGTACCGAAAGTTTGATAAGTGGGGTGAATTTTCTCCCATAGACTTTGGGGCTGATAATTGAATTGTCCGGGCTGCCGAAGGCAATTACCCATACCATCCGTGTTATATTTAGGCCAGGATTAAAGATTTCTGATATAGATTAATTGTCATGGTAGTGTTAAATGATTAACAGCTGGGGAGAGGTCCGGGTTTGTCACCCGATATGTATCCCGGTAAGTGACTCAGAGCCCAGCAAAAACCATGATAAGCTAATTACGTTTACCATTCCTGTTGGCAGTAGTATTTTTTATTTCGTCCATTTCCACCATTCATTTGCAATTTTGTCCTAATTAAACTTGTTGTAATCAGGCTGTCCATTTGGTGTCAACGGAACGCAAAGTGAGGTAATATCTTAAAGTTTAATTGATTTATTTTCTCATCGAATTTACTGATCATTTAATCCCTTTCCATTGAGAATTTGCTGCGTACATTTTTCAACCCTTGACTCCCGAGTTTTGGATTGTTTGGGTTCAGAAAAATAAAGAATGTATGCTCTTTGCCGTCCCGGCGTCAATGCATCAAAAGCAGTCTTCAAGGCAGGGATTTCATCGAATTTATTTTGAAATTCTTCAGAAATGATGAATTCTGTAGTCTTTTTAAAATTCACTTTCAAACCGACTTTTTCCACTTCAATGGCTTCATAAATATAGACTTTCAAGATGGTTTCCATCTCAACTATTTCCCCAACATTTGTGAAACGAATCTGGCGCCCCGCCTGCACATTCTTCGTTTGTTGGATTAGAATACCATTGTCATCATGTAACAAGGCACCTTTGATAAACAAAAGCGCACAGTATTCTTTAAATACATGTATTAAAACTATGTTACTTTCCTGAAACGAGTAACAAGGAACACCCCACTTCAATTCTTCGGTCAGCTGACAGTCAAGAATGATTGTTCTCAATTTCTCCAATTCTTTCTGCCACTTTTGGGCTTTAATAAAATAAAAATCAACCTTAGGATTCATTCTATTCATTTATTGATACTCTGAAATCTTTACTTAAATACAACAACCTTAGGATTCATTCTGTTCATTTATTAAGTGTGGTCTTCATAATATTACTGCCAACTAAGATATATAAATATTCCTTGCTTTGGGAGTTATATTTAGGCAATTGAAGTCAAAGTGTCTATATCATAGTCGATTATTGGCTTAAATATAACGGCCCGGCAATAAAGGTTGTAAGCGTCCCCGCCATCGGCGGGGTGGCGCGGTTTTTGCCGTCCAGTTGCAANNGGAACGGTTTGCAAAAACCGTGACAAGCTTATAACCTTTATTGTCCGTGTTAGCGTTTCGTTATTATTTAGTTAATATATATTTTAAGTTCTTTTTTTCAAGCTTCCAGCCTTCGTTAAGTTTCAATTTCCATCCTTTTCCGGTAATCAAAGAATCAGTTATCATCTTTGGGTATGAAATTGTCACATAATTCCAATCTGGGCTTACTAAAGCGCTGCAGCTATCAACAGTTAAGATTCCCCAATTATCTGTTATTCTTAGATTCGGATATACAGTTCCAAATGAATCCAACGGCATGGCATTTTTCGCATTAAATGCAATTTCCATCTTTTCCAACATTATAGTTAATACACTGTCTTCAAGAAATTGAGCTTTATATTTTTTTATCAGTCCTAATCGAATCCCCTCTCTTTTTTCTTCGAATTTAGAAATTGAGTCAAGGTTATAGGATTTTTCAATAATCAAAACCTTATCAGGATCTAATTTTGTGTAACTTACATTGAAAAAACAGGAAATAAATTTTGTCAAATTTGTTTTTTTGGTTATTTTCTGATTCCAGTAATAATCTTTCTGTTTCATGTAATATCCGTAAATTGGGATAGTGAAATAGGCAAAAGAGCGCACAAAAGTTGGCATTGTGAAGAATAAATCAATTTGCGCTGAATAATGTTTTTGCAAGTCAGAATTGTTCAGGCCACACAAAATGGAACCAGTATATTCTGCAATTCCTTCATTGATTTCCAATGAGTTTTCAGAAATATCTGAATATGGGAATAGTTTTTGACGATAAAGCCTGAACAGTAATGCATTTTTAATATGTGTTTCTGGATTCTCTGATTGCAATGCTTGTTTTAGTGCTTCCATTTCAAGTTTCAAGAAAATCCGGCCTTCCTTTGTATCAAGATGGAGATTTTGTTTTTCTGCGAGACTATCAAATCCTATTTCCGGCTGAATTCGGTGAAATGACTCATGAATTAATTCAGATAGCCGTTCTTCCTTTGTTTCACGCAATGGTAAACCTACCATGGCCCATAGTTTACCATTCCACTCTGTTACGGAATTGCCAATATTTCTATTTTCTGGAAATTTGCCAATAAATAAGACTCCCTGTTTTTTTAATTCTCCCGGTTCATTCTGCTCATTTGCATAAATTGTTCTTGTCTCCCGGTTAATTATTAAGATTGGACCATATAGATTATGGTTCCAAAGTTTTCCTCCATCGTTTTTTAATATCTCTTCTAATTCAGAAAAAGCAATTCTTGATTGTTTCATGTCATTTTCTGATACAATAATTTTTCCCTTTTTGGTGGAATTGCATCCCCAAATAAGAATTATGATACAGATAAATGTTAAATGTCTCATTACAGGTCTATTTTTAGAATAAATATTAACGACAAAACCTAAGTCTATTCTTATGTGTTAGCGTTTGTTTGATTTCGGTGAAGGCAATTGAGCTTTTTTAAGGTCTAGTCACGTTGCAGGAGCATTAAATGAACGCTAACGACCCGGCGGTATAATTAGTAAGCGTTACTCGACGAAGCATCCGGGCAGAATCCTGGTACTTTAGCCACAAAGCTGTCACGGTGCGAGGAGAGTATGGCATGTGTTTTTGCAGTCCAGGTACAAAGCTGGTTGAGCTTTACGAGTGTCGCGGTACAATGCATTTTGTGAGCGGATATCTATCCCCTTATAGGAGTTTAATTGAGAGCAGGAACGGTTTGCAAAAACCGTGACAAGCTTATAACCTTTATTGTCCGTGTTATGGGCAGTTATTTTTTAAATCTATATTTTAGTCCAATTTGAAATTCAGTAAATCCTAATCCCCCAGAAAATATTGGATTACTGCCTTTAGAAAAGAAATCTTTACCAATTAGCAATTCTGGTCGAATTGTAAGACATAATGAAAGTTTAGGTATAAGAAAACTTTTGACTTCTACTTTTGAAATTAGTCCTACTCCAAAATCTTTTGTCAAATCAATGCTTCGTGAATAATTATAATAGGTAATTGAGGTTTGTGCCAGTTTTTCCTCTATTTGATCTAGTCCCCATAGATAATTATAACTAATCTCAGGGCCAAGAGATATTGATACATTTTCATTATTCTTAAGAAATCTTTGAATATTTAACCTGACGGAAAATCGTTTTGAATTTGAATTGATTTTATCTGCTATGATTAAATTTGGATCTGCATCTACATATGGGATATTATCAAATTGAGACTTATTAAAATTGTAATGAACTCCTAAGCCCACCTTAAATTTATTACTTAAATCGTGTTGATATTGAAGTCCTATACCGAATGAGTTTTGAAATCTTTGCTCTGAAGAAGTATTCAGTGAACTGCAAAATTCAACTTCTTGTCCAAAACAAGATAATCCAATAGAAAAAACAAAAAAAGTTATTAATGGAGCTTTCATGTTTAAAGGAGTTTAGGTTAATAACTCAAAAACAATATTTCATTTAATATATTGCTCACGTCCAAAAATATTAATCACGATAATATTAGGAGGAAGCAGGTTGTATTTAAAACAAAATCAGCCAATTGATAATATTTGGTTATCAAATCTGGCTTTTGTCTCTCGATTCATATAGTGTCTCGTAATAAGTCCTTAATCATATTGTAAACGATGTTATTTCAAAGCGGTTATAGGCATGTTGCACTGGCAGTGGGATTATTAAAAAAGGTAAACTATTAGATATCGTTTAATTGTCTACGCAAGAGTCTTATAGTCAGCGCAATTGCCCATAACGGCCCGGCAATAAAGGGAGGTTGTGTTACCCGACGCAGCATCCGGGCAGGGTCCTGGTACTTTAGCCGCGAAGCTGTCACGGTGCAAGGAGGGTATGGC
>PLLO01000017.1:0-3481 GCA_003142255.1 Bacteroidales bacterium | reverse complement strand
ATGACCTTTATTGTCCGTGTTATGTTTAGGCTTTTATTTACTGTCTTAATGTGATTGCCTCCCTTGAATCATTTTAATAAATCATTGGAATCAATCTTTTTGTACGCTTCTGGTAGTCAATATATTTTTGTCCCATCTGTTCAACCATAAATTTTTCCTCAACAGTTATACGATTGAGATATCCCAACAAAACTGGAATTATCATGAGTAAAACAGATAACCAATTTGATAAACAGATAGAAATCCCAAGAAAAATAATCAGCTGTCCAAGATAACCTGGGTGCCTTATCCTTTTATATAGTCCAGTCTCAATTAACTCATGATTCTCAATCTTTGTCACTGTATATGTGAATTGTTGTTTAAGAGTCAATATTGAGGTAACTCTGATTATTAATCCAATTAATGCCAAAATAGAACCAATTATAAAAAAAGTATTCCAATGATATATACGCCCCATTTTTGTTGAAGCAATAATAAAAGAAAGCCAATAACCCATGGAGATTGAAATGGTAATCAGCCAAATACTCCCTTTGTCTCCGGATTTAGAGATTCCTCTTTTGCCTTGTTGTCTCCTACTCATGAATATCTCAAAGAATCCGTATATGATTGAAAAGGCAATTATTAAAATTAACTTAATATTCATTATTGTGAAGTTTACATAAACGTAGCCAAAATTGTCCAGATTTATAATCTAATTCTCTTTTGGTGAGTTATGTTTAGGCCATTTATCATGTGTCACTACAAATCTGTTTATGTGGAATATATATTTTTATTGTTGTCCAGTTTAATAAATGAGAATAGTGAAAAGTAACAGTCAAGCGATTGTAATTTAATACATTTCTTAAATCACTTTCCATGTGTTGTAATTAAATTCTTACTTGTCCTAATAATTGAGATCCCGATCACTTTGTTTCTCATTTCAGTAGCAGAAGTTCTAACAGGTGAAATGTCTGTCAAACCAATTCCATATTGAATAGAAATCTGGATGCTATTAATCTTTACGCTAGCACCAAGATTAAATCCAATATCAAATGGCCTCAAATCATGATTTTTGCCTGATCCGTAACTAATAGATTTGAATACACTTCCTGACTCCATCTTGTAACCTCCGAAAGCATAGGCAAAATACGGGCCAGAAAACAATGATACTTTTACGACCCTTGAGCCAAAACTGAATGATGCATTAATAGGAACCTCAATATATGCCGGAGCTATTGAAAACTCCAAGGTATCAATTTTATAATCTGTACCTTTTGCAGAAAATATGAAACTTGGTTGTAAAGAAAAATTCTTGTTAAATTGGAATTCATAAAATACCCCAAAATGAAAACCAATGGATTTTTTTGGACTATAGCTTACACCATTATTTTTTATTGTCAAGGTTGACAAATTCACACCAAATACATAATCGGACCTAAATTGGGCATGAATCTCAGTCAACGCAAATGTGAAGAGAATTGTCATTATATATTTTAGACACTTAATCATCTGCTAATTCAAATAATTCGAAGTTGTCAAGAGTAGCCATATTTTATTTAAGAGAGTTATGTTTATGCCCTAACAGAATAGAATTGTCATAAGTCAGCAGAGTATGAAAAGCTTAAACATAACGGCCCGGCAATAAAGGGTGTAAGCGTTGCTGAGCGAGTGAAGGCCGGGAGAGATTGTCCCCTCATAGCAAGACAATTTTTCGGAAGCCGTAATGAGCGAAGCATTGAACGGTTTTTGCCGTCATGGTACAAATTTGCTGGCCTTTACGAGTGTTGCGGTACAAGTTTACTTATGTGTTGATTGGCTGTCACCTTACGCATGTTTTATTGAGAGCAGTGGAGCGGTCCCGGTTTATCCCCTTGCAGTTATCTGTCCCGAAGGCAGGAATGCTTTGCAAAAACCGTGACAAACAAATAACCTTTATTGTCCGTGTTAGGTGTAGCTATTTATTAATCATAGAGTCAATCTCAGCTTTTAGTTTTGGGAGGTGAATTGTGACAATCCCCCAAATGTTCTCATCTGATACTGAGTCATAGCCATGGATTATTTGATTCCTTAGACCTACAATCCTTAATGAGTTTTCAATCGGGAAAGAGGGATCTTCCTTTAGAATTCTGTTTATAGCCTCTCCAATAATCTCCAGATTTCTTTCGATGGCACGTTTTAGCAGAGAATTCTTTTTATAATTTTCGTAAGTTTTGGATTCTGTTTGAAAGTAAGATTCGATATCGTCAATAGCGAGTTTGACGTCGTATAATAGCTTAAGCTGTTTCTCGGTCATAAACTAATTTTTTGTCTCTGTCCAGAATCATTCGGAATATTGGATTTCGAATTGCTTGATTTTCTAAGAGATCGATCTCTCTCCCAAGAAGCTTTTCAAGTTTTTCTTTAAAATCAAAATAATTGTCAGCGTATTCAAGGATATCGATATTTTCAAACTGAACAAGAAAATCGATGTCACTGCTATCACTAAATCTAGGGGTTAGAATAGATCCAAAGATATATAACTCTTTAACCTTGTGTCGTTTACAAAGTTCAATTAAGGTGTCGATATTTCTCTCGATAAGATTCATTTGTCAAAGGTAATAATTCTTTGTCAATCGCGTATTGGTGTTGTCACGAGTTACACATAACGGCCCGGCAATAAAGGGTGTAAGCGTTGCTGAGCGAGTGAAGGCTGGAGCAGTGTCGTCGAATCGGGGTAACGTCCCGGCACCAGCTGGAACGAGCGAAGCATGGCGCGGNNACCTTTATTGTCCGTGTTAGCAGCTGTAATGGTTTGTTTTTAAAAATATTTTGATCCCCTTTTTTGTCGTGGTCAAACTGTTATTTTATTTCAGTCTTTATGTTTTTATCGCTTAAGTTTTTTACAAAGTCATCAAGTGAGAACTTTTCAAACCTGCCTAGATCGGCAAAGTCTAGTATAACTCTACGTTTCTTTCCATTAGAGATCATAAAATCGGCAATTAAAGAATTTGAAAAATTAGATTTTATTATAACTCTATCAATTTCAAGAAAGTTGATTTTGTTGATAAAAGTCATTTTGGTTTGAATAATTAATCCTGGAATTCCTAGAGTAACGAGTATTAGACCTGGCCATAAGTCAAAAGGGTCATTAGTTTTAAAATACTTAATGATAATTAGAATACCGTACAGAACAGGGAAAATTGAACTTAATATTGTAAAGCTTTTTGTCCTCTTAGATTTTTTATCATTAATTTCTATACAGTTATCTTCGAATGATAATTCTCCCTTATGAATTATGAATTGAGTTTTCATACTTTGCTATTAGTTTTTTGATGATGGTCGCTAACTTGTAAATTGTAGGGGTAAATATATTTTTTATTTAGCTGTAATCCAATCTCTATTTTTTCCTGTTAGCAGCAGTAAAATTGAAAAATGAAGTTGTCATGGTTTACGAGAATTAAGGCTTGCAAAGCGGAGGTGGCTTGCAGATGGCGCTTATGAGCCGGTTTTGTAAATTTCAAAA
>PLLO01000005.1 GCA_003142255.1 Bacteroidales bacterium | reverse complement strand
GCTAAATTGGACTGTATTATACTTATTATTATCGTAATCATTAAAATAGTGATCTTTAATGCACCGGACAGACATTCCAAACTTCTTATCCATACCACCTGAACCCATTAAAACATTACCAGCATCAGAAAATATATCAATATTCATTGGATAATTAACATAATCAGGGAAATCCGATGCCGACCACAGGTAACCTCTGCTTCTGATATCTTCATATGTACCATCCATCATATTACGGATGCCACCACCTGTGGCTGAAAAATTGCTTGAGTTTGTAGCTTTATTGTACTGCATACGCCAGTGCTTTCTGCCAGTCTCCTTTAGTGCATCACCGGCATTATCTGCACCACCCACTTCATATAAAAGGATTGTCCATTCAGAATCTGAGGGTACATGCCAACCCGTTGGACAAAGTTTACCTGTATTTACTGCATACCAGTTGTACAATGCTCCAAAAGAAGATTTTTCATATTTTCTCCCATTATTATTGTACCAGCAGTAAGCAGGTGTTTCTAGGCTTGCCCATTCTTTCTTGTCATTCGCCAGTGCAATAGGTGTACCATCGTTGAATTTTGTCGTTCTCAGGTTTTGAGCCATCCAGGCCTGATTGCCTATTTTAACTTCCTTTATTTGATTTTCATCAGCGATTTCTCGATCAACCTTGTTTAATATAATATACATGACTAAAAAATATGCAACAAATAAAAGAACAAGTCCAAGTATGACCTTTATTGACCAGTGTAAAGTTCTTTTCTTAGGTTTAACAATTTCTTTCCCCTGATAATTTTCCTGATAATTCTGGTCATCCCTTTTTGGTGCTTCCTCTTTAGCTTCCGTTTTACTGACAATCTGAAAATCCTTATATTTCAAGTACCACTTAATGATTATAGCAAGGTTGCTAAGTACCGGTTTTACCTGTTCCGGATCAAAGTCCTTGGGATGGGCTCCGAAAGTTGCCATGCTGTTGAGGCTGTGCATTGAGGCAATGATGTACGAGGGGACCTTTTCTTCACTGTTCAGCTTATCAATAATGCCTTTTAGCGGTTCGGTTTTCCTTGGTCTTTTTAATTCGACCTCGCACAGGTCAGTAACAATAACCTCAAGGGATCTTCTCGAATAGAGCATAACTACATTCGGATCATCAGTCCTGATCAATTGCTCCAACTCTTTCATAATATCAGGGAGCTGTCCTTTAAAAGATGAATAAACCTTATTAAGTTCATTTATTTCACCTGCCCAGATCGCCATGCTTATAATTATTTGTTTATGATAAATTTTCGACTATTCCCTGAAAATAAAATCTTATTTATGCTGACAGTTAATATGAACCAGGTTAATTCAATTTATCAAATTTAATTTACAAGTTAGTAATTATTCTTGTTTCTGACATATTGATCTCTCGTTCTGGTTAATTACTTCCTTTTTCTTAAAGGAATATCTCTGAAGGACGATCAAAGAGTAAGCCTTGGTCTGGCGGTGTATGTATTTAATTATGAATTGATTAATCATTTAAGACACGTTGACAATTAATTATTTTAGATTTGACTATATACGCATTGACATTTCTCATACACAATAATTCTATTTTAAGTTGCCTTTGGTTCTGCAAATTATTAAATTTGATGTAGTCGCTATTTCTGGCAAGCAATTATCAGATAAATAAGTAACGGCTGAAATAACCGCATCGATTGGCATTAATAAATGAAATTTAGTGTATCAGAGAAACTAATGTGGTCCAATTAAATTTTGAGATATGAACGACTTAAATGAAATTCAATTTGAAGAGAGAAATGTTTCTTCAGCAGTTACCTGGGGTATAATATCCGGACTGTACTTTGGCGTATTGATTTCTATTCTGAGGAATATAAGTTCAATAATTGCTGATCCTAATGAAATAATCAATTATGGTTTATTAACTACCTATGGGTTAGTTTATTTATCGAATTGGGTTGTCCATATTATAATTACTATTTATGTTATAAAAATTGCTAAGAAACTAAAACGTCCTCCTTTTATCTGGGGCTTTTTTGCTTTTATTTTCCCGCCAATAACATTAATAGTTATTGGTTTTCAGGATGTTAAAATAGTTGATAAGAATATAAAGAAAATTGTAGATGAATTGAGATTGGAGTTCAATACTGAACTTCTTCACATCAAATCTACAAAAGACCTGTCTGTAGTAGAACTGAATGAGGTTGAAATAAAATTAAAAGAGAAATTCAATCAAAAGCTGAAAGACAGAATTGCTGATAGCAGATTCAAAGGGAAAATGGAATCAGCTGGTGAGGCTGAGAGCCAGAATATTATTGAAGAAGAAGAGAAAGAAGAGGAAGAAGTTGTTCAATCAGTCAGTAATCAGAAATGGACTAGTGAAACAGGTAAATGTCCTGCCTGCGGTTCTCCGCTAAGTGATAATGCAGTTGTTTGTCCGGAATGCGGACTGTCCATTAATTAACTTGAAAAAACATTTGTAAATTTCGTTTTGTAAGGTTCAATGGAGTTTATCCATTTAAATAGTATCAGGTTCAGTTTTTTAGTCCTGACAAGGTAACCAGCTCAACACTACTTAATTGTTTCATTTATATCAATTACTTTTACTGAAACTTTTGGCTTATTCCCTGCATCGAGCAAGCTCGCTAAATCAATGGCCTCTTCTGAAGAAAGATTTCCGGAAATGTTTATGATTCCGCCATTGATTTCAGAATTTATATACGGATTAAAGCACACAGAGTTGTCAATTACTACTGCCATCTGTTTATATATATTTTCTCTTGTCATTCTTGACAGTATTCTTGCACCTTCGGTATTCAATTTTATCATTACCGTTGCAAGTCTTTGTGATGTTTTTGCTTTAGCACTAATAATGACATCACCATTCAGTACGGGAGACTCATCCCGTGTTGTAACTCTAACTGCGATGAGTTGAGCTGAATCTCTTTTCATGTCAACATGCTTTAATGCCCACAGTAACTTTAGATTTCTTGGCAGGGAATCTTTAACACCAGGAATAGTTAAATATTTATCCACCAGGGCTGTATCCTTTACAGATGAAACACCAATAATATCTACAGTGTTGTCGATCGGAAACGGAGGTATGAGAATGCTGAACAGAGGGTTTTCGTTATCAATGCTGATATTTGCTATTCCAATATTAACTGCATTCCCGGCTTTTAATTTTTCCTTGATTAATTTATTGGCTCCTGCTATATTTTCCCATACTTCTCTGGAGTAATATGTTTCCCAGAGACCGAAATCCCCTTGTGATTCTAGTAATTTCGTAATACGGGCTTTATCAACCTTTCTGTTAACAATAAATGAATAAGTGTTTTTCACAGGCAAGACTTTAACTTCCACAGAGGGTTTATCAAATAAATCAGCCGGAAAAGAGGTCGTTTTGCAAGCCGATTCAATTCTTTTTTCTAAAACCCTGATTGTATTTTCCATAGCCGATTTAATTGCTTCTGTCAGTACAGCAACAACCTCCGGGTTGGTTGAGTCGAAATTAATTTTATCCTTGAATTCGATAGTTCCGAAATAAGCTGCAAGTCTGCAGTTTGGCTCAAGTTCAAGTAACCTTTTCTCAAAAAGTGATAAAAACTCTTCTTTTTCAGGATTAAATTCTTTTTGTGCCAAGTTATATGCAGTCAAAAAAGTGGTATCTTTTTCATATCCAGATAATGAAAACAAATATTCCGCTTCTGAAAGTTGAATTTTTATTTCCGTTTTACCTTTATTATTGGTGCAACCTGTTAAAAATATAACTGAAAAAATCACGATAAATAATCTGGTCTTTAACATGGCATTATTTTTTGTTGATGCGAATGAAAATATTTTTTAATTTCCTGCTTTCATCAATCGCCATCTTCTGGGATATTGTGAAATCTGCTCCGCAGGTCGTACAGGAATAATTTATCAGGAAGGCACCCGTATAATAAACTTTCTCAAATGCCGGGTGATCACATGGTTTCTTGCCCCATTCCTCCTTGAGCTTCTGTGAAGTTAAATAGTCCATACCTTACTGCTTTAAGTTTCGAAAACCGATATTATATGGTGCTCTAAATTAATAAAAATACTTTAAAAAAGCTGTACTGCATTTTGATTTAATCATTATGTCAATCAGGAATCAATATTAAAACCTGAATCCGATCACTGAAAGGAATCCATCGCCCAGAAACCTTATTGCCGGCCAGATTGGGAAAAAATTTACAGGAGTGATGGCCGAACCTATTATCAGGGCAAAAAGGAGGAAAGAACCGTATTTGTACAATCCTTTATATAGAGCGGGGTACTTTTTGAAATAGCTAAGCAAAAAGTGAGAGCCGTCAAGAGGAGGGATGGGTATCAGGTTAAAAATGAAGAGTCCCCAGTTTATATATATACCATATCGGAAAACCTCAAATATAAAAGAGCTTCCCTTGCTGTAATCATATGTAATTGTACTCATCCAGATGACGAAAATAACAGACAAGACCATCGCCAGCAGTGCGTTTGAAACAGGGCCGGCAGCGGCAATCTTAAGAACATCAGTTTTAGGGTTTTTAAGATTCTTCTCATTGAACTCTACCGGTTTAGCCCAGCCAAACCCGGCTATGAGAAGAATAACAAAACCCAAAGGATCAATATGCTTCAGCGGATTTAGTGTAACCCGCCCCTGGTCCTTAGATGTTGTATCCCCGCATCTGCTGGCCATAAGAGCATGGCTGAACTCATGAACCGTAAGACCCAGCACAATGCCCGGGAGAAACTTAAGTGTTCTTAGCAGATCAAAGTCCATTTGATCTCTTATTTACAGGCTGGTAGAAATCATTGATTGTAAGTTTGCATTTTTTGATCATCTCCCTTGCATATTCAGCACCAGAGAAATTGCCATCTGTATTATTCGTGCCGACAGTAAATAATACCCCGGCCTTATGCGCTCTTCTTATGAACTCGAGCGAAGGGATCTTGTACCTGTTATTTATCTCTATTGCAATATTGTTTGCCTTAGCTGCTTTTATCACCCTGTCCATCCGATCCCTGGTCCAGAAACTATCGTAACGGTCAGCCATCTGTGCCGGCAGGAAAGTCGGATTAACATAGATATTTATCGGCTCCTCGCTCATGATCTTTACAATAGTATTTACGTAATGTTCCATGAAAGCCTGTTCGTCATCAATCCATGTCTCCTCCTTCAGCCATATCCTGTTCCTTCTACCTTTCTCGTCGGTAAAAGTCATTGCATCTGTGAACACATAATCAAATTTCGCGATAGACTCCTTCGAGAACATATTGACCCATTCCCTTCCCTCTGCCTGCATTGCAAGATAAAACTGGGGATAATCTTTCATAATATTCAACACTGAATCAATCTGGCTGTCTGAATGGACTGGAAATTTGAGGCCGCAGTTGAAAGCGATTCCATAGCCTATATTCTCAGCTTTGGATTTCTTTACTGCATCTTCAATTGTAAAACCACCTTTGAGATGAATATGGAGATCAGTGATCGGAAAATCGCTTTTTTTAGCGCAACCAGTTGCTAATAAAAATGCAGCAACAGCTATTAAAATATTTGATTTATTCATTATGATAAGAGTTAAGTTTGGGCATAAAACTACTAAAAAAGGAGAATCATATTGCCAATAACCTTTTACTATAATAAAAAATCGTTGATACCTTTGCTGTATCTCGGTTCTTATTTGCAATTTCGCACTACGAAAAGAAATCAATATTTAAATTCTCGCGGATGAAAAAGATTATGCTCATTCTGGCATTTATTCTGGCTTCTGGATATATTCATCTATATCCTCAGGTTAGTTCGGCAGATCAGGCTTACCTTGTAACTTGTGCACCAGGAACAGAGACATACTCAATTTATGGCCACAGCGCCCTGAGAATTATAAATCCGGCCACCGGGATTGATTCAATATACAACTGGGGAGTATTCGATTTCAGCACTCCTCATTTTGCCTGGAAATTTGCAAAGGGACGCCTTGATTATATGCTGGATGTTAATACCCCTCAATCTTTTCTGGGTGAGTATTTTTATGAAAAGAGGTCGGTATATGAACAAAAAATCAACCTTGAGCCCGATGAAATGGCAAAACTTCTTGCTCTGCTCGAGGAAAACCAGAAACCCGAAAATGCAAAATACAGGTACGATTTCTTTTATGACGATTGCTCAACAAGGATAAGGGACCTTCTGGAGAAATCTGTTGGATCCAAACTGCTGTACCCTCCTGAAGAAAAAAAGGATCAGCCGACATTCAGGGAAATGACAGGCAAGTACCAGAGACCTTATCCATGGCTTAAATTAGGAATTGACCTTATAATGGGTAGACCTGGTGAGCGCAAAACAACATTGCGCGACAGGATGTTCCTTCCGATTGATCTGCAGGGTGGTCTTTCCCAGGTCCTTGTTAACCGGAATGGAAGAATGGTACCGCTTTTACAAAATCCGGAAATTCTTCTTCAGTTCGATGCTCCTGTAATAAAATCCAGATTCTACACGACGCCTGTTTTCCTCTTCACACTATTGCTTGTTGTGATGATTATATTATTATCATTGAACCGCAGTAAGAACTTCAACAGGATATTGGATCTGCTGCTTTTTACAGCCTTTTCTGCCTTATCAATATTAATGATATTCTTCAATTTCTTTACTGATCACATGCAGATGCGATGGAACCTTAATATAATATGGCTAAGTCCTTTTGTGCTGCTGTGCCTCGCTTCACTTATATTAAATAAGGAGTGGAAAACATGGTTCAGGGTAGTATTCTACCTTTGCCTGAGTGCATTCCTTATCCAGCTGTTCTTTCCACGCGGGTATAATACTGCCTTCATTCCTCTTATTCTAATATTAATGATCAGAAGCGCAGCAAGATCAGGATTCAGCTGGAATCCTTTGTCGCTTAATTCAATTTAACACAACTTTAACACATATTAACATCACTTTAGAAATTCATCAGCTTCTTTTGTGTACTGATTTTTTGGAGTATTGCAAAAGGAGAAATTATACTTATTTATATATATTTGCCACTTAAATTTTTAGAAAATGGAGCAGACGTCTGATATAAGATTGCTTAACGAGAAAATTGAAAAAGAGAGTGCTTTCACCGATATCATCAGAATGGAGATGAATAAAGTGATTATTGGCCAGAAGCACCTTACCGACAGCCTGATGATTGGCCTCCTTGCAAACGGACATATCCTGCTCGAAGGAGTGCCGGGACTTGCAAAGACGCTCGCAATAAAATCCCTTGCGTCAATAATCGATGCACGTTTCAGCAGGATCCAGTTCACGCCTGACCTTCTGCCGGCTGACCTGATCGGAACAATGATCTATAGCCAGAGAAAAGAAGAATTCGTTGTCAAAAAGGGACCTGTTTTTGCTAATTTCATACTCGCAGATGAGATCAACCGTTCACCGGCAAAGGTCCAGAGCGCACTCCTCGAAGCCATGCAGGAGCGACAGATTACAATCGGGGAATCAACTTTTCATCTTGATGAGCCTTTCCTGGTGCTTGCCACACAGAACCCTATCGAGCAGGAAGGAACTTACCCGCTGCCTGAAGCCCAGGTCGACAGATTTATGATGAAGGTGCTGATAGATTACCCCACAATCGAAGAAGAGAAGCTTATTATAAGGGAAAACATGGCAAAGGAATTCCCAAAAACCGGATCCATCCTGAAAATATCCGACATATTAAGGGCCAGGGATGTCGTAAGGGAAGTCTATATGGATGAGAAGATTGAAAATTATATCCTGAATATTGTTTTTGCTACAAGAAATCCTGAAAAATACGGGCTGCCGGTCTTCAAGAACATGATCTCTTACGGCGCATCTCCGAGGGCTTCAATTAATCTGGCGCTTGCAGCCAAGGCATTTGCGTTTATCCGAAGGAGAGGTTATGTGATTCCTGAAGATATAAGGGCAATATGTCCCGATGTAATGCGTCACAGGATCGGATTAACTTATGAAGCTGAAGCTGAAAACATCAACCAGGATAAGATCATCGCCGAGATCCTGAATGTGGTTGAGGTTCCTTAAGGAATAGCAATGAGTAACAGTCTCTTTCTGTTCACCCTTATTTTAATTACTTTTTCCGGGCAGAGCCAGAATCTTATTGGCTACAAAAGTTCTGAAATTAAGGAAGAAGACGAAGCATAATAATGCTGGATGATGATTTATGGTCGAGCCATTTTACAATAGAACCTGAGAAGAAAGATGGAAGCAACTGAACTGATAAAGAAAGTCAGGAAGATTGAGATTAAAACGCGTGGATTGACCCGGCATATCTTTGCCGGTGAATACCATAGTGCATTCAAGGGAAGAGGAATAGAATTCAGTGAAGTGAGGGAATACCAGTACGGTGATGACATAAGAAGCATCGACTGGAATGTCACGGCCAGGCTTAACCATCCTTATGTCAAGATTTTTGAGGAGGAGAGGGAGCTAACGGTAATGCTTCTCATTGATGTCAGCGGATCAGGTTCTTTCGGAACTACCGTGAACTATAAGCGCGATGTAATGACAGAGGTCGCTGCAGTGATCTCATTCTCGGCAATTTTCAACAACGATAAGATAGGCGTGATATTTTTCTCCGATAAAGTTGAAAAATTCATAAGGCCGCAGAAGGGAAGAAAGCATATTCTCAGGATTATCAGGGAACTGCTTGATTTTAAGCCTGAAAGCCTCAAAACCAGCCTCGATGAGCCGTTGAGATACCTTACTAACGCAATTAAAAAGAGATGTACTGCATTTGTGATATCAGACTTTATTACTCCTGGTTTTGAGGAGGCTCTCAGAATCGCATCGAATAAGCATGACATAGTCGCGCTTAAGGTTTATGACCCGATGGAAACATCGCTTCCAGATGTCGGATTGATAAAGGTATCAGATTCTGAATCCGGGGCAGAAAGATGGATTGACACCTCTTCACTAACAGCAAGAAATGCTTACAACGAATGGTGGGAAGGGCACATGGCTGAAATTAAATCTGTTTTTAAAAGATGTGCAGTTGATTCAGCATGCATAAGCACCGGAGAAGATTACGTCAAACCTCTAATTCAGCTGTTCGAGAACAGATAGTCATGAGAAAATTATTTATCATAATAATCGCTTTTATTTCCGTGACCTTATCAACTGAAGGACAGGAGATAAAAGTAACTGCATCTTTCGATTCATCGAGGATATTTATCGGAGATCAGGTGCATTATACTTTAACCTTAATTAAGCCATCCGGAGTTCCTGTTTCCTTCAAAACACTTAAGGACACACTTTGTAAAAACATCGAAATAGTCTCAGGACCCTCCGCCGACAGCCTTGTGATGCCTGATAAAATGATAAAAATAACAAGGAAGTATCTCGTAACATCATTCGATTCAGGGTTTTATCAGGTTCCTCCGGTTTTTGCCGAGATAAAAGATGATGCCGGTATAAAAAGATTTTATTCAGATTATTCTCCTCTTCAGGTAATGAGGGTGAAAATTGCTCCACCTGATACGACAGCTAAAATATTCGACATAATAAAGCCTTATAGGGCGCCTGTCACTTTTGGCGAGATACTTCCATGGATAATAGCCCTGGTTCTTGCTGCAGCCCTTGCCTGGGGCGCTGTATTGCTTTTCAGAAAGCTTAAAAAGAATAAAATGGGTGAAGAGCCTGTTATAAATCCTGATCCTGCCCATATTATTGCATTCCGCGAACTGGAAAAGCTTAAAGAGGAGCAGCTCTGGCAAAAGGGCGAACTGAAATACTATTATACAAGACTTACAGAGATATTAAGGGAGTACCTCGAGAACAGGTATGGAGTATGCTCTCTGGAAATGACAACCTCTGAAACTCTTGAAGCTCTCCTGAAGACAGGTTTCAAAAAAGATGAATATTATAAGCTACTTAAAACAATCCTTAATGGCTCCGACCTGGTGAAATTTGCAAAATATAAACCCGATTCGGCTGAAAACGAAGAGCATTTTAACAATTCATGGAAATTTGTAGATAATACAAAAATGATTGCAGAGACTTCTGAAGATGGCAAGCCAGATGAAAAGAAGGAGGTGAAGTCATGATAGGAATTTCATTCGCTCAACCACTCTTCCTCTGGCTTCTTCTGCTTGTTCCCGGCATAGTTGCCTATTACCTTTTCAGACAGCAGAAAACATCTGCATCATTTCAGATACCGGGACTTCAGCAATTTGACAAATCAGGTGAGACCTTCCGCAATTATCTTCGTCATATTCTATTCGCCCTCAAAGTCCTGGCAATAACACTTTTGATCTTTGTTCTTGCACGCCCGCAGAAAACCGATAAGTTTCAGAATTCGACCACTGAAGGGATTGATATTATCCTTACACTCGACATCTCAGGAAGCATGCTTGCCCGCGACTTTAAACCAGACAGGCTTGAAGCTTCGAAGAATGTCGCGACTGAATTTATTTCAGGACGTCCGTACGACAGGATCGGTCTTGTTGTTTTTAGCGGTGAAAGCTTCACCCAATGCCCATTGACAACTGATCATGCTGTGCTGATAAACCTGATGAGAGAAATTAAGAGCGGTATGATTGAGGATGGAACTGCACTGGGGAACGGACTGGCAACAGCCGTTAACAGGATAAAAGATTCCAAAGCAAAAAGCAAGGTGATCATACTGCTGACCGATGGTGTCAATAACAGGGGAGAAATAGCACCGGCAACAGCTGCCGATATTGCTAAAACCTTCGGCGTCAGGGTTTATACTATTGGTGTCGGAACACAGGGGACAGCGCCATACCCTGTCCAGACTATCTATGGCATGCAGTTCCAGAATATGCCAGTCGAAATAGATGAGGCTATTTTAAGGGATATAGCTTCAAAGACCGGAGGAAAATACTTCAGGGCAACTGATAACAACAAGCTGGTACAGGTTTACAGCGAAATTGACAAGCTTGAGAAATCGAAGATCGATATCAGGCAGTTCCAGCGAAAAGAGGAAAAGTTTCTTCTTCCTTCACTCATTGTTTTCATCCTACTGGCTCTTGAAGCTTTTACACGCCTAACAATTTATAAAAATATTACTTAAACACGGAAGAAGATGCAGTTATTCAGATTTGCCAATCCCGATTATCTGTACCTGTTGCTGCTGCTTCCGGTTATGGTCCTTTTATATATATTGAATGCATTCCGGAAGAAAAGAGCGATCCTCAGAATGGGTGATCCTGTTTTGATCAGTCGGCTGATGCCGGATCTTTCAAGGATCCGTCCCGCTATTAAGTTCACCCTTCAGCTTTTTGCTGTTACAATGGTGATTATAGTACTTGCAAGACCTCAATTCGGCTCAAAGCTTGAAGAAGTTAAAAAAGAAGGTGCAGAGGTTATTATAGCTCTTGATGTAAGCAATTCGATGCTTGCCGGCGACATACAGCCTGACCGCCTTACACGGGCGAAACAAGCACTTACAAGGCTCATTGATAACCTCGACAACGACAGGATAGGGCTTATTGTTTTTGCAGGTGATGCCTACACTCAGATACCGATAACCACTGATTATGTTTCAGCAAAGATGTTCCTGAATGCAATTGGACCTGAGATGGTGCCAAAACAGGGAACCGCCATCGGTGCAGCAATTGATCTTGGCATGAAATCATTCAGCCCCGGAGAAGGTAAAAGCAAGGCTATGATCATTATCACTGACGGAGAGAATCATGAAGATGATCCGGTCGCCAGGGCAGCTGAAGCTGCAAAAGCAGGTATCGTAATCCATACTATCGGGATAGGTTCTGCCGATGGAGTGCCGGTGCCGGTTACAGTTAACGGGAAGAAGGAATTCCTTAAGGATATTGACGGTAATACAGTGATCTCGAAGCTGGACGAAGATATTCTGAAAAAAATTGCAATGACTTCCGGAGGAAGCTATGTGAGAGCCAGCAATTCAAATATCGGCCTTGATGAGATATTCGGTGAGATTAATAACATGAAGAAGCAGGAAATGGAAAGCAAAATGTACACTGAATATAACGATCAATTCCAGATTTTCGCGGCAATAGCTATTTTCCTCCTTGTGCTTGATTTCATAATAATGGAAAGAAAGAACAGGAAGCTTGCCAATATCAAATTATTCAAATTCAGGTTATAAGAATAAATTTGCTGTTAAAATGGTTGAAGAAAAACATACATATTTTCATGGTTTGAAACCTGCTGTTCTGATTGTAATATTATTATTCTCCTCGGTAGTTCTGACCTATGCCCAGGCTGATAAAAAATTCATCAGGAAAGGAAATCATGAATATGAAAAAGAGAAATTCCCTGACTCGGAAATCTCATACAGAAAGGCACTTGACAAAAACAAGGAATCTGCCGATGCTCTCTTTAACACTGGAGATGCCCTTTACAAGCAGAAAAAATTTGAGGAAGCAGGCAAGCAGTTTGAAGAGAATTTCAATATGAATGAAGATAAAAAGAAGAAATCTGCCAGCCTTTATAATATGGGGAATTCTCTTCTGATGGCAAATAAGGTTAAAGAGAGCATTGATGCTTACAAGGGCTCTCTGAAACTTGATCCGAAAAACATGGAAGCAAAGTATAACCTTGCATATGCCCAGGACTTGCTCCAGAAGCAACAGCAACAGCAAAAAGATCAGAATAAAAATAATCAGGATAAAAACCAGGACAAACAAAAGCAGAATAAGGATCAAAAGGATCAGAAGGATAAGCAGAATAACAAGGATCAGAACCAGGATAACAAGGATCAGAAGCAACAGCAACAGCAGCAGGATCAGGGAATATCGAAGGAAGATGCTCAGCGTGTTCTGAATGCTCTTGCCAATGATGAGAAAAATGTCCAGGAAAAGGTTAAACTTGCAAAAGCAGCAAGGGAAAAGGTCAGAACAACAAAAAACTGGTGATCTGAAACAGCAAAATGAAGAGAACAATTATAAATATTATTTTTCTGGTATTACCTTTTATTCTGAAGTCACAGGATATTTCGGTCAAGGCTGAGTATCCTGCTGTTGTGGAAGCAGGCCAGCAGTTTGGTATTACATGGACGGTCAATGAAGGCGGAGGAGAATTCGCTGCGCCGGCATTTGATGGATTCTATAAGCTGATGGGGCCAGAGACATCGTACAGCTCAAGCACACAGATAATCAATGGCAAGATCTCTCACCAGACATCCTATAGTTATGTTTATTATCTGCAGGCAGTTAATGCAGGAAAGTTCGAGATTGCTCCGGCCTCGTTCACGTTAAAAGGTAAAACATATTATTCCGACCCGATGAAGATCGAGGTGGTCAGCAGTAATAACCAGCAGGTGCAGCAGAATGTTCAGACGGGAGGGAACCAGCCAAAGACAAATCCAAATGTCGAAAATGCAGGCAGCGGAATTTCCCTTGATTTATCAGTGAACAAAAAAGATGTTTATCTCGGCGAAGGCATTGTTGCCGGTGTCAAGATCTATACAAGAACAAACATTGCAGGCATCAATGAAATAAAATATCCGGCCTTTACGAACTTTATGAAATCCGATATTGAGACACCCCAGCTCACCTCACTGAAGCAGGAGAACATAAATGGTACCGTTTATGGAACCGGAATGATACAGCAGTTCCTGCTTTATCCGCAGGTAACAGGCGAAATAACTATTGATCCGGTGCAAATAACTGTTCTGATCCAGCAGAAGAGTGGTCAGCCGGATTCATTTTTCGGGGACTTTTTTTCTTCCTACGAGAATGTGCCGAGAACTGTTGCCAGCAAGCCGGTCAGGATTAATGTAAAACCTCTGCCGGGCGTAAAACCTGAAGACTTCTCGGGAGTTGTGGGAAAGCTGAATCTTAAAGCGACATTGGATAAGGATTCAGTTAATGTTAATGACGCCGTTAATTTCAGGATAACCGTTTCCGGCAGCGGAAATCTTAAGCTTGCAGAAGCTCCTGTTCTGAAAATCTCTTCCGATGTCGAAGTCTATGACCCAAAGGTCACTGATGACATAAAGAATACGATAAACGGGACGTCAGGTCAGAAGATATTTGAGTACCTTCTCATTCCGCGGCATTATGGCGATTTCACGATTCCATCCGTATCATATTCCTTCTTCAACACTTCGACCGGAAAATACGAGAAGCTGGCTTCAGGAGAATTCCATTTTCATACAAGGAAGGGGACAGAACAGGGAAACCCCGGAATTGCAATATATGGAGGAGTCTCAAAGGAAGATGTGAAATACCTTGGCAAGGATATTCGTTTTATCAGGAATAATCCGGGGAATCTCGCTAAATCGGCTGATATCCTCCTGGTAAAAAGATCATACTACAGCCTCTTTATTCTGTCCCTGCTTATTTTCTTCTCTTTTCTTTTTGTCCGGCGGGAACATATCAGGCGCAACGCAGATATTACAGCGGTTAAGAACCGCAAAGCAGGCAAAGTTGCCAAAAAGAGACTCAGCAATGCATCGGCCTGCCTGAAAAGAAATGAAATTGACAGGTTTCATGAGGAAATCCTCAAAGCTCTATGGGGTTACCTAAGCGATAAGCTGAATATTCCTGTTTCAGACCTGACCAGGAATAATGCAATATCTTCCTTAAAGGAAAAAGGAATTGATGATGATAAGATCAAGGTTCTGACCGATATTCTTGACAGAAGTGAATATGCAAGATATTCACCTGCTGCTGACGTAAGCAGTGCAGGCGATATCTACAATGGAGCATCTAAGTTTATAAGTGATGTTGAAAATTCAATCGGGTAGAAGATGAAATCAAGAATAATTGCACTATCGTTTCTTCTTGTCCTGCAGCTATTTTACCATGATGCATTCTCTCAGAATGCAAAAAATGAGAAATTCAGGCAGGGGGTCGGTCTCTTTTCCTCCGGCAACTTTGATAAAGCCATGGAACAATGGATTGATCTTTACAACACCGGCTACAGATCAGCCGAACTTGAATATAATATCGGCAACGCATATTTCAAGCTGAATAATATTCCGGGAGCAATCCTGTTCTTTGAGAGAGCACATCTTCTGAAACCTGCCGATGAGGATATTAATTATAACCTCCAGATTGCAAGAACACTTATTGTTGATCGATTTGACGAAATCCCTGAGCTCTTTTTTGTCAGATGGTTTGGATTTCTGGCACTCTCTTTATCGACCAATGCCTGGGCTAGGATCGGCATTTCAGCTTTCATATTGTGTCTGATTTTTCTGTCACTATATTTTTATTCTTCAAAATACAAGTTCAAGGTACTTGGATTCTGGCTGGCCCTTCTGTTGATGATTATTTCGCTTTCCTCACTTGCATTTTCGGCCATGAACAGGCAGATGGTGCACAATAGCCATAAAGCCATTATATTCAGCCCTCAGATCAGCGGCAAAAGCTCGCCCGATAACAGCGGGACTGATCTTTTTGTGCTTCATGAAGGAACAAAGGTGAGCACAGGTGAGAAGGTTGGTGAATGGTACGAGATAAGGCTTTCTGATGGCAACAAAGGATGGGTGCCGGCTGGAAGCATCCAGATAATATAATGTTCCTGCAACTTTTTTATTATATTTAAGGTCAGTTATAAGTAAACCAACTAATCCTTTCCTGCTATGAAAAAAGTTGTCTTCATTTTTATTATAGCTATTTTCCTTGTTGCCTGCAAGAAAACAAAATTCTCGTCTGAAGGCCCTACAGATATCCGGGTGCGGAATGTGCAGAGCACTTATACTTTCACTGACGTAATTGTCAAATCCGCCGGAGGCAAAGACACAACAGGAAACATTAAGAACCTTGGTTCCATTGCTCCGGGACAAGTATCTCAATATAAACGTTTCGCAATAGCATTTTACAGAGCAGAAATATCTGCTAAAATTAATGGTGAAACATTTTCAACCGGACCAATAAATAGCACATACTGGACATATATAGGGCAGGACAAAATAACCTATGAAGTCTATATCAAAAATGAGACAAGCAAGCTGCTTGAAATCAGCAATTATATTGACGAAGCGCCTATTGACAGCTTATGAAAAAGAAGATGATCAATAGCGCTCGTATTCCAATATTCAGGGACGCCGGATTTGAATTGACAGATGCCGAAACAACTTCAAAGGCATTTGCCGCGGAGACAAAAAATGAGCATGAACCCGAATTATATATTTATTCAAGGTACAGGAACCCCACTGTTGTCGCTGCTGAAAAGGAGATAATGCGCCTTGAAGGCTCAAAATGGGCTCTTCTTACTCAATCGGGCATGTCAGCAATCGACGTTGCTTTTTCAATCTTCCAGGTTGGGAATAAAGTAAAGCCCTGGCTCTTTTTCAGTGAAATATATGGCGGTACAATCTCTTATGCTGAAAATGTCCTCAGAAAGCGCCGAGGACTGGATATTCATAGTTTTGTACCGGTAAATGATAAGTACGACCTCAGGGCTTTTGAGCTGTTAATTAAGAAGCTCAGGCCTGAGATAGTGTACATTGAGGCAATCTCAAACCCCATGCTGATCGTTCCTGATGCTGAAGCCGTAATTAAGATTGCAAAAAAATACGGAGCAAAGATCATTGTTGACAATACCTTTGCAACTCCTTATCTGTGGAAACCCCTGATAAGCGGTGCCGATATTGTCATTCACAGTGCAACCAAGTATTTTTCAGGACATGGAAATCTTACTGCCGGCGTACTTTGCGGAAACAATAATGCTATTATGAAAGCCGCAATTGAATACAGGAAGTTCGCAGGGCATATGATATCGGCAGATGATGCTTACAGGCTGCACACACAGATCCAGACTTTCAACCTGAGGTTCAGGCAGCAATGCTTTAATGCTTCCATGGTTGCTGAGATTCTGGAAAGATCAGAAAAGGTCAGTAAAGTGTGGTATCCGGGACTCAAAGGGCATTCTACTCATAAAGAGGCTCTGAAGCTGTTTGGAGATAAAGGCTTCGGAGGGATGGTCACCTTTGATTTTGCCGGCAGCAACAGAGTTGAAAAGAAAAACAGAAGGGATCGCTTCATTAAGGCAGTCTCTGATAGCATTAAGCTTATTCCCACCCTTGGTGATCCGCACACAATTTTAATGCCTGTTGAAGCAGTATGGGGAGCAAAGTATCCTGAACCCGGAATGATAAGACTATCTGCCGGCTTTGAGGATACAGATGAGCTTTTGTCTACAATAATAACAGCTCTGAAATCAATTAAATAAATTATCTCCAGTTTATCGGCTCAATTCCCTTTTCAGAAAGGTAATTGTTGCATTTGCTGAAGTGCTTGTTTCCAAAGAATCCCTTAGAAGCAGAAAGAGGAGAGGGATGAACCGATTCAAGCACAAGGTGCCTTGACCTGTCAATTGTTCCTCCTTTCTTCTGGGCATAAGCTCCCCAGAGGAAAAATACCAGATTATCTTTATCGCGGTTAAGGATGCCGATAACAGCATCAGTAAATTGTTCCCATCCCTTTCCCTGGTGTGAGCCGGCAGCATGAGCCCTTACTGTGAGAGTAGCATTGAGCAATAGGACACCCTGAGAAGCCCATCGTTGAAGATTGCCTGACATTGCCGGTTTATATCCAAGGTCCGATTCAATCTCTTTAAAAATATTAATGAGGCTTGGAGGAAAATCTATTCCTTCCCTGACTGAAAAGCATAATCCATGAGCTTGTCCGGGCCCATGATATGGGTCCTGACCTATAATGACTGCTTTTACCCTATCGAATGGACAGAGGTTAAAGGCATTGAATATCAAACCTCCCGGAGGGTAGATAGCTTTAGTCCTGTATTCCTCGCGTACAAAATCAGAAAGCCTTGAAAAGTATTCTTCCTCAAACTCGTTTTTAAGCTTAGAGCCCCAGCCTGATTCAATTTTTACCTCCATAAAACAAGAATAGAGACGATAGTTCCGGTATTAATTACCGTACTGCAAAATAATCATAAAAAATATAATTCTGCCGGAGGTATATTAAACGTAACTGCCGGAAAAATCCGGCAGTCACGTTTTACCAAATCACCCTCACACCTAAACTAAAACTACTCCTGTTGATCAAAAGCAGCTGTGCTAACATCTTAATAATAATCAGAACTAAGATGTTATTGGTGATAAATTTACTAAAAAAGCAACAATTAGCGTTATTTATTTAGAATATTCTTTAAAATATTTATAAACATTAACAATAAAAAAACCGTTCCGGGAGGGAACGGTTCCTTTAATATCAAAATAATATATTGCTCTATTGAAGGGAAATCAGAACCATAATCTTCCCTGTTCCGCTTCCCGAGAAACTTTCAACGGCCTTTCCTATTATTGCATTGCGCCTTTTTTCGTTCTCTGAAAGGATCTTCTTCAGTTCATCAAAGTCTTTTGCAGCATTGACATCGAGAAGGGTCCATTTCATTGCAAAGCCAGGTTTTGATGACGAGGTAAGATAATCGCCTGGTTTGATATCGCCGTTTTCACCGGATACCTTAACCGGAACGCGTCCGTTTAATGCCAGCTGTGTTGCAGTACCTCCATCACTGGTCTTTGAAGATTTTTTATCTGCCAACATTTCTGTCCCCATAACAATAAAAGGTTTAGTGGATATGACGCCTAAAACGCTGGTTTGATAAGCCTTTGAAGACTTTATAACACTCTCTTTATTCTTCTCATCAGCAATTACTACATCACCGGGTTCAGTATTTGCATTGGAGTCTTTGTAGTATTCTGCAACATCCATTGGGGTTCCGTTAAGGTTATCCGTATTAATTACATCCGCATAAAGTCCCATATATGTCCCGGAAGTTCCGGTATTGTAGAAATAGCCGCTGTAATAATAATTTACGCTTGCATCAGATCTGTTAACATAAGATTTAATTCCATATACCGACGTTGTGGTAAGAAAGCCTAATCTTGGAACGTATATTCTCATGGTTTGTTTATCATTAAGGCTTATATTAGCATGTTCACCCTCGAAGATCGAACGTCCGTTTTTATATAGAGTCACAGCATTTGACCTGTCAGTACTGTTCAATCCATTTCCAACAACGAAAACAGGATCAGTGCTTACCCATTGTGTTGAGTCACCTGCAATTTCATTATATTGACCTATCACAAATGAACCGTAAGATCTTGAATATGTGTTATTCCCAAACGCTGTGGCATAAAATCCGGTAGCCAGATTATTGTAACCAGCAGCATAAGTATTTGTATTGACTGCTTTGTTTGAGACTCCTATTGCAACAGCACCAAATGCAGTCGCATCATTATTTGATCCTACAGCCATACCTCCGTTATTTGACAAATTACCATTCCCAATCGACATCGAGTACTTACCATTAGCAATATTGGCTCTGCTAAATGTGATTGTTTTGAAAAGAGGTTTAATAACAGGAAGACGTATTATAAAATCACCTTTAGTATCTCCAGAATCGCCCTTCCCCGTCGCAAAATATGGAAGAAGAGAGTAAGTATAACTATAATATGATCCTATGGCCAATGAAAGATCCCCGTTCGCTGTTGATTGATATCCGACTGCGGTTGAATTAACTCCTGTTGCACCTGATCCATTGCCCAATGCAAGTGCGTTGGTGTTTGTTGCCTGTGAAGCGTAACCAAATGCGAATGATCTGTAACCCGATGCAATAGAATGTGAACCAAGTGCATAGGAGTCATCTCCAGTGGCTTTTGATCCGTTACCAAAAGCAAAAGCATTGTTTGCGATCGGTGAAGTTTTGGATCCCGCAACCGAATTTTCTCCGATTGCTGTGGAATAATCGCCCAATGCTTTGGTTTTGTAACCAAAAGCCTGAGAATAATTGCCCATCGCAATCGAATTGTAACCAAGAGCAGTTGAATTTATTCCCACGCTGTCGATACTCCCGATATGGATATTCCCTGCAAGAAATGCATTTTTATTCGGATACCAGAGAACCTGTGAAGAAGAGGCAACTTTATTGACGGTGCCGTAATTTGTAAGATTAAAATACATTGAATTGAATCCTTTGGACTCATCATAGCCTCCGACAGAGAAACCTCCTTTAACACCTTTAGCGCCCGTTGGATTAGGGTCAATATAAATTCTGACACTGTCGGGAGATACAGTTAAATAATTCTGGACGGTGGTTGGACTGCCGGCTTTTGATCCGTCATAACCGCCGACTGAAAATCCTCCTTTAACGCCTTTGAATGTGCTTTTCGGAACATAAACATTTACAGCGTTGGGATAGACGGCAAATACTGTCTGCCCGTCTGCCCTCTTAACTTCAAAAAGAGCATCTGTGCCTGCATCATTTGCACTGGTCACTGACAACTTGGTTCCGGTGTTAACACCATTTGCCTTGTCAGCGATAAGTGAATAAGGCGTCGACCATATCTGGCTTGTACCCATTACAGTCCAGTCGCTCCCCGGATATTGTATGGACGTTTTCAGGAATAGTGTCTGATTCCAGTCAATCGCGGAAAAAGAGGCAGCAGTTCCTCCAGTTTTGGTTCCCGTCCCTACAACAAGGGAAATCAAACCGTTTGAGTTTGAAGTGACAGATGGAAAGGACTCTTCGTATAATATAGTGCCTCCTGTAATTAATGTCTGAATATCAATTTTAACAGGAAGCGACTGATTGACAAGCACAACACCGTTGCTATTTCTGGCAATAGCCTGGTAATTGAATCCTTTTGGAACTTGGGAAATACCTGTAAGATAAAAGCAGGTAAAAATCAAAAATGAAAGGAGGAATCTTGTTTTCATATGAGCAGGTTATTTATTGTTTAATAATAAGTAACTAGGTCAAAAACGAAAAGTTACGAAAAAAAAAAGTCCCATTAAAATGTATTACACCAACGGTATCAACATTTTGACAAACCCCCTTGACTTTATGCCTGGACTATTATTTTTGTATGACTAAATATTTTATTCTTAAGTTGCAACAAGTTAATAAAATAGAGCGAGCCGGGGAAGATGGGTTAATCGACTCTTTTGTTCTTAGGTACTACTTCTGTTTATTGTTATCTTTAAAAAAAAAATGGCAACCGAGACAGAACGCAAGTTTCTTGTTAGTGGTGAATTCATTAGCCTGGCCGTGAAGAAGATAGATATCATCCAGAGATATATCTCAATTGATAGCGAAAAAACAATACGTCTTAGAATATATGGCGACGAGGCATTCATGACCATAAAGAGCAGACCGGAAGGGAAATCTATCTCGCGTAACGAGTGGGAATTCAGGATTCCGGTTAAAGATGCCCGTGAAATGATGAAAATTTGCCTGCCTGGCGTTATAGAAAAGACCCGATATATAATTCCTTCAGGCAATCACAAATATGAAGTCGATGTCTTCCATGGCAAAAATGAGGGTCTCATAATTGCCGAGATTGAGCTCTCTGATGAAAATGAGGAATTTGATAAGCCCTCATGGCTTGGCGAGGAAGTGACTGGCAGACCTGAATATTACAATGCCAATCTTATAAAATAGATCTGTTTTCTTAAAAAGGGATGCAGAGTGCTACAATGTCTTGACGTACACCTGCTTAGGATCACCAGGTCCGTAGAATTCCTTCAGGCTTGCTGCCAGTTCATATCCGTTACGCTGATAGTAGGCTTCAGTTGCAGCATATTTGGGCCGGCCTGATGTTTCAATCCAGAGGATTTTTCCTTTATGCTTTCGCACATCGTCTTCGACAGCTTTAAGAAGAGCACTTCCCAGTTTCTTATGCCTGGCATTATTGTGAACGGCAATCCAGTATAATTCCCATGAGTGGGTTGAGAAAGCATTTTTGCCATAATTTGCAAAAGCCACTATACCATCATCATCAGTTACCTTAAGCCAGTAATAACCGCTTTTTTCCATTCCTTTAGCGATCGTCTCATCTGCAATCTCTAGTGCAGTATCGATCTCGAAATCATAAAAAAAGTCTGTTGACCTTAATATCTCTTCAACGCGCTTTCTCTCTTCCGGTTTTATACCTGCTGAAATTTTTTCCATATAATTATAAGTTTAGGTCGTTGATTATCCTCTGAAGGACGACAGTGAAAGGAAGCCCTGCAGCCTCCGTTGCAGCCACAAGTCCGCTGTCGGGTGAAAGACAAGGATTTGCGTTTACCTCTATAACATAAGGGTTATCGTTTTTATCTATCCTCATATCTACCCTTGCATATCCTTTCAATCCAAATACATACCAGCACTTTAATGCAGCTGACATTATTCGCTCTTTCAGTTCCGGGTTGAGATCATTTCCCGGGAAATTCCTTATAGTATTTTCATACTCAAAGGTACCTTCTTCCCATTTTGCCCGGAAATCTACAATCTTCGGCATGCCATGTTTGAAATTATGGAATACCATCTCTGCCGGTGGCATTACCTCAGGACCGTTTTCGCCCGGAAGAACGCTTATGTTGAATTCCCTACCATCGATAAAATCTTCGATCAACCAGTGAGTATCCTTATATGTTTTAAGTTTCTGCTCATATTCCGGAGTAAAGGTAAAAACAGATTCACCTGTGATTCCAAGTGAGCCGTCTTCCCAGACCGGCTTTATGATATACTGGTTCCCTGGTACCAGCCTGGAGTATTCCGATGGGGAGTAACCTCCCGGGTTATTTATACCTGCACCTTTAAGTGTTTTGCTTGTAAGAGCTTTGCTGGTTGTGATAAACATTGCCTCCACAGGGTTCCCCGAATAGGGGATGGAGTACATATTCAGAAGTGCCGGCACGAAATAGCAAAGCTCTCCTTTATTATTTATAGATTCAACGAGGTTAAAAACAAAATCATAATCTTTTCTGTTTGCCGCAAGAGCAGCGACCTCGTTCATAAAATCAGCAGTAATTCCTTTTCTGTAAGTCTTTATGCCAAGTTCAAGCATGTTTTTCTCAATCCATTCCACTTGGTCCAGTACGTCCAGTTCATCCGGTAGCGCGTTCTCGAGCGGTTGGTTAAATATAATACAGCATCTTTTACCTGTCATAAAGTCAATTGATGTCTTTTTAAACTAGCTTTCATTATCATTTCCATCAGGGACTGGTATTCAATCCCGATCATTCTTGAGAGAATAGGAAGGTCAGAGTGAACCGGATGAAGTCCGGCAAGGGGATTGACTTCCATAAAGCAAATCCTTCCATTCCTGTCGGCTTTTATATCGACTCTTCCTGCATCAACAGTTCCCAGCGCTCTCCAAACAGCAAGCGCAACTCTTTTACACTCTCCGTCAACATCTTTCGATAATGGGATGTACTTGCAGAACTCCTGATAATTCTCCTTGACTTCAACCGAATAGGGAAGATTATCCTTGCATTCTATTTCCATTCCGCCAATTGCAACAGATTCATTTCCTGAGCCAATCAAACCTACCGTAAATTCTCTTCCCGGAAGATATTCTTCCACGAGTGCAGGCTGATTGAACCTAGACAGAATCCATTCTGCCATTTCCTTCATTTCTGCAAAAGAGTTCAGCATGCTTTTCTCATTGATTCCCTTACCTGTCCCTTCCGAGACCGGCTTAATGAAAAGCGGGTATTCAAGATTGCATTTTTTAATATCCTCCTTCGTCGAAATTAGCATGCCGGGGCTAACTGGTATACCTGCGGCGGCGACAATCAGCCTTGTGAGATATTTATTGAGTGATAATCCTAGTATTACAGGTCCGCTGAAGACATAAGGTATCTTGTACTGATCAAGTATCGCAGGCACAACAGATTCTCTTCCGTCGCCATAAAGACCCTCAACAATATTGAATACAAGGTCCCATCTTCTCCCGGCAGCCAGGGCTTCAATAAGCTGAAAGCAGTTGCCAACCGGTTCAGTTTCGAATCCCATCTTCTGAAGGGATTCTGCAATTGCATCAACTGTTTCCTGCTTATCGAATTCTGCGGTATCTTCCATAGAATATCCGCGGTCAAGATACCATGACCGAAGGTCATAAGTTAAACCAACTCTCATTAGATTTTATCTTTCGGGGTATTCACAAAGAACGCCCTTGTAGTTGCGCAATACTATTTTCTCGGTGTTGTGTTCCACTACGTAATTTGGGAGCAAAGGAATTTTCCCGCCTCCGCCAGGGGCATCAATAACAAATGTCGGTACTGCATAACCACTTGTGAAGCCTCTTAGTCCCTTCATGATTTCAAGGCCTTTTTTAACCGTTGTACGGAAATGGCCGGAACCGGGAATAAGGTCGCATTGATATAAATAATAAGGTCTTACTCTAATCATCAGGAGCTTATGCATAAGCTCCTTCATAACAGGAATATTATCATTTATACCTTTTAAGAGTACTGTCTGACTTCCAAGAGGGAAGCCGCCATCTGCAAGTTTATTGCATGCTTTTGCACACTCTTCGGTAATTTCTGAAGGATGTGAAAAGTGAAGGCTGAGGAAAAGAGGGTGGTATTTTCTGAGCATTGCAACCAGGTTATCCGTGACCCTCATCGGAAGTACAACGGGGATCCTGGTTCCGATACGTATTATTTCAACGTGCTTAATAGCCCTTATATTTGAAAGAATATATTCGAGTGTATCATCAGTCAGGGTCAGTGGATCGCCGCCACTGATGAGCACATCTCTGACTTCTTTATGAGCTGCAATGTAGGCAAAGGCTTTTTCGAAATCCTGCCTTCCGAGCTTGTCCAGCTTTCCGACTGAATGTGAACGGGTACAATATCTGCAATAGTTTGAACAGACCTGTGTAACCGTAAATAATACCCTGTCGGGATACCTGTGAACGATTCCCTTGACCGGAGAAAATGCTTTCTCGTGAAGGGGATCTGACTGCTCAGTACTGTGCTGCAACAACTCTTCAACCACAGGAATTACGTTGCGACGCAACGGATGGGAATAGCCTGTCTCATAAATGAGCGAAGCAAAATACGGAGTTATCCTCATCGGAAGACGGCCTTTAAGATTATTAATAGCCATAATCTCCTTTTCGGATAATTTCATGATTTTCTTTAGCTCGTCAATGCTTGTAATTGCATTTCTTAACTGCCATTTCCAATCATTCCAGGAATCGATAGTTGTTAGGGGGAAGTAGCGGTGCATGAACTCCGAACTTCGGTTGCTAAATAACTGAATTGGGATTTCGTTTTGCGAAAAAATCGTGGTTTTCGCGCCAGGCTCTTCATCAGAAGAGCAACCCACGAGGCGACTCTCGCCGTGGAGTGTCGTAACCTCATTATTGTTAGCGTTCATAACAGATGATGAAAAAATTCACCTTTTCTTTTGATTAATTTGTTGTTAAATTGTTACTATTAAATATTTTTAATTGGGCGAAAATATATATTCTATAAATACCTTGTATCAATTGAGTATCAGAAATATTAACACAAATTGCATTTTATTAACAATCCTATTTCCAGAATCATATCTTGTATTTTATAATATATTGTATAATAGCATATTACAATCTATAATTTTCATTAGTGAAATTAATTTATAATTGCTTTTTTTTATCCGGTTTTATTATGCTCATTTTTTCTGTATGAGTTTTAAAACAACATTTTTAAAAATATGTTCAATATCTTTTTTAAGATCACTGATAATCAATAATGATGCCATAATCTTTTTTCTGTAGAAAAAGTGAAAATGAGATTCAAAAATATTGCTGGAAAATGAAAATTAGATGAAGAAAAGAGAATGTTGTCAATCATCATTGTTCAATGCTGATTCTTTGCGAAGCTTCTTCAGGCTGCTCCTTTTTTTCTTTTTTTCAAGACGTTCCCTGGAGGATGCAATAGTAGGAGAGGTAGCTTTCCGTTTAGGCTTATCCTTAAGTGCGCTGCACAACAGTTTGTAAAATTTCTCTTCGGCTTTCAGCCTGTTCAGTAATTGCGTACGTGCTGATTGTGAAATAATTAACAGATCACCTTTTGTTGTTATTTTATTTTTCAGCCTGATTAATATTTTTTCCTTTTCTTCATCCGACAGGCTTTCTGATTCTTTAACATTGAATCGCAATTCAACCTTTGTATTGACTTTGTTTACATTCTGTCCACCCGGACCGCTGCTCCGCGAAGCGGAAAAAATAAACTCACTTACCCGTATACGTTTTTTTAATTCTTCGCAGTTCATCTTTGCTTAAATAAAGAAGAGTGCCACGCCAGCCACGCTGATTACAGCACCAATGATCTCTATGAGAGTCACCTTTTGCTTAAAGAGCACAACGGCAGGGATCAAAATAAAAACAGGAACAAGCGCCATTATGGTAGAAGCTATTCCCGTAGCAGTGAATTTTATTGCTACAAGCGAAAATGAGACACCAAGAAAAGGACCGAAAAAAGCTCCGAGTGTTGTTGCACCAATAGCCTTTTTGTCCTGTATAGCTTTTCCTACACTCTTCCATCTGTTCATAATACTTACAAGAACTATGTAGCCCGATATTCCTGCTATAATGCGGATCTGAGTTGCTGCAAACGGATCATAATCCTTCATTCCCTTTTTACTAAGTACAAGCCCGAGAGCCTGTCCGACTGCTCCTCCGACTGCATATAAAACACCCCTGGGAGCCAGCTTTAATGATATCTTTTCATCTCCGTCTTTCCTGCTGAAAATTGCGAGGGAGATCCCTGAAAAAGTGAGCAGCATTCCAAGAAAATGGAAAACTGACAACCGCTCACCAAGGATCAGAAAACCTGCAAAAGCTGTAAGAGGAGGGACGAGGTTCATGATCAGCATGGAGAATCTTGATCCGATAATAGTATACGATTTAAACAGGAACAGATCGCCGAATACAAAACCAATCAATCCTGACATTATAAGCCAAAACCAGTTATAGTTTGTTGCATCTGTAGGGAGAAGCATTCCTCTCCTGATAAAAGTGAATATGCTCAGGAATACAAATCCTGCAACGAGTCTAATGATATTTACCGGGAGCGATCCAACCCTGTTGCTGGCAAATTCAAATGACAATGAGGTTACAGTCCAGAAAACTGCTGTCATCAATGCTGCCAATTCCCCTATATGTTGTCCTGCAAAATCCAATGCAATAATGAATGAGATAATTTTATGACTGGCAAAAATAATATTATTTATAAGTTATATAAAACAATTATGTTAATCAGCTTCATGACCGGATTGATAATATGCGTAAATTTAAGATCTGACTATAAAACGGAATCATGGAAATCAAAACAAGGGACTATTTTATCCTCCAATGGAAAAAATACTTCAACGAGGCTCCGCTGCCATTAATATTCTATTACACTGACAACCCTTTAAATTGCAAGGTTGTTCCATCTTCATCAAAATGGAGATGCCTCATTTGTGAACTGGGGCAGGTGCGGAATGGTGAGTCGCTTGCTTTTAATTCAGATGCCCTAAAATGTGGTGGCGCGAAGAGATATCTTGGATTCGCCGATAAAATACGTCCGGATTTCGAGTACTTTCTTTCCTGTGGCATAGAAGGTAAAATAGAAGGAGAGAGGTACATCCGCACTCCCGGAATGGTTAAGGAATTGATGAAGAATCAGAAGAATATCACTTTGCCCGGCAAGTATATCGTTTTCAAAAGATGGGACATGATCACCAAAAATGACAATCCTGATGTTGTGGTCTTTTATGCCACTCCCGATATCCTTTCGGGATTATTTACACTTGCCAATTTCGACCAGAGCGAGCCCAACAGCACATTCACACCCTTTGGTGCAGGTTGCGGTTCAATAGTCCATTATCCTTATCTCGAGAAGGATAATGAGCGTCCCCGTGCCGTTATCGGAATGTTCGATCCTTCTGCCAGACCCTATGTAGCGTCCGGAGAGCTGACATTCTCAGTGCCGATGGTAAAATTTCTGAAGATGATCAGCTATATGGACGAAAGCTTTCTGATAACTGATTCATGGAAAAAAGTTCAGAAAAGAATAAAATAATTTCAGGCTCCGGAGATCATTCAGCAAACTCAAAGCTGTAATCTCCAGATCCTCTTTTCAGACCTATTCTTTTACCTTCCCTCGTTTCTTCCATTATGACAGAGTCATTATTGTCCTGAAGCAACGTATGTCCGTTCTCCATAATTTTTGAAAGATTATCAACCGGCAGCATTACAGTAGCCTTTGTATTTGCAGGTATTATGACATGAACAATGATCTTGCCGTCTTTCCTTGTCCAGCCTGAGGCAATCGTACCATATGAACTTTCAAATGATGCTTTTGCGTAAGAGAGATTCTTTGCGGGGTGGGGTTGAAGTATTAAATTCCTGTAACCCGGGTCCTGTGTTTCGATACCGGCAGAAACCCTGTACATCCAGTCACCGATAGCGCCGTATGCATAATGATTGAATGAGTTCATGCCTTCGTCCTGAAAAGTACTGTCGGTTTTCTGTCCGTCCCATCTTTCCCAGATGGTTGTTGCCCCCATTTTCACAGGGTATAGCCATGATGGATAAGTCTCCTGCAGAAGAAGATCATAAGCGACATCTGTATATCCGGCATTGGTAAGCTCATGGCAGATATAAATTGTTCCAAGAAAACCCGTAGAAAGATGATTTCCTCTGCTCCTGATATCTGCGACCAGAAATTTTGCAGCTTTTTCTCTCATATCTTCAGGAATGAGTCCGAATTTCAAAGCAAGAATGTACGATGTCTGAGAGCATGTTCCGACTCTTCCAGCAGGTGTCACATATTCTTTAATGAATACATCCCTTATCTTGTTGTATAATTCAGTATAATTCTTTTCATCATCGGTTTTGCCAAGTTCTTTTGCAGCTTTGGCAAGAAGCGAAGTGGAATATGCGTAATAGGCAGTTGCAATAAAATCAGGTTCAGTATATCCGTCTGCAGCGGTATGATCGTTCACAGGCGGGTGGTAAAAAAGCCAGTCACCATATTTGCTTCCGCCTTTCCAGAGGTATGAATCGCCCGATTTCTTCCTTATATATTCAACCCACTTTTTCATGCTTGGATATTGTGTCTCGAGCAATCTCTTATCGCCATAAACAATGTACATTGTCCATGGAACGATTACAGAAACATCGCCCCATCCTGCAGAAGGTGAAGCTGTTTTTGCATTCTGAGGGTTTAAAACATCCGGTATCACATCAGGTACTTCGCCGCCAGGCTTCTGGTCGGCAGCGACATCCTTCAGCCATTTTGTAAAGAAGGGTGATACATTATAATTAAATGCTGCTGTACGGCTAAAAGCCTGCGCATCGCCTGTCCATCCAAGGCGTTCGTTCCTTTGCGGACAATCAGTGGGGACATCCACAAAATTTCCATTCTGACCCCATATTATATTATGTTGCAGCTGGTTGATAAGAAGATTCGAACATTCGTAAGTACCTGTTGGCTCCATATCGGAATGAACCACTATTCCGGTAAGATTCTCCGGTGTAAGCGTTCCGGGGAAGCCGGTCACTTCGACAAACCTGAATCCCATGAAAGTAAATCTGGGTTCATAGATTTCTTCGCCGGTTCCGGCCAGGGTATAAATATACTGAGCTTTGGCTGATCTCAGGTTGGCAGTATAGAATTCACCAAATTTATCAAGCACTTCAGCATGGCGGACTGTTACAACCGTTCCTTTTGGTCCGGTAACTTTAAGCCTTATCCATCCGACCATGTTTTGTCCCATATCGGCAATAAGGCTTCCTTTGGGAGTACGGAATATCTTAACAGGCTTAATCTCCTGTATCTTTTTTACCTGGGAGCCCTCAGAGGCTATTAGGTTAAAAGGATGATTGCCAATGATCACTTTCTCCCATTTTGAATCGTTATAGCCAGGTATATCCCATCCTGTAAGTTTCTTATTTGCATCAAATATTTCGCCATCGTAAATGTCATTCATCCTCAGAGCTCCATCGTTATTGCATTTCCATGATTCGTCCGAAACAACGAGCTCTTCGCTTCCGTCGGTATAAGTAAGTTTCAGCTGTACGAAGAGACCTAATCTTTTGCCGTATATAGCCCAGTTGTTCCCCCATGCAAGAGTGCCGCGATACCATCCATCTCCAAGAAATGCACCAATGGCATTGTTGCCTTTTACCACCTGTGAGGTTACATCATAGACCTGGTACTGTAATCTCTTTCCGTACGAAGTCCATCCCGGAGTAAGAACCTGGTCTCCAACTTTTTTACCATTTATGTGTAGTTCATAAAATCCATGTGAGGTAACATAAGCGACCGCTTTCTGAATGTTCTTCCCGACGGTAAAATCTTTCCGGAAGTGAGGTGAAGGCGAAAACCTGTTAGTATCGCCCTTCATTTCAATCCATTTTGCCTTCCAATCCGAAGCATCCAGCAATCCCATTTCAAACAGAGCGGTTTCGCTCCATTTTGTTTCTCTGCCCTTATTATCCCAGATCATTACCTGCCAGAAATACCTGGTCCCGGATTTAAGTGCAGGACCGTTATATGGCACCAGTATTGATTCTCCGCTTTCAGTTTTTCCGGATTGCCAGACCATTTTTACCGATGAGAATTTCTGGTCTGTTGCAACTCTTATTGAATAATATGTCTGCATGATGTTATTCCCGGTACCGTAAATTTTCCATGACAACCTGGGAGTCCGCACATCAATCCCAATGGGATCTTTCTTGTGCTCAGTAGTTAGATTTTTTACTGTAATATCCTGAGAATTAATGCTTCCAAAAATAAAAAACAAGAGTAGCGTTAGCTTGAATGATTTCATGTCAGGTAGTTTTCATTAATGATACGAAAGGTTGTAAAAAATGTGATAAGAAAAAAGTATGTTAAAAAATAAAATCCTTGAGTAAAGTTTCTAAATTGCGATTCCGTTTAAAAATTAATAAGATGAATCCGATCGCTGGTATATTTTTGATTGCACTTGGCAGCATTGGAGCTGCCAGTTTTTATGTTCCGTTTAAAAAAGTAAAATCATGGGCATGGGAGTCATACTGGATCAGCCAGGGTCTGTTTGCATGGATAATAATCCCGTGGCTCTTTGCATTGATATTTGTTCCTCATGGGGAGCTGATACCTATAATCAGGGATTCTCCATCATCGGCAAAGTTGATGGCAATTTTCTTTGGGATCTTATGGGGATTCGGAGGCCTGACTTTCGGGTTGAGTCTTCGCTATCTTGGAGTTGCACTTGGACAGAGCATTGCCCTTGGTCTGTGTGCAGCCTTTGGAACCCTGCTTCCTCCTATAATTGCAGGAGATAATCTCTTCGCAACAACCGGTGGCATTCTTACAGTTATTGGCGTGGCAATCACTATTGCCGGTATTGTAATAATAGGCTATGCCGGTTCCCTCAAGAGCAAGGAAATGAGTGAAGAGGAAAAGAGGGCAGCTGTAAAGGAATTTGCACTGAAAAAAGGACTTATCATTGCTGTTTTTGCTGGTATTATGAGCGCCTGCTTCAACTTCGGATTTGAGTCAGGAAAACCAATCGAGACTGTTGCACTTGCACATGGGACTAATCCTTTATTCCAGAAAAACCCCTCTCTCATTTTTATTTTGCTTGGCGGATTCATTACAAATCTGATATACTGCGCATTCCTTAACATAAAGAACAAAACCTATAAAGATTATTATACAGTTCCCGGCAAAGTGCTTCTTAATAATCTCTTCTTTACTTTCCTTGCCGGCCTTCTCTGGTTCCTTCAGTTCCATTTCTTTGGGATGGGTTCGAGCAAGCTGCCTCCCAGCATGGCAGTTTTCGGGTGGAGTATACTGATGGCACTTAACATTGCTATCAGTAATATCTGGGGCATACTTCTTCACGAGTGGAAGGGTGTAAAACGCAGGACAATAATTGTTCTTGTGGCAGGAATAGTGGTATTGATCCTTTCCGCGTTCATAGTAAAACTTGGATAATACATATAATATATGACAAAAAGATTTGGATTTAAGATGAAGATGTACCCCGGGTTTAAGGAGGAGTACAGGAAAAGGCACAGCGAGATATGGCCTGAACTGGTGAAACTGCTGAAAAGTGAAGGTATCGGCAACTATTCGATATTCCTTGACGAGGAGACCAACACTCTTTTTGCGTACCAGGAGCAGTCAGGAATTGCATCATCCCAGGACCTTGGCACAACAGAGATTGTGCTAAAATGGTGGGAATATATGGCTGATGTCATGGAGACAAACCCTGATAATTCACCAATATCTATACCCCTTGAGCAGATATTCTATATGGAATAATTAAATAACAGTAATAAATTGAATAGTTCTATTCATTCATATATAATAATACTTTACCCCCTTTCTTATTTCCCCCAAGGGGGAAAAGAAGAAATTTTTATTGCCTTCCCCCGTGGGGGAAAGCCTGCCCCGCTTAGGCGGGGGTTAGGAAGGGGGTGATTTAGTTTAAAGTAAATTATTATTTTATCAGGGATACAAATTATTATAAATCATTATACTATGAAAAAAGCATTGGTAGAGAAAGCATATCGGCTTGCAAAGGAGCAGTATGCTGCATTGGGTGTCGATACCGAAAAAGCACTGACCGAGTTGAATAAAATCAAAATCAGTCTTCACTGCTGGCAGACTGATGATGTCGGGGGTTTTGAAAAACCAGGAGCTGAACTTGGCGGAGGCGGAATCCAGGTAACAGGAAATTTCCCGGGCAAGGCAAAAACTATTGAACAGATGAGAAAAGATCTTGACGTGGTCATGGCTCTGATTCCGGGAGAGCAGAGACTCAATCTGCATGCTATTTATGGAGAGTTCGGAGGCAAATTTGTCGATCGCAACAAGATCGAAGTAAAGCATTTCCAGGGTTGGATAAACTGGGCGAAAAAGAGAAAGATCGGTATGGATTTCAACTGCACATGTTTCTCTCACCCTTATGCTGAAGATGGTTTTACATTGTCCAGCAAGAATGAAAAATACAGGAAATTCTGGGTCGAGCATACAAAGAGATGCAGGGCCATCAGCGCTGAAATGGGCAAACAGCTTGGTACACCATCAGTGCATAATATCTGGATACCTGATGGATCGAAGGATACCCCTGTCGACAGGAATACTCTCCGCACGCTCCTGAAAAAATCACTCGATGAGATCTTCGCTGTCAAATATCCCAGGAAATATCTCAAAGACTCAATTGAAAGCAAGCTCTTTGGAATGGGCCTGGAATCAATGACAGTCGGATCGCATGATTTTTATCTTGGCTATGCTGCCAAACATGGCACTATGATTACGCTTGATAATGGCCATTTTCACCCGACCGAACAGGTTGGTGATAAAATATCCGCATGCCTTCAGAGTGTTGATGAGATACTCCTGCACCTTACACGCGGAGTAAGATGGGACAGCGACCATGTGGTTACCTTTAACGATGAGATCACTCTTATTGCACAGGAGATAATCAGGGCAAAAGTCCTTAACAGGGTAAATATAGGACTCGATTATTTTGATGCAAGCCTTAACAGGATCGGGGCCTATGTTGTAGGTGCAAGAGCTGTTCAGATTGCGTTCCTTTTTGCTTTGCTAGAGCCGTTCAAGACCCTTGTCAAATTCGAAGAAGAAGGCAAAAACTTTGAGAGGCTTGCGATGATGGAGCTTCTTAAAACAAAACCTTACGGGGCTGTCTGGGATTATTTCTGCCTGATCAATAATGTGCCTGTAGCGGAGGATTATATTGAGACGATACAGGAATACGAGGGAAATGTTCTAATGAAAAGATGAAAGAAAAAGTTATTGCTGTTTTTGACGTCGGCAAAACAAATAAAAAGATCCTATTATTTGATTTTGACCTTAACATTGTTTCGGAGAGTGAGGAAAAATTTCTGGAAGTCACTGACGACGATGGTTTTGAATGTGACGATATCGAAAAAATTGAAGAATGGGTATTGTCGTCAGTAAAGCAGCTTCTTGCCTCTGAAAAGTTCGAGCTCGTAGCAGTGAATTTTGCGACCTATGGGGCCACCCTGGTTTACCTTGATGAAGAAGGGAAGAGGCTTACGCCTGTATATAATTACCTTAAGCCTATTGATGAGAACATCCCTGAAAGGGTTTACAGGAGACATGGCGGACAAGATGAGTTTTGCAGGCAGACGGCATCACCGGCTCTCGGTATGCTCAATTCAGGGATGCAGGCTCTCTGGCTTAAGCATCAGAAACCGGAAATCTTTGCCAGGGTTAAGCATATCCTTCATTTTCCTCAGTACCTTTCTTACCTGCTCACAGGGAAGTTATACTCAGAACATACTTCTATAGGATGCCATACGGCATTGTGGGATTTTGACGCCATGAAATATCACATCTGGACGGGGGAGGAGGGACTTGAGTTCCCCCCACCTGTTGATGTGGCTACTCTTAATGAGGTTAATATGGACGGAACAAAGCTTTTTTGCGGCATTGGAATCCATGACAGCTCCTCATCACTTGCTCCATATTTTGCCGCAAGCAAAGGTAAATTCATTCTTATCTCAACAGGTACCTGGTGCATAAACATGAATCCGTTCAATGCAGAAAAACTTACTGCTGAACAACTCGATCATGATTGCCTCTGCTACCTGAGTATCACCAAAGAACCGGTTAAGTCTTCCAGGCTCTTTATGGGACATCTTCACCATGTTGCTGTTCAGATGTTGAATGAACATTTTAACAAAGATGGTGATTATTACAAGAGTGTAAAAGCAGATACCAGTCTGATCGATCTATGCCGTGCAAATAGAGTCAAAGGAAGAATCTATTTTGACAATGACCCGTTTTCAAGAGAAGTAAAAGAAAAGATCGACTTTTTTGCATTTAAATCATTTGAGGAAGGATACCACCGCCTTATGGTCGAATTATCAGAGCTTGCTGTTGAAGCTATCGATCTCGTGATCCCTGCTGATAATGATATTGAAAACATATATCTTACCGGCGGCTTTTTAAAGAACCCTATTTTTATCAGGCTGATCTCTGATGCATATTCAATGAAAAATGTTTATACATCTGAAATTTTAAACGCTACGGCACTTGGAGCAGCACTGATAATTCTTGAATCGCTTAACCCGGGTAAAATTCCATCCCTTAACCTCGGTTTGAATCAATGTTGATTTAATTACCTTACCATGATCCAGCACAATGATTACACGGATCTTCTGAAGAACAACCAGCTATGGGCGGCTGAGAAGCTTAAAACTGATCCGGAATATTTTGATGAACTGGCAAAGCCTCAGAAACCCAGATTCCTGTTTATCGGGTGCTCTGACAGCAGGATACCTCTCGATCTTATAACTGAGTCTGAACCAGGAGAAATATTCGTTCACAGAAATATTGCAAACCAGGTAAATTTTACCGACCTGAACCTGTTGTCAATAATTGAATATGCAATCGAAATATTGAATATCGGTGATATCATCGTTCTTGGACATTATAAATGCGGAGGTGTTAAGGCTGCGGTCGATGGTCTCGACACAGAGGATATAGTTGAAAACTGGGTGAGCCCGATCAGCGATCTTTATCATTTTCATCGGAGAGAGCTCGAAGAACTTGGCGATAAAACAAAAATGCTTGACCGCCTCTCTGAAATGAATGTGATTGCCCAGCTGAAAAATCTGTTGCGCACTCCAATAATCCAGAGAGCATTCAGGAGCAATAAGAAAATTTACTTCCATGGCTGGATTTTTGATATAAATACAGGTCTTATTAAAGATCTTCCGCTTCCATTGCAGGAATGGAAGGGTTATGACCTGCTTCCTGATGATTATTAGATCTATGGATGATTTACCCTATATATATTTGAATCACTGAAGACCGTGCCATAAATGATGAACCTCATTGGTATTTACATAAAGATCCGTTTAGTTTGTCAACTTATTGCCAGTCGTAATATTTAATTTTAGGGTAATTTGTCCAAACACTTTTTACCAAATGATTTTAACCTTTTTCAGAAAAGATCCTATGCCCGGGCAAAACGAAATAAACGCCGGTAGAAAGCTGAATGCCGGCATCGTACTTATTATATTGTTCCTTTGTATTCTTTTTCAGCCGGGATGTGAAAAAGACAACATTATTGAGTCGAGCGTTGTAATAAATGAAGTAATGCCGGTAAATACTTCCTATGTAGCTGACCAGAATGGTGAGTATGATGACTGGATTGAGTTATACAATAATTCTAACTTATCATTTGATATCTCCGGATATTACCTCTCAGACAGCAAAAAACACATTTCTAAATGGAAGATCCCTACAGGCACGACGATAAGCGGAAAAGGCTATCTTGTTTTCTGGGCAGATAAAGACACACTCCAGACAGGGCTTCACACAAATTTCAAGCTCTCCTCAGCAGGAGAAAAAGTCTATTTTGTAACACCGGATTTTCTTATTATCGACAGAGTTGAATATCCGGCTCAAACAATCCAGCTATCTTATTCCAGGAACCCGAATGGAACAGGATCATTTATCTGGCAGTCACCAACCTTCAATTCATCAAATAACTAAACCATAAAATCATAAATCATGAAACCATTCAATAAGTTGTTAATCCTTGTCCCGGCAGCTCTTTTTTTTATGACCACATTCACGGCAGCAGGTCAGCAAAAACCAGCACTGCCAAAAATCAAGAGTGTAATTGTTTATGATGAGAAATATGACAAGCTTATCTCCAAAAGGACCAAAGATTCAGAGACAGTCTACGATGCACATGGAAATATAATTGAAGATATACAATATATTAATAATAAAGTCGATAAACACTTTCAGTATCAATATGATGCATCAGATAATAAGATTAAGGAGCTTGAGCTTGACAGTTCAGGGAAAGTGACAAAAACGAGTGAATACAAATTCGACAAGGGGCTCAGGATCGAGAAGACTATATATGGGGCAGATGGCAAGCTGAAAACGAAGAAAACATATGTTTATGCTACCTTTTAATCTCATACAGTCAAATTGACTCTTATAGACCATTCATCCGATGCATTTAAGTGATATAAATAACGTGCTTAATTCCTTTTCTCCCATTACACTGGAGGAAATGGACAGCGTTAAACTGATGAACCGGTTTGATACCAAGTATGTATTTTCTTCCGCAAAACTGCCTTCATTTCTTAAACTGCTGACCGGGAATTACCGGATACTTGAAATTTCCGGGGAGAGGGCATTCCCATATAACACAATTTACCTTGATACATCTCAGTATCTCTTTTATAACCAGCATGTAACAGGCAATCTATCGAGACATAAAGTGAGGTACCGTACATACGAAGCTACCGGAGCGACATACCTTGAGGTGAAGAGAAAGACAAATAAAAACAGAACGATAAAATGGAGGTTAAAAAATAATTTTGATTCCGGTCCAATCGATAACGAAGCCTCCGAATTCATTCATGAACATATTTTAACCAATACGCTTGATCTTAATCCGGTTATGCGCAACAAGTTTACAAGGAGTACTCTTGTAGGTACCGAAACACATGAGAGGATCACAATAGATTACATGATGGATTTCACAGCTATGAACGGAAAGAGCATAGGACTGCCTTACATTGCCATTGTTGAATTGAAAAGCGAGACCTTTGCATGTCATTCACCATTCAGATCAGCAGTCATAAAATCGGGCATTCACCCGGTGGGGTTCAGCAAGTACTGCATTGGCAATGCGCTGCTTCTTGATGTGCCAAGGAAAAATATATTAAAACAGAGATTACTATTATTAAATAAGATCGAAAATGAATATTTTAAATCTGCTGGCTCCTGATAAAATCACATTTGGCAGCATAGAACTAATTGATTTCTCAAGTTTTCTTGAGATGTTCATCCGTTTCTCGCTGAACATGGTCGTTATACTGATCCTGATCAGGTGGCTATATTATTCAACGACAAGAAGAAAGGATTACCTTTTCACATATATCCTGATCTCATGTGTCATCTTTCTTTTATGCTACCTGCTTGCGAATGTCAAGCTGCAGCTTGGTTTTGCCCTGGGACTTTTTGCCATTTTCGGCATTATAAGGTACAGGACGAATGCAATGCCTATCAGGGAAATGACCTATCTATTCCTGGTGATTGGATTATCTATTATAAATGCGCTGGCCGATACCAATACAAGTGTAGCTGAAGTACTCTTTACCAACATCATAATTCTGTTTTTCACTTTCGGTTTTGAAAAGATCTGGCTTCTCCGCCATGAAGCATCGAGGATCATCAACTATGAAAAAATAGATCTGATAAAACCCGAAAAGTACAATGAGCTTCTTGCTGACCTCAAGGAGAGGACAGGTATAAAGAATATCAGCAGGATCGAAACAGGCAAGATTGACTTCCTTAAAGATACCTGCATCATTACAATATATTTTGAAGAGACTGATACTAATGCGGGAATTGACGGCGAAGTTGAAAATGACAAAGACGATGATGATGACGATGATTAGAAGATTCGGGGCGGTTCTAATCGTGGGAGTCTTAACCCTGTCACTCTCGGCACAGGATAAAGACTTCGGTATATGGTACGGAGCCTCAGTAAAAAAGGGAATATCAAATAAATTTGACTTTGCAGCTTCGGGTATGCTGAGAACATTCCAGAAGGCTTCCAAAGTCGAACAGGGATTTCTTGAAACGGGGTTAGCTTATAAGATAACCAAGAACATTGACGCTGAAATTTCATACAGGCTGACCTCCGCTCTTGAAAATGATTCAAAATATCATTTTCAGCATAAGGCATTCCTTGATCTCAAGGGAGACGTAAAGCTCTCCAATTTTACATTTTCAGGACGTTTAAGGTTCCAGACAAGGGTAAAGACTTACCTTGAATATTATACAGACAAATTTCCTGATTACACAGGAAGGTTCAAGGTTAAAACGTTGTACAGAACCCAGTCGTTCCCTCTGAATCCGTATGTTTACTATGAATCATTTTCTCCAATGTTTGCTAATTCTGAAAGGCTGATAGGGAAGAACCGGTTCTCTTTTGGCCTTGAATATAAAATATCAAAAATGCATTCTGTTGAGGTTGAATATATTTATCAGCGCGATTATCTCCCAAAATTGTCCGACATCAACATTATTTCACTAAATTATAATCTTAAGCTCTGAAAAATAAGGCATTAATAGAGCCTCTCGCCAAGGGCAGCTTTAAGTCTGTAAATGCTGGCAGCATAGTCAATCCTGGCCTTAAGCAGCATGAGCATGCTTTGCGAAACTGTCGTATTTGCATCGAGCAGTTCAAGATTTGTTATTACACCAGACCTGAAGCTTGTTTCAGCAAGGGAATATGCTTCTTGCGCCTGTTCAAGCTGAAGCCTGAATTGCATTTCCTTCTGCTTTGCTGAAACAACATATTCTTCTGCCTCCCTGACTTCTGATGTAATGTTTCTTTGGGTTCCTTCATTCTCGAAATGCAGTGAATTGATAGCCGATTCGGCTTGCTGAAGATTGTACTTAGTCTTCATGCCATCAAAGATCGGGACGGAAATACCTACTCCGACAGCATAGTTTGCCTTAAGCTGATTAAGGTCCGGCAGGTATCCGTTTTTGGCACCTCCTGCGGCAATGAAATTAATAACAGGCTTGTCGAGAGTCTTAGTAAACTGATATCTTAATCCTGCTAAAACCGCCTTTTCGTGGTTTATTGCCATCTCGTCACGGTTATGGTAAGCAAAGCTGAGGAGTGAATCACCAGTTACAACTGGAGCAATAACCTCAAGTTCTTCCCTTACAACCGGTATCCGGTTGTTATTGCCTGTCAACGAACAGAGATAAGCCTGTTGGATTCCAAGTGCTGCAATAAGGTCTGATTTCTCGCTTTCGGCTGTCGAAATTTTAACCTTGGTGGAAAGCACCTGATAATCAGTGGCAGATCCGGTGGATTTAAGTGTTTCAATGTACTTCAGATGAGACTGCAGTGTAGCAAGCTGTTCATCCATGATCTTAATTGCATGCTGCAAAAAGGCAAGTGTATAAAAGTTGTTGACAGTAGCCATTGCCATCTTCTGCCTTACCTGGTCGAGAGCTTTTTCGCCTATTATCCTGCCCTCATTTTCTAATTCAATATTTGTTTTTGTTCTTCCGAAATCATATATCACCTGCCTTAAATTTATTGTTGCCGAGTAATTGTTCTCCGGATAAAGCTGAAATGTTCCCATGGATGGGATATAAATCTTCATGACCGGCCCGATATTTGAAAAATTAGCATTGGCATCAACGACAGGATAATAACCTGCCCTGGCTGCACCTATCCTGGCATCGGCATTTTTTAAAGCTTCTTCAGCGCTTTTGACAGTAGGATGAGTACTAACCACTTCCGCTATTAAAGATTTAAGCGAGAGTGAATCTGATTTAACGGCAGCCATAGCTCCCTGCGTATCCTGTGAATTTGCAGATAAACTGGCAATAAGGACCAGGGCAATCAATAGAATGCATGTTCTATATTTATTCAGTCTGTTCATGAACTTTAATTTTTACGGTTTTTGTTTTTTTTGTACGCATAAAGATGATGGGAATACCTCCCAGCAGCGTTATTACCCCAGCCAGAAGAAAGTCGTCATTAATCCCTTCAATATAAGCCTGTTTGCTGATATTTGACAGAATCGCTGTCTGGGAATATTTTGCTGCATCACCCGGAGATGCCCCGGCTTCGTGCTGTGCATAATATCTTATATTCGTTGTTGTTTGCTGATAAATTTCCGATCGTGCATTTAATGCCATCCCGTACTGCTGAGCATGATAATTCACCCTCGTCGTCAACAGAGTTGCGAGTAAAGCCACTCCCAGGCTTCCGCCAAGCTGACGGATAGAATTGGAAATACCAGCTGCCTGTGCCATTTTTTCGCGGGGGATTTCGATAAGCGCAATGGTGCTCAATGCAGTAAAAGTGAGACCCATCCCGACTCCTCTGACATACAGGGAGACCATTATTGCTTTCATTTCGCTAAGGAATGAGAGCTTTGAGTTAAGATAAAAGCTGAATGCCATCAGCAGAATCCCGATTGTCATTGGAACCTTTGGGTTCAGCTTGTCAGAAATCCTGCCGGAAACAGGAGCAAGAACTCCTTGTATAATTCCAACAGGAAGGAAAACTGAACCAGCCTGAAGGGCTGTATATCCCATCGAATTCTGAAGATAGATCGGCAACAGGAATGTACTCCCAAACATCCCGATACTGAAAAAGATCATTATTATGGTTGCAAGTCCGAAATTATGATTTCCAAGGAGTCGCAGGTCTATAATCGGATCTTCTGCTGTAAGTTCTGTAGTAACAAAAACAGCAAGAGCAATGGCTGAAATGGCTGCGAATAAAAGAATATAAGGAGCATGCCAGCCTGCAGCGTTTGTTGCTGCATTGCCTTCTGAAAGCGTGTAAAGTGACAGGGGTAGGAATATAGTTACCGATATAAAACCAATCAGGTCAAATTTCCTTCTTATTGGGTGCTTATATTCAGCCTGAATAATAATTGTAAAAAACATCGCCAGAATACCGATCGGGATATTGATGTCAAAGATCAGTTGCCAGCTAAAATTATCAATAATGAAACCGCCGATCGTCGGTCCGAATGAGACAGATGCTGCAGCAGCAATTCCCCAGAATCCGAGAGCCAGTCCGCGTTGTTTAACCGGGAATTCCCGAGTAATTATAGCCATTCCCAGTGGTTGAAGTGTTCCGGCCCCCAAACCCTGAATCACTCTCGAAATAATAAGCATATTCTCATCCTGTGATAATCCGCAGAGTAATGAACCCGAGGTGAACAGGAGCAAACCGAGGAAGTACATCCGCTTGTAACCGAACCTGTCTGCAAGCCATCCTGAAGTGGGCAGCATCACTGCCATCGCAAGCATATAAGCGGTAATAACCCACTCAATCTTGTCGAGACCAACACCAAAGGATGCCATGATCTTTGGAAGGCCCGTATTTACAACCGTAGCATCGAGAACAGCCATAAATGTCCCAAGCATAATGTTCGCGAGCAAAAACCATTTGTACGATTTGTGCCGGGGATGTATTATGGAATCAGGTTTCCTGAAAAACATCCTGATCCTGTGAGATGGTGTTCTCCTTCGTTCCATCACTAATTTCTTGTTATCTTGATAACAGCTGACATTCCAGGTAAAATATTAAAAGAGGAAATATCCTTCCCGTTACTGGCTGAATCAATGGATATCCTTACTGGGATCCTTTGAGTTACTTTGGTGAAATTACCTGATGCATTACTTGCCGGTATCAGTGAAAATACTGACGCAGTGCTCGTGCCCGTAAGGAAAACCTTCCCGTAAAATTTGACATTAGGGAAAGCATCTATTGTGAATTTTACATCCTGACCGTTTTTAATTTCTGATATTTTCGTCTCTTCAAGGTAGCTGATAACCCATTTTCTGCTATCGTCGGTAAGGGTGAAAGCCGATTGGCCTGGCTGAATGACATCACCCGGCAGAAGCCATCTTTTAGCGATAACTCCGTTCCCTGGCGACCAGAGCCGGGTATTCTTAAGCTGGGTGTCCAGAACCTTAGTCTGTGCATTTGCAGTTTCAACTGCAGCAGATGCGCTGCTTATCTGCGACTTTGAAACGGCGATCAGGGCTTTTGTAGCATCCACCTGAGCTGAAGCTGCCTCGTACGTTTTTTTGATATGATCGTACTGTTCATCGGTTATAACACCGCCTTCTGACTGTTTTTTGGCTCTGTCAAGGTCTTCCTTCGCACGTTCGAGGTTTATTTCAACAACTTTAAGGCTTTGCTGATCTGACACAAACTTTGCATTTGACTGTCCAAGATTTGTCAAAGCCTGTTCCCTCAGAGCTATAGCCTGATTTCTTTGAGCAATCAAATCAGAGCTGTCGAGTTCGGCAAGAAGCTTGCCTTTCGCGACGACGTCTCCTTCCTGTGCATAAACAGCCACAATTCTTCCGAGCATCTTTGAACCAATGGTTACATTATCGGCGTCTATCCGGGCATCGTCAGACGTTATATATCTTGAATAATCCCTATACCAGTACCATGCACCTACAAGTACTGCAATTATTACTATACCCAGAGGTATATAAACTTTTACCTTGTTTTTCTTCGGATTCTGTGCCATTCTTTGTATTAATATTAGATTATTACTTTTATTCTTTGTACATCAAGCCTTTGATAAAAATATCTGTAGCAGCAGCTACCTGATGAGATAATTGCTTGTAATCTTCATCATTTATTGAAAAGAGCTTTTTGTTGTTTAAAAATATGCTACGGAGACCTCTCATGATATCCAGAAAGAGTGTCGCTACCTCATAAGTGTTATTCGTTTTGAATTGCCCGCTGCTTTCCCCTTTCTCAAGGATCTGCATCACAATCTTTTTCTCCTTTTCCCTGAAAGCTTTGAAGGAATCTGCAATAAGCGGCTTGAAATCAGGAATCGATGCCGGACCTATTCTTCCCAGGTTCACCAGATATTTAAAATAGGAGAGGCGGTTGAGGGCATAACGCCTGAGGCTCTCTGCCGGATCCGTATTATCCTGAATGTCCTTCTCCAGCGTATCCAGGAATTCGGCCTGTTCTTTCTCAATGACCGCCTTGTAAAGATTTTCCTTATCCGGGAAATAATAATAGAGAGAGGCTTTCGACATATGAAGATCATCTGCGATCTCCCTCATGGAGGTTTTTTCAGCTCCATAGAGGCCAAAAAGTTTCTGAGCAGCACTTAATATCAAATCTGCTTTATCTTCTTTCGGTTCTCTGTCAGTTACCACTTCAAAAAATTTAAGCCGCAAATATAACAATCTTTCTGACCGATTTGTTTAAATGGTCAGTTCATTTTAATTATTTTAATTGAAATATATCATTCGGCCTTTGGATAAAACCTATTTAAATTGCATGCCCGTTTATTTGATATTTAAATGATATTTGTCATATTAATATTATATACATATTATCATTTATTTATTTATATATTTTACTATATATCCTATTTTACTTTAATATATATATATAAATATCATATTTAATATCATTTTATTTTTGTAGTATAATATTTTTATTAGTTTTGCAGGAATTACAAAATGAATATCCATTAAAATAAGCTGGTATGTGCGGTATTGTCGGAGTATTTGATTTAAAGAGCAATTATATGGACCTGAGGCCGGTTGTCCTGAAGATGTCGAAAAAATTACGGCATCGTGGTCCGGACTGGTCAGGCATTTTTTATTGTGAAAAGGCGATTCTTGCCCATGAAAGGCTCTCGATTGTCGATCCCCAGTCAGGAAAACAGCCCCTCTACAGTAGTGACGGAAACCTTATTCTCGCAGTTAACGGTGAGATTTATAATCATCAGGATATTCGCAAGCGATACGAAGGTTCTTATGAGTTCCTTACTCATTCCGACTGTGAAGTGATACTTCCGCTCTACAAGGAAAAAGGTCCCGCATTTCTTGAGGAAATGAACGGTATTTTCGCATTTGCGCTTTATGACAAGGAAAATGACTGTTATCTTATTGCACGCGACCATCTTGGCATTGTGCCGCTCTATATCGGATGGGATCAGTTCGGCAACTTTTATGTAGCGTCGGAGCTCAAGGCGCTTGAGGGCGTTTGCAACAAAATAGAGGAATTCCTCCCGGGTCATTACCTCTACAGCAAGGACGGTAAGATGAAGAAGTGGTACACTCGCGACTGGATGGAATACAAATCTGTAGAAAAGAACGAAACTTCAATTGCTGATCTTCGCAGCGCGCTTGAAGCATCGGTTCATCGCCAGCTTATGTCTGATGTTCCATATGGAGTTCTGCTCTCCGGAGGGCTCGACTCATCAATAGTATCGGCAATTGCCAAGAAATTTGCACCGAAAAGAATAGAATCGCAGGATAAAAGCGAAGCATGGTGGCCTCAGCTCCATTCTTTTGCGATCGGGCTTGAAGGATCACCCGATCTTGCTTCTGCCAGAAAGGTTGCTAAGCATATAGGCACTATCCACCATGAAATAAATTTCACAGTTCAGGAGGGGCTCGATGCATTGCGTGATGTAATATATCATATTGAAACTTATGACGTTACTACAATAAGGGCCTCCACGCCAATGTACCTGCTTGCAAGGGTTATCAAATCGATGGGGGTGAAGATGGTTCTTTCCGGAGAAGGTGCCGATGAAATTTTCGGTGGGTATCTCTATTTTCATAAAGCACCTTCAGCTCAGGCATTTCATGAAGAAACAGTGAGAAAGCTGAGCAAGCTTCATCTCTATGATTGCCTCAGGGCCAATAAATCGCTTGCTGCCTGGGGTGTGGAAGGACGTGTTCCATTTCTCGATAAGGAATTCATGGATGTAGCCATGCGCCTGAACCCCGACGAAAAAATGATCTCAAAGGAGAGGATGGAGAAATGGGTACTGCGTAAAGCATTTGAGGATTATCTTCCTGCTTCCATAACATGGCGCCAGAAAGAGCAGTTTTCTGACGGTGTGGGATATAACTGGATAGACACGCTAAGGGCTCTTACAGCAAAAGAGGTTACTGACGATCAGCTGAAGAATGCCAAGTATCGCTTCCCTATTAATCCACCGATGTCGAAAGAAGAGTACTATTACAGGTCGATTTTTGCTGAGCATTTCCCTTCAGATTCAGCTGCATCATGCGTTCCTTCGGTTCCTTCTGTCGCCTGCAGCACGGCTGAAGCCCTTGCCTGGGATGCCTCATTTAAAAACATGATAGACCCGTCTGGACGTGCTGTGAAAAGCGTCCATGTTGATTCCTATAAATAATGTTCGGCAAAATTTTTCTAATTTTATGGCAGGAGAATTAATCCTATTGACCTGCCATAAATGAAAAGAAACTTGCCGGTAGTTTTATTTGCATCGCTTGCAGCAGTATCATATTCTCAGACGGGAAGGGAAAAAGCTCATCCGAATATAGTCTTCATTCTTGCTGACGACCTTGGATACGGCGATCTGAGCTGTTATGGTCAGCAAAAGTTTTCAACTCCCAATATCGACAGACTTGCAAATCAGGGTATGCTTTTCAGGCAGCATTATGCCGGATGTACCGTCAGTGCTCCATCGCGTTCCTCACTTCTTACAGGCATGCATACCGGGCATACACCAATCCGCGGCAATAAGGAGTGGAAACCTGAAGGGCAGTGGCCAATGCCCTCAGAATCATTTACAATAGCTGAAATGCTGAAGTCCCGGGGATACACCACTTGTGCTGTTGGCAAATGGGGACTTGGCTATATTGATACTGAAGGCGACCCCAACTCACAAGGGTTTGATGAGTTCTATGGTTACAATTGTCAGAGTCTGGCGCATAACTACTACCCTGACCACCTGTGGCATAATCATGATAAGGTAATTTTACAAGAGAACGACAGCGGAAAAAAAGGAGCATATAGCGCAGATCTGATTCATAAAGCAGCAATCGATTTCATTGAAAAGAACAAGGGCAAACCGTTTTTTCTCTATTATGCTACTACGATACCTCATGCCGAACTGGCTGCAAAAGATGATTACCTGAAGCAATTCCTCGGTAAATATGAACCTGAGAAATCTTTTAAAGGAACTGATAGCGGACCCTCATTCCGTCTTGGTCCTTATGGATCCCAGCCGGATTCTCATGCAGCTTTTGCAGCAATGATAAAGGAGCTGGATGATTATGTGGGTGAAATAATTGATAAGCTCAGGACGCTAGGAATAGAGAAGAATACAGTTATTATTTTCTCATCAGATAACGGGCCGCATATGGAAGGTGGTGGTGATCCCGATTATTTTAAAAGCAACGGCGGATTAAAAGGCCATAAGCGCGATCTGTATGAAGGTGGAATCAGAATTCCCTTCATCGTAAAATGGCAGGGAAAGATTAAGCCTGGTTCTGTTTCAAACCATGTCTCAGCATTCTGGGATATAATGCCAACTCTTGCTGAAATAACAGGTGCAAAGCCTCCGGAAAACATTGACGGTATCTCTTTTCTCCCTTCACTTCTGGGGAAGAAGCATCAAAAAGAGCATGATTACCTCTATTGGGAGTTTCACGAGCAAGGTGGGAAAATGGCGGTCAGGCAGGGAAACTGGAAGGCAATAAAGCTTAATGTTGATAAAAGCCCTGGTAATGCCACTGAATTGTACGATCTTTCAAATGATCCATCTGAAGCACGAAATATTGCTTCACAAAATCCTGATATTGTAATTAAACTGGAAGACATTATGAAACAGGCACATACGCCATCAATAGTTTTCCCGTTTGCATCTGAACCCTCCAGGTAAATTTCAGCATCATGAAAATAATCAATATTAAAATTTCCAAGTGTTCATGCGTCGCGTTGTCGAGGTTTATTATAATGAGTTCTATCCTGGTTTTATCCTCTTGTAAATCATTCACTCATACTGATCTTACGCCTGTACTTACCATATCACAAAACAGAAGATTTATTGCCACAGCGGCAGGAGATCCGTTTTTCTGGCTTGGTGATACCGGCTGGCTGCTGTTCACCAAGCTTAATCGCGCGGAGGCGGAACAGTATCTGGAGAACAGAAGGCTGAAAGGCTTCAATGTAATACAGGTAATGGTACTGCATGGTGTAAGAAATGAAGTTAATGCTTATGGAGACACAGCACTTATAGACAATAGGATTGATCAGCCAAAAGTGACGCCTGGAAATTCGTTCGATGATCCGGAACAATATGACTACTGGGATAATATTGATTATGTCATTGATCTGGCTGGGCAGAAAGGAATATATATAGCTTTAGTTCCAGTCTGGGGATCCAATGTAAGAAGCGGTCTTGTTACAAGGGAACAGGCAGAGAATTACGCCTTGTGGCTGGCTGAAAGATATAAAAACCGAAACAATATTATCTGGATCAATGGTGGCGATGTAAGGGGTGATGATTCTACTGCTATCTGGAATATCATTGGATCCTCCATCCGGAAAACCTGTAAAAATCAGTTAATCACTTATCATCCCTTCGGCAGGACACAATCCTCAACCTGGTTTCACAATGAGCCCTGGCTCGATATAAACATGTTCCAATCGGGTCACAGGAGATATGATCAGGATACCACCGGCCTTGCTTATGGTGAGGATAATTGGAAATATGCATCTGATGATTATTCAAGGAAACCCGTTAAGCCTACAATTGATGGGGAACCATCCTATGAAGGAATTCCGCAGGGGCTGCATGATACTACCCAGCCATACTGGACCGACACTGATGTCAGACGATATGCATACTGGTCGGTCTTTGCAGGATGCTGTGGGTTTACATATGGCAATAATTCGATAATGCAGTTCTATAAACCGTCGGACCAGAACCCGGCATACGGAGTTAAGGAATACTGGAACATTGCAATAAATGCTCCCGGGGCATCACAAATGAAGTATCTCAAAAAGCTTATGCTTTCAAAACCGTACTTTGAAAGAGTTCCGGCCGGGGAATTGCTTGCCGGGAAGCAAGGCTCTAAATATGATTATATTGCCATCACCAGGGGAAAAGATTACGTTTTTGCATATACATGTAATGGAAGTGAAATATCTTTGGATATGAAAATGTTATCATGGACTGAGTATAAAGTATCATGGTTCGATCCTCGCAACGGAAAAGTGACTTATTACGGTAACAGTAAAAATTCAGGAATAACAGCTTTTAATCCTCCCGGAGAGAAAACAAACGGAAATGATTGGGTATTGATCCTTGAAAAAAAATAAAATGATAAGCGATATCGTTAAAAGGAACTTAAATCCCGAGGCTGATTTTATCTTTGGCTTTGCTGACCTTAACGGGCTTATCTCCATGAAATTCGATGAGTACAGGTATGGAATTTCAATTGGTAAAAGGCTCGATGACAGAATAATAGATAATATTATAGAAGGTCCCACTATTGAATATTACAATTACTATAACCAGGTAAACAAAGAATTAGCTGAACTGACCCGGAGAATAAAGTCTGATCTGATTGAATCCGGAGTGGAATCGATGGTCATTGAACCAACCGTTACGCATGAGGAGGAAAAGTACAAGGATTACCTGAAAACATTGACTGTCGATATTTCTCATAAACTTGTTGCAACAAGAGCCGGACTGGGATGGATAGGTAAAACCGATCTGTTTATCTCTGAAAAACTTGGTCCCAGGCTTAGGCTGGTCAGCATATTACTGAAGCAGTATACCGGAACTGTAGCTGTTCCCGTTGATGAAAGCAGATGCGGAGGATGTGCCATTTGTGTCGAGAAATGCCCTGCGAAGGCTGCTTCCGGCAAATTATGGAACATATCTACGCACAGGGATGAATTCTTTGATGCTCAGAAATGCAGGAAAAAGTGCTCTGAACTTGCAAGGCAAAGACTAAATGTCGATGAGAGAATATGTGGTTTATGTGTTGCGATATGCCCGTTAGGGAAAAAGAATAAAAACTAGTATCATTATAAAATGAGAAAAAAGCGAATGGATTATGAACTGCCGCTGGCAGTAAAGGAATGGGGATGGCGTTACCACCACATCGGCATTCCTACAACCGGTTCCATTGCCGGAGAAAAATATATGCCAAAGTTTAAGCTCTTCACCGGGGGATTTGATTCAAGTCCTTATGGCATTGAGTGGATGCGGTATGAACCCGGCAACACTATCCATGAACTCATTAAGAGAGTTCCTCATATAGCTTTTGAGGTTGATAATCTTGATCTTGAGCTGAAAAGACATAAATTTAAAATTATCACCCCGCCAAATTCGCCGGGTTCAGGTACGAAGGTTGCCATGATTGAGCATAACGGCGCTCCTGTAGAACTTATTGAATTTAAAAAAAGAACCTGATGAACACGTTTTATATAATGAGCAAAACAGACAGGATTTTCTTCAATTTTCTGTTTGGACTGGTTTTGCCTTTGTTTGGATTTGAGGTCGCTGTATGGATAGCATTTGTGAGTTCTTCTCCTGAAAAAACTATATTTACTGCAGCTCTGCTGGGGTTTTCCGTAGGATTGACCGTAAGCCTTCTTGTAAGGTTCATTCTTAAGCCTGATGTCTACAAATTACCAATTCCGGTCCTGATTCTTATTTACCTTTTTTACAATATTTGCATTTTAGGGTTTTTCATGGGGGTGCCGGTTTTTAATCTTGCTGCTGGAGCACTTGCAGGATATTATTGGGTAAAAAGGATTTCGAACCGTAATGAACTGAATAACAATAGGAGGGATGTTCATAGAATTTCGATATTTACCTCATCTGTCACCGCACTTGTCTGTATATCTTCAGCACTTATAGCTCTTTTAAGCAAATCAACACCCGAGGACCTGAGGGGGATGTTCCATATTAATTCCGAAATTACCCGGCCTCTTCTGGTAAGCTTAATAATTATAGGAGGGATAATGCTGGTTGCACTTCAGTACTACCTGACCAGGTTTATTATGGTAAAAACATTGAAGGTAACCGGAAACCAGTCCCGTAACTGAATTTATTGATTTAAATCCAAAGCTTTTATCCCTTTTATACGGCCCTTCCGCCTACTTTATCTTCTTGTAGGTATCAAGATAATTTCCCCTTGTAATCAGTAGCAGATTATCCAATATTGCTATAGGAAGGCTGACTGCCGGGCTATCCAGAACAAGTGATCCAAAAGTGTAGTCAGTATTAATAAGAGTATAATTTGTCTGCAGGTAAATAGTATCATTGTGCTTTTCAACGTATTTCCCGTCGGACCTGAATTCAATTGTGGCATAATTGGATTTCGAGCCATATATACATGTATCATTTGCCCCTCCGCATGAGTATTCCCACCTCCAGGTGCCCGGTATCTGATCAATTGATGTAACAGTAAGGTCCTTTTTACATCTGATCAGTACAAACAAAATCAGGCAGAGAAATATTATTGAAACAGACTTCTTCACGGCAAAACATTTTTATTTATCAATATATCAAAGATAATATATTTATCGCTTTTCGTGAGACAAGATTGAAATGTCACTGCTCATTGCACCATTTCATGACATTTGCAGGAGGTCTTTCATTCTTAAGCTCTTCTGCCATGAAGTGCATGAATGGCTCAACATGCATGAAGAACATTTTATAACCTTCACAAAGGTAGTTTAACCCGGTTTCCCCTCCCGGTGTAGCAAGAAATCTGTGTTTCGGACACTCTCCATGGCAGGTATAGAGTACATCACAATCAAGGCAATATCCTGGCAGGGAGCTCCTTTTAATAATCCCGAAATCGAGCTGTTGCTTCGATTTTACCATATCAAGGAGAGGAGTTTTGGCTATATTTCCAAGGAGATATTCAGGATAAACAAAATGATCGCACGAATACAGATCGCCGTTATACTCCATTGCCATGGCGTCTCCGCAAGTCTCACCAAAGACACAGATGCCAGGATTATCGCCGACATAATTTGCAAGGGTAGCATCGAATATCTGAACAAAATACCTTGCGACATCACTGCGAACCCACTCATCAAATATTGTAATAAGAAACTCACCATAGTCAGCAGGGCCGACAGACCATCTGGTAACGGAACCATTTCCATGAACAGGAGCGAGGAGTTCTAAACCCATGTCACGATGGTTTAATGCTGCGCGTTCCACTACGGGAAGAAACTGCATGTATCCGCTTCCTGCCTCCTTCAGGAACCTATAAGTTTCTGAAGCAAACCTGACACTATAGTCATTTACTGTACTGAGTGTATTGAATTCAACGCTATTCCTGTGTAGCAGATTTATTCCGTCCATTACCTTTCTGAAGGTGGGAGAACCCGAAAATGTCCTTCTGTAATGATCATGATTATGTTCTTTACCATCAATTGAGATGCCTATAAGTATATTATTGTCTTTGAAAAACTTACACCAATCACTGTTGAGTTTTGTCCCATTTGTCTGAAAGGCATTTTCAATGGTTCTTCCGCGTGAATATTTTTTCTGGTAACGAATTGCTTTTTTAAAAAAATCAAGACCCATCAAAGTGGGTTCACCTCCCTGCCAGGTAAATGTTACAACTGGCACTTCATGAGCTTCAATAAACTCTTTAATAATTTTTTCAAGCAACACATCACTCATCCTGAATTCGTTAATCCCCGGGTAGAGTTTCCTCTTTTCCAGGTAATAACAATAAGTGCAGCTGAGATTGCATGAAGCCCCGGCTGGTTTTACAACAATTTGAAAGGAATTGGGTCCTTGAATCTTCAGAGCATCAGAAAATAGGATATCCATAAGGATTGATAATAATAATATTGCAAAATTATCAATCCGGGGAAGAAGAACAAGAGGTCTTCCTAAATAAAGAGTCAGATAAGAAAGTGAAGGTAGGAACCTATGGTTTCCTGTTTGCTATGCGGGATAGATATCGAATTTTTGCCTCTTCCGGGTCAAGGTCCTGAGCGATATAAATAGTTGTCCTGTGATCAATAACTACTGCCTTCAGAGTATTCAGGTCAGGCGACTTATAAACAGATGGTTTCTTTTCGTACATACAATAAATTAATTTAAGAAAAAAAAAGTCCCGCTTTTGGCGGGACCAAAGATTTTAAATGTTTATAATCGATAAACTAAGCTAGTTTAACATTTACTGCATTTAATCCTTTCTTACCTTGTTCAAGGTCAAAAGTCACCTCATCATTCTCGGTGATGTTATCATTCAAGCCTGATGAATGCACAAAGTACTCTTTGTCTGAATTTGCTTCTTTAATAAAACCGAATCCTTTCGATACATTAAAGAATTTTACTGTTCCATTACTCATAATATAATTTTAAATTAATGGCGCAAATATACTCATAATAATCGGTATATCATATTTATTTTCAATAAATTAATATTTATCCCGAAGAATTGCTTTTGTAATAGAATAATATCGTCACACTAATTTAATAAGTCAATGTCGGATAGAGTTTGTCTACAATAGGGTCTAAGATAACATGGTTCACAATTTCTAAAATATTCTGATTGAAATTATTTCTAAATTTACAATGGTTAACCATAACAATATGAAGCTATACTCACCTGGTTTGTCAGTCACTATTATTGTTTTAATCTTTAAAATGTCTGTTCTTCAGGGGCAGGTTCCTGAATTATTATTGCCAATTGGCCATTCGGACTATATAAGAGACGCCAGCTATAGCCCTGATGGAAAAAGAATTGCAACAGCTTCAGGTGACAGAACAGTTAAGATATGGAACGCTGAGAACGGCAGACTACTTCTTACTATAGATGGATTTACTGATTTCACTAATCTAAGTTACGTCAAATTCAGCCCTGATAACAAATCCATTGCGACGATATCTGAGGATCAATCTGTCAGAATTTGGGATTCGGACAATGGTAACCTTCTTTATAAATTCAATGATAGTGTCTTTTATCTATCTCGTGTTGAATATAGTCCGGATGGTAAATACCTTCTCCAGATTCAGGATTCTGTAATAAATATGTGGGATATTCAGGGAAAGAAGCTACTCCATACCGGAATTCAATCATTTATTTCCAGTCCCGATAGAAAAACTATTCTAACCTCTCTTGATGGTACCACAAGGATTTGGAATGCTTATAACAATAATTTGATCCGTATTCTTGATGGCAAGAGAGAATATCGAGATTTATCGGGAGCTTTATTCAGTCCTGATGGCAAAAACTTCATGACTGTTTCAAAGGGGGAGGTAAAGGTATCTGATACTGAAACCGGAAATCTTTTGTTCACCTTATATTCCGATTCAGAAGCATTGCCGTGCTTCAGCCCTGATGGAAAAAGAATATTATCAGTTGGCAACTTATATCAGCGTAACGGCAAATGGAAAAAGGAATCTGAAGTAACTCTTTCTTTTACTGTTGATTCGGGTGGATTTTGGGGGCCTATTCCCGGATTATATGATGCCACAAATGGCAAACTGTTAAAAACGTATATTGACTCGGCAACTATCGACACTCAAAATGAATATGTTGGGAACAACGTCCCTTTTTATAAGATTGGTTTCAGCCCCGAGAATAAAAACATTTATATAGTATCCGATAAATGCAGAATATGGGATGCAGAACATGGAATTCTATTATTCTCCATAGATGGGCAGTTTGACAATTATACCAGCGTTACTTACACTCCCGATTGTAAAAGAATTTTTATAATATCAAGAGACTCATGCGGATTATATGATGCCTCAAATGGCAGCTTATTGCATACATATGATAAACCAAATTTTCGGATTTACAACAGGCTTGAAAGCAATGAATATATAATTCCCACTGCCTCTCTAAGTCCAAACGGCAGAAACTTTTATATTATTTCATTAAATAATAAATCATTAAATATCCGGGATGCATTAAAAGGAGAGATCAGGCTGGATTTGACTGGTCATTCCTCCCCTGTTTCTGAAGCTGTTTTCAGTTCTGATGGCAAAAACGTGTTAACAAAATCTCTTTACAATAACTCTGCAACAAAAATCTGGGATCTTATTAATGGTAAGATCCTCAATAGTTTTGAGGGGCCGGAATGGGAAAGTGCAAAATTTTGTGATGACGGATCAGCAATAAACACTTATACTAAACCGGGTTCAGAAAATTCAATAGTTAAAACATGGGATGCGCTGACCGGGAAATTGTTGAATACAACTGAATTACAGGCCGACAGCGTAATTAATTGTGTTTTCAGTCCGGATAATAAAACCGTTGTGGCTATTGATTCAAATTACATAGCAAAGATCCTTGATGCAAAAACCGGTAAGGAATTGCACAGGTTAACCGGATCTGTTGGTAATATAAAATATTCCCCTGACAGTAAGACTTTAGCTGCTACATCATGGTTCGATTTCATCAATATCTGGGATGTTGAAAGCGGCAGATTGATATATACCTTCAGGGATCCGGAAGAAAATGGAGATACAGTAGGATATCAGATTATGGATATTGATTCTTTAGGTAATTCAGTACAAAAAGTAATAATTGTTACACCAGAAATGTCATTTGAGAAGTTATCTGATGAAGCAAAAATGTGGGTGACAGGGAAAATAAAAGATGTCGAATTCAGCGCTGACGGGAAAACATTAATTGATCCCGAGGGTTGGAGCTTTTCTGAAAGACTTTGGGACGTTCAAAATGGTTCTAAGCTCAATAGTTTCAGCGGTAACAGAGCTGTAATTAATCCTGATGGAACCAGGATTTTAACATTTGACTATAATGATGAAGGTGCTTTTCCTGTATTATATGATACAAAGACCGGAGAAAAACTTTTCAGTCTGGAGAAGGATAAATTTGAATTGGGCAGCGCCAGGTTCAGCCCGGATGGAAAGAACATTCTTACTTTAAGTCATGATTCGGTGAAAATCTGGGATGCCCGGGATGGCCGGCTCAAAAGTGCGATTTATTTTTCAGGCACTTTTTGTGATATAGATGGAAAGAGTGAAAAGATTATCGTCCATGATAATTCACAACTTGTCTTTTTCGATATCGGAACGGGAGAGAAGCTCTATTCATTAATAGCCATTGACTCAGCAGATTATCTTGTACTGACACCTGACAAATATTACATGTGCTCAAAGAATGCTGCCAGCAAACTATCATGGCTGGTCGGTGATCGATTGTATAGTTTTGATCAGTTTGATCTGCAGTATAACAGACCCGATATAGTTCTTGAGCGGCTTGGTAATCCCGACACTGCTTTGATAAAAATGTACAGGAAGGCTTATGAAAAACGTCTGAGGAAAGCAGGATTCAATGAAGCGATGTTTTCCTCGGAATGGCATACCCCGGAAATTAAAATCCTTAATTCCGATATTCTGAATAGTCTAACTGATCAATCCATCCTTCACCTGGAAATCTGTGGAACCGATAGCAAATATTATCTCAACCGCTTACAGGTGTGGGTTAATGATGTTCCGTTATATGGGGCCAATGGATTGTCTCTTCTTGAAAAGAAAACTGACTCCATAGTCAAAATGATTAACATTAATCTTTCAACAGGTGATAATAATATCAAAGTCTCATGCGTGAATGATAAAGGGGTTGAATCATTAAAAGAATCTGCAGATATTGTCTATAATCCTCAAAAACCTGCAAAACCTGATCTCTATATTATTGCAATGAGTGTATCAGATTATAAGGATAAACGGTTTGATCTCCGGTATGCTGCCAAGGATGGAAACGACATCGCATCCCTGTTCGGTTCGCTGGCAGCTCCGGAAGGCGATTATGGGAAAGTATTTATTGATACTCTTTTCAACAAAAGAGCGATTAGAAAGAATTTTTTTAATCTCAAACAAAAACTTTCAGCCTCAAAGGTCGATGACGAGGTTGTAGTGTATGTTTCCGGCCATGGATTGCTGGATAAAGAGATGGACTTTTATTTTGCTACTTATGATATTGATTTCAGGAATCCTGAAAAAAGAGGGATATCCTTTGATGATCTTGAAAGTATTCTTGACGGTATTCCTGCAAGAAAAAAACTGCTGATGATGGATGCCTGTCATAGCGGAGAAGTTGATAAAGAAGAAACAAACGATATGCTTGCTTCAAACACGGAAAAATCATCAGATATAACATTCAGAGGGAATGTAAAAGAATATAATTTCAAAGGCATTGACTCCAAAACTACTCAATCGGGCATAAGTTTAAATAATTCTTTCGAATTGATGCAGGAACTTTTTGCAGGGCTGGATCAGGGAACCGGAGCCACTGTTATTTCAGCGGCTGCCGGCAAAGGATATGCTCTTGAATCGCCTCAATGGAACAATGGAGTCTTTACCTACAGTATTCTGAATGGCTTGAAAAACAAAGCAGCAGATAAAAACAAGAATGGTGTTATCACAATTTCTGAACTGAAAGATTACTCAATTAAGCAGGTACAGCTTCTGACAGGAGGGAAGCAGAAACCCACCGTCAGGAAAGAATCAGTTAATTTCGACTGGAAGATCTGGTAAAATGGTCTTAAAGGAAGATGTCTTCTGAATGACAATAGTTCAGGGTTATCGTTGCACAGCTTTTATTTTATACCTGAAAACTCTTCGAGATTTACATATAAAGTGACCGTCACCTGGGAAACTCTTTAATCACATTAAATATCCCGTTTATAAACATCTGGACAGCTATGACGGCAAGGATCAACCCCATTATTCTCGATATTACTTTTATGATTGACTGGCTGAGTCTGTCTGCAATTTTTTGGCTCAGTATGAACATAAGATATGTAATCCCGCATACCAGGGCGAAGATCAGAACTATGAGTATTGTGTAAAGAAAGCTTTTCCCTTCACCTACAAAGTTCATTGCTGTTGATATTGTCCCTGGTCCTGCAAGAAGAGGAATCCCAAGAGGCGAAATTGCCATGTCTTCATATGAACTTAAAGTAACCTGTACTTTAGAATGTAGTGCTCCGGATACTTTACCCTGAAGCAGATTATAGCCGATAAAAAACACAATTATTCCTCCGGCAATCTGAAAAGCAGGAAGGGTAATGCCAAACATCCTGAAAATCAGATGTCCGAAAAGACTGAAGATTGTAATTATAATAAACGCAGTCAACACAGCCCTGAAAGCAACTTTTTTAATTATCGATCTGTCAGCATTGCCGACCATAGATATAAATACAGGAGTATTGCCAATCGGGTTTAACATTGCGAAGAATCCAAGAAAAACAGTAGGTAGAAATAATGCGAGATCCGTCATTCTATTAAACTATTATATTATTTGCAAGGTAGTAAGTATTTTGATCTCTGCTTCAGATTGTAGGCCATCGAGCAAATATATTTCTATATTTGAAACACAAACATTAACAAATTTATGTCGATCAATAATGACATCTTAGACAGGATAGACAAAATTATCCTTCAAAACATTAAAATTCATAAGATTACTGGTGCAAGTATATCTGTCATCGACAATGAGGCAATGATCTATTCAAAAGGATTTGGCTTCGCGGATAAAGCAAATTAAAGACACCTGAAGTACTGATGGCTATGCTGACAAATTACAGATAATATTCTAGTTCTGTTATTACAACTTTATGGTAATAGCTTGTTTATTGGCAGTATTTCTTAATTTCTTCCTAAGCTTATGGAATCTAATTCTGCCGCTTTTGATAAATCAGAATCCCCACTGTCTTTCAGCCCTATTTTTATTTTTAACATCCCTCTATTATGATAAGCCTTTGAAAATTGAGGATCAATGTCAATTGCTTCAGTATAATCATCCATTGCACCCAAATAGTATTTTAGGTGTTCTTTTGCACTTCCTCGATTATAATAATTATCAGCATCTACATTTTCAGGATCAAGCTCGAAAGCCTTTGTAAAGTCGTCAAGTTCTCCATGATAGTCTTGAAGATGATCCTTAGCAAGTCCTCGATCATAATAAACATTTGCATCTTCAGGATCAAGCTCGATAGCCTTTGTATAGTCGTCAATTGCTCCTTGATAGTCTTGAAGATGATCCTTAGCAAATCCTCGAAAATAATAATATGTATACTTGGGATTAAGCTCGATAGCCTTTGTATAGTCGTCAATTGCTCCATTGTAGTCTTCAAGATGGCGCTTTGCAACTCCTCTGCTAAAATAAGGTTCTGCTTCCTTATTAGGGTTAAGTTCAATTGCCTTATTATAGTCAGAAATTGCACCCATATAGTCTTTCAGATCATCCTTTGCAGATCCTCTGCAATAAAAAGCATCTGAAAATTCAGGGTTAATTTCTAATGCCTTATTATAGTCAAGAATTGCTCCTTCAAAGTCTTTGTGAGCAAACTTATCAATCCCTCTCTCAACGTACTTCCTCGGATTTGGGCTACATCCTACAAATGTTATTGACAATACAATTATTAAATAAAATATTCTTTTCATAATTATATATTTTCTATAAATGTATGAAATGCTGCAAAGCAACGCAAATGATGGCATGAATGAACTTCTGTTATTGCGATTTAATTGAATTAAAAAATTTATTATCTTTGATTCTGCCAGCATCCTTTCATTTAACTTCCAAATTGTGGGATTAATTTATGACATTCTAAGGGGTGCTGGTTTTCTATTAATAAAAAGCCCCGGAGCTGATCCGAGGACTGGCAATAGGCTGTAATCAATCCTAATCTTTAATACAACGAACAGAAAAACCAACTCTCTCCAACACCCAGTCTGTGACACCACTGCTTAATACATCGTCGCTATTTAAGATCACTGCCCGATAGTTCTTCGAAGAAGTCCACCAGATACCGTTATTCCCAACGTCGACGAAATCACCATCCATATTACGACCGCCACCCGGAAGGGTGGTCAATTTGTCCGTTTTTTGCATATAATTACGGAAATCTATTTTCCAATACAGAAATTTTTAAAAATATTGCCTAAAATTTCATCGGTTGTAATCTCCCCTGATATCTCTCCAAGATAGTGAATTGCTTGCCGTACATCAATAGCGATGAGATCCTCAGGGATCTTATTATCAAGTCCGGACAATACTCTTTCAAGGCTCTCTGACACTTTCAGTAACGCATCATAATGCCTTATATTTGTGATTATTATACTTTCTTCCTCAACCTTTTCATTACCTGCAATTTCACCAAGCTTCAACTTCAGTTCATCAATTCCCGAACCTGTCTTTGCTGAGATAAACAGTATCTGCTCATTATCCTGAAGGAGGGATTTACGAGTGTATTCATTCCTTAAATTATTTCTGTCGTCGTCAATTTTGTTTACCAGGATAATCAGTTTTCTGTTTGAACCAGTTTGCTGCCTTCGCAAATCTTGCAGAGTGCCATCAAGTGGGGGAAAGCCTTCATTTACATCTGCCACCAGGAGTACAATTGAGGCTTCACTGATCTTTTTGTATGTCCTCTTAATTCCAAGGTTTTCGATAATATCGCCCGACTTCCTTAACCCTGCAGTATCAATAAACCGATATAATATGCCGTCTATCACAATTGTATCTTCGATATAGTCCCTTGTGGTTCCCGGAATCTCTGAAACAATAGCTTTTTCATCCTTGAGAAGCAGGTTCAGGAGTGTCGATTTACCTGTGTTTGTTCTTCCTGTAATTACCACAGGAACACCGTTTTTAATTGCATTACCTAAATTGAATGATGAAGTAAGATCCTTTGTAATGGAAAGCACTTTTAATACTATCTCCCTGAGCTGGTTTCTGTCGGCAAATTCAACATCTTCTTCTCCGAAATCAAGTTCAAGTTCTATTAGTGATGCAAAATGAAGAAGGTCGGCTCTGAGTATGCTGATCTCATCGGAGAATGTTCCGCGCATCTGGTTGATAGCAATCCTGTGAGCCTTACCTGATTCCGCTGCAATAAGGTCGGCAACGGCTTCAGCCTGCGACAAATCCATCTTGCCATTCAGGAATGCCCTTTGGGTGAATTCACCCGGCTGTGCCGCAACAGCTCCATTTCTGATTAACAGTTCAAGAACCTTTTGCTGAATGTATTTTGATGCATGGCAAGATATCTCAATAGATTCTTCTCCTGTATAGGAGTGAGGAGCCCTGAAAACGCTGACCAACACTTCATCAATGATATCATCTCCAGTCCTTATTTCACCGTAAACGATAGAATATCCCTTCTGCTCCTCCAGTTTAATTTTAATATCGGAGGGAAAGAATATCTTTCCGCATATTGCCAGACTTTGCGGACCGCTGACTCTTATAACTGCTATTGCACCGCCGTTTCCCGAAGCCGGAGCACAAATAGTTTCGCCGGTTCTGATCATAAAACCACTTTGATGCAAATGTAGAAAACTTAATCGAGGTGATAAAACAGAGCTGAGATACTAGCGTTCAAGGTTCTGAACGGTAAACACTGAATCATCAATCTTTGGATTATCATAGATATTGGTGAAGGAAATGGCTGATTTTCTTCCTGTCAGGACATTACTTGCAGTCATCTCCTGGATTAGATACTTTCCTTCAGGTAAAGGATGAACGCTTTTAATTTCAATTATTTTGAACAGCTCATTATCAAAATTATAGAATTCCATTTTATTTACCTGGCATTTATCCATGCTGAACCAGGTTATCTTCCTTGAATAACCATATTCAGCTGCCTTGTCCTGGCTTACCGGGATGCTCTCTATGACCCATTGGTTATCTTTTCCGGAAGATCCGATATGTTTGTTTGTAAAATCGGAGAGAGAAGGAGAGCTCATATCTGCATTCGAAAATTCAGAGCTCATGAAGCTCTTTCCTTTTTCAGACGATACGATGCGGCGTGTCTTCTTCAAAGCCGGGAGGTAGATCCACATCTCATCTGCCGAATTCTTATTATCAAAGATCAGCATTGCTGTGCCTCTCACATCTGCGGGATTAAGAAATTTAATGAATCTCTTTTCCACACCTTCAGGGAAGCTTTTTGATGTCATGGAAATGGTTCTGTTCCTCACAGACCCGTTTTTTTCCGTAATCGAGAGGCTTAATGTAGCGCTCAATGAATTTGTAAGGGTAAGCTCGCGGCTTTTACTCATAATCTGTCCTGCATCCTGCTGCTGGCCTGAGACCTGCAAAAGGGGTAGCAGAAACATTAATATCACTATTCCTTTTTTCATATTTTTTCTTTTTTGAATTACTCATATCATTTTCAATAAAACTAGGTCTGAACCAAACAATTATTGCAGGGATAAGTACAATTGCGCCTATCAGGCATGATCCAATTGAAATTATGACCAAATAACCAAAGAATCTTATTGACGTAAAGCCTGAAAATATAAGAGCCGAGAATCCTGCCATGACGCTGAATGCATTGATCAGTATGCTTCGGCCAATAGTTGAGAGTGAAGCCCTGGTCGATTCTTCATAAGATAATCCTTTCCTGATGTGGATATTAAAGCACCAGATATACTGAATTGTGAAATCAACACCTACACCGATCATTATAGATGAAAGAAGCGCAGTTGCACTATCAAGGGCAATTCCGGTATATCCCATGAACCCGAAAAGGATCAGGATTGAAGCTGCCAGCGGGATTGAACCAATCAAACCACCCTTTAATGATCTGAATATTATAGTGAGCAGTATGGCCACTGTGATCAGTGCAAAGAGGAGAGAAGATATCTGTCCACGGATCAGCGATCCTGTAAAATCGGCCATTATTATTGCATATCCGCCAATTGTAATTTCAGCAGGTACCTGAGCAGTTAGCTCTGAGATCTTTTTTACCAGATCAGTAATTGTACTCTTTTCCGGGTCAGTTAGCTTGATCAGTATATGAGCCTTGCTGTTTTCAGGGTTTATAAGCTGTTTAAAATCGGCTGGATCGCCGCTCATATTGTAAAGTTCAAACATCTGGGCAATACCTTCAGCGGTTGAAGGGATATGGTCATAGCCATCTTCCCCTGGAGTAAAGAGAGCTTTGCTCATTTCCCTGACCGCCTGAGATATTGAAAATACTTCACCAACACCTTTCATGTTTTCAACCTGCCGTGTAAGTTTATCTATTCCATTCATAATTGCCGGGTCTTTTATATCACCGGCTACCATTACAGAAATTGTCTGTGACCCTCCGAACTTACCGTTTATTACTTTCGAAGCCTGCTTTATCGGATTATTCTTTGGAAAGTAGTTTTCCTGATTTGTCTCGGTTTTAAGCAGAAATATGCCTGATGATATTATCAATGTCAGAAATGAGGATATGATAATCACCTTGCCAGGATGTCTCGTTGTGATACGGGAGAGAAAATCGGTAAGCCTGGTGAACATTATGGAATCAGTTTTGCCCTTTTTCCTGGCTGTATAACCTTTTCTGCGCATGAATATAAGAGCAGGAATAAAAAAAAGACTCATAAGCAGTGCGACAGTAACTCCGGTTGCAGCAAGTACTCCGACCTGCCTGGCAGGTATTATTGAATGTGTAAGCAATCCGAGGATGCCTGCGATTGTCGTCAGTCCGCTGAACAGGATAGGCATATTAAGCGACCCTGTCAGCTCCCTGATTATCTGATCACGGGAATATTCAGCATGACTTAGACTTATTTCCTGGAAACGTGCTACAAGATAGATCCCATAGTTATTGGCTACTCCGATAAGTATCACCGGGACAAGTAGTGTGATTATTGACATTTTCCACCCAAGCAACGGTATTAATCCCATGCTCAGGCAGGTCGAAAGCAGTACGACTGTAAAAGGCATCATTACGCTCTCCCATTCACCTAATGTGAGCTTTAGAACCAGGAGCATGATCAGCAGGGCAAGCGGTACAAGGATCACAGCATCTCTGCGAACATCCTTCATAATATGCTGCCTGATGTAAGGTAGTCCACCCTTAAGCACTCTGGCTTTGCCGGGATGAGCAGCTATTATCGAGTCAATCTTATGAAGGGTGGTTCGCTCATTACCCGGGTTGTCGATTGTAGCAGTGATTGCAGCTGCAGTCATGTCTGATGAGACAACTATGTCGCGCGCAAACCGGTTATCCAGAATATCCTTTTTCAGTGCAGAAGTTTCTTCAGCGTCAGTGGGGATCCTTCTTATCATAGGGTCGACTTTCATCATCCCTTCCGAACTGATTATGCTCTTCACTGTAAATGGCGATATCCTGCTGGCAATATCACTCATGGTTGAGATATCATGGTCAATCTCTTTGATCTGCTTCAGGTTATCATGTGTGATTATTGATGAATCCTGAAAGAGAAGCATTACCATATCCTGTACGCCAAACTCTTTCTCGATCTTGTCTGTCTCAACCCTCGATTTCAATCCGGCGGGAATATAATTTCTGATTTCCGGATCAGTCTTTGACAACGGGATAAGACAAGCAAAGGCGATCCCTATCAGGAAACAGGATATTATTATATACCAGCGATATTTAATTATAAACTGTGTCATAGTTTTAAAAATCAACTCTTACTCCAATTCTGATGCAATTCATGAAATCATCGACTATATCATATAGTGAGCCTTTCCTGCCGGAATAATAATCAGCACCAGCACTTATGGTGACACCATCAGACGGCTTATATCTTAACTCTGGCATAACGAGAAGGTCACGGGTCGTTATGTTGTAAAGTGTAAATACCGAGGCTGTCAGTTTGCTGTATAAAAGATCTGTCTCTACTCTGAACGCAGCAGAATGGTACGATCTCTTAAGCTGGTAATTATAGAGCCTGTTAAATGAGCTTACTTCCTGGCGGACATATTCCCTGAGATCGAACCCGGGAGTTCCCATCAGAAGAGCCAGCTGAGCCAGATCCATCTCCGTTCCTATAAACGGGTCAACGGAAGGAGCTATAAAGTCCGGAATGGCTTTGCCGGAATATTCGCCTGTGAAGCGCCAGTTACCTGAACTCCAGTCGAATCCGGTAACCCAGCTTATTTCGCGGCATGGAACATATTCATACTCTTTGTACGATTTGTAAGGAAGTGTGTACGCAGCTTCACCCCTCAGACCGAAATTCCCGACACTTGTCTCGAAATCTAAGCCGATGTTCCTGATCTTGTACGGTGTGAAAGAAAGCTCTGTATATGGCAACGGGAGAGGGCCGGAGAGATCGAGGTTAAATCCTGTCAGAGCCGTGCCGGGCATAGGGTTAAAACCATCAAACCAGGAAAGGCTCATGTCAATCCCATTTAAGTGAATGTCAGTTTTAAAACCGTAACTGAACATTCCGGGTCCTGTAACGAGCGAATCTATTTGATTTATCTTAACATAGGATGGCAGGGAAAGAGGTTTGATCATAAGTACAGACGATCTGTAAAAGGGTATTGCCACACCCTCAAAAGTTAATCTGGAAGAAGGATAATACCTTCCACTGATAAGCAGGTTGCCAAGATCCATATCCTCCGGGTCAGGAGAGCGGAATACCAGGTTTTTTGGGGAAAGCCTGGAGGTTGGGTTTGTAAAGTCTGCGCGGCCCCATTTAAGGATTTTCTGACCTGCCGTCAGATCCCAGCGCCTGCCATTAATTTTTATATAAGCTTCTCTTATTTCAAAACTGCTGACCTGATTAAAAAACTCTGTCCCGTACCTCAATCTGATGTCAGCAAAGGCCTTGTAATTCAATCCATCACCAGTTTCAACCTTCAATCCAAAATCGGAAAATGCACTGGATATGAATGGATTATCGTTATGTTTATAATTACCATAGAATCCTGCCCGGGTAAAACCATAGATTGTCGTCCTTTCAGTCTTTGCTGAATCGACCTGACCATAGAGGAATGACGAAAAAATGAGAAAGAGGCCGGAGAGTTTTAATAATCTGGTATTCATCAGAAGCTTTTCCGGCAAATTAACATCATTGGAGAAGACGTGTCGTCTCATCCGCTATTCCCGAACCTTAAGAATTGAATTAACTGGTCCGTCCCGCACGGAACGCACAGGTTACTCCTTTATGCCGGTTGCATTTTCCCTGTATTCACTGGGTGTCATGCCGGTCTGGCTTTTAAAGATGGAGTTAAAAGTGGTTTTTGAGTTAAAACCTGAATCATAGGCAATTGCAAGGATTGTGAAGTTATTGTTTTTAGGGATTCCGAACTTTGAAATTACCTCCCGGACCCTGTATTCATTTATGAAGGTGAAAAAATTCTTGCCGTGCTTTTCATTTAGTACCTGAGTAATATGATGACGCGGGATTTCTGTCATTTCCGAAAGATTCTGTATGCTAAGATCCCTGTCAAGGTATGGCTTTTTCTCCTCTACAAACCTGATAAGCTTTTCAAGATAGGCCTGTGCCTGGTCATCCTTAAGTCCGCTCTTTATGTATTTTTCACCATCTTTCTTCTCTTCATATTTCAATTTTCCTTCTTCTCCAAAAATCGCCGGCTGTTTTATTACATAGAAACTGTATATAAAGGAGAAGATGGCAATAAAGCCAAAGACCACAAAGTACGGATCAAAGGGAATGAAATCACCAATCATGTTCAGCCCTCCCAGGATAAAGAGGATAAGAAAAGCTATGTAGAAGCTTATTGATAATATTTTCAGCCAGTTCAGCGTAATGACACCCGATGTGTAAGAGACGAGGTTTTTAAGCGTGGCCTGATGTCGCTTGATTTCAATGAATGAAAGGATGCTATAGACCGTAACTGACAGAAGAAATGTGGAACTATAAACTATTCTTAAGGAGATAAACCTGTCGGGAGTGAAAAAAGTTCTAAGGTCCTTCATAAGCGGAACAGTCCGGAAAACCACTGAAACCACAAAAAAGACCAGGAAAGGAATAAAATGAAGAAACTCAAGCCAGTTGAATTTTTTTCCGGGGTTCGTCATGTATTTTACATACAGGTAAAGGAGAGGACCATAAGTAAAAGCTACGAACGGAAAGGCGTACATTTCAATGACCCTTGAATTCAGAAGTGCAAAAATAAGTTCAAAACATATCAGAAAAAGCCATGCAGCCATTAACCTGTTGGCTGTCGAATAGGGCTTCTTCGTTGAGATGAGCAAGCCTGCAAAGAATGACTGAGAAATGCCTATGTACAACACAGGATCAATATTAACCATAGACAAATATTTTATAACCAAATATAATGAAAACATGCCAATATTTAGGTATTTTTGAATTCCGGCATGCTTCAGAGTTGCACTGCCGGAAGAGCCGTAGTGTTAATTAATTAACAATAAACATCATTAATATGAGCATCCTACTGAACAAAAATTCAAAAATTATTGTCCAGGGTTTTACAGGAAGCGAAGGCACCTTCCATGCCACCCAGATGATTGAGTACGGTACAAATGTCGTTGGCGGTGTCACTCCCGGCAAGGGGGGACAGCAACATCTTGGACTGCCTGTATTCAATTGCGTCAGGGATGCCGTAAACAGCACCAATGCTGATGTATCGGTAATTTTCGTTCCGCCACAGTCTGCTGCTGATTCAATTATGGAAGCCGCCAGCTCAGGTATAAAGCTTATTGTCGCAATCACTGAAGGGATACCAGTTGCCGATATGGTAATAGTCAAGGAATACATCAAATCTTACAACTGCCGCCTGATTGGGCCAAATTGCCCGGGTATAATCACTCCGGGAGAGGCCAAGGTTGGGATAATGCCAGGATTCATTCATAAAAAGGGCACAGTGGGAATAATATCCAGGTCCGGCACTCTTACCTATGAGGCTGTAGACCAGGTCACAAAACTTGGTCTGGGACAGTCGACCTGTATAGGAATTGGCGGCGATCCTGTAATCGGAACAACAACCCTTGATGCAGTAAAGCTGCTGATGGCCGACAAGGATACCGAAGCAATCGTAATTATCGGAGAAATTGGCGGTAATATGGAAAGTGAAGCGGCTGAATGGATCAAAGAACACGGCACCAAACCGGTTATAGGCTTTATTGCTGGTCAGACAGCCCCGAAAGGAAGGAGAATGGGCCATGCGGGTGCCATTATCGGTGGAAAGAATGATACTGCAGCTGCAAAAAAGGCAATAATGAAAGAGTGCGGGATCCATGTGGTCGAATCACCTGGGGATATCGGAATTACTGTAGCTTCTGTCCTTAAGAAGAAGCTTTAAAAGCTATAGAGGCTATAGAGGCTAAAAATGAGTCTTGCCTTTAAAGCCTTTAAAGCTTTTTCATATATTTGCACGAAATTTAAAATTCAGGTTATGGGACTATTAAAAGGAAAAACTGCTCTTATAACGGGGGCTTCAAGAGGAATCGGGAAGGCTATAGCACTTTTATTTGCCCGTGAAGGAGCCGATATAGCAATAACAAATATTACTGATGACGATGAGTTCAGAAATGCAATAAAGGAAATTGAGGCTTGTGGTGTGAAGGTTAAGGGGTATGTGTCAAATGCCGCAAAATTTGACGATTCCCAGAATGTGATCAATGAAATAGTAAAGGATTTCACAAGAATCGATATCCTTGTAAATAATGCAGGGATCACGAGAGATTCCCTTCTCATGAGAATGAGCGAGGATCAGTGGGATTCAGTAATAACCGTCAACCTTAAATCAGTCTTCAATATTACAAAGGCAGTTGTCCCTGTAATGCTCAAGCAGAAAAGCGGGTCGATCATTAATATGAGCTCCGTAGTTGGCGTTTCAGGAAATGCAGGGCAGAGCAACTATTCAGCTTCAAAGGCCGGGATCATTGGTTTTACAAAAAGTGTTGCAAAAGAGATAGGCTCGAGAAACATACGGTGCAATGCAATTGCTCCAGGTTTCATCATCACTGAAATGACGGAGAAACTGCCTGAAGATGTAAAAGCGGAGTGGATAAATAAAATCCCTTTAAGAAGGGGTGGAACCCCAGATGACGTGGCAAATACAGCACTGTACCTTGCCTCGGAATTATCATCTTATGTAAGCGGACAAACAATTCATGTCTGCGGAGGTATGTTAACTTAAAATATTTATTATATTTACAGCTTCGCAGGGTGTCTATCCTTTTAGCACGAGGAAATGCAGCGAGACATATTTATTCCACACTTATTTTAAACAGACACCCTGCTTCTTTTTTTATTACCCCTTAATATTATGCACAATACCATATTCTTCCTGATAATCATTATCCCTGTGGCCGGATTCCTGGTTGAACGGTACCTTGAATATCTTAATGGCAAAATGTGGTCTGGTACCCTTCCTGATAAGCTGAAGGGCATTTGCGGGGAGGAGGAGTACAGAAAATCGCAGCTTTACGATAAGGATAATAAAAGACTATCGTTCTGGTCTTCTTTATTTAACCTGGCGATAATACTTGCAATGATCATTGCAGGCGGATTTGCTTATGCCGATAGTATTGCCAGAGGCTTCAGCACCAACCTTGTCATCGTTGCCCTTGTATTCTTTGGAATAATCGGATTTGCTTCCGATCTGATAAATATCCCGTTCAGCCTATACGAAACCTTCATAATCGAAAAGAGGTATGGATTCAACACGATGACTCTGAGAACATTTGTTACTGACCATATAAAGTCGTGGTTTATTGCCCTTTTGGTAGGTATTCCGGTACTGGGGCTTATTACATGGTTCTATTATAAGACCGGACATAATTTCTGGCTTTATGCATGGGGCTTAATTACTGTATTCTCCATCTTCATGAACTTCTTCTATTCCGAACTGATAGTTCCTTTATTTAATAAGCAAACACCTCTTGAAACCGGATCATTAAGGGATAAAATTGAAGAATTTGCAACAAGAACTGGTTTCAGGCTCAGGAATATATATGTAATTGACGGATCGAAAAGAAGTACAAAAAGCAATGCATATTTTTCAGGATTCGGTCCTAAAAAGAGGATCGTTCTGTACGACACTCTAATGAAGGAAATGACAGAAGAAGAGATTGTTGCCGTGCTTGCACATGAAATCGGGCATTACAGGAAAAAACATGTTCTGCTGTCACTTCTGTTTTCATTCATTCTCACAGGATTCATGCTTTTTCTATTCTCTGTCGTCGTTGATCACCCTGAATTATCCCAGGCGCTAGGTACTGAAAAATCAAGCTTCCATCTCGGTTTGATCGTATTCGGTATACTTTACAGCCCTCTTTCACTGATTATCGGCCTGGTTACCAATTATGTATCGCGAAGAAATGAATTTGCGGCCGACAGGTTTGCAAAGGAAAATTATAAGCCCGAAATGCTGGCAGGAGCACTTAAGAAGTTATCTGTAAAGAACCTTTCAAATATGCTTCCTCACAGTGTCTACGTCTTTTTCCATTATTCACATCCTCCTTTATTGAAGAGGTTGGAGAAATTGGAATGAATTTTTTTATATTTGCGGCGTTTTCTGCCTCCTTAGCTCAGTTGGTAGAGCAGCTCATTCGTAATGAGCAGGTCGTGGGTTCGAGTCCCATTGGAGGCTCAAAAAAAAGGACGGACAAATTGCCCGTCTTTTTTATAATTGACCTTTTAATTCCAGAGCGGGAAACGGGGGTCGAACCCGCGACCCTCAGCTTGGGAAGCTGATGCTCTACCACTGAGCTACTCCCGCATTTATTTTAGAGCGACCCTCAGATTGGGATCCCGCCATGGCGGGACTACCACTGAGCTACTCCCGCATTCTATACCCCGGCATATCAGGAGAAGTTGCAAAGATAAGGCAAAATCATCCATCAATCCAAATGCTGTTTTTAAATTGTTCCAGGGCAGGTGGCAGTACACATTCCACCAGTAATTACACTCTTGCATATACTACTAAAAATCAGTCCGTAAAAAGAATAAGTTCTGTTGACTAGGCTCTGAAAGAGACTGAAATGAATAACTCCCGGTGAAACCGGGGGTGTAGAGGACTAAATAACAAGTTCAACTCTGAAGGAGCTGAATATCCTCATTATAAAATAAAATATTAAACCCCTTCAGGGTTTTACAATTCCGGGTATTCTTATACCCCCGGTTACACCGGGGGTTATTCATATTTAGCCATATTCATTGCTATAAAATCAAGCTTTCACTTTTTGTGTGAAATTCCATTCATCATAAAACTCCTCAAGGAACCGCTCCAGGATCTTATGTCTATCTTCAGCAATCTTCCTTCCTGTTGCAGTATTCATCATATCCTTAAGCTTCAGGAGCTTATCATTAAAATGGCCAATAGTTGACCTGCTGGCGCCAGATGATATTTCATCAGGGATATAAATAGGATTATTCCTGAATCCGCCATAACTGAAAGCCCTTGCAATACCAATTGCACCAATGGCATCGAGCCTGTCGGCATCCTGGACGATCATAAATTCGTCACTCATTTTATTGTTTTTCTCACGCGAGCTGAAAGAAATATACCTGTTTATACGTATCACTTCAGTAATTTGCTCATTATCAATACCAAGACCATTAAGGAATTCTGAAATAACTTCACCAGGGTCGGGATCATCCTTTTTTTTGAATTTACTATCTCCCAGGTCGTGCATCAACGCACCAAATTCAATAATGGTTTTATTACCTTTTCTTTCAGCTTCATGAATGTGAACTGCCATATCCCGAACCCTTGCAATGTGCCACCAATCGTGCCCGCTGTCATATCCTGAAAGGTGTTCCTTCACAAACCTTTCTGCTAATTCTGCATTATTTGTGCTCATTTCGGTCTATTTAATTGCCAGATGAACTTACAAAATATATTTTTGTAAACCCAAATACGGATGCCAGCAATCATGAAAGCAATTATAATAACTATCGGAGATGAACTTTTAATAGGCCAGACAGTGGATACAAATTCAGCTTGGATGGGTGCTGAGCTGAGCAATATCGGCTTCGACATTATCCGTAAAATATCAATCCACGACCTCCGGAAAGATATCCTTGAAGCTTTGGCTGAAACAGCCGGAAAGTCAGAGGTAGTGCTTATAACCGGCGGACTGGGACCCACCAGCGATGATATTACAAAGCAGACTATATGCGAATTCTTCGGAACAAGGCTGATCATGAACAATGAAGTTCTTGCAATGGTCACTGAAATGATGAAGAAGCGGAACTTTCCTGTGAATGAGAATAACCGCAGACAGGCAGAGGTACCTGAATCATGCCTGGTGCTGAAAAACGAAGCAGGAACCGCCCCGGGTATGTGGTTCGAGAAGGATAAGGCCATATTCGCTTTTATGCCGGGAGTCCCTTATGAGATGAAATATCTGATGAAGGAGCATGTAATCCCGGAACTAAAGAAACGGTTTACTTCACAAGTTATAATTCACAGAAACATAATGACATATGGAGCACCTGAAGCTAAGCTTGCCGAGCTGCTCGAAGGGTTTGAATCATCGCTTCCATCATATATCAGGCTAGCCTATCTTCCTGCCTCAGGAATTATTAAACTGAGACTTACCGGGACAGGAACAGATAGAAAGGCGCTTGATAAGGCAATGGAAGAAAATGTCATGAAACTCTATAAAATTATACCTCATCTGATCTTTGGCGAGAATGAGGAGCCATTTGAGGTCGTGACGGGGAATCTGCTTCTGGAAAGGAAGCAGACAATCTGTACTGCTGAGAGCTGCACGGGAGGAAACATTGCCCATTTGCTGACAAGCGTACCCGGAAGCTCACGTTATTTTATAGGATCTGTTGTCGCTTACGATAATAAAGTGAAGGAAAATATCCTTGGCGTCCCGGCTGAAGTTATCTCTAAGTATGGTGCTGTCAGTGAAGAGGTAGCCAGGCTGATGGCAGAAGGAGCAAGGCGTATTATGGGAACAGACTTTGCAGTTGCAACTACCGGAATAGCGGGTCCCGACGGGGGAACTGAGTCAAAGCCGGTAGGAACAATTTGCATTGCCGTTGCATCTGCGCATGGAACAGTTTCTGAAAAACATGTTTACGGAAATGAGAGGATAATTAATATCAATAGGTTTTCCATTGCCGCACTAAGCCTTGCAAGGAAGCAGATTATAGGCCAATGAAACTTAATTAATCAGGCAGTTGAAAAAAAGTGGTTGAAAAATTTGGTTAATCAGATAAAAATCACGTATTTTGCGCTTCATTTTTAAAGACATAAAGTCAGTTAAGAAGTAAAATAAATATCAATGTCAAGGATTTGTCAGGTTACAGGGAAGAAAGCGATGGTCGGAAATAACGTATCGCATTCAAAGAGGAGGACTAAAAGAAAATTCTATCCAAATCTTTTTGTTAAAAAATACTACCTGCCGGAAGAAGAGAGATGGATATCTCTCAAAATATCGGCCGCAGGAATCCGTCTCATCAGCAAGAAGGGCCTTACAACAGCCCTCAAGGAAGCAAAGGAAAAAGGTTACATTTTGAATTACTAAAAAAAGCAGGAAATGGCAAAGAAGGCAAAAGGAAACAGGCAGCAGGTAATCCTGGAATGCACAGAACATAAGGAGAGCGGACTTCCCGGAATGTCAAGGTACATTACCACTAAAAACAGGAAAAACAGTCCTGACAGGATGGAATTGATGAAATACAATCCTGTCCTTAAGAAACATACACTTCACAGAGAAATTAAGTAAACAGATAATACCATGGCAAAGAAGGTTAGTGCAACATTAAAAACAGGAGCAGGCAGGACATTCAGCAAATGCATCAAGATGATAAAATCTGATAAGTCAGGTGCCTATCAGTTTAAGGAAGAGATTGTCCATAACGATCATGTCAAGGACTTTTTCTCCAAGAAATAACTATAACTCTTAAACAGAAGATATCCAGGGCTTTCTTCAATGCTGAAGAAAGCTTTTTTTATATTTACAATTCCAAAATTTAATAAAGAATGGCTTTGGGATTCCTCTCCAGGGAAAAGAAAGAGAGCCTTGATAAAGGGCTCGAGAAAACTAAAGAATCGGTTTTCGCAAAGCTGTCACGCGCGGTCATCGGCAAATCCAAAGTCGATGATGAAGTTCTTGATAACCTTGAGGAGATACTTGTATCATCTGATGTCGGAGTAGCCACCACCTTAAGGATAATTGAGAGAATTGAAGCCAGGGTTGCAAGGGATAAGTACATTAATTCAGGAGAGCTGAATTCAATTCTTAAAGAAGAGATTGTTGGTCTTCTTGAAAGCAACCCTTCAGGCACGGCACCTGATTTTTCATCACCTCTTAAGTCTGTGCCTCACGTAATTATGATCGTTGGTGTAAACGGATCGGGCAAAACAACGACTATTGCGAAACTGGCATATCAGTATAAAAATGCCGGTAAAAAAGTACTACTTGGCGCTGCCGATACCTTCAGGGCTGCAGCAATTGAACAGCTTCAGATCTGGGCCGACAGAACAGGTGTTTCATTGGTAAAACAACAGATGGGTTCCGATCCGGCTTCAGTAGCATATGATACAGTAAAATCGGCCGTAGCAGGCGGATATGACATCGCAATAATCGATACTGCCGGCAGACTCCATAACAAGATTAACCTGATGACCGAGCTTTCAAAGATCAAGAGAGTAATGGAAAAGGTCATTCCTGGTGTGCCACAGGAGGTTCTCCTCGTTCTTGACGGATCGACCGGCCAGAATGCTTTTGAACAGGCCAGTCAGTTCACTGCTGCAACGGATGTCACCGGACTCTGCATTACCAAGCTTGACGGCACTGCAAAAGGAGGCGTCGTAATCGGAATATCAGATCAGTTCAAGATCCCGGTCCGTTATATCGGAATAGGCGAAAAGCTCGATGATCTCCTGGTTTTCAACCCGGCAGAATTCGTCGATTCGCTCTTCAGCTCAAAATGAAAATAAATTCAGATTTTTTAATAACTCAATGTATCCTTTCATAATTTATTCTTTTACCCCCTTTCCCGTCCCGCCGAAGCGGGAGGCTATAAGAATCTCCTTCCCCCGTGGGGGAAGGTTGGGATGGGGGTAAAGCCATAGTCTTTGAGAATTCTCTTCATGAAAAATAAAAAAATCAATATTATTACCCTCGGTTGCTCCAAGAACCTGGTCGACTCTGAGAAACTCCTGAGGCAGATCAGATCGGGAGGGTACGAGATTACCCATAACTCCGATGATCTATCGGCAGGGACAGTCATAATAAATACCTGCGGATTCATTAACGAAGCAAAGGAAGAGAGTGTTGATACAATCCTTAAATATGTCAGGGCAAGAGAAAGAGGCGATATAGATTATCTTTATGTAATGGGTTGCCTGTCTGAACGTTATATGGATGATCTTAAGACCGAGATCCCCGGAGTAAAACGATACTTCGGTGTCAATAACATGAATGACATTCTTAATGAACTGGGAATAAAGTACCGCGATGACCTGAGATTCCAGCGCGAGATCTCTGGTCCCGGACATTACGCATACCTTAAAGTATCTGAGGGTTGCGACCGTAGCTGTTCATTCTGTGCTATTCCGGCCATCAGGGGCAAGTGTGTCTCGAGACCGCTCGAAGAGCTTATTAGTGAAGCAAGATATCTTGCAGATGCAGGTGTAAAGGAACTTATACTCATCGCCCAGGATCTTAGTTATTATGGTCTTGATCTTTACAAGACCCAAAAACTGCCTGAACTGGTGACCGAGCTTCTCAAGATAGAATCTTTCGAATGGATAAGACTCCATTATCTTTATCCGGCCAATTTTCCAATGGAACTAATCCCGATAATCAGGGATAATCCAAGGATCTGCCGCTATATTGATATTCCTGTCCAGCATATTTCTGATAAGATGCTGGGGATGATGAAAAGATCACATAACCGTTCAGAGACTTTGTCAGTCCTTCATAAATTAAGGGAGGGAATACCGGGCTCAGTAATCAGGACAACCCTGATTGCAGGACATCCAGGTGAGACAGAAGATGACTTCAATGAGCTTATGGAGTTCGTCAGGGAGTTCAGGTTCGACAGGCTCGGAGTCTTCGCATATTCTCATGAAGAGGATACCTTCTCATACAATAATTACAAGGATGAGATACCTGAGGAAGTAAAAGAATCACGGGTATCCGCAATTATGGAGCTTCAACAAGGCATATCCGCCGAACTGAATGAAAAGTTTGCAGGTAAAGTTCTTAAGGTATTGATCGACAGGAGGGAAGGAGAGTTTTTTGCCGGAAGGACGGAGTATGACTCCCCCGAGGTCGACCAGGAGGTACTGATACCTGCAGAATATGATCTGAAACCTGGTAATTTCTACCAGGTTCTGATCACACAAACCACTGAATTTGATTTATTCGGGAAACCTGTGCCCCCCGACCCCCTAAAGGGGGAGTAAATAAAAGTGCAAGGATGGCCCCCCTTCAGGGGGGATGGGGGGCAAATTATCAGGAATCTGTATCTTCATCTTTTTCCTCACCGGAATCCTTTTTCTTATGGATCTTCATCTTGATTTCCGATTTGTCGCTGTTGAATCCCACATTTATGATATCGCCGTCGCTTGGACCTGCTTTTATCAGGAGCTCAGCCATCGGGTCTTCAAGATACTTCTGAATTGCTCTTTTCAGTGGACGGGCTCCAAAATTTGCGTCAAATCCACGCTCAGCAATATAATCGCGTGCAGCTGAAGCTATCTTTAACTGGTAACCGAGTGATTTAACACGTTCGTAGAGGCCCTTCAGTTCAAGGTCAATTATCTTGTTAATCTCCTCTTTCCCAAGTGAATTGAATATAATTACATCATCAATCCTGTTCAGGAATTCAGGAGCAAATGTTTTCTGAAGAGCTTTCTGCAGAATGCTTCTCGTCTGTTCATCCCTTGTAGCCTTTTTGTTCTGGGTATCGAAACCGATGCCGTGGCCAAATTCTGAAATCTGCCTTGTTCCTATATTTGAAGTCAGAATGACAATAGTATTCTTGAAATCTATCCGCCGGCCCAGGCTGTCTGTGAGCTGTCCTTCGTCGAGTACCTGGAGCAGAATATGGAACACGTCCGGATGTGCTTTTTCAATCTCATCAAGAAGTACCACCGAATAAGGTTTCCTTCTTACTTTTTCAGTAAGCTGTCCGCCCTCTTCATATCCGACGTATCCGGGAGGCGCTCCGACGAGCCTTGATACAGAGAATTTCTCCATATATTCGCTCATATCGATCCTGACAAGGTTGTCAGTTGTATCAAAAAGGAATTTGGCAAGCACTTTGGCAAGCTGTGTCTTTCCCACTCCGGTAGGACCAAGGAAAATGAAAGTACCGATGGGCTTATTGGGATCTTTAAGTCCGGCCCTGTTTCTCTGAATTGATTTTACAACTTTCTGAATTGCTTCATCCTGGCCGATGACGCTTCCCTTAAGCTCGTCAGCCATTTGCAGAAGCCTTGTTCCTTCAGTCTGTGCTATTCTCTGTACAGGTACTCCTGTCATCATTGCAACAACCTCAGCAACTTTTTCAGCATCAACTGTTTCACGGTTCACAGAAAGTTCCTTCTCCCACTTTTTCTTCTCGAGGTCTATCGAATCAAGAAAATCCTTCTCACGGTCGCGGAAACTGGCAGCTTTTTCAAAATTCTGGTTCTTTACAGCTGTCATCTTTTCCTTTTTCGTCTCCTCAAGCTGCTTTTCAAGAGAAAGTATCCTCTCTGGCACGACAATATTCGAAATGTGAACTCTCGCCCCTGATTCATCAAGAGCATCAATTGCCTTGTCCGGGAGGTGTCTGTCAGAAATATACCTGTTTGTCAGCCTGACGCAAGCCTCAATTGCGTCGTCGGTATAAATTACATTATGGTGTTCTTCATATTTCTCCTTTATATTATGAAGAATGACAATTGTTTCCTCAATTGAAGTTGGTTCTACAAGCACCTTCTGAAATCTTCTTTCGAGCGCTCCGTCCTTTTCGATATGCTGTCTGTAATCGTCGAGAGTTGTTGCACCAATGCACTGGATCTCACCCCGGGCGAGAGCAGGTTTAAGCATGTTTGCTGCATCAAGCGACCCTGTAGCTCCGCCGGCTCCGACGATCGTATGTATTTCGTCGATAAAAAGAATTATGTTATTATTCTTGGAAAGCTCATTCAATATGGCCTTCATTCTCTCCTCGAACTGACCCCTATACTTTGTTCCGGCCACAATTGAAGCCAGGTCAAGAGCCACGACCCTTTTATTAAAAAGGACCCTTGAGACATTCTTCTTGGAAATGCGCAGTGCAAGACCTTCAGCAATAGCTGATTTTCCAACTCCCGGTTCGCCGATAAGAACAGGGTTATTTTTCTTTCTGCGCGATAATATCTGTGCCAGACGTTCAATCTCGCGCTCTCTTCCAACTACAGGATCAAGCCGTCCTTCGTCAGCAGCTTTCGTAAGATCTATTCCGAAATTATCAAGGACGGGAGTATCTGATGATGATTTAGGAGCTGAGGAAGCACCACCCGAGGGACCTTTTCCCTGGGCTCCGAATCCCTGTCCTTCATCATCCTCGTCACGGGGATAGTCAGCCCTTGCACTGGGTGATTCAGTTTCAACCATACGCTTTACAGCAGTGTAATCAACATCCATTTCGGACAGGAACCTTGTAACCAGGGTATTTTCATCCTTAAGGATTGCAAGAAGCAGGTGCTCTGATTCAATTGTAGGACTTTTCAGTGCTTTTGCTTCAAGATAAACCAGCTTAAGAATCCTTTCGGTACTTCTCAGCAATGGTATTACTTCATGATCGGCTACCGGGACAGGGGTTTCGACCTTAATGCTTTTTTCGAGCGATCCCTTAAGAACCATCAGATCAATGCCCTTTGACATAAGAATCTCAATAGCGGCTCCTTCGCCATCCCTCAGAATTCCAAGAAAAAGGTGCTCCGGGCTTATATGGCTGTTACCCAGCCTTATTGCCTCTTCCTTACTGTAGCCAAGTATATCTTTTACTCTTTGTGAAAATTGTGAATCCATATTATATTTTAGTCAATTACCGTACATTTTTTCGTTATGTGTCATTATGTCAGAAAGCTCCCGACAAAAATACCGATAACGAGAATTTCAAAGTTAAATTTTGCAATAATTATGATTTGCAATAATCATGCCCATTTATTAACAATGCATGTTAAAAATTCACACATATAATAGCTCAAAAATAGCCAAATTTTTACTATTTTCGTAGTTCAAATCCCGGAAGGGATTATTATTTTGTAATTAATTAACTATTAATCAATTATGTCAGAGAGAGAGAGGATAATTCAGGTAAATATCGAGGAGGAAATGAAGTCGGCATATATCGATTATTCGATGTCGGTCATAGTTTCGAGAGCATTACCTGATGTGAGAGATGGTTTGAAACCTGTTCACAGGCGTGTTCTTTTCGGAATGTCGGAGCTGGGAGTGATGTCGAACAAGGGATATAAAAAGTCTGCCAGGATAGTGGGAGAGGTGCTTGGAAAGTATCATCCCCACGGAGATACTTCTGTTTATGATGCAATGGTCAGAATGGCACAGGAGTGGTCGATGAGGTATCCGCTGGTTGACGGTCAGGGAAACTTCGGGTCAGTTGACGGAGACAGCCCTGCTGCAATGAGGTATACGGAAGCCAAACTAAAGAAAATTGCCGAGGAGACTCTTGCAGATATCGATAAGGGAACTGTTGATTTCCAGCCAAATTTTGATGACTCGCTTCAAGAACCCATAGTACTACCTACAAGAATACCAAATCTGCTTGTAAACGGGGCATCCGGTATCGCAGTCGGTATGGCTACCAACATGGCACCGCATAACCTTTCAGAAGTAATAGATGCCACCATAGCCTATATTGATAATAATGATTTAACCACCGATGAGATCCTTCAGTACATCAAGGGTCCGGATTTTCCAACAGGCGGCATTATATACGGACAGCAGGGTATCCGCGATGCATGTGAAACGGGCAGGGGCAGAATAGTCGTAAGGGCAAAGACCGAAATCGAATTGACACATTCCGGACGTGAATGCATTATAGTGACAGAGATACCTTACATGGTCAACAAAGCCGAAATGATAAGGAAGATCGCTGATCTTATCAATGAAAAGAAGCTTGAAGGAATATCCTATATTAATGACGAATCTGACAGGAACGGGATGAGGATAGTCATCATCCTCAAGAAAGATGCCACAGCCAATGTGGTTCTTAATCACCTGTATAAACTCTCTTCATTACAGACTGCATTCAACGTCAATAATATAGCTCTGGTTAAAGGCAGACCGAAGATGCTGAGCACAAAAGAGCTGATACATTATTTTGTAAAACACCGTCATGACGTTATTCTCAGGAGGACGAAGTTTGATCTTGACCAGGCTGAAAAGAGAGCACATATACTTCAGGGTCTGATTATTGCAAGTGACAATATTGATGAGGTAATTGCTATCATCAAAGCATCACCAAATCCTGATGCAGCAAGGGAAAGACTCATGGAAAGATTTAACCTCTCGGAAATTCAGTCGAGGGCGATCGTTGACATGAGGCTTCGTCAGCTTACAGGGCTTGAACAGGATAAGCTCCGGGCCGAATACAAAGAAATAATGGATCTGATTGATTATCTTAAAAGTGTGCTGGCAGATGAAGCCCTTCAGATGAAGATAATCAAGGATGAGCTTCTTGAAATTAAGGAGAAATACGGCGACGACAGACGGAGTGAAATAGTTCCTAACGCTGAAGAATTCAACCCGGAAGACTTTTATGCCGATGATGAAATGGTAATAACCATATCACACATGGGTTATATCAAAAGAACCCCGCTGACTGAATTCAGGAGGCAAAACAGGGGAGGTACCGGGGCAAAAGGAGGGAGCACAAGAGACGAGGATTTCATTGAGCATCTCTACATTGCGACAATGCATAACACCATGCTCTTCTTTACAAGCAAGGGTAAATGCTTCTGGCTCAAGGTCTACAGCATTCCGGAGGGTTCCAGGATATCAAAGGGAAGAGCTATGCAAAACCTCATAAATATAGAACCCGATGATAAGGTCAGGGCCTTCATTAATGTTAAAAATCTTAATGATCCTGATTATATCAACCATAATTATATTGTCCTCTGCACAACAAAGGGAATTATCAAAAAGACATCACTCAAGGCATATTCCAGGCCACGGGCAAATGGAGTAAATGCCATAACAGTACGGGAAGGCGATGAACTGCTGGAAGCAAGGATGACTAACGGGAACTACCAGATAATGCTCGCAATTAAATCAGGCCGCGCGATCCGTTTCCCTGAATCTTCAGTCAGGCCCATGGGACGTACAGCTTCGGGTGTAAGAGGTATCAGGCTGGCAGATGATAAAAATGATTTTGTTGTCGGCATGATTACTATTGAAAACAAGGAAAAAGATATCCTGGTAGTTTCTGAGAAAGGTTATGGTAAAAGGTCAGATATTGATAAATACAGGATAACTAACAGGGGTGGAAAAGGAGTCAGAACTATAAAAATAACAGAAAAAACAGGCTCCCTTATTGCCTTGAAGGATGTTACGGATAACCACGACCTTATGATTATTACTCAATTCGGCAACATTCTCAGAAGCCCTGTTAAGGCTTTGCGTGTAATGGGAAGGGCTACTCAGGGAGTAAGACTGATAAACCTGAAGGAAAATGATATCATAGCATCAGTTGCGTGTGTGCTTGTAAATGAGGACACTGAAGAAATTATTGACGCTGAAAATGTGCCGGATGATGAAAATATTCCTTCAAAAAATGAAAATGGCAAAGAATTTGAAGATTAATAACTATTATTATAAATTTGAAAAAAAATTTAAGACAACAAACAAATTAAAATTATAATCATGAAAAAGGTTTTTCTGCTCATAGCAGCTGTATGCATTTCCTTAGGAGCATTTTCACAAAAAGGTAAAGTAACTGCGGCTTTAAGTTACATTGACCAGAATATGCTGGACAAAGCTAAAGAATCTCTGGATCAGGCTTTTACTGATCCAAAATCAAAAGACTGGTTCAACACATATTTTGCAAAGGGGAAACTGTGCCAGGCAATTTACATTGCCGATAATCCCAAGTACAATTCATATTATGCCGATCCTCTGGCAGAGGCATATGAAGCGTATGAGAAGGCTTTGGCTCTTGATGAAAAAGGTGCTGCAAAGAAAAAAATTCTTACAGGCCTGGTGTATTCTTCTCTTGCCAATAACCTTTATAATCAGGGAAGCAAGAGGTTTGAAGCAAAGGATTATGAGGGAGCACTTAAGTCTTTCTCAACTCAGATTAAAATCTCTGAAGGTCCGAATTATGCAGGCGCACTCGATACCGGAATGTATTATAATGCAGGTCTTGCAGCTGTAAATGCTTCAAAATACAACGAAGCCGTTAATTATTTCCAGAAGTGTGCAGATCTTAAGTACCTTGGCATAACTCCGTATTACCAGATGTACCAGTGCTATATGAATCTTGGTGATACCATAAAAGCTGAATCTTTTTTACTTGACCTTCCGAATAAATTCCCTGGTGATAATACTGTTACCCTCCAGCTGATTGACCTTTATATAAAGAGCAACAAATATGACGAAGCATTCAAGTATATCAAAGTTGCCAAGGAACAGGATCCGGGAAATTACAGCCTCTATTTTGCATCAGGCATTATGTTCCTTAACATGAACAAATTTGATGATGCTATTGTTGAATTGTCAAAAGCTGTTGAACTGAAGAGCGACGTTTATGATCTCCAGTATGCAATGGGGGTTGCCTATATCAATAAGGCTGCTGCAATGTTCGTTAAAGCCAACGACATCATGGATGTAACCAAATATACGGCTGCCATTGATGAAGCTAATGGTATTTATGCAAAAGCTTTACCTTTTATGGAGAAGGCTCTTGACCTGAAACCTGATGATGCTTTTGCATTGAGAAGCCTAAAGGAACTCTATTACAGGCTTAAGATGACTGACAAATACAATGCGACCAAAGCAAAGCTTGACGTTCTGGATCAGAAGTAATTAAAAAGAAGTATATAAAAGGAGGGATGCCGGCTGGTATCCCTTTTTTTATAGTACCAGGAAGGGAAGAGGAATTTCCTGGCCTAAAATGAAATCAGATCAGATATAAAATAATGCTATTTTACATAATATTAATTATAGGCATTTATTGGAAAATATAAAACTATATGAAAACCCGTAAGAACATCGTCACCACAAAATCGTTACCCCCGCATTCGGCCGGGCCCCACCACTTTTCTTTAACGAGATCTTGCCTGCCTGGAGGCGAAACAACGCTGTTAGTCACTAATTAAAGCTCGCGATCAATAGTGAGCCGATTAACACCTGCACAAACGCAGAAGATAGATTTGCTTCATGAAGAATTCTTTTGCCTGTTCCTGAACAAACATGGTAACCTGAGCACAACGATTGTGCATAGATCTGACCTGTGCACAAAAAATGGCAAATATTGTGCATAGCTCCGATTTAAGAGAGATTTAAATAAACTGCGCAATAATTGTCTTAATAATCTCAAAGCATTCTTATCTGTAACCAATTGCTGCATATCCAACCCAGTGGCAATCAGTAGCAATGGCTGTCCTTCCCATCCTGATGTCGTCAACAGGAATATGATCAGAAGTAATGCTTGTTGAATAACCTACCAGTTCTCCGTTCAATGGCTTTGAATCATTTAAAAAATACGTAGTATAAAGTGCTGCCGGTACACTATACCTGCCACACCATGTCCATTTATACTCTTTATAATTATCTGATTTTAATGTATATGAACTAAATAATCTAAAGTTATCCAACATGACATTTCCTATCAGGCATTTTTGAATGATCTCATCCTCATGTTGAAGAGCTTTTTTATTCCCGGTTGAATCGCAACCGAAAAATGCCATATCGGCTCCGTTCCAATCCTGGTTGCCGTAATGAACAGCGTCGGTCGTAGCTACAATGGCAAAATCTCTGCCCCACTCCCACCTATGCTTTATAGCTATTTGCCTTATTGCCTCTGCCAGTGCCTTTCCGCACTCCTGCATCCTGTCAGGGCTCATTGCCGGAACAAGGATAGGGATTATTGATATATCCTTATTAAAGTATTGAAGAAAGGGAATCATTGCTTCGAGTGAATGCTCGACCTTCTGAAGAGTGTCACTCCGCATTGCATATCTTCCCTTCAGCAAGCTGAATAGCTCATCATTTGCAGGTGAGACCGGAACCGCCTTCCATGGAGCTTTCCAGAAGCTATATGAGCCAAAAACAAGTGAGTCTGCAACCCCAAGCCGCGCAGCTTTATGCGCAACTCCAATTAATATAAGGTTTTTTGCCTTTACATTCTGCAGAAGTTCAGGATATAGCTTGCCGACATAAGTGTAATCGTCATGCGGACAGATCACCAGCTTCCAGGGCAAACCATCCTTTTTTTCCCAGCCTCCTCTGTCCAGTCTTGCCATGAGGCTGTCCATCTGCCAGGAATATTGTGCAAAACCTACAGTATCAACCAGATGCCTGATATTCTTAGCCTCATCAGATCCGGAATTGGTAGTCCCGCAACCTGATAATACTCCAAGTATTAATGATACAGCTATTATCTGTAATGAACGCCTCATCTTATTTTAATAAAATAAAGACTTAATCATTAACTGTTTTGAGGATGTCGGCCAGCAGCCTGTCGAAATCCATCCTATTTGACCTTGGAGAACAACCAAGTATCACGATCACCATCTCTTTTGAAGGGATTATGAAGATCTGCTGACCATCATGACCTTCGGCTGAGAACATATCTTTAGGAGCTGAGGGATATTCGTTTGATAAGTTCAGCCAGAAGAATGCCCCATACTGGCCTTTGCTGTCTGATGCAGGTGTGGTTGTATACTTTACCCATCCTTCAGGTAAGATTCTTTCCCCATTAAATACACCATCATTCAGATATAATAATCCGAACCTTGCATAATCGCGGGCTGTTGCATACAGATATGCAGAACCGATAAAAGTGCCTGACGGATCGACCTCAAAAACGATATCAGGTGCCCCGATCCTGTTAAAAAGCTGTGTGTGTACAAATGAATAATATAATGAGTCTTCTTTAAACTGCTTCCTGATGAGTCGGGTTACAAGATTTACGTTGCCGGATGAATAATACCAGTGAGTACCTGCAGGATATTCCAAAGACTGGCTGATTGCAAACTCACCCTTATCTGCTTTCGTAAAAAGCATCAGGTTTACGTCCGACCTGCTTCCATAATCCTCATTCCATTTAAGTCCGCTCTGCATCTGGAGAAGATCGTTCAGGGTAATTTTGCTTCTGTCATCGCCCTGCCATTCTTTTATGCCAATAGGTGCTGAAATATCCATTATACCTTGTTTTACCATTATACCAACAAGTGTATTAGTAAAACTTTTAGCCATTGACCAGCTCAGAAACCTTGTTTGCTGGTTAAACTGAGGCTTGTATGCCTCTGCAACCGGAATACCTTTATATAGCACCATAAATGCAAAAGCGTCACCGCTATATGCGTTATCAGTTATCAGTCGTTTTGAAATGTTTTTCAGCTCTTCCATGTTTATACCACTTAGAGGTCCGGTTAAAACGTCACCAAGCGGCCAGGCAATGGTATCCTGTGAATACCCGGGCAGAATATTATGTGGGTAAAAGGTTTTACGCAGGATTGACTCAGGAATTTCAGTTAAAACCGTAACACCGAAACCGTCCCTGTAAATAGCTTTTGATTTACCCCAGAGGAGTCGACTTATAACACTCTTCTCAGTAAAATCCACTTTATTCTTAGTAAATTTAATGAACGAGAAGTTCATATCTATCGATTCTACATCCTGTTGGGTTCTGTCCGATATAAAAATATCGGAACAGAGAGTCTTTGCGGCATAGCCGGTAATTATTGGCAACACTGAATTCATGTATATGGCTGCACCCGAGAGAATAATAAACAGTGTGATCAATATTCCATAAAATACTCTTTTCCTTGTCATTATGAATAATTTTAAGTAGTTATTCCTATTCATTTCAAAGATAACCAAAAACAAGTATAAAATTCAATACATTTGAATCAGTTCATATTTTCAATGCACTAAATTCCGGGAAACTTTATTAAACTTGTATCAGTGAAATAAACCTTTATATTATGGTAAAAATAGAGAAATCGACAATGCAGTTCCTCTCTGACCTCAAGAAGCATAATGAGAGGGAATGGTTCCTTGCCAACAGAAAAAGGTATGAAGAAGCCAAGGGTAACTTTACTGATTTTATTCAGGCAACGATTAACGAAATTACATCCTTCGATCCTATACTCAAGGGATTAGAGGCGAAGAGCTGTATTTACAGGATCAACCGTGATATCCGATTCTCAAATGATAAATCACCTTATAAAACACATTTTGGAGCCTTTATTCTCAGAGGCGGAAATAAGAACATGCATGCATATGCCGGTTATTATATTCATATAGAGCCAGGAAATTGCATGCTTTCAGGAGGTGCCTACATACCACCGACTTCAAGGCTATCTGAAATAAGAGAAAAGATTGATGAGCATGGCGATGAGTTACTGAAGATAGCCAGCAACAAGGATTTTATCAAATATTTCGGAAAAATTGAGGGAGAAAAGCTTAAAACTGCTCCGAAAGGCTATCCAAAGGATCACAAGTTCATAGAACTTCTCAAATATAAAAGCTTTCTTGCCACCACGCTGTTCCAGGACGAAACAGCCCTTGGAAAAGATTATTTCAGCCTGATTATCAGAGGATGCCGGGCGATGAAACCGATGATCGACTTTTTAAACGATTATTAAAGATTCCTTTTCCCGGGAATCTTTCTTATACGAAGGTTTAGCGGAGTAACCTCGAGGTATTCGTCATCCTTAATCTGTTCCATAAGTTCTTCGAGGGAGAACTTCAGCTTCGGAGAAATCTTCAGGCTATCGTCTGAACCGGAAGCCCTCATATTGGTAAGCTTCTTGCCTTTTACAACATTAACATCTACATCATTAGGGCGGGTGTACTCTCCCACTACCTGTCCCTTGTAAACCTGTTCTCCCGGATCAATAAAGAACCTGCCCCTGTCCTGGAGCCTGTCGATTGCGTATCCCGTGGCCATCCCCTGTTCAAGCGAGACAAGGGAACCGTTTGGCTTTGGTAACAGATCATCACCTTTATATTTATCATATGCCCTGAACCTGTGGTACATTACGGCCTCACCTGATGTAGCAGTAAGCATATTGTTCCTCAGACCGATAATACCTCTTGACGGAATGTCAAACTCGAGATGGATAAGGTCGCCTTTAGGTTCAATGATTGTCATTTCACCTTTTCTTTGTGTAATCAGCTCAATAGCCTTTCCTGACTGCTCGGCAGGGACATCAACTGTCAGAGTTTCATAAGGCTCTGATTTAATACCATTTATATTTTTTAATATCACTTTTGGCTTTCCGATCTGGAATTCATATCCTTCACGTCTCATCGTTTCTATTAAAATTGAAAGATGAAGAATGCCGCGGCCAAAGACATTGAACGTATCTTCAGAATTTGTCTCTTCCACTTTCAGGGCCAGGTTTTTCTCAGTCTCCCTGAACAGCCTGGTTCTTAAATGTCTCGATGTCACAAATTTGCCTTCCTTGCCAAACAGAGGTGAATTATTTATTGTAAAAACCATGCTCATGGTAGGTTCGTCAACCTCAATTCTCTGAAGTGCTTCCGGAGCCAGCAGGTCGGCAAGCGTATCGCCTATTTCAAAATCCTCAAGACCAACGATTGCACAGAGGTCACCGCAACGGACGCTATCTGTCTTGACCCTTCCAAGTCCTTCAAAGACATAAAGCTCTTTTACTCTTTCTTTTTTTACTTTTCCGTCCTTTTTACATAATGTATAATCGACCCCGGTCTGTATTATTCCTCTGAAAACACGGCCGATAGCTATTCTTCCCACATAGCTTGAATAATCGAGGGATGCGATCTGCATCTGTGCTGTTCCTTCTACATATGGAGGTTCAGGTATCTGCTCCAGAATTGTGTCGAGAAGATAAGTAATGTCCTTTGTCGGATTCCTCCAGTCTTTGCCCATCCAGCCAAACTTCGACGAGCCAAAAACCGTCTCAAAATTAAGCTGATCTTCAGAAGCATCAAGGTTGAACATAAGGTCGAATATATCCTGCTGAACATCATCCGGCCGGCAATTCTCCTTGTCAACCTTGTTTACAACCACAATTGGCTTCAGACCAAGGATTATAGCCTTTCCCAGGACAAACCTGGTTTGAGGCATAGGACCCTCAAAAGCATCGACAAGGAGGAGGACACCGTCGGCCATTTTCAGGACGCGTTCCACCTCGCCTCCGAAATCAGCATGACCCGGAGTATCAATTATATTGATCTTAACGCCTTTATAATTAACTGAAACGTTCTTTGAAATGATTGTTATTCCCCTCTCTCTCTCCAGATCGTTGCTGTCGAGTATTAGTTCACCGGCATCCTTCCTTTGGTCCATCACCTTACATTCCTGGATGATCCGGTCGACCAGGGTTGTTTTGCCGTGGTCGACATGAGCAATTATTGCTATATTTCGTATTGGCTGCATAGAAAAATTCAAGACTGCAAAAATAATATTGTTAGCGGTAATAATTGTAATAAACAGATTAAAATCGGTTTATTATAAAAAATTCATATATTTAGTTTCTAATCATAAAAGTTATTATATGAAAAAAACGATCTTCACACTTCTATTCACCGCCCTGACTATGATATCGGTACACGGGCAGACCAGTGCAAAGCTTGAAGTAGGCATGAAAGCGCCCGACTGGACATTCACTGATGCTAGCAATAAGCCTTTTACAATGAATTCGTGGTCTGGCAGGGTCCTGCAAGTCAACTACGTCGATCCTGATGAGAAGGATATGAATGAACCATATAATGAGGTTCTTGATAAGGCAGTAAAAGTGGATAAAAGAATTGATAGTCTTCTCTTTAAGGGTTTTGGAATTACTGATTGCAAATCAACCTGGCTACCTAATGGCGCTATACGTATAATTGCCGGAAACAAAGCCAAAAAGTTCCAAACAACTATTCTGTTTGATTATGATGCCAAATTGCAGCATTTGTGGGGTCTGCCAAAAGACAGTTACAGTGTGGTTATACTTGATAAAAACAGGATTTGCAGGGCTATATATAAAGGGAAAATTCCAGAATCGGAAAATGAGAAGATCATTCAGTTGATAATAGCACTTACAAAAGAATAACAGAATCTCGATGTAAATTACTCTGTGGTATTCTATGTTTGTTCTGTGGAACTCTGTGTTAGTCATGGTAAATTACACGGAAGAAATCATGAGAAGACACAGAATGCCACAGGTTTTTTTTTATACAATGTTAACTATCCCAAACCTGTTACTCATAGCCGGAACCGGCAATAAATCGGGAAAGACTACACTTGCCTGCAGGGTTATTGAGCAATTCCGTCAATGCGGAATTACAGCGGTCAAGATCACTCCTCACTTTCATGAAACGACGCCGGGACTTCTCCTTGTATCTGAAAATAAAGGTTATTCCATATATGAAGAACTGGACTCGCAATCAGGAAAGGATACTTCCCGGATGCTTAGTGCCGGGGCTCAAAAGGTCTACTTTGCAAAAGTCACCGATAATAACCTTCTGAATGCTTTCACAGAAATAATAAGGTTTGTACCTGACGGTACACCGATTGTATGTGAGTCGCCCGGTCTCAGGTACTTTCTCGACCCCGGCATTTTTATTATAATGAAGGCGGAAGGAGCAGATAATAATAAAGATATCAATAAATTGCTAAAGTTGCCTCATGTATTGATGAAGCTGAATGATCTTAATAAAATAGAGCGTCTTCCCTTCAGCTTCAGTGACGGGAGATGGGCATTCAATACCCTGTTCGACTGATCAGTTTGATTCCCTTATATCGGAAATATCACTTCCTATTTTTGCCTTGATTCTTTCGAGGTCGTTCTTCATTGCTGCAACTGCCTGGATAAGCTGTTTTTCGGGAAGAACCGGGTCGGGAAGCTCGCTGCTGATGAAGTGCACGAATTTCCAAATTTCCTTTACCTCGCTGATATGAACTTCATAAGGCTCATAAATGGGGTTCAGCGAATAGAGAATCAGCTTGCCGTCGTTTGAGAGGTTGTTCTCCACTACCTTAAAGACAATTCCGTCATTTATTGTGAAGATCACATAGGCTTTTCCGCTTATTATCTCACGCCAGTCCTGGACAAACTCGCCAGTGACCCATGAGCCTTCGGGGATCGGAATCATAGAGTCGCCTTTTAGCTGGAAGGTCCTGTACTTTCTTTTTTCCGACAGGAACGGGAGCCGGAACCTGGGCAGCTCACCGATGAATTCAGGGTCGGCATATCCGGTAGCATAACCTGCCTTTGCCTTTTCCGGAACAAGCTCTATGTTTTCGAGGTTGTCGGAGTTGACAGTTGTTGCGAGTACCCTGAGGTTGCTCCCTTTGATATAGGCATCATATCCTCTTTCGAGTTCGCCAAGCTGGCTCTCGGAAAGGTCAGGGATGCTGATCTTCAGCATTGTGTCGATCGACAGGTTGAAGTATCGCGAAAACGAGACCAGGACATCAATCCCGGGCTGGGCCACGCCGTTCTCATAACCGCTGAGGGTTGAACGCTTGAGGTTAAGGGCCACAGCAACATCATCCTGTGTCCTGCCCCTTCTTTTTCTTAAAAATTTTATGTTGGAAGCGAAGTACATAATGTAAATTGATTATATTGTAATCATAATATTGATTAAATTCTAATCAAAAATAAAGCATACTATTAATATATGCAAGTTTTTTAAAATATTTTTTTGAGAATTATAAAGAAAGAGCCTTTGTGTCCCTTAGTATGAACTTTGTGTCCTTCGTGGTTAAAAAGAAAGCCTTTAACCACAAAGGGCACAAAGAGGTACCTATAAAACTTAACAATGTTTCTAGCCGGCAACATAGAACGCTCAATACTGCACCTCGATCTCGACACATTCTTCGTATCGGTGGAAAGGCTCCGCAACAGCAGGCTTACAGGCAAGCCTGTCATAATAGGCGGCATGTCGGACCGTGGTGTGGTATCGAGCTGCAGCTACGAGGCAAGAAAATACGGGGTAAACTCTGCAATGCCCATGAAAATGGCCAGGAATATGTGTCCCGAGGCCATAGTTATACGCGGCGACATGGAGGCATACAGCAATTACTCAAACCTTGTTACTGAGATAATTGCTGAAAAATCGCCGCTCTATGAGAAATCATCGATCGACGAGCATTATGTAGACATCACCGGGATGGATCGCTTCTACGGCTGTTATCAGTGGTCGCATGAATTGCGCCAGCAGATAATAAAAGAGACCGGCCTCCCGATATCGATCGGACTTTCAGTAAACAAGACAGTCTCTAAAATAGCTACCGGAGAGGCGAAGCCAAACGGCGAGATAGAGGTAAGAAAAGAGATAGTCCTCCCCTTCCTCGACCCGCTTTCGATAAGCAAGATACCGATGATCGGGCAAAAAACTTATCATGTGCTCCGCTCAATGGGCATAGCAACAATTTATACATTAAGGAATATACCTGCCGAGATGCTCGAAAAGCTTATGGGCAAAAACGGCATTGAAGTGTGGAAAAGAGCCAACGGGATAGATTCAACTCCCGTCATAAGCTACTCGGAACAAAAATCGATAAGCACAGAGCATACCTTCGAAAAAGATACCACCGATATGACCAGGCTTAACCAGCTGCTCGTAAGCATGGTGGAGAAGATCGCCTACGAGCTTCGAAAGCAGGAGAAGCTCACATCGTGCGTAACAGTTAAAATAAGGTATTCGAATTTCGACACTCACACCCTGCAGAAGCGGGTATCCTATACAGCATTCGACCATGTTCTCTCGGATATCACCAAGGAGCTCTTCGGCAGACTATACCAGCGGCGCATGCTCATCAGGCTCATAGGCGTAAGGTTCAGCCACATGGTTCGCGGAGTACAGCAGCTCGACATGTTCGACGATACTCCCGAGAAGGTGAGCCTCTATATGGCCATGGATAAGCTCAGGAAGCGTTTCGGACGCGATGCGGTGCGAAGGGCTGCCGGGGTGATGACCAGCAGCGAAAGAGAAGAAAAAGCCCGTAAACAGCTCGAAAATGCCCGTAAAGAGCAGGAAATGATGGAAGAACGACTCCGGGGGTATATGATGTACGGGTTTGGACATTAGAACGGTGCAAAGGCATCCCCCTCACCCTCCCGCCGAAGCGGGACAGGCTCTTCAAAGGGGGAATTAAAACAGAAACATGTACCTGAATTGTCATTCATATTACAGTCTCCGCTACGGCACCATGTCAGTGGAACAGCTTGTGCAGAAAGCATCTGCTGCACAAGCCGGCACTATAGTCCTGACAGATATAAATAATTCAACGGCAATACCTGAATTTGCAGGTGAGTGCACTAAAAACAACATAAGGCCGGTAGCGGGAATTGAATTCAGGATCGGCAACGACCTGCTCTACACCGGCATTGCCCGCAATAACAAGGGATTGAGGGAGCTGAACGAATTCCTTTCAAAATGTAATTTCGAAAAAACAGAGGTTCCCTTCCCTGCCCCCCGTTTTTCAGATTCATATGTCATCTACCCGTTCACAAATCCTCCCCGACGCCGGATGTACGACAATGAGCGCACTGGCATAAGGATCGCGTATATCAACAGGCTGCTGCCGGTTGCGTCTGCGCTGAGGAACAAAATGGTTATCATGCAGCCGGTCACATTTGCCGGTAAAGACGATATATTCATTCACAGGAGCCTCAGGGCAGTCGACAACAACATTCTTCTCAGCCACCTGAAACCATCACAGTGTGCCGGTGAGGATGAGTTCTTTCTCTCACCCGGCGACATTAAAAGAGTGTTTTCCGGATACCCTGAGATCATAAGGAATACCTGCGATCTGCTGGATGACTGCAGCCTGGCATTTGACCGCGAGAGCCAGAAAAACAAAAAGATATTCTCGGCAAGCAGGTACGACGACAAGCTGCTGCTCGAGAAGCTTGCCTGGGACGGTATGGAGTACAGATATGGCAAACATAACGGCGAGGCAAGAAGAAGGATAAGCCATGAACTGGAAATAATCGACAGGCTCGGCTTCTCTGCCTATTTTCTGATAACATGGGATATTATAAGGTACTCGATGGCAAGAGGCTTCTACCACGTTGGAAGGGGAAGCGGCGCAAATTCCATAGTTGCTTATTGCCTGAAAATCACCAATGTTGACCCTATCGACCTGAACCTTTACTTTGAGAGATTCATAAACCCTAAACGGAGCAGTCCCCCCGATTTCGACATAGACTATTCATGGAAAGAGAGAGATGAGGTTATCGATTACATCTTCAAAAGATACGGGTATAATCATACCGCCCTCCTGGGCACAATAAGCACCTTCAGGGGCAAGTCGATCGTGAGGGAACTCGGAAAGGTCCATGGTCTGCCAAAAGAGGAGATTGATTCACTTATAGATAATCCTTCAGCGGAACGAAACAGCAACGAGATCACCGACATAATCTTCTCAACAGGACTGAAGATTGCCGATTTCCCGAACATGCGCAGTATCCATGCCGGCGGAATCCTTATATCTGAAGAGCCAATGGCATCATTCACCGCACTGGATATGCCTCCAAAGGGGTTTCCCACCACACAGTGGGATATGTATACTGCCGAGGAAATCGGCTTTGAGAAGCTCGACATCCTGAGCCAGCGCGGTATAGGGCATATACGCGAGAGCGCTGAGATAATACTCCGGAACCGCTCAGTCGATGTCGATGTGCATGCAATTCAGAAGTTCAAGAGCGACCCTAAGATCAAGGAGTATCTGAAAACCGGCGAGACAAAGGGATGCTTCTATGTCGAAAGCCCTTCGATGCGCGGGCTCCTGCAGAAGCTGAAGTGCGATGATTATACAACTCTTGTTGCTGCCAGCTCGATAATCAGGCCGGGAGTTGCACGTTCCGGGATGATGCGCGAGTATATTTACCGGTTCCATAACCCTGATAAATTCAAATACCTGCATCCTGTGATGAAGGAGCAGCTCGAAGAGACCTTCGGCGTAATGGTCTACCAGGAGGATGTTCTGAAGGTATGCCATCACTTTGCAGGCCTCGACCTGGCAGATGCCGATACGCTGCGGCGCGCAATGAGCGGCAAGTACAGGTCAAAACAGGAGATGCAGAGGATAGTCGATAAGTTCTTCTCAAACTGCCGCGAAAAGGGATATAGTGAGGAAGTCACCAAAGAGGTGTGGCGCCAGATTGAGTCGTTTGCCGGATACTCATTCTCCAAGGCCCACTCGGCATCCTATGCTGTTGAGAGCTTCCAGAGCCTCTACCTGAAAGCTCATTACCCGCTCGAGTTCATGGTGGCCGTGATCAATAATTTCGGTGGTTTTTACAGGACATGGGTATACGTGCACGAGGCAAAGAGATACGGGGCCGCTATACAGCTGCCCTGCGTCAACAAAAGCAATTACAAGACAACAATTTATGGATCAGATATATACCTCGGGTTTATACACATCATGAGCCTCGAGAGCAACCTGGCGATGGCAATTGAAGAGAATCGCAATTCAGAGGGAGAGTTCGACGGGATGAGCGATTTCATTGCCAGGCTGAATCCCGGACTGGAACAGATGATGCTGCTTATCAGGGCCGGTGCTTTCAGGTTCACCGGGAAGAAAAAAGCGACACTTCTCTGGGAAGCCCATATGATGATGAACAAGAGCAAGCCTGAACCCATGAAGCAGCTTTTCTCCTCTCCTCCCCGCAATTTCAACCTTCCCGACCTTGAATACAGCAGGCTCGATGATGCCTACGACGAGATCGAACTGCTGAGCTTCCCTGTATCGCTCACATGGTTCGATATGCTCGAAACATCGTTCCGCGGCGAAGTTGCTGCCAAAGATCTTATTAAACACGTTGGGAAAAAGATCAGGCTGGTCGGCCACCTCGTGACAATCAAGTACATAAAGACAATAAAGAAGGAATGGATGAACTTCGGATGCTTTATTGATCCGGAAGGGAGTTTTTTCGATACGACGCATTTTCCGCAATCGCTTAAGTATTATCCATTTAAAGGCGCCGGGACGTACCTGATCATGGGAAAAGTAGTTGAAGAGTTCGGATATCCGTCAGTTGAGGTCGAAAAGCTGGCAAAGCTGCCGATAAAAGCGGATAAGAGATACTAAGAAGGCATTAGGCATTGGGCATCAGGCACTATCGGATCGTGTTACTTTTAGGATACCTTTGATAGAATTAATCTTTCTCATAACTCCATGAAGAATATCATTATTAGGCACCATTATATGAAGCATTCCTTCGAACATACCATCATCCATTTTATAGTTAAAGCTTCGTATGGTAACATTGTTAACTGCAAGGATATCTGCTATCCGGTTAACCATTCCCATATCTTCAATTCCGGTAATTTTTACAGATGCTACGAAAGAAGGAGCAGCTTTTGATTTGGTCCACTTTGCCGAGACCACCCTGTAAGGATATCTCGACATCATGTTATGGGCATTCGGACAGCCACGCCTGTGTATCTTAATCCCTTCTGAGATGGTGACGAATCCAAATATTGAATCTCCGAAAACAGGATTACAGCATTTTGCCAGATGGTAATCCAGACCCTCCACCCTATCTTCAATTACAAGAAAATCAGAATATTGAGATTCAGGTATTTCCTTAGTTTCTTTTTCCTGCATTAATGATGCCGGTTCAGGAAGTGCAGGGGCTTCCTCTTTCAACAGGACCTCTTTAATCTCGAGAAGCTCAATTTTACCCTCTTCGATCAGGAAATACAGATCCTGTGCCGTCTTTAAGTCGTAATGGTTAATCAGCTTCTGAATCAATGTGTCACCATATGGAATCTTCCAATTCTTCAGCCTGCGTAACAGGATCTCCTTCCCTTCGGCAGCAGCCCTGACTTTCTCTTCATTCAGGACTTGCTTTATCTTGGTCCTGGCCTTATTGGTTATGACAAACGAAAGCCAGTCCTGCTTAGGCTTTTGATTCTTTGATCTGATTATATCGACATGATCGCCATTTTGAAGAACATATCTTATTGTGACATTCTTTCCATTCACTTTACCGCCAACACATGAAGAGCCAACCTCAGTATGAATATCAAATGCAAAATCAAGAACAGTGGCACCTGCAGGCAGTTGTCTCAGGTCACCTTTGGGAGTAAAGACGAATATTTCATCAGTATAAAGACCAGACCTTACCTGGTCAAGAAATGCTGTATCCTCCTTCTCAGGGGACTCAAGGATTTCCCTCATTTTGGTTAGCCATGTCTCGAGCCCTCCTTCTCCCTTAATGCCCTTATACAGAAAATGTGCAGCCATTCCTTTTTCGGCAATCTCGTCCATTTTCTCCGACCGTATCTGCACTTCGACCCATTTGCCTCTTGGGCCTATTACCGTAGTGTGCAGCGATTCATATCCGTTTGATTTGGGCACCGATATCCAGTCCCGAAGCCTGCTCGGGTTTGGCTGGTAAAGGTCGGTTACAACAGAATATGCTCTCCAGCATTCTGACTTCTCACTTTTTTCATCGCTTTCGAGAATTATCCTGACAGCAAAAAGATCGTACACCTCTTCAAAATCAACACCTTGCTTTTTCATTTTAAGCATTATGGAATGGATTGATTTTGTGCGGCTTTTGATTGTGAATCTAAAGTTTTGCTTTTTAAGATTTTTCTGCAGCGGAACTGAAAATTCCTTAATAAACCTGTTCCTTGAAGCGGTTGTCTGCTTCAGGCGGTTCTCTACATATTGATATTGTTCCGGTTCAAGGTACTTTACTGCCAGATCTTCGAGTTCCGATTTAATGTTATAAAATCCGAGGCGGTGCGCCAGGGGCGCGTAGAGAAAATATGTTTCTGACGCAAGCGGCAACCTCTCTTTTTCAGGCGCATTGTCGAGGTTGCGCATATATTCAAGCCTTTCTACAAGTTTAATAAGTATAACTCGGACGTCATCTGCAAGGCTGAGCAACAGTTTCCGAAAGTTCTCAGCCTGGTACGACGACTGCATCGAGTCTATTCCAGTGACCCTTGAAAAGCCATCGAGTATTTCCACAACCTTTCTGCCGAATTCCTTTTCAATATCCTTTTTGCTGATATCAAGGTTATCGACCGAATCATGAAGAAGAGCTGTGACTATTGAAGTAAGCCCTAATCCCATCTCCCCGGCGATGATCCTGGCCACAGAAAGAGCGTGGAGTATCTGCGGTTCACCTGTAAGGATTACTTTATCGCCACACGCCTTAACAGCAAGGTCAAGAGCTCTCCTGATCACTTTATTGTCTTCCGCAGCGACTGAGTTTCTTGAGGCTCTGAGAAGAGCCCTGTATCCCGATTGAATCTTTTCAAGTTCCAAATTAATCCTGAATTATTGTTCCAAGAGATCAGCACAAATATATATGAACCTGCAATTAGTTGTGTTATTCTTAAAAAAAATCCCCGGAACTTCCTGCAGCCCGGGGATCTTGTAATTTAATATCATAGATTATCTAAAAGAAATTCCCAGGCCTGTTGAAACAACATTATATTGTGCCCTGGTGTAATCAGCAAAAATCGTTATTACTGCAAGTTTAATCCTGAAACCTGCATTAGCCCTTAGTCCGGAAAAGTTTTCAATGTTCATGTTTGAAAAATCAGCACCGGTTCTTACACCATCATCCCTGTATTCGACTGATGTTCCATACAATTTTGGAGAAGGAAAATTACCCTGAAGTTTTACTGAAGTTTTTGTTTTGCTGTACCCGAGACCGGCATAGAAAGTGATTATTTTCAGGTTGACAGAACCTATTGCGCTTATATTCAGAGCTCCTACCATAGCGTTAAGGTTCTGGTTGCTGAAATAGGTCAAAGGATCGATTGTTGTATAATTCTGGGTAACGGATCCATCAGGCTGAAGGCTGATGGGAACATTAGCGGTAAGTCTTGTATAGCCTGCAAAAAGGGAAAGATCCAAAGGCAGGAGCTTATTACCAGGTATATATTGCATGATGCTGTGCATCAATCCGACACCCCACATAGAAACATCACCTCCCCTAATAGGAATTTTCGGCAGGAATCTTACCTTTAATTCGGTACCAAGGGGCAGACCTATTCCTACCTGCACCATCGGCACTGGAATATACTTCCAGTTAGTTCCCGGAGGAGTGTTGAAGGTAGCAAGAGTATATACGCCTGACTTATAGGCCATTTGGGGACCCTGTTTATTAGGACCTGAAATGCTTGATGTCGTTCCTGATCCTGCTCCCGTTACCGATAAAGCTGAAGAGAGTCCGATTTTAGTAACATCGAATGTCCCTGCAGAGCTGGGAACCATGCCGACATTGAATGAGGCAGTAACATCAAATCCACCAAGTTTATGGGGCTTTGCTGTATTATACCAGCTTCCGTTCAGTCCGGCCCCGAAAGCATTTGCCCAGGGCGAAATGTAGGCCTGTACAAATTTAGCTGCATCAGCAGGAGCGCTGCGCAGGAAGTCGACGTTGTTGAATTGTGAGAATGCAGCTGAAGAGATAAATAATGAAGTAAATATCAAAGCTGTGACTCGTCTGTTAGTTGGCTTGCTCATTTCTTTATTGGTTAGTTCTGTTTATTTAACAAATATAGAAAAATCCTGATATAAAACTGTCAGGATGATTTCCTCTATCCAATAACAAATCAAGAGGTGTAAAGGTTGCATAGGAAACAGAAGAAAACTTCTATTTTTCAGGTTTCTTCTTTTCAGCATTATCCAGCTGTTCCAACTCACCTATTCCGGTCTCTTTCGAAATTTGTGATAATTTTTTCAGATCTATATCGCCTCTGATGGATATAAGAGAGTTTTTATTATCGCCTCCGGTGATTAAAAGGAACTCCGATATTGTTTTTCCGCTCTTGCGAACAAGGAACTTGGTGACCTCCTTCTGTTCCTTAACAACCATAAGTTCTTCATAAGCAGAGAAATCAATCTTTTTTGAAAGCTCGGTATAAAAGTTAACCTTGTTGAGATTCAATGAATCCTCAGTAAGTATCCTTATGGACGTAATCTTTGGTACCGGATTATCCTTACTGTTTTCATCTCCGCTCATCTCGGCAAACATTCCAAGCATCTTGCCGGAGATATAGACAGATGTGAATCCTTCCTTATCTGAATACTTATCGAACAACTCATCTATCGGATTAGTCTGTGCCCTGACTGCCAGGCAGAACAAAAGCGCTGTAAATATCAATAATGACTTTTTCATTTCGACCGTTATTTATATTATTTTCTATTTATACTTCCAAGATTTGCATTTGAAATTTTGTCAATCATCCTTATTTGCTTAAGGTTGTCAGTAAGAACTGAAGCAGATTTGCTGACCGAACCAAGTCCGGACTGAGCAGCTCTGGCAACCTTTCTTACAGGTTCAAGCGCCGATGTTCCTTTGTTTAGCTTATACGAAACCTCGTTCAGTATCTTCATTGTTTCGGCATATGCCAGGCGAGGATCAGAAAAGGTATCTTTGGGTTCAGCATGATGCTTCAGCATGAAATAAGAAGCAATTAGTATCAGTAATCCAGCTGCAATGCTCATTATTGTATATCTTCGGATTACAGGAATCCGCTTCATCTTTGGCTCTTCAAGATGATCAATGGCAATCTTGATTCTTGCTTCGAGTTCATCATCGGGAGCAGCAATTTGACCTGACGCTGAATAGAGCCGGAAAATCTCCTTTTCGGCTTCATAACCTGGCAGAACATCTTTGCCCGAGAAATATTCTTTAAGTCTCAGCTCCTCTTCAATTGAAGTCTCTCCGTTATAATACTTCTCCAGAAGTTCTTTCAGAAGTTCCTCTTTCATATGAATGTTTTAAATATTCCTCTTTAATAATCTGCCGTGCCCTTGATACGGATACCCTTATGCTGTTAACATTTGCTCCGGTGATTGATGCTATCTCCTCGTACGAAAGCCCGTCTATTTCCCTTAACTGCACCAGTTCCCTGAAATTTGGAGCCAGTCCGGATATTATCTTTCTGACTATCTCATTTGTTTCATTTGATGCCATCTGTTCGTAAGGTGAAACCGGATTTTCAAAGTTCATTACTGCGGGCATTTCAACTCCTCCATCACTAAACTTTCTTCTTCTGACCACATCGATACATTTATTCTTAACTATTGTAACGGTAATTGCTTCAATATCATCATATTCATCGAGCTTTTCTCCCATTGTCCACATTTTCAAGAAAACCTCCTGAACGGCATCTTCGGCTTCCGGCTTGTTCTTAACAATCCTGAATGCTATCATGAACAGTTTCCTGTATTGCGAATGGATTATTTCATCAAATCTTTTCCGGGTCATCAGTCATGACAGCTTTATGCTATTTCAGCTCAAAGATACAAACATCATAGTTCAGTCCACAGTGCAAGTCAGGTTCCTGCAATGATCTTTCTTAATGTTTACTGAAAACTTCTTTGCATCCTGAACTGAAAATGAGCCTTTGATCTGGATCACAACATTGTGTTTACCTCCCGCAACCATCAGGAATTCATAGAATTCTTTACCGTGACCCTTAACGAGCAGGATTGTGTTCTGGTCAAAGCTTTTGATGCGCATGAATTCTTCGTACCCTTCTGTATCCAGGTTCTTCATCACCATATTGTAGAAGTCCGTGACCTTTACCTGATCATCCTTCTGGGCAATCAGCCTGAACTCGGTAACTTCCTGCGGCAAGCCTTCTTCATCGTCATTATCGCTGTTTGCCACAAATCTCAGCAGATTTCCGCTCAGATGCATGGTATAAAAGTTATCCTTACCGGAATACGAATCAAAAAGCCTGTCAACGGACCTCTGTCCACATGCTGCAACAGATATCACCATTAAAATGGCACAAAACAATCTTTTCATAATAACTTGTTTAAGTTGATTAATAAAGTTTTCTGATGAAGACGATCGAGTGACCATTTCATTACAATAAAATCCGGAAATTTTTCAAAAAAGAAAACAGGCGAGCTTTTACTTTATCGGAGAACCTGGTTCCCTGGAAATTGAATAATAATATCCTCTGTCAATAAGTGTCGGGACAATTCGCTGGAAGAGGGCTGTAAATCTGCCTTCCCATGTCAATATCTTATTTCTTTTCTTCTTTCTTATGCCTTTAAGCACCCATTTTGCGACATGTTGAGGAGACATAAGCTTGTCTTCGTTCCTGGGCGATGAACCCTGTTCCGATCCATCTGCGATAAGCGCATGTTTCCTGATCTCAGATTCGGTATATCCAGGGGCAAGGATCATTACATGCAAGCCTTTTTTCAGGTTTTCTATCCTAATAGTCTCCATGAAGCCATGAATTGCAAATTTTGAGGCGGAATACCCTGTTCGGCCAGGTAATCCATGGAAACCGGCTACCGAAGATATTGCAACCAGGGATCCTTTGTTCGCAACCAGGTATGGAAGAGCATATTTCGTACAATAAACCGTACCCCAAAAGTTCACATCCATTAACCTGTGAAGGACTTTGAGGTCGGCATCATCGAATAAGGCCCGCATTGAAATTCCTGCATTATTGACGAGGATATTCACAGTGCCATATTTTTCAACAGTCTTTTCAACAAGGTTCCTGCATTCTCCTTCGATAGTTACATCTGTTTTAACATAGGATGCTTCAAGGTTTTTTGCTTTAAGGTCAGCAACAATGGCAGAGAGTTTCTCAACCGACCTTGCGGCCAGCATCACCTTGCTCCCGTTAGCTGCGAATTCGCGCGCTATCGCCTCACCAATTCCGAATGAGGCGCCGGTGACTATAACTACCTTATCTTTAAACATGGGGTTGACAGATTCAAAATTCTTGTATTCCATGTAAAAATACAATAGTTATCAATTTGCTGTTCATTCCAATAAACAAAAAATGAAAAAATGGATTCGTGCTTTGCAATAATTTAAAATTATCATACATTTGCACTCGCAAATTTATCAGGATGATTTAGTAGCTCAGTTGGTAGAGCATTCCGCTTCGCGGAAGGATCCAAGGGCTCTTTTTTTATGAATATTTGATTTAGTAGCTCAGTTGGTAGGGCATTCCGCTTTGCGGAAGGGTCCAAGGGTTCTTTGAATTTGAGAATTTGATTTTAAATATTTGATTTAGTAGCTCAGTTGGTAGAGCATTCCGCTTT
>PLLO01000018.1 GCA_003142255.1 Bacteroidales bacterium | reverse complement strand
AACTTAATGGCATTTCTAATAAGGTTAGCCAGCATTCCATATACTTTTTCATTGTCTGTTTTAATGATGGCTTTTTTTGCAGGCAAACTGTTTTTAAATAAAAGTTGCAACCCTTTAATTTCAGCTTCTGGTTTAAAGAACTTATAAGTGAATTCCATTTTCTCGTTAATATTCGTTTCCTTAATATCAACTTTCATAAGTCCCGATTCAATTTTTGAAATATCAACAATGCTATTGATGGTATTGAGCATACGTGCGCCACTAATCTGGATGGTTTGAATATAATCTTGTTGGTCATCACTTGATAAGTTCGGTTCTTTCAATAGTTCTGTAAAACCAAGAATGCCATTCATGGGAGTACGTATCTCATGACTCATATTGGTAAGAAAAGCAGATTTGAGGCGGTCGCTTTCTTCGGCTTGTTCTTTGGCTATGGTTAACTCTGTTGCCCGTTTTTCTTTCTCCTCGTTTTGAAAGACAAGTTCTTTGTTAGCAATGAGTAACTCATTTGCCCGTTTTTCTTTCTCTTCATTTTGAAAGGTAAGATCTTTGTTAGCAATGATTAATTCTTGTTCCGCCTTCTTTCGCAGAGTAATATCTTCTACTATCCCATCATAATATACTATCTTTCCTTCCTTGTCATTGATGGCCCGTGCACTTTCGCTGACAAACAATGTTGTTCCATCCATTCTTGTCCAGGCCGATTCCAACCCTTTAACCTCACCCTTCCTTTTCAGGGCATCCATAAAATGAGTCCGTTCATAAGATGGTTCAAAGCCGTCTTTCTCAAGATTCCTCTCAGAGAGCTCTTCAAAAGATGAGTAGCCTAGTAATTTCACAAGAGTAGGATTAGCTAAAATAATTTTACCATCCGGAGTTGTTCTGTAAATTCCTACTGTGCTATTTTCATATAAGCTACGGAACCGTTCTTCGTTTTCCTGCAGTGTTTTTTCCGCCTGCTTGCGCTCGGTGATGTCCATCATCGTTCCTATGAAATTAATCGGTTGACCGGAATCATCATAAATAATCTCCCCTTTGCTATGACAGTGTTTCAGCAGTCCATCGTTGGTAACCAGCCTGAGATCGACATCTAACGGTTCACCTGTTTGAATAGAATGTTCGAATGATTTGCCGTATCTTGCGAAATCATTGGGATGAATAAACTTGCCGTTTGCTTCGAAACTCGGAACGAAATCCTGCGGCGTCACGCCGAAAATCCGATAGGTCTCATCCGACCACCAGACGTTATTGGTTTGCATATTCCACTCCCAACTTCCTAACTTGGCAATATGTTGGGCTTCATTCATTCTTTCAAAGTGTTCTGATTTGACACGCTCGCTTTCTTTCAGCACCTCTTCCGCCTGCTTGCGTTCGGTGATTTGATAGGTAAGTTCTTTGTTAGCAATGATTAAATTTTCTTCAGCAAGATCGCGAGCTGTGAGCTGGCGTTTGATTGCAACAAAGGAAAGTAGAAACATACCAAGGATTAATGCTATAATCATTATGATACCCAGAAGAAAATTTGTCGAGCGATTTTCATACTTTGAGATATCTGCATCAGTCCGTTTTTCAAACAGTAAATAAAAATCATCGATCGGTTTCATGATCTCCGCTTTTGTTTTATAATATGCTTCACCAAACATTATCCTGATTGCCATCTCCCGATCAGGTTTTTTCTTTACCGTAAAGTTTCCGGAACCGTCATCAAACAAACCTTTTACTGCGTTCATTGCGGACTTTTCTGTGCTGACCAATCCATCCGAATTCCTCTGCGCTAAGGCTAATTTATCAAATTCGGTTTGCGTGAAACCCTCATTGACCATTAAATCATGAAGTGATATAGCTTTACCATCTTGACGTGGCTTTTGTCCTGTTGCTTCAACAAAATCCCAGTATATATGGTTGTAATTCAAAGGACGTGGGCTTTCCCCGTTTCGTATGGAGAGAACAGTCCAGTATTCACGTTCAAACTTTGCATTTCCGGTCACAACATAAGCCCGTGCCATACGTGTAAGATCGTCCGAGCTTTGGCGAAGTTCATCAGCAAGCAGATAGGATTCGAAATGATTGGCTCTGCTCTTAGCAAGGCTTCTCTGATTTTTAAAAAGAAGGAGAGTCAATATCATTAAAACAACAACTAATAGAAATTGAATTCCAAAACGAACTATGAACAGTTTTTTTAATGACATCTATACCTCCTCTTTAAGAATTTAAAATTAAAAATCATGAAGCAAAAATTATTCCAGCAAATAATTTCTGATCAATTGATATTTTTAAAGTAGTTCTTGAAACAAATGTTAATAAAATACCGAAACACATGAGTATGAACAATAAGGTCGCAAGAAAGGTTATGTTATTCTGCCACGCAATAATTATCAGGAGCCCGGAGATTGTTGTCAGCAAGCCAGTGACAGTCGCATATGTGGTAAATGGGATTTTGAAAAGTCTGTTTTCGTTTTGCATAATGGCTATATTAATTGTCTAAATATTTTAGTACAGTAACATATTCGCTTTTGTACACTTTTCATGGTTTGAATTGAATTTATACAAACATGAAAGGACATATTATAACCGGCTTAAATGTTACTATAAGCCATAAAAAGAGCAAAACATTTATCGAAAAAGACAGTATTTGAGAAACAGTTATCATATTTTTTGAATGAATTAGTCTCATTTTCGATTGCAATCAAATGCTCTTTGAAGTCTTTAAATATTTCGTTCTGAATTTGTCGTTTATTGAGAATGCTTAAAATCAATTTTCTGTCAATTATAGAGTAACCTTTTTCTGTTACTTTTTTCAAAGTAGCTGTACTTTCATTACCTGTTTTAAGATATATAAATAAGAGTCAGGGCTGATATAGTCACTTTTTTTATAATAATATTTAGTTAATATGAATGATAGTCAAAATGTTACCTGGGGATGACGAGTTGTTTCAGAGCGATTGTGATATAAGCAGTTAGTTAATAAATAATTATCGGGGATTAAACAATTTGCATTCTGTATAGGTAAGACAGTTATTGTTGTCAGGGTGGCAAAGTCCAGATAGACGAGTTGGAGTTGTCATGTCATGATAAAGTTGTCAAGGTGGCAAAGCAGTAAAATGAATAGGGATTATCTTGTAATGATGAAGTTATCATGGAGGTGAAGTCAAGGCTGGCAAAAAAGCATGTGTTTGGCAGCGAAGGGACGGTCCACCCTGTGAAATAATGCCAAAGGCATTACAGCAAAGCTGTATTTCACAGGGTAAAGGGAAGGGCCGCCAGCCTCTCGCTTGTGCGTTGGAAATCATGGTACTACACCCCTTTGCCTTACCGCTGACTCCTTTATATGTATACTTATATTAATCCTTTTAGATCAACATTTATGTATTAAGTTATTTTTAGTCATTTTAACCCACACTAAATTATCTGATGCTTTCGCCCCGTCAGTCACAGGGTATAATGACCAACAAGGGCTATCATTACCTCAAATGGTGCGTTGCTCAGACTTAAATATTCTCCCAGAGTGCATTGCTTACCAAATTTACAACAGAACTATATCAAAGTCAAGTAAATAATAAAAATAGTTCGGAGAATTGTGAACTGAACAAGGAAAGTTTAGGTCAATTGTCCCGTTGCTGGTATACCTAAAATCATTTTCATATCAATATTACAATCAGCACCAACTGAAATAATATTGTTTTTTCCTATCTTGCATCATCGCTGCATTGATTTTTTATGTGTGCCCTGTTCAGAAATAAATACAGGATTGGTTCAACCCGCTATCAAGGATATGATTATTCATCACCCGGGAAATATTTTATTACCATTTGTACAAAAAACAAAATACCATATTTCGGGGCTGTGGAAAATGGGAAAATGATATCATCGGATCTGGGTAGATTTTTACAAAATGAATGGTTAAGAACACCTGATATCAGGCCCGATATGAATATCACCCCGGATGAATTTATTGTTATGCCAGACCATTTTCATGCAATAATCATTATTGGTGAAAACCAATATAATAAAAATCATATTATGGATAATGATTGTGGATCCACCATGCATGGTGGATCCACAAATCCAATTAAAAACAATCAATATAAAAATGAATTTGGACCACAATCAAAAAATCTGGCATCGATTATCAGGGGCCTCAAATCCATTGTATCCACATATGCAAAGAAAACAAAACAGGATTTCCAATGGCAATCCCGATTTCACGATCATATCATCCACACCAATACCGAATTGAACCGGATCAGGAAATATATCCGTGAAAACCCTGAGAAATATATCCCTCCCGGGTTCCGATAAATCATAAAGCAAAAACGCCCTGTGGTGGGGCGTTAATTTATTCTGCATAAATTTCTTTGGATATATGGCTAGGTCTAGGTTTGTTCCTTTTTGCTGTTATTTTATTAACAGTAAAGAACGGGTTGCAAAAACCGCGACAAATTTATGCACTATATTGTCCTTGTTATAAACAGGGTATTATATCTCAGATTGTTTAAAACCAATTTTTGGTCTTGGTTCATTGTCCTCTTTAATCATTTGTTGCAGAGCAGTAAAAACAATTCTGAATTGCTCATCATACTTTTGCTCAAGTTTTTTGATTTTGTCAGCAAGATCTTTATGACTCTCAAGTAGTTGTCTTAGTTTAACAAACGTTCTAAGTATTGCTATATTAACTTGTACTGCTACATCACTGTTTAAAATACTTGATAACATTGCGATGCCTTGTTCCGTAAAAGCAAAAGGTTTTGCACCACCAAGTACCTTCTTGGAAGGTATCACATTTTGTGATACCAATATATCTATTTCCTGATCTTTAAGCTCGAACATAAAATCAGATGGGAATCGCCTTAAATTTCTTCTTACTGCCTGTTTCAGCACTCTGGTTTCAACCATATAAAGCTTTGCTAAATCAGTATCTAGCATTACTTTTTCGCCCCGTATAAAGTAAATGAAGCTAGCAATAGTTTTCTCTCTAATGGCAGGTAACTTACTCATAATCAAATGGTATCACAAATTGTGATACCTGATTAATTTATCTATACTGTTATATACGCAGCGAGCGTGTTATTACAAATATACTGATAATATTTTTTATAACAATATTGATGGGGAGTAAGGCGAAAGTGAGATCTGGATAAACTCCGTGAGCAAGACATTCTCAACCGGCGACCGGAGGAAGGAAGCATCACTGCTTTATCATATTCAGCAGAAGTACATCATTTTCCCTTATATCCAGTTCTTTTGAAAATGTACCCACAGCTTTAATCTTTACTGTTTCAGTAGTAACAGGTGCACCGTCATTGAGTTTCCTGATCTGCTCAACCTGCTGCTTTGTCAGCTGCTTTGGCCTGTTCATCGTCAGATACGCAGAATATGGATCGTTTACGTGATAACCAACTTTATAGATCTCAAGCTTATAGGTACCTTTCGGGACTCCTGAGATACTAATCTTTACTTCGCCTTTTGATTTTGCCGGTAAATCGCGGACATAATATACCTGGTTATTCACAGAATCACCGGGATGTGTATTGGTGAAATCCCAGAAAAGCACCTGGATGTCACCCTTTTCATTCCTGCATGCCCAGGAACGCGTATCAGCATTAATCAGTTCCGTATTCCCCAGTTTATTCATGTACTTAAAGGAATAGAAGGCCGGCTTGTCAATGGCCTGGTAATTCAGCAATCCGAATCCGCCATGAAAAGGTGTAAAGCGAGGTCCGGCTTCCTCAAAAATATCTGTGAATGTCCAGTACGACATTGAAGTGGCGGCATTTCCGGTCTGCTTTATTTTTTCAAGCACATAGGCAGCCTGATGATAACTGTCGTGAATCGGGTCTGAAGGCGTGTAGGATGAACTCCATTCCGTATAATGCAACTCAAGGTCCGGCATTGAGGAGGCTGCAATTTCCTTACGGGAACGCAAAATGTCGCCGCTGACGCTCATCGGATTCTTATCAAGGATTGTACCTGCAGAACCGGATTCATCAACATATCCCTGCTTCACTCCGTAGGAATGAGTGCTGACAAAATCAAGAGGAAGCGCGTTTTTAACGCAGAAGCTTATCATTTCAGGAACCCAGGCAGCACCGGCAGTAGCAGGCCCGCCAACCCGATACCCTTTGTTTACACTTTTAATGGCATTCACCGTATGCATATATAGCTTGAAATAATCTTCCTGCGTCCCCGCCCAGAAATAATTCAGGTTAGGTTCGTTCCAGACTTCAAAATACCAGCTCTTCACTTCATCCGCTCCATAACGTTCCGTGAAATGGAGAACAAGATTACGGATCAGGTCTTCCCATTTCATATAATCCCTGGGTGGTGTTACATTCCCCCTCCACCAGAAACATGTCTGGTTGCCGCTGGCAAGCGCTGACGGCATAAAACCCAGTTCGACAAAAGGTTTCATCCCGATGCCAAGAAGGAAATCATATAAAACATCGATATACTGAAAATTATATTGCGGATTCCCTTTTTTGTCTTCCGTGTATACTCCCATATCGTCCGTTAACAATCCATGCATGCGGATATATCTGAAATCGCATTCTTTTTTCACATAGGCCAGCTGTTGCTGCCAATCCGTCCGTAAACCTTCATTGGCACGGCCTGCACCAATGCATTCTTTAAACATTGTACTGAAATTCCCTTTGACTTTATTGAAATCAACACTGATGACCCGTTCCTCCAACACAGAACTGTTCCTGGAAATGTTTTGAGCCGAAGTGCCGGCTGCAAACAGGCTTCCAAGGAATAATAACAGATATTTATACTTCATTTCGTTTTTATTTTATGAATAAATCCAGTGATGTATATGATATTGTATTGCGTTAAACGGTTATTACGATTTTGCCACGCGTGTGGCCGGCTTCAAAGTACCGGAAAGCTTCTGCGGTGTCAGCAAGCGGAAAACGCTTATCTATAACTGACTTGATTTTGCCTGACTTAAGAAGTTCTGCAAGGAACAGCAGATCCTTCTGGTTTATGCTGGCAACCATTGTACCTATATTCTTAACTCCTGACTTTGATTTGAACATGAGCTGGAAGATCCGGGATATGGAACCTCCTACCAGGACATAAACACCGTCAGGGTTTAATATACGCTTATAGTCTGAAACCGAACGGTGAGCTGCAGTATCAAGGATCAGGTCATATTTCTGATTATTTTTTGTCACATCTTCCTTTGTGTAATCAACTACATTGTCAGCACCCAATGATCGCACAAGATCCATCTTAGATGTACTGCAAACACCGGTTACTTCGGCTTCGAACGATCTGGCAATCTGCACTGCAAAAGTGCCTACACCTCCGGAGGCGCCGTTAACCAGAACTTTTTGCTTAGCCTGGATCTTCCCTTTATCGCGAAGACCCTGCAAAGCTGTGAGGGCAGCCATGGGGACAGCTGCTGCCTCATCAAAAGTCTGATTGTCCGGCTTCAGTATGAATCTGTTTTCATCGACACATACATACTCGGCAAACCCTCCGTAGCTTCCTTCTCCGAAAACATCATCACCGGACTTAAACTGAGTTACATTGCGGCCGACTGCTTCGACCGTACCGGCGACGTCAGCTCCAAGTATCCGGTGCTTCGGTTTAAAAAGCCCGCCAACCATAAACCTAATGAAAAACGGGTTTGCTCTCAGATGACGCCAGTCGTAGGAGTTTACAGATGCCGCTTTGACTTTTATCAATATCTGATTGTCCCCGGGAACAGGTTTTTCAACCTCATCGAGATGCATATTGGACGGGGGACCGTACCTGGTGTAGAGTATTGCTTTCATATTATTTGGATAATGTTTTATTTATTTAGGCGGGTTCTTTAAAAACTCCAGACGTTTTTGTATTTTCTCAACATATTCAGGTGTAAATTTCATTTTTGACTTTTTGAAATTATTAAGAAATTTCTGATAATAGTAAATTGCTTTCTCCTTGTTGCCTAATTTTTCATCATAGATATTTGCAATAATCATAAAAAGATTAGGGTCGTTGCCTATATCATATGCCTTCAGATAGCCTGATATCGCATCCGGATAGTTCCCGTAGCCCTTCTGAGACTCGGCCCACAGAACATAGGTTAATCCCAGTTGTGCATTTACCGGCCTGAGAATTTTAATAGCCCTGTTATAGTAATAGGCACTGTTCTTCATATCTTTGATCTTATAATAACATTGCCCGAGGTAACTGCATGTCTCATAATCAGAAGAATCAGTACCATACGCTTTTAAAAGATAGACTATCGCTTCCCTGGGCTGAAGATTGTAGCAATAACCGATCCCGGCTCTTTTTAAATAAACTTCTGAAGAATCCCCCGAGGCAAGAATTATAAGATAGTCATCCAGAGCTCTTTTGGTATAATTTCTTGAATAATTGATCTGTGCACGCCTTATATACAGATCCATATCGGATGAATCAATTTCAATTCCTTTTGAAAGAAGCTGAACAGCCGTATCGGCCGACTTTGCCGATGAATAACAATATGCCAGGTTCTTAATAGCTGTCAGATCCCCGGGGTTAGTTGATAAAGCCTTTTTATACAAATCTTTTGCCAAAGGGAAATCTCCTTTCTTTAAGCCTGCAAATGCCATTCTATCGAGATAAATATAATTGGTTGAATCTTTCATCAGGAATCTCTTATAAACAGATATAGCGTCATCAAATCTGCCTGATTGCATGAAAATATTGGTTAAATAATAGGAATATGGCCATTTCATGGAATCCATAGAACAGAGCCTGGTAAGCAAAGGCTCAGCCATCTTAAATTTCCCCTTGCCATAATATGCTTTTGCCAAAGCAAAATTGTAGCCACTATTTTGGGGATTCAGGGTGACAGCTTTTTTTAAGCTGTTAAGTGATAAGTCGTCCTCAAGAGTGTTTTGCCAGGCAATACCCATTTTATAATGGATCTCAGGGTTCAGACTGTCATAAGCCAGTATTTGTTTGCAGGTATCAATCACTTTCTCATAGGCTCCCTGTAAGAGCATTAAATCGATTCGTGAATTGACTGGCTTATTCTGAGCCATTAACTGATCCATAAGACAAAAGACAATGACTAAAACGAAAGATATTTGTTTCATGGTGCTGATTCCTGGTGAATTAGATTAATAAATTAGATCAGGTGGTGATTTTTTAAATATGGTATAAGGTGCAAGGAGATAAAGATAAAAGATAAAAGACAAAAGTCACAAGACAAAAGGCAAAAGTAAAAAAATGGTACAAGGTGCCCGGTGCAATTGCCCCCGTCCCCCGCTACGCGTGGGCCTGCCCCCTAAAGGGGGCCTAATACGGTTGATAAATGTGGATATGCTTACCGAGTCAGGCCCCCTTTAGGGGGCAGGACTGTCACGCAGAGCGTGATAGTCCGGGGGTCGCGATTTTGCTTTTAATCTCTTTGGGAATAGCGCCTTTATTTACCATCACGGATATTGTTTTTAGCAGCAGGTATTGCTTTGACATATATAAATACCCGCCACAATTTTTGGCATCACTTGAGTTTTTTACAATATAGAATCTCTCCCCTTTGTCGTTCTCAGCAAGGCCGATAATGTGCATGTTATGGACATCTACCGTGGTGTAATTATCAAAAGAGGCTTGCCTCATTTGCTGTGTAATGGTTTTAATACTATCATTCAACATTGCAAAACCGTCATTATAACCATCATAAATATCACCATCCCAGCATACAGAATAATTGTGCGACAAAGCATAATCTATTGTACTGATAAAATCATTGATCGGAAGGTTCAGGTAGTAGTTATTATTCCAGTTTGATTCAATCTCTAAAACAAACTTTGAATAAAAAGGATGATGGCTGTAAGATGTAATTTCCACATAATCATCCGGGTTAATGCCAATCATATCGCTGGCGAATGACTTTGGAGTGTACTGCTTTTTGTTATAGATAAAAGTATCGGGAGCCTTTCCCATGGCACCGGATAAAATTTCCTCAATATCTTTTCTATAACCATCAGTTGTCATATTGCCGTGTCCTGATTTCACATAATGCTGAACCTTTTCGAGAATTGCGCTATTCATTTCAGCATGATCGTGCCTGGAGGTTGAGTCTTTCTTCCCCGAATAGATTGTTTCAGGAATAGCTCCGAATTCCTTATAAGCTTTCAAAACACTGAATGTTAAATCGCCTTCTGAGAAGCCGAGCTTGCCATTCATCCTTATATATTTCTCTGCTTTATCGATATATGTCGGGGTAACATAAAACATCGGCGAAAGGACAACAGGACTTTTCCCAAGCCTTATTGCTTCTGTTTCAATAAAAGATGTAGTTGCATAACTCCAGCAGGCTCCCGTTGCCTGTTGATCTTTAAGAGGAGTGCTTTCAATTAATTTAACGATTTTATATCCCTCAACTTCGGGCTTGAAATTAGTTTTAAGTGTAAACACATAATTGGTACGGCTTAATCTTAAGGCCATGTTACCGCCCCATAACCCATCGATAACTGAATCCCCGGGCATAACTAAGCCTTTGAATATGGCAAAGTCTGAAAAATAGGCGAATACACTATCCTTTACAGACCTTACTTTATCGATGGGGATATCCTTTAATGCCTGATCAGGACTGTCAAGGATCCCCCTGATGTTTTCACCTTTTACTTCGAACCTCAATAATAAACGCAATGAAAATTCGCTGGTGGTGATCCTCCCCATCCATGAACCCTGTAAACGCTGCAGGTTATTGTCCTGACAATATATTACAGAGGGTAGAAGGAAGAAAAAAGACAAAACAAATATTTTCAGCTTCATGATTTAATGGTTTTTAGTGTTATCAATATCCCATTTTTAAACAGAGACGAACGGCTTAATGAAATAATCAGGTACCGATTGTCTGGCTTTTGCTATCGCTCTCCACATCTACCTTGCGACCCATTTTTTTGACGCTCTTCTTCCCTTTGTTGAATTTATAGGAATAACTGAACTGGATGTAGTTCGAAGCATTAAATGAGATGATATTCCGGGAATTATAGGCAGTTGTCGCGGTTTCGGTCCTGTTTAGTCTTGTATTAGTCGAGAAGGGCATAAACCAAAAGACTCCAATGCTGTGGTTCTTCAGCTGTTTCTGCACACCGGGACCATACATGGGAATGCTGTATGTCCTGCTTTGCGCGTTCATGCTTACTCCATTATAATTCAAAAAGGCGAATGCCGTAAATGTTTTCTTTTTGTCAAGCTGGGCATATGCTACAGTGGTTATGCTGTAGGAAAAATAATCCACAGCCGGGATGACAAACGTTTGCCCCTTATACTCGTTGTAGTGTCCCTTGTAAATCCGTGCATTGATATTTATGTACCAAAGTGTTGCATTTATTCCACCTCCCAGCTCGTATCCGTTCAGCAGGTTATAAGGCTTGGTAATCGTGGTCAACTCGTGAGTAACCGGCGAAGTGATAAGCTGGAACTGACTTCCTACCTTATTGGTAAAATACTCCTGGTAAACATACGGCGAGAAATAATTGCTGCCGAAATTCCAGGTATAGGTAAGCTGCAGACGGTCGCGATAATCCGGCTTCAGATCCGGATTACCCCGGGTGATATTATAAGTCTGGCCTATCTTGTCATAGGGATCCATGTCGTAAATTCCCGGACGGTTAATTCTCCGGTTATAGGTGAATTTCAGATTATGCGATGCCGAGAATTTATATTGAATGTTGACAGAGGGCAGGAAACATGAGTATTTAGGCTGGGTAACCGAATCGGCCTTGATATGGCTGTTTTCGACCCTCAGCATAGCCTGCATTCCAATTTTTTTCAGATTATATGTAATCCCGCCATAAACCGAATTGCGGAACTCGCCGTATTCAAACAGATTGGCCGATGGCAGGTTATTGATCACAAAATCATAGCTCAGATCCTGATAATATAACTGATACCCTGCTTCAACTTTCGCATTCATCCCGAGCGGATAGGTATAATTCAGCTTGGCCGAGAAATAATTACGTTTGTTAATGTCATCTTCCTGACGGCTGAAAGTACTATCTATCGAAGCGCTGTTAAAAGGGTACCGTGTATTCGTAAAATCATTCCCGGCATTCGACTTAAATATGTAATAGCTGGCCTCTGCCGTGAATTCCTCAATCGGCTTTTTAAATGTCTTCTGGTAGAACAGGGAGAAGGTTGCTTCATCACTTTTTGTGCTGGTATTTGTCAGCGATGAAATAGTGTTAAGCGGAATATTGTTTTTGTAAAGGAAGGTCTCGCTTAACAGATCGACATTCTGATGTGTGGGCTTGTAGCTGACGTTAAAGCTCAGGTTGTTTTTATCGTTCATATAATAATCGAATCCGCTGTTAACTGACGACTGGGTGACTTTTATCCCGCCCTTCCCCGACATGCTTGTCGTGGAATCGATCGTGGTAAAATTGCTTGAATTCGTTGAACCGATAAACAGCTTCTGCGAAACGCTGACAGCAGTCACGTAAAAAGTTATCTTGCCGAGTGCATAATCGAGACTGCCGGTTGCCTGGGTAGTGGGCTTATTAAAAGGTTTTACGCTCAGGCTGACATTGCCGTTCATTCCATACCTTGCTTCTTTCTTCAGGATGATATTTATAACCCCGTCGATATTGCCTTCATATTTACCAGATGGGTTGCTGATAATTTCGATGCTCTGGATATCAGTAGGAAGAAGCTTTGCAAGATATTCCCTGTCGCGCTGTCTTCCGTCGACCTGGATAATAAAATTGGTGCTTCCGTTAAGTGTTACATTGTTCTGAAAATCCACATTTACCTGCGGTATTTTCTTTAAAATATCGTACCCGTTATTCGAGCTTTTAGCTACTACTTCAGGGATGGAATAGACAGTACGATCGACCATTTCTTTTCCCTTTATACGGTCACTTGTCACTGTCACTTCATTCAGGCTGGCTATTGTTTCGGCTAAATAAATGGTATCGACAACAATTTCGCCGGAACCTGCCTCGACCCTGACTTCTTTCCCGTTGACTTTGTATCCCAGGAAGCTTACTTTCAAAAAATAATTGCCCGGTTTTACCTTTTCGAACAGGTAGCCCCCGTCAGTTAATGTTATTACCCCCGTATTCATTGATGAATCAGGAAGCTGAACAAGTCCGACAGAAGCAAACTGTACAGGCGATTTGTCTTTCTCAAGACATACTTTTCCCTTTATACTCTGACCCTGTGCTGCAACGGAAGTTACCAGCAGTAACAGGAATATATATTTTCTCATAAATTTTAATAATCAATTATTGCAACGCGATAACTTTCGATTCACCGTTAATATCCATGGGCATCTGTATGCTGAAGCCAGGTCCGCTTACTCCCAGGTTCCCGGTGATATGTGTTTTTGCCTTATCTTCAATCATCAGTCCGGTGTTGATATCGACCACCATATTCGATTTGCTCAATCCTTTTAGATTGTCATAGGTTATTGTAACACCACCGGTTACCATGGGGCCTTCATTCTCTGCTGCCTTAATTTCTGATTCGGCAGTTATATTGGCAGAATTGCCTTTTACTCCGTCCAAACGGTAGCTGGTTATTATATCGAGAATCATTCCACCGGAATTCGTCCTGACGGTTACATTCCAGTTATCACCGGCAGATACCTGCCTGCCCGGCAAATAATGGGTAAACGTTTCGATCATGGTTTTCAATGTATTGTCGCTGACCGTACTTTCTATCTGCGTTTTTAAGCCAGAACGAACCAAGCCGGTAAGAGTAATGGAGCTGGTATCTTTCATAATAACATCTGACAGCATTTTCAAATTCACAATTTCAAGAACCTTTCCCGTATAATCTATTTTAGCATACACTGCATTCCTGCTTAGCCGGTTCTTGATGCATGACATGATATCAGCTGTTTCTGAAGATTTGATATCACCTTCGGCGACGGAGGTCGTGGTGATCGTTTTCCCCATTGTGTTTATAATGGATATCAGGGTGTCGAAATGTACTTCAGCTACCATAAAACCGGCTGTAGCATCGATCATCTTTATCGAAACAGCATCGTGGGATTTTGATTCTATGGTTTGCTGATTCCCGTTTACTGTTTGTACAGTTGTCTGCTCCGAAGCAGAGCTGAACCGATATACTTTATTCTTCTCGGGGTTCATCTTAAGGTTAACGCTGTTTTGAGCTATGACCGAAACGGAAAACAGCACTATAAGACATGATAATAAAAGCTTTTTCATCAGGTTAGTTTTAAAATATTTATAAAAATAAGGCCGACATAGTGTTTTGAGTATAGTTTATCGGTGAATGGAGGATTTTTATAGGTGAAGTACATATTTTATAATGCGGCAATAGAAGGAGACCCAATCCTGCTCTTATTTGTAGTCCCTGCAGTTATATTCCAGACTTACCAGCCTGAACTCTGCACGGAAATTCAAGACCTTCTCTTTTCCGACCACGCCTGTCAGCCGGAGATATTTCTGCACTGCATCTGGCAGATGCTTAATGTCGGCTTCCGTCAAAATCTGAGCCTGCTTTCCCTTTGTGCTTTCAAGAGCCTCCAAAACGGCTTCCCTGTATTCTTTTTTCATAGCTATTTGTTGTCCGGACGAAGATAATTATTTCTGAAGAAAACGGCATAACGGTGCAATGGTACAACGGTGCGATTAGAAAGGTGTATAGTGTCAGGAGGTTGAAGAAAGTTGAAGGGGGTTGAAGGGGTTGAAGGGGATGAGGTATGCGGCGTCAGGCAACCCACGTCCGCCAGCTGGCGGACTGCCCAAAAATTTCAGATCCCCTCTGCTGGTTGAGATTAACCCCCGTCCCCCGCTTTGCGGTGGACTGCCCCCTAAAGGGGGCCTAACTCGGTTGATAGATTATAAATTGTATATTTGATGTGACGCTGCATTTAAAAAAATGAAATTACAGGTAATTGACAGGAGTATGTTCTATGGAGCAAATTCAGAGACATTTGCTGCTGCTCATATCTTAAGAAGAAATATGACCCGGACAGACATAGGGTCGTTTCTCTTTCTCCATCGGCGAGACTCGTTAAATGCTATTCAAATATAAATAAAAGAATATATTTGAAGTAAGAAAGCTAAATTGGTATGGGACATTTAAACTGGAAAGGAGAATGGATTTCAGATGAATCTCCATTTGACAGAGCTGGTGAATATTCTTTGAAACAAGATTTGATTAAAGAATTATTAGAAGTAGCTGAAAAGTATCAGGGTAAAATTAAAGATGAAACGATTATAGAAGCAGCAAATGAAGTTGTTAAAAAATATTTATTGTTGAAATAAATAATCTGGTAAAAGATTATTTCCCGGAATACCCGGCTCTTCCGGCCCGCAGACTCTCGTCAAAAATATCCTCCAGCTTCGGATTTACTCCACGCAGACCGGCAACTACCTTCTCGGACCAGTCAAGATATTTTCTGATGCGCAACAACGACCATTTCTCCGGAGGATTGACAATTATGTCACGTACATTCATGATCTTGTCGGCTATCTTAAGCTTTTTGGCTTTCACCGACAGCTTTGGAGCATGCTCAATCTGCATCTGCTTCCTGTTTTTCTTACCGAGACTATTATCGTCTGTAACTTCAAGCGTCACTGACAGAACCTCCTCGCCAAATAATTTCCGGATCTGGTCAATCAGCTCTTTCTTTTCCTTTTTGGTCTCAACGGTATCCTCGATCACATCATGAAGCATTGCCGCAGAGAGCAGCACCGGGTCCTTCTCCCCTGCTTCATTTGCCAGGAGATTAGCTACCTGGATAGGATGATTTATATAGGGAGATTTATCTTTCCCCTTGCGAAACTGAGTCCTGTGTCTTACGGCTGCAAATTCCAGCGCTTTTAAAATCAATGATACGCTATCCATAATGGCTAAAAAGGATATGTTCCCGCGGTTACTCCCGTAATATATGCATTCAGAGCCTGGCGGTCGAATACAGAACCATTGCTTCTGTTAAAAATACCAAAACCAAGGTTCCCGGTAGCTCCGTTGTCCCAGTAAAACGGAACCAGCCCATAATTTTTGGCTTGCTGACCAACATATTGAATATAATAAGCACGCGAAGCAAGATGATGCTCGAGTGTGGTTCCTGTTAACGCTGACCTTCGTATTGCACCAAATTCACCAAGGATAACCGGATAACCTTTGTCGACAAAATTAGTTTTCATCTTCTGAAACTGAAGAAGCACATAATCTTCCTGACCCCATGTAGATATAGGTCCGTACACGGAATAAGCTGCTCCCCACAGATTCTTTACCGTACCCCACGATGCATCTGCCTCCAGTCCGGCAAATTCCCACGGGTCGTAATAATGAACTTCGACCATCAGCCGGCTCTTAACGGTATCGGTCGATACAGTCAGGTGACTGACACCCAGGTCGATATTTGTGTTGAAGGCCTGGATGATCAGATCGCGGTAAGCATTCTTCCCGCCGGTTGAGCGTACGGCATCTACGAAAGTCTGATTGAAAGACATCTGCACAATAAAATTTTCTTCAACAGGAGTAGTGGAACCGGAATTTACTTCATTGGTGCCTGCAAAAAGCAAATGCTCGTCATAATCACGGAAATTGACTGCTATTTGCTGCCATAGCGCTTTTTGCTTTGCATTAACCGCAAACTGTTTGGCATAGGTCGGATTATCCTGCAGCCACCCGCCGTCCCAGTGGATGTTTATGATTACGTACATGTTGTTTTTAAAGCAATAGTCCACAACTTCTTTCACACGTGCAAGCCACAATGTATTTAATTTGCATGTGCCGGCATTCTCTATATGACTATTCCAGGCGCAGGGGATGCGAATTGCATTGATTCCGGCAGCCTTGACTGAATCGATAAGTCTCTGGGTCACTATGGGGTTTCCCCATGCTGTCTCGTCTCCGGGAGCTTCAAGTGAATTCCCAAGGTTCCATCCTGCAGACATTTTTGCTGCAAGTACTTTAGCAGTGCTTCCCATTCCTGTATTATCAGCTGCTATCGGGCTGCTGTAATCGGGGTAAGGATCTACTTGTCCATCCTGTGCAACAGTGGCAATTACTGATTTTTTCGCATCCACCTTGAAGGTCAGGTTAGCCGTGCGGCTATTTTTCGTCCCATTTGAAGTACATGTCACATTCACCTGGGTATTGGCTGTATAAGAGACTGTAGGTGAAAGAGTGCACCATGTCTGGTCCGAGGTAGCTGTCCAGTAGCTCCCGTTCATACTTACAGAAAGGGGAGACGTCGCACCATCAGCAATAATCTTAAGTGACGTTGGGCTCACTGCGATGGCTGATTCCGTTGGCGTCTTCGGTGTATTATCCTTTTTCGCACATGAAGTAAAAAAGCCAATGGATATTACCCCAAGAATGAAGAAGATTCGTCTCATAAAACTGCAGTTATAAAATGGTACTGGTACTAAAACGTAGCTGTAAAGTTAAAAAAAATCAACTTCTTTCGATCTACGGGCTTACGGATTCGTATATAACGCTTTAATATATTTCTTTATCCGGGAAATCGTCTTCAATATCCCTGTAACGCCGGCTGTCAAGCACTGGCATAAGTATTTCCCTCTCTTTTGAAAAAATCGGTGTGCCGCTCGACACATTGCTCTTGCCGACTCTTACCCAGAGCCAGCCCTTATCTATCCTGGCTATTGAATTTCGGGAAGAGTTAAGGTGCTTCATTTCATCTTTTATGCGATCCTGGTATTTATCGGTCAGCTCTTTGTACAAATGCCGGAGGGTAAGATATGATTCCGTGAAGGGACGATACGATCTTAGCATATCATAATCTGCCGTATGGTTCTGTTTCATATAAAGCAGGTATTCGCGGATGAAAAAATCGAACTCGTAAAAAGCGGTCATCGAGCTCTGAGTATGAGTTACCCATTCAAATAATCCTGCCGCATCTGTACCTGCAGCTGTTTTATACGGCTCCAGCATGTCGAAGCAATATTCCGATCCGAGATAGTAGGCATGCAGCTCATCCAACAACCCGATAACTCCGTCGCCCTGGGTCGAGGTGCTGCCTTCAATATAAGGATTGAAACGGTAGGTCCTCAGCTTTTCGGGGATGACTGCTGCGAGATCATGGGAAGGGAACAGGGCTTTTTCGGGAAAGGAGATATAAAAGCTCCTGGAGGGAGATATATAAATGTATCCGCATACGTCCCCTTCACCCATCTTCATGTTGTTTTCGCGGAGATACCTGAACACATTCTGGCTAAAATAACAATGCGCTATCTCATGAACATTTTTTTCCATGCTTTCGAGAAGGTCAATACTGGTGCGTCCCCTGAGGTAGTGAAAAGTATCGGCAGGCTTTTGTGAGGAAGCAACACCCCCCTCATCGACATCGACCTCAGCCGATGATGGCAGCATATCGTACTGCATCAGCATAAACCATGAACCGGGAGAATAGGTCCGGGTAGCTGTTTTTATCCAGCTGACATTGACAGAACGTTGCAGTTCTCTCTCCTTCAGAAATTCTGCTGTAAAGGGGGGCCGGTTATTATTCCTCATACCCGGAACCGATGATCTTTCCGTCACGACGGGTTGATTGTCCTTCTTTCTGATTGCAAGGAGCCTGGCAATATCCGGACCGGTCCACGAGTCATTATTCCCGGGGTACTTACCTTTCAGGCTGATACTGTGGCTTTCAGAGTAATTAAAGACAAAGAATGCCACAATTCCCAGGATGACCAGCTTCAGGATTAATTTCATATAGGGTTTCTACTGATACAAATTTAATATTCTTGCATTCTAAATCTCTATAAAAGGTAAAAGTCTTATTAAGACAAAAGACAAAAGTCACGAGACAAAAGGAAGTCCAAGTAAAAAGTAAAAAGGCAAAAGTAGAACAAAGGTGTTAATACATTCCCCCACATTACAGCCAGTGTTACTTTACCGTTAATGTTGCCTCATGGCTGGTAACACTCCCCGAACTATTCTTTATAGTAACACTATAGTTGCCAGCATCAGCAGCACTCACACTCGCTATGCTTAGAACTGCATTAGTTGCACCGCTTATGACCCGGCCGTTTCTGAACCATTGACAGCTAGCTTCCGGGATTGCCGCAACTATAACATTGAAGCTTGCTGCCTGGCCTTTATTTGCCTGTACTGATTCTGGTTGTGACAAAAAAAGTGGAGCCATTGCCGGTGTCCAGCCTCCGAGTACATAGGCAGGGTTGGTGTAGCTGGCAATAATTGCAGAATCGTTCTTCATCGTCAGCTGCCGTGATGCCGGATGGCGGTGGCTTATATCTGCCGGTTTCCCATCGCTGATATTGGTACTGTTATATTCCCAGAAATGCACATTCGTTGTATCTCCGCCAATACTCTCCCAGCCAGCCGGAGAGATTCCTTTAAGAGTGCAATTAATCAACACCGCTTCAGCATAAGGATAACTCTTGCCGCCATTAATAGGTGAACGTGCATATACCGTTTCTTTTCCATTGGGAGTTATAAATTTACAGTTCACAAATATATCGCCATGATTAGCTGAAGTGTTGCGAATCCACAAATATGAGGCTTGCGAACTAAGTTCGCAATCTTTGAAGAAGGCAGGTCCGCGCCCAAGTATCATATCTCCCAATCCCTCTATGCGGCAACCGGTATAGTAGGCAGACCCATTCGACTGCAGCGCATCTCCCGAACCGCCGACAGTAACATTGTAAAGAATGTTTTCACTTCCGTTAAGCAGTAAGCCTTCGGCCTGAGCCATCGCCGAAGTTGTCCTGATCGTAAGGTTCACAAGATGAATCCTGCTTGAATGATCCACGGCAAATGCTGCACGCCGGCTGGGAAAAGTTCCCTCCATCTCATTGGTAAGCAGGTTCGACGGATGTGGATTGAAGGTTTCTTTGTTCGCATACCTGACAATGACTTTGTCCCGGTCTTCGCCCAGCATTGTTATATTGGTCTTGTTGCGGAAGTATACGATCTCTTCATATATGCCGTTTTTGATGAAAACAGTGACAGGCTTTGGATTGTTATCGGGAATAAAATCAATGGCTCCCTGAACGGTATTAAAATCACCTGTCCCGTCAGCGCTCACAACCAGTCTTTCCAAACCGGCAGGAGGAGGCAGTTTTTTGGTAGTGAAAGTCCATCCGGTTTTTCCAGTAATTCCTTTAAAACTGCTATCGCTGAGGGTCAAAACACCCGCATCAATCTGAACATAATAGGTCTTGTTATATTCCAGGAGATTGTTGTGAGGATAGATGGTTGCAGTGTTGTCGTGGATGATCACCGGGTAGAAATGAAATCCGTCAGTAAATCCGCCAATAATGGTCAGCTGATATTTATCTGATGTTGGCATCGCCCCGCAGGAAGGAGTGCCCGGTTTAGTATTGGCATTAGTGAATTTTCCCGTCACATATTCATAAGGAACCTGCAAGTAAGAAGCTTTGGGAGCAGCTGAACCGGCAGGACCGGCAGCATAACCGGCAGAAGGACCTGCTGGAATGCTCATGTCGAGCATGTCGACCATCCGGTTGTCAGACCTGTCGTAAATACGAATCTGTCCTGTTGTACCTGCTTTGGGTGCGCCGGTGAAGGTGAGTTCGAGGTGCGTATCCGGATTTATATTCCGGGCTTTGTTCGCCGGAAACAATACAATCGTCTTCGATTTAACTGAAGATGGTTGTGCATATATGACATTTGTACCTGGTAGCCATAAGAGAATCAGGCACATTGAAAATGCACATAGAGATTTTATTAACTTAAGATTTTCCATTTCGCTTTGCATATTGGGATATGTTGCCTTGTGAAGATACTGAAGTAAGAAATAATGTACTACCATTTTTCTGTTTTTAACGTTATTTAATAGCACGATTCATCCCACCTGACACCTGCCGCCTCTCTTAATCCGCACCTGCCTGAATATAAATACTTAATATCTAAATTATTAAGAGATTTTTTTTGAATTTAGAAGTAATAGGTGTAATTTAGATACAAACTAAACTGCCATGAAGAAATCCATTTGCTTTATTATGACCCTGAGTTTCCTGAGCATAAATATTATTGCACAGGAGATATCTGAAAAAGACAACTCGTTGCTCGATAATTTCATTAAATCGAAAATCAGCATTGTAAAGACTCCGATCGTTTCGGATACGCTGGCGAAGGTTTTTGACGGTACATTTTATAAAGTCGATGCCGGCTTTTCTTTTACCGAGCAGATGAGTTACTGTTCGGGCGATATATTCAATATAAAGGACGGAGCGTTATTTGTACTTGAAGGCCGGAATGACAGTATGCTTACACTTTTATCGCTTGTAAGAAATGACTTCTATCTAAAAACCGCATCAGACGTAAAGGCCTTTGAGACGTCACTCGACAAGATCTACCCGATTAGCGATATGAATTTACAATACAAGCAACATCTGAAGCTGGCAAATAAGTGGTACTTTATAAGAGATAAATTCTTCGATTCAAAAAGCGGCTATATCGTTACGCTCGATCAGAATTCGAAAATCACGAATATTTCTTACAGCATGGAAGCGATTAAGAAGTAATTCCGCTTACCTTCGCCTTTCGTGATTGACATGGAAAATGAAAACTCTTCAGGAAAGAATAGGATCCTGATCGGAGCATGGCTCCTTTTGATCGTACCTATGTTTGTCCAGTTTTCATGGATGATCGTATGGCACTCAGACCGCTTTACTACTCCTGATGCGAAATCGAACTATTACTTCAATCTTTTCCCATCATTCCTTCAGAACCACACAACCATCTCCCTCATCGCATTCCTTTTCTGCCTGGCTGCCTTAATCCTCGGCGCTTTGAGCATCGACAGGGTCAATGAAAAAATCCGATGGCTGGCGTTTACAACTGTTCTGGTCAGCTTCATTATAGGGTTGCTCTGCCTGGCGAGGATCATGTAGATTAATCATTCATGCCACTTCGAGCGGTCAGGGGGAGCGGGTTCGACAATCTTCTTAACCGGCTTATCTTTCAGCTCCTGAAGCAGTACTTCAACGGCTTTTTCAACGCAGGGATCAATTCCTTTCGCAAGCTGCTCCGGACGATCGACCACTTCGATATCAGGAGAAACTCCCTTTCCTTCAATTATCCATCCTTCATCCGGATCAAAAACACCAAATCGGGGTACAGCTATGTATCCGCCATCGACCAGTCCGGCATTGCCGGAAATACCTACCAGCCCTCCCCAGGTGCGTGTGCCGATCAGCTTGCCGAGACCCAGCTTTCTGAAGAAATACGGGAAGGCATCACCGCCTGATGAGGAGTACCCATTGATCAGCATTACCTTTGGCCCGTCATTGGCTATGGCAGGCGATTTGCCTGGCTCAAGTCCGTTCTGGTGCCAGTAAGTAAGCGTATGCCGGTCGAGCAGATCGGCCATACGATCAGGAATAAATCCGCCTCCGTTGTAGCGTTCATCAATAATCAACGCTTCCTTATCGAAGTATGCGTACATGCCGTGAAAGAGCTCCCGGTTTCCTTCCGTGGAAGTATTGGGAACATGTATATAGCCTATCCTTCCTCCCGAAAGCTTATCGACCATAGCTCTTCTTTCATTAACCCAGTTGAGATAAAAAAGCTCCAGCTCACTTGATACCGGCTTGATAAGCGAAGCGCGGGCATCAGCGGCCGAAGGTTTGCTGTTAACCTTTATCTCGACAGTTTTATTGGCCTTGTTTTCAAGGTAAGAATATGGATTATCTGCCGTTGTGATTTCTTTCCCGTCAATGCTTATCAGATAATCTCCTTCCTTTACGTCAACACCCTGTTCAGTCAGGGGCGAACGACGGGCAGGATCCCAGTTTTCTCCCGCATATATTCTGGATATTCTGTAACGACCTGCAGCTGCATCGGCCGTCAGCTCAGCACCCAGGAGCCCGTTATCTACTTTTTTCACTCTTTCAAAATCACCCCAGTTGACATAGCTGTGACTTGAATTGCATTCAGATACTATTTCGTCGAGTATATAATCGAGGTCGGCCCTGTGACTTAAGTATGGAAGCAAAACACTGTAGCGTTCTTTCATAGCTGGCCAGTCAACTCCATTCATGTTATTGACATAAAAATAATCGCGGAAAATACGCCAGCCATCAACGTAGATCTGGTTCCATTCTTTTCGCGGTTCTATTTTCATTTCAAGGCCACTGAGGTTAAGCTTGCCAGCGCCGGATTTCTGTCCTGGCGTTAGCTTAATTATACCATAATCTCCGCCCGAATGGTATATTGCCATCTTGCCATCGGCTGTCAGTGAGGCGTTCCCTGCCTGGTCCAGTATCTCCTCGCTCTTTTCATCAGCCATGTTGTATTTCATAAGCTTCCCGCCGCTGATATATATCAGACCTCCGTCGACTGCGCCTATGATCCTGTATTCACCTGCATCACCGGGCAGAGCTGTGATACGGTTGTTGATGCCGTTAAAGTCAATCTCAACCTTCACATCTTTTTTTGCAGTAGAAGTATCCGCCACGCTGGTTTTAGCTTTTTTGTCTTTGTCAGAAGCTGCCGGTGCCTCGATTTTTTTTTCGGGTTTTACTGGTTCAACGTCGTTCTTATCCTTGAAAATCTTCGGGCTCTTCTGAGTCAATGACAGGGCATATAGGCGAGTGGCTTTATTATAGATATAATCAAAATCAAAGCTGGAGAATGCGAGATTAAAATTGCGGTTGGAAGCAAAAAAGATATAGTTGCCGTCAAGGCTGAAAACCGGATTAAAATCTGCAAATGAACCATCGGTCAGCTGTTGCTTTTCCCCGGTTGAGATATCATATACCCATATTGCTGTATTATTGTTGCCACCTTCTTTCTGGTATGTTATCCAGCGGGAATCAGGTGAGAAATTATAGCTCCTGAGTTCATCTTTAGTTGCATGATCGATGTCAGTGATCTTCCCTGTCGAAGCTTCAACAAGCCTGAGCTTAAGTGTCCTGTCGGAGAAGACCAGGTAACGGCTGTCGGGTGACCAGAGGGGTTCGTACTTCCAGGCCGACGAATTAAACGTCACCTGCCTCGGCTTTGCCCCATCCTTGTTTTCAAGAAGGAAGAGCTCATACTCGCCGGTGAGATCGGAATAGTATGAGATATATTTACCGTCGGGGGACCATGCCGGGTATATTTCACGCACTCCCTGGCTTTCTGTAAGATTTTTCGTGATCCCGTTTTCGGCAGGAACGGAGAAAATGTCACCGCGGGCATCGAACAAGGCCCGCTTGCCAGTTGGAGAAACAGTAAAGCTGTTAATGTTATCTTTTACGTTTTTATAATATGGAATGAGATTCGGGTTGTCAAAATTAATGTTCACCGTTACTTTTTCTGATTGACCTGACTGGAGGTTCAGCTTATAAAGATATCCTCCATTTTCATAGACAAGCTGATCGCCGGTTCCTGATGGCCACATAACGTCAAACTCAGTATAGTGAGTGATCTGCTTTGTCTCTTTTGTAGCAGTATTGTACTTCCAGATATTAAGTTTAAGGTCGCGGTCTGAGGCAAAAAAGATATTGTCGCCCGACCATGTCGGCAGCTGATCAGTTCCATCAAAGTCAGTGATCTGTTCCGATGTGTTTACTTTAAGATCATATATCCAGAGGTCGGAGGCCCTTCCACCCTTGTATCGCTTCCAGTTTCGGAATTCGCGGTCGACCGGTGTAAATACTAATTTGGAACCATCAGGAGACAGTACCCCGAATCCGCCGTTGACAATAGGAAGAGGCTTTTCAAGTCCGCCGTCGAGGCTTACAAGGAAGTATCTGCCATTACGTTCACCGAAGGTAGTCCGGTTGCCACGAATAAGTATCTGTTTGCTGTCGGGAGTCCAGTCAAGCACCACATTGTCCCATCCACCCCGCGGAGGCAATTCGACCACCGGGTTATACCATGTAAGCTGACGCGGCACTCCGCCATTTGAAGGAATGATAAAGATCTGACGGCTCCCGGAATATTCGCCGGAAAAAGCAATCCATTGCCCGTCGGGCGATATCTTTGGAAACAGCTCCAGTCCTTCATGCGATGTAAGACGACGAGCCTCTCCCCCGCTGGAACTGACCGTCCAGATATCGCCGGCATATACAAAAGCTATCAGGTTTTTATTTATATCGGGAAACCGCAGCAGTCTGACATCATCCATAGAAAGTGCATTATATGAGATGCTGAGTGTCAGCATCAGGGCCGAAAGCTTGAATAATATTCTGTTCATGAGATGTGATTTATGAATTATAGTCACGGAGATTGGTTATGTTTTGTTTTTATGATTCAATCGTTCAAATTTAAGATTTTTGGAATATAAAACAGTTGGATAAAGTGATAAGGTTTTGATAGGATTAAATGAGCTCCCCTCCTTGGAGGGGTGCTACCCTTTATACAGATCTTTTTAATCATTTCGTTTATGTCAGGGGAGATTCCTCATTCCGCTACGCTTCATTCGGAATGACAGTTCATTTGTTATAAGGGGGGTAAGCATAGGCGATTCGCTCAAGCGAATCGCCTATGCTTACCCTATTACTCAAAACAACCCTGTCATTCCGAGCGTTAGCGAGGAATCTCCTTATTTATTTAAACATTTAATCCGTAAATTACTCCGTGATTTACCCCATGTAACTCCGTGTTATTCTGTGGTTAAAGGATTTCAAAATAAATGTGTATAAAGGGTAGTGGAGGGGTGGGGGTGGGTAAAAGGTTATAACCCACCCCTTGTACCGTTGTGCCATTATACCATTGTGCCATTGCATCAATTTAACTTTTCTTCCGTCTTTTATAAAAATATTTTGATATACATTTACTCTAATTACTGATCTACAACTGAAATATGAAAAAAGTCTTTTTTGCACTCTTGCTGCTCTGTCCATCTGTATGCTTTTCACAACAACCTGCCAGCCAGAAGTCAGATGCCTGGAAAACCATATACCGGGCTACATCAACAAAAATCAATGATCTTGTTAATACAAAGCTTGATGTAAGCTTCGATTTTTCGAAATCGTGGATGTACGGGAAAGCATGGATCACCCTTAAGCCTCATTTTTATCCGACAGACTCACTGACCCTCGATGCTAAAATGATGTCGATAAAAGAGGTGTCGGTAATAAAAGAAGGCAAACGTGTTCAACTAAAATACAGCTATGACAGCCTGAAGCTTCATATCACTCTCGATAAGACCTACAAAGGAGGAGAAAACTATACCATTTTTATAGATTACATTTCCAAACCGAACGATATAAAAGCTAATGGCAGCGCCGCAATTTCCGGGGCAAAAGGCCTCTATTTCATCAATCCTCTTGGAAAAGAAAAGGACAAGCCCACACAGGTGTGGACACAGGGGGAAACTGAATCCAATTCGGCATGGGTCCCGACCATTGACAAGCCAAATCAAAAAGCAACTGATGAGATCAGCATGACCGTTCCTGCAAAATTCCAGACACTTTCAAACGGATTGCTGGTGAAGCAGAAGAAACACTCCGACGGAACCCGCACCGATACCTGGAGAATGGATCTTCCCCATTCTCCATACCTAATGATGATGGCAACAGGAGAATTCTCGATCATTAAAGACAAATATAAAGGCAAGGAGGTAAGCTATTATGTTGAAAAGGAATATGCATCTGTCGCAAGGAAAATTTTTGGCCTTACTCCCGAGATGATAAGCTACTTCTCAAAAATAACCGGAGTGGATTTCCCGTGGCAAAAATATTCACAGGTTGTGGTAAGGGACTACGTGAGCGGTGCAATGGAAAACACAACTGCCACCGTGCATGCCGGATCTGCCCAGCAGGATGCAAGGCAACTTATTGACGGGAACTCGTGGGAAGATGTTATCTCACACGAGCTTTTTCATATGTGGTTCGGGGATTATGTCACTACCGAAAGCTGGAGCAATATCCCGTTAAACGAATCTTTTGCCGACCTCAGCGAAACATTGTGGGAAGAGTATAAGCATGGCAAGGACGCAGGTGATGAACATAGTTTCGATGCGATGCAGAACTATTTTTTCAGCAACAGCGGGAACAAGGACCTGGTCCGCTTCTACTACCGCAACCGTGAGGAATTGTTCGATGCCGTGAGCTATCAGAAAGGAGGCAGGATCCTCAACATGCTGCGTAATTATGTAGGCGACAGCGCTTTTTTCAGGTCTCTGAACCTGTACCTTACAACTTATAAATTCAAATCTGCCGAGGCACAGGAGCTTCGCCTTGCATTTGAAGATGTAACAGGACAGGATCTGAACTGGTTCTGGAGCCAATGGTTTTATGGAAGCGGACATCCAAAGCTCGACATAAGCTATGACTATGACCAGGCAAAACGATCAGCAAGGGTTTTTGTCAGTCAGACACAGAGTGACAAGATCTTTAAGCTACCTGTGGCGATAGATGTTTACCAGGGCGGCGGAAAAAAAAGATATAATGTATGGCTCGAAAACAAAGCCGATACTTTTGCTTTCCCTGCCGATACAAGGCCGGATCTCATAAATGTCGACGGAGACAAAATACTTCTATGCCAGAAAACAGACAAAAAAACTATCGATAATTACATATTCCAGTATAAAAACGCAGGCCTTTATCTCGACAGACGTGAAGCCATTGATTTTGCCGCAAAGAATCAGAAGCGTGACCCGAAAGCTTTTGAGCTCCTCAAGAATGCCATTGATGACAAGTACCAGGGACTAAGGATATATGCAATTGAGAACCTTAATATACAGGATGACTCAATCAAAAGATCTGTCGAACCAATACTTGCTAACCTGGCGGAAAAAGATCCGTCGTCAATGATAAGAGCCAGTGCCATCCAGGCACTTGGAATATACAAAAAAGCGGCTTACAGGGATCTGTTCCTGAAATCTGTCAATGATTCTTCCTATTCGGTAGCCGGCGATGCATTGCTTGCCCTGGGATCCATAGACAGCACATCTGCTCTTCAGAAAGCAAAGCAGTTATCATCAGGGAATGTGAAAGGGGCTTTATCAAGAGCAATCACCAATATATTATATAATTACGCAAGCGAAAGCGACTTTGATTCACTTGCCGCAAGGTTTGACAAAATGCCTTTTGGAAACAGTAAGTTCTCGATAATGCAGCCTTTTGCCAATTATCTTAAGAAGGTAAAGAATATGGAAAATTTCAAGAAAGGCATTGACATGATCGTAAGTTTCCGGGAGTCAATTCCGGAGCAGTATCGCCAGCAGGTTATTTTCTATTTCAATAACATTATTTTAAACGGAATTGCATCATCCAAGGAGAAGGCCGGGATGACTGAGCAGGCGGAATATGTAAAATCCAGGATTGTAGATAAAGCGAAGGCACCAGAGAACGGCGACCGGTGACCCTGCCTACCGGAAGGCAGGCGGCGACCGGCGACCGGTGTGCGATTCGCGGTTCGTGGTTCGTGGTATAAGGGCGAGAGGGTGAACTACTGGTGACCGGAAACAAGTATGAAAATTAAGATGCCGATAATAAGAGTAAGTACTGCTACTGCAAGATAAATTCCCTGTTTTCCGCTCTTCTCGTAGAATGATCCGGCCTGAACGCCGTTGATTTTTGCTCTTACTGCTTCCACAACCTCATCCGGCCTGTCGGTTCCGATAAGTATCTTTGCTTTGCGGTTTTTAAATGAGAGCTCTACGGAACTTAATCCGGAAACATTATAGAGCCATCCTGAGGGTGTCATATGGACACCTACCCCCCATAAAACGGAATTTTTTACAGGAGTGCAGCTTTTAATATCCGACAATGGATAACTCTTGCTTATAAGCCCGATCCCCATTGAAAATGTCAGGTGGGTATCATCAATAATAATTGTGAGCTTATAAAATATAAACAGGCAGACAATAAATATCAGGATGACAAAGCTTATTATTGCGACAGGAAGGGCTTCATCAAAACCAATAATAAAAAGCAATACTATACAGAGTATGATACAAGACAGCATCACCATGATAGAGAAAATGCCCGGCTGGGTGTATTTTTTCATTGCTTTTAAATATGTACGATTTAGTGACAAATATGATTATCAAATATAGTAAGAGGAGATTAAAAAGAGATAATAAATGATAATTAAAACCCACCCCCACCCCTCCCAGGAGGGGAACCTGTTTGGTACCAACCATAAGCCGGTAGCTTATCCCAATGAACCAGCCACCCCTGAAAAATAAACAAAAGCAAGCCTCGGTTTAATTTTATCGTCTTAAATTTGTTATACCTATTTTTACATTCTGTTTGTGATCTCAAGTAATCTGACGCCTGACCTCTAAAGACAATCTTATGAAAAAATATCTGGTTTTTTTACTGATAATTTCGCTGACCACCACATCGTGCAAAAAATCGGCACCCGGTGACACTATTGCTCCGACGATGTCCTCTACACTGCCATCAAACGGTACAACCAGGGTTTCTGCCACATCCTGGGTTTATATAACTTATAGTGAAGACGTTGTTCTCGACGATAATTATCAGATCACCATAAATGGCGTATCAAAAACAGCTACTGCTTCAGGCAAGCAGGTAAGGATAACTATCACCCTTGCTGAAGGAATGACTTATAATGTCAATGTTTCTGCTCACTCTGTGAAGGACCTGAATAACAATTATGCCACAGCCGTTACTTTCTCATTTACAACCAGGTATCCTCAGCCTACAGATGGTAAATATGAGGCTGAATATGCCCTGATGTCGTCTACAAACTCCATACTAAAGGCTATAACCGGCTATTCGGGAACCGGCTATGTGGGAGGATTTTTTAATTCTACAGATTATGTGACTTTCGAACTGGAAAACATTACGGCCGGCAAGTTCGATCTCTATGTAGGATATTCAACTTCAAACTATGGAGCCAAGATCTGTGATCTTGACATTAACGGCATTAAAGGCGCATTTCAGCTTACAGAATCTGCAGGTTTCACCGAGAAGAAATTCGGTACCGTAGTTTTGCAGGCAGGCAGTAATCTCATTAAGCTTACACCAGAATGGACCTGGTTTTTAATCGATTACATAAAAATTGTTCCAAATACGGGTTCCGGGACCTCGTTCAACATTGATGTTAATCCGGTAACCGCAGGAGCTTCAACACAGGCAGTTAACCTGTATAATTACCTGAGAACCAGCTTTCTTACAAACGTCATTTCAGGAACGATGGCCAACTACAGTACAAATATCACCGAGGCCACATGGGTGCATACTAGTACCGGCAAATGGCCGGCACTGACCTGTTTCGATTTTATTGATCACACAATCCGGAATTCTCCGACCATTTTATATGAAGCTCCGTTCAACCTGGGCAAAACATGGTGGGATAATAACGGTATAGTTGGACTGATGTGGCACTGGCGCGATCCTCTGACAAAATCAGGAGCCTTCTATACTACCAGCACAACATTCGACGTATCGAAAATTTATGATACGGGATCAGATGAATATAAAGCAATGGTTAATGACATTGATACCATCGCCGTTTACCTGAAGGAATTCAAGGATGCCAACATACCTGTTATCTGGCGGCCGCTGCACGAATCTGCAGGAGGCTGGTTCTGGTGGGGAGCCAAGGGACCAGCACCATGCAAGGCGCTGTGGCTGCTCATGTACGACAGGCTGGTAAATCATTGGGGCCTGAATAACCTGATTTGGGTATGGACTACGAATACAAATTCAGATGCGCTCGACTGGTATCCTGGCGACAATTATGTTGATATAATCGGAATGGATATTTATCCCGGCGAAAACCAGCATAGCTCACAATATTTTGAATTTAACAGGGTGAAGGAAATATTTGCAGGCCGGAAAATAATTACACTCTCTGAATGCGGTTCAGTCCCCGATCCTTCCCAGATGAAGATATATGGAGATATGTGGTCGTGGTTCATGCCCTGGAATGGCGATTATACGGAGTCTCCCACCCATAATGGATCAGCATGGTGGAGTACATTCTTCAACTACTCTTACGTCATCACGAGAGATAAGATGCCGGACCTGCATTAGCAGATCGCTTCGCGATGTATTGCTCTCCACCAACCGGCGGATCGCTGTCTTGCAGTCTTGCAAGTCGTGAAACAAATAATCTTCCCCTTTGAAGAAGGACTGGGGTGATGTATAAATGAACCGCTGCCTGAGGGTTAATCAGTGTGAGTCTTTGAGCTTGCGATGGCTGAAGAAATCTTCCAGATCTTCCATCCTGTAATTTCTTATTTTATCTTTTTTACAGGATTTTAGAGACAAGTGTATTGCCATGCAATCAATATTATGATCATACATCCGGATTTTTCTAAATGGTAATTGAGGGAAAATAGCCTGAGAATGAGAAAATGAAACGAAAATATTGAGGAAAAAACTAAATTTGATCCGCTAAAAAAAGAGGTGTTAATGAAGTTTTTAAGAATATTACCTCTGGTCATACTGTTCACAGACACAATCTCCGGACAGATTATCAGCAATTATGTTCCATTCACCGGCTGGGGCGTTTGCAGGAATAATTCAGATGAAGTTGTCATTTTAAGGAGGTTCGCAAAAGACGGACATACCTGCTATTTGACCGTATCGCCGAAGTCGCTTGATACGAAAATATTATCAGCAGACAGCATTAATATTAATCCGTCCACATGGACAACCATCCGGTTAAGATATTCCTCAACCCCGTATTTCATGGCAATGAAGCAGGCTGAAAAGTACAGCGATACTTTGCAGGATGCTGGCTTCAAACGGTTCCTGCCTTCACAAAAGGGTATCGACATTACGATAGACCTGTGTCCATCCCAGCGTCCGCTGGACCGGATTGTTTTTACCGATCTTATTAATGAAATCGGACTGGTTGAGAACCCCGTTCCGATTGCAGTCTCTATAACCGGCCGATGGATCAACAGGCATCCGGGCGACCTGAGATGGCTTGACAGCCTTGGGCGCGCTGGCAAGCTTGACATTATATGGATTAACCATTCTTACAACCATAATACATATAAAGATGTTCCGCTTAAAGAAAATTTCATGATGGCTCCGGGGACAGATATCGATTCTGAAGTTCTTCGAACGGAAATTGCGCTTCTTCAGAAAGATATTGTTCCATCCGTCTTTTTCCGTTTCCCCGGATTAGTTTCAGATCTCAAAATATACAATAAGATCCTGAGCTTCGGATTGATTCCGGTAGGCAGTGATGCCTGGCTGGCAAAAGGCCAGTGGCCAAAGAATGGAAGTATTGTCCTCATTCATGCAAATGGGAACGACCAGCTTGGTGTCAGGGATTTTATTAATCTCCTTAAAGAAAAGCGTTCCGAAGTGCTTTCAAAACGATGGGAGCTTTTTGACCTGCGGGAAAGCTTAATTGAAGATGTATCAAATTAATGTAACTCCTGAAGAGAAGTAAATAATATAACCTATTCAAATTAAAAGAGCCGCGGCAGAAACCGGGGCAGCTCTTTTTTGTAGGCTGCGTAACCCGGATATTTTTCTCCGCTTATCTTTTCTGTAAGACTGCTGCTGCCTACGAAAAGGATAACAAGCAAAACGAACCCTGCAAGCGTAATATTAATCCATTTACCCGAAGCAGCAACGCTGAACAGATAAAAGCTTATCCATATTGCCTGCTCGCAGGCATAATTGGGATGCCTCACATAACGCCATAATCCTTCAGAAAGAAATCCCTTCTTAAGTGACCCTGCATATGGCCCGTCAGTAGATTCTCCCTGCTTCTTCAGCTTATGGAACCTGAAAAGTTGATTGTCGGCTATGCTCTCAGCGATTATGAATAGCAGCATCAGAGAGGCTGCAATTATATCCAGCCAGTTCAGGCCAGCATCCCGGTTTTTTGCAACCATAAGAAGAGGTGTGCAAAACAGAAATATCAGGAAATGCTGATAAAATGAAATGAAAAAGAGATTGAACAAACCAAAACGGAACCTTCCCTTAAGTGATGGATTATTGCGCATAATCTTCCATCTGTAATCCTCCTCCCCCTTCCAGGGAATGATATTATATCCTCCCTTGCGATAGAAATTATAGCTAAGGCGTAAGCCCCAGACAGCAACAAGGATAAACATGATCAACATGCGCGGCGAAGGAAAAGTGAAAAGAGCCATCAGGCTGTAAGCTATCGGCATAAGGCTCCATAGCTTATCGACCTGACTATAATTAAATGTCATTTCACTTACCGCGAAACAAACCAGGGCGGCTGTTATCATTACAATTACAAAAGAGATTGCCAGATGCTGAAGCTGGGGATTTGTGACCCCGGCATCAAAAAGCGCAATTCTTAAAAAAAGATCTGTTATGGATGAGAGCATTATATTTTATCAGTCAATTTGGATACTCTGTATAAAAGCAGGTATTCACACTTGAACACCCTTAGATTTAACACCTTTGCACCTTTGCACCTTATTTATAATGCTCGTCCTTCAGTTTAAGCGTAAGGAACCCATCAGGCATAGGTGACTTCACGGTTATGGTCCGGCCGTCAGACGGATGAGGAAACGATAAAGAATATGCATGAAGCCTGATGCGTCGCTCGAATTCAGCCGAAGCTCCGTATTTCCTGTCACCAACGATATGGCATCCGATATCCGAAAGATGCACCCTTATCTGGTTTTTTCTTCCTGTATCTGTCTTGATATCAAGAAGAGTGTTATTGTTAACCTGCTTTATTGTAGTGTAATTTGTGATTGAAAATTTTGCTTCGGGCGTTTCGCTTACTGAATGAACCTTCTGTGACCTGTCCTCAAGAAGCCAGCTCTCTATTTTATCCTCAGCCTTAACCGGGATCCCCTCGACGAGCGCATAGTAATGCTTTTCCGTCTCCTCCCACTTTTCCTTGATCGTCTCCATAGCCTCAAGCGTCTTTGCAAAAAGAAGCACGCCCGACACTTCTTTATCGAGACGGTGCACAATGTATGCTTTGTATTTTCCCTTGCTCTGTCTCTTCAAAAATTCGGATAGGATCTCCTGGATGCTGATGCTGCCATCGGTGCTTGACGTTGGTTTGCCGGCAGGCTTATCGACAACTATAATATCATTGTCTTCAAATAAAACAGGAAAAGGCAATCCGGCCCTTGCCGCGTTACCTGCCTGTTTGTTGACTTCAACGACATCGCCGGGTATCAGCTTATATGAATGCAGTGTAACCGGTCTTTCGTTTATCCGTATGGTGCCGCTCTGCAGCAGCTTTTTTATCCTTGTCCGCGGCGAATCAGGATACTGTTCCGTAAGGAATTCCATCAGGGTGAGCGGTTTGACGACAGTTGTCTTCAATGTAGTGGATTGTTTTTTATGCAGGGAAAAGATAAGAATTATTTTTGTTTTGCAGGTCTTGCAGGTCGTCAAACCAGTAAATTGTGTACTTTTAATCTCAAATATTAAAGACCTTAAAGTTGATATGATCAGAAAAAGAATTGAAAAAAAAGCTATTGAAACTTCCCTGCCAAAAGGAAAGATTTCTCTGCAGTTTCAGGAGCCGGTAAGATTGCTGAAGCCCGGTTCCGGTACCGGGAAATCAATAGTGCAGGTCTTGCTAAAAAGAAGGAGCATCAGGGAAATAAGCGACAGAGAACTCTCTGTTCAAACGCTTTCAGATCTGCTCTGGGCAGCATACGGGGTGAACCGCAAAAAAGGTCCATTCGGAATACCCGGGAGAACAGCGGCCTCCGCAAGCAATTCCCAGGAAATTGATGTTTATGTCGCCCTTAAGGAAGGAATTTATCTTTATGATGCCTTTCGGCACAAGCTGATACCGGTCATCGCCGGAGACCATCGCAGGCTGGCTATCGGAAAAGGTCAGGCCGGGTCAGGTGACAAAGCTCCTGTTCGTCTGATATATGTTGCAGATGTGAATAAGCTTGAAAATACGTCAGGTTACCGGGAGCCTGGACTTCTGGATCCTGAGATTCAAAAGTCGTATTACTATGTCGATACGGGTCTCATAGCGGGCAATGTATATTTATTCGCCGCCTCAAAAGGTCTTGCAGCCTGGTTTCATAACTGCAATAAACCGGAGCTGGCGGCAAAATTAAAGCTGAATGCCGGACAAAGAGCTCTTTTCGGACAAAGTGTCGGATATCCGGCCAAATAAAAAAAGGAGGTTAAAATGGATATTTCGGGAAACAGTATTTTAATTACAGGCGGGGCAACAGGAATAGGTTATGCGTTCGCTGAAGCTTTCCTTGAGGCCGGGAATGAAGTGATCATTTGCGGACGCAAGGAAGAGAAGCTGGCTGAAGCTAAAAGGAATCATCCTGAGCTTCATATAAAAGTGTGCAATGTTGCTGAAGAGGCAGACAGAAAATCCCTCATCGAATGGATAAAGGCTAGCTTCAGCAGGCTAAATATACTTATTAATAATGCAGGAATCCAGCGTGATATTGATCTCACGAAAGGGATCTCCGGGTTTATGGCCGGCGAGAATGAGATCAGGATAAACCTCGAAGCCCCCATAATCCTTACAGGGCTCTTCGCCCCTGTTCTTGCCGGGAAGAAAGGAGCAGCAATCATCAATGTTTCATCCGGGCTGGGGTTTGTTCCTGCAGCAAAGATGCCTGTTTACAGTGCATCTAAGGCAGGGGTTCATGCTTTCTCGATGGCAACCAGGCTTCAGCTCTCAAAAGTCGGGATCAAAGTCTTCGAGGTGGTCCCACCGGCTGTCGATACGGATCTAAACCCTGAAGGCAGAGCCGGAAGAGGCAATTTTAAAGTCGACCTGAAACCCGGGGAATTTGTTTCCGCGGTGATGAAGGGTCTTGAAAAAGATATTTTCGAGATCGGGTATGGCACGACCGAAGGGCACATTAAAGCATCCCGGGAAGAACTGGACAGGAGTTTCATGCAGATGAACAGCAGATGGTGAAGGTCTTGCCTAAAGCTTTAGCTGTCGTATGGCAGGTGATTTTAAAACGGAGCGAATCGACCAGCCTTGCATGACTTGAATTTTTGGTACAGCATTTGTTATATAGTATTCTGAACAGATAATTCTTATAAACGCAGACAATGAAAAAGTTAATTTTCACATCGATTCTCGCAGTCATGGTCGCTTTCGGGACCACGGTTATGGCACAGGAAAATCCTGCAGAATATCTCGGACTGCCGGGAGACAATTTTAACCTTTACGCAGTTATGAAACTGTTCCAGGAATCACAGACCATTGAAGGCTTTGAGAGAAGCCTAAATGACGAGAACTCCAGGATAAACAACCTCGACCTTAACGGCGATAACATGATCGATTATATAACCGTATCCGATTACGTCGACGGCAATGTTCACACCATAGTACTTAGGGCAGTGCTTAACAAGAACGAAAGTCAGGATGTTGCCGTATTTACGGTTCAGCGATTCAACAACGGATCTGTCCAGATTCAGCTTATAGGCGATGAGGCTTTATATGGCAAGAATTATATAATTGAACCGATATATGATGATAATAATGGGGAGACTCCAAACCCCGGATATGCCGGAAGACAAACAAACCAGGTCAACGATAATGTTGTGAGGACTAATCCTCTCGAGATAGCTGCATGGCCGTTGGTTAGGTTCATCTATCTTCCCAACTATTCGATCTGGCATTCTTCATGGTACTGGGGCAATTACCCTGATTACTGGCATCCCTGGCGCCCCTTCTACTGGGATTATTATTACGGATATCAATATAACAGGTACAATGACTATTATGCTCATTACCGCCGCTGGGACCACAACCGCTATCAGCGTTATGATGACTTTTATTACAGAGGCCTGCGTGAACATTCACCCGAGGTGGGAGTCAGAATAAATGAAGGCCGGTACAAAGACACCTATTCACACCCGGAACAGAGAAAGGAAGGTGAAGCTCTTTACACAAAGATGAATCCAGGCCAGAACAACAGGAGACAGGATAACCGTGATATGAACTCTGCAGGCGACAACTCCCGCAATCAGCGTCAGCAGGGAAACGGCGTCACCAACAGATCGCGCGACAATCGTACCCCTGATCAGAATGGAAATGTATCGCGCAGCCGTACTACTACTCCCGACAGAACCATTAACAGGACTGGACAGAATCAGAGAAGTGTTTCCAGACCGGAACAAACCCAGCNNGACCGAACAAACCCAGAGGAGTGTTTCCAGACCTCAACAGACTCAGAGGTCAGAATCAGCAAGGCAATCCAGACAGTCGGCTCCGAAGGTAAACTCGTCAGCCAACAGGAGCAGCAGAGAGAGCAAATCAGTCTCCTCAGGAAAAGGCGGTGTGAAAGCCAAAGAATCAAAATCAAATAAAGGTTCCCGGAGGAAATAAAGCCTGACCGGGGTCATCACCTTCAATCATGTTCAAAAGAATCCGGCTTGTTCCGGATTTTTTTATTACTACAAGCATTACATTTGCAGTTACCATTCAATTAATAAAAATTCAACAGCATGAAAAACATTTTGAACTTCATCTTCGAACGTATCAGCCGGATAAAAAAGAGCACATTTCTTAAAATCACATTTATTTTAACCGGCATTGCCTCAACAATCTGGTTCCTCGTGCGTGTTATCCCTAAACCACAGAGAGCAACATATCCTTGTATGCGGGTCGCAGCACCGATTATGTCGGGATTTGTAATCTGGCTTCTATCGCTTGCCGGATCTGTAGCTGCCTTCAGAAAGGCAAAGCTGAATTTTATGCGTTCAAAATACCTGTATGGATCTCTGTTCATGTTAATTGCTTTTGCAGGCTCAGTGTTTTTACTAAGCAGGGAAACAGGATCTGCTTCTGCTAAAAGCAATGCCGATTGGATTGTCTTGCCAAATCAGCCTATGGGCACACCAAAAGGGATCTTTCCCGGGAGGGTTGTATGGGTACATGATCCGTCCGTTGCCTCATGGGATGGAATAACCGGCAACTGGTGGGACGAAAATGTAACCTCACAGTCAGAATCCGATAAGATGCTAAAAGAATCACTGACAACTCTGACAGGCGAAAAGACAGAAAAGAAAGCCTGGACGGCTATCTTCAAATATGCCAATAACAGGCACAATATAAAAAATCAAAATTACCGGCCCGGCCAGAAAATTGCAATCAAGATAAACACCAACAATACTTACAGCCATCAGAATTCGCCGGAGATAAATGCAACGCCCCAGCTGGTACTTTCATTGCTGAAAAGCCTGGTCAATGAGGCCGGGATACTTCAGGACAAGATTACGGTATTTGATGCCAGCCGTTTTATCACTGATAATATTTTCGATAAGTGCCATGTTGTTTTCCCCGGAGTAATCTTTGTTGATAACACCGGGGGCGACGGGCGGGTCAAATCGACTTATACCGATAATGCAATACCTTATTCAGTTGACAATGGCAAGCTGGCCACCGGGCTAGCCACATGTGCAGTTGAAGCTGATTACCTCATAAATATGGCCCTGCTGAAAGGACATGTAGGGCAAGGTGTCACTTTATGCGCAAAAAACTATTACGGAGTCACCAGCATTGATAATAACTGGCGAAAAAACGCGCATAATAATTTCAGTCCCGACCGGCAGGGAAATCCACAGTACCTTACTTTTGTTGATTTTATTGCTCACAAGGATCTTGGCGATAAAACCATGCTGTTCCTTATCGATGGCATTTATGGATCGAAGCTGGTTAACGGAGCTCCCGGCCCTAAATGGAAGATGGAGCCATTCAATGGCAGCTGGGGATGTAGCCTGCTGGCATCACAGGATCCGGTAGCAATTGATGCAGTCGGCCTTGATTTTCTGCGATGTGAATGGCCCGATGCACCCGACATGGCATTCAGCGATCAGTACCTGATTGAAGCTGCAATGGCTGATAATCCACCCTCAAAAACAAAATATGACCCACAGCGCAATAATGCCAGGATATCAAGTCTCGGCGTTATGGAACACTGGAACAATGCAAAGGAAAAGAAATACAGCAGGAATCTCGGTAAAAGTACAGGTATTGAACTGGTTCAGAAAAGTATAGCTACTAAATAGAAACCTTAGTACTCTCAGTATCTTTTGAAACAGTTACCATACGGTAGATTACAACGCTTATTATGGCTGCAAAACTTGCTCCTGCCGAAAAACACATAATACTCTTATTTTTGATTTGTATTAAAATTTTATTATCTCCTTTGGCTTCAGGTTTGTATCCATTGTCCAGAAATGAGCAGTACCATGGGCGATCCTGAAGATTATCAGACCGGGGCTGTCAACAGTCAGTCCATAGTTTTTCAGGAACGGTCTGTCATGAAGAACTTTTTCTTTAAGACTAACATCCTCAATGAATTCGACTTCGCCGGAGATCCTCAGCATTGTACCTGTCATTCCTTCTTGTTTGTAAAAACAGGCTTCCGTTTTCGGATTCTTTTTAAGCTCGTGAGGAAACTCCTTATAAGCCCCTGTCTGGAAATAGAAGCCCGTCTCATCGGCAAACCACATTCCAAGTGCCCGTACCTTTGGCTGACCATCAACAGATGTCGCCAGATAGCAAATCGTTCGTTCGTTCGTAAACGTTATACAATCCTGAAAATCCATATCTTTTTCTGATTAATTAAACTATCTCATCTCAAAAATAATCAATTTTCCTTCACCCCCCTTCCGCTTCGCCCTCTCAAAAATCTGGCTCCTTCCTTCGGCCGCCGGAGGCTAGCCCGAAGGCGCTGCGCTAAATTTGACTGCCAGGCAAATTTTTAACGCTCGGCCCTGTCGTTTCACTCCTTGCCTCTTCCTATCTCCCCCTCTTTCTTTCTGACCCTTGTACCTTTGTGCCTCTGCACCTTTGTACCATTATACCATTCATTCAAAAGGATTTTCTTTACTAAAGTCAGGCTTGTAATTCTTATAGCTGTCCATATCCTGGACCCATCCGTTCCGGAATCCAAGGTTTTCCATGGCCTCAGCCACCATTTCATATTCTTCCTTGTATAGTGCGCGGCTTAGTGTAAGATGATCCTTCACGAATGGAGTCGGATGATATTGCGACATCAGAGACAGGTGCACTCCTGTAGAAAGCTCATCGGCAATGCTCCGAAGTACTATTTTGCTCTCTTCAACTTGCCCGGGTAAAACCAGGTGTCGTATCAGCATTCCGTTCTCTGCACCTCCCTCCTTGTCAAGGGAAAGAGTAGAGCCTTTCTGATAGTACATTTTCCTAATAGCCTTCAGGGCAACCGCAGGGTAATCTTCCGCATCGGAGTATTCCCTTGAAATTGAAGTAGAGACATATTTATAATCAGGCAGATAAACGTCAATCATTCCATCAAGACTTTCGATCGTCTCAGGTTTATCATAGCTGTTTGTATTATAAACCGTTACCGGCATGAGCCCTCTTTCATTCAGTCCCCTTATTATCGCTTTCACCTGGGGAACCACATGTGATGGTGAAACAAATCCGACAGCCCTGATTCCTGTCTTCAGTATCTCTTCTACCCTGTCAAGAACGTTATCGAGGCTCATTGCTGTTTTAGCGTACTCCAGGCCCGGCCTGCTGATCTCATGATTCTGGCAGAAGATACAGTGCAAATTACAGCCTGAAAAGAATATATTGCAGATGCCGTCCGGCCCGCTTATAACCGGTTCTTCTCCCCTATGGATGCATATTGAAGCTATGTTGAAGCCTGCATCCATGCCGCAATATCCATCACCGCCCCCGAACCTGTTCACCCCGCATTCACGGGGGCAGAGAGTGCAACAGGAAAGCAGTTTGATCTCATCTTTTGTATAAATATTTTCCGTTTTCATCTTAATATTGCCCCTAAATCCCCTAAAGGGGACTTTCTTATCTTTTAAGCCCCCTTCAGGGGGATGGGGGCTGATTAACCACAAAGGAACACAAAGTGCGCGCTAAAGTACACAAATATAATGCCTTCAAATTTTGCTATTTCCAAAACCTTGATTATCTTTGTCCTCGAAATGAGGGGTAGTTGAGCCAAGGGGACCAGAGTCCCCTATTTTATTATCCATTTTCAAGGAATGGTTGAAAAAAGCAAAATAGAAAAGCTTGTAACTGAGTTCATTAACGGAAAAGGAGTTTTCCTTGTCGCCGTAAAAGTGAGCAGCTCGAACCGTATAACCGTGCTGGTTGATACCATGCAGGGAATACGGATTGACGAGTGCGCTGCCCTTCATCGTCATCTTGAGAAAAGCCTCGACCGCGATGTTGAGGATTTTGAGCTGGAGGTCTCTTCCCCCGGCCTCGACATGCCGTTCGGCGTAATTGAACAGTACTATAAGAACGAAGGAAAAAGAGTTGAAGTTATAGATACTGATGACGCAAAATCCGATGGCGTTTTAAAAAATGTCACCGGCGGTGGATTTGAGCTTGAAACTGAAGTCAGGGTAAAGGGAAAACCGAAAGAGATCAGGGAGATCTCATTCAACTTTGACCATGTAAAATCGGCAAAAGTATTTTTATCAATTTAGTAATAATAAGAGGTTTACACCAGATGGAAAATGTTAATTTGATCGACACCTTTTCGGAATTCAAAGAACTGAAGAATATTGACCGCCCGACAATGATGAGCGTCCTTGAGGATGTTTTCAGGGGGATGCTCGCAAAAAAATACGGCTCGGCCGATAATTTTGATATTATCGTCAATATCGATAAAGGCGACTTCGAAATATGGAGAAACAGGACAGTGGTTGACGATGCGGAACTTACGGATCCCATTACACAGATACCGCTTTCTGAGGCAAAAAAGATTGATGACGATTATGAAGTTGGAGAAGAGGTTTCCGATGAAGTTAAATTTCTCGACTTCGGCAGGAGGGCAATTCTTTCACTCAGACAAAACCTGACAGCCAGGATCCTTGACCTTGAGAAGAATAACATCTACATTAAATACAAGGACAGGATCGGCGAGATAGTTACCGGAGAAGTTTACCAGGTATGGAAAAGAGAGATACTGGTGCTCGATGATGACGGTAATGAGCTCATCCTTCCAAAAAGCGAACAGATACCTTCCGATCATTTCCGCAAGGGCGACTCGCTGAGGGCTGTGGTCATCAAGGTTGAAATGAGAAACAACACTCCGTTCATAATCCTGAGCCGAACTTCTCCCGTCTTCCTTGAGAGACTCTTCGAGCTTGAGGTTCCTGAAATATTCGATGGCCTGATAACCATTAAGAAAATCGTCAGGGTACCGGGCGAACGCGCCAAGGTCGCAGTTGAATCTTATGACGAAAGAATCGATCCTGTAGGCGCATGCGTCGGCATGAAAGGTTCAAGGATCCATGGAATTGTAAGGGAGCTCCGCAATGAGAATATCGACGTTATTAACTTTACCTCAAACAATCAGCTTTTCATTCAGAGAGCATTGAGCCCCGCAAAAATAACCTCAATAAAACTTATTGAAGATACAAAGCGGGCCGAGATATATCTTAAGCCTACTGAAGTTTCACTTGCAATCGGTAAGGGCGGACTTAACATCAAGCTTGCAAGCCAGCTAACGGGATATGAAATTGATGTTTACAGAGAGCCGGGCGGCGAGGATGAGGAAGATGTCAACCTCGAGGAATTCAGCGATGAGATCGAAAGCTGGATCATTGACGAGCTAAAGGCTATCGGATGCGATACCGCGAGAAGCGTACTTAACCTTTCTATCAGCGACCTGGTCAAGAGAACAGATCTTGAAGAGGAAACTGTCAAGGAGGTCGTAAGGATAATAAGATCAGAATTTGAATAGTATTTACCAGAACTTTGGTCACTTTTTGAAGTTATTTTAAAGTCAACATATTTCTATGACAGACGATATTAAGGCAACGAGGTTAAGCAAGGCAGCCCATGAATTCAATGTTGGGATATCCACTATTGTGGAGTTCCTTCACAAGAAAGGGTTCGAGCTTGATCCAAGCCCAAACACAAAAATTCCCCACGAGGCATATCTCCTGCTCGTGAAAGAATACAGCACGGATATCAGTGTAAAGAAAGAATCCGAAAAGCTTATTCTCAAGGACCTTCACAGAAAAAAAGAATCATTGTCAATTGATGATTTTTCTGAAAAGGAACAGGGCGAAGAGCCTGAGGGTGAATCGGAAGTAATGGTTAAGGATTCATCAGGTGTAAAGAAAAGTGTTGATATTAAAACCGAGATTAAAAAACCCGATATAAAGCTTGTCGGTAAGATAGACCTTGAAAAGACGAACAAGCCAAAGAGCGCTGCAACAGCACCGGAAAGTGAAATAAAAACCGTAAAAAAAGGTGCCCCGGTCGAAGAGAAAAAATCATTAACAGAAGAAGAAAAACCAGTTTCAGCTGTTGAAAAAACAGATAAAAAGGAAAAAGTCTCTCACAAAAAGAGCGAACCGGAAGAGACTACCGGCGTAGAAAAACATGAAAAGACCGTCAGTGAGAAAGAGATACCCGCTGAAGAAGAGGCTCCTGTTACAGTAAATGCAACAGGGAAACCGGTTGAAGAGACTATTGAGCTTCCTGGTGAAATTGAGGCTGAAGAAGAAAAGATAGAAGATATGGCGGAAGAAGTTACGGTTTTCAGGACCGGCGTACAGAAATTATCTGGCCCGACTGTCGTCGGCAGGATCGATCTTCCTGTTGAAGAAAAGAAAAAGAGTACTCCATACCAGCCGGTGAAAGTTACCGGAGATTCCGACTTCAGAAGAAAGAAAAGAAGAAAAAGGATCCCTAAGGAAGCAGATCAGGTTTCTGTTGTAAAACCTGACCAGGCCGACAAGAAGGATAAGATAGGCAAGAAGGTTATCAAGAAGAGACCCATCAGGGCTGAAGTTGATGAAGAAGAGGTCCAGAAACAGATAAAAGAGACTCTTGCGAGACTTACCACAAAGGGAAAATCAAAAGGATCAAGATACAGGCGCGAGAAGAGGGATGCCGTCAGCCAGAAACACCGTGAGGTGGAAGATAAGATCGAACAGGACAAGAATATCCTCAAGGTTACTGAATTCGTTTCTGCCAACGAGCTGGCAATAATGATGAATGTCCCTGTAACCGAAATTATCTCGACATGTATGAATCTCGGCCTTTTTGTTTCCATTAACCAGCGGCTTGATGCTGAAACTATGGCTCTCCTGGCCGATGAATTCGGCTTTAAGGTTGAATTTGTGAGCGCTGAGCTCCAGGAGGCTGTAAGAGAAGAGGAAGATGAAGCAGAAGATCTCAAGCCAAGACCTCCTATTGTAACCGTAATGGGACATGTCGATCATGGCAAAACAAAATTGCTTGACTATATAAGGCGAACCAACGTAATTGCAGGTGAAGCCGGAGGGATTACCCAGCACATAGGGGCTTATGCAGTCCGTCTCGATGACGGCCGCCAGATAACATTCCTCGACACTCCCGGCCATGAGGCTTTTACAGCCATGCGTGCCCGCGGAGCACAGATAACGGATATAGCTATAATTGTTGTAGCTGCCGACGATGGAGTGATGCCCCAGACAATTGAAGCTATCAACCATGCTTCAGCCGCAGGGGTACCGATCGTTTTTGCAATTAACAAGATTGATAAGCCAACGGCCAACCCCGACAAGATAAAAGAGGCTCTCTCGCAAATGAACTATCTTGTTGAAGACTGGGGAGGCAAATTTCAGTCCCAGGAGATTTCGGCAAAGACAGGTATCAATATTGATTTGCTGCTCGATAAGGTGCTCCTCGAAGCTGAAATGCTCGACCTTAAAGCTAATCCTGATAAACCGGCACTCGGAACGATTATAGAATCAGCGCTCGATAAGGGACGCGGATTTACCTCAACAGTGCTTGTCAAAGCAGGAACATTAAGGGTCGGTGATGTAATGCTCGCTGGCGGAAGCTACGGACATATCAAGGCAATGTATAACGAAAGGGGAGGGAAAATTGATGAGGTTGGCCCTGCTACTCCGGCTCTGGTCCTGGGTTTGAACGGCGCCCCGCAGGCAGGAGACAAGTTCAACATCATGGAGAGCGATAAGGAGGCAAAGGATATTGCCAACAAGAGAACTCAGCTGCAGCGTGAACAGGGACTGCGCACCCAGAAGCATATCACTCTTGAAGAGATCGGGCGGAGAATTGCAATAGGCAATTTCCAGGAGCTGAACATTATTGTCAAGGGCGATGTGGATGGTTCCATCGAAGCCCTCAGCGATTCTCTTATCAAGCTGTCGACTCCGGAAATCCAGCTTAACATTATCCACAAGGCAGTAGGACAGATCTCTGAATCAGATATCCTTCTTGCTGCAGCGTCGAACGCTATTATTGTAGGGTTCCAGGTACGTCCTTCACTAGCTGCACGAAAGCTTGCTGAGAAGGAGGAAATAGATATTCGCCTTTATTCAATTATTTACAATGCAATTGAAGAGATAAGAGCCGCTATGGAAGGAATGCTTTCTCCTGAGGTCAAAGAGGAGATCGTTGCCACTCTCGAAATACGCGATATTTTCAAAGTCACAAAAGTAGGAACTGTTGCAGGCTGTTATGTCAAGGAAGGCAAGATCACCCGCAACACCAGGGTGCGTATTATCCGCGACGGCATAGTAATATATACCGGGGAGCTTGGTTCTCTTAAGCGCTTCAAGGATGATGTCAAGGAAGTTGTCGGTGGTTACGAATGCGGTCTCAATATCCAGAACTTCAACGATATTAAAATCGGTGATATTGTAGAAGGCTACCAGGAGTTCGAGGTAAAGAAAACCTTATAAGAGAGCTTTATAGCTTTCAGCTGAAAGGAGACTTTTTACTTCAGCAGGATCGGACATTTTTATTTTGATCATCCAGCCTTTGCCGTATGGATCTTTGTTTACAACATCAGGTGATTCTTCAAGTGCAGGGTTTACTTCGAGTATCTCTCCGCCGACAGGCATGAACATATCGGAGACTGTTTTTACAGCTTCAATAGTTCCAAAAACCTCTTCTTTTTTCAGAGTCTCGCCCATTGTTTCTATTTCGATGAAAACAACATCGCCGAGCTCTCCCTGGGCAAAGTCGGTTACGCCTACAATACCAAATTCACCTTCAACTTTAAGCCATTCGTGGTCTTTTGTATAAAACAGATTTTCAGGTACGTTCATATCTTCAGGTTTTAGCTTTAGTGATTTTTTTTATCGCTCAAAAATAAATGTTTTTTTTAACCTCCCAAATGTAAAAAGATCATCCCCCTTTCCTTGTCGATCCTTTAACGACAAGTTCCGTTCTGATGATCTTTGTCTCGAATGGGAAATCCTCTTTCGCCTCAATCCTGTTTATCAGCAGCCTGACCGCCTCTTTGCCTACAATATAGCCATGCTGCTCCACCGAAGTAAGGGCAGGATCGGTGAGGTCTGAGATCATACCGCTTGTAAAACCGACAAAAGATACGTTGTCAGGAACTTTATAGCCTAAATGCTTAACAGTTTTCATTGCTTCGGCAGCAGTGAGGTCGTTTACTGCAAAGATACCGTCCGGCTTCTTCGTCCTGCTAAACAGACCGGGAACTACCATCCGGGCTTCTTCTGCAGTATCGCATTTTACTATATTCTCCTTCTTTACACGTATGTTGTTTTCTTTCAGGGCTCTCACATACCCTTCCATGCGGTTTTTTGCAATTAAAAGATTCAGAGGGCCTGAGAGGTGAATAATTTCGCGGCAACCCGATTTAATCATATAGCTTACACCGTCAAAAGCGCCTGCTTCGTCGTCAACGACAACCCTGTCAGTTTCTATTTCATCGCATATCCTGTCGAAAAACACCAGTGGTATCCCGTCTGAAGTGATCTTCCGGAAATGATCAAAATTGCTGGTCGTCTTGCAGAGAGATATAAGAATTCCGTCGACCCTGCTTGAGAGGAGGGTTTCGACAGCCTTGACCTCCCTTTCATAAGATTCATTTGACTGGCAGAACATGACGTGATATCCTGAGTCGTAAGCCAGATCTTCGATGCCGCTTATCACGGTTGAAAAGAAATAGTGCACAATTTCAGGAACTATAACACCTATTGTCTTGCTCTGACCTCCCTTCAGGCTTAAGGCAATCGGGTCGGGTTTATAGTTCCACCGCTCAACAAGTTCCCTGACTGCTATTTTTGTAGCAGAACTTATATCGGGATGACCCTTTAATGCTTTTGAGACCGTTGAAGGAGAAATTCCAAGTTCCCTGGCAATATCTTTAATTGTTACCTGTGCTTTGTGCATGGCGGTACAGTGTACTGTTTAACCTCTTAATTCCCGAAGTTAATTTAAAATATTTTATTTTCCTAGAATGAAGAAAAATGACGCTTTCGGGAATAATTTCGTTTACTGAATTGTCATAATTTCTGCATAAAACTAAAGATGAAGCATGAAATTCCCGAATTTTATTAACATTTCAAACGTTTGCGGTAAGGTATGTTAATTGCTTGAAAATTAATGGATTCAATTGTGAGTAATTTGTTTTATCTTCTTACATTTGTTTTTCTTTAACCCAGAGAAATAAATTATATATATTTTAAAATTCTAACTATTGTAATCTTAAACCAGACATCCAATGAAAAAACGACTTTTATCGATGCTCTCCCTGCTTTTTCTTGGAATTCTTCTTGCCGGGGCTATTAATGCCCAGGGGACCAGAATTACAGGTAAAGTGACGGATGCAGCAGATGGTTCCGCTTTGATTGGTGTTACCATCCAGGAAAAGGGAACTTCAAACGGGACACTGACAGACGGATCAGGGAATTTTGCTCTGACAGTTTCGACTTCGGCCACTCTGATAGTTTCTTATGTTGGTTACACTACACAGGAGATCCCTGTGAACAACCGTACTTCATTTAATGTTTCGCTCGCTATTGGCGCCCTGAATCTTAATGAAGTAGTGGTAATCGGTTATGGTACTGTAGCTAAGAAAGATGTTACAGGCTCCATATCCGCTGTTTCCGAACGCGAATTCAATAAAGGATCAGTTTCATCTCCCCAGGCTCTTATCACAGGTAAGATTCCGGGGGTTACCGTTGTAAGTGCAGGTGGTGATCCTTCAGCAGCAACTACAATCAGGATAAGGGGTGGTTCTTCAATGTCAGCCAGCAACGATCCGCTTATAGTAATCGATGGCGTTCCGATAGATAACAGAAGCGTATCGGGTATGCCAAATGCTCTTAACCTTCTTAACTCGAATGATATCGAATCATTCACAGTTCTGAAAGATGCCTCTGCAACTGCCATCTATGGTTCCAGGGCTTCCAACGGGGTTATCCTTATAACCACCAAGAAAGGGCTCCTGAACAAAGCACTGAAAGTCACCTACGACGGATCAGTCTCTTTTGGAACCAAGACCGGTCAGATAGATGTTCTCAATACTCAGGAGTTCATCAAGGCTGTAATAAATAAATATGGAGCAGCATCAGCTGCTGGCAAACTTCTGACTTTTGATAACACAAACTGGCAGGACAAAGTTTATCAGACTGCAATTTCCAACGATCATAACCTGAGCTTCTCCGGGAGCTTCAAGACAATTCCTTTCCGTGCTTCCGTTGGTTTTACTGACCAGAGTGGTCTTCTCAAGACATCAGGACTTGACAGGGTGACTGGCTCATTGAACGTAAATCCTTCATTTTTCAATAACAGCCTTACTGTCACCATCAACTCCAAATTCATGCATATCAACAACCGGTTTGCCAACTGGGGTGCAATTGGTTCTGCAATGGCATTTGATCCTACAAAACCTGTATACTCCGGATCGGACTTGTACGGAGGCTACTGGACATGGGAACAAACACCCGGAGGATTGCCGGTAACAATAGCTACAAGCAACCCTGTTTCACAGCTTTATCAGAGAAATGACAAATCTGGTGTCAACAGGGTCCTTGGAAATGTTCAGCTCGATTATAAAGTTCCTTTTATTCCTGAACTGAAAGCAACCCTCAACCTTGGAGGCGATTTTTCAAAAAGTGTCGGTCATGTAGATGTGCCGGAAATTGCTGCCTGGTCTTTTGACGCTGCTAACGGCGGTGGTACTAAATCTTATTATGATCAGCATTTAAAGAATGAGCTTCTTGATTTTTACCTGAATTACAAAAAAGATCTTCCTTCGATAAACAGCAGAATAGATGCAACTGCAGGTTATGAATGGCAATATTTTTACAGGAATGACTCCACTTATTCCTCCAATGTTGCGGGTACACACAATATCTATAACCCTCTTCATTCAGCCACCGAAGATTACCTCGTATCTTTCTTCGGAAGGGTCAATTATGTTCTGGCAGAAAAGTATATGCTGACCGCAACTTTCCGTGCTGATGGTTCATCGCGTTTTGCTACAGGCAACAAATGGGGTATGTTTCCGTCGCTGGCATTTGCCTGGGACATGAAACAGGAAGGCTTCCTTAAAAATGCTTCTGCTGTCAGCGTATTGAAACTTCGTCTCGGATATGGTATTACGGGTCAACAGGATATTATATCAGGTACAGCCACGACACTCGTTGACTATCCTTACCTGCCGATCTACGCATACGGACAATCGACGGCCCAGTACCAGTTTGGCAACACATTTATCACAACAATCCGCCCTGCTGGCTATGATAAAAATATTAAATGGGAACAGACAACTACATATAACGTAGGTCTTGATTTCGGCTTCCTGAATAACAAAATCACTGGTACTATTGACGTTTATGACCGACCCACGAAGGACATGATCAATATAATTCCTCCTGCAGCCGGTACAAACCTTACAAATCAGATCATTACAAACATCGGGAACATGGTCAATAAAGGCGTGGAATTCTCACTCAATTACAGGGCAATCCAAAAACAAGATATTGACTGGACAATTGGTTTAAATGCCACATTCAACCATAATGAGATCACCAAGCTTACCTCTTCTAACGACCCGAGTTATAGAGGTGTTGTAACCGGTGGTATTGCCGGCGGCGTTGGTAACTATATAGAGATTAACAGCGTTGGCTACGCTTCCCGCTCTTTTTATGTATACGAGCAGGTTTATGATGCAGACGGAAAACCTATCGAAGGCCTTTATGTTGACAGAAATGGCGATGGCAAATTCAGCGACCTCGACAAATACAGAGCAGGCAGCCCCGATGCAAAGGTGCTTGCAGGGATTTCTTCCACCCTCAGATATAAAAACCTCGATTTCAGCTTTAGCGGAAGATTAAGCCTTGGTAACCTTGTTTACAACAACATGTCGTCCAATTACGGATCATACAGCGAGATATACAGGTCTGTAGGATTCCTCGCCAACCTCAACAGGAGCGTTCTCAAGACCAATTTTGCCAATCCGCAGTACTGGTCAGATTATTACCTTGAGGATGGTTCGTTCTTTAAAATGGACAACATGACACTTGGTTATAATGTCAGGAAACTCTTTAACGAAAAGAGCAATATGAGAATCTACGGATCCGTCCAGAATCTGTTTACCATCACAAGGTACACTGGTCTTGATCCTGAGATCTACGGCGGAATCGACAACAACATATATCCGCGTCCAAGAACATTTATGCTTGGCGTAAATGTGGAATTTTAATTTTTAAAATCTGAAATCATGAATAAAAAACATTTAAAAATCTTATCCGCTTCCATTGTTGTGATGCTGTTGGCATTCACTTCATGCGTCAAAGATTTGAATACTGTTCCTATCGATCCTAAGGTTATCACATCTGCCAATGTTTATAAGGATGCAAATGCTTATTACGGAGTACTGGCAAAATGTTATGCAGGGCTTGCAGTCTCCGGACAGCAAGGTCCGGCAGGGGATCCTGATATCAGCGGTATTGACGAGGGATTTTCACAGTACCTCAGACAGTATTTCAATGCACAGGAGCTTCCCACTGATGAGGCTGTAATAGCCTGGAACGACGGTACGCTGAGAAACTACCACGAACAGAACTGGACACCATCCGGCGAGTTTATTGGTGCAATGTATAACAGGCTCTATTACCAGATCTCATTATGCAATGAGTTCATCAGGGAATCATCAGATGCCAAGATAGACTCAAGAGGCATTACAGGTGCTGACAAAACTGCAGTTCAGACTTACAGAGCTGAAGCAAGATTTCTGAGAGCTCTCAGCTACTGGCACGCAATTGACTTGTTTGGCAATGTTCCTTTCGTTGACGAGAACAGCGAGGTTGGTTCAACCCCTCCGCAGCAGATAACACGTGCCAACCTGTTTACCTACATTGAAAGCGAACTTAAAGCTATCGACGGTTCTCTTCTGACTCCAAAGTCAGTTTACGGCAGAGCCGACCAGGCTGCAGCATGGATGCTCCTTGGCAAACTCTACCTGAATGCAAAAGTATACACAGGAACTGACAGGTACACAGATTGCATCACTTATATGAAGAAGGTGATTGCTGCCAATAAATATTCTCTCACAACAAATTATGCCAATGTGTTCAAGGCTGATAACAACACCTCCAACGAGATCATCTTCCCGATAAACTTCGACGGAATTCATACTCAAACATATGGAGGAACTACCTATCTTATTAATGCAGAAGTCGGCGGGAGCATGATTCCTGGTGATTTTGGTCTCAAAGGCCAATGGGCAGGGCTTAGAGTTACCAGTGCATACGTTGATAAATTCTCTGATATAACGGGTGCTACGGATAAAAGAGCAATGTTCTATACAAGCGGACAGAATAAAGCTATAGTTGATGTCTTTTCTTTTACTGACGGATATGCCATAACGAAATGGACCAATAAGACATCTACAGGTGCAAATGGATCTGACCTGACCTATACTGATACTGACTTCCCGGTATTCCGTCTTGCAGATGCATACCTGATGTATGCCGAAGCAGTTGTAAGAGGCGGTACAGGAGGTTCACAAACTGATGCACTTACCTATGTAAACCTGATAAGAGAGAGGGCTTATGGAAACACTTCCGGCGATCTGGCAGCATACGGCGATATTACACTTCAGTTCCTCCTTGACGAGAATGCCCGTGAATTTTTATGGGAGTGCCACAGGAGAACAGACCTGATAAGGTTCCAAAGCTTCAGTAAATCAACTTATTTGTGGCCATGGAAAGGCGCTGTAGCTGCTGGCAAAAGCCTCGATGACTATCACATGGACCTTTTCCCGATTCCGTCGACAGATATCAATGCCAATCCGAATCTTACTCAGAATTTGGGGTATTAATCTTAAAATTTTAAATACTATCTGAAATGAAAAAGATAAGCTTTATATTATTAATTACCGGGCTCTTTACTATAATCAGCTGCCTGGACCAGGAGAAAGGACCAGTTGTATTATCCACACCGGGGGTACCTGCAATCTCTGTCCCTGCTGCCGGATCAAGTCTTGTACTGACAAAACCTGATGCCGACAAGAAAGTAGCATTCACATGGAGCGCCGCTGATTTTGGCATGCCGCTCGGAGTACTCTATACCATCCAGATCGCAAAAGCAGGAACCAATTTCAACCCATTGGTGAACGTTGCCAGCGTTAACGCTCTGACCGATACTCTCAAGTATTCGGAATTCGACTCAAAACTTGTTGCACTTGAGGCAAACATGGAGGTTGTCAACTCAATTGACATGAGGATAATGGGCACCATTCCCAACTCAAATGCCGATACGGTTTTCTCCGATAAGATCACCATGAATATCACTCCTTACACTGCCAAGGACTTCATTTACCTGGTCGGTGCATTCAACGGCTGGAATGCCGGTACAGCTCCGGCAATGAACAGAAGTCTTTCCGGCCTGAAATATGAACTCTATGTCAATTTCACGGGTACGGGTGGTAACCTGCAATATAAGATCATTCCTACCCAGGGCTCATGGAATAATGATATGGGTGATGACTGGACTGGTACTAATCATCTGGAGGTTACCGGCGAGCAGAATATGTGGGTACCTTCAGCAGGCTATTACAGGGTTAATGTCGATCTCACGAATATGACCTGGAGCACTCTTGCAACAACATGGGGTATAATCGGCGGATTCGTAGGTAATAGCTGGGGAACCGATTATGCAACGTTGACGTACAACGCTGTAACCGGAAACTGGGAAGGTTCCTTCATAACAACTGCAGCTGTCGAATGGAAATTCAGAGCAAATGCAGGCTGGTCACTCAATTTTGGTGATAACGGCGCTGACGGCAGGCTCGATGATGGCGGTGCAAATATCGTAACAAGTGCAGCAGGTACCTATACCGTTACCCTGAACCTGAACCCGACCGGAAATCCACAGGCTTACACCTATACTGTTGTAAAGAATTAAATTCCTTGTACTGAATTATTTAAAAGGTCACTGCAGATTCTGCAGTGACCTTTTTCATTCATCCGTATTTATTAACTTCGTACCTTTGGACACTGAATTATCGGAAACAAGGAAATGAAGCGGCTATATTTCATCCTGGTCCTGATGCTATCGCTGGTCTCATGCAAAAAGCCGGCTGATCCGCCTGTTGATATCCGTGTTACATATCCGGCCAGCACATTTGTCATGGGTGCCGACCTCTCATATGCCAACCAGATCCTCGACCATGGAGGAGTCTTTAAGGATTCCGGCAATGTGACAGATCCTTATGTGATATTCAGAAAGTACGGCGCAAATGTCATCAGATTCAGGCTCTTCTATAATCCGGTCTGGACTAAGGAGATTTATGGAGCCGATGGCGTTCAAATGTATAACGATTTCGACGATGTGAAAAAAGGGATCGGAAAAGCGAAAGCTGCTGGTATGCAGGTCTGCCTCGACTTTCATTATTCCGACACATGGGCCGGAACCTCAAAGCAGGAAATTCCTTCAGAATGGACATCGCCCACTCTTTCACTTCTCAAAGACAGCATTTACAATTATACCTTCAGAACACTTCAGAAGCTAGGATCTGCAGGTTTAATGCCTGAATTTGTGCAGGTTGGAAATGAAATTAATCCTGGTCTACTCCTGCCTTACGGAGACCGTTGGCACAACAATGAGAAAAATATGATAATTCTTCTGAACTCTGCAATAAGGGCAATCAGGACAGCAGGAGCCACAGGCAATATAAACCCTAAGATAATAATCCACGTAGCTCAGCCCGAAAACGTCCGGATATGGTTCAACGGTCTTGCCGATGAGGGGTTGACAGATTATGATATTATCGGTATCTCCTATTATTATATGTGGTCGACAACTGCCCTTACGACTGTCAGCAATTTTATTTCCGATCTAAGGACTACATTCAAAAAGGACGTAATGATAATGGAAACAGTCTACCCGTGGACAACAGGTTGGAACGATAATTACAATAACTTCATTGTTGAATCTGCTCTTGTTTCCGGTTACCCTGCCACCGAGGCAGGCCAGTACAAATACATGCATGCACTTACCCAGGAGGTCATCGATGGCGGAGGAATAGGAATATTTACATGGGAACCCGAATGGATTACCTCCCAGATGAAAGATCTCTGGGGAACGGGGTCGTCATGGGAATGCAACACCTTCTTCGATTTTGAAGGAAACAGCCTCAAAGGAATCAGGTTTATGTCGGATCAGTACAATTTCCATCAATGGGGAATCTAATTTTTCAAACGTTTGCTGAAAGGATTATTCTCTATTACGCTGTAAATTAGTGTTTTTCGCACGTTTTTTCTAACTTTACCTCTTGCTTATATAATAATTGATACAGAGATGTTAAAACGCCTTTTTGCCATATTAATACTAGCCCTCCAGGTCACCTGCCTCGGAGCGCAGATGGTCTATACCGATCCCGCACTTCCTGTGAACGGAAAACCTTTAAAGATCTATTTCAATACATCGCTCGTGGAATCATATGCCTCTTTTAAGAATTATACCGGCGATGTTTATGCCCACACAGGCGTTACAACCAAACTTGGCGACTGGAAATATGTAATAGGTACCGCTTGGGCAGATAATCTAACTGAGCCTAAATTGACTTCCCTTGGTAATCACCTTTATAGACTCGACATCTCTACTGACATCAGGACTTATTATAAACTGGCAGCAACAGATACTGCCTCAAGGATTTGCATCGTTTTCCGTAGCTCCGATGCTACAAAACAGACAAGTCCCGATATTTTTATCAATGTTTACACACTGAGCTTAAATACTTCATTTATCCTTCCAGAAAAAAATTCCCTTATTGTCAATCTGAATGCAACGATACCGGTTAAAGCAGCTGCAACAAATGCCGATTCAGTATCATTGTATATAAATAATAAATGGATAAAAAAGGGCAAGACCAATGATCTTATTACTGATACCATCACTGCAAGCCAGTATGGCGAGTTCTGGGTCAAGTCGGTCTCCTGGTCACTTCCTTCTTTTGCTGCTGATTCATTTTTCTTTTATGTCAGGAAGCCCGTTGTTACAGAAGCGCTGCCTGCCGGGCTTAAAGACGGGATTAACTATACAAGCAGCACCTCAGCCACGCTAGTGCTGCATGCTCCATATAAAAATTACGTATTTGTCACGGGCGATTTCACTAACTGGACCGCCTGCGAAAAAGGATACATGAAAAGAACTCCCGATGGCGAAAGGTACTGGCTTGAACTGACCGGTCTTACATCCGGCAAAGAGTACAGGTTCCAGTATATTGTCGACTCCTCATTGTACATAGCCGATCCTTATGCCGACAAGGTTCTTGATCCATGGAATGATTCATATATAAGCTCTGCAACATATCCCGGGCTAATTGCGTATCCGCTTGATAAAACTACTGAAATGGTTTCGGTTCTTCAGACTTCGCAGGTGCCTTACTCCTGGACGACGACAGGCTACACACCTCCCGCAAAATCGAAGCTTGTGATCTACGAGCTTCTTATCCGCGATTTTCTGGCAAATCACGATTTTAAAACTCTAATAGACACTCTTTCCTACCTTGATAATCTTGGCGTGAATGCAATAGAATTAATGCCGGTCTGCGAATTCGAGGGAAACCTGAGCTGGGGCTATAACCCGTCATTCTATTTTGCACCTGACAAGTATTACGGTCCGAAGAACGACATGAAGGCATTTGTTGACAGCTGTCATGCCCGAGGCATTGCAGTAATAATGGATATTGTTCTCAACCACTGCTTCGGCCAGTCCCCGTTTGTCCGGCTTTATCTCGATTATTACGGAACCGACCAGATCTTTATGAAGCTCCCGAACCCATGGTTCAATGCCAGTTCTCCCAATCCTGTTTATAAGTGGGGCGCCGACTTTAACCACGAAAGCACATCCACCCAGGAGCTTGTCGACAGGATAAATGCCTACTGGCTCACCGAATATAATGTTGACGGTTTTCGTTTCGATTTCTCCAAGGGATTTACTAATACACCAGGCGATGGTTCTGCCTATGATGCCTCGAGAATTGCAATCCTGAAAAGAATGGCCGATAAGATTTGGAGCGTGAAGCCTTCTGCTTATGTCATTCTGGAACATTTTACCGCTGATGCTGAAGAGCAGGAGCTTGCCAACTATGGTATGATGGTTTGGGGAAACAATAATTATAACTATACGGAAGCGGCCATGGGATATCCCTCCGATCTCACCAGTGCCTCATGGCTTGGAAGAGGATGGAGCGTTCCGGGAATTGTTTCTTACATGGAGAGCCACGACGAGGAAAGAGTGATGTACAAGACTATTACCTTTGGCTCCTCAACCGGTGATTACAATACCCGGAACCAGAAGATCGCACTGAAGAGAATGGCACTCGACGCACTTTTCTTCCTTACAATCCCGGGGCCGAAAATGATCTGGCAGTTTGGTGAACTTGGCTATGATATCTCAATTGATGATGGAGGAAGGGTAAGCAACAAACCAATAAAATGGGAATATTTTTCTGATACTGACCGCCATTCTCTGTACCTTTTTTACAGGCTGCTCAATAACTTCAGAAAGAACCTTCCGGTCTTCAGCACTACAAATTATTCATGGTCTCTATCCTCGACGACAAAACGCCTTCAGTTGACCGGATCCGGTACCAGCATAAATATCCTTGGTAACTTTGGGGTAAGCGAAACGACAATAGTCCCGGCCTTCCAGCAGACCGGAAAATGGTTTGAGTATTTTACTGAAGATTCGATCAACGTGACAAATGTCAACGCCAATATAACCCTTAAGCCCGGGGAATTCAAGCTCTATTCAACCGAGAAACTAGGTTCTCCAAAGCTTACACTTGCAATTGAGGATAATTATCTCCCGGCATATGAAGAGTTTGTTACAGCATACCCGAACCCGTCATCAGGACCCGTCAGCTTTGAAATTAATAATGTAATCCCGGTTCCTGTTACACTTACAGTTTTTGACATCTCCGGAAGGGTAATAAGGCAGATGAGATCCGGAAACATTCCTGATGGCAGGCAGATAGTAACCTGGGATGGGAAAACGGAAAATGGCTCCGATGCCGGAAGTGGAATTTATCTGGTGAGTGTAAGAACCCCGCTGAGGATGCAGACTATTAAGGTAATAAGGAAATAATTCAGTTTTTCCTGAGAACCATCGCTGATAAAGGCTTTATTTTTATCTCGAGACCTTCATCCACTGATTTAAATGATTCGTGGCCCGGTGAAAGTATATCGGTGAAGGTTCCTTTGTTTTGCACAGGTACAAAGAGAGATTCTTCTTTGCCTGACCTGTTGAACAGAGCAACAATCTCTTCTTTTCCCAGAGTCCGGGTGTAAGCAAGAATCATTTTCTGATCGTCGGCAACAGTGAAATTCAGCTCACCGTAAGAAAGAACTGGATTATCCCTTCGCATCCGGGTAAGTCTTTTGTAAATTGTAAGAAGGGCTGTATCCGGACTAACTTTATCGACAGGACGGGTTTTTGACGGATCATATGCTGCCTTCTCATCTTCATAGGTAATGTCGCTCCATACTACAGGTTTGCGGCAATCCGGATCATCAGCGCCCCACATGCCAACCTCATCGCCATTCCAGATATGCGGGGCACCTATAAATGTAAACTGGTGGACAAGGAGAAGGATCTGCTCCCTCCTGGTAAGCTCGTCGGGTTTATTGATCTTATAATCCGGATTATCCGATGGTTTCGCATTGTATTTATCCATCGTCTTATTATAGAGTGAAGTTGAAAGCCTCGGCGAATCATGTGTGGCTGCAACATTCATCATTCCATCAAGGTTGCTTTCGTTTATCCCTTTGTCAATTCTTTTTATCTCGCTTACAAAACCTGTCGGCGTCAGGATCGGCTCTGCCTGGCCGAAAAATCCTCTTGCCACCCTGTACCACCTGTAATTCATTATTGCATCAAACTGGTCGCCGGCAAGATATACTGCCGGATCAAGAAGCTTGTCGGGCCACTCAAGCCACCAGATTTCTCCAACGAGATAAGCCTCGGGGTTCACTGATCTTACAACCTTCCGGTATTCACGCCAGAAACCCATCGGTATCTCGCCTGCGACGTCAAGTCTGAAGCCGTCGACACCGTCGGAAGAATTCCCGTCCCTGTTCGGATCGAGCCATCGCTTTGAAACATTAAAAATATGCTGCTTCAATGTTTCAGAGTGGAAGTTGCCTTCAAAGGGCATCACCTTATCTTCGGGAGGTATAATGTCTTTTTTAAATACGGGCATCCATGGATTATTCCCGCCCCATCCCTGGTAGCTTAGTTCATCGGCAGGGGTGGCAGGATCGTCATACTGATTAATAGTGTACCAGTCGGCATAGGGAGAGTTTTTCCCGTTTTTCCTTATATCGTTAAGAGCCCAGAAATAGCGCCCGGTATGATTCCAGGAGTAATCCATAATTACTCTTATGCCTCTTTTATGGCACTCCTCAATAACTTTCAGAAAAAGCTTGTCAGCAGCAGTCCATTTCCATGTCGAAGGATCCGCAGGATTCTCGGAATTCATGATCGCCACATCTCCTTTTGGATCGGGACCGAAATTGCGGTCGATATGCGCATAATTCCGTGCATCATATTTATGAAGCGAAGGAGAATCATTCAGGGGGTTAAAATATATTGTATTAATACCGAGAGCGCTTATGTAATCGAGCTTATCGAGAACGCCCTGCAGATCGCCTCCATATCTGCGAGCTTGTATTTTCGAATGGAAATTATTGGCTTTAATACTATCGAGCCATGGTTCATGGGAATACCAGTCGTGACCCCAAGGAGTGATCTTCCAGTTTGAAGGCAGCTGGCCGGGATATGATCCTTTCATATCGGCAGGTGTCGGATCGTTGGTTGTATCGCCGTTCCGGAACCGCTCTACAAAGATCTGGTACCAGATGGCTTCTTTTGACCATTTGGGAACCGATGCAAGGACCTTGTTTTCAGACTTTAGTTTGCAGCTAGCTGTTAGCAGGACTAACGCAGAAAAGAATAAAAAAAACTTGATTGATTTCATTGTTTAAGATTTTAATCTGCATTTGTTCATTCTCCCCCCTTTTACCTGCCCCCCAACCCCCCTAAAGGGGGGGGGCTAATATGGAGCATATTAGCAATTTGCCAACAAAAATTGGATTAAGCCCCCTTTAGGGGGCAGGCAATCCGCCGGCTGGCGGATTGCCGGGGGCCTCTATTTTATAAACACTTTATATCCCCAGGGATTAAGTGTAAGGTTTACACTTAATGGAAGGGCTGCTTTTTCACCAGTGAAATATTCTGTGTATTCTCCTTCAAGGCCTTTAAGATCAGGTTGAAATGAAACGCTTTTTTTCGTTAGGTTAAGAAAGATAATGACCCTGTTTCCACCCTTTTCCCTGAAATATGCGAACACTTTATTATCCCTGTTTGTCTTGATTTTAACCATCGGGCCCCCGAAATCGCCGTTCCAGAGAGCTTCATTCCCCTTCTTCAGCCTGATCAGACTCTGATAGAAGCCAGTAAGATCACAACTATCCCATTGAATAGGATCCCTGACAAAGAATTTCAGTTTCTTATTAAGGCAATCCTCCTGTCCACTGTAGATAAGAGGAACAGCCTGATCGGTAAAGATCATCGTTGCAGCCATTCGCTGTGCATCTCCAATAAGTGAGTCTATCGTTCCTGCCCATGAGTTTTCGTCGTGGTTGGTAAGGAATTGCAGGCGATATGCATTGTTGGGATATTTAGCCCATTCTTTTTTAAAATATTTTGCAACGGCATTTGCGCTGTCTTTACCCTGGGCCACGCTGTTCATCAGATGATGAAGCTCCCATGCATAATTCATGTCGAATCCTTTTTCGAGGTAATTATATGGTTCTTCTATCTCAGCCAGCATAAGGACAGGCTTAATCGTATTAAGTTCTGTTCTCGCCCTTTCCCAGAACTCTTTCGGAGTGTTATGCGGATGATCGACCCGGAAGCCGTCAACACCCATCCTGACCCAGAACGACATTGCACTGATCATATAATCCTGAAGTCCTTTCTTCGACCAGTCGAGCTGGATAACATCCGTCCAGTCAGTCCCGATAGGAGGAGTGAACTTGCCGGTTGAATCCTTCATGTAATAATCAGGATGCTCGACAGCAAGAGGGTTATCCCATGAAGTATGATTTGGCACCCAGTCGAGCATTACGTGCATTCCAAGATCGTGCGCCTTATCCATAACTTCCTTGAAATCATCGATCGTTCCGAATTCGGGGTTTACATCCATGAAATTCCTCACTGAATAATAACTCCCCAGCTCACCCTTTCTGTTGACTATGCCTATCGGGAAGGTAGGCATGAACCATAATACATCGACGCCGAGTGCTTTCAGCCTGGGCAGATGCTCCTCAAATGCCTTTAATGTTCCCTCAGGAGTATATTGCCTTACATTCACCTCGTACATTACGATGTTTTTTGACCATTCGGGATGGACGACCTCCGATATGAGAGGCTTGATCTCCTTCTTTTTACCGAAGAGAGTGCATCCTGCTATTAAGATCGTTACAGCCAGGAACAGGGTTAAAAGACTAACGGGCAGTTTTTCCATGGTTTCAGGGTTGAGTTTATTATTTTTCTATCGGTATGTTTTCTTTGCCGGAAGCAGGTATGCGGTAATTCTTTGAATATACCATTATCTGCAATGTCTTATCTGATATATTCCGGACGGTAATCTCCTTATGGGTCACTTTTACTTCGAAGAGGATGCCCCTGAACCTGGCATGGAAAGAATATGATTTCCACAGATCCGGTATCATCGGGTGTATCTTCACCTTGCTGTCGAGTATACGCATGCCTCCGAACCCTTCGACAATTGCGAGCCAGGTTCCAGCCATGCTGGTTATATGAAGGCCATCTCCGACTTCATTGTTGTAATCATCAAGGTCAAGGCGCGCAGTCCTCAGGTATAGCTCATATGCTTTGGCAGTATTCCCGATGCGTGAGGCTATGATCGAATGAATGCAGGCCGATAATGATGATTCATGAACTGTCATCGGTTCATAGAAATTGAAATTCCTTTTAATTGTTTCAAGGTCGAATTTATCTTCAAAGAGATAGAGCCCCTGCAGTACATCAGCCTGTTTAAGGAAACACGAGCGGAGTATCCTGTCCCACGACCAGTGCTGGTTAATGGGACGCTCTTCAGCCGGAATCTTATCGGCAGGCATGAGCTCCTTATCGAGGAATCCATCCTGCTGAAGAAATACTTTGCGGTCGCTGTCGAAAGGAAGATACATTTTGCCAATGACCTTCTGCCATTCTGCTGTCTCCTTCTCAAAATCCAGGCCCGTTTTAGCGGCAATCTCATTAAATCGCGGAGGGTTATCTATCTTAAGCTGTTCGAGACAGCTCAGCGTATATGATAATGTCCATACAGCAAGTGTATTTGTGTACCAGTTATTGCAGACATTGTTCTCATACTCGTTGGGGCCCGTGACACCGAGTATCACGTATTTCTTCCTATAATCGGACCAGGTGGCTCGCTGGTTCCAGAACCTCGAAATGCCTATCAGCACCTCCAGTCCGTAATCGACCATATAATCGATATCTCCCGTATACCTTATATAATTATAGATAGCATAGGCAATTGCGCCGTTCCGGTGTATCTCTTCAAAAGTTATCTCCCACTCATTATGGCACTCCTCGCCATTCATTGTTACCATGGGGTATAGGGCGGCTCCGTTCCTGAATCCAAGTTTCTGAGCGTTTTTAATGCTGGCACCCAGATGCTTATACCTGTAAAGGAGCAGGTTCCTGGCCACTTTCTGATCTGCTGTTTTCAGGAAGAATGGAAGAGCAAAGGCTTCGGTATCCCAGTAGGTGCTTCCACCGTATTTTTCACCGGTAAATCCTTTTGGTCCGATATTGAGTCTTTCATCCTTTCCCGTATAGGTCTGGTTAAGCTGGAATATATTGAATCTTATTGCCTGCTGGGCGGCAAGGTCGCCTTCTATCACAACATCTGAATAAGCCCATATCTTTCTCCATTCCGCCCTGTGGTCGGCAAAGAGTTTGTCGAATCCCATGGCAGCGGCTTCTCCCAGCCGTTTTTTGACATCGCTCATCAGTGCATCCTTCTCATTATTCAGCGAAGAGAGTACGGAGACATACTTGAACATTATCAGTTCGTCGCCTGGATTTATCTCGGTGCGATATGTGCTGGCAACATATTTTTCGCGATTGGTTATCGAAGGTTTTACTGTAACAGCCTTCCCGTTCCTGGTAAGGTTGCAGGACATCCCGGTTGCGACATGGAAGTCCGTTTTCATTGTCCTCGATATGATGATCCCGGTACCTGCGGATGAATCCCTTTCTACCTCAGTCCAGAATTTCTTCCCGTAGTTCGCATCTTCATTCCTGACATCGGAATCAATGTAGGAATTAAACTCGATGGGCCCGTCAAAGTCCACGGATTTAACAGAATACCTGACAATTCCAAGGTCGGGTTCCGACATACTGAGGAACCTTCGTGTGTAGAATTCGAGTGTTTTATTTTTTGGAAGTGCTATTTTGAAGCTCCTGTCAAGGAAGCCCTCCTTCATGCTGAGAGTTCTTTTGAAGGATATGATCCTTGCAGTGGCAAGGTCGACGGGCTGGCCATTCACAGAGATATCTATTCCAATCCATTTTGGAGCATTCAGAACTTTTGCAAAATATTCCGGGTATCCATTCTTCCACCATCCGACCCGGGTTTTATCAGGATAATAGACCCCGGCGACATAGGTTCCCTGGAGGGAGTCGCCTGAATATTGCTCCTCAAAGTTGGCCCGCTGGCCCATATAGCCGTTCCCAATCGAAAAGATGCTTTCAGATTCCCTGTTCCTGTCGGGGTGAAATCCCTCCTCGATTATTTGCCACTCATCCAGTTTATAGCAATTGTTCATATTCTTGCTTTTCTTTCAATTTCCTTCAGTTTTTCAATATTCATCATTGCAAGTCCCGGAACTACGAAATGAGCCTTTGTAAGTATTTTCCCGGAACCTATCCCCACGCATATCATCCCGGCATTCAGGGCGGCTTCGACACCTGCAACGGCATCCTCAAAAACAACGCAGAACCGGGGATCAGTATTCAACATTTTTGCAGCTGTTAAAAATACTTCCGGATCAGGCTTGGCCTTATGTACCACGTTACCATCGGCCACGGCATCAAATAAATTTCTCATGCCAACGCGCTTCAGGATCAATGGTGTGTTTCGGCTTGCCGACCCCAATCCTACTTTAATACCGGCCTCCCGCAGCTCATTTATGAATTCGATGCTTCCGGGAAGTATTTCATCCGGCGTCATCCTTTTTATATAATCGACATACCATTCATTTTTCAGGGCAGCATACTTTTCCTTCGTCCTGTCGTCGGGATGCATATTCCCAATCTCCAGAATTATGTTAAGAGAGGCTATCCTGCTTACGCCCTTCAGCCTTTCATTATCCTTCTCTGTAAAATCAATTTTCAGCTGATCGGCAAGCCGTTTCCATGCCAGGTAATGATATTTGGCAGTATCAACGATTACACCGTCGAGATCAAAAATGCACGCCTGTGTATGCATCAGCTTTTTAGTTTTTTTACTTCATCGGCATCCTTAACCAGCACAAGAACCAGCAGGGCTGCTATGAACATCGAAATTCCCCCGGTTACCAGGGCGTAAATGCTTTCGCCATGGAAAAGGCTCTTTACAAAAAATCCAAGGATGCTTGCAGCCAATATCTGGGGTATCACAATGAAAAAGTTGAATATCCCCATATACGTCCCCATCTTGTTTGCAGGAAGGGAGCCCGTAAGAATCGCATATGGCATTGATAATATGCTTGCCCAGGCGAGCCCTATTCCCACCATCGAAATGATGAGCATATGAGGTGTTTTAAAAAGTATTATTGAAATCAATCCCAGTCCTCCGGCAACAAGGCTTATGGCATGGGTAATCCTCCTGTTTGTCAGTTTTGCAAGAACGGGAAGAAGGAAAGCAACGATAGCTGCGAAGCCATTATAAACGGCAAAGAGCACACCTACCCAGTTTGCGCCCTGGTTATAAAGCTCGCTTGTCGGATCCTTGGTACCGTAAATATGGCTGGTGACAGCCGATGTAGTATAAATCCACATTGAGAAAAGGGCGAACCATGAAAAGAATTGTACAATTGCCAGCTGCCCCATAGTTTTGGGCATCATTATAAGATCGCGCAGGACAATAACAACGCCATTGGTTGTTTTGCCGCCAGCAATAAGACCTCCGGTAATCATCTGTATAATTCCGAATCCTGCCACGCCAACAGAAAGGATATACAATTCTTTCTCGAGTGAAAAATGCCAGATAAGGAAGCTTATGGCCGCACCTGCAATTACCCACCAGATTCCCCTTACGAAGAAAGCCTTGCTTCCAAGTGATTCAACTGAATTAAGATCTTCCCTTTCAACTTTAATCTCTTCTTCCGAAAAATCACGAAGCTCTTCAGGAGAATATTCCTTCGTTCTTATTATTGTATAGAGAACAGCAGATATAAAAACGATGCCCCCGATGTAAAATGATAGCTTTACTGAAAGAGGAATTTCGCCTGCCGGCGCAGTATTTGGAACCTTGAACCAATTAGTGAGGATATATGGCAGAAGAGAAGCTATGACTGCTCCCGTTCCGATAAAAAAGCTTTGTGTTGCAAAACCTGCTGTCCGCTGGTCAGCCGGAAGCATGTCGCCGACGAATGCCCTGAACGGTTCCATTGAAATATTAATGGAAGCATCCATGATCCAAAGCATTCCTGCAGCAACCCAGAGCACAGGAGAATTGGGCATAATGAGGAGAGCACAAGAAGCCAGTATTGCTCCTGTCAGGAAGTAGGGGCGTCTTCGTCCGAGCCTGTTCCAGGTGTTATCGCTCATGTGTCCGATTATCGGCTGCATGATAAGGCCTGTGACGGGAGCAGCAATCCACAAGATGGGAATGCTTTCAACTTTTGCACCGAGCGTTTCAAAAATCCTGCTGACATTTGCATTCTGAAGTGCAAATCCAAACTGGATCCCCAGGAATCCGAAACTCATATTCCATATCTGCCAGAAGGTAAGCTTTGGTTTTGGTCTTTTCATTGAATTCAGGTATTTCTAAAAAATCACTGGAAAGCTACCCAAAAATATAGAAAATGATTGTCAATAAAAACTGCGTATGTCATTTATTTTCACGCAGATTCGTATTGTTATGAGGGAAAAAACAAGTGTAACTTTGTTTCAAACGTTTTCTGAAAAAAACGTAAAAAAGAAGAGAGAAGAAAAAATAGTTTACTGGACCAGTGTAAACTTGAGGCTGAACCCGAAATCGGTGTTGGAAGTAGGAAAAGTCGTAGCTACAAACGGGTTATTCATGGTATGATCTGCAAATATCTGAAGATTGAACCTGTCGCTCAGAATATAGTCGGCAGTAAGCCCTGCAGAAAATACTTTTGACCCTACGACCGGCTGGTTTACATCCTCGACAAGCTTCCTGGCCAGAGTCTTATTGTCGCGGACCGAGAGGTCAAGCCGCAGGTTAAGATCGCTCTTGAATGCTTTTTGCCCACCTCCTGTCTTGACGATTATCTGAACATTGTCGAACCTGTAGCCTGCTCCTATTACAAGCTCATTTGTACGCGCATCAGCTATCTGGTTGCTCGACATGTTGAGGGATATCGTCCGCGACTTCTTCCATTCAAACCTGGTCGTCATGCTGTTCTTCCAGTTCATATCCACATTGATAAGAGGGCTGAACTGCTCGGTTATCGTTACTGTGTTTATCTCGTACTGCTGGATGAAATTGTCCTGAAGGTCCCTGGCGCTGGTAAGACCATCAGCATCGGTGAAATATTCGAGGTTTGTGGTGTAGTTGCCAATCTGGTAAGTACTCCTGTACTGATGCGACAGGTTTATTGAACGAAAAACCTGCTGCACAAATTCAAATTTTGAGAGACCGTCAAAAGTGATCCTCCAGTTCGGCATCATTTTCATTGCCGAGGGAAACGTCTCAAGGGTCACTTTATAGGGATCACCCTTTGTATATGCAGCAATAAATGCCGGCACCATCACTTCCCTTGAGGTTTGCCCGTACCCATTCTTGTATGGTCCGACAATCAGATTGCCGGTAGCAGGATCTATGTCAGGGCTATAACCCGGATCTATACTTGCCCTCTGTGCCGCTCTTCGTTCGGATATAATTACCAGGTCCCTCTTGAAAGCCTCGAAAGTGGGAGACACATAATTATTGCTTTTTGAGATCTTTTCAAATGCAGTCCCCCATGAAATAATTGACATCGAAAACGACCCGTTTACCATTCTGTTTCTTGTGCTGTCAGGGAAATTGCCGTTCGCATCGGCAATATAATATGAACTGATATTTTCAACGAATCGCCTTTCTGCATTCATATCTATTTTCAGCCCGGGAAATGGTTCGATCATGCTGCGCAGCGATATATCCCTCCTTCTGCTCGACACTGCAGGAGTGTTCAGAAGTGTATCTGTGGAGATCCACCCGTTCTTCATTGCCCTGTCAAAGAATTTAGAATCGTCATACCCGAGGATAAATGGCCATCCGGGCGCAAGTACATTATTATAACTTGACATTCCGAGGTATTTTGTCCCCGGCATGTAACCCGGAAGGTACATTCCATCTGAGTTGGTAACACTCAGTGAAATGGACCTTATTCCCATCAATGCCCGCACAAGGTACTCTCCTGTAAGTATAAAGGGATTTTGCTTAAGTTGCACCTTTCCTTCGATTGTCACCTCTGCCCCGTCGGCATTTTCGGCAGCGGTGAAGTTGACACGATTATCATTCACTATATCAACCTTCCCTTTCAGCTCTTCGCCGTTCTTCTTCTGAACACGTACCTTAACATCCTTTGTTCCGAGATTATGAATTATACCCTTTACAGCGTTAGTCTTAAAGTTCTGATTGCCCTTTGTAAATGTAACTGTCTTGAACTGAGCTTTTAACTTTTGCTTGGCCTCAGGCCTGGTGTCATTCTCAACCTTCTTCAGAAATTTCGATTTTGCATAGATCGCTGCCAGGTTTCCCATTGCAGTAAAGGTAAGCTCACTATGGTTCTTAATTGAATTACCTATGTGTATATTAAGGCTGTCAGGATAGAGCGGCCCTGCAAGCCAGGTATAATCCGATCCATACCGCAGGTTGGAGTTTAGCCATGAGAGAAGCGGAAGCTTATTGAGAGGAAGTGTATAAGTTACATTTATTACATGATTGTAGGAAGTCGTCCTTCCGAAGTTCTTCAGGTTTGTCAAAACTGAATCGCGCCATATCTGGTACTCACTGGCGTATCTCTTCTTGTCCACCCCTCCTCCGGGTTCATCAATCCTCGCAAGATTAGTCGCTGTAAAATCGACTTTAAGCAGACGCGTGACGTCATATTTGAAATCATATAACCTGCTCCACTCAAAATCTTTCCTGAAAGTCGGTGTAATCAGGAGGTATGGGTTATCAATATTCCTGGTCTTTATCTCGTTATAGTACCTGGTCAGGTCTGTTCTGAATGTCAGGCTCTTGGGAAAGACATAAAAATTGAAATCCTTGATGATACTAAACAGCTTCCCGTTAAGGAACCTGAAATTCTTGAAAGGCATGATGTTTGCAGGCTGGCCCTGGAAATCATAGTTGAGTCCTCCTTTGTAATTCTTCTCGAGGTTGATCTCGGTCTTGATATTGCTGCTGGAAACCTCATTATATGTATAGTTGGCGCTTAAGTTGGCTATATCCCATGCATGAGGTTTTGTTCCCCGTTTGCCGATTCCGGCGTTACTTACCGTAATTGTTTTCCTCAGGGCATGCTCCTCGGTCAGTGACTTTATTGAATCTCTTTCGGCCTTGTTCTTTGCCGCAGCTTCAGCATCTGAAAGTTTAATATCAGGATCGAGGGGATTATACTCCGGCTTGATCCTTGTTCCTGAATAACCGACATAAACAGGAAGCCTGACCTGTACTTTTTCAGGGAAGAACTTTCCGAGTTCTATGGTTGAAGAGAGATCATACTTTGAAATGTCCTCCTTGCTCCTTTCATTTACCTTGCTGTCAATAGTTCCCCACCCCGGAGTGCTTTTCTGGCCCACCATATCTATGGTTCCAAGATCGGCAAGCCGGGCCTGCAGGTGAGCATTGGCTGCCCATCCGCCATTTTCGACAAAATCACTAAGGCGCAGTTCATTGACCCACACCTCGCCCCATTTTGTATAACCATCATCGGTCGACGGACTCCTGGTCTTGATCGGGTTCCTTACGCCAATCATGAGTACCTTCACATCGCTAAGATTGGGATTCCCTGAGACAGATATCCTGTGACCATCCTTTACATAAACAAATACATCCGAAAGGCTGAGAGAAGAGCCTGGTTCATCCATTTGCCGGTTTCGTTCACTCTTTGCAGCCTGCAATTCCGACAGGTCAATGTTAAAGCTGTTATCGGATGGCCAGACTAAAGCCCTCGACTCGTCAGTTTTATCGCTGTAATGACCCGGGGCAGTAAGCTTTAATGGTATTTCATATTCATAGAAATTGCTCCTGTAATCGGAACCTAACCTTATGAATGCGGTCAGTTCATTATCACGCAGTGTATGACCCGGAACGGCTTCTGCATGAACTTCCATCCTGAGACGGCGATATTCCCTTATGTCGAGGTTTACATTCTTGAATGCAACGCGTGCATCACCGTCTTCAAGGTCCTGCACTTTCAATACCATAGACTGTTCATTAAGCTGCCTGAGCTGAGGGTTGGTGGGATCTGTAACCCTGTCGAATCCGGGAGGCAAAACATAATTCACAGGCACCTTGCCCGAATTTTCCTCGATGCTTACTGAACTTATCTCAAATGTGCCATCGGTTGGTTCGGGAACCGTAATTCTTTCTCCGCCTTCCATAAATGAAAGGTTGTATTTCCGCCATTCTGCCCTCACGAGATCGAGCTTTGCAAAACGCATGTGCACAGGCTCGCTGAAATTACGGAGGAACATTCTCATGAAACGGATCGATTTAAAATCGCTGATGTTCCCCACAGCCTTCTGGTACTCAGCTATCGGAACCTTGAACTGGAACCATTTAACCTTCGTTTTATTGTATTCCAGGTCAGGCTGATATTCAACCTCGTCGACAATATTATTTTTCCCGACTTGCAGATCTTCAGGCCTCAGGCTTATCCTGTACTGAAAATAGCTTTCAGTTTCGTTGAGGGTATTGTCGCGGTTTATGTCTTCCATATCAGGGAGGGTGGTTCCCGATGTCGGATATGACTCCTTAGACATAGCCGATGTGGGTGAGTTGCCGTCGACGCCATTATAGTTCTTGTACCTGTCGAGGATCCCGAGATTCTGATCATCATAATCGGTACCTCTCGAATAGTGAAAATCATCACCCGACGGATCATTAAGAATTTTCTGGTAAGCAGCAGCAGAGGTTACCAGCATTGATTTCTGAAGATAATCTGAAAAAAATGTCTTCTCATCGGAATCACTCAGGCCGTCAAGCCCGATATCCTGGTACTGTCTCGATTCCGATGAATTATCAAAGGCATTTACAACGGACTGAACGTTTGGAACCCTCCCCCATACTGTTGTATCGACGTTTATAGGAGTAGCAGTTGAGGGTAGCCCGTTTTCAAAGCTTTTCCTTGAATCACGAAGGATATCTTCAGAGATATTTCCAAGGTCAATGTAAAGATCTCCTCCTGCACCAGTCGGATTTTCAACGAAGGGATCCATCAGCCAGAACTGTATATACTGAACGTTAGCTGTTTCAAAATCGCTCGTCAGAACTTCTCTCATGATTCCTCCCCATCTCGACTCCGGGTCATTAAGCTTGCCATCGGAAGTGAGACCCTTCGACCATGGACCCGGGTTTGTATCAAAGTTATAGGGCCCTCTTTCATTAGGGTAATATGCAACGTTGAGTACAGTTATTGTTGTGGGAATTCCGCTTGCGCTCTCCTTGTAAGGCCACAGTTCAGTCTCATAAATCTCTCTTACGAAATGGCTTGACTGCTCCTGGGGATGTTCCTTTATATATGTCGGCGTAGTGGATCCGTTGCGAAGGAATAGCGGATCAATTACATACCAGGCAATTTTAGCCCTGTTGAATCCGCTGGCGAGGTTATTGTTAAGCTTGGACTCGGGGAAGAACTGATCCTGTCCCTGCGGAATACTGGCCAGGGTCCATGCATTGAATGATTTCATGTCGAGAGGGATCTCGGCTGATTCAAAATCGTCGATATATGAGTTCCCTGCACTGGATATTGCCTTAGAATGCCCGGGAACAAGGTCGGCAAACTCGCCGAAGAACGATAATGTTGAAGGAGTTTTGGTATTTAGAAAGGGAAGCTTGTCAATAATATTTGTAAGCGCCTGGGATTGGGTCTTATACGATGTGTTTAAGCCCCAGATAGTGTTGGAAATAGGCTCTTCGCCATAATTCACTTTCTGGGTATATGGTCTTTCTGTAAGATGAAGTATTGTGCCTCCGATATCGAAATTATCAGAAAGCCGGTAATCGAGATGAGTCCCCACAAGTGTCTTTGTCTGGAACCCGAAAAACTGGTTGTTCTCAAGTGACACTTTTATCGGGGTCTGCGATTCAATAAGGGCAGCATTGATTATTGTAACTGTTCCAAGGTTATAGTCGACCGTGTAGTCGGTATTTTCTGTAAGCGGCACCCCTCCTGCAGTTACCGTTACGGACCCCTGCGGAATGTTTGTAGCATTTAGCCTTATTTCGGTTCCGTATTCGGAGGAATATTGCCCTGTGAGCTTGAATTTGTCTTTCTCAGCCATCTGCTGAGCCACCGTTTGAGTCGAATCGTACAGCTCCTGGAAAACATATTTCTGTGCAATGATGGGATCGTTGATCTTCGCCTTCAGGTAACTGCCGAAAGGCTCGATTTCAGGGAATACTATCTTCCCCTTATCAATCATAACCGTCACACCATCAATAAAGTCAAAGTAACCATCCGGTTGCCGGTCGTTCTGGGAATTCAGATTATCAAGGCCCAGCACCTGAAGGAGTATTTCTTTTTGAAGCTTCCCTTCAGGCAGGTAGTTTATTGAGTTGCCGGTCTTGTCATCCTGATAAAGAATATTCAGCTGAAAATCCTTTGTTTCGAGTTTCCCCGAGCCAAGTGAATATATATTCTTCATCATAAGCTTCCAGGTAAAAAGCTTGGGTGTCAAGGTTGTGCCTTTAAGCAGTTTGAGAATGAGAGTCTTGGGAGAAGCGATGCCGTCAGTTGAAAATTCACCCACTTTATAAACCTGTCCGTTAAGAGTATATTCAAAAGCAACTGCAAGGACCTCATCATTATTAAGGGCACTGTTTAGGGAGATATACCCCAGCTGGGTATTGACAGTATATTCCCTGTCAGCCAGCTTTCTTGCATTCTCGATCTTTTCATAATCACGGCCTATCTGGAATGATGATGATATCGGATCAAAAATGCTGGTTATCTGGTCCACATCACGTATTGAGGAATATGTTGATGTCAGCTGATCATACATATTGTTGGCGCCATTATCCGGATATGCAGGTTTGCCTGCAGCTGCCTGAAATGCCGGCAATTTGTTGTAGATATGGCTCGAATTCTCTGCAAGGTCCATCAATGCGATAATGTTCCTGTTGCTTCCTTCCTCAAAGCGGTTTGTTTTGTTCGTGACCCAGACTTCGATCCTCTCAATGTTAATGCCCGAGCTTACCACCGGCAGGTTCTTCAGTGCATCATCATAAATGTCCCTGAAATACTGCGAAAGAAAGAAATGTCGGTTTGCCTCATAGGCATCCACATTTATCTCAAATTGTGTCTGCTGCGCTCCCCCTTTGGCCTCAATGGTCGACGATTCGCCTTTCTGCTGCGACATGATGCTTGTTACCGTTAGTTTGCCAAACTGCATCTCTGTCTTCAAACCGAAAAGAGAGTAACTTCCCGTTATCAGGGTTCCCGTAAGAGGAAGGGTGACATCGCCTGCTTCAACCTTTTTAAGTATCTCATCCTCCTTGCCGGCATATTGCAGCTTTGTCCTGTTCTCAAAGTCGAACATGGCGTCGGTGTTGTAATTGACGCCCAGCTGAACCTTGTCACCGATGGTTCCGGTTACGTTCATCTGAATCTTCTCCTTAAAGTCGAATGTCGGGATGGTCTTGAGCTTCTCCGAGAGAGTTGGGTTCTCGGTATGCGAAATGTTAATGCCGAAGATCAGTTCGGCTGACCCCTGGGGGATAATATTTATTGTATTGCTTCCGAATACCTTATCAAATGCAGCACCGCCAATCTCTATCTGAGGAATGAGTGTCGACTTGAAGCCGGATTGCTTACCGGAGATCCTCGATTCCCAGTAATCGCGCATCGACTTCTCATATTCGTATTTACGGAATTCTGCCGGGCTCATGTGAACCGGAGTCCTGTAATCGAATGATCCTACCTTCTGATAAATAACATATTCATTCTTGTCGGCGTTGTAAATTACAGTCGACTTTATATTTGAAGGGTTATCGAGGAAGAGAGGAGAATTGGAGGACGACTGCCAGGGATTTCCGGAGACATCCTGCAATTTAAGAACTGATTTCCTGGTTGTATCTTCAGCGGCAGAACCACGCACAGCTACCTGACCGCTCGCATCCGCTGACCTTAAGATAAAAGCTGCGCAAAGTGCAAGAGATAAAAATACCAGAAGATTCCGATATGATTTCCCTGATCCCAATCCGGCTTATATTCCTTTTTACAAGTTCTTCAGCGCTCTCTTAATTATTTCCTCGACAGTCAGGTTTTTTTCTTCTCTCACAATCTTATCAAGTACTTTTGAGACAGCGCCTTTGGCAAACCCAAGCATAACTAATGCAGATAACGCCTCATCGCGCCTTGTATTGTCTGCAAATGCAAATATTTCACCGCTTCCGGCTTGTTTGCCTATCTTGTCCCTGAGGTCAACGATTATCCTCTGGGCAGTTTTTAAACCGATGCCTTTTACACTCTTTAAAAGATCCGCATCAGACCCTATAATAGACTTTTCGATTTCAGCCGGGGAAAGGGATGAGAGCATCATCCTTGCAGTGCTTGCACCAACACCCGAAACTGATATAAGGAGCCTGAAAATATCACGTTCCTCCTGATCGGCGAAACCGTATAGCTGATGGGCATCCTCCCTAATAACCTCATGGACAAGCATCTTTAGCTCGCTTTTGCCTTCAAGCTTTGAAAAGGTTGTAAGGGAAATATTTATGAAATATCCTACACCTCCTGTTTCGATTATAATGAAGGCAGGAGTTATCTGTGTAATGGTTCCTTTAATATAATCGATCATAACGGCTGTTCATGGTTATAAATATCCGGCGGCAGTTCATCGACCTTGTCAGAGTGTGTTTCTATATCCTGGTGCTTAAGAGGGTTTTTTGATATCTCTTCATACATCTTCCTGTTCCTGAAAATACTGCATGCAAGAAAAAGCGCCTGTCTGAACGAATTTTCAGAGGCCTCTCCCTTTCCTGCGATCGCGAATGCTGTTCCATGCACAGGGGAGGTCCTGATAAAGGGAAGCCCTGCAGTGAAATTTACTCCTGAATCAAAGGAGAGAGCCTTGAAAGGAGCAAGTCCCTGGTCATGATACATTGCCAGTATACCGTCAAATTTGGAAAACGATCCTGCACCGAAGAAACCGTCGGCAGGGAATGGTCCGAAAACCAGTATTCCTTCCTTTTCGGCCTGGTTGATAGCAGGAATAATTATATCGGCCTCTTCATTTCCGAGCAGTGAATTATCGCCTGCATGCGGGTTCAGCCCAAGCACTGCGATCTTTGGCTTGCGGATCGCAAAATCAAGAATGAGAGAATGGTTCATCAACCTTATCTTGCTGAGGAGCGATGGCACCGTGATCTGTCCAGATACTTCTTTTAACGGACAGTGGCCAGTGGCAATTCCTATACGCATGTTTTCGCTTATCATGAACATAAGCACTTCATCAGCGCCTGCTTTAGCCTTCAGATATTCAGTGTGCCCGTTAAAATGAAAATTCTCCGACTGGATATTTTTCTTGTCTATCGGTGCAGTTACAAGAACATCTATTTTCCCGCTCTTAAGGTCATCAACGGCTTTTTCCAGGGAAATGAAAGCAGCCTCTCCCCCCTGCGGCGTCGATTTTCCAAGCTCTACCCTGATATTGTCATCGAGGCAGTTTATCATATTTGCCTTTCTCGGATTTGCCTCATCGGCGCTTCGTATATTATTAAAGCTGAAATTAGTGATGTTCAGGGCTTTCCGGTGATATGCTGCTACCTTCGGCGATCCGTAAACCACGGGGATGCAGAGATCATTGATCATGCCATCCATCAGGGTTTTAATAATGACCTCATATCCTATTCCGTTAATATCACCTTGTGATATTCCGGCAATTATAATTTTTTGATCCATAATCTCTTCTACAGTTTTTTATAATCCACGGCAAGCTTCCTTAAGAACGTGGCCAGAAGCCTTAATCCGGATCCTGGTCCGTCCTTCATCCGGTAAAAATCATTCTTTTTAAGCGATCCCGTTCCGGCAATGTCAAGATGAATGAGCGGGTAGCTGGTGAATTTCTCCAGGAACTTCCCGGCTGCGATAGCTCCTGCCTCTCTCCCGCCAACATTCCTGACGTCGGCAACGTCCGACTTGATCATCTCTCCATACTCTTCCCATAATGGAAGCTCGGCCACTCTTTCATATACCTCCTGTCCGGATTCTTCAAGCAGCTTAATATATTTTCTGTCGGCATTCGTCATCATTGCAATTGCCTGGTTGGCGAACGTATTGGCGGCTGATCCTGTAAGCGTGGCTATATCTATTATCAGTTCCGGTTTGTATTTTGAAGCGTAACTGATTGCATCGGCAAGGATAAGCCTTCCTTCGGCATCAGTGTTTCCAATCTCGACGGTCATCTTGTTGTACATTGTAATAATGTCACCCTCAGCGTATGCATTTCCACCGGGACGGTTATCTGTGGACGGGATCAGCGCGATAAGGTGAAGAGGAATATTATTCATGGCAGCTGTGTAAAGAACACCTGCCACTGTTGCTGCTCCTGCCATGTCGCCTTTCATATTGGCCATGTAATCGCCGGTTTTGATATTTAGACCTCCAGTGTCATAAACAATCCCCTTGCCGACAAGAACTACAGGCTGCTTGTTTAGACACTTTGCAGGCTTCCATTCAAGTATGCAGAATACCGGCGGATCAACGCTTCCCTTGTTGACGGCAAGAAGACCGCCCATTTTGAGAGCTTCTATCTTGCCTTTGGTCAGGACTTCAACCGTGAATCCTCCTGCCTTGCCGATCTTCTCAACCTCCCTGGCAAGTGCCGGGGCGTTAAGGTGATTTACAGGCTCGTTGATTAGATCGCGTACAAAATAAACCGCATCGGTGAGATCTGTAAGCCATTTGATTTCTGCTTTTCCGGCATCGCCATATAAAAGAAGCTTTGATGGGTACTTGTTCTTTTCCCCATCCTTATCAGCCGGTTTGTATTTATCAAACTGATAAAAGCCAAGGACAAGCCCCTCGGCAAAATCTTCGATTGCACCTTTGAATGCATTCGAAGATGCTATTACAAGTTCATTGTGATTATTTGCCTTGATGAGCTTTTTCAGCTTTGAAGCTGCTTTACGCAGCTCCTCTTTTGCCTTGAAACCGGGCACGCCTTCTTTAATTCTGACCAGGTAAGTACACTTAAAATAGGAATTGATGAAAACATGATCCTCCTTGGCCTTTAGCTGCTTCAGGGCATACTCCTTCTCTGATTTGCTTAGCCGCAGGAATTCAGGAATTTCATCCTTCCCAAGAATGCATATAACTGATTGATCAGGAGTTATTTGTGATATTTTGATTAATTCAGGCTTCATAATTTTAATTAAGATTTTGAAAGGTTGTAAAGTTAATCAAATTATTGATTGTTTAGTTTTCAAACCGTTACCTTTGCAGAGCTACAACAGGGTCGAAAAGTTGATATGAAAAATTTACCCTCTTTCTTATTTCCCCCAAGGGGGAAAAGATAGAACATACTCCTTCCCCCGTGGGGGAAGGACGGGAAGGGGGTAATTCGAACAAGTGTCCTTGGTGGTTAATAGGAGATGATTCCAGGTTATGGTATTTGATGAATTATATGACAAGGCTTTAAGTCTTCAGCCGCTAAGCCTCGAAGAGGGAACGGCGATTTATAATGAAGCCCCGGTTGAGGAATTGATGTATGTTGCTGACAGGCTGAGGCAGATACACGTTCCCGGCAAGAATGTCGGCTGGATCATCGACAGGAATGTGAATATAACCAACATCTGCTTTTCCCAGTGCAGCTTTTGCAACTTCTGCAGGAAAAAAGGTTCTCCTGATGCTTATGTCACCACTATTGAAGATTACAGAAAAAAGATAGATGAGCTTTATTCCCTCGGCGGCAACCAGATCCTTCTCCAGGGAGGAATGAACCCGGATCTGGGGCTAAGCTTCTATACCGATCTTTTCATGAAGCTGAAGGAGCTCTACCCAACTCTTAAGCTTCATGCATTAGGGCCGCCGGAGATTGTCTTCCTCGCAAAAAAGGATAAATCAGGTATCCATGATGTCCTCTCAAAGCTGGTTGAGGCTGGTCTCGATTCTCTTCCCGGCGCCGGAGCAGAGATACTTTCGGACAGGGTAAGAAAAATAGTATCACCGGCAAAAGCAACATCCGATGAATGGATAGAGGTAATGAGGCAGGCTCACAGGCTTAATCTACCGACATCTGCCACAATGATGTATGGCCATATTGAAACAATAAGCGAAAGGATCAGTCACCTCATCAGGCTCAGGGATCTGCAGGCTGAAAAAGAGAGTGATAAATATGGTTTCATAACCTTTATCCCATGGCCTTTCCAGGATGAAGGAACTCTTTTAAGGGAAAAATTCGGCATAAAAAGCAGCTATACTCCTCTGGGTTACTTAAGGATGATCGCCATCAGCCGGATCATGCTGAATAATATCAGGAACATCCAGGCATCAATACTTACAGTCGGGAGGGAGACCGGGATGCTTTCGCTTCATGCCGGGGCCAACGACCTTGGTTCAATAATGATTGAGGAAAATGTTGTTAGTGCTGCGGGTTCAAACAACAGGTTCACCGCAGGTGAGCTTCAGTCGGTAATCAGTGAAGCAGGATTCATTCCTGTAAGACGTAATCAGAAATATGAACCGGTGTAAAAGCCCCCTTCCCCCTATAAGGGGGTCTAACTCGCTGACATAATGATAATTTCTTCTGATAATTGTGGATTAGCCTCCCTTCAGGGGGGATGGGGGGCATACTATAAAAAAGCCTGCATCAGGTGCAGGCTTGATTTTCAATCAATATCCTATTGAAACTTGCTCTTTTCCTTGTCTTCATTGGGGTCATACTGCTGAGCTTTTTTAAACTCCTTCATTCCCTGTCCCAGACCTTTCATAAGTTCAGGAATCTTGCGCCCTCCGAATAAAAGCACAACTACAAGCAGAATCAGTATTATCTCGGTCATTCCAATATTTCCCATCGCAGTAAAATTAAAGTTTATGCAAATTTATAAATAGTTTGGCCATTATCAAGCCGCAATAGATTAAAAGTATTTCTTTAAAAGTTTCACTACATCGTTCCCGTTGGCATATAACAACAAAATAAGTATGATTGCCATGCCGACGATCTGCGCATATTCCATGAATTTATCGCTTGGTTTACGGCCTGTGATCACTTCAAACAGGAGAAACATGACATGGCCGCCATCGAGTGCTGGTATTGGCAGAATATTCATCACGCCAAGAATTATCGAAAGGAATGCAGTGAGGCTCCAGAATACCTGCCAGTCCCATACCGGAGGGAAGATGCTTCCAATGGTAATGAAACCGCCAAGGGATTCATAACCCTTTGTATGTTTTGAGAATATGAGTTTGAATTGTTTAAGATAATCGCCGATTGCCTTGAATCCTGTGCTTATTCCTGCCGGTATTGACTGCAATACATTGTATTTGATTGTCTTAAGTTCAAAAATCTCGCCATATGTATGTGAATCCGCTACTCCCAGCTTACCGGCTGCATTGAGCGCGACAGCCAGTTTAATCGGCTGGCCGTTCCGTAATATATTAAGAGTAATGGAACGCTCCTTGTGGGAAGCCAGGAAACCCTGGAAATCATCAAAGTATACGAATGATGAATCGTTGATCCCTTTAATCTCATCACCTGTCAGGACTCCTGCTGCCTTTGCCGGCGTATCCTTATCGATAAATGAAATCACATAAGGACTGAATGGCCTCCTTGGTTCTATCAGGAATTTTCCCTTAAGCATTAATGGTATGACATCTTCAGTTATTGGAATATTGAGTTCCTGACCTTCGCGCTCCACCTGGATCGATTTACGGTTATTCAGTATGATATCGGTCCTGATCTCGTTGAATTTCTCGATCTTCTGATTGTCAATGGAAAGGATCATATCACCGTTCCTAAGTCCCATGGCATGTCCAATCGAGTCGGTAACAATACCATATTTTAAATTGGCTGTGGGCAGGTAAGTCTCCCCCCATGTAAAAAGCACGGCAACATAAATAAGCAGTGCCAGAATGAAATTGAAAAGTACTCCACCGGTCATGATAAGAAGCCTCTGCCAGGTCTTCTTTGATCTGAATTCCCATGGCTGCGGCGGCTGTTTCATCTGCTCCACGTCCATCGATTCGTCGATCATTCCTGCTATTTTCACATATCCGCCGAGAGGGATCCAGCCGATACCGTATTCAGTATCCCCTTTCTTGAATTTAAAAAGCGAAAACCATGCATCAAAAAAGAGGTAGAACTTTTCAACCCTGGTCTTGAAGATCTTTGCAAAGCTGAAATGGCCAAGCTCATGAATTATCACAAGGATCGAAAGGCTCAGGAGAAGCTGAAGTATTCTTACAAGTACTGTCATATAATGCGTTGTAGTTTATCAATGTAGTTTTGAGCAATAATCCGGGCATCCCTGTCCGACTCCTCAAGAGATTCAAGATCGGGAGAGGCTTTGAATTTGCAATTTTCGAGTGTATGTTCAACGATTTCGGGCATTTGCATAAATCCGACTATCCCTTTAAGAAAAGCGTTTACTGCCACTTCGTTTGCAGCATTCAGAATGCACGGCATATTGCCTCCTTTTTCTAATGCCATGAAAGCAAGGGACAAGTTTCTGAATCTATTATTGTCTGGTTCCTCAAATGTCAGGTTGTTATGATCCTTGAATTCGAGCCTCGGAAGATCGGACTGGAACCTTGAAGGATAGCTCATGGCATAAAGTATGGGTACCCTCATGTCAGGAATTCCAAGCTGTGCCTTCACTGAACCATCTTTAAAATGAACGAACGAGTGGATTATGGACTGTGGATGAATGATGACTTTTATTTGCTCCGGATCAAGTCCGAAAAGCCATTTTGCCTCGATCACCTCGAGTCCCTTGTTCATCATGGATGCAGAATCAACAGTTACCTTATCTCCCATATTCCAGTTCGGGTGCTTGAGAGCGTCGCCCGGTCTAACATGCTGAAGCTTTTCAGCGGAGAGTTTAAGAAACGGTCCGCCTGATGCGGTTAGTGTGATCTTTTCGACCGAATCCCTGGCTTCGCCGGAAAGGCACTGGAAAATAGCCGAATGTTCAGAATCGACAGGTATTATGACACTGCCTGATCTGGCAGCAAGATCTGTTATTATTTCACCAGCGACAACCAGTGTCTCCTTATTGGCAAGGGCGATTCTTTTCCCGGCATTAATAGCTGCAATGGTGGGTCTTAGTCCCGAATAACCCACGATAGCTGCAAGTACCAGATCGGCATCCGATGATGCAACAACCTGTTCTATCTCCTTTCCCCCGGCAAAAACTTTAATCTTAGTGCCCCACAGGTTATCCTGAAGCTGCTTATAGTGCTCTTTATTGCAGATCACGACAGAATCGGGAAGAAATTTTTTTGCCTGCATGGTGAGCAGTTCAATATTATTGCAGCCCGTCAGCAGATCAACCTTGAATTTATCGGGGTATCTTGAAATGACATCAAGTGCCTGGGTACCTATCGACCCAGTGGATCCCAACAGTGCAATTTTCTGAGGCATACCGGGTGCCGTGATTAAAATAGGATATGTTCTTCAGGATCAAGAGGACTCCCCTTGTACCAAATCTCAAAATGGAGATGTGGACCTGACGTGTATAATTCGCCGGTGCTGCCAACAATTGAAATTGGCTCTCCTGCGCGAACAAGATCGCCGGTCTCTTTCAGAAGGCTTTCGTTATGCTTGTAAACCGAGACGATATTGTTTTGGTGCTGCACCTCGATGACAAACCCGGTCTCCATGGTCCACCCGGTAAAAATGACCGTTCCATCGAGCGCAGCCGATACTGGTGAATTTGGCCTGGTAACTATATCGGTACCAAAATGCTTTGAGCGGATATCAAAATGGCCTGAGATGACACCCTTTACCGGAGGAAAAAAATGAAGGCTCGCAAGGCTGGTAACAGCTTCCTGGGAAGTCGGACCGAGTGTCAGGTTATATCTTTCCGAGCTCTCAACCTGAGCCCTGAGGGCTGAGTCTTCAGGAATGCTCTTGAATTTTATCGCCCTGTAATTTCCGGAGGTATCCTGGGCTGAATATGAGCCTGCCGGTTCCCTCCCGGCAATTATGGCATTCAGGTTAGCAAAATATTTATCCCTGAGTGCCAGTTCACGGTCGAGCGAATCGAGCCTGATAGCGCTCATAAGTATATTGCGCCTCATGGTAACGTCGGGATAACCCGGGATGAAATTCCTGAGGTTAGTGAATGCTATAATGCATGTCGTTGCTCCAATAATGAAGAGTAAGAGAAAGGTGCTCAGAAGGAAAGCATTGTATTGCGTCAGCTTGATCCTCCAGACCTCTTCGAAGGTGGTGTCGTTAACTACAGTAAATCTGTATTTATCGCGCCAGTTATTTATTTTCTTTTCGTTTTTTGCCATATTCTATGATATAAGCGGCTTGCAAAGATAATAATTATCGGTAACCGGCTACCGGTTACTGGTTATCGGCTGTTTTTCGACAGAATAATCATCTTTTTTTTCGCCGGTCGCCGGTTGCCGGTCGCCGTTTCATATGACTTTTACAGCCTTGTCTTCGCTCTGCCAGAGTCCATGTTTTGTGCAGACAGCCATGGCCGAAAGGTTCATTGATACCTCAGGTGCAACGATATAAAAGTCGACCTCTGCATGCGAGGGCATGTTCCCGAATACGCCGGCAGTATATCGTGTTTCTGCAAGAAGAGTCTCGCGGTTCCAGAGCTGCAGGACGCTTATGAAGTGTTCTGCTTCGTCGGGATGCGTGTACTCTTCACCCATCACAATTTTGACTGCGAATTTTTCGCCTCTCTTCACTTCGTCGGGACAGAAGATATGAGGCATATGTCGATCGAGGTAATCGCGTTTTATCTCTTTATCCTCTTTCTCTATTTCGGTGGCTTTAAATACTCTTGGCATGTTAAAATATTTATTGTTATTGAGATGGAAATTCAGATGCGATTAATGAAATAACCTGCGTTGATGAATTCAAAGATACTACAAAAAATAAAATTGGAAAAGGACTTTGGATGGAGTGGGTAATAGTGTCTATTGGGAATAACGGTCAGATTCACCAACCGGCAATATCAATTAATAACAGGAACAGAATTTTTATAGAAATTTTCTTAACTTGGTTGTAAGAAACCCGACTAACCAAAAAACAAATGCCATGAAACTGAAAATAGTCGTTTTAATCGTAGCACTTGCCGGAGCCCTGTTTCTAATAATAGCCCTGGGGAGTGTGGTCAAATCAGTCAAAATCAAGAATATTTATCGATCCTGCTGATCCTGGCAAATACTTCATGGATACTTCTTTTATGCCAAAAGGCAATAATACTATAGGGTAAGTCACATTTTCCCATTCCTCCGCCTTGTAAGCGGGCTTAGGTCTGAAAACAAAAAAAACATTGCATTAGAAACATTATAGCAAAGTAATAACCAATGCCATTTTCAAAATGTTTTATTATTATAAATTTCCCCTTACATTTGGACAGTTCATCAGGGGGATTTAGCTCAGTTGGTTAGAGTATGTGACTCGCAGTCACAAGACAAGGGTTCGACTCCCTTAATCTCCACTGAATAGAAAAACATTCTATTTCAAAAAACCTCAATGTGTTGATCCATTGAGGTTTTTTATTTATCTTTGAATTCATTTTATATCAAATAATGTTAGTTTATATTCGCCTGATCGGTTACCTCATAAGTAAAAATGAAAACAGGTAACCGAATTGTACAATATAGCATTGTAAATATGATTGTTGTGAATAATAGTATTACAAAATAATGAAAAAAATATGTTTCCTATAGGCGTAAAAATCACTTACCCATCTTACCCGAAATGCTATAAACACCATATACAGCGGGTTTGAATAGGGTAACTTGATTTTTTTAAAAGTTACCCTATCTTACCCCGAACTCATATAGTTAATTAAATATCAATGCCATAATATGGGTAAGAAGGTTTTGGATAGAAGAAAATGATATAAAATTATAGAATGAAAAATTATAATACATATTCCGTTTTGTTTTTCATCAGGAACGAAAAACTGAATAAACATGGAAAGGTTCCTGTTTATATGCGTATTACCATTAACGGAAAACATGTCGAGATAAGTACCAGGCAGTGGATTGAATCGGCCCGGTGGAATAATGCAGGCGCAATAAAAGGGAATAAACCTGATGCTGATACTATTAACACTACTATTGAGACTTATAGAAACAAGGCATGGAAAACCTACCTGCAACTTGAAGAAAGGTATCAATATGTAACGGCCGCGATGCTTAAACAATACTTTAATAAGCAGGTTGGGGAAAGAAAAACACTTTCTGAGGTATTTAAGCAGCATAACGAGAAAGTAAAAGAACTTTTAGAAAAAGAGTATGCACCGGCAACTCTGAAAAGATATGAAACAACACTTAATCATATTACCAGCTTCTTAAAGTTCAAATACAATAAATCTGATATTGAACTAATTGAATTGCAATATCAATTCATAACTGATTTTGAACATTATTTAAAGACTGAAAAAAGTTGTAACCACAACTCAACATTAAAATACATAAAGATGTTTAGAAGGGTTATCAATGAGGCTGTTAAGAATGACTTGCTAATAAAAGATCCATTTGGTAAATACTCATCAAAATTTATTGAAGTAAAACGTGGTTTTCTTACCGAGGAAGAACTTAATATTCTAATTAATAAAACATTTGCCATTCAAAGACTTGATCTTGTGCGTGATATTTTTGTTTTCTCTTGCTTTACCGGGCTAGCATATGTTGATGTTCAAAAACTAACTGAAAACCATATTAAGAAGGATGATGAAGGAGAATTATGGGTTATGACAGAAAGAACAAAAACAGAGACAGAATCAAATATCCCTTTACTGCCTAAAGCACTCGAAATAATTGAGAAGTACAAAAATTATCCATCAACAGAAAAGAAAGGGAAGCTTCTTCCTGTAATTAGCAATCAGAAAATGAACGCCTATTTGAAAGAGATTGCTACTTTATGTGGTATAGAGAAAAACTTAACCTTTCACTTAGCCAGGCACACGTTTGCAACTTATGCTTTAAATAAAGATGTTCCAATTGAATCGGTTTCAAAAATGATGGGACATAAGAGTATAAGAACAACACAGATTTATGCTAAAGTCCTGAACAAAAAGGTTAGTAATGACATGAAACAACTTAAAGATAAAATCCATGAAAAGCAATCTAAGGCTGATTGAAATTTTTCAATTACAAATTGAATCTAGGTTAAATAATTACAAAATCCTTAATGGCTTAACATTGTTATTAATAGGTTTTTGCATCTACTTTCTTCAACTGAGTAAAATTCCATTACTCTTAAAGATTGAGGTAGGGTTTTTTCTGCCGCTATTTATAGCTATCTTTTTGGACAGTAAGTTAATATTTAATATTTATCAAGAAATATTTAATAAGTTTGATGAGAGAGAGTTCGAGAAATGTTCTAGAAGGTTGAAATTGACAATAAAATTGTTTTTTGCCTTTGCTATTCTCACAGTAGCATTATTAACATTTATCTCAGAGAACATTATTTCTTACATCTTAACAATCACTTATATTTCATTTCAAGTATCTGCTTTTACTATCGTTTCAATACTACTGTTAAGCATTAAGAGTACATCTTATAATGAAATGAACAAGACCAAAGAATCTCTTTATAATAAAATTTCAAATGAGATTCCGTCAGAAAATAATATAATTAAAAAAGAAATCCTTATAGAACAGTTACCTGCCAAACAAGTTGTTATAAAAATAAATTTTTTAGAAGATCTTTTCAGAAGAAGAACTACAAAAAGCTATCTCCCATTTTTCTGCTTATTAGAAAATACATTTTTCGATTATAATAAGTCAAATAATGAAATAGGTAATTGGCATAAAGCAATTGCAGAACTAATAGGTAAAAAAAGTGGAACGGTTAAAACAACAAAGAATGAGAATGATTATATGATCGATGAAGATATATTGAGAAAAATACGCTTTGCATTAAAGATTCGGGGGAGTTGTGATATTAATGATTATAAAATATATAATTGTGGAATAAATACCATAAAAAACATATTTGAAAATTACAGATTTATACTAGCAGGAAGCATGGTACAAGAATTTAAACTATTAGGGATTTTATATTTTTATTTTGAAAATAATGGGAAAGGCAATCCTAAAATACCAGATGAACTTAATATTTCATCTATAAAGAACAATTTGTTAAAAAAAATATAGACCCTCATTTCTAACACATAATTCAGTATATCTGATTATTATAAAAGCTATCGACAATCATCGATAGCTTTTTTTTATCGATTCTAATATACCTTTCGGACACAAAATAAACTTAAATCATTTCAATTATGAATGTTGAATTTGTGACCAAAGACGATTTTAAGTTGCTTGAAACTAATTTGCAAAATAAGTTCGAACAACTTATAAGCAGTAAAACTCTTGAATTCTCCAGGAAGTGGTACAAGACTAAAGATATTGAAGATCTTTTTGGAATTTCTAAAGGGAAACAGCAGCAGCTAAGGAACAACAAAGAACTCCCTTTCACAAAAATTGGAAAAACCATTTATTATTCAAGTGCCGATATTGATCAGATCCTTGAAGCCAATAAATCGAACTTATAATATGGATGAGCATATTGTATCTTTCTTCGATTCAGTTATTTCAAAACAAAAGACAGCGGATATACCAATTGAAATTCTTTTGAATGACATAAGGAACGGGAAATGGGCAAAGCAAATACTTAAAATTCGTTCCACGATTGACAAGAAAGAAAGGGATTTCCTTAAGCGTAAGTTGCCCGCATCTACTATTAGTTGTACTACAAATGGTTCACATAAAGCATCAGATGTTTTATGCCATTCCGGATTGATACAAGTCGATATTGATGATATTAAACCTACTGATGCTTATCAATTAAAAGAAGAACTATCGAAAGACCCTCTTATTCATTCATGTTTTTTATCTCCCAGTGAGAAGCTTAAGGGTACAATAAAAATTATTCCTGACATTAAACTTCAGGCATTGCAAGCTGAATCAATTGCAAAATATTTTCAGGAAAAATACAAGCAGGTTATTGATTTATCATGTAAGGACATTACCAGGTTAATGTTCATGAGTTTTGATCAGGATCTTCGCTTCAACCCAAATTCTTTAGTTTTTGATAGAATAGATAGTTATCCGAAAAGAAAAAACAATTACAATCAGCAACAACTTGAAGCTATCTGGTTAATAGAAGAAATAGAAAAAAAGAGTATTGACATCACCGAAAATTATAATAACTGGATCAAAATTATCTATTCTTTGAGATGCATTTTTGGAGATGAGAGCAAAGAATATATCCATCGTGTAAGTATTTTTTATCATGGTTATTCATATCTCGACACAGAGAACCAAATAGAAGCTTGCTTTAAATCAAATGGTGATGGTATTACAGGTAAAACCTTCTTTCACTTTGCCAAACTTCATGGATTTACCGTAAAGCAAACAAAACAAGAGAACAAAGAAGTTGGACATATATCACAAATTACTAGAATTATAGATTATATCCTAGCTAAGTATGAGATTCGCTTTAATACTGTCAGCCTTGGAATCGAGTATAGATTAAAAGAAAATCCGGGCAAATTTAAACTACTAAATGAAAATACACTGTTTGTAGAATTACTCATCAAAGGATTCTCACTAAGCATTAATACTCTTTATGCTTTACTCAAATCTGATTTTGTCATTTCATATGATCCGTTCGAAGAATACTTCAAGAATCTAAGTGCCTGGGATGGTATGGATTATATTGAAAAACTTGCTAATCACATCAAAGCAAAGGACCAGACAGCATTTAATAATCACTTTAAGAAATGGATTGTAAGAGTTGTTGCTTGTGCACTTTTGTCTGATTATTATAACAAACAAGCTCTAATATTAATTGGAGAAAACCAAAATACAGGTAAGTCAACTTTTTGTAGATTTTTATGTCCCCCTGCACTATCAAAGTACATTGCTGAAAACATATCAACCGATAAGGATTCAAGAATATTATTAGCAAAAAACTTATTAATAAATCTGGATGAACTTGCATTAATGGGTCGAAGTGATCTGAATTCACTTAAAGCTTACTTCAGTAAAACAATGATAAACGAAAGGCTTCCCTAGGGAAGAAATGCAACCATAATACTCCGCAGATGCAGCTTTATTGGCAGTACAAATCAAAATGAATTTCTTTCAGATGAGACAGGATCAGTTCGCTGGCTTTGTTTTGAGATTGATTCAATTGATTGGGACTATAAAACCACTATTGATATCGATAAAGTTTATGCTCAGGCTTACTACCTTTTCAAAAGCGGAACATTCAACTACCACTTAACTGGCGAAGAAATTCGAGAGAATGAAAAACGAAACAAAGATTTTCAAGTTTTAACTATTGAAAGAGAGCTTTTAGAAAAGTACCTTGATAATGGGACGATTGGGAATGGTTTTATGACACCAACTGAAATAATGCAAATTATTAATAGCTCAACAGACAACCAATTCAGAATTAATCACGTACAAATTGGTAAGACTCTAAAAATGCTTGGATATAAGCGCATTAAGCAAAAAGGGATTTACGGATATAACCTGGCAGATAAAAATAATATTTAATGCTAAAACCTTATAACAATACCTATCATTCATTGAGTTGTTTGAAAACAGGAAGGTTTCCAAAGGAAAGCAAGATGGATTCGGGCAGAGCCCGAATCGACCTTGGGGCTTTGCCCAAGAGTGACTGATTATAAAAACATTAGAAAAATAACAATAACTATTTAAATAACTATTTATTTATCGGTCCTCAATAAAATTGGCCCTTTTGAATCAAAAACATTACTATAAAATAACTATTTATGGCAAAATATGAGACATTAAATGTAAATCCAAAGAGTAAAATATCTATTGATAGACTTGCTAATAAGTTTGAAATGAGCAAGGTAGATCTTGTAGAAAAAATGGTTTATTACTTCGAGAAAACAGGGTTAAATCCACAGGATGTAAAGGTTTTAACTGTCGCTGAAGAGCTGAATAAATTCAGAGATACTATAATATCGTTCATGCGAAAACAGGAGAAGGATTTCATTCTTCCCACTTTCGGGAAAATGGATACTCTTATAGTCCGGATGAAGGAATATATCGATAATGAAGCTCCCAGGAGAGGAGATATCGGAATACAAACCAAAAGTAAATCCTTGTTACTTAACGACAATTCTGAAGAAAAAAAGGACCTCATAAACACCCAAAGTTCTAAAACCATAGAGGATGCTATAGATGAGAAAAATGATCTGAAAAATAAAATCGAAAAACTGGAGCTAATTCAAAGCACAACTCTGAAATATTTCGATAATGTGCTGTCTAAGACAGAAGAAAAATCTACCGGACTAAGAAAAATGCCAGTGATCGAGTTGCCTATGGCCGATATAAGAGAATATAAAGAATACATAAAAAAGTTATCCCATGTACATAAAGATACATTCCGATAAGAAGGATAATAACAGAAATAGCAGTCATGACCTGGTTAACTATTTAGAGAAGGAGAACCTTAAAAAGAATGACGTGCTGGATCATCAGAAGTTCTTCAATCAGGATAATCATGATATTTCTGCTTTTACCGTTCAGAATTCTATTGACTCCAATCGTGCGAAGCTTTGCAAGGATGAATCAAAGTTTTATATGCTAACGGTAAATCCGAGCCCGGTAGAACAAAAACATATCTGCCGATCCATTTCAGGAAGGAATATTGGAAATATTTCTCAACTTACAACAAGAGAACTTAAACGGTTTGAAGAAGCGCTAAAAGAGTATTCCAGAGTCGTAATGAATGAGTATGCAAAGAATTTTAACCGGGGGTTAACAGGGGATAACATTTTATATTTCGGAAAAATTGAGCACAATCGGTACTATGGAAGGGATTGCGAGGAGGTAAGAGAAGGACTTAATAAATGCGGTGACAGGAAGGAAGGTCTACAAACCCACATTCACATAATTGTATCCCGAAAGGATTTATCTAATAAAATAAAGCTTAGTCCTATGGCCAATGCCCGGAATGCCAAAAACAGGGTTAAAGGTAAAGAAGCTCAGATAGGATTTGACAGGATTAAATTCGTAAAAACCTGTGAGAAAAGCTTTGATTCAACTTTTGACTATAAGAGGTCTCAACATCTTACTTTTTCTCACTACCATACCATGAAAAACCAAATGAGAAATACTGCCAAAAATGTTGCTTTGAATATGGTTAGAGACGTTCCATTGGTAAAAGAGTATAGGAATGGAGTAAGGGTTGTCAATGTAATTTCAGGCTTAACTAAATCCAAAGATCCGTTGGAAGTACTCTCAGCTGCATTCAGACAGGTACCAGGAGCCAGAAATTGTATAAAAGCCATTAACTACACTTACAACCCTTCTAAAATTGTATTGGACATTGGTAAAAAGGTAATAACAACTGCTTTAAACGCAGGTTCGCTTTAAGAAATTAGTTTTTTTTGCTCAATGAATAATAAGTAATACTAATAATATCAATAATACAAAGCATATCAGTAATACCGATCATATTAATAACCCAAACATGAATCTATGAAACCACAAATCTTCGCTATCAGCAACCACAAAGGGGGTGTTGCCAAAACTAGCACAACCGTTAATCTTGGTGCAGGATTAGCCTTGATGAAAAGAAGAGTGCTTCTGGTTGATCTTGACCCTCAAGGTAATTTATCCCATAGTTTTGGGATTAAGGAAGCCGAGCCAAGCATGTATAATGCGTTAAAAGGTCAATGTCCAATCCCGGAAGTACCAATAATCGACAACCTCTGGTTAGCACCATCGAATATGAATCTTTCAGGAGCAGAGCTAGAACTCTCAATGGAACCTGGTAGAGAAAATCTTCTTAAGAGGTTACTTCTTAAAACTCAAAATGATTATGATTACATTTTCTGTGATTGTCCCCCTTCATTGGGGCTGATGACTGTGAATGCCCTAAATGCAGCTGAAAAGGTACTGATTCCACTACAAGCACATTACCTGGCAAGCCAGGGCTTAGCAAAGCTAATGGAGATTATCGACAAGGTCAAAGAGAGGTTAAATCCAGAACTCTCGATTGGAGGAATAATCATTACCATGTACAAGAAGAACACAGTCCTTAGTCGTGATGTGGTTGAATTTACCAATTCCCGGTTCGCAGATCTTGTTTTTGATACGAAAATCAGAGATAACATTTCGATAGCTGAAGCCCCTGCATCAGGACAGGATATCTTTCGATATTCTAAAAATTCTTTAGGTGCGATTGATTACTCTCACCTTTGTATGGAGTTCTTCAACCGATTTGAGAAGTAGTATTTTATTTCTATAACAGATATTATCAATATTACTCATATTACCCATATTACTGAGTAATACGTAGAATACAAAATAAAAAAATGAACAAATGGCAAAGAAACAGTTTACCCATAGCTTTCAGGATATCTTCTCCCCTACCGAAACACATTTGTTAAAAGAGGAATTTATCAAAACGCCGGAGGATAATGATGATAAAATACAACGAACAACGCTTTTGCTGAGCAGAAAAACGTATAAAACAATTAAAGCAATTGCCTACTGGGAGCGAAAGCAAATTAAGGATATTATTGAGGAAGCCATCGCAGGCTACCTAAATTCAATAGATGCAAATGAACTAGAAAAAGCTATTGTTCATTTCGAAGCTGACTTAGAATAGTCAATTCTTCAATAACACGCATAAAAATGGCACTTCTCCAACAAACTCCGCACATTAGGGTAATGTTTTCCCGATAAGTTGATTTTTTGTGCTGTTTAGTATATATTTAATTCCTTCAGGATAATCATCAGGAATGGGTAAAATACCTTCATCCTGAACCGGGTAAAGTTTCCGCTTTTTTGTACTACCCTTTCTTTTCTGTTCTGGTTCTTTAGTCGACAAAACAGAATTTTTCCTTGAACCTTTAGATTTTATCATCATTTTTTACAGAGTTTAAGCAAGAAGTTTCTACATTTTCATTTTCCATTTTTCCCAATCCTTCATTTCTTTCGTTTGTAAGTCAATAAATCCTTTGAGTATTTCTCTCGATATTGTTCAGCGACTCTAACAGAATCACCATTTGGATCCAGAAAAAGAACAGGGTTGTTAAAACAATAGTTGTATGGACTTAAAGAATTATATTTTTCTGCTAATGGATCCAACCTATGCCAACGACCTATTTGTGGATCGTAAAAACGTGCACCGTAATCGTACTAATTTGATCTTCTCAGTTGATTTATAGATTCTTATTCCTTCTTAAAGGAGCTTTTCAAAGAACTTTGTATCCTGGGAACAGGTTTATTGATAGCTCTAAATACTGTTTCTAAGGTTAAAATTAATGATTTTCTGACAGTTTTAAGTAGAATCTTATTAAAATGGACCTTTTGGATGCGAGCTGATCAAACAATTCAAACAGCTCGATCACATGCCCGAAGAAGAGAAAAAGTCTATCCTCAAAGTTTTAAGTGCACTGATCAAGGATTTTAACGCCAGGCATACTTATACATTATAATAACAAAACCCCGGTCTCCCAGGGTTCTGTATTATTTTATTGTTGCAATATTGCCTTCCCGACACCCGGCGGGCAACACTTTTTTCTAATTTTGCCTTAGAAATAGCACTTTGGTTAACGGGGAGTAGGAAAAGAAGTTACTCCATTTATAAACAAGCTATCTTTTTTAAGCTTTATAATAAAAAGTTGATTTTCCCAATTACACTTAAAAAACACTTTCTTCATATTGTTGATCTTAATGCCAATTTCATTTACTTTATTAACCGAATCTATTGCAACAATAAGTGCACTCCCCGTTATTTCACTTGTATTAATAACTTCTTTCAGAAACTTTTTTTTATTCACTTCCAGTAAAAGAGTGTCTTTATCGTAATAAGAAGGAAAAGATAATGTCACTATACCATATCTCCTATCAATACTATTTTTATCAATACTAATGAGGTATTGTATTTTAACATGGTAGTTATTATCTTCCTGCCTATCACAATTTAGCAGTGAAAAAAAAAGGAAAAAAGTAATTATTTTCAATAATCCAGTGGATATATAACCTTTTAGTAGATACATGAGATTGATTTTTAATGTCTTACTTCCTTTTTTCAGGTAGGATTTCTTCTATAGATTTAAGCTGTTCATTTGTGATTTTTGTTCCATATCTACCAGTATACATAAGATTATAAGCATCTATATTTATATTGTTCTTAGGGTCACTTTCAGGTTGATGCCTTAATCCAAGCCCATGACCTAGTTCATGTGTTGCTGTCTCGGCTACTCCCTCTTCAGTTACCTTTTCAGCCCAATTTGCAGCAGCTTTACCTGGAATTAGAACTTGAAATTCATTATTATTAGGATTTCCTATTTCTTTAGCATAACCATCCATCTCTGTATCCGGTCTCCCTTGAGCATCAGTACCATGAACTAAGTCAACATATTTTAATACAAAGCTTTCACCCAGTTTGCTATTTTCATCAAAATTAAAATTAACATTAGATGAATAATTTTTGTTAGTGTTTTTATCAAAACCACTAAATGATGCTTCTATTTGTGCTTTAGAAGATTCAGCCCACCTTCTTACATCACTATTAGAAGCTGAAGAGGCATTTACAACTTTCATATCTATAGTGAATTTTACATTAGTTGTTCCAGTCTGTATCTCTTTTGTGGTTATTTTATATCCTTCAAGTCCATCAAGGTCAATACAAACAACAGGATTGTTACTTGCATATTGAAAAGTAGTCATCGAAGGGAATTTATCTGCTAACGGATCAATGGTAGTAAATCTACCTATTTGTGGATCGTACATCCTTGCGCCGTAATCGTACCAATCTATTTCAAAGAACTATTTTCTTTTTTTAAAGGTAATATAAGTTAAGATTATTTATGTTGATAAGAAGATTTTTTTGACTTCCAGATTCTAAAGATCATATTTCCCAATATGACTATTTTAATGGGTGAAAAAGATTTATTTCTCTTTTAAGTTCATCAAGATTACTTCCTTTTATAATACTCCCCATTTCCTGTACCAAAGGTATCGTTTGTTAAGTTAAACATTTTTTGATTTAGGCTGCTTTTTTGGTAATTGATTCATGATAAGATTCATTGGGAGTTTTTTTAATGGTTTGATGTTTTTTTTGATTGTAATATTCAATGTAGTTTTGAACTCCTTCAAAGAGTTCTAAACCATTATCACAAGGATTAAGGTAAATATAATTATACTTCAGGCTTTTCCAGAACCGTTCGATCCACACATTATCCGTAGCCCGGCCCTTGCCATCCATAGATATCATTATGTTTTCTTTTTCCAGATAATTTGTCCAGGCAAAGCTTGTATATTGTGATCCCTGGTCAGAGTTTATGATTTCCGGTTTGCCATGTCTGGCTATTGCATCATTTAAAACGTCCAGACACCATTGTTTACTCATACTGTTACTGATTCCCCAGCCAACGATCTTGCGGCTGTAAACATCAATAAATGCTGTCATATACATAAACCCTTTGGCCATTGGTATGTAAGTAATATCAGTGCACCATACCTGGTTGGCATGAGTGATCTTTAAACCACGCAGCAAATAAGGTTTTATAAACTCTTTTAACGCGTTTTTAGTAAGGTTCTTCCTACGATAAATGGTTTGATGACCCATAAGCCTGAACAAACGCCTGATGCGTTTAGGCCCAACAGGATGCCCCAGATCCTTTAACATATCTACCATGGAGAGCACTCCTTCGGTCTGGTGTGTCAAAAGATGCCGATCCATCAGATGCATCATCTTTACATTCTCAGGCTTTTCCGGGATAGGCTGATAATTAAGTGAGCTCCTGGGTACAGAAAGAATATCACATTGCTTCCTCACAGATAATACTTTATGATCTGATTTGATCATTTCCATACGTTGTCGGATATCCCCAGTTTCCTGGCACTTTTTTTTAAAAAGTCATTCTCTACCTTGAGTTGCCCTATCTGGGCATAAAGTTGGTCAAGATCTGGAGAGTCCTGATTCACTTTCTTTTCATGTCCATTCTCAAAAATTATTGCCATGTTCTCTAAAAACTCGGCCTTCCATTTTGATATCGTCACTGAGTTTATCTCAAACTGTTGACTCAGCTCTGCCAGAGTCTTCTGATTTTTAATGGCTTCTAAGGCAACTTTGGCCTTGAAGTCCGCACTGAATTTGCGTCGTGATTGTTTTGTCATAGGTTTAGTAAAATTAATTCTTTCTTTTAACTAAACCCCTGGCCCAGGTTTACGGGAGTATTATATTTATACCATTCTGTACTACTGACATATCTGTGCCCGGCCATATATTGAACCTTCCTCAGGTTAAATTGTGTTAGCCAATGAGCAATGAGACTTTGCCGAAGCTGTCGTGCACTTCTTATTTGTAAACTTGATCTTTTCAAATCTATAAACAGGTGATGAAGACTATTTTTAAGATAAGGGGATCCATTCATGCTTAATAATACCTGATCCGTTCTTCTCTTCCTATTCCCTCTTTTAGGCTTTCTACCGGATGTTTTCAGATATTTACCGATAAGAATCTTTGAACGGATATTCTTAAGGTATTCCAGTAGATCAATTACCTGGACTGCTTCAAGCGGTAACTTCCTTGAGGTTGTTCCTTTTCTTAATGCTCTTGGATTATCTCCTCGAATGAGAATGGATCCTTCACGAAGATTTAAATCGTTTAACTTTAAATTATGTAATTCACGGACTGTCATGCCCTGACAGATCAGAAAGCCGAATATTACCTGATTCCTGACATACCTTGGAGTTTCAGGAATATACCGTTTATAGAGTGTCATAAGCTCGTTATAATCCAATAAATCATGTACGAGTCTCTTATTATTATTCCTGATTCTGATATTTTTTGCAGGATTAAGAACTGAGGGATTCCTTTCCGATAAGTAATCGAAATAATAAGTGATCGAAGTCAAGACTCTGTTGATATGACTTCGTTTCTTCTGTAAGATGAGATTTGAACTTAATGATTCATCAATAAAACGAACTAGTTCAGAATAGTTACATCGCTTAATATCAATTGAATTAGCAGATAACCAGGGAAAGAACAATGAAATATTCCGTTCATGTTGAGTGATGGTCGATACTGCGAATCCCTTATTTTTAAGGTAATTGTGAAAGGTTTTCATAGCCATTATCATTTTTGGTGGATAAGATGAGTGTATATTTGAGTACTTTCCAAACTACTGTGACCAAGGAAAATACTTATGTTTTCAAGTCGCATTCCTGCATTGAGTAAGTGAGTTGCAATACTATGCCTTAGAGAATGTAGGGAAAGAGGAAGACTAATATCCGCAGAACGGGCAAGGTGCTGCAATCTTTCATATACTGCATTACCTGTAATTCTTTGACCTCTTTCTGATATGAATAATGCCTTGTCCTCTTTATGATTTGTGCCATTTAAAAGTATCTTCCTCACCTGAGAGATGTACTTTCCAATGTCCCTTTGGACAGAGTCATTCATTGGAACATATCGTTCTTTGCTATTCTTGCCTTTTCTGATATAAACTACCCCATTTGAAACCTGAATATCATCTATATCCAAAGCAATACCTTCTGATCTGCGAAGACCCAGACCATAATATACGGATAGTATTGCCCTATTCATAACTCCCGAGCTACCAGAGTTACATGAATAATAAAGAGACTCTATCTGTGTTTTGGTCAACCATGTTCTTTCAGATACCATTTTTCTAATAACTGTAGCTGTGCAGTCCAGAAATATGCCATGACACTCCAACAAATACCTGCTGAATCTTTTTAAAGCATTCAGGTGATTCAGTTGATAATTTCGGGAAAGTGGCTTTCCTGTCTGTTCACTTACTTTTTGAGACAAATAGGCAAAGAACTGTTTAACATAATTATATTTAACCTTGCTTAACTTCAGAACATTTTTATTCTCCAGAAAGAATAAAAATGCCCTGAGATATGCCGGAAAGTTATAAACTGTACTTGCAGCATATCCCAAAACCCTCAACCATTGTTCATAACCATGAATATGGCTGATAAATTCTTCTGATCGCAATTCAAGATGCCTGTTAGAATATTTCTGATCCAAATTGGCGTCACTAAATTCATGCGTAATTAGTAGGCTTTCCATTTTATCATTCATTTAGTTAATAAAAAAATAGGCTCATAATTACATAAAACACAAATTAGGCTTAAAGGATAGTTCTTCGATATCGGACCTTTTGATTAACAGTAGTTTAAAATGAATCAGCTCTGAGTACTTTGTTTATAAATATTGATAGTATATCTTTGTAAAAACAGGCAGGTTGGCCAGGGTTAAAATTTAATCTCAATGCAAAAACTAACAATAGAACTTACAGCAAACAATTCTTTAAAAGCTTTGCAGAATCTAGAGGATAAGCATTTAATAAGGATTTTGAAAGAATCGGATTTAACCTCATATTCTTTGCCTGGCGACCCTATAAGCGAAGAAGATTTCAGAAAGTGGGTAAAGTATGCCGAAAACTCCCCGACTGTGAGTATAACTGATGCCAAACAAAGATGGGCAGAACAAAAGAAGAAGCTCGAGAAACTTATACGTTAAGGGTAACCGAACACGCTTTACAGAACCTAGATAACATTACCGGCTATATTGCCTACATCATGCACGAGCCTTTAAACGCCATCCATGTGGGTGATGAGATTTTAAAGACCTTTGACCGTATCGAAAATAGCCCACTTGCATTCCGTGAGTGTGAAGAAATTCCTACTGTTAAGAAAATATACCGTAAAGCTGTTTGCCTTAGTTGGCTCATTATCTATAAAATAAAACCTTCCGAAATCGTAATTCTTGGTATTATTCATGGTCACCGCAGGCCATCAAGGATTAAAAGTCTAAGAAAAGTGAAATAATAAAGTATTCAAAGATCAAAAATATTGCTGTTCTATAAATAACAAAACCCGGAACAATCCGGGCTTTGTTATTTTAATTAAAAATAAATATAGGCCAGTCCTTATGCACTTATATTAATAATTCATTTTTCAAACCATATGCCATAATTAATATCATCATACTGACCTAAATACCATTTTTGTTTTATCCAGTCTAAAAGATTTTCTATTTTTTTTTCGGTAACCTTCATTTCTGGACCTTCTATTACCTTAAGGTGGTGTTTTTCAATTAAACGTATGAGGTAAGATAAAGCAGTTAAAAACTCATCTTCTGTTGGACGATGATAAAAGCCAGAAACTGCTCTAACTATGTCATTGAGTGGCATATAATCAATATCCATATGCTCAATGCATTCCTTCTCAAAATCGACGAATTTTACCATTAAAATTTTATGTTTTTAAGTGGTATTCCCAAAATATCTAGATCTATAGCATTTGAACTCCCTAAACTTCTTGATAGGTCCGAAACTGAATTTCTTACGCCGAATCCACCTCCGCTTGGTAATTCATACCATGTTCCCTCATAACCTGGTTTTGGTACAGCTTTAGCACCACATTTTATTAGATTATTTATTATATTTTCTGCCTCTTCTTTTGTTACAGTTCTTATTAGAGGGTTTTCACCAATTTGTTCACCAACTAATTTACCACCAGGTCTAAAGAGTTTTTCTTCATTTGCAATTTCCTCAGTTTGAGTTGAAGCTGCATCACCGAAGAGACTAAAAATTTTACCATACAAATATATCTTAGTCCAGAATATTAATTTATCAATAGTACTACCCTCTGGTCCTCCTAATAGATCACTGTAAAAATTTATTGCATCTTTAGCCATTAATCCCATTTCTACAGCGTTTTTCATTAGAGGATGATCATCTGGATTAGGTTTATCCTCTTTCTGTTTCTTATCATCTTGCTGATCCTGATTATTAGAGATAGATTGAGTTTGCAATTCTCTAAACAAATTTTGTGCATCTATACCAGTGTACAAATCACCTCCGTATTGCCCTCCACCTAAACTTACTCCCATGCCATCAGGATCAATAAACCTGATTGGATTATCAACAGCATATGTATACGGACTCCATTTTCTGAAAGTTTCAGCCAGCGGATCCACGGTCATCCACCATCCAATCTGGGCATCATAAAATCTTGCTCCGTAATCATACCAATCTGGTCACTCACTTCTGGTTTACAAGTTATTAACTCCGTAAAAATACATTTTCAAAGAACTTTTTACATTAAAAACAGAGCGAAAATCAGTTCCGAAGCTGTTTTCTGGAGTGAAAATAGCGAATTTTTGACCAATAATTCTATTAAAGAAGATCTCAAAGCAGAAAAACTAAAGAAGGTAGCCATAATAATGAACCAATGAACCGAGATATGCTTTAAAGTGTCGCGGCCTCAAGAACAAAGCGAGTAAAAGGCACTACAGATTTATTTGATTTTATTATAATCTTAGAATTAACTAATTTTGTCCTAAACCAGCAACTATTGATTCTTTATGGTGATTGATAAACTATAAGAGAAGTTGCAGGGATAAGAATATTTGCTATTTAACCAGGTAATATTACTGCCATGAACGTACAAACACAAAAAGCGATAATAATAAAGCAGTTTAAACAGGTGGATGATGTAAACCTGATTAATGCTATTAAAAGCATGCTTGATTATGCTTTAAAAAAAGAAAAAGAAGTTTTTGACATTCCTGAAGCTCATCAAAAACTGGTAATGGACCGTTTTGATAAAGTAAGAAAGAACCCGGAAAGACTTTTGGATTGGGATGAAGCTAAGAAATCGCTGAAAGTCTGATGAAGAGGTTTAAAGTAAAGATTGATCCGGAAGCACTCGCAGATATCCAGGGGATTACTGACTGGTACAATGAAGCGCTGACAAAGCTTGGGAAAAGATTTCTTGAGACTACAATAAAACAAATTAACAGTCTTAGCAAAGACCCGCAAATTTATGCTACCCGTTACAAAGATATCCGGTGTATGCTTATTAAGAAATTCCCATATATGGTGCATTTCTATATTAACGAAGAAACCAACGTTGTTGAAGTATTGGCAGTTATAAGCACCCACCGTAATCCAAAAATCTGGGAAGAAAAAACTGCCAGGTATATTTAGCATTAAATGATATCGAGAAGATGGCACCAACAGAGAAGGGTCATGTTCTCTTTGCCATTGACGCCCTGATTCAGAAGATAAAGCTTAAAATATTGCCACTCTGTGTTGCACGAAAATCGGCGATGAACCGGTTTCCGTGTTTATGGTGTTTTATGGTTATAACATTTCAACAAAATTTTCCAACTTACCTTTAGAAATAGCTATAATTGGCACTTAGCTTCTTGGTGGATTTGAATTTGTATCCGAAAATGAATCAGAAAATATTTTCCTCCTTTTATAAAAAATACTAATAATAATTGCTATTGCAGTAAGATTAGAAAATAAGTATAATAATAATAGTAAAATATTGGCATGCCCTAATTCCAAGTATATTTTCTTATTTGTAAGAAATTCATCTAATTGGTTAAATAATTCATAGTAAAAGTTTATGGCTATTAAATAAGCTAGAATGAATAAATAAAGCCATTTAGATTTTACATAAATCATTTTATTTCTAAAATAGTATGATGAGATTAAAAAAACTATGTAGACAATTAACAGGAATGCTATTGTTTTCATATTAATCATGATTAATTCCACTAAATAAGTTTGTACTAGGTAGGGGCTCTGTGCTTTTTTGAAACCAATCTAAATATTGATTCGTAACTTTTTGAAGATTACTATTTGCACCAGGATAGAATAATTCTTGGCTAACATGAATTATCTTTTGCTCTATAATTTCATGTCCTGTCCAAATTTGAAATCCAGCATGGGTGGGGGATGTAGCATCCTGCAATGCATGCAATCCAATTGAAAACTCTTTATATGCTTCTACTGTTTCCCCTTGTAGTAGTAATTGTTTAGCTTTAGCAAATTGCTTACGAACAAATTTATCCGCTTCCTCCATAGCTTGTTGAACCGTCTGATTCGAATTTCTCATAGCATGTCTATACGAATTCTCACCAGTTTGAAATTGATCTTCGTCAGCATAAACGGTTCCTTCATTTAATGCATCAAGTTCAAGGTTCATTAATTGCTTCTCATGCGAATCTTTAGGATCACCATTTCTCTTAATACCATTTTCATTAGCTTTTTGATGAACAGTAAAATATTTGGACGCCCAAGGATCACTTGCTGATGAATTATATTGTTCCTGTAATATTCTAAATTCATTGACAGCATCTTCTCCAGTATAAGTTGTAGCGAACTCTGTTTCGGTAACTTTCATCCCATCTGGATCAATAAATCTCATGGGGTTGTTCATTGTATAATTATAAGGGCTCCATCTTCTGGCTTTTTCAGCCATTGGGTCAGGTGTTGTCCATCTTGCAATCACGGGGTCGTACATCCTAGCCCCGTAATCATACCAGTCTGGTCACTCACTTCTCGTTTACAAGTTATTAACTCCGTAAAAATGCATTTTCAAAGAACTTTTGAGGTGTTTAAAGTGTCAGAATTGCTTCTAAATATTCGATTTAAGCATGAAAATAGACGTTTTTCAGCAATTTCACAAAGATAGCCGAGGTTTTCTTACCAAATGAGACTGGCCAGGAGAATGTGCTTAAAGATCCGGGCATGCTCAAGAGATTAAATGATATCGAGAAGATGGTACCGGTAGAGAAGGATCATGTACTCTTTACTCTTTACTCTTGACGCTTTTATTCAAAAAATCAGAATTAAAAATATTGCTGCGTTATAAAACAAAAGCCTCGACATATGCCAGGCTTTTGTTTTAACAATATCACTTTTGTTTTTTAGTATAAAAAGGCGTAAACTCTTGTTTATAACAAGCTTTATCTGTTTTAAATATACCTTTCTCAAATGCTTCTTTATGTAATTCTGGCAGCTTCATAAATCTTTTCATTCGGAGTCTATCTGCCTTCTTGAAAGTTATAAAATCATCAGTACTGCCTAACATCATTACAACTTCCACTTCATCGCATTTATCTTCAAGCTCTATAATTGTTGGATCCAGTCCAATAGACCTAAATAATATTTTTTTCACAGAAACAGGGATATCTATTTGGAAAAAACCATTTAAATCTGTTCTTCCAACTTCAACTGTGTCGTTAATCATAATTAACACTTCTAACGAAGTATCAAATTGATCAGAAATTACCCTTCCTTTAATTGTTTTATTCTGAGAATAAAGACCACATGTTGAAACACTGAGTACAATAAAAATAATTAATAATTTCTTCATTTCCTTGCCTTTATTTTGGTCTATATTCATGAGTATAATCGTATTCTTCTGGTTTTACCTGGCCCATAACTCTATACAATATAATAAAACTTGCATTGGGTATAAGCGGCTTATCAGTTTGAAGTCTTTCAACGTCTGTTGAAAGTTCGGGATTAGATTCAGTTGCACCTAATATACCATTAGGATGAGTATGAAATTGTTGTATAATATTATTAGTAGAATAACTATTTCCATATTTATTTCGTAATTCTTGAGGTGAACCATAAGAATGCGTGAGGTCATTATTTATATATTTTCCTAATACCATATCGGTAACATTTCCAGAAGCATTAGATGAATACGAGAAACCTTTAATTTCATTTCCAACATACTCTGAAAGCTGTAATGTAAAAGATTTTACTCCTGCAACGGACGCTTGACCTTCTCCTCCCACCTCAATTATGTTGTCATTTGTACGAAAATTAGTTACACCCGATAGAATACCTTTCTCTATACCACCAAATGCAGTTCTAGCTTCTCCTTTTCTATTTGTTTTAACTTCTCCTTCTCGGCTTTTTCTACTATAAGTTTTAACGACTCTGTCAGTTTTATCTTTTGTTTCTTTTAATAACTTTACATCTCCTGTCTTTTTATTTATAGTATAATCATCCATACCGTTAGGATCAATTCTTAGAATAGGATTATTTCTCACATATTGATAAACTGACCAAGATTCATACTTTTCCGCCAGTGGATCCACGGTGGTAAATCGGCCTATTTGTGGGTCATACATCCGTGCCCCGTAATCATACTAATTGATCTCTATGACCAGATTTACAGTTGCTTATTCGTCCCAAATGGTTTTTTCAAAGAACTTTTTACCTTAGAAACAGTTGGAAAAGTTAGTTTAAAAGCTGTTCCTGAAGGTGAAAATAGTGATTTTTTGGATCAGTATGCCCTTTAAGATTCAAGAAAAATGCATTGCGAGGATCAAAATAGTGGACCAGAAAGGGGATTATGACTATTCAATTACAATGATATATGATATTCAGCCTCTGTAGATAATCTACATTAAAAGCAAAAACCCGGCAGTAAACCAGGTTCTGTTTATCTTGAGTTAAATGGTTGCAACAATTCCTATTATTTCTTTGGTTTGACAAAAACATCCTTATATGCAAAAAATGTAGCTGTATCAGCTATATCAACAGAGTAAGCAACCACTTTGCAGAAAACATGATTCATTCCTTTATGAAATTTATAATTACAAATCTTTATCAATGAATCTGCAGTAGTAAAACTAGTATCAACTTTGTTAAACTCAAGATTAATATTAGGAGTACCAAAAGATATCTCATATTTACTACAAGAAACAGGGAAAAAAGTTCGTAGATCAAAACAATTAGAGGATTCTAAAATAGTATCTTTTGAGATTATTAATGAGTAAGCACTCATCTTTTTTATATAAGTTCCATTTTCCGCCCTTAAGATTTGGCCAACTCGATAGATAGCAGTATCATTTTTAAATAAAAAAATATTTTGACCGAAAATCTCTTTGTTTTCCGAATACCAACCATAAGAATAAATTACTTTTTTACCATTTATATAGTATGTCTCACGGGCTAATACTCCAGTAGTGTCATACTCTTGAAGTACACCAGCAAGGTTACCATCTTCATAAGTACCACGTTCAATAATGATACCTTTTGGTGTAAAGGCTCCAAATCCGCCTTCAGGCCGGTTGTTCCTGTAATTATACCTACTTAGAAGCATCCCATCGTCAAAAAATTTAAGTTCCTTATATGTTGTCGTATCCCTTTTATCCGGATAAATTTTGGATACCATTATTTTACCTGTTTGATAATAATAATTAACTATTTTTTGTCGCTTACATCCTAAAATCGAAAGAAGTATTAAAAAAAATAAAAATGTTTTTTTCATAGCATCATTGCATTGAAATTTTATATAATAACTATTTCTTCTTATTCGCTCTTGTAGTGTCCCCTTTCGACGAAACTAACTCATAGTGCCCAGGTTGTACAATATATTCGCGAATAGTATCACCTACTTTGCTCCAAACGAGGTGATTAAGACTATCTGAATGACCAAAAACGCCATTTACACAATATTCAGGTTTAACGATAACATATTCTTTAATTTCTTCATCCTTAACCCATATAGCGGTTTTATCTTCAATTAATTTTATGTTATTGCCAGCTTTCTCCTCAATTATCTCTTTATCCTCCGTTTTTCCTTGGTAGCTTTCATTTGATCTAACATAATTATGCAATGCGGGATCGGTTAGATGAGCACTGTTTACTTTTGCGATTTCTTCAAGAATCTGCTGATCTACATTTCTTATCATCCAATTTTCGTAATTTGTGGCATTTCTTACTTTAAGTTCATAAGTATTACCTAATAAAAACCAATCAATTCTATTACTCAAACTCCATATCCAACTATAAAATGATTGTTCTGGGGGATTTCTATATGCTACAACTTTTACTTCAGGAAGTGGAGGATGTACCAGAGTATCCTGCAAACCAAACATGTCAATATAAAGAATAGGGTTATTCTTACAATAGTTATATGGTGAAAGGTTAAGTCGGTATTCTGCAAGTGGATCCTGTACCAGCCACCTTCCGATTTGTGGATCATAAAACCTTGCGCCGTAATCATACCAATCGATCTCAAGTAGCTAAATACCAACTTCCTTAACAATAAAAAGAGTGGTTTTCAAAGAACTTTTTGAGGTATCTAAAGTGTAAAAACACTTTTAAATGCTCAATTTAAACATGAAAATAAGGGTTTTTATAATTAATTGGAGGAGATTCACCTGAAAATTGCATCTTCAAGTATGTAAATTAGTCATTTGACATTTACTGGCTCTATGTGGATTTTAAACAGTGTATCTTGGAAGTACTAAAGGTAATGATTAGAGATTTTAATGTCAGGCAGGCATATACTCTTCAAAACGAAACCCGGCGGTGAACTGGGTTTTATGCTTTATGATTTGTAAGATATTATGGTTGATGACTATCCTTAGCAGTTATAATGATCACTCTTCTCTAAAGGTTGAATGCACATACATCGTATATGGGTGACATCTATTCAGCTTATTATATAGGATGGCATTTCTTTTGTACAATAAAGTATCTGTAATAACATTATTAATATATCCATACAAATCATGCATTGTAAACGTTTTGTGTGCATCAATTAATATCGCTTTTCTTTCAAATAATTTTTCATTAATTAACGAGCATCTTAACAGCTCTCCTTCTGGTATTATAAAACATGTAACTCCTATACTATCAGGATTACTAGTTAAATTTTCTAGGATTATCTTATTTTTTAAGGCCTTATACTTACAAATTATTTTTACCTCTCTAAAGGGGTTTTGCATCTCGCACCTAAACGTTTGTTTATATATACAGATGCTATCATTGACAAACTCCAGCGAGTTTACTTTTATTGAATCGCTATTAACAAATACTCTATTGCTTAAAAACAAGTGGTGGGAGCATGCTGATCCTAAAAATATAAAAGCGCTAAAAAAAAATATTTTTTCCATAGTATTTAATTAATGATTGTCCCATATTTCTTTTTTTATGCCATTTGGCGGGTATAGTGGCATCCATGCTTTAATAGATGTATTCCCTTTATTATACATTACAGACGTCCCTATATTATTTACAAGACCTGGAGTAATTGAATTAATGTCTACAACTGAAATTGTTGGAATTATTCCTTCACCCAATTTATCAAAAGCAGACCCTAATATTGGATTATTGGAAAGATAATCAGCAGGCTTATACTGCAAAGAACCATTCCAAGAATATTGAGCTCTGTAAGCACTAACTTCGTGAGAAACACCGTATCCACCAGAGGTGTTAATTCTTAAAGTGCCTGTTGCATAATCTCCTCCGTGTCTCCCTTCATGCAACACGCTACCCATATTATTTTCGGTAAACATTGTAACAACAGCATCTCCATTTTCATTCTTAGCAGTATATTGTGTTGTAGGTCCTTCCACATTATAAAGCCGTGCTTCTTTAGAATTAACACTAGCATACCTAAATTCTGTGTTTTCATTAGCTCGCATATTGCTAATATTATTTAAAGACTTATCTAACTCATCCTGACGAGCTTCAATATCCCCAGTATCTTTTCCTTTCGCTGCCATCTTAATGGCTCTATTCGCTAGCCTATGTTGTTTGTTAATTAATCTTCTTTCGTTATGCTGTGCAGTCTTCTCATTTTCATCATCAAAATACCTCCCATCAATATCAATAAGTCTAATTGGATTGTTTGCACAGTAAGCATATGGAGTTATATTTGAATAAACTTCTGCCATTTGATCCATCACATGCCATCTGCCTATTTGCGGATCGTAGAATCTTGCACCGTAATCATACTAATTGATCTCTAAGACCAGATTTACAGTTGCTTATTAATTTAAAAGAAGTGTTTTCAAAGAACTTTTTGATGTGTTAAAGTATCAGGATCGCTTTTAAATGCTCAATTTAAGCATGAAAATAGCAGTTTTTTATAACAAATCGGATGAGATTCACCTGGAAATTGCATCTTCCAGCATATAACTTGTCTGTTTGGCGTTTTCTGGCTCTATGTGAAGTATTGGATACTGGAAGTATGAACGGCACTGATCAGGGATTTTAACGCCAGGCAGGTTTATACTCTATAATAACTAAAACCCGGCGTCGTAACAATTAGCTTCTTCCTGTTGTATTATCACGAATTAGTTTACAATTTGAGTAAAAGTTAACAGGTAAGCTAACAGTCTTTAGCTAATTTGTCTTTTGCAATTTTTAATGCCTCTTGGAATTCTTCAAAAGGAAGGGCCATCCCAGGCGATATATAAAATTCTACATTTAAAACCTCATTCTCTTGATAGACTTCCGCAATTAAATTTTCATCAAACCAAATTTCAGCGACAAGATTTTCTCTATCTGGAACGCTTGTAATTTCAACTTTCATTTTATTCATTGCTCTATAAATCCAAAAAACTTCTTGCCATCTGAACTAAATCTTGCACCTTGTCCGCTAGGGATTCGATATTCCAGTACATCTCCAAGCCTTGCGTGATGTCTAATAGTGGTAGAAACACTAGGATTAGTGATTATATCCCGTAAAACTGCTTCTCCTTGTGCATTGATAACAGCTGGAGAACCAGCAACTTTTGGAAATACACTTCCAGCTCTACTCCCATGTTTTTGAAGTGCTCTGCCAACGGTAGTTAAGCCACCTTTGTCTGTAGTATTCGCTACAGATATTAGCTCTTCAACGCTTTTTACTACATTTTTTTGAGATCCTTTAAATAATTTTAGAAAACCTGATAATCCTTTAATTTCCGGTAGTGCACCTAATGATATCCATGAAGCAAATGCTTCAAAACGACTATCAGTTCTATTTGTTTGAATCCCAGAAGCATTTAGAGTTTGTTCAAATCTCAATGCGCTTACATAGTCTACTGCTTGCTGATGAAGTGTAGAGTAGGAATAATCTACCACTGTAGCAGTAGGTGATGAATAATACCCTCCCTCATTATGGGAATAGAAGAAATGTTTGTCACTTCCATCAAACCAAACCTGCTTTCCTGTAAACCAATTGGTATACCAATCCATTCCATCAAGATCCATAAAAAATATTGGATTATCAGCACAATAATTATATGGGGTCCATGAATCATAATCTTCAGCCCTAGGATCCTGGGTAATGAACCTGCCTATTCCCGGATCGTAGAACCTGGCTCCGTAATCATACCAATCAAGACTTAATCCATCCTGTAATTCTTTTCCGTTATACAGGTACTTATTACCTGAAGAATTGTCATACTGTGGGCTGAATTCGAGTCCAAACGGATAATAATCTGTGGACTGTACTAATGTAACAGTATTGTTTGTGCCAGGTGTGAATGATATCCTCGTACTTCCCAGATGATCCTTTATATAATACTCGTACTGGAATGTGCTTACATCCTTATTAATAACTCCTTCTTCCATATGGATCAGGCTGAGTGCTTTGGAATTATCATATTCAAATCCGTCAAGATAATATCTGCTTGTCGTATTTTCTCCTTCAACCTTTGCTTGCTTCAGCTTTGTTCCCATTGCATCATAGTAATAGGTCAGACTCGTGGCACCTTTGGTTAGTACATTTGGTAAATTTAAGAAATTATATGTTATCGTACTGAATCCTTTATTAAGATCTCTGGTGAGGTTCCCATTATTGTCGTACAAATAATCATTTCCTGAAGTATTACCGTCATTAAAGCCTGAGGTATTAGCCGTGTTATCCCCTACTAATGCAAGCTGGTTGCTTGAGCCGCCTGAAAGGTATGTATATGAAAGATTATCTATCTGAGTCCCTGAATTATTATTACGTTTAAGAGTAATTATATTTCCGTTCAGATCATAAGAATAATCATACTCCCGGAATTTTTCGGAATTGGCTAACGTCGAACCATCTCCGTAATAATCGTTACTAATCCTATTCAGGGCATCATATATAAAGCTGTATGCGCTTTTTTCTATTACAGAAGGGCTGGTATTGCGATTCCATATCATGCCTGATATATTTCCGTTAAATTGCCTCTCTTTTGTAAGATTGGTCAAAGAACCCGGGTTTTCATATAATAACTTCATCGAAAAGAGATCGGATCCAAGGTTGTCCGGGTCATTTATTGATGTCAGCCATCCGCGGATATTATAGGTGTAATCGATTTGCTGGAGAAACGAGCTTCCATATTTATGCAGACTCTTCTGAGATAACTGACCCAATTCATTATAAGAAAGTGCGGCAATTGTCAGGCTGTCAGTTCCATTGATCTTAGATCCGATACTTTTCAGTCTTTCGACATGATCATAGGCGAAATACTTGTCGACGGTGGTCGATACCCCGTTAAAGGTTTGTTTCTGCCTGTTCCGGATTACTTTCCCGGTAAAATCGTACCATTATAACAGTACTGCAGGAGCTTTCAACCTTTTATGAAAAAAGAATTTCACAGCAACATCAGATAAGAGGCGCATTGACTTATCCGGCCTTGGTACTCTTTACAACTATTATAGCCTTAACTTTCATGCTGAACTTTATAGTGCCGATGTTCAAAGATGTTTTTTTGAGATTTAAAGGTACTCTGCCTCCTATAACACAATTTGTAATTAATCTATCTGAAAAATTCTCACATTATATTATCATTTTACTGGTACTTTCGGTAATCATTATTGCATTTATTGTCTTCAATAGAAAGAAAGAATGGTACAGGAAATACTCATCTGCTATTTTGCTAAAAATACCTATTGTGGGGTCAGTATTGAAACTTACTTATAAAGCCAGATTTTGCCAGACAATGAGGTTGTTAATCAGTTCCCGGGTTCACCTGTTAGATGCGATAGGACTTATTGAGCAGATGATTGATTTCTTCCCTATGGAATTTGCTCTTCACAAAATAAAAACCTCTCTTTCAAAAGGGATTTCTCTTTCTGAGTCTATGAATGAGTTTCCAATCTTTGATAAAAAAATGATAGCTCTGACAAAAGTTGCTGAAGAAGTTAACAAAATGGATATTATCTACGATCAGTTATTTAAGCAATATTCAGAAGAACTTGAAGCTAAAGTTAAATCAATGAATAGTTTGCTCGAACCGGTTCTCATTATTTTTGTCGGTAGTATAGTGGCTTTGATATTGATTTCAATGTATATGCCTATTTTCCAGATAGGGACAAGCATCTCATAATTATTATATTACAAAAAGGTCGTTCCTCAGTTAAATTAATTAAAATCGGAGCAGCTTTTTATCTATTAAAGATAATAAATGCAATAATGATTACATTTGTGGCAATTGAAGTTCTTTGCATGATTTGTGTACCCGGTGTACCATTCGGTGTACAGGCAAAATCAGGATCTTGTAATTATTACATTATCAGAATATTGAAGAAACGGTTCGAATTCCTCTTTGTTTAGCTATGTATGCAAATTTTAAACTTAATGGCTGAATGTAATCAAGAAGCCCCGTTTTTGCAGTACACAGCTGAAATTTTAAAAGGGAGAAAATCTTGAATTTCAGGTTAGAGACTTAATATTTTCAACTTTTTTAAGCAAATGTAATCTCCGTTCCGTTTTTGTCAAGGGTATACAGAGCGATGATATTTTGGTATATAAATATATGGTATCATCGCCCTTGACAAAACCTCCTCTTCGATTTTTTGTTGCTTAATAGGTTGAAATGAATTGATATGCTCATATATGAATATTAATTGACAGCTTTCCAAATCAGGGTAAGATAAGGTAAAATGTTTAAAATGAATCTTACCCTTACCATCATCTTTATTATTAATAGGTTTAGAAGTTCGGGTAAGATGGGTAAGTGGTTTTTACATCTTTTTTAAAGAAAAAACTATTTTTTATATGAGAAGACCTATTCCCCGGTGAACTGTTCGGTTACCTTTTGATCATTACAAATCAATAATCTTTATGGGGTCTGCCATAGAGAGTTATGGTTCGACTCCCTTAATCTCCACCTTCGCCCTACGTAGCCTTGGCGAAGCAGGGCTTCGCCCGCCGAATCCGCCAACCGGCGTGGAAGGCGGGTTTTTCTATTCAATCAATCTTATCATCTCAGTTGGCATATTACGTTTCAGAATTGATATCCGCTGTTGTTCGTTTAGGATAATGCCCCTCTCTGAGAAAGTCTGCTGCAAGGTCTGAAGCACTATTTCGGGAGTATTATTGTTTTTACTCAGATGGGCAAGACAGATATTACTGAGGTTGTCACTAATAATATCTGCCAGAAAAGCCGAGGTTTGATGATTCCCTAAATGTCCATGATCTGATTGTATCCTCGCTTTTAAAAAATGAGGATATTTGCCATTCACCAACATCTGTTCATCATAATTTGATTCAATAACGAGCAAGTTAGCTGCTTTAATATATGGAGCAGCAGTTTGGCTAATATGTCCAAGGTCGGTAGCAATTGTTATTTTTTTATCGCCGGCACAAATGTGGAACCCTATAGTTTCAGGAGCATCATGACAAACCGGAAATGCTTCGATATCAAAACCTGCCAGATGAAATTTTTGCTGCAAAGGAATTTCGTGGATACAATCCCGAGATATTTTTTTATGTGGTGTGAGAATGCTTTTCCAAATATTATAGGTAGTGAATGCGGGAAGACTGTTTTTCCTGGTAAGCACTTCCAATCCTCTGATATGATCTATATGATTGTGTGTTATCAGGACCCCCATAATAGTCTGCATGGAGATATCCATATTCTTCAGAAACTTGCGTATGGAAGTTGCTGGAATTCCGGCATCGATCAAAATTCCATGAAACTCGTTACCCAGGTAATAACAATTTCCGCTACTTCCACTGCTAAGACTGCAAAAATTCAATTTCATCAATGCTTTGTTTACTGGAGTCAAAGGTACATATAAGAAAAATGGGGAAACCAGGCATTTGCAGATAAGAGGTTTGAAATATCAAACCTTAATTTGATTAAACTTAAATAACATAATCATCAGATTAATTTGCAGAAATTGGCAAAGTAAAAGAGCAAAAGAAGTAATTTGATGCTCTTTACAAAAGTCATATAGCATTCAAAAAACTGTTATCGACAATTAATTGTTGAATTTTGCAGCCCTTTTGAAGGGATGTTTTACACTAGCAATTATTTATATCAATGATAACAGTTTCAAATCTAAGTATTCAGTTTGGGAAGCGCATTTTATTTCAGGATGTTAATCAGATTTTTATCGCGGGCAACTGTTATGGAGTAATCGGAGCAAATGGTGCCGGAAAATCAACATTCCTTAAGATGCTTTTCGGGGATGTTGAATCACATACAGGGTCAGTAACTTTCGGTCCCGGTGAGAGAGTATCTGTTTTAAAGCAGGATCATTTTGAGTTCGATGACTGCACGGTACTCGATACAGTGAAGATGGGTCATTCAACTTTATGGAATATTGCAAAGGAGAAAGAAAATCTATATCTGAAATCTGATTTTTCAGCGAAGGATGGAATGCAGAAAGCAACGCGGCAAGCCTTCTTAGTGGACTCGGAATTAAGGAGGAAAACCATTACAAGCTCCTGAAGGAGCTGTCAGGAAAAGAAAAGGTTAAAGTGCTTCTTGCCCAGGCTTTGTTTGGGAAACCTGATAATCTCTTGCTCGATGAGCCAACCAATGACCTTGATCTTGAGACAGTAAACTGGCTGGAGAACTACCTTTCAGAATTTGAAAATACGGTACTCGTTGTATCTCATGACAGGCATTTTCTTGATTCAATATGCACCCATATCATTGATATTGATTTCAGCAGGGTACAACAGTTCTTTGGGAATTACAGCTTCTGGTATGAATCAAGTCAGCTTGCGCTAAGGCAGCAGCTGGCACAGAATAAAAAATCAGAGGAAAAAAAGAAGGAATTACAGGAATTTATTGCACGCTTCAGGGCTAATGTAAAGAAATCAAAGCAGACAACCAGCCGGAAGAAAATGATAGAGAAATTAAATATTGAGGAAATCAAACCTTCGACACGAAGATATCCCGGAATTATTTTCACTCCCGACCGGGAACCCGGAAACAATATACTTTCAGTTAAAGGGCTTACAGGAATATTTGAAGGAAAGACGCTGTTCAAAGATCTTACTTTCACTGTCAATAAAAATGATAAAATCGCATTTCTTTCCAGAGATACACGGGCAATGACGGTCCTGTTTGAGCTCCTGAAAGGTCATGACAAACCTCTGAAAGGTTCTTTTGAATGGGGTCAGACAATTGTAAAGGCATATCTGCCTCTTGAAAATGAAAAATTCTTTGAAAAAGACACAACCCTTATTGACTGGCTGGCCCAGTATTCTGAAGACACAAGTGAGATGTTCCTTCGGGGATTCCTTGGGAAAATGCTTTTTTCAGGTGAAGAGATTTATAAGAAAGTTAATGTGCTTTCAGGAGGGGAAAGGGTTCGCTGCATGATTGCCAGAATGATGATCCGCAATGCCAATGTTATGATTCTTGACAGCCCGACAAATCATCTCGACCTTGAGTCAATTCAGGCTTTCAATAATACTTTAATGAAGTTTAAAGGAAATATCCTGATGTCATCACATGATCATGAGTTCATACAGACAGTCTGCAACAGGATAATAGAGATAGGTCCGAAAGGGATGATCGACAAGGAAACACAGTATGATGATTATATTTCCGACGAAAATCTTATGATAAGGAGGGGTAGTTTATATTAAGGTTAATTTATTAGAGGAGCATCTGATCAATATGCTTGAGATTTTATTTTATTGCGGTATCCATAGGGAATAGAATAAATGTATTTATTTTTAGCATAATTTAAGGAACCCTGTTACTACAATACAGATTCATGTGCAACTACAATAAATTTTTGTTTCTTGCTTTTATTGCACTGATTTTTTTGCAAACAAGTTTAATTTACGGGCAAAATCAGGCTCCAGTTGATACAAGTTTTAAACTGCGTGTACCCGGCAAACCAAGGGTTTATAATACAATAAGGCTTACAACTGCAGAGCCGGTGATTGATGGTAAACTGGACGATGATTGCTGGAAAACAGGAAAATGGGCTGGAGACTTTACTCAATTTATTCCAAAGGAAGGATCCAAACCGTCTCTGCCTACAGAAGTAAAAATTCTATATGACGATAAAAATATCTATGTCGCTATCCGGGCATTTGATAACGAATCCGGGAAAATAGATAAAATTGCAGGCCTTCGTGATGACATGGTCGGAGATATGGTAGGCGTCAATTTTGATAGCTATCATGATCATCGGACAGGTTTTGAATTCGATCTGAGTGCATACGGCCAGAAAACTGACCTTGTTCTTACCAATCCAATGAGTTGGGATGTGACATGGGATGCGGTCTGGTCTGGAAAGGTTGGCTATGAAGATTCAGCCTGGGTTGCAGAAATGAGGATCCCTTTAAGCCAGTTGCGTTACAGCAAAGAGAAGGAACAAATATGGGGACTTCATATTTGGCGATGGATAAACCGCTTACAGGAAGAAAGCGATTGGGAAATTCAATCTCTGACTACTGCGGGAGAATTGTATAATTTTGGAGAATTGCACGGCATAAACAATTTAAAGAAATCTCAAAGACTTGAAATATTGTCCTACACGCTTGCAAAACTGACAACATTTAAAAAAGATCCGGTCAATCCTTTTGCTGACAAAGGACGTCTTTATGATGGAAATATTGGGCTGGATGCCAAAGTCGGAATTAGCAGCAACTTTACCCTCGATCTTAGCGTAAATCCGGATTTTGGGCAGGTTGAATCAGACCCAAGTGTAATGAACCTTACTGCATTCGAGACATTTTATGTAGAGAAACGACCATTTTTTATCGAAGGAAAAACCATTTTTAACGATGATTTTAATGGTAACAGCATGTTTTATTCCCGAAGAATAGGGCATACACCATCTTATACTTTAGACCAAACAGGCAGTCTGTATGTAAGTGAACCGGAAAAGACAACAATCCTTAATTCAATAAAGCTAAGTGGTAAAACAGCCAATGGGTTATCTATAGGCATTATTCAAAGCCTTACTGCCTCCATGTATGCCAGGACCACCGATCAGAACGGGAATAAAAAAAATGTTAATGTAGAACCCCTTACAAATTATTTTGTAACCAGAATTCAAAAGGATTTTAATGAAGGTACCACAATTCTGGGAGGCATCTTTACTTCAACTAACCGCATGATTAATGATGTGAATCTGAATTTTCTAAGTAAGGATGCCTATACTGGAGGCCTGGATCTGCTTCATCAATGGAAAGACAAGGAATTCTTTATCGAAGCAAAATTGCTTGGCAGTTATATAAAAGGAAATGCCAAAGCAATATCACTGTTACAGGAATCTTCTGCCCGTTATTTTCAGCGAACTGATGCTGATTATCTTGACTATGACACAACACGGACAAAATTATCCGGCTGTGGCGGGAAATTGAAGATAGGGAAAGGCAGCAAAGGATTCTGGCGTTATAATACCGGATTGACCTGGATGTCGCCTGGCCTGGAGCTGAATGATATTGGCTATATGCAAATTACTGACCTGTTGAACCAGGATAATAACATTTCATATTTTGTCAATAAACCTGTCTCAATTTTCCGTTCTTATTCTATTGGTCTGGAGGAATTTAATCAGTTCAATTTTCATGGGGATTACCTGCTTTCCGGCATTCATCTGACATTTAATTCCTCTTTTAAAAATATGTGGACTGTTTATACAAACCTGTCATTTACCTCTTCATCAAAAGATGTCCATATCCTTCGTTGCGGCAATTCAATGAAAGTCCCGGGTCAGATTGAGTTCTACGGACAGGGAACCGGGAATGTTGCAAAAAAACTTTATCCCGATTTTCAGTGCCAATTTGTTTTCGGAGCTGAAAACTATCTCCGGACTTATCAGGTTGCGCCGGGGTTGACTTACCGGCCAATAAACACACTAAAGTTTTATTTAAATTTTAACTACTCAACTGACAGAAATGATTTACAGTACATAACTGCATTGGCTGCAGAAAAACGATATATTCTTGGACAGGTAGATCAAAAAACCATTGGTATCGTTTTCAGAGTTGATTTCAGCATTACACCTGAGTTTTCAGTACAATATTATGGGAGTCCCTTTGTCTCAACAGGTATATATTCAAAATTCAAATATGTGACAAATCCTATGGCCGATGAATACTCCGATCGTTTCAATTTGTACAACCAGCCAGTAGTCTTGGTTAATTCCAGATTAGAACTGGATGAAAATGTCAATAATTTCCATGATCAGATATATGATCCGGATTTCTGTTTTCATCAATTTCGTTCAAACCTTGTGGCAAAATGGGAATACAGGCCTGGTTCAGTTATATATATGGTATGGTCAAGCGACAGGACATTTAATTCAGATCCTGTTAATTTCAACCTGTTTAAAAGTATGGGTCAGTTAGCCGATAAATTTCCAACTAACATTTTCCTTATAAAATTCAGTTACCGGTTTTCTTTATAAAATCGCCCATGTATTAAAGTTATAAAAAGGGACCACTATTAGATATAGTAAAAAACTCACCAAAATTTAATAACCACAGTATAAAAGCCAGCCCTGCTGACTTAGGGCTTCCGCCTTTTTCTTAGCAGGCAAGAGGTTTGAAATATCTAACTATGATTTGATTAGAGATTATGGAGAGAATTATTAAACTGTAGAAGCTATTGTCAACAAATGAACAAGTATCCTCTGACTATGGATCAGAAAAGTCCAGGTTCGGGCTTTGGCAGAGCAACCAACCAATCAATCACTTACAATTTTTGCAGGTGATTTTTTGTTTGCTGCCAGGTTCTTACTGGTTTTTTGGGATTAGACCTAAAGATAGAAACCTCATCTTACTGATTATCAATTTAGATTAGATTTGTAAATATGGCTTAAAGTAATTATTTACTTTAGTCTTAGCTGGCATAGCAAAATGATTTTGATTGAGGCTCAGAAGCAGGAGCAGTAAAAAAAGCTAAAGAGGACGGGCCTGATTTTATTATGCGCCATTGTTTTTAGATATATGATTGATATACTATCATCTATTCTGGTAAGGGAAACATCCTCGCTATCGTTTGAAATATATAAACTGATTTATGGTCTATAAAAAAAATATCTACTGATTTGCGTACTTATTTAAAAATTTTATTATACATTTGACTAACCTAGCTTTGAATTAATAAATTGAATTTAACCTAAACTTTGAAAGTATCTTAAATCCAAATATGCGGTTTTTAAAATAATTTGAACCATTTAACCTAATTAATCTATGAGAAAATTACTTAAAGTGTTTATGTTGCTTTTGTTCTTTGTAGCAGGCACTGCTGGTGCATATGCTCAAAGAACAGTGACCGGTACTGTTGTTGACAAAGATCGACAGCCGGTTGCTGGAGCAAATGTTGTTGTGGAAGGAACTCAGATAGGTGCGATTACTGATGTCCAGGGTAAGTTTACTATTGGAGTTCCCGCTACTGGAAATACACTTGTTGTCAGTTTCATTGGCTATACTTCACAGGAAGTTCTGATTGGTACCAGTTCGGTTATCGATGTCACTCTTCAGATGGAATTTAACTCTTTTAATGAAGTTATTGTCGTTGGTTATGGTACTCAGAGAAGGGCTACAGTAACCGGCGCTATTTCATCAGTTACATCTGATAAACTTACTGCTCTGCCTTCGGCAGGTCTTGACCAGGCCTTGCAGGGACGTGCAGCTGGTGTGACGGTTATCGCCAATGGGGCTCCGGGTTTTGAATCTACAATCAGGGTTAGAGGTATCAGTACTGTTAACGATGCTAACCCTTTGTTTGTTGTTGACGGTGTTGTTGCAACCAGTATTAGTAACATCAGTCCTTCAGACATTGAATCCATTGAAGTATTAAAAGACGCTTCCACAGCTGCTATATATGGTTCACTGGGATCAAATGGCGTTATTATGGTTACTACCAAGAAAGGTCAAGCCGGTAATGTTGTGGTTAATCTGGACAGCTATTACGGAGTTCAATATTCCAATGCAAGATATAATTTGATGAACAGTGCCCAATATAAAGAATATGCTACCGGTGGAGCATTTACAACACCTGCAGTTTATTCAAATCCTATATATGCTGACCGCATAAATGCCGGTAACACCGATTGGCAGAATGAGATATACCAAAAGGGTCCTATGCAAAACTATGACCTTTCCCTTTCCGGTGGAAATGAAAACAGCACTTTCAGATTGTCAACCGGTTATCTGAACCAACGAGGCATTGTTATCAAAACTGGTCTCGAAAGATATAACTTCAGACTCAATAGTGATTTTAAAAAGGGAAGGCTGAAAGTTGGTGAGAACCTCAGCTTATCATTTGCCAGTCAGGATCCATTGTCTGATGATGGCGGACGTTCCCTGTTGGAGCATGCTATTAAAATGGCCCCTTACCTGCCGGTATACAATGTAAATAATTTAGGAGGATACCAGGGTCCTATGAGCGCCATTGACGGACAGGATGCTGAAAACCCCGTCAGAATAATGGAGTTGAACAGTCGCAAACAGAATACGCTGAACATTCTTGGTAATCTCTATGGTGAGCTGGAACTTATGAAAGGCCTGAAATTCAGAACTAATCTTGGTCTCCAGAATGTAAGAATAGCTAACAACCAATTCTTCCCTTCTTACAATGATGATAACCTGGGTGGCAATACTCACCAATCAACTTTTGCAAATATTATTAAAAACCAGGCAGCCTATAATTCATTCCTGTTTACCAACAACCTGACTTATAACTTAACACTTGCTGAAAAACATAATTTTGAGTTATTGGCATTGACTGAATACAGCGCTGTTCACTCAACTGTTGAGAATGCAAGTTCACACAATGCTATTACTGACCAGGTTGAAGAATTGAGTAACTCTGACGCTTCATTAAGCTCAGGATCAATTGATTATTTCAGAATCAGTTACCTTGGAAGATTAAACTATAACTATGATGGGAAGTACTTATTTTCGGCTTCAATAAGAAAAGATGCTTCGTCAAGGTTTGGCCAGGACAAGAGATGGGGTACTTTCCCTTCAGTATCTTTGGGTTGGAATATTGCCAAAGAAGCTTTCTTAAGCGATGTTGCTTATCTCAGCAACTTAAAACTGAGAGCAAGCTGGGGTAAAGCAGGTAATGACAAGATTACAGACTATGCCTATTCTTCATCCTTAACCTCAAACATGTATTATGTTATTAATAATGTAGCCGTTGTTGGAACAACTCCTGCAGGTGCTTCAAATCCCGATTTAAAATGGGAGGAAACAACCATGACAAACATTGGGTTGGACTTGGGCTTGCTTAAAAACAAATTTACTTTGTCTGCTGAATATTATCTGAACAGGAGTAATGATCTTCTGATGCAGGTACCTCTGCCACTCTCTACCGGTGATTTCACAGGCACAATCAGCAAGAATGCAGGCTCTATGGACACAAAAGGTTTTGAATTGCAGCTGGGATACAACGATTTTGAAGGCGATTTTCAATGGTCCGTCAACTTAAATCTAGGTACCTTCAAAAATAAAGTTAAATCCCTGGGTGGTTCTACTTATATTTCCGGATATAGTTTTGAAGGTGAAGATCTTAACAGATGCCAGGTTGGACAACCTGCTTTCTTCTTCTACGGATGGAAGTTCGATGGTATCTTCCAGACAGTTTCAGAAGCTAAAACCTATATGGACAGTACGGAATTCAAACTCAATTCTTGCACAGCAGGAGATTTCCGTATTAAAGATACCAATGGTGATGGCAAAATTGATGCAAACGACAGAACCAGTATAGGAAACCCATTCCCCAAGATGACTCTTGGTTTGGACCTCAATGTATCATACAAAGGCTTTGATCTGAACTTGTTTATAAGCGGAGTATACGGTAACAAACTTTACAATACCAACCTTTTTGACCTGGTAGGTATGGACAGGTTATTTAATTCCGATGTCAGGGTGCTAGACAGATGGTCTCTAACCAATCCTTCAAACACCATTCCAAGAGCCGGTACAGTTGCTTCCAATGTCCAGGCATCCGATCGTTTCGTCGAAGACGGTGCCTATACCAAATTGAAAAACTTAACTCTGGGATATACTGTACCTGAAAGACTTTTGAAAAACAAAGTCGCTAAACTTAGAATTTATGTAAGTGCACAAAACATGATTTGCATAACTAAATACTCTGGTTTGGATCCTGAGGTTGGCAGATACACTTCCAGCGGAACCTCATTGGGACAAATTGGTGCTCCTTCAACGACATCTCAAAACTATGCCAATGGAATTGATGTAGGTAATTATCCTATACCAAAATCAGTTATTGCTGGTATTCAAGTTACCTTCTAAACTTTAAAACAGAATTATATTATGAAAAGACTTAAAACATATTTCATTCAGGCACTAGTTTTCGGTGCAATGGTCCTGCTCTTTTCCTGTAAAGCGGATAAGTTAGACCTTACGAATCCTAACCAACTTTCCCCTGACACTTATTTTACAACTGCGGCTCAGGTGCAGTCAGCTGTAAATGCTGTTTACGGAAGTTTGCAAACAACCGGCATATACAACCGTGGCATTTGGTATGGTAATGACAACATGTCTCATGAAAATACATGTATGCCACAGCAGGAAGCTGATAAACGCCAGTGGCTGAATTTCACATTCGATGCAACACATGGTTTGATTGAAGCTTACTGGAGTAGTTGCTACAGAGGAATTCATAAAGCCAATTTTGTTATCAACAATGCCGAAGTAATTAAAAGTAATATCCCCACCAGTATATTGTCCGACGCGATGAGAGACAAATATGTTGGTGAGGCAAAATTCCTGCGGGCTTTGTATTACTTCTTCCTGGTTGATAAATTTGGTGATGTTCCCCTGTATCTCGGAGTTGATCCTGCAGAGAATGCAGGTCTTGCCAGAACACCTAAAGCACAGGTTTGGGCACAAATAGAAACCGACTGTACAGATGCAGCAGCCAAATGTCTTGCCAAAGCTGATGAACAAGCCGGAAGGGCTACTTCAGGCGCTGCATGGGCTCTGTTAGGCAAAGCGCGTTTATTCCAGAAAAATTATCAGGGTGCCCTTGATGCTTTTAATCATATTACCGGTTACTCTCTGGAACCTGTTTATTTTAACAACTTTTCGGAAGAAAGCGAAAATTTTCCGGAGTCCCTCTTCGAAGTCCAGTTTAACATCGCTGCCGGTTATTCCAGCCAATGGAATTCCGACAGAACTGACGAAGGTTTGAATGAAGCTACTTTCAGGGCCCAGGAATATGGTTGCTTAAACTGGTTCAACGTATTCCCGTCGAAGGATCTTTGGAATGAATTCGAGACTGTTGCTAAAAATGGTGTAAAAACCGATCCAAGACGCGGTTACTGCATCTACCAGAATGGTGATTTGTATGACAACAATACCCTGACCATGCATATTGATTCTGCGGTCGTAAAAAATTCAAGTGGTGTCATGATTGATCATTATATATTAAGAGGCTGGAAAAAATACCAGAACTACTATAAAGCTGCTACTGAAGGAGCTGTTGCAGGAAATGAATCAGGAATCAACATGAAAGTGATCAGGTATGCCGACGTACTGTTAATGAAGGCAGAAGCAGAAGCCAATAGATCAGGTGGAAGCCTCACTACAGCTGTAGGTTATATGAACCAGGTAAGGGCAAGGGCCGATGTGGATATGCCATTATATGGTTCAGCTGCGATGGTTGCAGCCCATTATCCTGTGGGCACATTAGCTGATTTCATGCTGGCTTTGGAACATGAACGTAAGGTTGAATTATGCGGTGAACAGTGCCGTTTCTCCGACCTTGTAAGATGGGGCAGACTTGCTGCTTTTATTGCCGAAGTTAAACCCAGCTGTCCTTTAGCCGACCAGGCTGCTTTGGTTTTCAGTGCACCTAAAAATTTGCTCTGGCCTATTCCTCAGAAGGAAATTGATGTTAACCCTAACATTGAACAGACAGATCAGAATCCGGGTTATTAATAGAGAGAAACTGTTATGATTTAGAGAAATGGTCCTGCAAAACAGGACCATTTCTTTTTTTAAGTTATTTGAAGTACATTCATCCTTCATTCTTTACAATTTAGCCCTTATGATTAACTTTTTAAAACCTGAATACCGTAAAAGGCTTAACCTTGTAGTTTTGTTAACAATTATACTTTGCATCCTTTTTTCCTGCAAGCCTGAAAAAACAAACCATGAAGGTCCTGTTTTCCAGAGACTCTCTTCAGGAAAAACAAATGTTACCTTTCAGAACACGCTGACAGAGACCGATACTTTTAACTATTTTCTGTATTCCTACATGTATATGGGCGGTGGGGTATCCGTTGGAGACTTTAATAACGATGGCCTGACGGATATCTATTTTACCGGTAATATGGTCAGCAACCGCTTGTACCTCAATATGGGAAACCTGAAATTTAAAGACATTACCGAAATTTCAGGGACAGGTGGCGACCATCGATGGATGCTGGGTTCAACCATATGTGACATCAACAATGATGGACTGCTTGATATTTATGTGAGTGTTTCCGGATTATCTACTAATCGCGAAAATTTATTATTTGTAAACCAGGGGGTCAATAAAGATGGTATTCCTGTTTTTAAGGAGGAGGCTAAAAAATATGGCATTAATGATCCGGGGATGAGCACGCAGAGTACTTTCTTCGATTATGATAACGATGGCGACCTGGATTTGTATGTTGCAAATTATCCTATTACAAACTTTAAAGCTACTCCTTATGTTTATAAACAAATGATGAGAAATGTAAAATGGATTGATTCTGGTCATTTATATCGAAACAACGGTGATGGTACTTTTACCGATGTTACCAAAGAGAGTGGCTTATTGGCTTATGGATTAACATTAAGTGCAACTGTTAGCGATTTTAACCAGGACGGATATAAGGATATTTACATTTCGAACGATTTTACGTGCCCCGATTACTTTTACTTTAACAACGGTGACGGAACATTTTCGGACAAAGCTGGCGAAGTTCTCGGACAAACTTCTTTTTATGGTATGGGTGCCGATATTGCAGATTATAATAACGATGGATTACTTGACATCATGCAAATTGATATGGCGCCTGAGTATAATAAGAGAGCTAAAATGAACATGTCAAGTATGCTTCCTGAGGATTTTGAAGATATGGTGAAAGAAGGTTTGCATCATCAATATAGATACAGCACATTAAATTTAAACCGGGGTATTTTAAAAAATAATTTACCATTTTTTACTAATGCGGCCTGGATAGCAGGAGTAACCTCAACCGACTGGAGTTGGGCTGCTCTATTTGCTGATTTTGATTTGGATGGGTGGAAGGATTTGTATATTACCAATGGCTCACGCAGGGATATAAATAATGCAGATTATTTCAATAAAATAGGTAAGTCTGATTATTTTAGCAAAGGTTTGAATAAATCTGAAATGTTGGATCAAGTTAAAAATATGCCCTGCAAACCTCTTACCAATTATATTTTCAGGAATAATGGCGATTTAACATTTACCCGCTATAATAAACAGTGGAACATTACTGAACCGAGTTATTCAAATGGGGTGGCTTATGCCGATTTGGATAATGATGGTGATCTGGATCTTATTGTAAATAATATTGATCAAGAAGCTTTTATTTACAAAAACAATGCTAGCGAAACGAAATCCGGAAATTATTTGAAGATTAAATTTGATGGAACTCCGAAAAATAAATTGGGAATTGGCTCTGTTGTTACTATCTGGCATAGTGGGAAAAAACAGATGTCAGAACTCACCTTGACTAGAGGTTATCTATCGTCGGTGGAACCCATAATCTATTTTGGTGTGGCAAAAGATCAGATTATTGATTCACTTAGGGTGCAATGGGGTGATGGTAATGTCCAGGTGCTGACAAATATTAAGGCAAATCAGTGCCTTACTTTGCATGCAGCTAATGCTAAAATTATAGAGAAAAAGAAGAAAATAAAAGATCAGATTTTTAAAGAAATTACAAACGACGTTCAATATGAATTTACTCATAAAGAAAACTTTTTTGATGATTATAAATACCAGGTTTTGTTACCATATAAATTGTCGCAACTCGGACCATGCATTGCGGTCGGTGATGTAAATAATGATAAACTTGATGATTTTTTTATTGGAAATGCTTCCGGGAGTTCAGGTAAGCTGTTTATTCAAAAAAAAGATGGCACGTTTAGAGTTCAGAAAGGGCCATGGGAACAGGATAGTATATATGAAGACGCAGGTTGTTTATTTTTCGACGCAGATAAGGACGGAGACCTTGATTTATTTGTAGTCTCAGGAGGAAATGAATTCCCTGAAGGTTCAGAAAATTATAATAGTCGACTTTATTTAAATGATGGAAAAGGGAATTTTACAAAAAGTAAAAATGCTATACCTCCCATTACAACTAGCGGATCGTGTGTTAAAGCTATTGATTTTGATAATGATGGCGATCTGGATTTATTTATCGGAGGGAGGCAAGTCCCAGGAAAATATCCTTTCCCAGCCAGAAGCTACATTCTGGAAAATAGAACCGTTAATGGAGTTGTAAAATTTGTAGATGTCACAAAAGAAGTAGCACCTGATCTTTTAAATGCAGGTATGGTTACTTCTGCATTTTGCGGTGATATTGATAACGATCATTGGACTGATCTGGTAATCGCCGGAGAATGGATGCCTATTTGCATATATAAAAATATTCATGGAGAATTTAAAAAAACCACAATTGAAGGGACAAAGGGATGGTGGTTTAGCATTGATGGTGCCGATTTTGATAAAGATGGAGATATCGACCTGGTAGCTGGTAATCTGGGATTAAACTTAAGGTATAAAGCCAGTAAGGACAAAACTTTTGACGTTTATGCAGCCGACTTTGATAAAGACGGGAAATGGGATATAGTATTAAGCTATTATCAAGGGAATAAACAATTCCCGCTAAGAGGTAGAGATTGTTTTATACGACAAAATCCAGGTATTGCCAATAAGTTCCCTACATGTGAAGCATTTGGCGAAGCTACTGTTTCAGATATTTATACCCAAAAAGCGTTGGATGAGTCATTGCATCTTCAGGCAGAAACATTTGCCAGTTATTACTTTGAGAATGATGGAAAGGGTAATTTTAAGAAGCAAAAGTTTCCAAACGAAGCGCAGTTATCCTCAATCAACGGAATAATTATTGATGATTTTAATAAAGATGGAAACCTGGATATTCTAGCTGCCGGGAATCTTTTTAATATGGAAATTGTAACACCACGAAATGATGGTAGTATAGGAGTTTATATGGAAGGAGATGGGAAGGGCGGTTTTAAAATAAAACCAGCTGGTGAAACAGGTTTTTTTGCTCCAAACGATGTAAAATCATTGGCATTAATTAAACTGCAAAATGGAGAAAAACTGGTGTTAGTTGGAAATAATAACGAGAAGCTACAAATATTTAAGCTTGAATGAATAAATTAATCTGTATACAAGGATTTCTTAAAATGAGAATCATCTTTTGCGTGTGTTTATTAGGCGTATTGTTTTTTTCATGCAGCAAACTTAAAAAAGGAACTTTTAAAAAAATATCACCCTCCAGGTCAGGTATTAATTTCATTAATAAAGTGACAGAAAACGATACATTGAATTATACAATTTTTCCATATATGTATATGGGCGGAGGCGTTTCTGTGGGTGATATCAATAATGATGGACTGGATGATATTTTCTTTACCGGGAACCTTGTTCCAAATAAACTCTACCTCAACAAGGGTAATATGAAATTTGAAGATATATCTGAAAAAGCAGGTATAACAGGTAGTCATCAATGGTGTACTGGTTCAACTATGGCCGATGTGAATAATGACGGCTGGCTGGATATTTATGTTTGTGTTTCTGCTAAATATCAACCTAAAGGCAATTTACTTTTTATTAATAACCATGATAATACTTTTACAGAATGTGCTGCAAAGTATGGCATCAATGACAAGAGTTCTTCGGTTCAGGCTACTTTTTTTGATTATAACAACGATGGACTTTTGGATTTGTTTGTTGCCAATTATCCGATTGTCCCGGTAAGTATGGGTGCCATATTTTATCATGATAAAATGATAGAAAATAAATACGAGGAATCGGGCCACTTATATAGAAATAATGGTAATGGTACTTTCACTGATGTAACAGATGAAGCCGGTGTACGAAATTTTGGTATGTCAATAGGGGTGGTTGCAATGGATTTTAATAATGATGGCTGGAAAGATTTATACATATCAAATGATTTCAATGTGCCCGATTACTTTTATTTAAACAACGGAGACGGAACTTTTAAAAATATAGTGAGAGAGGCTACTTTTCAAACTTCCATTTTCGGAATGGGCCTCGATGCTGCCGATATTAACAATGACGGACTCATTGATTTGTATCAGATAGATATGACTCCTGAAGATCATTATCGCAGGATGGTGAATGTCAGTCCTATGAGTCGTGAGACATTTAACCTCAGCCTTGATTATGGTTTTCATTACCAGTACATGCAAAGCTCTTTGCAGCTAAACAATGGCATTTTTAATAATCTCCCTGTTTACAGCAATATTTCACTGTTTGCAGGTGTTGCTTATACCGACTGGAGCTGGGGAGGCCTTTTTATGGATTTGAATAATGACGGGAATAAGGATCTCTTTGTAACCAACGGCGTACTAAGAGATATCAATGACAGAGACGTTTTGGAGGATTCAAGGAGTAATATTTATTTCCAGGTTAGAAAGGAATATCGTCCGGAACTCTTCCCCAGCACTCCCATAAAAAATTATGTATTCAAAAACAACGGCGATTTCACATTTACCAACAAAGCAGATAGCTGGGGTTTTGGTGAACCGGGATTTTCAAATGGAGTGGCTTACAGCGATCTGGATAATGACGGTGATTTAGATGTAATAATTAACAATATAAATGCTGTTGCTGGTATTTACGAAAATAATGTTGTTCCTTACAACTATCACTATTTGAAAGTTAATCTTGCCGGATCAGTTACCAATCCATTTGGTATTGGCAGCATCGTTACCGTCAAGACCGGCGATATTACTCAAAAGCAGGAACTAACTCTTTCCAGAGGCTATCAGTCGAGTGTTCCAACCACAATTCATTTTGGTTTAGCTCAAAAAGACACTATAGATGAATTAACTGTTATATGGCCCGATAAGAAACAACAAGTACTAAAAAACATTAGAGCGGACCAGACACTTAAATTAAAATACACCGATGCAGTTGCTGCTGAAGAAAAATCTACTCAAAAATTAAATTTTAAAGACATCACGAAACAGGCAGGTATAACATTTGTTCATCACGAAGATAAATACGATGATTTTGAATATGAAGAGTTACTTCCGTATAAGAATTCACAGATGGGCCCTGGTTTAGCTGTCGGGGACATTAATGGAGATGGACTTGAAGATTTTTTTATTGGCAATGGCAAGGGTTTTAAGGCAGCTATGTATGTGCAAACAGAAAAAGGTACATTTAAGGAAATACCAGGACCCTGGATAAACGATTCGCTTTATGAAGATACAGGAGCCTTAATGTTTGATGCCGACAATGACGGAAGATTGGATTTATATGTAGTTAGCGGAGGGAACGATAGCAAGGAAAAAGGGGAGTATTACCAGGACAGGTTGTATTTAAATACTGAAAAGGGTTTTGTTAAATGTAAAAATTGTCTGCCAGCTGACTTAATTAAAAGCGGGAAATGTGTAAAAGCAGCTGATTATGACAAAGATGGCCATCTCGATTTATTTATAGGAGGACGTATAGTCCCCGGAAAATACCCGCTCCCAGCAAACAGCTATATTTTAAGAAATAATGGGGAAAAAGGAGCTGATCTGAAATTTGAAAATGTTACAGAAAAAATAGCCCCGGAACTATTGAATCTGGGACTTGTCACAGATGCTATCTGGGATGACTTTGACGGCGATGGCAATGTTGATCTGATAATTGTTGGCGAATGGATGAAGATTCACTTTTTTAAAAATTCTTCAAATAGATTTATTGATGTTTCTGATAAATTAGGATTTAAAGAAACTGTCGGCTGGTGGAATAGTATTAATAGTATCGATATGGATAAGGATGGCGATAACGATTACCTGGCAGGTAATCTCGGGTTAAATTATAAGTACAAAACCAGCGAAAAAGAACCATTTGAAATATACTCCAATGATTTTGATGTAGATGGCAAATTAGATATCGTGCTTAGTTATGGGGAGAATGGGAAAAACTATCCGGTAAATGGTTTTGATGCTACTGTCAGGCAGGTTCCGGTCATTAAACTCAGGTACAAAGGTTATGAAGAATTTGCAAATGCGACACTGCAAGAGATATATGGTGAACAAATGTTGAAGGCCTCTTTGCATTACAAGGCAGATACTTTTGCTAGTTGTTGGATTGAAAATAAAGGGAAAGGGAAATTCACAATGCATAAACTCCCAAATTGGGCGCAATTTTCTTCCATCAATGATATGGTTGAGATAAAATATAAAGAAAATAGTACTGCTTTTATTGTTGCCGGTAATTTATATGGTTCGGAGGTAGAGACACCCAGGAACGATGCAAGTATAGGGCTGGTTTTAATTTCAGATGCCAAAGGTGAAATAAAGGTTGTTCCACCGGCAGAAAGCACTCTTCATATTAAAGGTGAGGTGAAAGCTATCAGGAAGATTAAATTGGCTTCAGGAAATGATGCATTGCTGTTCGCAATCAATAATGATTCACTGAAATTAATTGAATTTGACTCAAACCCTTAATTTTTCACAGGCTCTATAAAAGTACTATTATAGTTTTCGTACAGGTAATGTTGCTAATCATTCTCCTTTTTATCAATATATATATTTATTTATTTTGCCATATTTGCTCATTAATTTATCTTATTCCCAACCACAATGAATACAACCAGGAATAATTATAGCAGTGTAATTGATTATAGATATATTGTTTACCTTTTCATCTTTTTGCTGATCCTTTCCGGTTGCCAATCCAATAAAAAAAATTCATCAAATGTGCAGAAACAATCGGTAGCTATGCTCCCACCGGCGAATGATGATTTTTTTCAGGAAATTGGGATGAAGATAGGATTGGATTTTATCCATTCCATAGGAGACAATGAGTTGAGCAATATTGTTGAATCAAGTGGCGCAGGAGCAGCTTTCCTCGATTATGATCAGGATGGGTATATTGATTTATATGTTTGCAGCGGCACCTGGCTTGAAGGTTTAAGCAACGGGAAAAAACCAGATGAAATGCCTCATAACCATCTTTATCGCAATCGCGGAGATGGCACTTTTGAAGATGTCACCAAAAAAGCAGGGGTTGGCGGTCCATGGTATAGTATGGGTGTGACAGTCGGCGATTATAATAATGATGGCTACCCCGATTTATTTATAAGTAATTACGGACACAATGTTCTGTACAAAAACAATGGCGACGGTACTTTTACTGATGTTACCAAACGTGCCAAAATTGGAGGAGGAGAAAATAATTTCAGCGTGGGAGCTGTATGGCTGGATTATGATAATGATGGTTTTCTTGATTTATACGTAGGCAATTACCTTACTTTTGATCCTAATTATAAATATTATTATGCTCCAGACGGCTTTCCCGGCCCCCTGGCCTATGACGCCCAGCCGGATGTTCTTTATCACAACAATGGTGACGGTACTTTTGAAGAAGTTACTAAAAAGATGGGAATTATTGATGTTGATGGAAGAGCAATGGGTGTAGGTGCCATAGATTATGATGATGATGGCTTTGTGGACATTTATGTGGCCAATGATCATTCCATGAATTATCTCTGGCATAATAACGGAGAAAAGAGTTTTACCGATATGGGCACCCCGTCAGGAACGGCATTTGGACAATCAGGAGAATCGGCTGTAAGTATGTCAGTGGATTTTTCCGATTACCTTGGTAATGGGTTGATGGATATGTTTATTTCTGATGATAAGTATTGCAGACTTTATGAAAATAAGGGAAATGGGATTTTTACTGAACAGTCATATCCTTCAGGTATTGCTATGCCGGCCGGACAGTTTGTCGGATGGTCTTCATCCTTCTTTGATTATAACAATGACGGGTTAGTTGATATTTATAAAACAAACGGAGCTTTAAAACATCTGTACGGGCAGGAAGATCAGGTATTCGAAAATCTTGGTAATGGAAAATTCAAGGATGTTTCGTGGGACCTGGGTAGTTACTTTAAGAAAAAGCTTGTGGGACGCGGGGCCTGTTTTGGAGATTATGACAATGATGGCGATATTGACTGTTATATCGTGAATCTGAATGACCGGGGAGCATTCCTGAGAAATAATAAAGGGAATCAGAACAACTGGATCACTCTTAATCTGATTGGAACAACCAGCAACAGAGACGGAATAGGCGCCAGGGTAAAAGTAACTTCGGGTGGCAAGGTGCAGACAAATCAAAAAAAGAGCACCTCAGGTTACCTTTCCCAGAATGATCCAAGGATCCATTTTGGCCTCGCGAAGAATGATATGATTGAAAGAATTGAGATAAAGTGGCCTTCAGGTAAATTGCAGGTTATGGAGAATATCAAAGTCAATCAGATCCTGACTGTTAAAGAACCCTAAAATAACCTCTTAATGAATAGAATAAGAGCGACCATAATTTTCTTTATCATAGTGGCCATTGGCTCTTCCGGCATCTTTTTCTCATCCTGCAAGAAAAAGTCCATGGATGGAATAATAATATTTACCCGTACGACCGGAAAAGCAGAAAATGTAAATTATATCACAGGAACTCTTTGGAGATATATACCTCAGGCACAGATAGTGGAATTGGATCCTTTAAAACCTGGTGCGTCTGTTAAAATCCTTACTTCTGATTTCTATTCTGCAAGATCGCCGCAAATATCGTATGACGGAGAAAACATGCTTTTTTGTGCGCAGCAAAAACAGACCGATCCCTGGCAAATATGGGAGATGGATCTTAAAAATCTGAAATCCAGACAAGTAATCAAAGCAAAAGAAAACTGTACAGATCCTGCTTATTTACCCCTCGGACGTCTTGTATTCAGCAAATCATCCGTTGATGATAAATTGAAAGGTGGGCATTCACTATATACCTGTAATATGAATGGCAGCGAGCTGCAACGTATTACTTTTAGTCCTCATACCTATTTTGCGTCAAACGTTTTGAGTGATGGTCGTATTTTGACAATTGACAGGCAGGTTTATCCGAATTATGGAAATCCTATGTATATTATTTTACGACCTGATGGTACCAAGACTGAATTGTTTTATAAGGATCCGGAAGGCAATATATTATCCGGCCAGGGTTTGGAAACTGCAAATGGAAGGATCGTGTTTATAGAATCGGATAATGACAAATCTGCAACCGGAAATATAATTTCCATTAGCTATAATCGACCTTTACATTCAAAGGTTAGTCTCACATCTGAAACTAAAGGAGATTTTCACTCTGTTTTTCCACAGCATTCCGGAAAACTACTGGTCTCCTATCGAAAATCTGAATCAGACCGATACGGTCTTTACGAATTTGATCCTGAAACAAAAGCTCTTGGCAAAGCATTATATAATAATAACGATTTTGATGTACTAGAAGCTGTCGAAGCAGATAAACATGAAAGACCAAAAAAACTGCCCAGTGAAGTGCATATGGATATTAAAACCGGATTAATAGTCTGCCAGGATATCAATCTTTCTGACCCTCAGTTATCCGGCAAATTTTCAGTATTACCAAAGATCTTTAATGTTGAAATTATGGGAGTAGACTCCTCACTCGGGGTTTTTCAGGCAAAGACAGACGGATCTTTTTATTTAAGAATATCAGCTGATACGCCTTTTCAGATCCGTTCTCTGGATAAGAACGGACATGTTATAAATACCTGTGACTGGATATGGTTACGTCCCAATGAACGACGGGGATGCGTTGGCTGTCATGAAGATCCGGAGCTCGTGCCAGAAAACAGAAGACCGCTGGCAGTAAAAAAATCTCCTATTAGTGTCCCGGTTCATATAAAGAAGATTAAAGAAAAAATGATTGATACTGAGTAGTTATGAAAAGACCACAAAAATTACTCCGGCTTTTCGGAATTATTTTTGCTTTAAGTTTGCTGGTTTATTTTCCAGGACGCAAAATGGCCAGGGAACATGTTAATTCCAAAACAGCAACTACTGACCATCCCCTATTATGTACTTCATGTCATCTCTATACTCAGAAAACAGGTATTATTTCAAAACTAATCAATGCTGACTATCTGTCTCCTTTTAATCTGACAGTTTCTGCTGACGGAAAGCGCCTGTATGTTGTTGCCCAAGAAGGCAAAGCCCTTTTGGTAGTAGACAATGAAACACAGAAAGTGGTTAATAAGATAAGTATTGGAAATCAACCACATTCAGTAGTTCTCAGCAAAGATGGAACGATGGCCTACGTCAGTAATCAATGGTCAGATAATGTATCTGTTATAGATTTAATAAATTCAAAAGTGATAGACACGCTTAAAACAGGCAATGGCCCGGCTGGGCTTTCGCTTAGCGCAGACGGACGATCGCTTTATGTTGTCAATTCATATTCATCTGATATTTCAGTCATTGACTTGAGCACCGGGGCAGAAATAAAAAGGTTGCCGGCAGGAAATAATCCGACAGGAATCAAATTATCCCCCGATGGAAAAGTACTCTACGTGACAAGCCGGCGTTCAAATATTGTTCCTTATGGAGAACCCGTTATAAGCGAACTTACTATAATAAATGACAGTACAAAGAGAGTCAGTGAATATAAAAATATGGAATCGGCTTATATGATGGAAAATGTTGCGTTTACACCTAAAGGAGATCTGGGGTTTGTGACATTGATCCGCCCAAAAAACCTTATTCCATCGATCCAGGTTGAGCAGGGCTGGATGATGACTCATGGATTCGGAATTATTGACAGAAAGAACAATGGCAGGGTAATCCAGTTATTACTCGATGAACCAAATGCTTATTATTCAGATCCTTATGATATTGTTATCTCACCCGACGGTAAAAAAGCTTTTGAATCGAGTTCCGGTGTAAATTGTATTTCAGTCATTGACATAGACTCAGTAAGGGCCCTGATTTCAAAAGCTTCGCCTGAAATGCTGAAAACATATTCAGATAATCTTGGAATAAGCAGTCACTATATCATCAAACGTATTCACACGGGGGCCAATCCTAAAGGGCTGGCTCTTTCACCTGACGGGAAAAAGTTGTATGTGGCTGAAACACTTGAGGACAAAATAGCCGTAATAAATACTGAAACTCTTGAGACAGTTTCGTCTTTAGATCTGGGCGGGCCAGGAAGGATTACTGTGGCTCGTCAGGGACGCAGACTTTTTAATAATGCAGGACACACTTTTCAGAATCAATACTGCTGTTATACCTGTCATCCTGATATGCATGAAGATGGTCTGGTTTATAATATGTCAGGTAAGGACATGGGACGTAACGTTACAAATACAATGTCGTTGAGAGATATCGGCGATACTCCTCCATATAAATGGTCAGGTACCAACCTGACTGTTTATAAACAGGACGGCATGCGGTTTTCTACTTATCTTACAAGGACAGAAACGTTTAGCTATAATGATCTTGATGCTCTTGTTGCCTATATCATTACAGGTATCCATAATCCTCCTAATCTTATGTATAATCCGAATGGTGAACTTACTGAGGCGCAACTAAGGGGTAAGGCTATTTTTGAACGTTCAGTTGATAATTTTGGTAAAGTTATCCCTGAAAATAATCGTTGCATTACATGTCATCCGGGTACATATTATACTGATAAAAAACTTGCATATGTGAGTACACTGTCTAAAACTGACGATTCTATATTATTCGATACTCCCCATCTCGATAATATATATGCTTCTCCACCTTATTTACATGACGGACGCGCTGCTACACTCGAGGAGATATGGACTAAATATGGCAAGGAGGATAAACACGGGTTGGTTGGTGATATGTCGAAAAATCAATTGAACGATCTGGTCGAATATCTGAAGTCCCTGAAAGCTCCGGAATACGACATTAAAGATTCAAAGAAACATCGTGCTAAAAATAAATCTAATCAAGACTAAAGTCATGAGAAAAATAATGCGAATAAAATACCTTAAAATTGCTACAATTGTCGTGGTCTTTTTTGGTATTTGTTCTCTGGGGCTTATTTGGCGGGATAAACACCCGACCAGTCTGAATTCCATCCCGGCAGATAAGACCAATACACCTAATGATTCTCAAGTGATATCTGAAAAAAACTCTGCCCAGACTGATATTAAAGCAAACACTAAGCCAATGCCTGTGTATGGCCATTGGCGCAATTTTACCACAAAGAATGGTTTACCTTCTGATCATGCTTATTGCGTTCGTATTGATGGCAAACGCGTATGGGTGGGGACACATGACGGTCTTGCTGTTTATGAAGATGGAAAGTGGAAAACCTACACAACAAAGGACGGACTGGCACATAATGGAGTGCTTTCAATTGATATAAGCAAAGAAACAGGTGATGTATGGATCGGAACACTTGGAGGCTTAAACCGGTTGTCGGCTGGGAAATTTGAAACATTTACTCAGTTCAACAGCGGTCTTCCAAATGATCTGGTTTATTGTGTTATTTGCGATGGAAAAGATGTATGGACTGCCACGGGAGGCGGTGCCGGCCATTATAATACTTACACAAAAGAATGGGAAATATTCACAGAAAAAAATGCTCCCATGCATGAACCCTGGACGTATGGTGTTTCTGCCGGGGACGGGAAGATCTTTATTGCAGCCTGGGGAGGCGGAGTTATTGAATATACACTCAAAACAAAACAATTCAAGGATTACACCGACCCTGATGGTGAAATGGAAATTGACCTGCTTCCCGATGATGGAGTAGTTCATGATATAACAACCGCTACTTCCTGGGCAGATGGTATTTTATGGGTGTCAACATACTTTGGCATGAGCAGTTACGATGGAACGCACTGGAAAGGATACTTTGACACTAATAGTGGATTAGCCAGTAATTTTATCAATTTTCTCAGGGCTGAGGGCCCGGTAGTTTTCATCTGCAGTGACAAGGGTTTAAGCAGCACTGATGGAAAGAGCTGGGTAACCTATAAGAAAAATGACAATAACAGCGATGGAAAGGCCATCATAAAAAATTTTGGACGTAACGACGACAGTACAATGAATAAAGTGACCAGAGAAATGCCATTGTCGCCTTCGATTGGTCATAATTTTACGATTGGTGTAGATGCTGATAAAGATTTTCTATGGGTTGCAACTGAAAAGGGCGTCAGCCGCGGAGAGTTGCTGAAATAGTTGAAGAAGTTGAAAGAGTTGAAAAGTTGAAATAATGGATAAAAAACAATTATTGATAGATCTTTCAAAACTTACCGATGGGGAACGTGTTGAAATGAGGAAACTTGGTATTTTATCTGATAAAAATAAAATTACCCGGTCTGTATATCCTTCAGTGAATGATAAGCGGCCTCCAATTGGAAAACACGTGGTACATGCTCCACATGTAATAAACGAAGCCTATAATTATCAGAAACCATCTTCTTTTTCAAGAGCATTGCGGCTTGATTTTTGTGGTCATAAAGTTTTACTCATATCAGGAACGGCCAGCGTGAATGAAGAAGGCAAAGCCGAGCACATTGGTGATTTTAAAGCGCAGCTCTGGAGAACTTACCTCAATATTACCAATCTCCTGGCTGCAGAAGAAATGTCATGGCACGATGTAGTAAGAACAACAAATTATCTGAGGGATATTGAAAGGGATTATGCTGATTTTAACATAATCCGGACCTCCTTCTATAGCTGGCTGAATCTTGATCCTCTGCCCGCAAGCACAGGCATTCAGGCACGGTTATGCTGGGAAACGCTGCTGGTTGAAATTGAAGTGCATGCAATCTGTAAATCAAATTAAAAAAATGGTCATGAAAGTAAAACATTGGCTATTAGCAACTTTTATCCTTTTCTTAATGAGTCCTTTCCTAAAAACAAATGGACAGAATAAAGACGCAAATTATGGCAAAGCACCTGATGAAATATTGCCTTTTGACAGGTTTGTCAAAGCGTATAAGTACTTTTTTGTTGACCCCCAGTTGTTTTATGGCGCAGGACGTGAAATACCTGCTCCAAAAGATCTTAAAGAGATCAGGATAGGCTTTCTGGGACCATTGGAGGGTTCGCAGATTTTGTCACTTGGAACACAAATGTTGCAGGGAGCCAGCCTTGCAATAGAAGAGGCCAATAAAAAAGGAGGATATAATGGTATTCCATTTAAGCTTATGATACATAACGATGTCGGATTATGGGGTGCTGCTGCCAACGAAGTAGTGAAAATGGATGATGAAAAGGTATGGGCCTGGATGGGATCCATCGATGATATAGTTTCTCATGTTGCTATCAGGGCGACTCTTAAACTGGAGATCCCAATGGTAAATACAGGTGATACTGATCCTACTTTTACAGAAACAGCAATACCATGGGTAGTACGTATCATCAGTGATGACAGGCAGAGCAGCTATGCATTGGTTGACCGCATTTATAAGAAAGATGGTCATTCCAGGGTTGCAGTGATCAGAACAAACGGCCGCTATGGAAGAGTGGGTATCAAAATATTTTCAGAAACTGCAACACGTGTAGGTCATCCAATGGTTATGGAAGAACGTTTCAACGATGGAGAAACAGATTTTAAAACACAACTTGAGAGAATAATTGTAACCTCACCTGATGCTGTTCTTATCTGGGGAAATGCCGAAGAATCAGCGCTTATTTTACAACAGATGCGTCAGATGGGAATTAAACTGCCTGTCTACGGTTCAAGCAGAATGGTTTCCAGTGAGTTTCTCAAAATTGCAGGAAATTCATCTGACGGAATTGTTACTACATGTCAATATAATCCCGATGCTGATATTCCTCAATTAAAGGCATTTCAAATCAATTATTTTAATAAATACGGCATCAAGCCAGAGGCATTTGCTGCTCATGCCTATGATGGTATGAATATAATTATAGCAGCAATCAGAAAAGCGGGTCTTAATCGGGTATTGATCCGCGATGTGCTCACTGATTTAAAAACTTTTCAGGGTTATCAGGGAATTACTGGTAAGATTGTATTGGATGCAAGCTGGAATGACATCGGAGATATCTACATGGCTGAAGTCCATAATGGCAAATTCCTGTTTTCAATGGCTCCACCACCTAAAGACATTGAAAAACATACCAGTAATACAGGATATTAATCTGAATGAAAAACCAAAATGGAAACAAATCCACAATATTGTCCGGAAAATATTGGATTCTCCACTTCTCTCAAGGTTGGTCGCAAGGCAAAGCCTGAGGGAACAATCGTGAATATTGAAGGAGTTAAAATAGGCGGTACTGAGGTGGTTATAATCGCAGGACCGTGTGCAGTGGAGAGCCGGGAACAGCTATTTGAAACTGCCAGGGCAGTTAGGAATGGTGGTGCAAAGATCTTAAGGGGCGGCGCTTTCAAACCTCGCTCCTCACCATACAATTTTCAGGGCTTGGGAGAAGAAGGACTGAAACTTCTTGGTCAGATCAGAAAGGAGATTGGTCTACCGGTGGTAACTGAAGTGATGGATACACGACAGGTTGAATTAGTGTCTGCTCATGCCAATATGCTCCAGATCGGTTCACGCAATATGCAAAACTATCCTCTTTTAAAGGAAGTAGGAATGAGCCGGAAGCCGATATTACTTAAGCGGGGTATGATGGCAACTATTGAAGAGTTTTTACTGGCAGCCGAATATATTCTGAACCAGGGAAATGATCAGGTAATTCTGTGCGAGCGTGGAATCCGGACTTTTGAGACTTCTACAAGGAATACACTCGATCTGAGTGCAGTCCCTATGCTAAAACGACTTAGCCATTTGCCTGTAATCGTGGATCCAAGTCATGGAACAGGTCTGAGATGGATGGTTCCGCCAATGGCAAAAGCAGCGGTGGCCGTAGGAGCTGATGGCCTTATCATAGAAGTCCATTATAAACCCGAGGAAGCAATTTGTGACGGTCATCAGTCGCTCGACCATGATGATTTTATTAACCTGATGACCGATCTGAAGAAAATAGCCGAAGCCGTTAACAGAGAAATTTCACTACCGGATCCTTCCTGATGTTAAAGGATCAATGGAATCAATTCATGAAATTATTGAAATTAGCATTTCAATTTAGCCTGATATTTGCAGCGTGGGTTTTAGTAGTCCCCGGAATAGAAGCCCGGCAGAATAATGAAGATCCGGATACTATCAAAATCGGACTTTTAATTCCTTACAATAAATCCCTGGCAGCCAGGCAGGGCGCTGAAATGGCTATACTGAAAGCTAACGAGGCCGGAGGTTATGAAGGTCATCCATTTCAACTGGTGATACGTTCAATGGAAGGACCCTGGGGAACAGGTTCAAAACAAGCTGTTGACCTCATCTTTAAAGACCGGGTCTGGGCTATAATGGGTTCTCATGATGGCCGGAATGCGCACCTGGTTGAACAGGTTATCACAAAGACCCATATTGTTTTTTTATCTACCTGGGCCAGTGATCTGACGCTATCTCAGGCTTTTGTGCCCTGGTATTTTAGCTGTGTACCTAACGATCTCCAACAGGCGAAAGCATTAACTGAGGAAATATACAACAAAAGGAAAATAAGTAAGGTGGGCACACTGTCGGACAACGGTTATGATTCCAGACTGGCCTTAAAAAGCTTTATAATAGTAACCAAAACAGCCGGTAAGGCAGATCCTGTGCAGTTCTTTTATGATGATTCAGCCGGCAATTTCCACATCATGCTTGATCAGATCGATAAAGCTGATGTCAGCTGCATTGTTTTGTTCGGAAAACCTGCTGCTTCAATGAAAATAATTAATGAATTGCGAAAAAGAAAAATGAACCTGAATGTATTTGCCTCATTATCTGTGCTAGGGGAAGAGAAGAGGTCTGATCCGGAAATGAAAATATATGACAGCATTGTGCTGGTATCATCCGGATATTGGTTAAGACCTCAGGGAATCGCTTTCAGGGACGAATATTATAAGAAATACGGGAATATTCCGGGCGAAATTGCTGCGTACGCATATGATGGAATGAACGTAATCCTGGGAGCAATCAGAAAAGCCGGACTCGATCGCAATAAGATGCAGCAATCCATGGCGAAAATACATTATAATGGTGTGACCGGATCAATTCAGTTTGATGACAAGGGGAACCGCGTTGGTGATGCCATGTTGATAGAAGTTAAAAATGGAATCTCTATAGGAGGAGATTAGTATTTTTACTCCAGATATCCTTTTCAGTACTCACCAATTTCCCGACTAAAAATTCTTTTTATTTCTTAATTTTGTTATCATGAATCAGGAGGCTATTGCACCTGGTTATATTTTACAGTTAGAAACAATTATTTTCTGATGAGAAACCTGAAATTTTTGTTATTAATCCTCCTTTGCTCCGCTGTTCTGTTCCGTTGCAAGGATACGACAGAGGAGAACAAGAAGAAGTCCCTGGATATAATGACTACTCAAACACTGGGCCTTGCTTTTCTGGAGGAATTCAAACTGGATGAGGCCGAAAAAGCATTTGTGAAGTTTATCAAAATGGCACCAAAAGAGAAACTCGGATATGCTAACCTGGGATTGACCTATCTGAGAATGGGTAAGTATCCAGAAGCTGAAAAGCAGCTTTTCAAGGCGATTAAAATTGATCCGAAAGATCCAGATATAAGGTTAATACTGGCTACTGTTTACCAGATGAATGATGAACGCGACAAGGCTATCTCTGAACTTAAAGACGCTCTTACATTCGCTCCTGACCATGTTAAAATTCTCTATGATCTTACTGAGTTATATTCTGTGGCAACCGATGAGGAATCTCAGCAGCAGAGAAAGAAATACCTGCTTCAATTGGTTGAGAAAGCGCCTGATAATCTTGTTCCTCAGCTCAATCTTACCGATATATATATCCGTAACGGAGAGACTGATAATGCGATTGCCCAATTGGAGATAATTCATAAACAATTTCCCGAGTTTCCTAAAGAAGCTGTTGATTATTACAATAAAACCCTCTCCTTATTACACAAAGATGATAAGGATAATGCAATCATACAATTTACTATTTTTCATAATTATTTAAAGGTCACCTCTCCATATCAGGCAGGTATAATGGATTTAAAGGGACCTGGCGGATCTCTTGTTGGTTTTCCTCTCATATCATATAATCAGCAGCCGATATCCCAGTCAGGTGAGAATAAATCAATCCTTGATGTGATTAAATTCAACGATGCAACTGCTTCTGCCGGTCTGAATATTATCCCTGTTAATACTGAAGATAAAATTGGTGAATTCAAATACTCAACACATGTCGAAGCAGCTGATTATGATAGTGATGGAGACATAGATCTATACGTTGGAAGCTATGATCAGTCTTCTTCAACCTACAAACACTGGCTGTTCAATAATGAGATGGGCAGATTTAAAGATGTTTCGGAAGAGGCCGGACTTAAACATTCAGGCAAGGAATCCTCGGCTGCATTTGCTGATTATGACAACGACGGTTTTCTCGATCTTTATATTGTGAAGGAAGGTGGCGATATCTTGTACAGAAATGCCGGCAAAGGAATTTTTGAAAACGTCACCTACAAAGCACGGGTTGGAAGCAAGACCGGGGGAAATAAAGCTCTTTTTTTCGATATGGACCACGACGGAGATCTTGACTTATACGAAACCAGATCCAATTCAAATCTTATGTTCAGGAATAATGGAGATGGCACATTCCAGGAACAGGCAGAAAAAATGGGATTGTCGTGCAAGAATGCCAATAGTCAGGAAGCAGCTTTTGGCGATTTTGATGATGACGGAGACATTGACCTCTTTACAGTAAATGAAGATTCCACAAACAACCTGTTTTCAAATCAACGGCAGGGATTTTTTAAAGATGTTACTGAGGAAAGCGGACTGAAAAGTACCGGTGGTTCCGATGCTGTAGCCGTGGGAGATTACAATAATGACGGATTTCTTGACATCTTTGTAACTTCTGTTAATGTTGGCCGTAATGAACTATTCCGTAATAAAGGGAATGGCACTTTTGAACCTGCAAAAAATTCAAAAGAAATGTTTTCAGCCCTTCAGCATGTAAAAGTTTATGATGTAAAGTTTTTTGATTTCGACAATGATGGATATCAGGATCTTATTATTGCAGGTGAATCTGAAGAAAAAGACAATCGCGGAGTATACCTTTATCATAACGATGGAAAAGGAAATTTTGAAGATGTATCCCGATTGCTGCCCGATGAACCAAAATCAGGGAAACAGATAACATTATTTGATTATAATAACGACGGTGACCTTGATGTGGTAATTGCCGGTCTGAATGGCGGAATTACCCTCTTACGCAACGATGGTGGCAATAATAACCACTATGTTAAAATGAATCTGGTAGGACTCAGGGCAGGAAGCGCAAAGAATAATCATTTCGGGATCGGAGCAAAAGTTGAAGTTCGTTCCGGCGACCTTTATCAATCAATGGTGGTAACTGACCCGAACGTGTATTTTGGACTGGGAAATCGCTCAAAAGCCGAGACGATAAGAATCACATGGACAAATGGAGTACCGCAGAATATATTCTCACCTGGCACCGATCAGGCGCTGATAGAGGCACAAACACTGAAAGGCTCATGCCCGTTTCTTTTCACCTGGAATGGCAATGATTTTGTTTTTGTAAAAGACGTAATGTGGAGAAGTGCACTGGGTATGCCCCTGGGTATCATGGGAGGCAGTACTGCCTATGCATTCCCCGATGCATCTGATGACTACCTGAAAATCGCGGGTGAGTTATTGAAACCAAAGAATGGATTATACTCTATTCAACTTACATCAGAATTATGGGAAACAATGTACTACGATAAAGTAGAACTTGTTGCTGTTGATCACCCAGATTCAGTTGATGTTTTCGTTCCTGAACAGTTTTCTCCCCCTCCTTTCCCTGGGGACAAACAAGTCCAGGTTAAAGAGAAGCATATCCCGGTTTCAGCAAAAGATTCTCAGGGAAATGATGTACTTTCTTTTATTGCCTCCAAAGACGACATATATCTTTCTGATTTCAACCCCGGCAAATACCAGGGGGTAACAGAAATGCATGATCTGATTCTAGATCCGGGAGAGGTGGGGAAAAGCAAAAATCTGTTACTTTTTCTCAATGGATGGATATTTCCTACGGATGCCAGCATTAATATTGCTATCTCACAATCAGCCAATCTGAAGGTAGTACGTCCCTGTTTACAGGTTATAAATGCGAAAGGTGAATGGGAAACAGTTATTGAGAACATAGGATTTCCAATGGGAAAAGATAAAACCGTGATTGCGGATCTTACTGGAAAATACCTATCTAATGACCATAGGATCAAAATCACGACTAATATGGAAATTTACTGGGATTATATCTTTTTTTCCGATAATATTTCAAACTCCCCTGCCATTTCCACTGTACTATATCCGGTCTCTGCTGATTTACATTACAGGGGGTTTTCATATACCTACAGAAAAGGAGGCCGTTATGGACCTCAATGGTTCAACTATTCAAACGTTGATAAAAACAAAAAATGGCGTGATTTATCAGGTAACTATACCCGGTATGGTGATGTACTGCCGCTCATTACTGAATCGGATAACAAATACATTATTGCAAATGCTGGTGATGAAACATCGATTACATTCGATTCAGAAGTACTTCCCGTATTAAAAACCGGATGGAAACGAGATTTTCTTATCCATAGTGTCGGATGGGTAAAGGATGGAGATATAAATACAGCGCTTGGAAGCACTGTTTTACCTCTTCCTTTCCATGGCATGAAGAGCTATCCTCCATCTGCGACAGATATCTATCCGCAGGATGCTGACCATCAGAAGTATCTTAAGGAGTACAATACAAGAATTGTAACATCTGATGATTTCCGGAATGCTATTAAAAATAAATACTAATTTACTTGATTAATGATATTTAATATTTTTAGTAACCCCCATCCCAATATTACATCAAATGGGAAGGAGCTCAATCATTTCACCCTGGAGGAAAATAAGAAAGGGGGTAAAATACTTAAGATGATTATTGTTTTTATACTTTTCTTTTTTACGGCAACTGACCAAGGTATTCTGTCAGCTCAGAAAAACAATGTGACTTTCACTGATATAACAAAAAAGGCAGGAATTACTTTTAAACTAAACTTTGGAGACAGCTCATACAAGAATATCATTGAGAGCAGTGGATCGGGAATTACAATTTTTGATTACAATAATGATGGTTTCATGGATCTTTACATGATGAATGGAACATATCTCGAGGGTATATCGGATCCTGAAGGAAAAGTATATGAAAATTCACATAATGATCTTTATAAAAACAATGGGAATGGCACCTTTACAGAAGTTTCTAATGCTGCCGGAGTAGGTTGCCACCACACATGGAGCATGGCTGCTGGAGCAATTGATCTGGATAACGATGGTTATCAGGATCTATATGTTCTTAATTATGGCCCGAATATTTTCTTCCATAACAACGGGAATGGAACTTTCACTGACATAACAACATCGTTGGGACTGAGCGGAACTGAGAAGCTAAATGATTTTACAAAGTGGAGTATTGGCGCCTCATTCTGGGACTTTAATCACGATGGAAGACTCGATGTAATGGTTGGCAATTTCCTGGCCTTCAATCCTGCTTATGTTACTCCGGCTACGCCTGGTTTGATGCCTAGCCCTTCTGAATATAACGGTCAGGCATCAATTTTATATGAGCAGCGACCTGATGGAAAATTTATTGATGTCACTCAAAAAAATAACCTGTTCTACCCTGATTCAAAATGTATGGGGCTTACGGTTTTCGACTATGATGATGATGGCGACCTTGATATCTTTCAGGCAAATGATCACCAGTTGAATTTCCTTTTCAGAAATGACAATGGAATTTATAAAGAAGTCGCGGTACAAAGTGGAGTGGCAGCAAACAGCCATGGCGAAGGGACTGGTTCCATGCACGCATCAATTGGTGACATTGATGGCGATGGATTGATTGATATCCTTGTTTCAGACCTTGATTATGGGGCTCTTTACCGCAATCTTGGCAATGGTCTTTTTGAAGACATTACTGAGGAAAGCGGCATTGCCGCTGCCATGGGAGGTAAAGGTAGCTGGGGTGCACAACTTTTTGATTATGATAACGACGGGGACCTCGATATAGTGGCCGCAAATGGGACTGCAGAAGAACTTATACCGCAATATCCGCTATTACTGGAGAATGATGGAACAGGTCATTTTAAGAATGTAGGAAAAGAACATGGAGCTTACTTCTCAACCAAGCGTTCCGGCAGAGCTTTGGCTGTATGGGATTTTGATAATGACGGAGATCTCGATATTATTATTTCTCATATTGACAAAAGCGGAGCACCCGTACTCTTAAGAAATGATGGAGGTAACAAAAATCAATGGCTTGGAATAACTCTTAAAGGTAAGAATGGCCCCGCTTCTGCAATTGGTGCAAAAGTAACAATCACATCCGGAGGGAAAAAACAGTTCAGAGTGAATCAATGGGCAACAAGCTATCTGGCTAACAATGATCCAAGGATCCTTTTTGGACTAGGACAAGAGAAGAAGGTAGACCTTCTTGAGATTGCCTGGTCAGATGGACAGAAGGAGGTATACAATAATATTGAATCAGACCGTTATATTACTATTAAAAAAGGAACAGGAATTGTAAAAAAATAGTAGAGACGCCCAATCCGGTCCTCTTTATCTGAAAATGAAATTAATAGGACAATTAAAATCAATAATATGAATAATCAATATGTTAATAATGTTACGGATTTAACAAATCCTGAGAAGAATGTAATTTATAATATGACACATGAAGAAGCTGTAAACATTGTCAGATCAGGTAATGTCGACGCAGTAAGGACAATTGACGGGCAATTTTCTCTTGTATCTGTTGAGGGTAAAACAATCAGGATGGCCCGATCAATCGGACGACCTATACGTTATTTCATAGCAAAACGACCGGCTGGTCCGGAACTGGTTATAGCCGAACGTATCGATGTAATTTTTAATTATCTTAAAAAGGAAGGTCTCGATCACCAGTTTCATCCATCCTATACAAGGATGGCTCCCGCTCACTATATCACAAAAATAGAACTTTTGGGTTGTCCTGATCCGAATCCTGTCTATAACCGTTTCTTCACCCCCGAACGCAATAAATTTACTCATGAGAATCAGTCGCAAATAGGCGAGAATTATGTTTTGGCATTATACAATGAAATAAAAAAGTGGCTGAAGTTCCATGCCAAAACTGGCCCTATCGGGGTTACTTTTTCTGCCGGTATTGACAGTGGTTCTGTTTTCTTAATTACTTACCATGCACTGAAAGAACTTGGGGAAAGCCCATCAAGGCTGAAAGCCTTTACACTTTCGATTGACGGCGACGGGGCTGATTTAATCCAGGCCAGAAAATTTATGGAAGCACTGAATCTGGAATTATTTCTGGAACCCATTGAAATGGATTATTCAGCATTGGATTGGAAGAAGGCTGTAAAAGTTGTTGAAGACTATAAACCGCTTGATATACAATCAGCAACAATGAATTTGTCACTTCTGCAGGGAATCCGGTCGCGTTATCCCGATTGGAAATACATATTGGATGGAGATGGTGGTGATGAAAACTTAAAAGATTATCCGATTGAAGAAAATCCCGAGTTGACAATACGCAGTGTGCTTAATAACATGATGCTTTATCATGAAGGCTGGGGAGTAGAATCAATAAAACATTCATTGACATATTCCGGAGGATTAAGCAGAGGATATATGCGTACATATGCTCCCGGAGATTGGCTGGGCTTTGAATCGTTTAGTCCCTATACATTGCCCAATGTGATCGAAATTTCTGAGGGTATTCCCTATATTGATATGACAAATTGGGATCATCAGAAGCTATATGATCTGAAGGGACAACTAGTTTCTCAAGGAATTAAGGCCCTTACAGGAATGGAGATGCCGGTTTTCCCTAAAAGACGCTTTCAGCATGGTGCAACCTCTCCCCGGAACTTTAACAGATTGTTCCCTGTTAAAGAAATGACTTACAGGAAGGAGTTTTTTTCAATATATGAGTGAAAATCCTGATCTCTTTATCAATGACCAGTGGGTGATGTCCAACCGAGGAAGGAAAAATTCGGTTGATCCTCAAAAGCCCTATGCATACCTGGTTGAAAAAGAACGTTCTATTTCGGGAGAAATTGAAGATACTGCGATCATTTTTCTGACAAATCGGGAATGCCCTTTTCGTTGCCTGATGTGTGATCTGTGGAAAAACACGACCAACGAATCTGTCCCGGTTGGTGCTATACCAAACCAGATTGAATGGGCTTTGAATCATTTGCCTGATGTTAAACATTTGAAACTCTATAATAGCGGAAGTTTCTTTGATGGAAGGGCTATTCCTCAAGAAGACTTTAAAAGAATTGCATCAATGGTAAGTAGTTTCGAAACTGTTATTGTTGAAAGTCATCCAAGGCAGATCAATGAAAAATGCCTGATCTTCAGGGATATGCTTAAACCTGATTTACAAATTGCACTTGGACTGGAAACTGTACATCCTGACGTACTCAAGAGACTCAATAAACAAATGACCCTGGAGGATTTCAGTAGTTCTATCAGTTATCTTACACTACATGGAATCCTTTCAAGGGCATTTATTCTGCTCAAACCACCCTTCCTCTCGGAATCCGAAGGAATATATTGGGCGGAACGGTCACTCGACTTTGCCTTCCGTATCGGTGTTGAATGCTGTACGGTAATTCCAGTAAGGGCAGGCAATGGCGCAATGGATCTGTTGTTCGAAAAAGGCTATTTTACCCCGCCAGATATTCACTCCCTGGAAAAAGTACTGGAATATGGTATCGGGCTAAATTCAGGACGCGTATTTGTGGATGTGTGGGATTTAGGAATGTTTTCCATCTGCAATAAATGTATTGACAAGAGAACCAACCGGTTAATTGAAATGAACCTGAATCAGAAAATATCCGTTCCGGCTAAATGTACTTGTGATTCATACTATGCTCAATGACATAAAAGAATCCACTGCATAAGTTACTCCTGTAACGTCAAGTGAGCACTGAAGAGGGAAAATAGCTATTATCTGAGTTTCCCTGAATTTGAAAAACCATTGAGCTTGACCACTGCTAATAAGATCATATTTACCGCTCAAAACCCGGAGTTAAATTCTTGTTGTTTTGTTATGTAGGTTATGCTTAATCTGGCCGACCAGAAGTGGTCAATGAATCCGGTATTTTCAGGTTATAAAAGAAAAACTCCCCACCAAAACTGATGAGGAGTCTTCCAGAGTAGCGGAGGGAGGATTCGAACCTCCGACCTTTGGGTTATGAGCCCAACGAGCTACCACTGCTCCACCCCGCAATATATTTTAAAGAACTATCATTTCAATCTTCCCGGATTCGAACCCCGTCCGCCAGCTGGTGGATATGAGCCCAACGTCCCGCTAACAGCGGGACCACCCCGCAATATATTTCGGGTGCAAATTTAACATTACTCAATCAATTTACAAAATATATCCCATTTATTTGGTTTATTATCAATTCATAATGATGCTGCCTGATTAATTATTTCACACAATGATTGGGGAATCCGGATCAATTACTAAAATATTTTTTCTGAAACTTCAATGCTACATTTACCAGAAGTATAAGAACCGGCACTTCAACCAGCGGACCTATTACAGCAGCGAATGCTTCCCCGGAGTTGATACCGAAAACAGCCACTGCCACTGCTATAGCAAGCTCAAAATTATTGCTCGCCGCCGTGAATGAGATTGTTGCTGTTTTTGCATAGCCTGCCCCTATCCTTTTCCCCATAAAAAAGGAAACCATGAACATCACGACAAAATAGATTATGAGCGGGACTGCAATCCGGACGACATCAAGCGGGATCCTGACAATATATTCTCCTTTCAGTGAGAACATTACGAATATAGTAAACAAAAGGGCTATCAACGTCAAAGGACTTATCCTGGGTATGAACTTCTTTTCATACCATTCTTTGGTTTTTAATTTCAGGAGTATAAAGCGGGTCAGCATACCTGCTATAAACGGTATTCCCAGGTATATGAAAACGCTCTTTGCAATCTGGCCGATCGTGATGTGAACGGCAAATGACTTTAACCCGATCCATGAAGGGACAAGAGTTATAAAGAAATATGCATAAACAGAAAAAAAGAGTACCTGAAAAACCGAGTTGAAAGCAACCAGACCTGCAGCATACTGAGTATCTCCTTTGGCAAGCTCATTCCAGACAATAACCATGGCAATGCATCTGGCGAGACCTATCATGATCAATCCGGCCATATATTCCGGATAGTTATGGAGAAAAATGACTGCCAGTGCAAACATAAGTACTGGCCCGACAATCCAGTTCTGGACTAATGACAGTGTAAGTATTTTCCTGTCACGGAAAACATCACCAAGTTCTTCATATTTTACTTTGGCAAGAGGAGGATACATCATCACTATCAAGCCAATTGCTATCGGAATATTGGTCGTCCCGCTTTGAAACTTATTCCAGAATCCGGCTATTCCCGGGAAGAAATATCCTGCTCCGACACCGATAAACATTGCAAGAAATATCCAGAGGGTCAGAAACCTGTCGAAAAATTTTAATCTGGTCTTCATATTCTGGTAGTTTAAAAATTATATCTCAGCAGCAGTTTGATTTTGAGTCTGAACATCCGCATGTCGGTTCCGAGTTCCTGAGTATCCCGTTTATAATTCCTGCAGCACAACCTACACCTGACTTGACCGATATTGCTTTTACAGGGCAATTCAATGCACATGCCCCGCATTCCATGCAATAATCTTTTCTTAAGATATGTGCCTTCTTGCCGGAGAGCTCAAAAACATCATGAGGACACACCTTTATGCACATTCCGCATCCGTTACAGGTATCTTCACACAAACTAAGTGTGACAACATCAGGGAGATAAACTAAGTCTTTCATATATATTATTAAATAAATTTTCCAATAACCTGTAAAATAATGCCAATGATGGCGAAGCCTATCTGAATTGGCACAGATATCTTCATCTCTTTTTTGACTCCTGACAATGAGGTATAGGTTGTTGAACCGGTAAAATTCATTGCCATGAAGGAGGAAATCGCCGTAATCAGGAAAAACCAGGATAATATTTCAATGGAATTATTGCCTGCAAAATTTAATAAAAAGAGAATAATAAATAGCAGCGCTCCGGCAAAGAAACCCTTTAAAGAAAAATGCCGGCCCGGAATATAGGGAAGAAACATTGGTGTAATGACAATTCCTGAAATGTACGCAAGAAATACTCTTAGGATAGCAGGTCCGCCAACACCTGAAAAATCTCTGTATGAAACACCGTTACCACTCAGTCCTGAGATTAAGAATGGAGCTGCCATTGCTCCCAGCAGGTAAAATTTTCCGTACATAAAGTCATTTGGGATGAGCTTTATCCGGTCTTTAAATCCGAAAGTGACTCTCCTCATTTCCTTGTCAGCCCTGTAGCCGTCACTTATAAATTTCTTAATATCGGATGCTCGCACCGGGCCATACTGAACATTAAAGCCGGTCTCCTCCCTGACCTTATGGGCAGCTACTCCTGTAGCCCCCAGCTGTGGCAGTATAAGGCGTTTGTGATTCACTATTTTATCAAGAGATACAAGCCTTATCCTGCTGACAAGCTCTTTTGTGCCGAATGTACCCTTGCCCGCAGCACACCAGACATTTACTCCTTTAGTATCCAGCACCAGTATCCATCCATTCACTCCGGCAAGATTTTTACGGAGAGCATCGAAGGAAAGCTTGTAATTTGCTGTAACAAACACATCGGATTCCTGACCTGGCTTGCCTGCCGCATATAATCCGGGAGTGACCCTGTACTTATCACGGTTGATTCCCCAGCGCACCATTACGGCACCCAGAAAATCTTTAAAATTCAGTGTTGTGAAGACGACCGGAATTATAGCATCTGAGATAGTCATATTCCCAATTAAATACGATTCTTTCATTTCAAGCTAATAAATCATTATAAAACTTATAAAATGCAATTCTTATTTCGTCCCTGATTCTCCTGAAATCACTCATAATCTGCATGTCTGTCCCCTTAAATTTCGAAGGATCTTCAAAACCCATATGTAACCTGTTCTTTACTTTTCCGATAAAAACCGGACAAGTCTCGTTAGCATTGTCACACACTGTAATAACATAATCCCACTCATCATTCAGATATTTATCCACTGATTGGGGTTTATTCTGGCCAATATCTATGCCGGTCTCATGCATCACTTTGACTGCAGTTTGATTTATCTGATCTGCAGGTTCTGTTCCGGCAGAATGGACTTCTATGTTTTTATCTAATGATTGTAAAAAGCCCTGCGCCATCTGGCTGCGGCAGCTGTTACCGGTGCATAGGATTAATATTTTCATCTTACTTTATTCTGCAAGTTATCTTAGCCTTTTGTATAGGTTTAAAGAAACCGTCAAACAATTTAAGCATACAATCTATGCCAGAAGAATTTACGCAATAGTTAATCTTAAGACCATCAATCTCTCCCTGTATTAAACCCGCATCCCTGAGTTCTTTAAGATGCTGCGAAACGGTCGTTCTTCCAAGTGGCAGGAAGTCGGAAATATCACCCGAGATGCATGTTTTTGCTTCAGCAAGATATTTCAGAATTGCCAGGCGAGCCGGATGAGACAAGACTTTCGCAAAGCTGGCAAGCTCCTGTAATGATTCGTCGAATTTTTCTGCTTTATTCATGTTTTAATATCTAATGTCGCAAACATACGACATTAATAATAATTATTATAACATCAGGTCATATTTTTAATAAAACTTTTAGTACAATACCGTATAATTTTGACCGTTACTATAAATTATCTCCAGCTTTTATCAATTATCTTGGAAAAGTTTTATTAATGGCTAGTCAGATATCTAAAAAAAGATGGACAAATTAAAAGTCCTAATAAAAACGGTCGGCTTGCTTTTTCCCTGTTTTTGCAGAGATCAAATTATAATCGGATTAATATTACTTTTCCCCAACAGTGCGATTATCTCTCAAAATCCTGATTCAGATTCTTTAATTGCCCGACCTGCAGGTTTTTCAAATAATGATCAAAAGGAGATTGCAACACGGAAGCCATCAGTCAATTTTTACAAAACAGACAGCATTTTTTCTTTCAGATCTCCAAAGGGATATTTCCCCTCATTGCTTCATAACTTTGGAGAACAGGCTACTGCACCTTTGCATTTTAAAACTAAACAATGGATAATTACAGGGGCATCTGTATGCATCACAGCTGCACTTATTCACGTTGATAATGAGGTTGATGATTGGGCGCACATTCAAAAACAAAAACATAACTGGGTGGCTAAATCTTCACCGGTCATAACTCAAATTGGCGGAAATTATAGTATTTATTCAGTTGCTGCATTCGGGCTGTTAAGTGCAGCATTCAAAAATGAAAAGGGAGTTCAAACCAGTCTGCTGGCAACACAGGCATTTTTTACTTCAGGTGTATGGGTCCGTATAATAAAAATGTTTACCGGGAGAGAGAGACCTGAAGCAGATTACATCTACAGTAAAACTGAAGGGGGTAAATGGTATGGCCCCTTTGCACAGTATGATCAGGATTTAGCCATTAAAAGACCCGGTTCTTCTTTTGATTCTTTCCCTTCAGGTCATTCAGCAACCGCTTTTTCAATCGCAACGGTTTTTGCAACGCAGTACAAGGATATAAAAGCTATCCCGATTATAAGCTATTCAGTGGCATCGTTGGTTGGCATATCAAGATTAACTGAACATAAGCATTGGGCTTCCGATGTATTCGTGGGAGCTTTATTAGGATATGCATGCGGGAAGCAGGTTGTATCTCATTACAATAAAACACATCAGAACCTGCTTTACCCGGAGCAATTAAAATCAAAAAGCAAATCAGAGGTCATGCTTTTTCAGAATGGGAATCAGGTCGGATTAGCTTTAATATGGTAATATGACTGGAAAGGCCAGTGACCCCGTTCCTTGTTGTCCGGATTATATTAACTACCAGAAACCGGAGATAGACGATTTCAGCCTGGTTATGTATATCAGGTGATTCCGGCTAGCCCTATGACCTGCTAGAATTGGTCAATAAGTTTGATCTTTGAAGATTATCTTTATATTTGCCCGACAGATAAGTGGTTTATTGGATATTTCTGAGGGGTTATTGGTTTGAAAATCTTCTGTTATTAATTTTATTACTGAATTACTATGTCATTCCTGATTCTCAGCATATTTATCTCGATATCATCCTTTGTCATTGATCTGCAGAAGGACAACACGCCTCCCTGGGCTCGCCTTGAAGAAAAAATACGCAAGGAAAATGACAGCAGGGCTAACTTTACATGGGATCAATATGCAAAATTGCTGACGGTGCTTTCCGATAAAAAATTCATTGTTCTACCGATCAATGAAATGAGGAACAGATTTGACAGCTCCGCTGTTGTAGTAGGTATGAGACATGACATTGATGTCCATCCTTTTAAAGCCCTGGAAATGGCAGACATGGAAAAGAAATTCGGAATCAGGGCTACTTATTATGTGCTGCCGACTGCTGAGTATTACGGAACTATCGTTAATTCCTGCATTGAAAGGAATCCTGAGATGGGCGCTCTCTACCTCGAGCTTTATAAAAAAGGTGTGGAGATAGGCATTCACAATGATCTTATAACCATGATGATCCAGTATAATTGCGACCCTCTTACCGTTAACCGTGAGGAGCTGGATTATTTTCAATATCTGGGTATACCGATCTATGGAACAGCTTCGCATGGTTCCGAGCTAACAAAGAGTTTGGGTATCGCAAATTTTATGATATTCTCCGATTTTGCCATTTCGGACACCTTATCACATAATGGACATATATATCGTATTGGACAATACAGTCTTAAACAATACGGATACAAGTATGAAGCGTATCATATTAAATATAATAAATACCTTTCTGAGGCTGGTGGCGCATGGAAAGACCCAAAAGGTTTCGATGGAATCCTTGAACAACTGAGATCAAGCAAGCCGGGAGACAGGATCGAGATCCTTACTCATCCGGATTGGTGGGGTAAAAAAGCCGAAACAAAGTAACATTCCCGCCTCTGAAGCTTTTTGCATCGCCTGATCCCTGATAATTACCTGCATAGAACCTTAGTTTTTTAGTTTGGTCTGTACTGACATTCAGGCTGATGCTCTGATTTCCCGGATCGATGAATGAAGGTCCGCCCCGCAAATCTGAAGTGGAAATATTCTCGCTTTGCCTGTTGAATTGCCCGTTTATGCTCCACTTGTTTTTGAACTGGGAACTGAAGTTGGTATTGGTATTCGTCGACAGGAGTTTGCCCGAGAAATTCCAGTATACCCAGTAATTCGTATTCAGGTAAAAATTATTGAATATGGAGAACGGATTACGGGAATAGTTTTTGCAAATGCAGTCTGATAAGTTCTCTTGACTGCAGTCGAGTCGGGTGAGTAAGCATAGCTGCTAGTCAGCAATAACATCAATATCTGGCTGAGAACGAATTTTTTCAATAGAAAAGGCCTCATTTAGGTTATTTCTGTTAGAGGAAAATCTTATAATTAATAACAACTCTGATAACTCACCCGTAGTGCAAAGGTTACAAAATACTTTCTAAAGACTTCAAAAAGTTAGCATCGTTGCATCTCTGATACTATTGCAAAGCGGGTATTTTTCTGATGACGATTTCTTTTACATCCTCTTCATTAATAGTATTTTTGTGGATAATCCATTCAGGGTAGTATTGACGAAGCGCTTAATCAGATTATCGAAATCACGCAATAATGGGAAATAAGCTTCTATATAAGATCCATGTTACGGGTCGGGTTCAGGGAGTGGGATTCAGATGGAGTGCTGCTAATGAGGCCCGGAACCGGGGGATAACAGGTTACGTAAAAAACCTGCCTAATGGTAGTGTATATATAGAAGCTGAAGGATACAGGGAGCAGCTGAATTCTTTTGTAGAATGGTGTAAGGCAGGACCGGGGTTTGGTTTTGTTGATTCCGTAGAATCAGATATCTTCCCTCCTGTCAATTATACAGACTTCCTTATTGAACATTTTTAGTTCAAAAACTAATCTCTGGGCAAGGCGACAGGGAGAGTCGGGGTAGAAACTATTTTATTAACTGACCATGCAAATACATCCCGATTACTCCGGGAGCTTCAGTCCATTTTCCCTCGATTGCTTTTCTATGATAAGTCAAACCTGTAAAAAATTCTGTATGAAATAATAACCTGCCCTCACCCAGGTCCTTATACAATTCTAAGGCTATTATCACATTCCCCTCTATTATTAAAGAGTACTTCCGCAAATCAAAAGTTATGACATTATTGATTTTATCTTTTGAAAAAGAAATGTAAATGGGAACAGTTAAAATATTTTTATAATCGGCCTGGTTATCCGACTGATAAATATTTAATCTGTAAGTGACTGAATCATAAGTACAAATAGCCACGTTAAGATTTATGTCTTCTAATTTCACCAGCCCTTTTAAACGCAGTTTTATACCGAGTTCGGAACCTAAGTCGTTATATGCAAAACCGGATCTGAGATCATTGGAGACGACTTTATTACCTAATTTTATTTCTTTTGGTTTGTGGTAAATAACTTTTACTTCCTGTAAGTTGTAAATTATCGGTTTCAGGTACACGTTTTTTACTGAATCCATTTTGAACTGACTCACAGGCAATGTTTCCGATTCATATCCGATCATTGAAAACCTTAATGAATCATTGTTATAAATATTATCCAGTATTAATGTGAAGTCTCCGGCCTCGTTTGCAACAGTGCCAATATTCCTGCCAATAATCCCGACATTTACATAGCCAATCCCCGAATTAGTCTTGCTCGATAAAACCTTGCCTCTCTGAGACTGGCTGAAAATAAGTCCGGGTATAAATAAAAGAAAAAATGAAATTCCTGTTTTGATCTTTAGCTTCTGTACAAAGAGTTTTATCAATTTTTCGGATTGCATTTTAGTCGTCTTTAAATGTACTTAAGTTTTTAAGGCTTTTAAGCGGAGTAGCTTTAACATCTTTTGTGTGGAGAGAAGCTAATGCAATATGGAGATAGGCGGGAATATTAAAAAAAAATCAGTTAGCTCATTGTTTCATAGCTAACTGATTTGCTATTTCTTGTCGTTTATATTAATTGGATCCCTGCCAGTTAAAGGATATGCTTCTTTTAGTGCTGCCTTTTTCAACTGTAATGCGGAAATGCTGTTCTACATTATTCTTATTCATCTCATGATCATGATAGAATCTGATAACCTCCCTGTTCCCGACAATATTCCAGTCTTTGTACTGACTTTTATTAAATTCGTCCATGACAGATTGAGGGATAACCGTATTTTTGGACATCTCTCTTGTTTCTACAAGCTCTCCCTTATTAGTGTACACTGCCCACAAGTCGTCACCTTTGGGGGTCTTCATTGTAACTTCATAGCGATCAAGCTGAAGATTTTGAGATGCCACATCATAAACCCATCCGTATTCCTTTAATGCATACGGGAATTTGGACCATGTAACAGGATTATTCTTATCAAACTGAACGTTTACTGCCTTAACGATTTCAGCAGGAACCTGGTCTTTAGAAATTTTGGTGCTTACAGCAGGTTCACGGTCCTCAACATTATAATCATGATCAACCTGTGCAATCGAAGGAATCATAAATGCAGCTAAGGTTAAACATGTAATAAATAACTTTTTCATAATTGAAACATTTTTAATTAGTAATTTAAGTTCCAGACATATTAACAATCTAACTTTAATAATGTTCAGTTCATCTTTTAAATTTAATGTGAGTCACGAAATTTTTCCTTTCATTAACCGTTGCTGATGAATCCCGTAAAACTTTATTCCATCCCGATCTTATCTTTATTTATTAATACCTGTCCGGGCAATTTTTTACCGGGAAATCCGGAAGCCATCACAATCCCATAAGCACCTACCTTTTTAATCACCAGATAATCGCCCTCTCTTACTTCTTCCAGTGTTCGGTCGTACCCCAGGAAATCGTTTTGCAGAACAGTGTTCCCCCTTATATCATAAACTCTTTCCGGCTTTCCTGTTTTTTCTGAATTTTCAATCTCATGATAAGAATTATAGATTCTGGGCCTGGCCAGTTCTGCAAAGCCTGCGTTAACTGAAATTTCCGATTTTCTGGAATTCAGGTTCTTGATGTTCGTAATTTTGACTAATAAAGTCCCTGCATCGGCCATTATGGACCTGCCGGGTTCTATTTTTAGAATTATTTCTCTTTTGAAACTTTTAGAAAGCTTCCTCAGCAAAGAGGAATAATATTGCAAAACCTTTTCAAAATCGAAATCCTTGTCTTTTTTTGAATATCTCACCCCGAAACCGCTTCCGAAATTGATATATTCCAGGTCAGTGAATTCCAAGGCGGCATCAGTCAGAAAGTTACCGAACTCAATAAAGGGTTTTGTGTCATGGACATTTGAAGCAAAATAACCATGAACTCCAGTAATTTTATTGTCAGATTTTCGTGCGATTTCTTTTATTTTGTCAAAATCTTTTTCTTCTATTCCTGTATGAGAATCTGAAAAAATATTAGTGGCTTTATCCGGATTTACTTTGATCCTTTTAGGAATCCTTACTCTTATGCCGAAAGTTTTATTTTTTATTGCAGCACAAAACTTTCCCACCTCTTCCGCCGAATCCAGGTTTGTTTCAATGTTTTCTTCTATAAGTATTTTTATCAGTTCCTTGCTTATTCCCGTAGAGGTGAAGGAAATATCTGATGAATTGAACCCTGCTTCTTTCGCTAAATTTAATTCGTGGTCTGAATTTACCTGGATCCCCAAACCCAAGCCTTTGATTATTTTCAAAATTTCGGGTTGATTATTGCACATAGTTGCGAAATAAACCTTATGTTTTGGATAAGTCAGGAATTTTAAGATAACAGATAGATTCTCTTTTATCCTATCAGTTTCATAGATATAAAGAGGCGTTCCAAATTGCTCTGCTATTTCTTTAAAATTTTGAGTGACCATTATTTAATATTTAACTATTAAATGTTAAACAATTGCCGGAGGTGGCAATAAACCGACTCGTTTATTTGTGTACCAAAAGCTCTCTGACAATACCCAAATAAACTGAGTATTTGTCTAATATCAAATTTACGACTTTTTAATATCTGAAGAGCATCCCCCCCCTTTCTCTTTTTCCGCTTTGCGGAATTTCGTCGTTTCACTCCTCAATCTCCTTTTTCCTTTCTCCTTGTTTAACTTTTGTCTTGTGACTTTTGTCTTTTGTCTTGATTTTACTCTCTTTTTAAAACCATTCTTTATATTTGTGATATGGGGCAGACAAAAATTCAAAAACTTACCTGATGAAAAAGACTTTTGCTTTTATGATGGCCATTTTTCTGGTATTCTCTATTAGTGGCTTTTCAATGGATAAAAACCAAAAATCGAGTCAAACTGCGAAAATAATGCAACACTCCGGGAGAAGCGCCAAAGCCGGACGCAAACCTCCGAAAACAAGAGCCGCACGGAAGATCCATAAATCAAAAACAAAACGGCCTGTTAAGAAAAGTACCGGCAATAAGATCTTGCTCTGATAGTCCTACAGGCCTGGACTCTTAATTGCCGGTCAATAAAAACAGCGACAATATTCTAATACCGTAATAGCCTAAAAATTACCCTTCAGAATAATCATTCATGAAAACGGTATCCTATTCCTGATTCGGTAATAAGCAACCTTGGCTTCGCCGGGTCATCTTCTATTTTCTTCCTGAGCTGGGCTACAAAAACTCTTAAATATTGTGTCTGGCCAACATATCCGAATCCCCAGATTTCTTTTAAAATGGCCTGGTGAGTCAACACCCTTCCGGAATTTTTTGCCAGGAGTGCAAGCAAAGAAAATTCAGTAGAAGTCAATTTTAGGATTTCGCCGTTTTTACGGGCAATATGATTTGGCAGATCGACAATGAGTGTACCGAACGTGAGATTTGGATTATCTTCACTTTCCTGTCCCTGCCTTAATGCAACTCTTATTCGTGCAAGAAGTTCTCCTGTCCTGAAAGGCTTGGTAAGGTAATCATTGGCTCCATTATCGAGAGCATTGATAATATCGTCCTCGGAATTCCTCACTGAAAGGACAATTATCGGTTTCTGATACCATTCTCTTATTTTCTTAAGAATCTCAATACCGTCAGTATCCGGTAATCCAAGGTCAAGGATAATAAGCGCAGGGTGATGTGTAGCGGCAGCAATAAGTCCGTCTTTTCCAGTTCCGGCCTCAGAAATCTTAAATCCGTTTGATGAGAGAGTTATTTCAAGTAGACGGCGTATCTGCACTTCATCGTCAATAACCAGTATTGTTTCGGTTAAATTCATTTGCTGCCTGTTTATCCCTTTAATTCCACCGGTGGTATTTCTGTTGGAATTTTAATAGTAAATTTTGCGCCGCCATTCTGTCTGTTTTCGACTGTTATTGTTCCCTTATGAGCTTCTGTAAAGCCTTTTGCAATTGAAAGACCCAATCCAGTGCCGCCGGCTTTTGATCCTTCAACCCTGTAAAATTTATTAAATATAAGAGAAATTTCCTTTGAAGGAAATCCCGGGCCTCTGTCCATTACCTGTAAAGTCATTATTCCGTTGTCGTAAAATGCCTTAATCCTGAGACTTGAGGAAGACGAAGCATACTGTGTGGCGTTGTAAATCAGGTTGTAGAGTACCTGTTCCATTAATCCGAAGTCGATCTTTACAAAAGGCATGTCATCAGGAATAACGACATCCAGGCTGAATGGTCTGAGTTCATCCTGCAAACTTTCAGAGACTTTGTTTATAAGATCATGAATGTCGCACCAATCAAGCCGTGGTGATATCCTTCCGCTCTCAAGTCGTGACATATTCAGGAGATTTTCAATAAGACGGTTCAGTCTTTTGGAAGCCTTGAAAATTTCATTAGACAGTTCTTTACTAATTTCCTCCGGATGTTGTGTTGTAAGCAAAGAGTCTGAAGCCCCCATAATTGTTGCAACAGGTATCCTCAACTCGTGCGATATGGAGTTAAAAAGAGTTTTGTAAAGCTTGTCGGATTCGTTTAACACAAAGGCCTGTTTAGCCATATTCCGGAGGTATTCACGTTCGAATTTACCTGATATCTGGGAAATAAATGTCTCCCAGAATTGTTCCTCGCCCTGTGTAAATACAATTTCCTGCTGAATCGCAATAACTCCCAGGTTCATTTGATTTCCTTTCAAAGGATAAAATGTATAATTGGCTGACGGCAAAGTATCGGTGTGCTTTCCTGCCTTAGTATAGTGTTGAAACGTCCATATAGCAACACTCATGTCGTTTTTAGAAATTGTAAAATTTGTCCTTTCATGACTGGCGTACTCAAGTTTATCCTCATCATTTTTAAGCAAAATCCGGCAATTAAGATTAAAATATTTTTTTATACTGTTTTTTGCAATGGTAATAACCTCCTCGATACCAGTAGCAGTAGACAGATCTCTGGTAAGCTGATATAGCGCATTGGTACGTTCCTCACGTATCCTGGTCTTCATCTCCTGCCTCCTGATTCTTGAAGTAAGCACCCCGCTCAACAAAGCTATAATGAAAAACATTATGAGCATAAGCATATCCTCAGGTTTATCTACATGAAGAGTATAGGGTGGCGGAATAAAAAAGAAATCCCACACCAGGGCGCTCAAGGTGGCCGATAACAGAATAGGTCCGGTACCAAAGAAGAATGCCAGTGTTGAAACAATGAACAATAATGCAAATGAAACGACCTGATAACCGATTAATCCTTTAATAAAAAAACAGATGATCGCACTAAGTGCAACTATTAATGAGGCAATTAAGTATTGACTTATATCTGAAGTAAAGGATGGCAGTGAGACTTTCTCTCTGAATGGGTCTTTCGACTGTATATCTGAACCTAATATGTAAACATCTATATTGCCACTGTAACGAATGAGTCTGTTGACAAAGTTGCCGAGCCTCAGGAGAGTCAGGAGGTTACGAACACGTGGTTTGCCTATTATTATATGTGTAATATTCTCTTTCTGCGCAAAACCCACAATTGCCTTAACCATATCAGAGTTCGTAACAATCCGGAACTTTATGCCTAATTGCCGGGCGAGATTTATATTTTTATTCAGTTGTTCGTTTTCTTTTGTATCAAGTTTGTGTGATGATTCTACATAAATCGCTTGCAGATCCGCACCCATTGTGTAAGAGAGGTTTTTGGCCCACCGGAGTAATTTAGCAGATTGCTGAGTGTAGCTTACTGCAACCAACAGGTGCAATCCCGATTTCCATGGACCTTTGATGTGCTTGAGTTGCATGTACTCATGAAGTTGTTTGTCCACACGGTCGGCAACTATCCGCAATGCCATTTCCCTTAAAGCTGTTATATTTCCTTTGCGGAAAAAACGCTCGATTGCTTCCTTTGATCGTTCAGGTGCATATACTTTGCCTTCTGAAAACCTTTGCAGCAGTTCTTCGGGAGTAAGGTCGATAACTTCAATTTCATCGGCGTTTTCAAAGATTTCATCCGGCAATGTTTCGCGGACAATTATACCTGTTATCTGTGCCACGGTATCTGAACGGCTTTCGAGATGTTGCACATTAACGGTAGTAAAAACATTAATGCCGTTATCAAGTATTTCCAGAATATCCTGAAACCTTTTTGCATGCCTGCTGCCGGGGGCATTTGTATGAGCAAGTTCGTCAACCAGAACAATCTGCGGCTTCCGGGCGATTATTGCATCCAGATCCATCTCGTAAACTGTAGTAGATTTATATTGATAGGATTTACGCGGAATCACCTCGAAGCCCTCCGTCAGATCGGCAGTCTCTTTCCGGTTGTGTGTTTCAACATAACCAATAATAATATCAGCCCCTTTTGACTTCTCGGCATATGCTGTTTGAAGCATGGTATAAGTCTTGCCCACGCCTGCACACATACCAAAGAATATCTTCAGTTTGCCCCGTTTGCTTTTTTCTTCTTCTAATTTTATAGAAGCTAAAAGTTCATCAGGATTCGGACGGTTGTCAGGTATGTCCATTAATTACTGCTTCTTTTCAAATCTGGAAATTAACTCTATGGCCTGTTCTTCTGCACTTTTTATCCGCAGCAGAAAGTTCTTCAACTCCTGGATATCGTTGAGGTTATATACTTTCCCTGTATCTTCATGTAAAGTTACAGACATTTTCTGCTTGTTTTCATTTAATTTCTCTGCCATTTCATTAAAAGCCTGTGAAATTTCGTAGAGTTCGTCATTCCCGTCAAGATAAATCTTCTGGCTGTAATTACTCGAAACTATTCCCTTTACTCCATTATATAATTTATAAAATCGTTCATTGAAATATGATGAAAAGATAAAGGTAAAACCATAAGCAATCAAAAAACATATGGTTCCGATAAATGTCATTTGAAGAGTAGCATTTTTTGCCGAAACTTTAGCGTCCTCAGTTTTTTCTTCAATAGCTTTCCCGTTTATTTGAGACAAAAGCATTAATTGCTGGTATAGACTTTCAAATTTCTTTTGCAGGTAAAGAACCTCAACAGCCGGATTTGGCGATTTTATATATTTTACGAACGAATCGTGGTAATCGCTATAACTGGTTCCAATAGCTGATACAAGCTGACCTTCGCCAACCTCTGTAATATTATTTTTTTCTGATTCAAGTGATTTGTTAAATAACCTAAACTCCTGGTTAATAAATAAAGTGTCAGGATTTTTGTTCATTATAAAGGGATTAATAATTCCCTGATTAATATTTGTCAGGTCTCCTGACATATCCCGGGCATAAACAACTGAGTAATGGTTTTCCTTAAGGATTGCACTTGTTTTTCCCGACAGCTTGTTAAGGTAAAAAGCAGAGGAGATTGATAACAACAAAATGATAACCAGGAAAAGCACCATACCCATTGTAAATCTTGTACTGCGGATTGAAGTTTTCATATAATATCGATTTTACTTGTTATATGTAATGTTCTGGTCAATTTTATATAGTTCAAGGTTTAAAATCAATACATTAACTCTTTCTTCGCCAAGAACTAAAAACTGAGGCATTTCAGTAAGATTTTTTACACTTTGAACCAGTTTTTGCTTTTGAATAGCATTGAGGTTTCGGGCTTTAGCAACCCGGTCCACTTGCAATAAAGCCGCTTTTTGGGAAATATGCGGGTCGAGGCCGCTTGCTGATGCAAAAAGCATTTCTTTAGGAACGGCCAATGGGTCAGAAATTGAATTCATTTTTGCAAACAAAACTCGCCTTGCCGTAACCTGTTTCTTTAAAGTATCACTTGTTGGTCCGTAGTTGGACGCTCCGGATGGAATCGGGTTATAACCAATAGCCGATGGTCTCGACCAGAAATAGATACTGCTGTCGAACTTCTGGCCTATCAGCTCAGAGCCTATAATTTTACCATCTTTTTTAATCAGACTCCCATTAGCTTTCGACGGAAAAGTTAACTGTACAATACCTGTCATAAACAGTGGATAAACAATCCCGGTCAGAATGGTCATTACAAGTAAGAATTTTAAAGCTATAATTGTTTGTGTTTTCATAATAATCTATATAAAATTAATAATTATCCGGAGATTCAAATCAAGTGTATTGACACTAACAGCATATCTATCAGCTTGATTCCAATAAATGGAACCAATATTCCTCCAAGCCCGTAGACAACTATGTTCAATGCCAGTACCCGATTGGCTGAAATAGGCCGGTATCTCACACCTTTCAGGGCAAGCGGAATAAGGGCCACAATAATTAATGCATTAAATATAACAGCACTCAAAATGGCACTTTCCGGTGATGTTAGTTTCATTATATTGAGGGCATTTAAAGGAGCTATTCCGGAAGGTGTAACATAAAGTAATATTGCAATAGCAGGAATTATGGCGAAATATTTGGCTACATCGTTGGCGATGCTGAATGTAGTCAAAGCTCCACGGGTCATCAGCAACTGTTTTCCTGTCTCAACTACCTCAATAAGTTTCGTCGGGTTACTGTCCAGGTCAACCATATTCCCGGCTTCGCGGGCAGCCTGCGTACCTGTATTCATTGCTAGGCCTACATCTGCCTGGGCCAGGGCAGGTGCGTCATTGGTACCATCACCTATCATTCCAACAAGATGACCGTTGGATTGTTCTTCCCTGATCCGTTGAAGTTTGTCTTCAGGTTTGGCTTCAGCAAGAAAATCATCCACACCTGCTTCAGCAGCAATAGCAGCTGCTGTCTGAGGGTTGTCTCCTGTGACCATAATTGTCCGGATACCCATCATCCGAAGCTGTGCAAAACGTTGTTTAATACCTCCCTTTACTATATCTTTAAGGTGGATGACACCAAGTATCTGGTTATTTTCTGCGACAACCAGTGGAGTAGCTCCCTGACGCGAGAGATCGGATACAATCTCTCCTACATTTTCAGGAAAAAATCCATTATTATTTTCAATGAATTTTCTGATTGCCGCAGCAGAGCCTTTTCTTATCCTGCGTAATTGACCATCTGGATTCTTTAAATCGATTCCACTCATACTGGTCTGTGCGGTAAAGGGGATAAATACAGTATCAAGAGTCTGCATTTCTCTGGCCCTTATGTTAAATTGTTCTTTGGCTAATACGACAACAGAGCGGCCTTCAGGCGTTTCATCAGCAAGTGATGCTAATTGTGCGGCATCAGCCAGTTGCTCTTTCGTAAAGCCTTCGGCTGGAATAAACTCGGTAGCCATACGATTCCCCAAAGTGATAGTACCCGTTTTATCCAGTAGCAATACATCGGTGTCGCCAGCTGCTTCGATGGCTTTGCCACTGGTTGCTATGACATTCTTACGCAAAAGTCTGTCCATTCCGCTTATGCCAATGGCGCTCAGTAACCCCCCAATCGTTGTAGGAATAAGGCAGACAAGAAGTGAAATCAGAACAGGCAAAGTCAGGTTGTGACTTGCGGGTATTCCTGAAGCTTTCAAACTATAACCAAAATATGCAGGCAAAGAAACGACTACTAACAGGAATATAATGGTAAGACCTGATAAGAGGATGATCAAAGCAATTTCGTTCGGTGTTTTCTGACGTTTTGCGCCTTCAACTAAAGCAATCATGCGGTCTAAAAATGTAAACCCCGGCTCAGACGTTACTTTAATCTTAATCCTGTCACTGATTACTTTTGTTCCCCCGGTCACCGCACAACGGTCACCACCGCTTTCACGGATGACGGGCGCTGATTCCCCGGTAATAGCTGATTCGTCTACACTGGCAATACCATCGATTACATCACCATCAGCAGGAATAACGTCTCCGGCATCACATATTACAATATCTCCTTTTCTCAAATCATTGGCAAGAACAATTTCTTCTTTATTATGAATAAGTTTCCGGGCTTTTGTCTGTGTACGGCTTTTACGTAAACTATCTGCCTGCGCTTTACCCCGGCCTTCAGCAACTGCTTCGGCAAAATTGGCAAACAAAACTGTAAACCAGAGCCAGAGTGTGATTTGAAAGTTAAAACTCGAAAAATGACTGTTGAAAATATCAGCGAATACAACTACTGTAGTCATGAGTGCTCCAATGCCAACGATGAAGATAACCGGGTTTTTCACCAAAAGAGCAGGATTCAGTTTAACAAATGAATCTTTTAATGCCTGTATTGCAATGTCCCTGGTAAACAGGCGAATATTTCGTTTTTCCATACTATTATATCTTAGAAACTAAAATCCAACACCTAAATTCATTAAGAAATGTTCAACAATGGGGCCTAGTGCCAGGGGAGGGAAAAAGGTCAGGCCTCCAACAATAAGAATAACGCTTATCAACAACATAACAAACAACCAGTTGTCGGTTCTGAAAGTACCTGATGAAACCGGAGTTATCTTTTTCTTCGCCATACTCCCTGCAATTGCCATTACCGGAACTATTATTCCAAATCGACCAATCAACATGCCAAATCCGATCATCAGGTTATAAAAAACAGTGTTTGCATTGAGTCCCGCAAAAGCGCTGCCATTATTTCCGGCAGCGGAACTGAACGCATATAGTATTTCTGAAAGTCCGTGCGGTCCTGTATTATTCAGACTTGAAAGCCCGGCAGGTACAGAACATGCAATAGCCGAAAATATTTTGATGACTATAGCCGGAGCTAAAACTGCCAGAATAGTCATCTTCATCTCATAAGCTTCAATTTTTTTGCCCAGGTACTCTGGAGTACGGCCAACCATAAGACCGGCAATAAAAACGGTAAGAATGATAAAGATGATTATCCCATATAATCCGGAACCTACCCCTCCAAAAATGATTTCTCCCAGCATCATATTGAACATTGAAACCATCCCTGACAAGGGAGATAAACTGTCATGCATAGAATTCACAGAACCATTCGATGTGACGGTTGTAGTAACTGACCACAGGATGCTGTTCATCACCCCGAAGCGGGTTTCCTTTCCTTCCATGGCGCCCGAAACATTCAACACATTGTTATGACCGTACTCTGACCAGAGAGATATGGCAATACCCGCTGCAAAGAGGATAAACATGGTAATAAATATCGCCCGTGCATGGCGTTTAGATTTCGCGTAATGGCCATAAGTAAATACTAATCCGCCTGAAATGATTATAAGGGCAAACATTTCCAAAAAGTTGGAAAAAGGCGATGGATTTTCAAACGGATGAGCGCTGTTGGCATTAAAAAATCCACCTCCGTTTGTGCCAAGTTGCTTGATAGCAATTTGCGACGCTGCCGGGCCTAATGGAATAACCTGCTCAGTTCCCTGTAAGGTAGTCGCTTTTACAGAATGCGAAAATGTCTGTACGGCTCCCTGGCTAACCAAAGCCATTGTAAGAATAATAGAGAGTGGCAATAATACATAAAGCACACTTCTGGTCATATCAGCCCAAAAATTGCCCAGGGCATCAGTTGTTTTTCTTGTCAGACCTCGTATCAATGCCAGAACCACAGCAATACCAGTTGCGGCACTGACAAAATTCTGGACTGTCAGGCCCAGCATCTGTACAAAGTAACTCAGGGTATTTTCACCGCTGTACGATTGCCAGTTGGTATTTGTTGTGAAACTCATTGCAGTATTAAATGCAAGATGCCATGAAACATTTGGCAATTTTTCAGTATTCAGAGGCAGATAAGCCTGCAGCATCTGTAAAATAAACAAAAACACAAATCCAAAGAAGTTGAACATGAGAACAGCATACAGATAGGTCTTCCAGTTCATCTCTTCCTCGCTTTTGATACCTGATACACGGTAAACTGATTTTTCGAGCCATCCGATAACCGGCTTCATTATATGTTTCTCACCCATGAATACTTTTGCCATATACTTGCCTAACAAAGGCGAAAGCACTATAAGTAATACCATGAAAATGATCAGTTGAATCGCTTCATTCATGTTTTTCAGATTTAAAATTTTTCAGGTCGTAATAAAGTGTATATCAAATAACCCATAATCAAGAGGGCTATAATACCTCCAACAATGTAACTTACAGGACCGTTGGAGACAGCAGCGTCTGAGTGGACAGGTACAACTACAAGAGACATAATCGATGTTGCAATTTTGGTTTTCATTTTGTTTCTATTTTGATCATGATGTAAAATTAAACCTCAGGTTATAAAGAAATTATAAAGAAACCATGAGAAAGTATAAAAAAAATTATAAAGAACATTTATATCTTTCAGTAAAATTAATTTTCTATAGTCCAACTTCTTGTTTAAGATTAAAAATTGATATCTAGTTGCATTGAAATAGAATTAACATTGACATCCTTGCTATTATAATAAGCTTTGTTGTTATTATAAATGTCATAAGCGAAAATAACAGATACGTTTGACGAGAACGACCAGGAAAAGCCAACATTTAAAGCTCCCAAATAATTCTTTCCCCCCTGATAGTCAACTGCCATCCAGAGTTTGTCCGATATTTCTGTCATTTGACGATCTAATGACAGTAAAATTCCGTAGTTCGATTTTTTATTATTCTCATCAACAAGCAGTTTTTCGTTACCATAATAATAACCTGCCGAAACTCTTCCTATAATTGGTATTGTTTCGGCAATCAAAGCATAAGCCACATTGTAATTGGTAAGGTTGCTTTTCGTGCCAAAATTGTAACCTCCAAAGGCAAAAGCTGGTGAACCTTTAAAAAGCGCCCCTTCGGGAGTGCCAATTTTAACATTAAAATAAATAGGATTAGTATCATAAATGCCATCGCCCATATTAAGATAATCAATACCTACTTCGGCTTGAAGTTTCTTAAAAGGGAGAACACCTGCTGTAAGTCCACAATCGAATATGCCAGCACCCCGACTATGATAAGCCTGGTTCTCTAACCTAAAATAATTGTCAAGACCCAGATGGAAAGATTTAAATTTCTGAAAATCGGTGGAGGTAATCCAAATTTGTGTTGAAGGAGTCCCTGTAACAAAATTACTCATACAGACTAACATAAACGAGATTGATAGAACGATTTGGTTAATTTTTTTCATAACTTAATATTTTTAGCTGAATTCTTAGCTTCAAATTTTCGAACGATACAAAAATGCGACAGAATTTATAAGGGTTTTGTCAGGAATGTTCAGGAATGTGTAAAAACTTTATAAAGAAATCATTAGAACTAAAATCAAATATAAACACATCTCAAACACGTGCTACGGTTGTCGGGAGGGTGTTATGCCAATTCCTTTTCTCCGGAGATGAGGATCGTACCCGATGAAAATAGAGCGGTCCCAAACGTTAATCTGTTCAAGTGAAATTATTTACCTATTTGATTTTCTCAACTTGCATCGAACGAGGATTGGATACGGACCCGTAGTTCACGCCAATGATGGGCTCTTCCAGAATAGTCTGCTGTAGAGAGGATAGAGCATCCTGGCACAGAAACAAAACCTTGCGCTTCTGTCCCAATGATATGGTCAGGGATTTAACATTTGTATTCTCACGTGATAGAGTGAGTATTCTCCCCCTTACTTCACTAAACCGTGTGTAATTCAAAAACGCAATTTCAAGATCGGGATTACCGCCTAATTTCTGGATTGCAGAAAGATCACCCAGATCCTTTCGAACCTCCTTATCTTCCTTAATCATCTGTTCCTCCAACTCATCCATTTTCCTGTCACTTTCTTCTGCTATATGTGGCGCCAGCAAAGTCAATATGCGTAACGCTGCTATCTGTGCCCTGTAAGCAAGTAACTCAACATTTCTGGCATCCGGTAAAGCCGAACTCTTTGCCACGAGATTTGATAGAGTTGAGTCCATTTTTTGAAGGTCGTCTGCGGCTGGACCGAATGCTAAACCATAAGCTTTGATGTTGGTGTTCTTGATTGCCAGTACAAACAGGTCGCTGTCGATATGTTGTAAAATGGTAAAAGCCCTGGAGAATTGGGCAAGTAAGTCTCTTTCGTTCGGAGTGCCCCCTGTTGCAAGCTGTTCCCCTAATTCCTTTTGATCCAGATCTACCTCCAAAGTAGCTAAACGAGCCTGGTCAGCGAAAGTCTTCGAGTCCTGATCAGTAATGGCCAATACGGCGCTCTTTTCAGCCTCCGACGCTGATGCCAGATTTAAGCGCATCCTGGCCACTAAATCCATCCGCTTTGCCCTGAATGCAAGTTGCTCGACTGGTCTTTTTCCTGTCTGGAAATGAATCACTATTACCATGACCAGGAGTAACATCAACGCCCCAGTAGCCATCCACAGGAAATCCTTGATATAAATCTTGATTTTCATAATGCCTCTTTGTTGTTGTTCCTAGTCGTAAGGTGAATTCGGCAACTTCGTTACCTTCCATTTTGTTTTGTTGCAATACAAAATTGTAATAGTATTTATAATGATTTTGTAAGAAATACCGGGAAATGTGTAAAAAGTTTATAAAGAAATCAAAAGAAATTTCATCTATACAATCAAACTCAGGAACGCTAATTATTCTCCGGAGTTGGTATCAAAAATTAATCGACCTTTATCGGGAAAATGACTATTGGTATCCCGAATTTGAAAAACCTCTTCTGAATCGAAAAAATTGTATGGTTATGCAGCAATTTCGATAGGTAAAATGTTTTTGAAAATACAAGTTGCCCGCCGAAGAAGGCTGCACCCGATAATCTGGGCCGTATTTTTTTTACAATGCGATATATTTCGTCTACAGGGTCGGTCCCGATTGCCCAGATGCTTTTCCCGTATAAGCCGAATTGATTGGCAACGTTAACATACTTTTCACCATCTTCTTTTACATGTTTTTTAAACTGCTCCATTTCCTCAGTACCCCTGTAAATTTTGGAATTAAGAATGCCAACCCTGATAAAAACTATATTGTTATAAACACCTTTAAAGTTTTCGAGAATTCGTAAAAAAGTGTATAACCCTGTTCCACCGAAACCACTTACCAATATAATTGCAGTTTTGCCTTCCTTGTTAAAACTGACCTTTTTTAGTTTCCTGTCTTCACAGGGGCGCTGTCCGATTAACTTTTTAATTTCATTATATGCATTTAATCTGACCTTCTGAAGCTTCAGCGCGGTCCTGAAATAATGGCGTTTTATGTTAAGAGCTAAATAGATCAGTAAGCCCGTAATGACTAAGGTGACCCAGCCTCCTTGTCTGAACTTTATAACGATAACTGAAACGAGGATGAAGGAAGTAAGTATCAGGCCGATGCCATTTATTGTCAGTTTTCTTTTCCATGGAACCTGTTTTCCTCTGACCAGCCACCAATGCCTCACCATCCCTGCCTGCGAAATGGTAAACGTAATAAACACGTTAATACTGTATAAGACGACCAGTAACGCAACTGATCCTTTAGATATGACCATCAGAATAATGGATCCTATCCCCATCAAAAGGACTCCGTTCATTGTCACCAGCCGATCGCTGAGGGAAGCAAATCTTTTAGGGAACCAATGATCTATTGCCATATTTGCCATAATTCGCGGGCCGTCTATAAAACCTGTTTGTGCTGCAACAAAAAGCAATGCAGCTTCCGATACCAGGGTGATCAGGACAAAGCCTCTTGACCAGAAATGTCCCCAGCCTGCCGTCATATTATCCAGTAGTACTGCATTCAGGGTTTTATGTGTGTCAAGCCGGACGTTGAAAAGCATATAGCAAATCATTAACCCCAGCACCATGAACGAAAGCGAGATCACCATTAACATCATGGTTTTGCATGCCGTACCGACTTTTGGCTCACGCAGGATTGGCATGCCGTTGCTGACTGCCTCGATTCCCGTATAGGTGCCTGCCCCCATGCTGTATGCCCGGAGAATTATGAAGAAAGTGGCGAAAAAGCCAAATTGCGAGACTGTCGAATTAATCTCATGAGTTGTCTGACTTGCAACAACTGCAATATTGGAGGAATGCATGAAGATGCCATATAAAATAGCAACAACATGTGTGACGATAAAGACGACAAATATAGGGGTAAGCGAAAGTACTGTTTCTTTAACTCCTCTTAAATTCAGTAAAATAAGAAAACATACTCCCGTCAGGGCGAAAGGAAGCTTGTATGGCTGCCATTCAACAGGAAAAAAACTAAACATGGCATCTGCACCGCTCGAAACAGATAGCGTGATTGTCAGCACATAGTCGATTATGAGTGCCGAGCCTGAAACCATTCCTGTTGTAGGTGATAGCAGTTTGCTGCCTACCAGGTATCCGCCCCCGCCATGAGGAAACAATCTGACTATCTGGTTATAGCTCGAGCTAATAATTATAATTGTAAATATGGTGCCGAGGGCAACAAAAATAGCCAGGCTGGGATGGCCCTGCAAATTCCTGAATGCCTCTTCAGGACCGTAGCATGACGATGATATTCCATCTGCGCCAAGTCCGATCCAGGCAAAAAAGGCCACTAATGTCAGTTTATGAAATAAACCTTTGTCCTGAATGGCTTTGGCTTTCCCGATAAAAGCATTTTTCAATCTTTCGCTGAACGAAAACCTTTCTGCTGAAATCCCCATAAACCCTCCGTGCTTAAAAATTTATCGATTGCACAGCTGAAGGTTATCTTATAGCTTCCTGCTCAATTAATAAATCGCGCGAAATTAGACACACACACATAAAGATGTTATAAAGATTCTTCAGTTATGTATAAAGATTTTATAAAATATTCCTCATCCTTCCTCCCCGCCCTCCCGCTCTTTTTCTTCCGTTAACATTCTTCCCCTTCCCCCGTGGGGGAAGGGTCGGGGATGAGGGTCTTCTTGCAGACGGCAACCCTTTCTTCACTTTTGACTTTATGGGCTTTACAAACTTTAGACTAAATGCAAATTATTCTTACCTTTTGTCCGCTGAAAAAGCATTGAGGCTGATGATTATTATATTTGAAGTCTGTCCCGAAATGAGCTATAAATATTAGCTTTCGGGTAACAGTTGTGAAAATATTAAAATGACTGATATGGTATACGAAAACATCTTTCAGACCATTGGCAATGATCAGAGTGGTAAGCGGGTTCGATGTCGAGATTGTGATGAGCAGTGCAGTATCTGTCAGAAATCCATATTATAAAATTGTTTTATCTCTTTTCGCTAGGATATGTTTTGTTAACGGAATCAGTGAGACCAAAACAAAAATAGTTCCCAATACTGCTACAACTGATGATCCGGCAGGAAAATCAAAGTGGAAAGAAACAAAGAGACCGAGATAGCTTCCTAAAAAGCTCACAAGCATTGCAATAATAACTACTGCCTTATCTGTGCGTACAAGCATTATAGCACATACAGATGGAATAATCAAATATGAAAAAACTGGAATTACGCCACTAATCTTTACAGCAAAAACAATAGACAGGCCTATCGAAATATAAAAAAGGAAATTCCAGATATTGAAACCTTTTGGTTTTGTTTTATCGGTTTCATAACTGGCGGTAAGTTCAAAGAACTTTTTCCGGAATAGGATATGCATTATCAGCAATGCGCCAAAGACAATACCTGTAACTGTAATCTGATTCAGATTTACGGAAAGGATATTCCCGAACAGTACTTCCTGAACATCCGAATCACCATGAGGTGTCTTTGAAATAAGCATGACAGTGGCCGCTGAGGCGAAGGCATAAATTATTCCAATGATAGCTTCCAGCTTTAATCTTTTATCACGGATGTCAATCATTGAAATCAATAATGCTCCGATGAGCGTGAACACCAGGGGAATAGTAGTCAATCCGACCCCTATAAAAGCCGCGAATGCTCCTCCAAAAGACGATATCTGACCAATCGCCAGATCAACAAAGACAATTCCCCTGCCCACAACATGTATCCCAAGATAGGACAAGAACAACCCTGTTATTAATGAAATTATTAAGGCATGCACCATAAAATTCAAACTCAGCATCTCAAACATTTTCTTAAATTTTATTTGTTAAATTCATTATAAAGTATTCTGGTAAGCTAAATGAATATCAATGCTCAATTATTCAAGTCCTTGTATCAGCTTATCAATATCGTAATCAAACAAATCAAAATAATCTTTGATATTGTCGAATGCTCCGACAGAGGTGCCAAGAACAATTGTTTTAGCGCCGGTTTGTTTTGAAACCACTTCCGACGAAGATGTCGTAAAATATGGCGATGAAATAATTACTTTTATAGCATTGCTTTTTACTTCAGAAATAATTTTAACAAGTTGCGTAGGTGTAGGAGGAATACCTGGCTTTGGCTCCAGGAAATCGACAATTACCAATCCGAACCGTTGTTCAAAATAACACCATTCATTGTGATAAGCGACTATTTTTAGACCTTTATAGGGAGCCATTTTCATTGTCCATTCTTTCAGCTTCAGATCGATTTTATCATCGAAGGTCTTAAGATTCGCTTCAAAGAAGGCCTTATTTTCAGGAGATATTTTTTCAAGGCCGTCACAAATATTCTTTGCAACTTGTTTCCCGTTAATTGGATCCAGCCAGTAATGCGGGTTCCCAAAGATGTGAATATCACCCTCACCGCGATTGATGGTTGAAGGCACCTGTAACAATGTAACACCGACAGAGGCATCCACATAGCCATTGCTTCCCTTTTGAATTTTCAGATTACGCGAGCTTGAGAGGAGTTGCGGCGACCAGCCTGTCTCCAGATCCAATCCTACAGTGACAAACATATCTGCTTTTGAAAGCTTGATAATATAGCTTGGTTTGGGATCTACAAAATGCGGATTCTGATAACCTGTGGCAATTGAAGAAACATCCACTTTATCACCGCCTATAAATTCAGTAATGCTCTTCAAATCAGTGGTTGTAGTAACTACATCTATCTTTTTCGCATAAACAGCAGAAATTCCGATACATGCAAGAAGGATGAATACGATTTTTAGTTTCATTTTTTCATATTTAGAAATTAATATTGATGCGCTCCATGTGTTCCGATAACAAAAATCCAGCGAAGCAAGACCTGGTTCTGTTCTTTTTCTATATTGCTTGAGGTTGTTTTTCCTTCAATCTCTATTTTCTGAAATTCAGTGGCATACCATCCAATAGTTGCCGAGTAAGAGTTCTCTTTAATACTCGCAGAAAATGGCTTATTCGAATAATTGTACATGCCGGTAAAAAACAGACGTTTTGAGAATTGAAAATTTATAAATGAGTACATTCCAAAAGAATTTACCGCCCGGTTTTTTGAGGTGTCAGCATTGCTGAAATAAGCTTCCGTCTGCCAGGTAAAGGATTTGTAGGTGTTGAATTGCACCGGTTTCCATTTGTAAGTAAGATCCATGGCAGCAATGTTAGTCCTGAAATCATATGAGTTGGCTCCTGTAACGCCTGAGAACCCCAGCTCAAGAGTGGCATTCGCTGACAGATCGAAGAAATTCTTTAAATGTGCCAGCTTAAGATATGTATTTCCCACGCTTCTCGAAAAACTCGGATTATCAATAGGCCCATCGGTAACTTGTACCACCAATTCCTGATAAAAAAGAGAATTCGGGACAAGCCAGCTTAGCGAAACGCCTTCATCATTTATTCCTTCACCAAAATAATTTTCATAAGCGGTCGGCAAGCTTATAAATGGCAAAGCATGAGGATGTACGGGGTTAATCCTTCCCATTGCGCTTTTAAACTTCCCTGCTTTTAATTGCAAATGGAAAGGCAATGAAAGCGTGGTAATATATCCTTCCTCAAGATCTTCGCTGAACTTGCCTGTCACGGGGTCCCTTGCCAAAGTAAAAAAGAAATCGGCTCTGGCATAGGGGTCCACAACTGATTGAAAAGAAAGCTCCGCCTCATTGATCCCGGCATCAAAATTTCTTTTGACATTATTCCTGTATGAAGCCTGAAAGTCGCCGATCACGCTGATATCGGGCAGCGTGGAAGGAGCGGTTCTGACCTGTACGGTAGCGGGAGAGGTTTCCTTGCTATTTAATTGTTGTTCGATCTGTTTTAATAAACCTGAATCGGCTTTAGCAATGCTGTCATTTTGAGAGGATGCAATAACCGAAACTGATAAAAAGAGTGCAGCCATCACAGCTGTCCTTATAAAGCAATACATTAATAAGCTATTTAGATTTATAAATAAATTGATAACAAACGCAAAGCATTTTTCATTATAATATTCCAAATGCATTTGATAAAACAATACACCGGACTTTTCAATTCTTAAAGAGAAAAGAAAAGCAGGATGGAAGACTAAATTGAAGAGTGTATTAAGCCAAAGGAGGGGCTCTTAGCAGATAATAAGAAAAAGGAATTGTATGTGCCTGTTGAACAGACGTGCAATTATTTACCAGTCCAATAGGCTGGCAAATACAATATGTTTGGGAATCACCTGCAATAAAATTGAAAAACTCAAACTGACAAATGGGACAAGGCTTTTCTGCTTTCGATAACAGTTTGCCGTCATCAGTCTGATAAATATATAAATAATTAGTTTCATGATGGTGTATGTCCTTTATTGCAAAAGGAGCTATGAACACCAGGACGTGAAATAAAACGAGAATGACAATATTAATTTTTCTCTTGTTCACTGAAAACTATACTACAAAGTAACGTAATTATCGGTCAAATAGTTCATTCTATTCATTCAATATCTTATTTAAAAGTTATTTTGCATTAATCAGAATTAAAGTTTGGAGAGATATTTGTTTGGATCTTCCGACTCTTCTTTCTTTCTCCTTTCTCACTGCTTCTTATTCTTCCCTATCTTCTTTTTCGATCTCAACTTTCAGTGTGCTCATCTCCCCGGGGCGATATTAAAACTTCCGATCATCTTATATCATTCCCGCCACTATCGATATCAGCTTCGCTGCAGGTACGAACATGACCTGCGCTATGAGTGTACCAACCACTCTGGCAATTACCATGTAAACTATGTACTTCCTGAAGAGACTCTCCCTTGCTTTTCCCAGGACCACTTCGTCGGTCATCACCGACAGGAAAGGGTCTATAAAGACAAACATCAGTATTGTAGCCATCCCATTTATAATGGCTGACAAGTTACTCGCTGTGCTCCTGTACTCAGGTGTAAAATAGCCGGCATACAGGGCCGACAACACTCCAATGGTGACAATAGCTACCGCCACAACGTTCATTATAAAAACCTTCACTGGAAAATCCGACTTAAAATTGAGCGATGTAAGGTTCCTGGGACTCGGGATGACAATGCTATCCTTTATCGATGTGGCCCCGGTCTTGGTGAATCCGTGAAAGAGAACCTTCGGCACCGACTTGTAAACGCTGAACCTCTCGACCGCAATAGACAGTATCCTCTGAAAAGTAGGGATCATCAACCCTCCGATGATGGAGGCAACTGTGCATGATAAAATTATCAGCCTGAAATTCAGCAGGTCGGGACCGGCCCCCGAATTGATGTTCGTCTCTATGGTATTTGCAAGCAGGGGCGCCTGGAATCCGTTTGCCGTCCTTGAGATAAGTACAAGAATGTTGAACAGCGCAAAGGAGACTGCTATCCTGCCGGTCCTTATTCCCACGATCCTCACCGAATACGATAGTGTTGTTATCAGGTTGATCAGGAAGGAAAGGCAGATTACCAGAATGATTTTACTATCCATCGTGTTATATTTTTTTTAACAAAACAAACATCAGTGCAGCCAGCGCTGCTCCAGCCATCGGCCCTACTATCGGCACCCATGAGTACTTCCAGTCGCTGTCCCTCTTGCCGTGGATTGGCAGAATAAAATGCATTATACGCGGACCAAGATCCCTTGCGGGGTTTATTGCATATCCTGTCGGACCTCCAAGTGCCAGGCCGATGCCAAGTACTACCAATGCTACCGGCAATGCGTTAAGCGCTCCCAGTCCCACTTCTGGCTGAGCCATGTAGAGGACGGCGAGGGCAAGTATATAGGTGCCGATTACCTCGGTCACCACATTAAACCAATAGCTTCTTATGTTCGGCGTTGTACAGAATACCGCAAGCTTGACATCAGCATCCTCAGTGGCATCGAAATGCTTTTTGTATGCCAGCCATGCAAGTGTTGAGCCGAACATGGCTCCAAGTATCTGTGCCGTGATGTACAGCGGCATCAGTGAAGCTGAAAACTTTCCGGCAAGAACGAGAGCCAGGGTCACTGCAGGATTAAGATGGGCTCCGCTTATAGGAGCTGCCAACAACACTCCAGTAAATACTCCGATCGCCCACCCGAAGGAGATGACTATCCAGCCGCTGTTGTTTCCTTTTGTCTTTGCCAGAGTTACATTGGCAACAACACCGTTACCAAAACAGAGGATCATGGCGGTTCCGAAAAATTCTGCAAAAAACTGGTTCATACGATATATGTTAATAGTAACTTTTTTCAATATCACCATCCCACTTTGAAGGGGGCTGGGGAGATGTATTAAAAGGCGTCAGGTCAATTCTGAAAATCTTCATTTTTAACTTATTATTTTTGCCTTTAATCTTGTGACTTTTGTCTTTTGTCTTTCCAAAACTTTCGCCTTTTTACTTTTTACTTTTTACTTTCTTCCGCCCATACCTCCGCAGCTTTCACAGCCCTTTTCCATCCCCTCACCAGCACTCTCGTCTCCTTTTCCGCAATGCCGGGAGAAAAAGTCTTATCAACCTGCCACTGCTTCCTGATCTCCTTCAGATCTGTCCAGTATCCTGATGCCAGTCCTGCAAGGTATGCAGCTCCCAGAGCCGTTGTTTCGGTTATTTTCGGACGCACCACCTTTGTCTGAAGGAGATCCGACTGGAACTGCATAAGGTTATTATTGACCGTTGCTCCTCCATCGACCCTCAGCTCTTTTATATCAATTCCCGAATCTTTTTTCATCGCGAGCAGCACCTCAAGGGTCTGATAAGCGATGCTGTCGAGTGCAGCACGTGCAATGTGTGCCGATGTTGAACCACGGGTAAGGCCGGTAATTGTTCCTCGCGCATGCTGGTTCCAGTAAGGGGCTCCAAGCCCTGCAAAAGCCGGCACAAAGTATACGCCCTCGCTGTCTTTGACCTTTGCAGCAAGCTTCTCCACGTCGGCCGATTTCTTTATAATGCCGAGACTGTCGCGCAGCCATTGAACTACAGCTCCGCCAATGAAGATGCTCCCCTCAAGGGCATAGGTTGTCTTATTGCCAATCTTCCACGCGACGGTTGTCAGAAGCCTGCTCTTTGAGGCAATGGGTTTTGTTCCTATATTCATCATCATGAAGCAGCCCGTTCCATAGGTGTTCTTGACCATTCCGGGGTCTACGCACATCTGTCCGAAAAGCGCTGCCTGCTGGTCGCCGGCAATACCGGCAATAGGTATGGATGATGAAAAGAGACCTGTTGTTTTTCCGTAGACTTCACTCGACGATCTTACTTCAGGAAGCATAGTTTCCGGAATGTCAAATATCTTCAGCAGTTCATTATCCCACTTTAAAGTATGTATGTTGAAAAGCATAGTCCGCGATGCATTCGACACGTCTGTTAAGTGAAGTTTCCCTTTTGTGAGGTTCCATACGAGCCACGAATCGACAGTACCGAATGCAAGCTCCCCCTTGTTTGCCAGCTGGCGGGCACCTTTAACATTGTCGAGTATCCATTTTACCTTGGTGGCGGAGAAATACGCGTCAATTATAAGTCCTGTCTTCTCAAGTATCTTTTTAGCCTTTCCATCTTTCTTAAGCTGGTCGCAGAAGGCTGCTGTCCTTCTGTCCTGCCACACTATCGCGTTATGAACAGGCTTCCCTGTTTTCCTGTTCCACACTACTGTTGTCTCACGCTGGTTGGTTATACCTATGGCAGATATGTTTGTGCTTTCAAGCCCCGCTTTAGTTATTGCCTCAAGAGCCACGCCCGCCTGGGTCGACCATATCTCTCCCGAATCATGCTCCACCCATCCGGGTTTTGGGAATATCTGCCTGAACTCCTTCTGCGCCGACGCTACCGGAAGGCCGTTATGATCAAATACTATTGCCCTCGAGCTGGTTGTTCCCTGGTCAAGCGCCAGAATGAATTTTTTCATATTGCCTGTTTTTGTATTGTTGAATAACTTATCAAAGATAATTCACCGTTATCTGTCTATATTCAGTTTCCTGCTCTTCAATCCATTTTTCATTGCGGCTCAGTTCTGCCGCCATTATTTCAGCGACTATGTGAGCAATTTCAAGGCTTGCACGCGTATCGAGAAGCAGCGACCGTGTTCTCCTTGCGAGCACATCTTCGAGCTTAACCGGCATCTCGTTCCTGCAGATCCAGATTATTTCGGCTTTTGTATATGGAAGTCCGGGGTGAAGCTGCCTCCCTGAGGTAGGATCATTTGCAATTATTTTTTCTATCTCCCATGCCTTGTCGCCATAAATCTTCAGCCGGTCATCATTAAGCAGTGTTGCATTGTGATAGAAGGGAAAGTTTTTTGTCCTGCATTTTGCAGGAGGAAGCATTCCTGCCTTTATTCCCCTATCGATCGTCTCCTCAGCCATTATTCTGTATGAGGTCCATTTACCACCGACTATTGAAAGCAGCCCTGATGGAGAAAGGGTGATCTTATGTCTCCTCGAAACTTCTTTTGTCGATTGTGGATTATCGGGATCTGCCGCCAACGGCCTAAGACCGGCATAGATGCATTTGACATCTGCCCGCGATGGATGCCTGGTGAGGTATTTGCCTGCAGTTCTAAGTATAAAATCGATCTCTGTATCGAGAGCTTTTGGTTCCAAGCTAATCGTATCGAGGGGTGTATCGGTAGTGCCGGCAACAACTTTCCCATACCATGGGATAGCAAAGAGGACTCTCCCGTCGTCTGTTTTCGGGATCATTATCGCAGAATTGCTCTGAAGAAATGAGCTGTCGAGTACGATATGAACACCCTGGCTCGGCCTTATTGTCGGCTTCGATGCCGGGTCATCCATCCTGTGGATCTCGTCTGCAAAGACTCCTGTTGCATTGATCACCAGGTTTGCCGCGATGTCGTATTCTGACCCGGACACCATATCCCTGACCTTCACGCCGGTTACCTTTCCTTTTTCATCCTTCAGCAGGTTCCCGACCCTGAAATAATTGAGAACGATTGCTCCGTTTGCAGTACATGACTGTGCCATAGTGACAGCCATTCTCGAGTCGTCGAACTGGCCGTCGTGGTAAACGATACCTCCCTTCAGTCTTTCGCTTTTAAGAAGCGGCAGACGGGCCATCGTTTTTGTTTTCCCGATGAAATATGATCTTCCCAGCGAGAGCCTTCCCGACAGGAGATCATAGAATTTGAGCCCCACGCTATAGAGGATGACATCCCACAATGTATAAACCGGTATCACAAACTCCTGGTTGGCTGTCAGGTGCGGAGCATTCTTAAGCATCCATCCCCGCTCGTGCAGAGCTTCGGTTACGAGAAGAACGTCGCCCTGTGCAAGATAACGGACACCGCCATGAACCAGCTTGGTGCTCCTTGACGATGTAGCCTTGGCAAAGTCGGCCTGCTCAAGCAGAAGCGTATCGTATCCTCTGGTGACTGCATCCACTGCAATGCCGAGTCCCGTTGCTCCGCCTCCGATGATGACGATATCCCATTCCTTTTCGTTGCGATCCTTTAATCCTGATATAAGCTTATCGCGATTCATACTGAAAGATATCATTTAAAAAACTCAAGGTATGCCGGTGCTTTCATGGTTGCTTTGAATACCGGGCCTTCAGGTATTCCGGTTTTTAAGTTTATCCTGAATACTGAAATGTCTCCTGATTTCTGGTTCCCCGACAGCAGGAATTTTCCCGAAGGATCAATAACAAAATTCCTTGGCCAGTCTCCTCCGCAGGTTGAATGGCCTGCAACAGTAAGCAATCCGTCAAGGCCAATCCTGAAAACGACTATTGAGTTTTCGCCGCGATTCGAACCATAGAGGAACCCGCCCCCTTCACCGATAAGTATTTCGGCACAGGCATTTTTCCCATTATATCCCTCACTCGTGGCAGGCAACGTCTGAAGAAGCTTCAGAATACCACCTTTGTCGACATCAAACACCATAACGGTTGATCCCAGCTCATTTATGAGATACATTCTGGTTCCGGCAGGGCTAAATACAAAATGGCGTGGACCTGAACCCTGCGGGACTTTAATTTCACCATTCGGTACCGGCACAAGCTTACCTTTCTGCCTGTCAAGATCATAGATCATAACTCTGTCAAGACCCAGGTCAGTAAGATAAACATGCCTGACAGACGGACCCTGTGCTATCATGTGGGGGTGCGAAACCACAGGCGCAACTGCACTATAGACTATCGTATCACTCACTTCTGCGGGGATACCATCGCTTCCAAGCTTCACGACTGCAACCGAACTGCTGGAATAGCTTGCAATTAAAAGGAATCCGCCATCGTCTGACAATGAGATATAGCATGGCCCTCCGAATGGCACCGGCATCTCGCTTTGTTTCCCGATCTTACCACTTGCCGGGTCATATTTCAGAGTTGTAAGTCCGCCTGCCGCCAATCCGGAAAAATCCGGAACCTCATTAATTGCATATATAAAATCCCTGCTCTTTGAATAACAGAAGAACGAAGGATTTGCTCCTGCATATGTTTCCGATATTAGACTGAGGTTTCCGTTTCGGGTGTTAAGCTCATAGAGCATTAATCCCTTTTCATTGCCTTCTGTAAATCCTCCTGCCAGAAGTTTTTCGCTTCTTTTGCATCCGGCACTGAATAATCCTATCAGGATCAGGATTGAATAAAAAATCAATATTTTTCTTTTCATACTTCAAAGCTGTCGCACTCACGGTATGCCTGTATCACTCGCTCTTCACCCTCTTTCGATTTGTTGCTTACGCCATGCTCCATGCAGAGGACTCCCTCATATTTGCGGCTGTAGATATATTTGAATATGTTTTTGAAGTTTATCTCGCCGGTTGTCGGTTCCTTGCGCCCCGGATTATCGCCCAGGTGAAATGCGGCAATCTCACTCCAGGCAGCCTCTATGTTCGGTATCAGGTTTCCTTCGGTGATCTGCTGATGGTAAATGTCGTCGACTATCTTGCACGAAGCCCTGTTCACTGCCCTGCAAATGGCATAAGCCTGTGGAATGCCATTGAGGAATAGTCCCGGATGATCGTGAATGGTATTTAGTGGTTCAAGCACTATTATGAATCCGGCCTGCTCGGCAATATCGCAGCAGTATCTCAGATTATCAACTACATTGGCCGTCTGATAATCCCGCTGGAGCCTGTCATCGTACCTTCCCGGCACCATAAGCGCCCATTTAATTCCGGTTCTCTTTACGAATTCAGCACCATCATTCATCCTTTTAATGAGCATCTCCTTCACTTCCGGCTTGTTGAGCACAAATGAGGTTACCGAAAAATCGGCATAAAGGACAAATGGCCCGAGATCCATTCCGAGCCTGTTCATCTCATTTACAATTTTCATCTGGTCGTCGACAGGACGCTTCATAATGTCGTTGTCGAACATCGCCCTGAAGCCCATGTCGTTGCAGAACTTGATATTATCTACAAGATCTGTCCCGGCATGTTCCTTGAACATTCCGAACGACGGGGCGTATTTCAGCTTGAAGGGAGTAATTGCATCAATTGCTTTCTGTCTTTTTCTTGCAGCCTCAGATCCGAAAACTGAAGGAGCAGCCATTATCGCAGCTCCCGCAAAGGCAGTTTTCCTTATGAAATCTCTTCGTGAGTTGTTCATGTTGAATAGAATTATTTTGCAGGTTTATCTCCTTCTCCCGGTACCGGAACTTCCTTCGGAATGTCAACCGGACCAAGTGCGAATATCTTCGGACCAAGCTTAAGGTCTGAGTTCAGCATATCATCCCAGGTGACCATTTTTCCTGAATATGCCGATATCCTTCCCATAATTGCGGTAAGCGTCGAGACGGCTGTTGTTTCAGCTTCGTTGATCGGTTTATTGTTCCGGATCGCAGTCACCAGGTCGATATGCTCCTGGTTGTAGGCGCCGACTTTTACGTTATGTGTAGGCTTCCCGTCCTTATCGGGAACATATTCACCATACTGCCATTTTACATTGCCCTTCTTGTCATATATTTCGCAGTGGTTGCGGTCGGCTGTATACACCCAGCCATCGGAGCCATGAACGATTTCCGATACGTCATTTGCGCATCCGTTTATCTGGCGGCACATGCTGTGCAGGTGCATGCCGTCTTCGTATATAAAGTCGGTGCTGAAACTGTCGAATTGGTCGCCTGTCTTGCGGCGCTGGCGCGATCCGAATGAGACTGCCTTAACGGGATGCGAGCCCGTGAACCAGTTTATAACGTCGATATTATGAACGTGCTGCTCAACGATATGGTCACCGGAGAGCCACGACCAGTTGACCCAGTCGCGGATCATATATTCCATCTCCGACCACTCTTTTACAGGGTCCCTGTACCAGAGCTGGTTCTGGTTCCAGTAACATTCAGCTGATACTATGTCGCCTATCATGCCTTCCTGTATTTTTGTCCAGGCTGCATTATAATCGCGTTGATGGCGGCGCTGAGTTCCGGTAACGACGCAGAGTTCAAGCTCTTTTGCTTTATTTGCGGTTGCCATCACCGATCTTGCTCCTACCGGATCTACGCATACCGGTTTTTCCAAGAAAACATGCTTTCTTGCTGCTACGGCAGCTGAGAAATGTTCAGGGCGGAAAAATGGTGGTGTAGTAAGAATAACAACGTCGACGCCTGAATCAATGACTTTCTGATATGCATCAAATCCAATAAAGCACTTATCGTCAGCGATCTCCTGTCCCTCTTTTTTAATTGTTGCCCTGGCATCTTCCAGACGATCTTTGAAAGTATCGCCGAGTGCAGTGATCTGGAGATTCGGGCCTGCATTAATGAACTGTACGGCAGCTCCCTTGCCCCGGCCTCCGCATCCTATAAGTCCCGCTTTAAGAACCGGTCCATCAGGGGCCTGGTCAACCCATGATACACCCGGGATAACTTTTCTCGATTTGGTATCGCGTGAACAACCTGTTATTAATGAGGGAACAACAATTCCTGCTGCCCCTACCGTTGCAGCTTTGCCTAAAAAATTACGCCGCGAAATGTTTGATTTTTTCATATATGGTCAGTTTATAAGGAGTTATAAATTTACAGTTTTCCTGAGTTCTCGTCAAATTCGCAGATCACCCTGAAGCCTACATTGAAGCAATCGGAATACCACCACATGCTCTTGGGTATCTGCGGGTCGGTCTTCAGCCAGTCGGCACTCCTCGTAAAGCTTCTTGCTGCACTTCTGACGCTTCCTGCCAAATCGAGATAAGAGCCTCCCCGTACCACATGTTCTTCACCCGTCGCCGGCCCTTTTGGATCTTTCAATATCCCTGAGGGATATTGTCCATAGGCATCTGGCTGGTACCAGTCGGAGCAGAATTCTGCAACATTTCCTGACATGTTTTTCAGCCCGAAATTATTTGGTCTGACTATATCCGGAGTTTGTGTTCTTGAATGGCTGTTGCCGGAAAAAATAACATATGAGTTGATCACTGTAGAGTCATTTTTTGAGAGTTTTGCCCTGATGCCTTTCTTCTCGAATTTAAGCGGATCACCCGGGAAGAAATATGGTGTTCCAGTTCCTGCCCTGCAGGCATATTCCCATTCAGCTTCAGTTGGCAGCCGGTATTTCCTGCCTGTCACCGAAGAAAGCCATTTACAATAGGTTTCGGCTGCATGAAAGGTGAATGATATTGCGGGCCGCTGTCCCAGTCCCCATCCCTGGTCAGGCTGGCCGTATGGCGGAGTTGCTCCGGAGATTGCATCCGTGGCCATTGATTTCTTCGATCTCAGACCTTCAGTATCGGTGCTCCTTCCCTCGGCTGCTGTCTGCTGATAGAACGCCAGGTATTCATCCCATGTTACCTCGACCTGTGCCATGTAGAACGGAGATACTTCAACTTCTCTCACGGGACCCTCATCTGACTTCCTGAATGGTTCCCCGTCTGTGCTGCCCATTTTATAGCTTCCGCCAGGTATTGCCATCATCCTGAATGTGACTGATGAATTTGGAATCTGCTCGGTGAAGGATCCGAAACCGGTCACTTTTGCAGCTCCCTTATAAATTTCCCTTGGAGCCGACGAAACATTTCCGAATGTTTTGTTGCTTCCGTGAATATAACCGGCTATGTAATGACCTGCATTCAGATGGCAGTTGATGCAGCTGAGATCAGGGGTTTTCTTTGCCTGTTTGTAATAAAGATGTGCATCTTCGCCAGCCTTTGAAAGCTTCAGGGGGAATAGGTTTTCGTGACATTTTATGCAGCTGCTTTCATATACATAGCCGCGGGCTGTTTCGAGCCGCCTCCTCTCTTCCCAGTTGAATGAAGCCGAGTCTTTTGTCCGGTAGTTCCATAGATCGCGCATCCCTGTCTTGCCTTTTGCCCACAGGTATCCATTCCCCGTCGGGGGAAGATGGCAATCAACGCAAGCGACCCTGTAACCCGACGCAGTTTCATAATGAACTGATCTCTTCCATGAAGCATCTGCAGCAGGATGAATGTGGCATGAAATGCAATATTTATTTGTGGATGTTCTTTCAATGACTTTCCCTCCTCCAAGCATCAGCAAAACACCTGCTGCCAGACCGGGAATAAACCAGAGAAGGAATCTTTTCATAGCTGTTTAATGACTGCTTGAAGATAAAAAAAATATTTGGTGTCCGACTAGTTTTGAGAGATTCCTCACTTCGTTCGGAATGATAGATACTTAATGAGCTTGACAGGGAGAGGCAGTTAAGAAAATCATTTATTGTATTCGTCAAAGAAATCATTCCCCTTGTCGTCGGTGATGATAAATGCCGCCATGTTCTCGACGCGGATCTTCCTGATTGCCTCCATGCCGAGATCCTCGAAATCGACCATCTCGACCGATTTGATATTTTCTGCGGCAAGTATCGCTGCCGGACCTCCGATTGACCCCAGGTAAAATCCTCCATGCTTTTTGCATGAATCTATAACAGCCCTGTTCCTGTTTCCCTTGGCAACCATGATCAGTGAACCGCCCAGACTCTGGAAAAGCTCAACATATGTATCCATTCTGCCGGCTGTCGTCGGACCAAAGCTTCCTGAAGGCATTCCTTCAGGCGTCTTGGCAGGGCCGGCGTAATAGATCGGGTGATCCTTGAAGTAATCCGGCATAGGCTTCCCTTCATCAATCATCTTTTTTATCTGTGCATGAGCAATATCGCGGGCCACTATCAGAATGCCTTTAAGGTTTAGTCTTGTCTTTACAGGATATTTTGTCAACTGGGCAAGCACTTCATTCATTGGCCGGTCAAGGTCGACTTCGACAGGCTTCTCCAGCTCAGGAGCCTTGGCCGGAAGGAAGCGGGCCGGATTTCTCTCAAGCTCTTCAATAAAGATCCCTTCGGGAGTGATCTTAGCCTTCAGGTTCCGGTCGGCGCTGCAGCTTACTCCAAGTCCTACAGGGCACGATGCAGCATGCCGCGGCATTCGTATCACCCGCACATCATGAACAAAATATTTTCCTCCGAACTGAGCACCTACTCCGTACTCGTGGCAAATATTTTCAATCTTCTTCTCCCATTCAATATCGCGGAAAGCTCTTCCGCTCTCATTCCCCATTGTCGGGAGATGATCGAGATACCCTGCCGATGCCTCCTTTACTGCTTTGAGAGTCGCCTCAGCCGATGTTCCGCCAATAACAAGTGCAAGATGATATGGAGGACAGGCAGATGTTCCAAGATCTTTTATCTTTTCCTTCACAAACTTTGTGAGAGATTCCTCATTGAGCATCGATTTTGTCTGCTGGTAAAGGAATGACTTGTTTGCCGATCCTCCGCCTTTGGTGATGAAAAGGAACTCATATGAGTTGCCTTCAGTAGAATAAATATCGATCTGCGCAGGGAGGTTGGTCCCTGAATTTTTTTCATCGAACATTGTAAGCGGAACGAGCTGAGAGTATCTGAGGTTTTTATCCCTGAAGGTTTCATAAATACCTTTTGAGAGAAAGAGTGCATCGTTCGCATCGGTCCAGACTCCTTCGCCTTTCTTCCCGATGACGATTGCAGTGCCCGTATCCTGACACCAGGGAAGATCGCCTTTGGCTGATATAACTGAGTTGCGGATCATTACATAAGCCACAAAACTGTCATTATCGGTAGCTTCCGGGTCAGCGAGAATAGCAGCCAGCTTTTCGAGGTGCGAAGTCCTGAGAAGGAAGGAGATTTCTGAGACTGCTGTCTTTGCGAGCAGCTCCAGGCCGCGGGGGTCGACCTTTAATATCTTCTTCCCGCCAGCCTCAAAAACTTGGACATAATCCTTTGTAAGAAGCCTGTATTTCGTTGTGTCCTTTTCAAGCTGGAAAGGCTTTTCATAAATAAATTCTGTCATGGCTTTACTGTTAATTAATTAACAATGATTGAATTACTGTGATTATATTCCTGCTGTTCAGGTTTTTATAAATTTAAACAGAAATGATTTAAAAAACAATGAGAAAAAGCATCGAATTGATTAATAACGTGCACCTAAGAATTGACCCCTATTCGACATAACATTATTAGCCCCCCTTCAGGGGGGATGGGGGGCTATATCTCCTCAAACCGGAATTTTTCTTTAGCCCGTATCCCTTTAGGAGTCATTTCGACAGTGCAGCACTCCGTACTGCCATCATGCTGGAATACCAGTATATAATTGTTTGCCAGAGATTCCTCCAATATCTGTTTCTTCTCTTCGATTGTCTTAAGTGATTCGATATCGTAGCTCATGTTCCAGATTAACGGAATATGTGCCAGCGTTGGAATAAGATCGCCTGTATATACCAGAGTTTTGCCGTTATAGCTGATCACCGGGATCATCAGTCCCGGTGTATGTCCATAACACATCCGCACATTAAAATCCTTGAATAATTCGCTTTCCTCTTCAACGAGGTTCAGCCTGCCGCTATGCAGAAGAGGAAGTATGTTTTCCTCGAGAAAAGAATCTTCCTCGCGAATGTTATTTTTAGAAGCCCAATCCCACTGAGCCCTGCTCACGTGATAGGCAGCCTCCGGGAATACTATTTCGAAACCGCTTCCACCGGGAGTTTTCCTTGCGCAGCCTCCGCAGTGATCGGCATGAAGATGAGTCAGGAAAACATCAGTGATATCCTCAGGCTTATACCCTGCTGCTGCCAATCCTTCAACAAGCCCTTCGCCGCCATGAAGATATATGTGGCGGAAGAATTTCTCATCCTGCTTATCGCCCCAGCCTGTATCAACAAGAATAACATGCCCGCCGGTTTCAACAATCAGTGATCTCAGGGTAAGGACGATCAGGTTGTTATCGTCGGATGGATAAACCCTCGACCAGAGTGCCTTTGGCACTACTCCAAACATTGCGCCTCCGTCGACCTTGAAATTGGCAATATTGAATAACCTGATTTTCATTGGAATCGTATTATTTATAATCTTTTAGGGCTTCTTTTTCTTTGTCGTGAGCTGGAACATTATTCTCATCATTATCCTTATCATCTGGTATGAGAACCAGCCTGTGGAACGGTAGAGCCATGTTCTTCGCTTTTTATATATCTCAGGCGTTATCTCACGGCAGTCATTTTTAATAATATTCAGGAGCTTCTCTTCAAAATACTGCGTGAATCCTTCATCTAAAATAGCAGCGTTGATCTCAATGCTTCCATAATCGCTAAGGTGGTTCAGGTTGTAGCTGCCGACCGTACACCATACGCCATCTACCGTCGCCACCTTGGCATGAAGATTCGAAGACAGGTACTCATATATTTTTATGTTGTTCCTGAGGATGAAATCATAAAGGAACTGAGTTGCCCTTTTAAACACCGGGGCATCGGATTCGGCAGCTAAGACTATTTTTATGTCGACTCCCCTCATGCTTGCCAACCTCAGGAGCCTTCTTTCGTTCCTGCCCGGAAGGAAATAACCTGAAAAAAGGATCATGCTTTTCTGAGACTTCCTGAAAATTGTACGATATCCCTGCAGTATTTCAATTTTGTTCCTGTACCAGTTATTCTGGAGTATCTTCACTGATATATTGTCAGGATAAGACTGAAGGTCATGAACATATTCGTTTGAACGTTCCTGCTTCGATATGAATTTCTTGTTCCAAAGTTTTCTCATAATATCCAGAAGGTGGGCACATTCTGGGCCTCTGATCTTCACTGCGAAATCGAGCCAAGCCTTTTTCGTGCCATACCCGTGATAACGGTTTGCAAAATTCATCCCGCTTATTATTGCAACATCACCATCGGTCAGGACCACCTTTGAATGGAGCCTGAGGCTCATCTGGTATCCCTTTGTTATGAAAGTAGGTGAGAAAAAACGAAACAGTATCCCGGAATTTTCAATTTTTTTGACCAGCTCATCAGAGAGATACTTGGTGCCGTAGGCATCGAGAAGAAGGTATGTTCTCACACCCCGCCCTGCAGCCCTGACCAGTGCGTTGACCATCCTGTTCCCCGTTTCATCTTCATCAAGGATATATGACTGGAAGTGAATATAATTCTTCGCCCCGTCAATAATGCCTTCGACGGCTGCAAAAAACTCTTCACCGCTGCGGAGAAGTGTTACCTGGTGTCCGCTCTTATAAGCGATCTTTTGTGATCGTCTGCTCATAAATTATCCGGATCTTTTCCCTATATAAAGATAAGAGTTTAACCCGTCATTCCCATTTCCTGTATTTTTGTATTACTTTGCAGCAGTTAAATCCCATTACATTGAAAAAGCAAATTCTGATCTCAATAGTTTCTGTTTTCCAGCTGATAAATTTCACCTCCTGCTCAGGAAGTAATCCTGCATCTCAAAAAGACAATACCCCGAAAGATTATCCTCCCGCTCATCCGCGTATTCTTCTTCTGGAAGGTGAAGAAACCGGCATCAAAAAGATAATTGCAGAAGATGTTGATTGGTACTCAGTGCATGCTTTTGTACTTTCTGAAAGCAATAAACTGCTTACTAAAGCTCCTGTGGAAAGAGTGCTTATCGGCAAAAGGCTGCTCGACAAATCAAGGGAAGCGCTCAGGAGGATATTCTTCCTATCGTATTCATACAGGATGACGAACAACCAGGAATATCTTGTGAGAGCTGAAAAGGAATTGCTTGCAATTTCGGCCTTCAGTGACTGGAATCCCTCCCACTTTCTTGATGTGGCCGAAATGACAATGGCTGCCGGAATCGGTTATGACTGGCTCTACAAGGATCTCTCAGCGGAATCACGTAATATCATAAAGACGGCAATTGTTGACAAGGGTCTGAAACCCTCTTTTCAGTCGTCATATAACTCATGGCTTAAAAATTCAAATAACTGGAACCAGGTATGCAATGCCGGCATGACATTTGGCGCCCTGGCTGTTTATGACGATGAAAAGGATCTGGCGACCCGGGTGATTGAACGGGCAGTTTCGTCCATTAAGCTTCCTGAAAATGACTACAACCCCGACGGTGCATATCCTGAAGGGTACGGCTACTGGGGCTACGGAACAAGCTTCAACGTAATGTTCCTGAGCGCTATGAAAAAAGCATTCGGCAGCACTTATGACCTCTCAACCGGTGATGGTTTTCTTAAAACTGCCGCTTACCTTGAAAATATGATCGGCCCTGCAGGAGCGCCGTTCAATTATACCGACTGCGGAACCGGGGCAAGCATGAACCCTGCCATGCTATGGTTTGCCAATAACCTTCACGATCCCTCTGTACTCTGGTCAGAAAAATATCTTATTGTTCACAAAAGCCTCCCCAACGACAGGCTTCTGCCTGCTGCACTGATCTGGTGCGCAGGAATGCCTCTCACCGCAGTAACAGTGCCCGCGAAAAACATCTGGGTGGGACAAGGAAAGAATCCTATAGCCCTTATGCGGACATCATGGAGCGACCCGAATGCAATTTATGTCGGCCTTAAAACGGGATCACCATCTGTCAACCATGCTCATATGGATGTAGGTTCATTCGTGATGGATGCAAACGGGGAACGATGGGCAATGGATTTTGGAATGCAGGATTATAATTCTCTCGAATCAGCCGGCATAGATCTGTGGAACATGTCGCAGACATCAGAGCGATGGGGCGTTTTCAGGTATAATAATATGGCGCATAACACTCTCACCATTAATAACCAGTATCAGAAGGTGTCGGGAAAGGCTTCTGTTATATCATATTCCGGCGAAACCGGAATGATGAATGCTGAAACAGATCTCTCTTCAGTTTACAGCGGTCAGCTCAGCAGCTCCCTTAGAGGAGTTGCCATAGTCGATGGCAAATATGTAACTGTGCGGGATGAGATCAGTACTCTCTCAGCTGAAAAAGTTGTACGGTGGAATCTTGTTACCTCAGCATCGGTGACGATAACGGGAAGCAACACTGCCGAGCTTGTCAAAAACGGCAAGAAGCTTGTCATGACTGTCCTTGAACCGGCGACGGTGACCATGAAGACATGGAGCACCGTTCCTCCGAACACTTATGATGCTGCCAATCCCGGTACGATAATGGTGGGCTTTGAGGCAATAATTCCAGCAAACAGCACTGCGGTGCTAAGCGTTATCCTTCTTCCGGATGGAGCAGCTGAAAACAAAGCCATCTCGGGTAAAAAACTTTCTGAATGGCCAAAACAGAAGTGATGAGAGTGCATTTTATTGCTATTGGCGGTGCAGTGATGCATAACCTGGCCATTGCCCTTCATAATAAAGGTTACCGCGTTACCGGCTCTGATGACGAGATCTTTGAACCTTCGAAATCAAGACTGGAAGAAAATGGCCTTCTGCCTGAAAAACAGGGTTGGCGCCCTGAAAAAATAACAGCTGATATCGACACTGTAATTCTCGGCATGCATGCCCGGGGTGATAATCCTGAACTCATCCGTGCACGCGAGCTGGGACTGAAGATTATGTCGTTCCCCGAATATCTCTACGAACAGACCAAAGACAAAAAAAGGATTGTGGTCGCCGGCAGCCACGGAAAAACGACAACCACGGCAATGATAATGCATGTATTCAGGTTCCTGGAAATAAGCTTTGACTACATGGTGGGATCAATGATTGATGGTTTCGATACAATGGTCGGGCTCTCCGACACTTCTGAATTTGCTGTTCTTGAGGGAGACGAATACCTTACCTCTGCACTTGATCCAAGGCCGAAATTTCATCTCTACATGCCTGACATAGCGATCCTAAACGGAATAGCATGGGACCATATGAATGTTTTTCCGACTTTTGAAAATTATGTCGACCAGTTCCGGATCTTCATCGAAAAGATCTCTGATGGAGGAACCCTGATCTATTTTGAAGGTGATCCTGAAGTGAAGAGAATTGCACTTGAAGCTAAAAACAACATAATTAAAAAACCATATAAAGTCCACGGGTACTTTCAGAATAAAACCGGATTTTATGCCGCTACGCATAACCGGGTCGTACCTATGAATATTTTTGGCGAGCACAACATGCAGAATCTCTCTGCGGCCAAAGAGGCCTGCCTTGCTGCAGATATATCCGAAGACGATTTTTACAGGGCAATTCAGAGCTTTGAAGGCACCTCAAAAAGGCTTCAGAAGCTTTATGGTAATGAGAATGGCGATGCTTTTCTCGATTTCGCGCACTCCCCGTCAAAGGTAAAGGCAACAGTTGAGGCGATTGCCGCAAGATACCCGGGAAGGGATATTGTTGCCTGCCTTGAACTTCATACCTTTTCAAGCCTTAATATCAATTTTCTTCCCCAATATCACGGGACGCTTGAAAATGCATCCTTCCCATTTGTTTATTTTAATCCCCATGCTGTTCAGATCAAGAAGCTACCGGCACTCTCCGTTGAGGAAGTCCGTAAAGCCTTCGGCAAAAAAGACTTAATGGTATTTGACAATTCATCAGAGATGTTTTCGTTTATTAAGAAACAAAAATTCCGGAATCCTGTTTACCTGTTTATGAGTTCAGGGGATTTTGATGGCAAGAACTTACTGGATTTGTCGGAGGATTTATTGCAAACAAATAATTATAAATAATATGAAAAGAGCTTTCTTGATTTTGCTTTTTACAGCAGTTGTTACAATTACAGGTTATGGCCAGGATTATAAAACGGCCCTTGGCTTAAGAGCTGGACTTCCATATGGTGTAACCGTCAGGCATTTTATCAACAAGGAGAATGCGCTTGAAGGTATCCTTGCAAGCAGATGGACAGGATTAGTGATCACCGGGCTGTACGAAAATGAAAGCTGGCTGGGCAACTATCCAGGACTTAACTGGTACTGGGGTGTTGGCGCTCATGCAGGATTCTGGGACGCAGGGACGAATCCGAATGTGAATACCACCGGCGCAGTAATTGGTGTCGATGCCATACTTGGAATCGAGTATACATTCGACGAATTCCCGATCAATCTTTCCCTCGACCTGCTGCCTTCCTTAAACCTAATCGGTTCGACGGGTTGGGGAGGCATCAATGGTGCCCTTTCAATAAGATATGTATTCTGACAAATGAAATAATAATCAGGAGTTTCCGGTTCTTGAGTCCGGTACGAGGGTTTTTTACCGAAAATATTTTGCAGATCAAAAAAAACATGTTTCCTTTGCATCCGCATTTTATGGTTCTTTAAATGGTCCATTCGTCTAGTGGCTAGGACGTCAGGTTTTCATCCTGGTAACAGGGGTTCGATTCCCCTATGGACTACAAATTTTTAATTTATTATTACAGCTATGGCATATCACAAGTCATCGGAAAAAAGGATCAGGCAGACTGAAGGAAAGAATGAAAGAAACAAGTATTATGCAAAAACAATGCGTAATTCACTTAAGGATATCCGTTCGACAACTTCAAAGAAGGAGGCTGAAGAACTTCTTCCCAAAATGAATTCAATGCTTGACAAGCTTGCCAAGAAGAAAGTAATTCACAGCAAGAAGGCAAGTAACCTGAAATCATCAATTGACAAGCATGTTAACAATCTTAAGTAACTGCTTATAAGTTATTTTAAAAAGGCTTTCTCGGAAGCCCTTTTTTATTTTGTATCATTTCAAGATACATCCCCCCCGCCCCCTCCCGCTGAAGCGGGACAGGCTCTCATGGGGGGATATCAAAGCACAACCCTTTTTTATCTACTGACAATTTCTTAACTTGCATGTGGAATAAATGTTTAACTGCATGTCGCTGAAAATTACTGACTGGGCTGAAGAGGACAGACCCAGGGAAAAGCTGTTACAAAAAGGAACTGCAAGCCTCAGTGATGCTGAGCTTCTTGCTATCCTCATCAGTTCCGGAACAAAGGACAAATCGGCCGTCGACCTCGGCCGTGAACTTCTACAGATGGCAAACAATAACCTGAACAGCCTTGGGAAGCTTACCATAGAAGACCTGAAAAAGCTTCACGGGATAGGTCCTGCACGGGCAGTCACAATTGCAGCAGCCCTTGAGCTGGGGCGCAGGCGAAAGCTGGCAGATGCCGAAAATGTCATCCAGATAAAATGCTCAAAGGACGTCGCCGATATTTTCCAGCCGCTGTTGGCCGATCTTCAGTACGAAGAATTCTGGATACTTTTTCTTAATAGATCCAATAAGGTCATCAACCGGATGAAACTGAGCCAGGGAGGCGTAAGCGGAACGGTGACTGATGTCAGGATGGTGATGAAGACGGCAATAGAATATCTTGCTTCGGGAATAATTGTATGCCATAACCACCCCTCGGGAAATCTTAATCCAAGTGAATCCGATTCCAAAATAACGCAGAAGATAAAGGATGCCGGCAACCTGATGGATATCCAGCTCCTCGATCACCTGATAATCTCCGAAAAGGATTATTACAGCTTTGCTGATAACGGGCTATTATAGCTTTTTTATGCCGCCTGTATCCTTGCACTCATTCAATAGCTCAGTCATTGTTTTCCCGAATACAGGGTGGACAGTACGGGGTGCGATTTCGCACAGTGGAACAAGGACAAACTTGCGTTCTTGCATTCTCGGATGCGGTATCTTAAGCGATATAGTGTCCACCTTCTGCCTGCCATAAAGAAGTATGTCGATATCAATGATCCTTGATGAATATTGCTTCCCGTCCCTGAGCCTGCCAAGGAGCGATTCTATCATAAGAAGCCTTCCCAGCAAACCCGATGGTTTGAGGTTTGTATCTACCCCGATTACCATGTTAAGGAACTGATCGCTGCTCAGGAAACCCCAGGGCTCGGCCTCGTAAACAGATGAGCGGGAGACAATAATGCCTATAACCTCGGCTATTTTATCAAGAGCCTGCTCCAGGTTTTTCTCCCTGTCGCCAAGATTTGTCCCAAGTCCGAGAAATACTCTTTTCATCTGTTAGTACTGAGTATATCAAATGTATTAAATCGGACAATACCTTTATATAATCATCCGGTTTTTTATATATTTATAACTCATTTAATTAAACGAACCAAGATGAAAAATTTTCTAATCTATACCCTGGCCACAATAACAGGCATAATATTAGTTTCCTTCATATTCTTCTTTGTCATGATCGGGAGCCTGAGTGTGATGGTTGCATCAGGGAATAAAGCCGTATCAGTGTCTGATAATTCAATTCTGGTTCTCAAAGGGGGTGTCCAGATACCTGACCGCACCGATCCTAACCCGTTTGCCGGCTTTGATATAATAAATATGACTATAACTCCGGCACCGGGACTAAATGATATCCTGAATGATATCGAAAAAGCTGAATCTGATCCGAAGATAAAGGGAATCCTTATCGAGAACGGACTTCTGCCATCCGGCTGGGCTACAACGGAAGAGATCAGGAATGCGCTCCTTAAATTCAGGAAAGAGTGCGGCAAATTCGTCATTTCCTACTCCGATTATGTGCTCGAACAGGAAGGATACTATCTTTCAACAGCAGCGAACAAGATATACATAAACCCTTCTTCGATGGTCGATTTCAAAGGTCTTAGCGGCGAAGTGATGTTTTATAAAAAAGCCCTCGAGAAAATCGGCGTCGAGGTCCAGGTTACCCGTCATGGCAAGTTCAAGGGAGCTGTAGAACCTTATATCCTTGACAAGCTGAGTGACGAAAACAAGGAGCAGATTAAGGAGTATGTGGGTTCAATCTGGAATCATGTGGTAAAAATGACGTCAGCAGCAAGGGGCATCCCGGAGGAAAAGCTTAATCTTCTTGCCGATAATCTTGCCGGAAATATCGCTTCATCTGCTCTTGAAAACGGACTTGTTGACGGGCTGCTTTTCCGAGATGAACTTAATGATACTCTTAAAGTTCTTTCAGGACTAAAAACAGATGATAAGATCCATTTTATTTCAATGAGCAAGTACACCAGGGTTTCTGATACGAGAACGGGAAAGGTTACAATTTCAAAGATAGATTCCTCCGGGAAAATTAAAAAGGTTCCTGATACCAGGAAGGTTACATCTTCAAGGAACAAGATTGCTGTTATATATGCCTCCGGGACAATTGTAATGGGCAAGGGAACTGATTATAATATTGGGGGGAACAGGTATGCAGACCTCATTCGTGAAGAGAGGCTCGATACTTCTGTAAAAGCAATTGTGATGAGGGTTAATTCTCCGGGAGGAAACGCAGTTGCATCCGACATCATGTGGAGGGAGCTCATGCTGGCTGCCAAGGCCAAGCCTGTTGTAATATCGATGGGAAACCTGGCTGCTTCGGGCGGATATTATATCTCAGCCCCCGGGACAAAGATATATTCAAGCCCAACTACTATTTCAGGGTCCATAGGAGTTTTTGGCTTGATCCCCAATGCCGGGAAACTACTTGAACAGAAGCTGGGTATATCTACCGAAAGCGTAAAAACAAATGCCAATTCGGATTTCCCTTCAATTTTCAGACCGATGAGTGTCTATGAAAAAGAGACGATGCAGGCAAGCATCGAAAAGATCTACGGTGATTTTGTAAGTAAGGTTGCCGAAGGGAGGAAGATGACTACAGCGTCGGTCGACAGCATCGGACAGGGCCGTGTATGGAGCGGATCAAACGCAATGAAAATAGGGCTCATTGATGAGATGGGAGGTCTTAAAGATGCAATCAATGGAGCTGCCGTTCTTGCCGGAATCGATTTCAATTCGTATTCGATAAGAGAACTGCCTGAAGCAGAAGATCCCTATACCAGGATATTAACCCAGCTGGGAGGTGAAATGAGAATGAACCTTATTAAAAAAGAACTGGGTGAATCATTCAGACTCTATAATGAATTGATGGAGATGAAAAATCTTTCCGGCATACAGGCACGTCTTCCATATTTTATTGAGATCCACTGATAAATGGCGAAAACAAGAAGCATTTTCCTATACCCGTTCTCTCTTTTGTACGGTCTCTTTACCGGCGTAAGGAACTTCCTGTATAGCTCAGAAATTATAAAATCACATGAGTTCAGCATACCGGTGATATGTGTCGGAAATCTGTCGGCAGGCGGAACAGGGAAGACTCCTCATACCGAATATATCATTGAACTCCTTCAAAAAAGCTTTAAGGTTGCGGTTTTGAGCAGGGGCTACAAAAGAAAATCATCTGGATTCCTGATCGCTGATTCAAACTCCACTGTTTCCGATATCGGGGATGAACCATTACAGGTTTCGCGGAAGTATCCGGGTGTAATTATTGCCGTTGGCAGGAACAGGGTACATGGCGTGGAGGAGATTATGAAAACCCATCCCGAAACTTCAGTAATAATTCTTGATGACGGATACCAGCACCGGAGGATAACTCCAGGAATAGCAATTCTTCTTTCCGACTTTGATAACCTTATGATAAATGATCATATGCTCCCCTATGGCAACCTGCGGGAGACCAGACACAATATGAGCAGGGCGGATATAATTCTTATAACAAAATCGCCTGAGAATATTGCCCCGATCCAGAGGAGAATTATCGTGGGGGATATTAATAAAAAGCCATATCAGAATCTCTACTTCACATCCCTGTCCTATAAGGAGCCCATGCCAGTTTTTGAAAATAAGGAAAAAAATGAAGATCCGTTTTCATCAGGCCAGGTCAGCGACAGGGGATTTCTTCTTGTCACAGGTATAGCTAATCCTGCACCCCTTGCAGAATACCTCGGAAAGAGAGCAGATGAAATTATTCACCTGTCATTCGGCGATCATCATAACTTCACAATGAATGACATTGAAAAAATCAGCAACGCATATAATACTCTCAAAGCGCCACTTAAGTATATCATTACTACCGAAAAAGATAGTGTCCGGTTGCGGGAATTTACTAATATTGCAGAACCAATCAGGTCAGCAACTTACTATGTTCCTATTGGAATATGGTTTTTAAATGACGACAAGGATGAGTTTGATAATCTGATAGTTGATTATGTTAGAAAGAATAAACGAAACAACAAAGTTTCTTAAGGATAAGGGGTTCATAAATCCTGATGCAGGAATTGTTCTTGGCACCGGACTTGGAGGTCTCACAGCCAAAATGGAGAATTGCATTGAGGTAGATTATAAAGATATACCCAACTTCCCGGTTTCAACGGTTGAGGGGCATGCAGGAAAGCTTATTTTCGGTGACTTCGGCAATAAGAAAATCGTTGCAATGAAAGGCCGGTTCCATTATTACGAAGGATATGGCTCGGAACAGGTAGCACTGCCCATCAGAGTCCTGAAATACCTCGGTATAAAATGTCTTTTCCTGTCGAATGCTGCAGGTGGGGTGAACCCGGACTTCAGGATCGGCGATATCATGATTATCACCGATCATATCAACCTTCTCCCTAATCCTCTTATTGGACAAAACGACGACAGAATAGGCGCACGTTTCCCTGATATGGGCGAAGCATATGACAAATACCTTATTAAAAGGGCGTTACTGATTGCACAGGATCATAAGATACGAGTTCATAAAGGAGTCTATCTTTCGACCAGCGGACCTACCTTTGAAACTCCGGCTGAATACAAGTACTTCAGGATCATCGGTGCTGATGCAGTCGGAATGTCGACAACACCGGAGGTCATTATTGCACGCCACATGAATCTCCCTGTTTTCGCTGTCAGTATCATTACCGATCTTGGCGTTGAAGACAAGATCGCCTACACAACCCACCAGTCTGTCCTTGACGAAGCAGCCAAAACCGAAGAGCGCATGACTTCCATCATGACTGATATGATTTCTGCATTATAAGATTGTTTTCTTTAATGAGTTCCCCTCCAGAGAGGGGATAGGGTGGGTGTAATAAAATCCTTACCAAACTCTTTCTTATTTATAGTTCCCCTCCTTGGAGGGGCAAGGGGTGGGTTTATTTCTATTGATCCAATCCCCAATAGTTCTCAATACATTTGACATGCTTCTCTTTATCTCTATATCTTCAAATCTTAAAAAATGAACTCCAAGTTTTTCAAGTTCTTTTTGTCTCTTATCATCGTAATCATATCTATAAATATGTGTGTCTCCGTCAATCTCAATCGCCAGTGAAAGCTCCTTACAATAAAAGTCAACTATGAATTCTCCGATTGGTCTTTGCCTGTCAAAGTCATAATCAAAGAAATTCTTATGTTTTAGTTCATTCCAGAGTAATACCTCTGAAAGTGTCATGTTTTTACGAAGTTGCCTTGCAAGTTCCTTAAGCTTTGGATTATATGGGATTATTTTCCTTTTATTTGGCATCTGTTTCATTATTTTTAACCCACCCCAAACCCCTCCAGGGAGGGGATTTAAATTCTACCTTACAACTGTACATACTTTCTTCCAGGATTTTGTCTTGCCTTTTTCATTATAGAGTTCTATAAGAACTATGTAGACCCCGGTTGATACCAATGAGCCGTCATCGGCTGTTGCATCCCAGACAACTGACGCCTTATTCCCTGCAAAAAAGTTTTCACTGAGCCTCCTTACATAACCGCCTGTCTCGTCAAAAATGGTAACCGAAATAATATTTCCAAGTCCTTCAGCATTTATATCTATTACAAGAGCGTCCTCGGTTCCGTTATTATCCGGAGAAATTCTTGCTGAGGAAAAAATTATTCTGTCATTTCCCTCCAGTCCTCCGGTGAATACCGAATTCTCCTTTCCCGGAGTTCCCCATCCCGAGTTCTCGGATGCAGAATGCCAGCTTGTGCTTTCCCCTGATTCCATCTCCGGCCGTATCTTTTCAAGCGATACACCCTCCTTGCTGACAAGAAGCGGATAGTGCATCTCATCGGAGTAAGAGACCTCATCAATCAATTCAAGATTCCTGTTCAGAAGGAGCAGATGGCCCCTGTCATCAGGCATTGAGGGAAGAGATGACGAGCTGAATATACTTTCAGGATCGGAAGACCGGTACCGTCCAATTACCCTTTCCCGGGCAGCGGTGACAGTGAAAAACTCGCCGGGAATTATACATCTGCGTTCATCGGAGAGAGGCTTTATTTCCGATGTATCGCCGGATTCGGTATTTACCGAAGCAAAATAGAGCTGCGAAGCATCAACTGTCTTATCCGAGCAGTTGAATAATTCAACATAATCGGGCTCGTCCGGGAATGGATTGAAAAGCAATTCATTGAAAACAATGTCGCCCCTGCCCGCCTTTTCAGGCATCCCGAATCTGAACGATGCGCGGGAAACAGGATTTCCTGCGAAGTCTGTTATATCAGGTGAAACATTCAATGAATATACTTCACCCTTGAAAAGAGATAACGGGGATTTTATGATAAAAGATCTGAGCAGTGGGTCATCTGATGATACTGAAGCAGCCTCCCTCCCATTGATTAAAATTTTGCCCGGCGACCCTGCAATTTCAAATACTGTCTCTGAAAAATTAACTCTGAGGGTTACACTGTCGGCCGGAAAAACATTTTCAATTCCGTAAAACTGTCGATCAGGATTGCTTCTGGCCGATGAATTAACTTTTCCAGGGGTTCCGCCGTTTCCCGATGAGGAAGCCTCCCAGTTACCTTCATTATAAAATGGATAACCGGCATCGATCATTTCGAGCGACCAGCCTCCTGTTTTCTTCAGTTCATTCCCATACCATGCCGATGAATAAACCAATCCGTGAATCAGACTTCCCAGGCTGTCGGAAATCCATAGCATTCTTCCCTCGTCGGTCAGCGAAGGAAACGATTTCAGTCCGATAACCTTGCCGTAACATGAAAACGCCGATGTGTCAGCAATTGGACATAAAATAATATATCCACCTGCGCTTATGCTCACGTCAGGAAATGAGGCACTTTGACCTTCGGTTGATAGGCTCCATTTTTTTAAATTGAATCTGAACCGGCTCCTGTTCGTAATTTCCAGGTACTCTTTTTCGGGAAGAGAGACTACAGGAACCGGGTCGGCCATAATTTCTGAAATAATTATATCGCCTGGATCAGCCCATACCGGTGTGAATTCCATGCTTGCATTCTCGCTGCAATTTCCCAACCTGTCGCACAGCCGGGAGATAATTAATTTGTCCGGGTTTTTATTATTGAACCTGTTGCTGAAAGTCAGCCTGAACGATTTTGCACTTGTCCTGGTAATCCCGGCAGGAGAATTATCACTGCCGGCAAGTGAGAAGTTTGAAAGAAGCGAGAAGTCATCTGACGGATCTTCATTAAGAGTCAGATCGAGCGAGCTGACCCCGGATACCAGGCAGCCCACCAGCAGGGGAGGCTGGTTGTCTTCATGGAAAATGCCTTCAATCTTAAGGTCGTCAAACCAGAGAAGCCTGTCACGGGTTGATGTATATCTGTAACCAAGAATAAAAAATGATGAGTTGAATAATTCACCATCCTGTCCGGCTGACCTTCCCTTTAATTTATCAAGCTTATCATAAACTTCAATTTTCCAGTACCCCGTAATTGATCTTTCCACAATAAGCTTTGCTGCATCTGCTGTTCCTATGTCGTTCTGCCAGTTTACGGGGCAGGCAGCAATGACTGACGGAGACCCGTTCTTTATTCTCCAGAGCCGCAGGGTGTCGTCATATCCGGTAAGGTTGACTCCCACAGCAAATCCGTTTTTAGCAACTCCATCTCCAAGGGCAGCAGGATCTGCATCGGAAATAAGGTACGCATACCAATTGTTCGATGCTGACGGGTCATAGCCATGCCTGACAAGGAATGTCCATCTGGTCAGTCCCTCGTCAGGATGAAGGTTTCTGATGGGGATGCCAATGCAATCAAATCCTGACAGGCTGTTGTCAAAGACATGATGCAAAGAATACATCCCTGAAAGTCTTTTTGTTGTGTCGGCTTTCCAATGACCTTCTGTGCCCTGAACCCAGTTTGCCAGAGAAGCCGATTCGAAATTTTCGATGATCTGACCGTTTGCCAGATACGGCAAAAACATAGCCAGTAAAATAACTTTTTTCATGCAGCGGGACAGATTGAAAAAAAAGTTAATTTTGACCGTTTTTAACTTATAGTAAATTTAATAATAACATTTAATTTTTCAAATTTAAAAAAATGAAGACAGCTGTTGTTGGAGCAACCGGGATGGTTGGCCGGACAATGATCAAGGTCCTTGAAGAAAGAAATTTTCCTGTAACTGACTTAATCCCCGCCGCCTCAGATAAATCGGTGGGTAAGGAGATCATGTTCCGGGGTAAACCTGTGAAGGTTGTAAGTGTCATGGACGCTGTCAATGCAAAACCCGTGTTCGCAATATTCTCAGCTGGTGCATCAGTATCAAAGGAGTGGGCTCCGAAATTTGCGAAAAACGGAACGGTTGTTATAGATAATTCCTCCTTCTGGCGAATGGATAAGAATGTTCCCCTTATTGTTCCGGAAATAAACAGTCATGTAATTAAAAAAGGCGACAGAATAATTGCAAATCCCAACTGTTCGACAATTCAGATGGTAATGGTGCTGGCTCCGCTTCACAGAAAATACAAAATCAAGCGTCTTGTCATTGCAACTTATCAGTCGGTCACAGGCACCGGGGTAAAGGCTGTCACCCAGATGGAAAATGAGAGGAAGGGTATAAAAGGTGAGATGGCCTATGTTCACCCTATTGATATGAACTGCTTTCCTCACGGAGGGACCTTTCAGGCTGACGGTTACACAACCGAAGAGCAGAAGCTCATCGACGAAACCCGAAAGATTCTTGAAGACCAGAGTATAATGGTTACTGCCACTGTAGTAAGAATACCGGTGGTTGGGGGACATTCGGAAGCCGTCAATATCGAATTTGAGAAAGACTTCAATATTGATGACGTTATAAAGCTGCTTAAAGGCTTTCCTGGCGTTGTAGTTTATGATAACCCCGCTGAAAATAAATACCCGATGCCTATCCTCTCGCACAACAGGGATGAAGTTTTTGTCGGAAGGATCAGAAGGGATCTGTCAAAGGAAAAGTGCCTCAATCTCTGGATAGTATCTGATAACATACGGAAGGGAGCTGCCACAAATGCAATACAGATAGCAGAGTATATGCTGGGAAAAAAGCTTTATTAGACCGGAGTTCCGAAAAGGAAATTATTATAGGGATACCTGGTAATGTGAATCCTCTTTACTTCTTCAAAAAGTATCCGCTTAAGTTCATCAATATTCTCCTTTGTCTTTGCTGAGATAAAGACTACGGGATGGCTTGTGTCATTTGCCATCCAGGTTCTCCTGAGATCATCAAGAGATATGTTCTCCTTTACCGCGGGAGTAAGGTCGAACTCATCTTTTGGCACGTAGGAGAATGAATCAATTTTGTTGAATATTATTATCCTCGGCTTTTCTGCTGAACCCAGACTCCGTAGAGTCTCATTTACAACTGCTATCTGCTCCTCGAAACCTGGGTGGGAAATATCAACAACATGAATAAGAAGGTCGGATTCTCTCACCTCATCAAGGGTCGATTTGAATGATTCGATAAGGTCGGCCGGCAGCTTCCTTATAAACCCTACCGTATCTGAAAGAAGAAAAGGCAGGCTGCCTATAACCACTTTCCTGACCGTGGTATCGAGTGTTGCAAAGAGTTTATTCTCTGCAAAAACATCAGATTTACTCAGAAGGTTCATAAGGGTCGATTTACCGACATTTGTATAACCCACCAGCGCCACTCTTACCATTTTCCCCCGGTTCTTTCGCTGGGTAGACATCTGCATATCGATCTTCTTCAACTGTGTTTTAAGAAGGGATATTCTGTCTCTTACTATTCTCCTGTCGGTTTCTATTTCTGTCTCGCCCGGTCCACGGAGCCCTATGCCTCCTCTCTGTCTCTCAAGGTGTGTCCACATACCAGTAAGCCGGGGAAGAAGATACTGGTACTGGGCCAGTTCAACCTGCGTCCTGGCATGCGCAGTGCGGGCACGGCTGGCGAAAATATCAAGTATCAGGTTTGTCCTGTCAAGAATGCGGCATCCCAGGGTATCTTCTATGTTTCTCATCTGGGCAGGTGAGAGCTCATCGTCAAAAATTGCGATGTCGATTTTGTTTTCCGAAACAAAATGCGCTATCTCTTCAATCTTTCCCGGGCCGACAAATGTCCTAGAGTTTGGAATATCAAGCTTCTGGATTAACCTTTTTACAGGAATGGCGCCGGCTGTTTCAGTCAGAAAGGAGAGTTCGTCAAGATACTCCTCTGTTTCCCTTTCATCCTGACCGGGATAATTAATTGCTATAAGAATTGCCCTTTCGACGGGTTTTTCAGTTTCTATCATCTGATGAAAAAAATTATGCCGCAAAAATAACTGTTTTGCGGCATATAATTATTAATTGTGAAGGTATAACTAATTTATTAGCCTCCTGTTGGACTGAATTGATCCGCGTATTGTAGTTTTAAGTGATTCGGAGCATCGGATCACCATGTCGATGTCGGAGGGGAAAGGGATGATCTGAGTTTTGGTTTTTTGAAGCTGCTCCTCATTGAGAGCGCCCTGGTCTCCGACTGCACGGGCCGAAACATTCTGGAAATTTGATTGTGCTCCGATCGGGTCTTTCTTAAGGAGCTTGTTGGGATTCATCTGAATAGTTTCAATATCGCCGGTTATCTGGCATGTCTTGGTTTGAAGGGTCGAAATAAGGGCGCACTGAAGAGTCTTGTATTTTTTCAGCTTAATATCATTGCCAAGTGAATCCCTCATCACATTCCCTTTCTTGTCAAGCTGATAAGTATATCCGTCTTCAACGTCCCTTTTGACTACCTTGTCTTCACTTGAAATCTGATCGGGGCTGACGGCAATGGTCCTGACATTTACATTAATAACATAATCGTATTGAGTGTTGCTATCGAGGTTGGTGGTATGATACTCAACCCAGTCACTGTTTAGGGCCTGAAGGTCGACAATAAGAAGATCTGCTTCAAATTCCGGCGGAAATTTCAGCATCGTCGTATTCTGCAATGCTACAAATACCCTGCTCATACCGAGATATCTTGCTTCCTGGATCTTATTGTCAATGCCTTCATAATCGCCGACATAATCCTTTGCCCTCAGAAACTCGGCATAAGCCTGCCTGTATGAATCCTTTATGTTGTTTTTCATCAGTTCATTGCCATGTGCAAAATAATAATCGGCCGATTTGCGTTTTGCCGTAACCATTTCCGACATATAATCGACATATGGAAAATCTACTGACCTTGTCCCGACATTCAATGGCATAACGGTTCTTACCATAGTCTGCCTGTCGCTCATTCTTTTGTATACCTGGTATATCTCATCCCAGTTCTGAGGTTTCCCTTCCAGCTTAAGGAATTTAATCCTTTCGTTATCCTGTTCATTTACGATATTGAAGGAACGTTCGAGTGTTGCAGCCTGTTTGCTGTCCTGGGGATTTTTACGAAGCTGCTTGACAGCTGTTGCTATAGAAGCATCATAGTTTCCTTTTTCAAGCTGCTTTTTTGATGATGCGCAGCCCGAGAGGATCATTATTATTGCAACAAAAAAAAGTAAGTTTCTTTTCATATTCCTGTTTTTACTATTTTTAAAGAGAAGAAAAAGATTTATTGACACTTTACTTTAGCAATTACCATTTTTTTAATCTGCTATTTATAAATAGTTAAAATTAAACGGGATCAGGTATCTGACCCTTACCGGTTGTCCCCTCTGCAGTCCCGGGGTCCATTTGGGAGACTCTGAGATTACCTTTACTGCCTCATTATCAAGCAAGGGGTTTACGCCTTTTATTACATTTATATTGCTTACAGATCCGTCTCTTTCAACGACAAACGAGAGGAATACAGTACCTCTTATTTTCTTATCGATCGCTTCCTGCGGATAATTTGTCCTTTTTTGGATCCATTCCCTGAATTTATCAAGACCTCCTCCCCTGAAAGAAGGCATGATCTCGACAAGGAAAAAGGCATCGCCGTCTCCTGATCCTACATCACCTGAAATAAGTTCATTCCCATGTCCGGTATTATTCGCTTCTGTCTGGTTGTCGCTTGTATTTGCAAGAAGCTCATCATTTGAGGGAATTGGCTTTTCATCAGTAGCAATCGTATCGACCACCACCGGAGGCACATATTTGACAATATCCTGGATGGATTTTGCCTTGGGAGGCGGAGGAACTGTGGGAACATAGATCTCCTCATCAGGGTGTCTCAGGTTTTCCATAGTAACCTGGACATACCTGTTGCCACCTGAAATGATATGTTCCGAAGGCGGATTCAATACAAATGGCAGAATTACGGCAGCAGAACCAATAACGGAAGCAAAGATAATTCCTCCGATCACCACGGCGTTATATTTCTTCCTGAGCTGGTATGCACCATACTCCCTGTTCCGTGATGCAAACAGCAGGTCGTCAAAACCGGGTACCTTATTTTTATTGATTTCCATTTGCTTCAATAATTCAAAATCTGCTGTTTTTTCTTGCTGGCATATTATGTCAATCCAATAATAATGCCATTTTTATGACGTGCGAAATTACAAAATAGCCTCATACTGTCAAAACAAAGAGAATTCTGATATGGCATAATATTAATATTTTCATTTTTTTAACTATTTTTGGCATCCTGATCATGGGGGTTTAGCTCAGTTGGTTAGAGCGTGTGACTGGCAGTCACAAGGTCGGGAGTTCGATTCTCCCAACCTCCACAAAAAGTCAAAAGGGAAAAGGAGAAAATTCATTTATATCTGTATTTTTATTCTATTATTCAGCAGCGTTTACGTTGCCGGAGATTTTTTCAATGCATTTTATTAAACCGCAGGAATTAAATAATCTTTTGTGTTGTCATTTTAAGTTATAACCCTCTTATTATAAAAACTATGAAAAACAACCAATCTAAAGGAAACAAAATACTCTTTATTTCAATGTTTCTCCTGCTGGTTTCTGCAGGTCTTTTTGCCCAGGTAAACTTTACCGGAACATGGGCATACAACGAATCTAAAAGCAATTTCGGTACCAGTCAGTTCCGCTTCGCTTCCACTCTGATGACGGTGGTTCAGGATGGGAATAATCTATCTGTCGAAAGCACCATGCCCTCGCGTGACGGAGGAGAAATGAAAACTTCCGATAAGTTCACCCTTGATGGCAAGGTTTGTGAAAATCCTATGTTTAACACAACCAGAAAATCAACCCTGACATGGTCTGAGGACAAAACCTCATTAAATATTGCTTCGACGATGAATTTTGAAAGGGATGGCGAAAGCAGGGAATTCAAAACAGCTGCAATTTGGAAGCTGGCCGAAGAGGGAAAAGTACTGTTAATCGAATCGACCTTCCCATCTCCTGACGGAGATATAAAAACGACAGTTGCATACGACAAGAAATAACAGGCGTGGGAATTAATGAAAAGCCTGCAAAACTATAGTTTGCAGGTTTTTTTATATTCCGCCGTTTGTCGGTAGCCGGTAGCCTAAATTACCTGTCTACCCATTTTTTAAATTCTGATACTTTTTCACGGCTCACGACAAATATTTCATTCTGGTCTGCATTCTTTAAAATCAACTGCAGTCTGCTCGATGAGTAACTGTTCATTACTGAAATCATATTGATGTTGACAATGCATTCACGGTTAATTCTGAAAAACTTCCTTGAATCCAGCATACTTTCCAGCTGATCCAGAGAGTAGTCAATGCCATAATCCTTACCCTGGGAATCATTCAGGAAGACACTTCGTTCACAGATATAAAAATGGCTGATTTCTCCCACAGGCACGGACTTATACTTATTACCGATTTTAATAAGAAACCGCGACTTATACTGATTCCTGAATTCGTACATTAATTGTTTAAAATCTCTTTTAAAGGGGTCGATGTCAGCGTACAGCTTTTTAAATTTTAAAAGAGCTGCCTTAAGCGACTCCTCCTCTATTGGTTTTAAAAGATAATCGACACTATTCACCTTGAATGCTTTGAGAGTGTACTCATCATAAGCCGTAGTAAAAATCACCGGGATATCTACATTGATCGTTTCGAAGATCTCAAAACAAAGTCCGTCATCGAGCTGAATATCCATCAGCATCAGATCAGGGCGTGGCTTCTCCTGTAACCAATTTATTGTTTCCTCGACTGTCTCAACTACACCCATGACATTTATGGATTTATCTGTTTTTTGCAAAAGCATGACAAGCTTGTCAGCTGCAGGCATTTCATTTTCAACTATCAGTATATTCATTTCAATAATGGAATTTTGACAGTGAAACAGCTATCAGTTTCTTCGACAATAAGCGCTTTGTTTGTCGTGAGCCGGACCCTCTCAGCAAGATTTTTAAGCCCGATCCTGGTAGTGGGTATCTGTGAAGCCATCTTCTGAAGGTTATTTTTTACCACAATTTGCTGATCTTCAATAGAAATTGAAATTATCAACGGGTTTTCTCTGGCGGCAATATTATGCTTTATCGCATTCTCAATCAGTATCTGAAGTGAAACCGGAATGATTTTATAGCTGCCGGCATCATCGACATTAATATTCAAAGCTATTTTTTCTTCATCACGTATTTTGTAAAGTTTGAAATAGTCAGAAACAAAATCGAGCTCCGACTGCAGAGGGACTATGTCTTTATGGCCATTCTCCAGTATGTACCTGTAAACGGATGAGAGATTATTGATGAACCTTTCAGCCATCTCGGGATTTGACTGAATCAATGAGGAAACGGTATTGAGGCAGTTAAAAAGAAAATGTGGATTTACCTGATTTTTCAAAGTTTCGTTCTGAAAAACCAGATTTTCCTCCCTGAGCTTCTGTTCTCTTTTTAAAGCATCCTGCCATTGTACAACAAGGAAAATGACAGCCCCGACAGAGAGTCCCGCTATTGTGGATTTAAACCATCCCTTAAATGCATTGTGGAAAAAATTACTGAAGACCCCGGCGATTGAATTTCCTTTTATAATTTCCACACTATATAAATATGCCAGGATTATAATAAGAGCAGCTATAAAACAAATTGCCATGAACAGGGCAAATTTTGACAGGATAATCCTTGTCATTTCTCCGGGGGTTGATGCTGTTCTTAAATCGCGGAAAACAAATCTTGCCAGAAAAATAAAAGTCTCGACCTGAATAAAAACCATGATAATAAATCCGGGAATAAGACCAGAATGAATCTCCTGAGGATGAATTATAAGACTGATAATAATTGCAACAAGTGAGATGAGAAACAGTAAAATATGTGCTGATAATCTCCGCTGATCAAGAATATTCCCGGCATTTATTTTTTTCATAACGGTAAAATTACATGCTTTATTTAATCCTTTCAACTTTTAATTCCCTGATTGTTTTTGCAATAAATTTATTACTCATGCCCTGCACTTCAATTTCCTGGAAAGTGGAGCTGAATATTTGCGCAAATTCAATCTGTTTGCTCTTTAGCGAGATCCATGTATTTCCCCAGTACTGTTCCGTACCTTTTGTCTTAATATTCCCGGTAGTAATTTCAACCTTATTATTTAATGCCCTGTATTCAATAACTGCGCATAATTCATTGTTCATAAATGATATGCCTGTCCAGCAAAGCTGTATGGATTCGTGATTGTATTTCCCTATTTCAGCCATGGCGAATTCGCCTTTGACATTAGGAATAACAAAGACTTTGTTAAGCTTCAATGAGTCATTATAATGCCAGGCGAATATTTCGACACCCATCATATCCCAGATCAGGTTACGTGCAAAGATATTGTCAATCGCAGTAGGGAAACTCTTAAACGCTTCCTCTTTCATCATGCTATCGGAGGGGATATATTTAAAATTCTCCATGAAGTCCTGCTTTTTGCCTTCGCTGAAAGGTTCGGCCTTTGATTTTGAATCAGATACAAAAACATTATTCCATAGAGAATAGCCGCCCTTAAATCCACGGGTATAATCGCCGGTCACCTTGGTTTTACCGGTAAAATTGCCATAAATATCCATGTTTGTGTAAACAGCTGTCATCCTGTACTTTTGAAGCATACCATCATCTTCAGGTTTGCCTGAAGGTAATGTTGTAAGGTACTTGCATACCAAAGCCTTTTGATTTTGTCCCAGACAATAATAAGGGGAAATGATTCCGGAGAACATTATAATACCCGCTACGGCCAGCATTAATTTCTTTTTCATCTTCTTGTTTTTTTGGTTAAACATTAAATCAGGATCAAAGAAAAGCCAGGAACTGCCTCCATAAAAATAAAATATGCTGTACCGTTAAGAAACAATCCTGAATAGTTGATTTTGATGTTCCAACCGTAATACCAAAATCGACAATTGTTTAAATATTGTTATTCCGATCATTGATCCAATTCTTCGGATTGTTTTTAATATAGTTCCGGATGCGATCTAATTCATTATCAGAATGTATAATATGATCATAAAAACGAGGTTGCCATATCTCATATTTATTTGGTTTGCGGATTTCATTAATCCGTCGGGATGAAAATGATTTAAATGCACGCACAAATTCAGACAATCCATATTTTTGTTTTTCAATAGAGACAGGTCTGAGACCTGTCTCTATATTATTTTCAATAATTATTATACCATGAATATGGTTTGGCATAACAATAAATTCATCCAGAATTATATTTGAATAATGATTTGGTAAATCATACCAACAATCATATACGATTTCCCCTGCATCCGACAATTTGATTTTTGCCAAAATACAATTTGGGGTAATTGGGGTGTTGGGGGTAATTGTAGAGACAGGTCTGAGACCTGTCTCTACAATCATAAAATCCATAACATCAATGACAATTTCGCCAAACAAACAAATACGATTTTTTGTACAAATTGTTATAAAATATGCACCATTACGTGAATAATCATATCCCCGTAACCTGGTGGATTCTATACGGTATCTGTTCCTGAATTTTGCCAACATCAGGATTAAAATCAACGAGACAGGGACAAATTACGAAAAAATTAGAAAAAGGGGAAATTTTAATCCTGGATATTCAAATCAATAATGACATTTTTTAAACCCGGTGATGATAATTTAATTGTGGCTGATCCTGTTTTATCAAGTGCCTGAATATAGATCAGCAATTTACCATGATAAGCGTGCTGTTTATTGTCTTTATAATCCTCAACATTCGCTGGGTTTGAGTCTTCCAATCCGAGAAGCCTGGCCGGTCCCGTAACTTCGCATGTTACTTCATTCTCGGCTGTATAAACAGTATTCCCTGCATCATCGCAGAGGTTTAAATAAACATGGGCAATGGACTGTCTGTCGGCTTTGATCGCTTTTTTATCACACGACGCTATAATTGCCGAAACAGTGCCGGTAGTTTTAAGCTCAGCTGACGCAACTACCGATCCTTTGTTTTTTGCTACTGCCGATAATGTACCCTTTTCGAAAGGGACTTCCCAGGTTATTGTCCTGTTCTTTGATTCTGACATTTTCTTTGTACCCAGCGATCTGGAATTGATAAACAATTCCACCTCTTCGCAATTCGTAAAAGCATTGACGCTTATTACCTTCCCATCAGCCCAGTTCCAGACCGGGTCTACCCTTTTATGAGCCCACAGGCTTACCGGTCCTCTTTCCGTCAGCCTGTCCGTTGTGCCGATAAATACCATGGGCTTGTCGCTCCAGAGACTCTGCCTGAAATAGAATTCAGGCTTTTTGTTTCCTGCAAGGTCGATAATACCGGCGGTATTTGACCTCATCGGGAATTGTCCTGCCTCGCCAAGATATTCAAAGCCTGTCCAGAGGAACTGTCCCATTACATAATCATTATCGGCCACATAGTTCCACATTTCGAGCGTCATGCCATTCTCGCTACCGTAAAGAAGCCTGGTGGGATATTTCTTATGGTCAGGCGCATACCTGAATTCCTGGTAATTATATCCTGCGACGTCCAGAGCATCGGCATAGCCTGTCTCGTTCGACATAAGGGCAGAAGCAAGGCCTGCCGTTACCGGTCTTGTCTTATCAATTGTTTTTATCAGAGATACCAGTTCTCTGGCAATTACACCAAGCCTGTCGGCATTGGGCAGTGATTCGTTGTATTTAGCCCATGTTTGCGGATTTGCTTCAGTATTGAGTATCTGATGGGTATATGGATCATTGGGATAATCAATTTCATTCCCGATGCTCCACATTATGATGGACGGATGATTCCTGTCCCTCATTATAAAATCTGTGAGATCCTGCTTTGCCCATTCGCTGAAATTCACTGAATATCCCTCTTTCCCGGGAGTTCCGACATTCCACCCAGCCAGCCATTTTTTCTTGGGGAGCTCCCATTCATCAAAGGCTTCGCCTATTACCAGAATTCCCTTCATATCGCACAGTTCCAGAAAATCAGGAGAAAAAGGATTATGGCTTGTGCGAATGGCATTACAGCCCATCTCCTTAAGTATGTCGAGCCTTCTGGAAATTTCATCCCTTGGAACTGCAGATCCCAGTGCGCCTGCATCATGGTGCATGCAGATGCCTTTAAGCTTCATGCTCCTTCCGTTGAGAAAAAATCCCTTTTCAGGATCAAATTTAATGGTGCGGAAACCCACAGAAGTAGTTACCATATCTGTCATTTCCCCGCTTTTAATAATTGTAACAAGTGAGTAAAGGTTGGGATTATCGACGCTCCAGAGCCTGGGATTATTGATTCTTATCTCCAGAGAAGCGCTTTTGTCAGACGATCCGTCAAGAGTGATTTTCTGAACACCCATACCTACAGTATCCTTCCCGGAAAGAAGGTAATTCAATAATTCTCCGTTTACAGCTTTTTTTGTCTCATTAATCAGGTTTACGCTTACTGCCAATGTAGCCTTTTGATCTGATACCAGAGGAGTGGTACAGCTCACACCCCATTGCTTTATATGAACGGGATCAGTCATAACAAGCTTTACATTTCTGTAAATACCCGACCCTGTATACCAGCGGGAATCGGCGGCCATTGAATGATCAACCCTGACTGCTATAAGGTTTTCCTTACCGGGCTTTAAATATGGCGTCAAATCATATTGAAATGAAATATACCCGTTGGGTCTTTTCCCGAGATATTGACCATTGATCCATACTTCGCTGTTATCATAAACCCCGTCAAAACAGATAAATATCTTTTTCTCCTTCAGGCTTTCCGGAATATTAAATGTTTTCCTGTACCATCCGATGCCTCCCGGAAGATATGCGGTACAGCTGAAATTATCCTTGCTGAATGGACCTTCAATGCTCCAGTCGTGAGGAAGGTCAACGTCCCTCCACTCCTTTTCATCCGGGTTTAATGCTTCTCCTCCGGGGATATCTCCCTTATGGAATTTCCAGCCATAGTTAAAATTATCCGTGATTCTTCCATGTCTTTGGGATACAGATTGACAACAAATTAATATTAAGGCTGATAAAAGCGCTATTTTCAGAGATTCTCCCGGATGTTTCATAATAAGTGTATTTAGTACAATAAATATATTAAAAGTATTGAATACCGGACATCAGCCTTTCTTTTTAAAATTTGTAAATAATTAAATAGAAGAGAGATTTTTTTGTAATTTAGTTCTTTCTGAAACAGAGCATATCACAACCCGTTTATGAGTGAAGAGATATTAAAAGCCCTGATGGAATTATTTGCGCTTATTGTCAAGCAGGACGGCGGTATGATAATGGGTGAGCGTGAGTATGTGTCAGGGTTTCTTGTCAAGCAGCTTACCAGTGAAACAGTAAGGGAATATCTGGCGCTGTTTGACGAACATGCTGGTCCGGTAATTGAAAAATCAGCCCGGAACGAACCTCTGCCACCTTCGGTAAGAGACTCTGTCAAAATCCTGGGAATATGTAAAAAGATCAACCGCACTCTTAACCAGGAGCAGAAGGTTGTCGTTTTGATGAGGCTTTACGAACTTATTAATGCCGACCGCCGGTTCACTCCCCAGAGGATGAATATCATCAATACGGTCGCTGAAGTATTTAAAATATCTCCTGATGAATTTGAAGCTACCGAGCAGTTTGTGAAGAATGATGACCCTGAGGCACTCGAAAATCCTTCGATCCTGGTTCTGAATCCATCCGATGAAACGTGTGATCTCTGCCACAAGCTCATGACCGGGTACCAGGATACCGTTATCTATTTTTTAAGAATAGCCAGTGTCGATCTGTATTTTCTGAAATATATTTCAAGGGAGCAGCTTTATCTTAACAGCCTGCCAATATCCTCCGGGCATGTGTACTCCTTTGCAAAGGGAGCATCACTGAAATCAGCCCAGGGACATTCTATTTATTACAGCGACATAAGTTCAAGCTTTCTCTCCGACATAATTATCCATAAACTCTCATTCAATGTTGAAAATCTTACTTACAAGTTTGCCGACAAGATCACTGCCATAGACAATATCAGCTTCTCAATTGACGAGGGGAGCCTCGTAGGCATTCTCGGCGCAAGCGGATCGGGGAAAACGACACTTATGAATATCCTCAGCGGAATAGAGAAGCCCACAAGCGGAACCATAAAGATCAACGGACTCGATGTTACTGAAGACAGCAGTGCGCTTGAGGGAGTACTTGGATATGTGCCGCAGGACGATCTGCTTATTGAAGACCTCACTGTATTTGAAAACCTCTATTTTGCTGCCCGTCAGTGTTTCAAAGAAAAAAACAAGGAAGAAGTAACATCCCTTGTCGACCAGACGCTTTCAAGCCTTGGTCTGGTTGAGAAAAGGGATCTCAAGGTGGGCTCTCCGCTCAACAGGGTTATAAGCGGCGGCCAGAGAAAAAGACTTAACATCGCGCTTGAACTGATAAGGGAACCTTCAGTCCTCTTTCTTGACGAACCAACTTCAGGTCTCTCATCGAGGGATTCAGAGACACTTATGGATCTCCTGAGGGATCTTACCCTTAAGGGCAAGCTTATCTTTACTGTAATTCACCAGCCATCTTCAGAGGTTTTTAAGATGTTTGACAAGATAATCATACTCGACCAGGGTGGCTGCATGGCCTATTACGGGAACCCGGTCGATGCTGTGATTTATTTCAAAACACTTGATGCCCAGATAAACTCAAACCAGGGCGAGTGTCCCTCATGCGGAAACGTAAATACCGAAACTATCTTCAATATTATTGAGACTCATGTTGTAGATGAATTCGGAAAATACACCGACAAGAGAAAGGTCAAACCCGATGAATGGGCAAAAACTTTCAGGGAAAAGCATCCTTTCGTAAACCTCTCTGAAGTAAAGGAGCCCCCGCATAAAAATCTTCAGAGGCCCGGCCTGTGGAAACAATTTGTGATATACCTCACAAGGGATATCAGGAGCAAGCTGGCTAACAGGCAGTATATTGGCATCACCCTTCTTGAAGCTCCCGTGCTTGGCTTTATCCTCTCTTTTATTATCAGATATATCCCTGACCCGGATTCAACTGTTTACATTTTTTCTGAAAATGAGAATATCCCCATCTACATTTTCATGAGCCTTATTGTTGCGCTGTTCATGGGCCTTACGATAAGTGCAGAAGAAATTTTCCGTGACAGAAAGATCCTGAAGAGGGAACACTTCCTCAATTTAAGCAGAACAAGTTACCTGGCTTCAAAAATTGCCATCCTGATCCTTATTTCATCCCTTCAGTCGGTTTTATTCCTTGCCATTGCCAATCCTATTCTGGGAATAAAAGGAATGTTTTTGCATTATTGGATAGCTCTTTTCGCAACATCATTTTGTGCAAATATGCTCGGCCTGAATATTTCGGCATCGTTCAATTCTGCCATTACCATTTATATTGTTATCCCTCTTCTTATTATTCCGATGATGGTTCTGAGCGGCGCCATGTTCCCTTTTGATAAGCTTAACAGGAAGATCGGCAATGTCGACAAGGTGCCGTTAATAGCCGAGATGATGCCTACCAGGTGGACTTATGAGGCACTAATGGTTTCTCAGTTTAAGGATAATAAGTACAGCAAGGTTGTCTATGATGAAAATAACGAAACGTACTTTATCCTTCAGAAGAAGATCAGCGAAGCCGATTTCAACAAGGTGTACAGGATCCCTGAACTACGGAAGGCCCTTGAAACAAGTCTTTTTGAATACAGGAACAATCCGAAGAATATCGGCAATCAGGAAGAACTGCTGATAAACAAGCGAAACCGGACATTCAGCAAGCTTGAGCTGCTTACCAATGAACTGGCGGCATTCTCGAGGGTCTATGGTATTTATCCTTTCAAATATTCACAGTATCTCACTCCATATGAATTCAATCCCGGTATCGCTGATTCAGTATCGGCATACCTTAACAAGATGGATGAGATGTTCAGTAAATTATCAAATTCCGCCAGTGACAGGCGTGATAGGTTTTATAATGTAAATGAGAAAATCCTGAATCAGCTCCGAAACGATTATTATAACTTTAAACTGGAGGAGATAGTCACAAAATATTATGAAAGGAAGAAAATACTTCTTTACAAGAATACACTGGTTCAGAATACCGATCCCATTTATCTTGATCCGGCGAAAAGTGGGATCTTTGGATTCAGGACACATTTTTATGCGCCCTCAAAATATTTCTTTGGAATCAAAACGGATACTTTCTTATTTAACATTGCGCTTGTATTGTTCAGCACAATATTTCTTTACCTGGCTCTCTATTACGAGCTTCTGGCCAGGGTTGTACAGTTCATTGAAAAATTCAGGTTTCGTAAACGATTATTTAAGACCATGATAATCTGATTTTTTTTATATTTTTGTATTAATTAATGAATCACATCCTGATGAAAGGAAAGACTCTCTTAATATTGCTGATTACTGTATTCGTCTGTTTTTCGTGCAGGAATTCAACAAAAAAGAATTCTGAATTTGTCTTTCCGGTAGCTGATTCCGTTCCGGTGAGAGAAGCCGAAAAGCTCAGCACGGAGGCTATCGCGGAGATTTCAAAGAACATCTCATCGCCTGTAGAGATAGCTAATCTGCTCCAGGTGATGGCTGTGCCCTTTTCCCCCGATTACCTGGCCTCAACAATCAACCCGAATCAGCAGGCCACGGCATTCGACAAAGCATTATCGCTTGGAATACTTGGCGCAGACCTCGGTTACCTGAACATGTACGAGAAAACAGGGTCATCGCTCGATATGCTTTCTTCGATAAAGAAACTTGCAGAAGGTATCAGGGTGGGGCAGTATTTTGACTTTGAAACGATAAAACGACTGTCGCTGAACAAGTCAAACCTTGACTCATTGCTGTTCCTGTCGATTGATTCATATAGCAAAATTGACAAGTACTTACGCGATAATGACAGGGGACAGCTTTCAGCACTGATGATAATCGGAGTATGGCTGGAAGGCCAGTATCTCGCCACCCAGGTAATTAAAGACTATCCCGACCCCATGCTGAGAGACAGAATCGGCGAACAAAAAATTATACTTAATGACCTTATCATGCTTGCAAGCCCTTACTGCGGAAAGGATTCCGAATTCGACAACCTTTGCAGGAACCTCCAGAATATTAAAGATACATACAGGGACGTAAAAATCACTTATACTATCGGAGAACCTGTAAGTGTCGAAAAGGATGGAGGACTCGTTGTTACACAGACAGAGACTAGCAAGGTTGATATGACTAACGAACAGCTGTCCGCCATCATAGACGTTACCAAGAACATCCGTAATAAACTAATTATAAAATAATTAGTATGAAAAAATATTTTTTCACAATCCTTTTATTGCTTTCAGGAGGAATTATGATTCTCGGTCAGACCTCCGATCCTCTTGTCAGCAGCTGCGTAATGAACGCAGGCCCGAATTCTAAATATCTGAAAGACTTCAGGATCCAGCTTGGAAAAGCGCCTGCTTCAGGCGATTTCAGGTATAAAGCACAAATATCGCTCTGGAAAAATACCAAGTATAAATTCACCCAATGCAATGCTGATGATTCAAAAGGCAAGCTGGTCCTCTCTGTAAGGGATGATGCAAATAAAATAGTGCTCAGTTCCTTCGACCAGAAGTCGGGGAAAATTTATTCGTATATCGAGTTTATTTGCAATAAAAGCGGAATTTATACGCTGAACTATGATTTCCTTGATGGCCAGAAGGGATCTGCTGTCGGAGTCGTCTCAATGGTGAGGTAACCCTCAGAATATTTTTAAAGTCTGGATAAGAAGCACCAGCAGAAAAAACAGGGTAAAAACAATCTCTGCAAATACCTTCTTCCTTTCAAAAATAAAATAGTGTGCCAGCAAATAACAGGCAGGAATACCTGCTATCCATACTATTTCAACTGACACTGAAGGCACGAATAAGAACAAAGCAACAGAAATTACAAGAGACCACAGTAGGAGAGAAAATGTCTTCCTTGATTTTATCTTCTTTGAATTCATCCTCATAACCAGGAAACCCGTACTTACTATTACAATCAATCCTGTGTAGATAAGTAGAATTATCGCAAGCCGTGTGAACTGGTACCCGGCTGCCTTCTCAAGAAGATTGTCCCTGATATCTTCCAGCAGTATCCCGATGTCCTTCCCCAATACATAATAAAGACCAGCTGTAATTATAAAAGGAGCTGCCAGTCCAAACAATGAGATTAATATCTCTATGAAATTGCCTGACCTTAATAGAATAATTCCTGCTATAAGCAGAACTCCAAACCAGGCCAGGTCAGCATAAAAAAGCGTTCCGATGCTGATATAGATTCCGGCGTCAAAAAAATTATATGCGGTCCCCGGTTTCCTGTACGAGTCCATTATCCTTTTCATTGCCATCATAAGGAAAACAGAGGCCGGAAGAACGGGATTCAGTACCTGGCACTGGGGAAAGATAGCAATGAACAGGATATAGAAATAGGCAGGAAGAAAAGTCCTTTCATTAATGAAGAAAATGGAGGTGTTGAAGCTTACCAGATAAAACAGCATAAAGCAAAATAGCGCGAGGGTAAAAATCTCCCCGGTCAGCGGATTGGATCCGATTGCCATTTTCAATAACCCGTAAAGCGGCATGGGCCGGGTCTCATAAATAAAGATACCAGGCAATTGCGGATGCAGAAATGCCCCAGCCCAGAATACACAAGTCGTTACTATTAACAGGAAAAGTACACCAGGGCCTGTTCCCCTGAGAAGCTTTAATAACATCGATTCTATAAGTCAAATCCTATATCCGGCCTGAAATACATTTTATCGAACGAAAGGAGCCTGGCATTCCGGTAAGAGCCCTCTAAAGCCTCCTTCATTGTTCCCCCCGGGGAGCTGACTGCCAGCACCCGGCCACCGGATGTGACCACTTTGTTTCCCGAGATCTTTGTACCGGCATGAAAAACCACACAATCACTGGTCTTCCCAAGGCCGGATATCTCAATTCCTTTTTCATAACTTCCGGGGTATCCTCCCGAGACCAGCATCACCGTTGTGAAAAAGCCGGGATCTGTCACAATTTCCCTCTCCGAAAGGTTGCCTTCAGCAACACCTTCAATCAGTTCAAACAGGTCTGACCTGATCCTTGGAATTACCACCTCTGATTCAGGATCGCCCAGCCTTGCGTTATATTCAATAACAAAAGGATCACCGCCTACATTTATAAGGCCGAAGAAAATAAATCCCTTGTATACTATACCATCTTCTGCCAGTCCTTTCATGGTGGGATCAATGATCCGTTCCTTCACCCTGGCCATAAATTCCTTCCCTGCAAACGACACAGGTGAAACCGCTCCCATTCCGCCTGTATTCAGCCCCGTGTCTCCAGCTCCGACCCTTTTGTAATCCTTCGCCTCGGGAAGCAGAATATAGGAATGACCATCTGTTATTACAAAAACTGAAAGTTCTATGCCACTGAGAAACTGTTCAATGACCACTTTTTGTCCGGCGGTACCGAATTTTCCTCCAAGAATATCATTGACCTCCCTTTCTGCCTCAGCAATATCTTTGATAATCAGTACGCCTTTCCCGGCAGCAAGTCCGTCAGCCTTTATTACATAAGGAGGTTCAAGGCTTCTCAGAAACGCCGGTGCAAGCGAAGCATTTGACTTATCAAAAGTTTTATATGCAGCAGTTGGTATTCCATGCCTGGTAAGAAAATCCTTTGCAAAATCCTTGCTCCCCTCGAGCCTTGCAGCTGATTTCGATGGTCCTATTACAGGTATGCTTTTAAGGAATCCATCGGCAAGGAAATAATCATGTATCCCTGAAACAAGCGGAGCTTCAGGCCCAACAATAACAATCTTAATATCATTATCCCTGACAGCCCTGCCGACTGACTCAAAATCCTCAGGGTTGATGGGTAGATTGGTTCCGAGCTCAGCAGTTCCGGCATTTCCCGGACCAATAAAAATCCGGCTTACCTTTTTGCTTTGTGATAATTTCCATGTGAGCGCATGTTCCCTGCCTCCGGAACCAAGTATAAGGATGTTCATTCTTCAGGTTATTAAGGTATCCAAATGTAATATTTCAATCTGAAAAATAAAACCCGGACCTGACCAGTTTATTAACCTTCTATGGGAGCACAAACCTGTATCCCCTTGAGATTGCTGAGTTAAGAAACTCCGGCAGAATTGAATTTGCTGAAGATTGAGGTTTATCGTGCAAAACGATCACCGATCCCCTCCTAATCTTCCGTTTGAGTACTGACAGTGATCGGGCAGCACCGAAACCAGCATCAAAATCATAAGCCATCAGATCCCAGAATACAATCCTGAATTTTTTCTTAAGCTTCCTGTACTGGGAAATCGTGATCCGTCCATAGGGAGGACGGAACAATCTTCCCGGCAGAAAACGGGAAGCATGATCTGCATTTTCGCAATAATCTTCAGTATTTGTTTTCCAGCCGTCAATATGAGAAAAACTGTGATTGCCTGCAATATGTCCCTTCTCTTTGATTTTCTCCACCAGTGAAGGATATTTTTCTGCAGCCTGCCCTGAACAGAAGAAAACAGCTTTTACATGGTACTGGTCGAGGATGTCAAGCAGACCAGGCGTGGAGACGGGGTCAGGTCCGTCATCAAAGGTGAGGCAAAGCATCTTTTCAGTTGACTTTATCCTGAAGAGGGCCTCCGGATAAAGCCAGCCTGAAAAGATACATGGCCTGAAAAGCCTCATGGTCATTTATTTGCGCGATAAAGCTGGGTATAATATTTATTGACTAATGGCTCAACGCTTTTAGTCAGTGAATCCATCTTCATTTTTACCGACATGTTGTAAATATCGAGAAGAGCCTGCATATTTATGCCTGTGGAATAATCCAGACCGAAGCGCTGAGTGCTTCTGAGCCTGACCGCATACGAAAGATACTGGTCGGCATAGCCGATAATATTGTCAAGCAGTCTCATGCCCTCCTCAACGTGACCCGCCTTAATAAGATCCTCTGCAAGCACAATCGAGAAATAGTCGTGTGGAAGCTTATCTGCCGGCACAACTCCTATTCCCTTCCTAACAGCCTCAATGGCCCTTGTGGTATCACCAGTCTGGAGCAGTGCATTGCCGAGATTTCCGAACAGCCTTCTGAAGTTAACGAACATCCTTCGGTTGTTTTCGTCGAGATAAACATGAGGATCAGCAGCATTGCCCCATTTGAACTTATTCATCATATTGTCGTACATGGCATCAGGGTCGATGGAGCCATATTCGCCCTGCTCGGCGCCTTCAGTTTTGACGGGAGCTATTCTGTAGGCCATCCCCTCCTGGATAAAATATTTTTCCAGACCCTTGTACTGGTCTGCAGGAACTGTAGTTGAAATATATACAGGCCTCTTCCAGCCATTGTTCGATAAAAGATCCATGATCGCAAGATCGCCCTTGTAAGCGTAGCTATCGGAATATTCCCATATCATCGGAGAGACCATTCTGTTCCTGAAACGACTGCTGACGGTTCCGTTTGCAAGAACAAGCGATGTATCAACCTGTATCTCGAGCTTATTTGAAGGCAGGTAATTCGTATAATCGCCCTGTCCGCTGGCATCGATCATGAATTTCTTATCGTCCTGTCCGGCAAACTTCACAACATCTCTGATGTCGACGGATTTATTTATCCTGTTATTTACCGGAAGCTGAGTTCTTGTCCCTTCGACATATTTTTCAGATGGCAGAGTAAAAGGCAGCGGGTCAGATTTGAATGCTTTCTGCCTCATCATATCAATGTACCATCCTGCCTGAATATAGCTAAGGTTTGCTACCCTGACATCCTGCCTTATTCCCAATACATCCTGGACACACCAGACGGGGAATGAATCGTTATCTCCATAAGTGAATAGTATGCTGTTCGGCGCGCAGGATTCCAGGTAATTGGCACCAATATCACGTGCTGTGTATCGTCCGGATCTGTCATGATCGTCCCAGTTCTGGTCAGCCATAAGAACCGGACAGGCTGCCAGAAGCAGCACAAATGTCAAAGCTGTCGCAGCATTATGCCTCAGGAATTTACTAAACATCTCGTAAACGCTCAAAAATCCAAAGCCTATCCATATTGTAAATGCATAAAAAGAACCTGCATAAGCATAGTCTCGCTCCCTTGGCTGGTTGGGGCTCTGGTTAAGGTATAGAATAATTGCCAGTCCTGTCATCAGAAAGAAGGCAAGCACAAGTACAAAGCCATTCCGGTCTTTCTTATACTGCCACACCATGCCTGCAAGACCAATAATCAGCGGGAGCAGGTAATACTTGTTGTTGGCAGGATTTTTTTTCAGGTCTGACGGGAATTCATCAATTTTACCGAGGCGGGCTTCGTCAATGAAATTTATTCCGCTTATCCAGTTGCCATGGATTTTGTTACCGTCGCCTTCAATATCATTTTGCCTGCCGGCAAAATTCCACATGAAATACCTCATATACATAAATCCGATCTGGTACCTGAAGAAAAACCGGAGATTTTCGCCAAAAGTGGGACAAACAATCGTTTCCTTTCCGGAGTTGGAGTTGACGGAATACTTTCTGCCTTCTACTTTCCCCCAGTATTTATATGAAGCTTCATGATCGGGATCCTGGCTGAACATGCGCGGGAAGACCGTCTCGAAGATCTGTTCATATTGATATTCAGGCCTGTAGTACGGCTTATACTTCCCATCTGATTTATTATAGCCTGCAATCACTTTCTTCATACTGGTAACTGGTGCTGTATAATAGTTCCCGTAGAATTTCGGAGAGCTTCCATATTGCTCCATATTGATATAATAGGAAAGTGAAAAAACATCGGCAGGATTATTCTGGTTCATCGGGGGTCGTGCAGAAGATCTTATCATGATCATTGCATACGATGAATAACCTATCATTATCACAGCAAGGCAGGTTATTATATAATTAAAGATCACCCTCCTGCTCTTTATTGAATATCTTATACCGAAAACCAATGCAGCAATTGTAAGGGCCACGAAGAAGAACAATCCCGAATTATAAGGCAATCCGAGAACGTTTACAAAGAGAAGCTCAAACCACCCGGCTACGGCGGGAGCTCCCGGCATTAGTACGAACACCATTATCCAGAGCAGGAATACTGCGAGCAACAAAGTCTTAATAAATCCTATGGTGGTGACCTCGTACTTTCTGAAATAATATACAAAAACAAGAACCGGAATCACCAGAAGGTTGAGCCTATGCACACCAAGCCCCAGACCCATGATATAGGCGATAAGTATAATCCACCTCCCGGAGGTGGGTTCATCTGCTTCCTCTTCCCATTTCAGCATAGCCCAGAAAACAAGGCCGAGAATAAGAGACGATAGTGCATACAGCTCGCCCTCAACTGCCGAAAACCAGAAGGTGTCGGAGAAGGTATAAGCCAGGGAACCAATGACTCCGCTGGCGAGAATGACAATAATATGTTTTTCTTCAAGCGCGTTGTTTCTTGTAAAAATCCTGCGCACAAGGTGCGTGATTGTCCAGAACAGGAACATAATTGCCAGTCCGCTGCAAAGCGCCGAAAGCCTGTTGATCATCAAAGGTACTTTGGCAGCGTCGCTACCTGCAAACAGGGCAGCAATCCTTCCCATCATAAGAAAGAGCGGCGCTCCGGGAGGATGGCCAACCTGTAGCCTGTTGGCCGCAAGAATAAACTCGCCGCAATCCCAGAAACTTATTGTCGGTTCGACGGTCATCAGGTAGACAATAGCAGATATCAGAAACATCAGCCCTCCGGTAATATTATTCCAACGGCGATATTTGGCCATCATAGGATCCATAAATGATCGATTTTATAAATTGAGAAAACAAAGAACGCAAAAATTTACAATATGGGCCTAAGCTGTTAATTATTTAACACCATTTTAACTTGTTGATATTTTCGGTTTTAGTCATGTACACCTTTGTGTTCCTTTGCGTGTACTTAGTGTGCCTTTGTGGTTAAACCTTTTTTACCACAAAGGACACAAAGGATATCACGAAGGACATATCAGTTATAAATCAATCCAGTATCTCCAGGGCTTTCTTATCCATGGATCCCCTGCATAATTGATCCCTACTCTGGGTCCGGTTTTTATCTCCGGGTAAATACCGGCATCCTCGACCCATATCCGCTCGGATGTAGCCAGGTCAACTCCGTAAAACGACCGGTCAATGCCAAGCGTCCTTGTAAGTTTACCGGGTCCGTTAAATCCTTCAATTCCGCGGATTAATGCAGCCTGGGGATTGTTTTCGCCACCGGCGACAAAATTAAGCATCCAGTACATCCCGTACACAAAATATACATATATCCTTCCACCGCTGTGAAACATCACCTCAGTCCTGGGAGTTCTCCCCTTACTGGCATGACATGCCAGATCTTCCGGTCCGCGATAAGCTTCTGTTTCCGTGATTAAAAATCTCCGGATTTTACCGTCGCCCTGGCTGATGGCAATTTTTTTCCCGACGAGTTCGGGGGCGACAAAAAGAACATCGCGGGTGAAGAATGCTGACGAGAGTCTGGCGCCTTTAAGTGGTTCAGTATGGGATTTTCCCTTCATATTTATCCCACTCTTTAAAAACTTCCTTACCCCCGGCATTGGAGTCCTTGATAAAAGCCACTTTTCTTTCCGAAGGGTTCAGGATTATCTCGTCATAGATCAGGCTGTCGTTAAATCCGGCATCTGCAGCATCTTTTCTGCCTGCGGCGTACACAACTCTTTTAATACCTGACCAGTATATGGCACCGAGGCACATAGGGCAGGGTTCGCATGAAGCATAAATGACACAATCCGAAAGGTCGTGGGATCTTAACGCTGCAGAGGCTTTTCTTATTGCCAGTATTTCAGCGTGAGCTGTGGGGTCGTGAGAAGTTATGACCATATTGTTTGCCTCCGCGATGATTTTCCCATCCCTGGCGATAACAGCACCGAATGGGCCTCCTCCATCCCTGATGCTCTTTTTTGCCAGTGAAATTGCATGGTGAAGAAGCGTTAATTCATCTTTCATTTTCAAACAGATTTTTAACTTAAAAGGGAATGTAAAAATAAGCTTAGTTTCTTTCACCGGAAATAAATTCTCGGTAATATTCTTTTTTTTTAATAAATATGTTGTATTTTTGCAGACCCGAAATAAAAGGGTTTTTACATTAAGTATAAGTGTATCAATTAAAAAATTAAGTACAAGTGAACACCTTAAGTTATAAGACAGTATCGGCAAATAAGGCAACTGTCAACAAAGAGTGGGTAATAATTGATGCTGAAGGAGCAGTTCTTGGCCGTTTTGCATCATTGGTTGCCAACATGTTGAGGGGAAAGCACAAGACAAATTTCACTCCTCATGTTGATTGCGGCGATAATGTTGTTGTGATCAATGCAGAGAAAGTTGCCCTGACAGGCAAGAAAATGTCAGATAAGGAATATGTAAGGTACACCGGTTACCCCGGCGGACAGAAATTCACGACTGCAGAGGAGGTTCTTAAAAAGAACCCGATAGGGCTTGTCGAAATGGCTGTCAAAGGTATGCTCCCTAAGAACCGTCTTGGAAGCGAACTTTTCAGGAACCTGCATGTTTATGCCGGCACCGAGCATCCTCATGAAGCTCAGAAACCCAAAAAAGTAGAATTCAAAAACAACTAAGGAACAGATATGGAAGTTATCAATGCTATCGGAAGAAGAAAAGCAGCCGTTGCCAGGGTATTTTTAAGTGATGGCAAAGGCAAAATTACTGTTAACGGCAGGGATTATAAAGAATATTTCGGAGCCGAAACACTTGAGTATGTCGTAACGCAGCCTCTGGTTCTTTTGAATGTTGCTGATAAATATGATATCGTTGTAAATCTTGACGGTGGCGGAGTAAAAGGCCAGGCTGAAGCTCTTCGTCTTGGCATTACCAGAGCCCTCATAAAAATTGATGAGGAAAGCAAAAAAGCCCTTAAGGCTAATGGTTTCGTCACCCGCGACCCGCGCGAAGTAGAAAGAAAAAAACCAGGCAGGCCAAAAGCCCGCAAAAGGTTCCAGTTCAGTAAACGTTAGTATTTGCCGGACTGAGCAAGTTTAGTATCTAAATTGCAAAGACTTCCCTGAAGGAACTACTCTGCAATTGATTTTAATGAATGTAAACTTAAATTATATAAAATGCCCAGAACAAATTTTAAAGAATTACTAGATGCTGGTGTTCATTTCGGACACCTTAAAAGAAAATGGAATCCCGCAATGGCTCCCTATATTTTTATGGAGCGTAACGGCATTCATATTATTGACCTCGAAAAAACTATCGTAAAGCTTGATGAGGCAGCTTCAGCAATGAAGCAAATTGCAAGGTCAGGAAAGAAAGTCTTATTCGTCGCCACAAAAAAACAAGCTAAAGAGATTGTTGCCGAAAAAGTAAAACAGGTAAACATGCCTTATGTTACTGAGCGCTGGCCCGGGGGAATGCTTACCAACTTCCCTACAATCAGGAAGGCAGTCAAGAAAATGGGATCTATCGACAAAATGGCAATTGACGGAACATTCACAAACCTTTCAAAACGCGAAAGACTGCAAGTGACCCGCCAGAGAGCCAAGCTTGAAAAGAACCTCGGCAGCATTGTCGACCTTACACGCCTACCCTCAGCTCTCTTTATTGTTGATATTTGCAAGGAACATATTGCCGTCAGTGAAGCAAAACGTCTCGGCATTCCTGTGTTTGCAATGGTTGATACCAATTCTGACCCGTCAGACATTGATTTTCCGATTCCTGCAAATGACGACGCTTCAAAATCAATTTCGCTTATCATTAATATCCTCTGCCAGGCAATTGAGGAAGGACTGAACGAAAGAAAACTTGAAAAAGACAAGGAACCCAGTAAAGGAGAGAAGAAAAGCTTAAGGAAAGACCTTGAGTCGAAAGATATCTCTCCAGCCCTGATCGAAGCTCTTGTCGAAGAAGATGAAGAAGAGAATGAGGATGATGCAGATAAAGATGATTCCGATGACGAATCTGAAGGAACTGCTGAAGAATCAGAAGAGAAAAAGAAATAACAGAATTTGATTTTAATACTGAAATAATAATGGCTACAATAAATGCTGCCGATGTTGCAAAACTGAGAAGAGTTACCCTTGCAGGAATGATGGACTGCAAAAAAGCTCTTGAAGAAAGCGACGGCAATTTCGACAAGGCAATTGAAATTATACGCGAAAAGGGACAGGCTGTTGCAAATAAGCGTGCCGACAGGGAAGCTACTGAAGGTGTTGTACTTGCAAAAGTTGCCTCAAATGGTAAGCTCGGCGTAATGACCGTCCTGAACAGCGAAACTGATTTCGTTGCTAAAAATGCCAAATTCCAGGAGCTCGCAAACAAGATAATTGATATCGCTCTGGCAAAGAATCCTGCTGACCTTGAGGCACTCAAGGCACTCCCAATGGAAGGCAGTGCTGTCGGCGGGAAAATAATTGAATTTGTGGGAATCATCGGTGAAAAACTCGATCTCTCTTATTTTGAGAAAATTGAAGCTGCCCACGTTCAGGCATACATTCACCCCGGAAACAGGCTTGCAACCCTCGTTGGTTTTACTAAAGCAGGTCTTGATGTACAGGTTTACAAGGATGTCGCCATGCAGGTTGCCGCAATGAATCCTGTTGCAGTCGATAAAGCTGACGTTCCCGAGAAAACAGTTGCCCAGGAACTCGAGATAGGAAGGGAACAGGCACGCCTTGACGGCAAACCCGAAGAGATGCTTGATAAGATCGCACAGGGCAAGCTTGGTAAGTTTTTCAAGGAGAGTACGCTTCTTAACCAGGAATTTGTTAAAGATAACAAACAGACAATTGGCCAGTACCTGAAATCAGTCGATAAAGACTTATCAGTGACAGGTTTTAAAAGATTTACACTCAATTTATAAACGTAAATCAATAGTTCAATAATTAATGTGGCGCTCCAGGGCGCCATTTTTTTTACTAATTTCGTAATGATCTTAATATATGTAATATGAAATATTCCAGGATATTGTTAAAGCTTAGCGGTGAATCACTGGCAGGGAAAGGCAACCATGGGATAAACGAGAGCGTACTTGAAGAATATGCCAGACAGATTATCGAAGCCGTTAATAAAAAATGCGAGGTCGCCGTGGTTATAGGCGGAGGCAATATCTTCCGTGGACTGAGTGGAACTGAATCCGGGTTCGACAGGGTTAAGGGCGACCATATGGGAATGCTCGCTACTATCATTAACAGCCTTGCCCTGGAAAGCGCTATAAGAAGGCTTGGCGGTAAGTCAACCGTTTTCACATCAATCAGAATGGAGCCTGTCGGCGAGCTTTATAACCGCGATAAGGTTCTTGAAGAGATGAAGAAAGGCTCAGTTTGCATCCTGGCAGGCGGAACAGGCAATCCTTTCTTTACGACAGATACTGCGGCTGCACTGAGAGCAGTCGAAACCGGAGCTGATGTCCTTCTAAAGGGCACACGCGTCGATGGCGTCTACACAGCTGATCCGGAGAAGGATCCCAAAGCTGAAAAATTTGATTCCTTATCATTCGAGGAGGTGATTGTCAGAAGGCTTAAAATAATGGACTCCACCGCCTTTACAATGTGCCGCGACAATAATATGCCCATTGTCGTTTTCGACATGAATAAAAAGGGAAACCTGATAAAGCTGATCGAGGGAGTAAAAACCGGAACACTGATTTGCAACTGACAACGAATTGTTTTTTAAGCTATTTTATTAAATTTGTTCCACTTGACGAGATAAAATAAGAAAACCGCTAAAAACCAGCCCCATGAACGAAGATGTTGAACTGATAATTGAAGAAGCAAGAGACAGGATGCAAAAAGCCATTGAACATCTTGAACATGAGCTTGCGAGGCTTCGCGCAGGAAGGTCCAACCCTGCTCTTCTTGACGGAATAACCGTAGACTATTACGGAGTCAATTCACCCCTCGCACAGGTATCAAATATAAATACTCCTGATCCCAAGACAATCCTGATCCAGCCATGGGAGAAAACTATGCTGGGTACTATCGAGAAAGCCATCATGGCTGCCAACATAGGGCTCATGCCCGTAAACAACGGCGAGGTTATACGTATCAATATCCCTCCGCTTACTGAGGAGAGAAGACATCAACTTGTAAAGCAGGTGAGAAATGAGGGAGAGACAGCCAAGATCAGCGTACGCAGTGCCAGAAAATGGGCAAATGACGAACTTAAAGAACTGCTGAAGGACGGCCTTCCTGAGGATATCGAAAAGGACGCCTCTGAACAGGTGCAGGAAATGACCCACGATTACAATGGCAAGGCAGATAAGGTGATGGCTACGAAAGAGAAGGACGTTATGACTGTATAGCTTACCTCCTTAATATATTACTCCCCTCAGACCTGATGTACAGTTCAGACAAATATCATTCATGCGTCTTCCCGACAAAACAGATTTTCTGAATATCCTGTATTTCGGACCTGTCCATATTTCCCTGAAGGAATCCTCGTTAAGATCGCCCATTACATGATCTGCATTCTTGTCAAAGCAGCATGGCAGTACCTTTCCGTCCCACGTCAGCACCGGGCTGAACCATAATCGTGCGCATCTGTCGGGATATGAATTTTTTAAAGTGTACACATTACACTTATCCTTATACCGGCGGAATCTTGTGTCTGAGGGAAGCCATTTGCCGAAATCATCCTTATTGATGATCTGCATCGATTTAAGCTTTAGTGTGGCATTTACCTCATGTGCAAATTTGTGTGCCTCACTGGCCTGGTGCTCATTATTCCTGTTAACGAGAAACTGGATAACGATCTTCATAGGCGAGGAATTCTTCTTTACAGCTTCAGAGACATTTCTTATTCCGCCGATAACCTTCTCAAAATCACCATTCACACGATAAGCTGAGTATGTCTGCTGATTCATCCCGTCGAGCGATATAATAATCTCCCTTAGCCCTGAAACAGCCAGCTTTTCTGCATTCTCTTCTGAAATGAAATGTCCGTTTGTCGAAATAACTGTGTTCAGTCCGGTGCATCTCGCAAGGAACTGGAAGAGCCCGGGATGAAGCATCGGTTCGCCTTGAAAATAAAGATTTATATTATAAAGGTATGGTTCAAGCTCTGAAATAAGCTTATCAAAAAGAGAAAAGTTCATGAATCCTTTTGGTCTTGTCATCACCCCTGAGCCGGTGCTGCATTCAGGGCATTTCAGGTTGCAGTTATTTGTAAGCTCGGCGCTTATTGCCACCGGCATTCCGTTAGCGACAGGTTTCCCTGAGAGGGAACTCGCCAGGTATGAATACCCTGCTGAGATTGCATTCCGTTGTCTGGCGAGATATCCACTCATTGCTTGGTAAAAGTGAAGTAAGATAATAAAATAATTTTCATGAATGAAGTAGGGTATGGCACCTCTTCAATGGTCATAGCGATGAAAATGGAAAATTACCGGGTAATAAAAGAGATTTTAATTATTAACAAAAATAAAAAGTGCCATGAAAACTTTTAAAAATTTTTCGCTTATCCTTTTAGCTCTCCTGCTCGCCTTCTCATCTGAGTCGGCAATTTCAGGAGGGGTAAATAGTAAGAAGAAAACCGACCAGCAATCTTTCGTTACAATCAGGGGAAAGGTTGTTGATGCAGAAACCGGTACTGCGCTTGTTTTTGCAACCGTAGCGGTATCAGAAACAAACGTTGCTGTAGTAACCAACATTGATGGTGAATTCACTATCAAGCTTGGTGAATCGCTTACCTCAAAAAACCTCGAATTCACGTTCCTGGGTTATAAAACCAAGGCAGTTCCCATCAGTTCAATGCGTGAAGATGGCTTCAAGAATATAGTGAAGATGGATGCTGCTCCTATACCCATAAAAGAGATCATTGTAAAACCAATCGATCCCGTGGATATTGTGTACAAGGCTATTGTAAAAATCGGTAAAAACTATGAAACGGTTCCTAATCTTATGACTGCCTTTTACAGGGAGACGATACGCAAGAACCGGACTTATGTCTCAATAGGAGAAGCAGTAGTAGAGATATTCAAGGCACCTTACGACAATGATATTCGCTTCGACAATGCGAGGATCTACAAGGGAAGGAAAAGCTCTGATGTTCAGAAGATGGATACCGTGCTCTTCAAGCTCGAAGGCGGGCCGTTAAGCGCGCTGGAGCTTGATCTTGCCAAGAACACTGAAGCAATACTTACAATTGATGCAATGAAGTACTACGATTATTCACTTTCAAGTGTCATCGAAATAGACGGCAGGCCTCATTATGTAATAAGCTTCAAGCAGAAACCATCTGTTGATATGCCGCTCTTTATGGGAGATCTCTACATAGATTCGGAATCGAGTGCAATATCAGAAGCCGAATTCGGATTTAACCTGGCCGACAAAGCAGCTGCCTCATCCATATTTATCAAGAAAAAACCTCTTGGGATGCAGGTAACTCCTGAACTTGCCACTTACATGGTAAAATACAGGGTACAGGACAATAAGTGGCATTTTGAATATTCCAGGGCCGAAGTCAAATTCAAGGTAAACTGGAAGAGAAAACTCTTCAACACTTATTATACTACAATGTCAGAAATTGCAATAACTGATCGTACTGACCAGGAAGTTATTAAATTTGCAGGGAAAGACAGGATTAAATACTCAGATATATTCTCTGATAAGGTAAGTGCATTCGCTGATCCTGATTTCTGGGGAGAATACAACGTAATTGAACCTGACCAGAGCATCGATGCAGCAATACGCAGGCTGAGCAAAAAGCTGAAATTCAGCGACAGACAGGATCTGGAGAAATAATTAATTAATGATCAGGGACACTGAAATAATAAGGAGGATCAGGCAGGGCGATAAGGCAGAATTTGAATCGCTTTTCCGGTCCTCCTATGTTTCTCTGGTCCGCTACGCAAAATCAATAATCAAGGATCACGATTCAGCAGAAGAAATAGTCCAGGATTTGTTTTTCAGACTCTGGCAAAACAGGGGAAAAATTAACATAGAGAGTTCTTTGAACGGGTATCTTTTCAGGGCAGTCCATAATAAGTGCCTCCACTATATCAATCACCTTAAGATTGTCGGGCAACATGCACAGGAGACAGCTGCAGGACAGACATCAAAATCTGAAGATCCTGTAGATATAATCCGGTACAAGGAGCTGCAGGAAAAGATAAACCTGATTCTTGAAAGACTACCCGACAGATGCAGCCTGATCTTTTGCATGAGCAGGTTCGATGGGTTGAAATACAATGAAATAGCAGAAAAACTTTCAGTATCGGTAAAAACAGTGGAAGCCAATATGGGAAGGGCTCTAAAGGAATTCAGAAAAGCATTAATTGAAAAATGAAGGAGATGATGAACACGGAGAGATTTACGGACAGTGAGTGGGAAGAAATTGCTTCTGCCCTGTCAGGCGAAAAAGAGGGTCGGCCTGAACTGATGAACAGGTTCATGGCTGAAGATAATAACGAAGTTGAAAAGAAATGGAAAGGGTTGAGGACAATGAATGAGGATAAATATATCAATGTTGATGATGCATGGAATAAAGTGAGCTTAAAAATCGACACTGCCGGAGCAGCTGAAGTCACAAAGCCGGCAAGGTTTATATTCATGAGAAGCACCTTCATGCGTGTTGCTGCCGTTGCCCTGATATTGCTGGGCATCAGTGCCGCCGCCCTTTACTTTGTCTCATCAGATTCGCTGAGCAGAAAGATCGTTGTTGCAACAGGCAACAGCCAGGTTAATTACAAAGTGTCCCTTCCCGACGGAAGCAGCATATTCCTGAACCGGAACAGCGAGCTGACGTATCATTCAAATTTCGGCAGGCATGGCAGAAATGTTGCACTTGCAGGTGAAGCTTTCTTCGATATCGCGCACGATCCTTCCAAACCTTTTACAATTGATGCAGGAAAGGCAAGTGTCAAGGTTGTCGGAACCTCTTTCAATGTAATTACAAATAACCCGGACTCAGCCGTTGAGGTTTTTGTCAGGACAGGCAAGGTAATGCTCTCCGATAATACAGGAAATAAGAGCCTTTTGCTTGAACCAGGATATGTGGGAACTATGGATTCTAAGGTTTCTGAAAAGAAAATTAACAGCAATCCAAATTACATGTCATGGCAGACAAGGAGCCTGGTTTATGACGGACAGACACTCGACATCGTGTTCAGGGATCTTAAACGGGTATACAACATGGAAATAATCGCAGATGATCATTCTATTCTGAATGAGACATTGCACTCTACGATCGATAATACATCTCAGGATACTATAATCCGCTTAATTTGCCAGAGTTTTACTCTTGGTTATTCAAAAGATGGCGATATTTACCATCTTGTAAGAAAATAACGCAACTTTTAAAATATGGCCTCATCCAATGGCCCCTTGTTTAAAAGAAGTTTTTTCATTTTTATAATTATTTCCCTGCTACACTGCTCCCCGACAATGTGCCAGGGAACTATTCTTGATTCTGCATTTACCTTCAGGGCCGGATTGGTGAAAACAGGCAACGCCCTGAATATCATTTCCAGACGAACAGGATATAACTTCACATACGACAGTCATCTTATTAACCAGGAAAACAAGGTGGTTCTGTCTTTCATCAATGTAAGACTGACTGCCGTCCTTGATTCAATACTGGAAAACGATTCCCTCAACTACTCGGTAATCGATAAGTACATAATTATTTCGAAAGTACTACCTCCTGTAGTTTCAAAAGTCGATTCGCCACAGCCTGAAGTAACCGATTACATATCAGGAGTTATAGTCGATGATGAGACAACTGAACCGTTGCCGTTTGCAGCTATCTCACTGAAGAACAGGGCCCGTGGAACCGTGACGAATGAAACAGGCGAATTCGGCCTTAAAATACCGGGGGAATGCCTGGCGGATACTCTCTCCGTCTCTTACCTGGGGTTCGTCAGGCGCGAAATACCGGTAAAGCAGGCTCTGGGAAATATTTTTACAATCCGGATGAAGAGGGAGTTCATTTCCATCCCTGAAATAATCATTAAAACCCAGGTACCCCAGGAGATCATTTACAAAAGTATCAGTGCCATACCAAAAAACTATGGAAATACTCCTGTAATGCTGACCGGTTTCTACAGGGAAGGCGTAATGAAAAAGGAGGAGCTCCAGGTATACTCGGAAGCTGTTCTCCAGATATATAAAAGTTCATATACCAGCTCACTCCTGAACGACCAGATCAAGGTCTACAAAAGCCGTAAAGTAGAGAACACGACGTCGCGCGATACTCTTACGATAAGGCTTAAGGCAGGCCTTAACACCTGCCTGGAGCTGGACGGGATAAAGAATCTTTTCGATTTTCTTTCCAGGGAAAATATGGCGGAATACCTGTACAGGATATCCGATATTGTTTCGTCAGACGATGAGGCTGCCTTTGTTATTGATTTTGAGCAGCGGGAAGGCATTGATCTGCCAAGATACAGGGGAAGCGTCTATATAAATACAGATGATTATGCAATAGTGAAAGCTGATTTTGAACTTCACCCGAAGTACATCAGGCAGATGAAGGATTCTTTCATCACAAGTTCCTCACGCGGCTTTTCCACATGGCCGGTGACCGTAAAATACTCAGTAAGTTACCGTAAATTTAACGGCAGGTATTATCTTTCACATGTGAGAGGCGATCTGCTCTTCACCTCAAAGCAGAAGAAGAAGCTTTTCAGTACCCAGTTCAGCGTATTTTTTGAGCTTGCCATTACAGGCGTAAATACTACGAATGTAAGCAGGTTTGACAGGGAAGAGCTTGCCCCTGTTCATTCGATTTTTTCGGAAACCATCAATGACTATGATGCAAACTTCTGGGGCGACCAGGATTTCCTCAAGCCGGAGGATAATCTGATCCAGGCACTCAAGAATGTTAAAGTCAAGCTCTTCGAATTTCCCGGAAACCAGAATTAGTATTTATCAATTATCTGGTAAAGTGCGCTCAGGTCGGGCGTGAGAACCACTTCTGTCCTCCTGTTCTTCTGCCTTGAGTCCGACGTATTCCTTGAATCTATCGGCAGGAATTCGCTCCGGCCAGCGGCAGTAAGACGCTTCGGGTCAATTTTTGATCCTTCAAGAAGAACCCGCACTACAGTTGTTGCCCTCTTGACGCTCAAGTCCCAGTTATCCTTTAGCTGTCCGCTTCCGGGATTATATGGAACGTTATCGGTATGTCCTTCAATTGTAATCTGGATATCGGGATTTTTTTCAAGAACACCTGCAAGTTTCTTAAGCGCATTCTTTCCGTTGGCATCAATGTCCCAGCTGGCTGTTTTAAAGAGAAGTTTCTCCTCGAGAGAAACGTACACCTTGCCGTTCTTCATAGTAACTGTCAGCCCGTTATTTTCGAAACCCAGAAGCGCTTCAGAGACTTTGTTTTTCAGGTCTGATGCTATTTTCTTCTGGTCATCGAGTATTTTTTCGAGCTCAAGAAGTCTTGCATTCTTCTTTTCGAGCTGGTATGAAAGCTCATCAAGAGATGCCTTTTTGGCATCAAGGTTCTGTTCGAGCTGTTTCAGCAGGTCCTCCTTTTTCTGAAGGTTCTCCTGAGCAGTCTGAAGCTCGGAAAGAAGCTTCTGGGTATCCTTCACATTACCTTTTATCAGGTCTTCGTGTGCGTTCTGGAGATCATTGTATCTTGCTGATATCTTATTGTAGTCATCGACTGCCTTATCACGCTCGCTCTGAGCTTTCAGGATCTCATCACTTACCGTCTCAGCCTTTTTCTGAAGGGATGCAAGCTTAGCTGCAAGTTCCTTGTTTGACATCTCAAGTCCTATATTCTGAGTCTTGAAATCGTCTCTTTCATTCATGAATTGCTTGCTGGTATCCTGCAGAGTCTTGAATTTCTTCCCTGAAACACATGAAACAGCAGATAATGCAACCAGCGCTGCAAGAGAATATATTACAATTTTATTCATGCCTATAAAGTATTTATATTATAATAATTAACCCATAAAAATATTGCTGTCATCCATGTCTGACAAGGCAAAAATAAGAAAATCCGTCTGAAGCTTCAGCAAACACGAGGGAATAATAATTGTTATATTTGCAGGTTATTTTTAAACCGATGAATACTGAGGAGAATCTGCTGTTCAATATTTCGTCTCCCGAAGATCTCCGGAAGCTCCCTCCTGCCGATCTGGTAAGGATCAGCGACGAGCTTCGAAAGTATATTATCGATGCTGTCAGCAATAACCCCGGTCATTTGGGTGCAAGCCTTGGGGTCGTTGAGCTTACAGTTGCCCTTCATTATGTTTTTAATACTCCTTACGATAAAATAATCTGGGATGTCGGACACCAGGCTTATGGCCACAAGATACTGACAGGCAGGCGCGATAAATTCTCCACAAACAGAAAATACAAGGGCATCAGCGGATTTCCGAAGATGTCGGAGAGCGAGTATGATGCCTTCGGAACAGGCCACTCCTCTACTTCCATTTCCGCAGCCCTGGGAATGGCAGTTGCAGCAAAGAGCAATGGTGAAAAAAGACAGATTGTCGCTGTTATCGGCGACGGAGCCATGACGGCTGGCGAGGCTTTCGAGGGTCTGAACAATGCAGGAATTTCAAAATCCGACCTTATTGTCATCCTCAACGACAACCAGATGGCGATTGATCCGAATGTCGGGGCTCTCAAGGAGTATCTTCTCGACATCACCACCAGCAAGACCTACAACAGGTTCAAGGATAAGGTGTGGAACATGCTGGGCAAAGTAGGCAAGTTTGGACCCGATGCCAGGACTCTCGCGGCTCAGCTTCAGGCAGGATTCAAGAGCACAATTCTTGACAAAAGCAACCTTTTCGAAGGGATGAACTTCAGGTATTTCGGTCCGATCGACGGCCACGACGTGCTTCACATGGTCGATGTGCTCGGTGACCTGAAAAGGATTCCCGGGCCGAAGCTGCTTCACTGCCTTACAGTGAAGGGGAAGGGATTCAAGCAGGCAGAAGAAAACCAGATCACTTTTCATGCTCCAGGCAAATTCGACAAAAAAACGGGTGAGCTGTTAAAGACTTCCAACGGAGATCCTCCTCCTTTCCACGAGATTTTCGGGAATACGCTCCTGGAGTTAGCTCGGAATAATGAAAAGATTGTCGGAATAACTCCGGCAATGCCAACAGGCTGCTCGATGTGCATAATGATGAAGGAGATGCCTGATAGGGTATTCGACGTGGGTATCGCAGAGCAGCATGCAGTCACTTTTTCTGCGGGGCTTGCTGCAATGGGAAAGATACCATTCTGCAATATATATTCATCATTTATTCAAAGAGCTTACGATCAGGTAATTCATGATGTGGCGATCCAGAAGCTTCATGTTATCTTTTGTATCGACCGTGGCGGGCTTGTCGGATCAGACGGAGCCACTCACCACGGGTTCTTCGACCTGGCTTTCATGCGTGCAATTCCCAACATGGTCGTAAGTGCACCTATGGACGGCATCGAGCTCAGAAACCTTATGTACACTGCTCAGCTGGATAAGAACAGCTTTCCATTTTCGATCCGGTACTCAAGGGGAAGCAGTATGACAAAGGACTGGGAGAGACCGTTTGAAGAGATTGAGATCGGAAAGGCGAGGCTCCTGAGCGAAGGAAAAGATATTGCAGTGCTTAGCATCGGGTACCCGGGAAATAATGTTGCATCTGTTGTGAAAAAACTTGAGAAAGAATCTATAGGCATCACACATTGGGATATGCGTTTTGCCGCTCCTCTGGATAAGGATGCACTTGATTCTGTTTTCAGGAAATTCAAAAAGATAATTACCGTTGAAGATGGCGTTTTAAAAGGAGGCTTTGGCAGCTCAGTCATTGAGTTCATGTGCGACAATGGTTACTCGGCTGAAGTGAAGCGGCTTGGTATTCATGATTATTTTGTTGAGCAGGGAACGCCGGATGAGCTATATGCCGAATGTGGATTTGATGCATCAGGGATAGAAAAAGCCATTAGGGAAGTACTGAATAAGGATGGGGGAGACAAGGAGCAAAGCGACGCAGTTCCGCGAAGCGGAAGGGCGTGAGGGCGAGAAAAGATAAAAGACAAAAGTAAAAAGATAAAAATATTTTCTATTTTCGCCCTCCTGCTTTTAATGCCCGGATGGCGGAATTGGTAGACGCGCTGGTCTCAAACACCAGTGGCAGCAATGCTGTGCCGGTTCGATCCCGGCTCCGGGTACTTTTTTAAACAAATAAAGCCTTGATACACATTAATATCAAGGCTTTTTTATTTGTCTCTACTGAAACATGGCTGAAACATTTACATAATTTAAGTTATTTAGTTTATATGTCCCAGATTACCTGTATAGACCAAATTGAGGGATTTTGTGGTGTTCAGAATAAGTTTTACACTATTTCTATATTGGCTGTTGTTCAAAAACCGTGACAAGTCTTATAACCTTTATTGTCCGTGTCAGGTACAGTAAAGATTAAGTATCAAGTGTTATTCCTGTTAGTTCATTGAAGCTATCAAAGATTTAATACCATCGTAGGATTCTTTAACCTTTTTTTGAAAAGAGCCTCCACCACTGTTAGAAATTAAGGTGGTTCCATTTTTATTAGGTTCAATCAAAATAATATGTAAGATATTCAGACAGAATTTTGTATCATCTGTGTTAGTTAATTCGATAAAGATATTTTTCATTTGAGAATTAATATAAGGTTAAACAAATTTATGTTTTGTTAGATTTATTGTACCTAACGGTTGGCGGTATGTGTTGCCTGCCTACCGGCAGGCAGGTTGCCGTCAGTATCGGGAGGCGGCGTGTTTTTTGGAGCTCCTGATAGATAGCGAAAAACATTCTTGTCATTACAAATCATTCTTAAAGGCAAAAAACATGACGCCTCAAAGGGCAGGCCGGCCAACTGGAAACTGTCGTTTCAAATACTAAATATGTTTTGGCCGTATGGCAATTACATATACCACCTGTTATGCTTAGGCATATTTTTAAAAAGTCAAGTGATGTCTGATTATTTGGAATTGGAACTAATTTCCTCTTTATAATCTAAATTGAATTCTCCATTAGTGAAATTCATATATTTATCAGGCTCCCTGAATAATTTGACTGAGAACTTTCCGGAAATGTGTTTCATAACGGTATCCAGGGAAATAATCTGAATTAAATTATTAGCAGTAGTATTAATATTATATTGATCAGATGCTACGTCTCCTCCTGTGATTATGGACCTCTCTGAAATAAAATGTTTTACTGTATTTGTTTCTAAAATATTTGAAATTTTAAAGGATAAGTAAATTTTCTCTTCATTACCGGGAATTTTCTTATTTCCAACAATAATTATGCCCTTATTTAATTTTGAGAATGTTGCCCAGCTATAATCTGAAAACCATTTAGTGCCGTCTTTAATTGCATTAAAATCTGAATATGGTTCTTTTTTTTGGCAAGCTAAAGAGAATAATAATAAAGCAGAGAGAATCAATAGCTTTTTCATATAAGTTAAATTTTGGGTTCTGTTTATCAACATAACAGCAAAAATCATTCCTTTATATCGATTTCTATTTATAAATTTTGTCTTCTGGAGATAGACCTAAATGCTAAGGCTTAAGCATAACCGGCCTGGCAATAAGGATTGTAAGCGTTGCTGAGCGCCTGCCTGCCGGCAGGCAGGGTTTGCAAAAACAGTGACAAGCCTTATACCCTTTATTGTCCGTGTTATGGTTAGTTCTGTTTCGCACTTTATGATTTTGTCAAATGACTTTCGCCAGAATCCAGGTAAACGAGAAGAGGTTGTCTCGTAAATGTAGCGTCTGTATTTGTTTGCAGTTATTTAACGGTAACTTTTATTAGTCTTGTTCCTGAGTTTGCATATCCCTCACTAGCGGAATAGAAACTTGTGTATCTTATTTCTTCAATGTCTGAAAACTCAGTCTCTGTCCAGTCATTTCCGGAATTTTTAGTTAGTCTGATTGCTCCATAATTCCCATAAACCCAATCGCCACCATAAAACCGTCCGGCCCCAAATGCCAAACAACTATTTTCTGTCAGAGGGTTTAGAGTATAAGTTTGAAAATCAGAATGAAAATTTTGTGTCCAGTTATTTCCATTATCAATTGTTTTATAAACTGTTTGATTATTAGCAATGCAATAACCATTTCCCCCATTAAATTTTATGTCACCTATATAGTTAGCATTCACTGTTGCTGCCAATTTCCAAATCCCGCCATTGTCGATACTCCTAATTATATTTCCATATTGGCCTGTGCAAAAACCATAATTGCCTCTGAAGGTTATAGTATTTAAAACAAAATCAGTACTGTCAACAATTGTCCAGTTTATACCAGCATTAATGCTCTTGAAAATTCGCCCCTTAGTCCCATGTGAAACTACAAATAAGTCACCTGAAATGTTTGATGCAATCGACAAAAATTCAACCTTGCTCATCTGAAATACCTTTGTCCAACTGTTACCACCGTCAATTGTTTTTAATATTAAGCCTCCCGGTGGGATGCAACCAGTTCCTCCACATGAATTTGAACCACCAACCACATAACCAACATTTGAATCAATAAAAAGGACCTGATAAAGTGGTTGGTCAGGTGTGGGATTTGAGTATTTTAATGTCCATGTAGCGCCGCTATCAGTAGACTTATAAATTTTCCCTTCATAAGAAATGGAGACCCCAGTTGTTGAGTCAAAAAAATGAATTCCTCTAACGTTAGAAGGAACTGATTTAGATATAAGTTCGAGTTTAATATTCTCGTTTTCAAATGGCAATGTTTCACTAGTCTTGGAATGGTTTGCAATATCTTTCTTGCAACTACCAGCCATTAAGAAAAAGAGTAGTGAAATGAAGATTACTTTTTTCATGGTTAGGTTTTCTAAGACTTAAACAATAGAACTTGAAGAGACAAAATTGCGAGTTAGTAATCAGTCTGTTATAAAATCGCAATAATCATGCCAATATTGTGATTTTTTGAGTCTGGATAGATAGACGGAATGTTAAACATCTTTACGAATCTGTCTCGGGTGCAAAAAACATGACACCACTTGGGCGGGGAATCGGCCAACTGCAAAATATTATCATTCTTGATGTAAATTATCTTTGGCCGGCGGCAATAACATATACCGCCTTGTTAGCAGCTGGACCCTTTTGCTCCCTTTCACTTCAAATCATCTAAATTCAGTTAGATTTGTAAAGTGTAAGATAGATGGCAGAGCACACCCTTACTTATTAAATTATCGAATGCAGGATACATCTACACGGATTTTATAAACTTAAAGTTTGCTTATTCAGTTTTTTTATATGACATCTAAAAAGATAAATCTCTTAAAATCTGCAACACTCATTTGTTTATCGGTAATTGTTTTGTGCATCATCGCTTACGGTTTGTTGAGAGAAGTTAAGAGGGTACCTGAAAGGGATGAAACTATGACCAAAGACACACTAATAAATCCAATTAAAGTTAATGTTTCCTTGAGGGACAGCATTGTGAGCTTTGGAATGAAATTATTAGGTACACCTTATGTTGAAGGTGCCTGTAGTAAGGATGGGTTTGACTGTTCAGGATTTGTTTACTTTGTTTTTCAGCATTTTAAAATTCAGATTCCACGAAGCTCTTCACAATTTAAGAATTTTGGAAAAGAAATCTCGATTGACAGTGTAAGAAAAGGAGATATTCTGGTATTTTTGAGTCCTACCAGAAATGTTATAGGCCATGTGGGGATAGTTACAAATCCAAAAGGAAAGGAAAGTGATTTTATCCACGCAACATCAGGTAGTGAAATGAAAGTGATCATTACAAGTCTAAAACAGGAGGGGTACAATCGTAGATTAGTAAAAGCATTAGATGTCTTATGAGTTTTATGATGTTAAGAAATATTTCTAAAGATTCTAACTTCTCTCGATAATGACAGAACAATAAGGTAACAGTAAATTGGGTATTCTTTATGATTTATGTAATCACTAAACTATTGGTAGTTTGAAGATTTTTATGTGTCGCGGCAAACCGGATAAAAGGGTTCTTCATTTTTAAACTATCCAGATGGAACAAAACTGCCATGTCATACTAAATAAGCTTGCGAAGTGCAGGCCCGTTTGCGGCCAGTCAAGGTTAAACGTATTTGTCACACATTACGAATTAGTCAAGAATTAATCAAACTTGTCCAGGTAGAGCCGCAAACCTATCCGGGGCAAGCAGGCGGATGAATAGGAAAATTATAATTGCAGCCTAACGGTTGAGTGTATGAGCCGTAAGGGATTTCGGAGTTACTTTCCTATCAACTGAGACGAAACACTGATGCGAAGGAAAACCTACGCAAACCACTGCCACCCTTATGGCTTATACACTTTGTTGTGTGCCGTTATTTTTTTATCGTTGAATAACCAAAGTGTCCTGTTATATCGCCATTATTTGAAACACGAGTAACAATCAACGTGTCAGGATTTAAGACTTGAATATCCCAAGTGCCTGATGCAAGTCCATAATTTACTCCATCTAATTTATCCAAGAACCAACCAAAAAATATCTTATTATCTTCTGTAGAATATGCTAAATATCCTGTATCAAGTTTATTTAATACTTGTCCAACACCATACTGAAAATATAATATTTTTAAAGTATCATTATTTTCGAATGATAATCTTACAGTATCATTATTTTTTATATTTATATCCTCGTTCACTTGAAAATCTATATAATAATATAAATGTAATAGAGACATGTTTATGTCTTCTTTATTTTTTTTGCATGAGATTAAAAATAAAAAAAATAGCAGGGAAAAAATTATTCTTTTCATTTCGATTAGTTATTAAATTTATCTTTTAAATCAACCCAATTGACTATCATACGCTTTTCCATTGGCTAATGGCACACAACGGGTGGCGGTATATGTTATGGGCTGGTGTTTAATTTATTGTTATTTGTTTTTCAAGGTAGGGGTTGTCAGGTTGTTTTATTTTGATGTTATAAATTCCAGAAGTTTGAATTGTGTAAGTCACCTTATGTCCAGTTAAGTAAACCATTACTGTTGGACATACTATAGCTTTTGCATCTACCTTGCCCCAAGCTTCAATTAGTAAATTGTTATTGTCAAGTTGGACGTTGAAATTTGAAAAGGAATGGCAACCATCTCCTGCAATTGTTCCAAAGAAATTAATATCAAATGGGGAATTTGCAGTCAATGTGTTAGGGACCTGAATACTGTCCACTTGGATCATGAATAATCTGTAATCGGGTTTATGATTGCAGGATACTAGAAGAGTAGCAAAGATAATAACAAATGAAACCTTTATAAAAGAATAAAATGTTTTCATGGAATTTTTATTAAAATGGCGATGACACTTGACCATAACTAGTTTATATGTCTACAAAATGCAGACATAATATGCCATTGGGGGAGTTATTGTACACTTCTTGTGGTTTTATATTTCTTAATTTCAATAGATCAATCCCTTTGATTCCTTTCTACTTTTTACAGCACAGCCCCGTCAGTCACAAATGCATTCTGAATTTAATACGTTGAAATACAAATCTATACAATGCTTTTGCTTGACTATCACTCTTCATTAACCATATGAAAGTTAAACATAATAATTGAAATGAATGTATTGTTTTACAATCAATTCAATGGTTTCGAATTACAATATACCTTCATCTCCCAAACTATAATACCTCCCTTTTGATATTGATGCTATCCCAAGGACTTTATTTGACCTGGTCAGTAGCATGAGCTTAAACTCCTCAATATGTTCTATAGAATCCAGATCCCAACTTTCCATAAATATGTCAAATGCATCCTTTGAGCACTTAACTTGTAGTCTATCTGAAGCTTTGACTTTAGTCCTATAGACAAGTTTTACTTCAGAAATAGTAGTCTGTGGTGTTTTCATATGAATTTGATTAGTGAGTAAATAGAAATGAAAAAGCATAATCAACAAATCCCTAAGGGGAAATGAATTTCCCCCATAATAAATGATACCTTTAGAAAGTACCTTACGTATATACCATAAGCCCAAATCTCTCTTTATATGCGGCAATTGAAAATCATCGAGCAGGTTACCAACAGGGAGAGCCCATCCATGGACAAATACCTGCATGAGATAGCCAAGATTAAGCTGATTACTGCAGAAGAAGAGGTATCCCTCGCCATAAGGATACATAACGGGGACGTGGAGGCACGGAATTGTCTGATAAATGCAAATCTCAGATTTGTTGTATCTGTCGCAAAACAGTATCAGAACCTTGGCTTGAGTCTTGGGGATTTAATCAATGAGGGAAATCTTGGTTTGATCGAAGCAGCACAACGATTTGACGAAACGAGGGGCTTTAAGTTTATATGCTACGCCGTTTGGTGGATCAGGCAAGGTATTATTTATGCACTGGCTAAACAGTCAAGAATTGTACGGCTCCCGCTAAACAGAATCAGTCAAATTAATAAAATAAAAAGAATCCTTCTTGACCTGGAACAAAAGTATGAAAGAGAACCAACTATCCTTGAGATTACACATGTAATAGAGCTAACTCCTAATGATGTGACAGCAGCTATAAAAAACGCTGGTCGTTATATTTCATTGGATGCCTCGTTTGTTCAAGGTGAAGAAGGGAACATGTATGATGTTCTATTCAATGAAGATGCTTCCAGCCCTGATAAAGAATTGCTAACGGATTCACTAAGGGAAGAAATTAAAAGGGCACTTAATAAATTGACTCTAAGAGAAGCCGATATTATCAGATTTTATTTTGGATTAAACGGCAAACACGCGCGAACACTAGCGGAAATTAGTGAAGAATTTAGTTTGACAATAGAAAGGGTTAGACAAATCAAAGCCAGGGCGATCGAAAAATTAAAACATACTATGATATGTGGAATATTAAAAACCTACATGGGTTAGCTTAATCTGCAATCCGGGTGCAAAAAAATAAATGAGATTAAACACTCTTTACTGGTTTAATGTGGGCAGTAAATTTGATCTGGATTAGTCACAGTCTTTTTATACTCCGATTTAAGGTGCTCAGTTCAACCAATTTTTCTAATAAATGATTACCCGTTTAAATAGAATATCTTCTCCAATTTTATAGGTATTCCTATATAGTCGAAGGATACTCGGAAGGATAATGGTATAAATTTTATTTAATCCCTTATAATGTTTAACGTTTAGGTGTATAAATTGTAACCCTTGCCAATCTTTTGAATATGTTCCCAAGGTATTTCCATATTGGGTTTTTTAACAATATTATTTTGCCAATCTTTGAGGTAGAAATACTTGGATTTGAGAATTTGAATAATAAATACCTTGAAATATAGTTTAATATTAAGACCTGACGGGCATGTTGGATGTAAAGGAGTTTCTGATTTGACTCTGGATTAAAAAAATTCTTAGGGTTATGAGAAAATGGTTCTTATATATAATTCTAACGCTCCTATCACTAAACGTTTTTGGACAGAATTGCACTATAATTTCAAAAGCTAATAATATTACTCCGAATAAATTATGCTCTCCGGTAACTGCAACATGGAATGTAAGCTATACCGGAGTTACTGATGCAGGAACTCCCGTTAGTATCAGATATGATTGGGATAATGGTACAATTGTAACAGTTCCGGCAATTCGAGTAGGTCCCGGAATCTTTCAGGCAACAGCTGTTAATACATATACATCACGCGGTAATGTCTGCAATTATCATCCTCAGGCAACGTTACTTGTTAATGGCGTTGTTTGTACTTCTTCTTCTCAGAATCAAATAGTAACAGTCTGGGATGATGACAATCATAATGGCGGGCAAATGCATATCAATCCAACGATTTATCCTATATGTTTTGGTAAAAGCGCGGATGTCCGTTTTCAGGATCTGACCTTATTTAACTGTGTCCCGCCACAGGAAAGGGATAATCCAAACGTCAATACCAGATGGTTACAATGGATATATGGAACTGATATAACAATGACAGGGACTCCCGTTACAATAAATGGAAGATTAAGAACTTTCCCTTATACGGCTAATATAATTACTTTAACTGGCCCTGTTACTGGCTCTGGAGTCTGGTCAGATATTATAAATGTTGCCAATGATAAACTTATTGGCCAGCATTTTCAGGTTACTTTACGTAACTGGAATTATTGCAATCCATATGACGATCCTAATATTGCGGGTGGTCCGAGAGATCTTGTAAATGGAGATCATCCGCCGGTAGTAACAACCGCAATAATATTAATTGTACCTTTCCCGGATGCAACTATAGTGCCTGTCGACACGTTGTGTGTAAACAGTGATCCTGTTGTCTTAAGTGCTCATGATCCGGGCGGTACCTGGTCAGGGAATGGAGTTACAGGAAATATGTTCAATCCGACAATTGCTGGAGTTGGAAATCATATAATCAGATATAATATTACAGATGCAAATGGATGTACTGATTATGATGATATAATTATAACGGTTGTACCAAAACCTGATGCAACAATTACTCAGGTGGATATTTTATGTTCCACAGATTCAATAATTTTATTGAGAGCGCATGATCCAGGTGGAATCTGGTCTGGTCCCGGAGTGACAGGAAATATATTTAACCCGGCAATTTCCGGACCAGGGAATCATATAATTTCATATAACATAACTGATAAAAACGGATGCAGTGATTTTGATCAGATGACCATAACAGTTGCTACCCCAGATGCAACAATAACTCCAGTAGATACATTATGTGTCAATAGTCCTATAATTACACTAAAAGCTCATGATTCAGGTGGAATCTGGTCAGGCATGGGTGTTACAGGGAATACTTTTGATCCCATGATTGCAGGTATTGGAGATCACATTATAAGATATAGTATTTTAAATACAGATTGCAAAGATTCTGATACTGCAACAATAACAGTTGAACCCATTCCTGACATAAACATAAATAGCATAGGAATTCTTTATACCAATAGTCCTTCTATAACATTAAATGCTACTCCAACCGGTGGAATATTTTCCGGGGAAGGAGTAACAGGCAATATTTTTAGTCCTGGCGAAGCAGGGATAGGAACTCATATTGTAAAATATGAAACAATTCCAGACAGATATGGTTGTATGGCAACAGATACTATACATATTAAAGTACTAAAACCACCTCCAACTATATCAGATTTTGAACCGGATACAGTTGGATGTACTCCTTTAACCGTTCAGTTTATTAATAAGAGTTTTTATGCAGATTCTTATATATGGGATTTTGGCGATAAACAGTACTCTGCTGAAGAAAATCCATTTCATACATATTATATACCCGGGAACTATATAGTAAAATTAATTGCTTACAATAGTTCAGGCCAATCAGTTCATAATGAAATAATCACAGTTTATCAGAATCCTTCCGCGATTTTAAATGCATATCCAACTAATGTGGTGAATAATGAACAAATAGTCGTGTTTTATAATTATAGTTATTATGATTCGTCATATTTATGGAGATTTGGTGATGGACAAATTTCTACTGAAGAAAATCCATTTCATAAATATAAAAATCCAGGATCTTATAAGGTTTCTCTTACTGTAATATCTAAGGATGGATGTAACGATTCAGCTGTGTTAGAGACTCCAATAATAGTTGAATGGAAAACAGGATCTGTTAAATTTCCTAATGTTTTTAAGTGGAATGGAACAGGACCTACCGGAGGACAATGGAAAGAAGGAGTTTATCCGGAAATGGATGATGTTTTCAGACCATTCTTTGAGAATGTGATAGAATATAAACTTCAGGTTTTTAACAGATGGGGAGTTTTAATCTATGAAAGTCATGATTTGCACAAAGGATGGGATGGTTATTTTGGAGACGGTAATCTTGCAGTACAAGGTGTTTATGTATGGAAAGTAACCGGAAGATACGCAGATGGTAAGTATTTTGATATGGTCGGAGATGTAACGTTTTTACATTAAAATATCAGAGAACATAATGCGAAATAACTTAACCCTCGAGGGTGATTATTGAGAATGCAATATGATATGATTTGCTATTCTGTTTCAATCCTAAATCGCATTATAAATAAATACTTTATCTTTATTCCCCATTTTTAAAAATTCGCATATACCGATTCAATTTCATTAAAACCGTATTATGTTGAAGATTGTGCTGAAGATGACGGCTTATTTCTTATGCCTGATTGCACTTGGTACATGCATCGATCCGTACAATCCACACCTCGGAAAATATAACTCGTTACTTGTCATGGAGGGAATGATAACAGACGAGAAAATTCCTTCCGAGGTAACATTGTCCCGGACATTTCAGTCAATTGATTCGGTGCCTGTTAAGGTTTCGGATGCTGTGGTCTATATCACCGATGAGGACGGCAATACTGCCACATTGAATTATTCGGGCAACGGGAAATATAAGACTGACAGTGCGCTCTTTCACGGTACTCCGGGCAAAACATATACGCTTCATATCCAGACAAGTGACGGCAATAAATATGAGTCAGAACCTTGTGTCATGACGCCGGTCACAGGCATTGACTCTGTCTATTATGCAAAAGATGAGGTAGTCAACAGTACCCTCAATACAACGGTGACAGGGATTGGGGTTTATCTGGATTCAGACGAGGAGATTGGAGGCAACACTTATTTTCGCTGGGAATACGAAGAAATATGGAAGTTCCAGGTGCCTAGTCAGAAGAAATATAATTATATCAATGACAGAGTGATTATTCCTTTAACAAATGTTAGTGAATATTGCTGGAAATCAAATAAATCGGGAGGAATACTTATAGGTTCAGTTTTACCGGGACTGACGGATTCCATAAAAAAGATGCCTGTTACATTTATTCAACCCGATCAATCTGACCGGCTCACAATCCAATATAGCATCCTGGTCAGGCAGATGTCAGTTACAAAGAAAGAATTCGACTTCTGGAGCAATCTGAAGCAGGTAAATGAGATCAGGGGCTCTATTTATGATACACAGCCATATTCGGTAATAAGCAACATTTATAATGTTGATAATCCTGACGAAAGGGTACTTGGCTATTTTTCAGTTTCAGCGGTTAAGGAGAAAAGAATTTATATACTGCCGAAGGATATTTATGGGATGGGACTGCCCCAGTTTAATTACGATTGCCAGGAATATGAACGCTCACCTTCGGATTATATGCCTAATCCCGCAACTGGAAAAGCTTTTACATTCGACGAAATTTACGATATGTTTATGGCAGCCGGAGGACTTATATTTGTCAGACCTATTTATACCGGTCAGAATCAGCTTTATAAACTTGTTTTTGTACCCGTTCAGTGCTCTGACTGCTCACTGACCGGAAGTGTTAGCAAGCCTGATTTCTGGACCGACCTGCCTTAGATAGTTGTATGAATTACTTGATTTTCAAAGGCATCATGCTCATTCCGCGTTTCCCGTCAGCAGTGATTCCTCCGATAACAATGATATAGGTACCCCCTTCATCGGAAGTATAGAACTGAACCTGTGCTCTGCCTTCGCTGCCCGTCCTGACATAAGGATCCCAGAAGAGTGTGTTGCGGAAATCCGGGATTGTTCCAGCTTTAAGGGAATCGGTGCTGTAGTCAGGCATATAGAAAACCGATTTCTCCTGCACCCCTTCAAAAAACTGTCTGAAAGCTGAGTTCTCGGGATCCATGGTGCTTCCGTTCCCTTTTTTTGTCACAAAATTCACAATCCCTTCAAAAATAAAATCCCCGTAATAGTATTTGGAATCTATAATATCAATTCTGTCAAACTCTTTTGAAGGCACTTTAAGCAGGACTTCAACGCTACGGACCGGGACCCCGTCGACTAGTACCAGTGCCTGGTCGTCAAATGATTCAAAAGGGTTGTTACTGATTACCTTCAAACCAATATCCTTGTTTTTCCTGTATACTGCAACCTCTGGCAACAGCTCCTTGACAACCTCCCTGATATCAGTAAGCTCAATAAAATCCGACATTTTTAGCCTTCGTGAGGGATTGCCATAGAAATCACTGACATTTGCATTTCCGGATATGAGGTCTTTATTTTTCTCCGGATTCTCATATATCGAGTTCACCTGTCCGGCAATTATGGCCTTATTTATTCCTTCGAGCCTGCTGCTGTCAATATCAGGGAACTGAAAAGAATAATCGTCAAAAACAGTGCTGAACGGCTGATCAAGTTCGACATATACATCGCGAATATCTTTAGACAACGGTTGGATCACTATTTCTCCGGGACCAACCTGGTCTTTGACAACAAATAAAAATTCACCATTGTAATTTGTCCTTGAAAAACGGCATCTTCCTGTCTTCCCGACAAAAGAGAGTGATATTTCAGCATTCTGTAGAGGCTCATCCGATGATATGAACCTTATTCTGCCGGTTATGAATTCGCCTTCAAGCTCTGGCAATCTTCCCTGTGGCTGTCTGAATGCGCCCGACAAGGTATCAGACAGTGAGCCCGTGAAATTATTCATCCCCTGAGAAAAAACCAGCTGTGACCTCACCACTGAAACGGATAAATCAGCATTGACAGGCTTTCCGGAATTGTCTGTTGCCTGAATATCGAGACTGACTTTTCCTCTCTCCCCGTAAACGCCAGATAATGGATTAATCTTTATGTTAATCTGATTGCTCTCTTTATTTGCTGACTTATCACTGGCATATGCAGGATTTTCTGCATGCTCATTATTGCTGTTAGCTGGCCCGGAACTATCTGAGGAGGAAAATAAATTATATATCTTCTTATATGGATTTATAACAAACAGCGGCTTATAAATATCACGTCCGGAAGTCGAATTAAGCATCCACTTTGTATATGCCCTGAGCAGATAGTCACCCGAACTAAGGGTATCGGAAAGCTTTAAATATGCCGACCCCGAAGTCCCATCCACCATTACTTTGATCTGATTCAGGGGATTAAACTGTGTATCCAGCAGCTCCACATAAACCACCTTACTCAGGTTGTCGGGGCAATCCGCAAGGCCGCTAAGCTTATAAATCTTCAACCATATCTGTTCTCCTGCTATGTATATATCGCGATCGGTTTTTACATCGAGTTTTTCGGCATAACTTCCGGTCAGATAATTGTTTGTATTATTCTGATGGTTTTGGGCGCTGGAAATTCTGCCAAATGTAAAAAGGCAGAATACAAGAATGATTTTTAATATGGAGAAAATAAACGGTTTCATAATGCCATATTATTCCAGATCGATCCAGAAATCAGGTTTTTTAACTGTGCCGGTAAGTCCGCAATCCGAGCAGATTTTTCTAGCAAAAACCAGTTTGATCAAAGCACCTGTAACGGGATTGTACCTGGGTTCGATAAATACAAAATCGCCAGCGCTCATAAACATCTGATATATTTCATCCCAAGAAGGTGTGTGGCCTAATGTTCCCGGTGAAATATAATCATCCTGAGATCTTTCGACCTCGGTGCAATCATAAGTGTAATGCGGAAGAAACAGGGGATCAAGTTCCCGGGCTGTTATGAATATGCGTTTTTTCTCTATTGCTGACACTTCAAAATAACCCAAAACCATTTCACCGGCATCGTTTACATTCCGAATATTACTGATTACCGGGTAAGGTTGTGAATCAAAAATGTCTCCTCCGCTTTCATTTACTTTTTTCAGATTATTCCAGAAATCAAATTCCTTCTTTGAAACTGAATACTGTTTTATCTCAATACTATACTCATATGTCAGTCTGTCTGATATCACCGGTGGTATAAACTGAATCTGTTCCTTTGAAATAGTATTTTCCCCGCCGGGAAGAATAGAATTTGTCAAAATCTCTTCTGAGGCATTTCTTTTAAAACACAGATCATTCACAACGTTAATCGGCAGAATCGTGGAGTCATCGATATAAATATATCTTGGCGGGCTTGGTGATATGAACTTCCATACTTCTTCAAATTCCCACCGGAAGTACAGGTTCATTCCGGACGCATCGCCGGTATTAAGGAATACTTTAATCCCGGAAAGAGTTCCTGCCTGGCTTCCCGAAAGTTCCTCACCCTTCTCGTAATACACAGAGGCTATGCCGGCAACAGGGATCATGGTGCAAGGTTCAGACTTATATTCCTTCCCGTCGCTGGTCAGAATCTGTAATGTGTACACATTCCCTATAACACCTGTAAAAGTTGCACTGTCTGTCATATAGGATCCGTCACCGCAATTTTTAAGATGAGTCTGTACTCCGGCATTATCGGCAATATAAAGATTGGCATCAGTAACCTTTTCCGGGACAGAATTTTCCTGACTGGTTGTTCTGTATAATTTAATTTTATAAGAACTGTTTTCGTTGGTTATGAGCCCTTCAACAACCAGAAGTGATTTATAATTTTTGAGGTTTAGAGTGTATGGATCGATACATGACGCTGCAGCAACCAGAATTAAAAATGAGATGATCTGCTTCATTGCCGCGACGCGTAAATATCAAGCATAAAAACAACAGCCATTATTAAAATCTGTAATTAAAGGAAGACAAAAATAACACAATAAAAATTCCCTGATCGTTGAAATAAATAATATTTTTAAAGAAATATCCAGTTCAAAGTCATAATCTGTAATAAAAAAAATCGTTATTTCGGCTTTTAATTAATTGAGGGTTCCTTTGAAAAAGCATATTATCCTATTTGTAACATTTTTTTTATCTGCAAGTGTCTCCGGACAAGTACAATACAGTAAAATAAATCAGATCGCAGCAGGGAATAATGAACAAAACAGTTCTGCTCTCGCTGCCGCTCAGAAGGAAAATCTGATTAAAATGTATTTTCAGACCTTTGCAACTTCCAACAATCTTATCGATGGCAAAGAATATTTTAACTATGCCTACCGAAGCAAGACAAGCCCGTTACTTTATTCTGCCAGGACCTTTAGTGCGATACTCTACAAGGATGGCAGAAAATATGATAACATCAACCTTCAGTATGATACATATATTGATGAAGTATTATATCTCGACACTTCAAGGGTGATAAAGTATCAATTCCCGAGAATCGTACTGAATAAGAATGCCATTGATGGTTTTATCCTGATTGATGGAAGGGATAGTATGATATTCAGGCATTTAAGATTTCTGAATGACAGGGAAAAGAAAACTGATGAGGGATATTATGAGGTGGGTTATGACGGTCCTTCAAAGTTTCTTATCAGACACAGGTCAACATTGTATTTCAGCGAAGCAATAAATGAATATAAATATTCTCCTGAAAATCTTATTCTAAAAGATGGCATTTATTACAAAGTCAGAAACAAAAAGGAATTACTGAATCTGTTCGTCAGTCGGTCAAAGGAAATACACTCCTTCCTCCGCAAAAACAGGATTAAGGTCAGGAAAGCATCCAGGCAGGAGATTGCTGAGACGTTAAAGTACTGCGATGCACTGGAAAAAAATATTAAATGATAAAATGAGAAGAATCCGGAATATAATAATATTGCTGTTTTTACCTCTTTCATTATCCGCCCAGGATAACAAGCTTTCCCTCCAATTCGGCCAGATCCTTTTCAGAGACCTTGCTGATACTATTCAGAAAATTGTTCCGGTCAGAATCTATTATTCAAATAAATGGGTCGACTCGCTTTATCTTAAAATAAATGCTGAAGATGAGCCGTTGCAGGTACTCTTTAACAAATCCCTTTCAAATACCGGACTGACATTTTTTATTACCGACGATAATAAGCTTATTCTGTCAAAAGGATATAGCGTGAAGACGAATTTCCTTCAGGAATATCGTGAGTTCCTGAAGAGAAGAGTAGAAATGCCTGACTCGGTAGTATATTATACACCGCCGAAAAAAACAGATGAGGGTACCATAAATGATGAATACAGGATATTCAAGATCGGAAGCCCTTCAAATCTTAAAAAATCAGGAACTGCTCACCTTTCAGGCAACCTGAAGGTTGCCGGATCGGAAGAACCAGTTGTCGGTGCTATTATTTATGTAGATAAGCTGAAAGCCGGTGCTATTACAAATAATGCCGGATACTATTCACTGGAAATGCCGAAGGGACAATACCAGATTGAATACAGGATGGTCGGTATGAAGACCACAAGACGTAATATTATTTTATATTCCGATGGGATTCTTGATGTTGGTCTCGAGGAGAGTACAAATCTCCTGAAAGAAGTCACTGTCTCTGCCAGTAAGGAGAATAATGTGCGCGATGTAAAAATGGGCATCGAAAAAATAAGCATGAAAATGCTTAAACAGATACCCTTGGGGCTTGGTGAAGTCGACCTCTTAAAGAGTTCCCTTATGCTGCCGGGAGTTCAGTCTACGGGCGAAGCTTCAAATGGTTTCAACATCAGGGGAGGAAGCATTGATCAGAATCTTATCCTTTTTGATGGCGCGCCGATAATAAATCCCTCTCATTTTTTCGGTTTTTTCTCAGCTTTTAATTCAGATATCATCCAGGATGTTACGCTTTATAAAAGCGGAATTCCTGCAAGGTACGGCGGAAGGATCTCCTCTGTAATGGATATCATTCTTAAGGAGGGGTCGAAGGAAAAAATCAATGTCAGCGGCGGTATTAGTCCTATTACCGGCAGGCTTATGGTTGAAGGTCCCATCGTAAAGAATAAAAGTTCATTCATAATCAGCGGAAGAAGCACATATTCAGACTGGGTCCTCGGCAAGCTGAATGACTATCAGTTGAGGCAGAGTAGTGCCGGTTTTAACGATATCCAGGGTCTTCTGACATTCGATGTCGGTAAAAAGAATTCGGTCTCTGTCTCCGGTTATTTAAGCAACGATAATTTTGAACTGTACAGGGAAAGCGCTATCAGTTATGAGAATCTGACATCAACAGTGAAATGGGATCACAGGTATAGCAGCAATTTCACTTCTGAATTCTCGGCAATACTAAGCAATTACAGCTACCGGTTCGATTCAAAAGATAATCCAACGACAGATAATTCTCTGAAATATAAACTAAATCAGTATATTATCCGGGCCGATTTCACTTATAGCGCTTCGGAACTCAACAAGGTTGAATTCGGACTGGATGCAACCAGCTATTTGCTTTCTCCCGGGAATCAGGTTCCAATCGGATTATTATCGACTACAAAAGCAAAATCACTTGAGAAAGAGCATGCAATTGAACCCTCACTTTATTTTTCTGATGAATATGAATTTACTCCAAGATTCGTTGTTTCAGGAGGCCTCCGTTTTACTATGTTTTCATCATTTGGTCCTAACTCGGTATACCAGTATGCGGAAGGTCTTCCCCTGACAGTCGGGAATATAACTGATACCCTGTTTTATAAATCCGGTCAGATCATAAAAATGTATCCTGAACTTGAATACAGGTTTTCCTCAAGATTCATCATCACCCCTGACATATCTATAAAAGGAGGCTTTCAGAGAAACTACCAGTACCTCAACATGATTTCCAACACCACATCAATGTCTCCGACGGATATCTGGAAACTAAGCGACAACTTTGTAAAACCTCAGAGGGGAGACCAATTCTCCTTTGGGATTTATAAAAATTTCAACAGAAAAGGTTCAGAATTATCGATTGAAGCCTACTATAAGAATCTTAAAAATATTATCGATTACAAAGGAGGGGCTGTTCTCCTGATGAATGAACATCTCGAGACAGATATTCTTAATGCAACGGGAAAAGCTTACGGGATTGAATTTATGCTTAAAAAAGAAACCGGGAAGATCACAGGATGGATAAGCTACGTATACTCAAGATCGTTTCATAAAGTAGCCGGTAACTCTGAAGAGGAAACGATAAACGGAGGCAAGTACTTCCCTGCTGATTTTGATAAGCCTCATGATTTGAAACTCGTAACCAATATTAAACTTCTCAGAAGACTGAATTTTACTACAAATTTGGTTTACAGTACCGGCCGTCCGATAACCTACCCGGTTGCCTATTTCAATTTCTACAATGTAACAAGGGTATTTTATTCTGAAAGAAACGAGTTTCGTATTCCAGATTATCTCAGACTTGATTTTTCAGCAACTGTTAATGGCAATCTCAAAGCCAGGAAGTTAAATCATTCATCACTTAATTTTACTGTTTACAATGTCCTCGGCAGGAGAAACCCGTATTCAATCTATTTCAAAATTGAGGATGGAGTAGTCAATGGTTATAAGATGTCGATTTTCGGACAGCCTATCTTCATGTTGACATATAATTTCAGGATCAGGGGTAATGCCTCTACAGATTTTTAAGCATCCAGATATCGCATCCAAAATGGCCTGAACTCCCCATCGGGCCTTCAATTAGCCTGAAACCTGTTTTTTCGTATAACCCGATAGCCCTGCTAAGTTCCGGGAGAGACTCGAGATAAACCTGTCTGTATCCCAGTTTTCTTGCAGATTCAAGGCTCATTTCAAGTAATTTCCTTCCTGTTCCTTTTCCACGCTGGGAAGAGAGCAGGTAGAACTTTACTAGCTCGCAGCATCCTTCAGGAAGGCCTGGCGTGGAAAAGATCCCGCAGCCACCTATTATCTTTCCGTTCTCCTCGGCTATCCAGTAAACAGAACCTGGCTTCCTGAAAAGGGAAAAGAGGTCATCTGTTGTAGGATCAAAATATACCGTTCCAGGCCTGGCAATTCCAAACTCCCTGAAAACAGAACGGATCAGTTCTGCTATCTCCTTATTGTCCCGCTGCTCTAAGCTTCTGAAAATAATGCTCATGAAAATGATTATATTATAAAGACAATTTATAGGGTATTAAAGGTTGCAATTGACAGAATTCCCTTTCGTTTTCGAAAAATCTGAAATATCATGAAATGTCGGCTGCCTCATCTGCAGGGTGTGATGAAATATGAATTCCTGCCTCAGCCTGAGGGTTCAAAGCTAACCTGTCGTAGATGGGTTTGACCAGTGTTTTAAGCCGGGGAAGTTTCTTATAAAATACTAGTGCTCCGGCTATGCAGGAGACACCACCAATGAGAATCGCATACTGAGTGCCTATAAGCTTGGCCAGTGATCCTGCCAGCAGGCTACCAAATGGAGCGGTTCCCATGATAGCCATCGTGTAAAAACTCATTACGCGCCCGCGCATTTGATCTTCCGTGATGGTTTGCAGAATTGTATTGCATGATGCGGAGTTGAGCATAAGCCCAAGTCCGATAATGAACATGAGCCCTATTGTCACAGGAATAATATTTGTGAAAGCCAATGCGACAAGTCCTGCTCCAAAAACTGTCGCGGCTGTAGGGATTATTCTTCCAAGCCTGAGCACCGACTCACGTGAGGCCAGGTATGCTGCCCCGATGAGAGCTCCGAATCCGGCAGCTGCCATAAGAAATCCATAAATATCCGAACCGCCATGCAGGACCTCCTTTGCAAAAACAGGCATCAGAACCTGGTATGAAGCGCCCATCAGGTTTACAACTGCAAGAAGTAAAATGAGATGCTTTATAGGTTGGAAGCCGAATGTATAATTGAAGCCCTCCTTCAGCTCCTTTAATATTTTTGTCTCTTTCCGTGGAAACTCCTTCTTCGGTATATGCATCATCAGTAGTGATCCGATCACAAAAATATAGCTGATGGCATTTATTAAAAAGCAGACTCCTTCTCCTGTTGTGGCAAGCATCACTCCGGCTATTGAAGGTCCGATAAGCCGCGCTCCATTGAACATCAGCGAGTTAAGAGCGATGGCATTCCCAAGGACTTCCTTCTTTTCAACCATTTCAATTACAAATGAGTGCCGCGAAGGAGTATCAAAGGCGTTTATGCATCCGAAAATGACACTCAGGAGAATAATATGCCAGATCTGAATAACTCCTGTAAGCGCAAGGACTGCCAGGACGGATGCCTGTACCAGCGATAAGATCTGGGTGATCAGCAAAACCTTGTACCTGCTGAACCGGTCGATAATAACGCCGGCAACTGGAGAAAGAAGAAATGTGGGTATCTGTCCTGCAAAACCGACAAGTCCAAGGAGAAATGCTGAGCCTGTCATGTGATATACCAGCCAGGGCAGTGCAATACGCTGCATCCATGTACCGATAAGGGAAATGCTCTGCCCGGTGAAGAACAAACGGTAATTCCTGTACTGCAGCGATCGGAACATTGTTCTGATCTTCAGGGATATATTAATTTTAAAAGCCTCTCCCAAGACAATTTGAATTTTCTTTAAATGTAACTGCTTTTAATATAGTCAAAGCACTTCCTGTAACGATTTAAAATATTTTTGACAGGTACAGAATAATGATCCCGATAATTGTAACTGATGATACACAGACAGGGAACCAGACGGGTGCTATCCATGGCTTAGGGATAAGAAAGAGGATATCGATGGTCTTCAGTGAAGGAGGCCATTTTATTAAAATGTAGAGCGAAACATAATAAAAGAGGTCCCAGAACGCGAATGTCCAGAGGAAGAATATTCCTCTTTCAGGCCATGTGGTTCCGGCAAGATAAGCAATTGCAACAAGCATGATTATTGTCGCAGCTTCTCTTTTCATCTCGATATTAAGATACCGCTTCGGAAATTTATCAACGGATTCTTTATTGGATTCTGAGTCGAGCATCCCCAATGCTTTCCGCAGGTAAACTACAACCACTCCTTCGAGATATGCCATTGCAATTCCGAAAATAGCAAGAAGAGATAATCTGACCAGTGAGGTTTCCATAGCTTAAGTATTGATTCTATTCAGAGGTATTCCCGTGGAACCAAAGGATTTTAATTTCTTTATATAATTGTTAATATACGAATCTTTCTGCTTTGATCTGTACTGCATAATAAACCTTGGGTGCTCCAGGGGTTCGATCCTCTTGAAAATACGAAGCTCATCATTCAGTGCTGATAAGAACTTAAAGTTTTTTCCAGTTCCGAGGCAAAAGCATACATCCCTTTTTATTCCGAATGCAATCTGTTGCTTAAGTGATAATACTGCAAAATCCTTTATTGCTGCAGTCAGCTGTTTGCTGTCATAGTAATTATAGTTGATCTCCTTACCCCCCCTCCCGGCTGATGTAAACCCGAGCGGACTGACGGAGCTGATATAGAAATCGCCATAGAACTTTTCCGGTCCGCCATACTTATCTATCATTTCATAAATGAAAACTGAAGAGATCTCAAATGATTTCAGTCCCTGAATGACTAACCCGCATTTTTCCTTAAGCCTGACCGTGTCGGTAAATGGTATGCCTGTGACCCCTGCTCCGAACCTGCCGGGATTGATTCCGAGAATCAGCCGGCGCTCCATATTGTCGCTGTAAAACTTACTGTAGAATTGTGATACCATATCCATCGCCCGGGGATTATTCCTGAAAGGGTTCATTACAGAGATACCTTCAGGCAAACTCCCGTTAAAATCGAGGCTTAAGCAGAATGAGATTATCTTGTCGGCAAATGTATCCATGCTCTTTACAGAACCGGATGCCTGTTATTTCACGCAGCGGACAGAATACTTGTTGGTTTTTTCAGCACCATGAATATCGGGCATATCCTGTTTCCTTGACAGATCAATCACGGGTTTGTCATTTATCAGGAGATAGCTGAAATATTCAGCTTCGTTATGGCCATATTCCGTTGATGTCCAGTAATATGCACTTTCATCCATTTCGGAGAATGTCCCTTCGAAGTCCTGCATCCCTGCAAGCTGTACCCTGAATGTGGCGGGGCCGGAACCCGGCTTCCCCCTGGTGTCATTAATTTCAGACTGATCCATCAGGGAACGAAATTCGTTGTCCGAGGGAAGATGCCAGCCATCAGGACAAGCTTTGAGTGCCGTTTTCCAGTCGTACAATAAACCGTAGGCGGCAATATTGTCCGAATTATTATCAAAACTGTAAACCGCTCCTCTCTTTACCTGAAATTTCAGGTTCTCCGCCATCCATGTCGTCCCTCCTGCCTTGATTGTTTTATATGTGTTCCCGTCACGAGGATCAGTGAATTTATCCTGAGCCGATAGGTTCAGAGCAAGTGCTGTTACAAAGAGAAATGCAAATATCTTTTTCATTACGATTGATTTTTAAATTATCTAAAACTCCACCCGCAAAAATAGTTATTGTTGATAAATATAACTTCTTAAAAAAGAAAATATTGTTAACCGGTAACTGAAGCCCGGGATTATTAAGGCTAAGTATAATACAGGAATCATGGAAAATATCCTGCAAATTTTTATAATTTAGCATTATAAAATATCACTGCCTGAATTTAAGGTATGCTTTTTGTATTAGTCCGGGATAATAAAAACTTATGCCAAATGTTTAGAGCTATGAAATCAATATTCCTGAGTCTTTTTTGTTTTCTGATCTTATCATTTAATGCTTTCGGCCAGGAGAACTTTAAAGTCATTAAGGTGAATGGCACGATAGTCTTGAAGGCGAAAGGCGTTTCACTTGAAACCGGAACTGTTTTCAGCGAAAAGGAGGATCTGCTTTTCAGAACTGACGACGCCAGTGCTGCAGTTATAAATCCCCAGAAAGGAAGGCTTATCATAACAAGCAAAAATCATAACCTTGCTTCAGCAAGCTCGAACTATCTTCCTGCAATGTACAACATCAGCACACGGGGAGCTTTTGAAAATCCGGAGAAGCTGCAGGATATTTTTTCAGGCAAATATGTGATCCTAGACAGGCAGCAGCTGGTAATCGACAAGGCAGCTTACCCGATGGATAAAGATCATTTTTTCTTCCTCAGATATGTATATAAGGGCGAAGAGATCAATAAAAAACTTGATTATTCAGGCGACACCCTCATAATTGACAAAAAAGGATTATACACCGTCGACGGACAGCCGATCCCAAGCCCTGATAATACGCTTATAAGATTATTTTACAGAAATGGGAATGAATCGGTCAAGCTAAGTGAATTCGACCTGATATTCCCCGATACCAGGCAGTTAGGGGCAGAAGTCAAGGTTATTCTTGAATCCATGCCGAATCGTTCCCCATCACAAAAAGTTGCTGAAGTAAAAAGTTATATTGACGACCAGTACGGTAAAATAAACCAGGAGAATCTTCTTTCCTGGCTTGATAAATCCTTCAACTTAAAAATCAAGTAGCTCAGGGGTAATTTATCTTCCAGTTGCTTCAGGGTAGTCATTCTACTTTTATATCTTTACATTAAGTTACCATAAATTAACGCTAACCTGAGGGCTATGAAATATCTTCCGGGAATTTTTTTTATTTCTGTCTTTCTTGGGCAGACAGTATTGGCCCAGGAGGTTATTTATCCTGTAATAAATTATACAACAAAAGATTACGGAAGGGAATTCAACCCCACCAACTGGTCAGTTACACAGGATAAAAGCGGAATAATATATGCTGCAAACGGATTCAAGCTGCTTGAATTTGACGGCAGAACATGGAACTCCTGCCCCATAAATAAAGAGGCATGGATATTATCACTCGCATCAGATTCATCCGGAATAATATATGCAGGATCTCAAAATGAGTTCGGTTATTTTGCACCCGACAGGGTGAAAGGATTGAAATATTTCTCTCTTTCAGATTTGCTGAAAGATAGTGACAGGGATTTTACAAATGTCTGGAAGGTTGATATCTGTTCTCTGGGAGTAATTTTTCAGGCTGAAGAAAAACTTTTTATTTTCAGGAACGGGAAAATAAGGGTAGTGACTCCCGAGACATCTTTTCATACATCATTTGTTGTCAATGATATCCTTTATGCAAGGCAGAGGGACTTAGGCCTTACAGAATGGAAGAATGACAGGTTTGTTTTAACCGGGGGAGGAGAAATATTCAAATCGGCCGGCATCTTCTTCATGGTTCCATTCGGTAATGACGGAAGGGAGATCCTTATTGGCACGCGTGAAATGGGATTTCTGATTTACAATCCTTCTGCCTATATTAAGTTTCGTCCATTCCCTGTCAAAGATAAAAGTCTGATAGACGAGTCACTGATCACCGGCGGCATCCGGTTAAAGAACGGCAATATTGCTCTGAGCACTTCATCGGGAGGTGTTATTGTCATTGACCCCGAAGGAAATACTTCTGCCGTCATTGATAAAGCCGCAGGAATTACCGATAACGAAGTTAAGCAAATCATCACCGACAGGGATCAGAACCTGTGGCTGGCCCTGAACAACGGGATCAGCAGTGTCGAAAATAGTTCGCCATTGTCTTTCTATTCAGAGAGATCGGGCATCGAAGGTTCTGTCAACAGTATTATCAGGTACAACGGATTGCTGTGTGCCGGAACGACTGCCGGACTGTTCATCCAGACAAAATCCGGGTTACAGGGCAAAAGCTTCTCTCCCGTTACGGAAATCAAGTCTCCTGTGAGATGCCTGGTTACCTCAGATGAAGCTCTGATAGCCGGAACTGATGCAGGGATATATAAGATAAAAGGCAATTCCATCGAAAAAGCCGGGAATGAAAACTCCTTCAGCCTTTATTATTCACCCGCATTGAAGCTTCTTTTCTCAGGAGGCTCCAAGGGATTGTCGGTTTATAAAGCTGACGGATCGTTCAGGAAAACAAAAATAGCGGAGGAGGTTTTATCTGACATTATTTCCATAAATGGGAAAGATTCTGAGAATCATGATTCATGTGTCGTCTGGATCGGAACACGGTATGACGGTGCGATAAGAATCTCCGTCAAAAAGGATTACAGCTTCACTATTGACCGGTACAATGCTACGGAAGGCCTCGCATCAGGTGCGTTATTCCCTTTTTACAGAGAAGGAGAAATACTTTTCGGATCCAGTGAAGGGTTATACAGTTTTATAAACGAAAAGACAGTCAGGGAATCACTGCCAGATTCGTTGAAAAACAAGCCCGAATTGTTTAAGGGATATTTCACTTCCTTCCCCTTTGTCACAGATTCAATCGGGAAATCGGTTTCATCTTTTTTGGATACCCCGTCGAAGATATGGGTCTGTGCCGGGAATAAACTCGCTTATATTGATAAGAATAACCACGATCAGCTTGTCAGCCAGCCTTTCATGGCTGTTGATGCCGGCAAAGTGAATACCATATACCAGGACGCAGGCGGGATCTGCTGGTTTGGCACATCTGAAGGACTAATCCGATATGATATCGGCAATCCCAGGGATTATTCTGCCAGATTCCCCGTCCTGATGAGAAGAGTGGTAATTACCCGTTCCGATTCAGTACTGTTTTCCGGCAGGTACTATACATCGGACACTACCGGCTTCAGAATTGTCTCAGTGCAGCCTCAGTCCCTTAAACCACTGCTCCGGTTTGCTGACAACTCATTGCGCTTCGATTTCTCTGCATCGTTCTTTGAACATACGGACAAAATGATGTTTTCATGCAGGCTTGAGGGTTACGACCCGGTATGGAAGAACTGGGAGCACAAATATTACCAGGAGTATACCAACCTTCATGAGGGAAGCTATGTTTTCCACGTAAAAGCAAGAAATGTTTACGGTCAGGTAAGCGATGAGGCTCAATACAGCTTTACTATTCTGCCCCCCTGGTACAGGTCCATTTTTGCATATATTCTTTATATAGTTGCATCGCTATTTCTGGTATGGCTTATAGTAAAGATCTACTCGGCGCGCCTGAAACGGGAGAATTTAATACTTGAAGGAATAGTAAAGGAGAGAACCGCTGAAGTTGTCAGGCAGAGGGACGTTCTTGAATGTCAGAAGAATGAGATTGAAGACAGCATCCGATATGCAGGCAGGATACAGAATGCGGTATTGCCTGCCAGCCAGGATTTCACTGATCTGGTTCCGGAAAGCTTTGTCTTCTTCAGACCACGGGATATTGTAAGCGGCGATTTTTACTGGGTAAGCAAGGTTGAAAATAAGCTCATAATATCAGCAGCAGATTGCACCGGGCATGGAGTTCCAGGTGCATTTATGAGCATGCTTGGATTTGCCTTTCTTAATGAAATAGTAAATAAAGACCATATAGTAAAACCGGATATTATCCTCGGGAAGCTCAGGGAGAAGGTAATTGAAGCGCTTCAGCAGCAGGGTATTTCAGGAGAAGCAAAAGATGGAATGGACATCGTCGTCATTTCAGTAGATTACATTGAAATGAAGCTGAATTATGCCGGTGCCTATAACCCGCTTCTGATGGTGCGGAATAAACAATTATCAGAGATTGCAGCCGATAAAATGCCGATAGCCATTTATGAAAGAATGAAAGAATTTACCAATCATGAAATAACAATTGAAAAGGGAGATCTTTTCTATTTCTTTTCTGACGGTTATGAAGACCAGTTCGGCGGTCCTGAAGGAAAGAAGTTCAAGGGCAAAAAATTCAGGGAGCTCCTGGTTGAAATATCATCAAGGCCAATGAAGGAACAGAAGGAAATCATTGAAAGCACTTTTATAAAATGGAAGGGCGACCAGGACCAGGTCGATGATATAGTCGTACTGGGAGTAAGAATCTGATAAAGTTTGTGGCTGAAATCAGGATTACTGTTTTTCATTTTTAAACGGATAATATATGAAAAGAAGATTCTTCGCTTCACTTCGTTCCGCTCAGAATGACAGGCGCCCGGATTCATGAGGAAGGGGGTGGTTGGTGGCGATGCCACCAACCACCCCCTTCGACTCTCCCTCTCACTAAACGTCTGTCATTCCGAGCGATAGCGAGGAATCTCATAATTTTGGCCGGTCAATATTTAATATTTTTATTTCGGTGGCGAAGCTTTATTTAAATATGTAACTTTGGGCGCTCCGGCAAAAAGTTAAGTTATGGCAGCAAAAGATCCCATTAAGCCTTACGGCGAAAAGCAAATTGCTTTTGATAAGCGCTACCTTGAAATGGCTCTTATCTGGGCCCGGAACTCATATTGTGAACGGCGGCAGGTAGGCGCACTTATTGTAAAGGGAAAAATGATCATTTCCGACGGATATAATGGCACACCTTCAGGATTTGAAAATGTATGCGAGGACGAAAACAATGTCACCAAGCCATACGTGCTCCATGCCGAGGCAAACGCCATTACCAAGGTGGCCAAGTCAAACAACTCGAGCGAGGACTCAACTCTCTATGTCACTACCTCGCCTTGCATGGAGTGTGCCAAGCTGATCATACAGTCAGGCATAAAAAGAGTTGTTTACTGCAACAGGTACAGGATAACTGACGGTCTTGACCTGCTGAAGCGCGCCGGCATAGAGCTGGTATTTATTGATCCCGAAAATGACATTTATGAACAGGAATAACTCAGGCAGAAGTATTTTGCTTCCGCTGCTTCTGGCAGCAACTCTTGTGCTCGGAATAATGCTAGGACTATATCTTCCGAGACACAGCGACATTGCTCAACATTCAGGCATCTGGTCGAGAAACGATAAGATTAACAACATTCTGAACCTGATCGAATCAAACTATGTAGATTCAGTAAATCGCAACGACCTTGTGGAAGCTGCAATTCCTGCCATTCTGAAGAAACTCGATCCTCATTCCGTTTATATTTCCGCACGCGATCTGGCCAGGGCAAACGAGCCATTACAGGGAAATTTTGAGGGAATAGGCATTTCGTTCAATATGGCAACCGACACTATCCTGATAATCAGCACTATCCCCGGAGGTCCTTCTGAAAAGCTGGGGTTGCTGCCTGGCGATAAGATACTTTATGTGAATGACTCTCTTGTTGCCGGAAAAGGAATAAGCGACGAAAAAATAATGAGTATGCTTAAAGGGCCAAGAGGAACAGATGTAAAAGTCAGGATCCTCCGCAAGGGCCACAAGGAGCTTCTTTCATTCGATATTACCAGGGATAAAATTCCTATATACAGCGTTGATGTTGCATACATGGTAAACGGCAATACCGGGTATATCAAGATCAACAGCTTTGCAATGACAACTTTTGATGAATTCATGCGAGGACTTAAAGAGCTGAAGGCACAGGGAATGACAAAGCTGATAATCGATCTTCGTGGTAACTCCGGCGGTATAATGGAAGCTGCCATACAGATTGCCAACCAGTTCCTCAAAAAGGATCAGCTCATAGTCTATACAAAGGGAAGAACCCAGCCGCGCAATGAAGCCAGGGCAACCGGCGACGGAGAATTTGAAACAGGCGACCTGGTAATACTGGTTGATGAATGGAGTGCCTCGGCAAGCGAGATCCTGGCAGGTGCGTTGCAGGATAATGACCGGGGGACAATCATCGGAAGGAGATCATTTGGAAAAGGGCTCGTACAGGAACCGGTTCAGTTTACCGACGGCTCAGGCATGAGACTGACAATAGCCCGTTATTATACTCCTACAGGCAGGTCGATTCAGAAACCATATAAAGAAGGTTTTGATGAGTATTATGAAGACCTGAGCACCCGCTATTCAAGACATGAATTTGAGAATTCTGACAGCATTCATTTTGACAAGCTGCTTAAATTCACAACACCTGGTGGAAAGGTCGTCTACGGCGGCGGCGGAATAATGCCCGATAAATTCGTTCCTTATGACACTTTAGGATTCTCTCCCTATTTTCTTAAGGTCAGACCACTTATTTACCAATTCGCACTGAACTACGCCGACAGACAAAGAGAATCGCTAAAGAAATTCACTGATCCGAAAGAACTTGAAAGATATCTTGACAAACAGGGATTACTCAATCAGTTTATTGATTTTACGGCTAAAAAATCGGTCAAAGCTGACCCCGAAGGAATAAAGATTTCAGGCAATGCCATTAATATACAGCTGAAGGCATATATTGCCCGTAATATATTGGATAATAAGGGCTTCTATCCTATCTGGGAACAACTCGACTCTACACTGAGATACGCTATAGATTACCTGAAGAACTAATGGCGCGCGGCTACCGGCTACCAGCTACTGTTCTGATAAAATCGCCCAGCATTTTCACTGAGAGATCTTCTTCCTCGATAAATCCGAGATGCCCTGAATGTTCCAGGATTGCCACTTCGGCATTGGAAGGCAATTTTACTTTGGTCTGAATAACATCACAATTTATATAATTATCCATTCTTCCCAGTATCCACAGGCAGGGAACCTGTCCCTTCTCCATCACTGAAACCTTCGATGGCCTTGCCATCATACCCTTCAGCACAGCAACTATCCCTTCTGCGGAAAGCGAAGATGCTATCTGTTTCGATCTCTGAAGAGTAGCGTCGAATTTTTCAAGGTTCGAAGTGGCAAACATCCTGGAGATATTATCGGGATACATCAGGTCTTTTTTGCCTGCCAGGACCAGATTAATCTCGCGACTTCTTTTATCAAGAGCTTCAGGAGTATCGGCCAAAGGTTGCGAATGGAAAAGGCAGTAGCCAGATAAGCTATCAGGGTACATCTCCGCAAAGGCAAGGGCTGCATATCCGCCGAGAGAATGTCCTGCCAGATACACTTTCTTTATTCCAATGCCGTCTAGAAGCTGTTTAATGACAGTCGCAATTAATTCCATTGAAGTCATTTCGCCGAAAATATCTGATTTCCCATGTCCTGCGATGTCGGGTACTATAACCCTGAAATCTTTTGCCAGATTACCGGCAAAACTGTCCCATATTTCTGAAGTCTCAAGGTACCCGTGCAGAAGAACAATCGTTTCCCCGAAACCGATGTCGTTGTAGAATATCTTCCCGCCATTTAATCTAAAGAATTTTCCCATCTGCAATCGTTTGTTAACCGGAACATTAAATAATGAGTAAAATCATAGCTTTTTATGATTTAACGGACTAATATAGTGCAATATGGTTATTGATAATTCCTGAATTTAGTTTTAATTTTATAGAAACGATCAATAAGCTTAATTCCAACTCGTAAATATTTCATCGCAAATGAATAAAATTCTCTTTTCATCCTTATCGAAGAAGTTTGTCATGGCCCTGGCCGGTCTTTTTTTGCTTTTTTTTCTGCCGGTTCACTTAATTATCAATCTGATGCTGCTGAAAAGCAATCCGGAGCCATTCAACCGGGCTGCTCATTTTATGGCAACATTCCCGGTAATTAAAATTGTGGAGGTTGTTCTCCTTCTTGCAATCATCATTCATATTACCTGGGGCATCCTGCTGCAGATTCAGAACTGGTTTGCCCGGCCCGTCGGTTATGCAGGCGGCAATAAATCAGAGACTTCGTTTTTCTCCAGGTTCACGATCTGGACCGGTGCCTCGGTCCTGACTTTTCTTGTTCTTCATTTCTTCAACTTTTATTTCATAAAACTCGGATTTGTTCCGGGAAACCCTGACGATTTTTACTCTGTAGCACATTCTCTCTTTAAAGTACCCGCATACAACTATATTTACCTGACGTGCTTTGCATTGCTCGGACTTCATCTTTATCATGCATTCTCGTCGGCTTTCCAGACCCTTGGGCTTAACCACAGGATATGGACTCCTGTTGTAAATGTCATTGCATGGGTTTATGCAATTGCAATACCGGCAGGATTTGCATTTATCTCATTAACACTCTGGCTTTTTAGATAGATTAACTCATTCAACATGGGAAAACTCATTTCAAAGATACCCGATGGTCCTCTTGCTGAAAAGTGGACGAGGTACAAGGCTTCAGTTAAACTTGTTAACCCGGCAAACAAAAAGAAAATAGAGATTATTGTTGTGGGAACAGGTCTTTCAGGTGCAGGAGCTGCTTCAGCTCTGGGCGAGCTTGGATATAGCGTTAAGAATTTCTGTTACCAGGATTCCCCGCGCAGGGCACACTCTGTAGCTGCACAGGGAGGAATAAATGCCGCAAAGAATTATCAGAACGACGGCGATTCGACTTACCGGCTCTTTTATGATATGATAAAAGGGGGCGACTTCCGTGCACGTGAAGGCAATGTATACAGGGCTGCAGAGGTGAGCAACCAGGTTATCGACCACTTTACTGCCCTGGGTGTTCCCTTTGCCCGAGACTATGGAGGGACACTCGACACTCGCTCTTTTGGCGGCGTACAGGTGTCAAGGACATTCTATGCCAAGGGACAGACCGGGCAACAGTGCCTTCTCGGCTGCTACTCATCGCTGAACAGACAAATCAAAAAAGGAAATGTTAAGATGTTCCCCCGCCGCGAGATGCTCGACCTTGTTGTGATCGACGGCCGGGCACGCGGAATAATAACACGTAACCTTATTACCGGAGAAATTGAACGGCACGGGGCACATGCCGTGGTTCTTGCCACAGGGGGTTACGGGACAATATATTATCTCTCGACGCTGGCAGTCAATTCAAACGCCTCGGCAGCATGGAAAGCCCACAGGAAGGGAGCATTTTTTGCAAACCCCAGCTTTGTCCAGATACATCCCACAAGCGTTCCGCAGCTCAATGAATTCCAGTCGAAGCTTACACTTATGTCAGAGTCGCTCAGAAATGACGGCAGGATATGGGTCCCTAAATCAAAGGGAGATAAACGACCTGCAAACGATATTCCTGAAGATGAGAGAGATTATTACCTGGAAAGGAGATATCCCACTTTTGGAAACCTTGTTCCAAGGGATGTAGCTTCACGCGCAGCAAAAGAAAGATGCGATGCGGGCTATGGCATAGGAGAATCAGGACTTGCTGTGAACCTAGATTTCAGGGATGCAATTAACAAACAGGGAAAAAAAGCCATCGAGAATAAATATGGCAACCTTTTCGACATGTACAAGACAATAACCGGTATAGATTCCTATGACGAGCCTATGCGCATATACCCGGCCGGTCATTATACCATGGGCGGATTATGGGTTGACTATGAACTTATGACGACCATTCCCGGATTGTATGCAATCGGTGAGTCAAATTTTTCCGACCATGGGGCAAACCGCCTCGGGGCCAGCTCCCTGATGCAGGCAGCCGGCGATGGTTACTTCGTCCTTCCGAATACGATAAGCAATTACCTTGCCGACCAGATAAGCGTTGCAAAAATAGCAACCGATAAACCGGAATTTGCAGATGCAGAAAAAGCTGCAACAGAGAGAATCGATAAGCTTATGTCAATAAAGGGAAAACATACAGCTTCTTCTTTCCATAAGCGACTGGGCAAGATAATGTGGGACTATGTCGGGATGTCGCGCAATGAAGCAGGGTTGAAAAAAGCCCTTGAACTGGTAAAGGAGTTGAAGGATGAATTCTGGAAAGATCTTAACATCCCCGGAAGCGCTGCCGACCTTAATATGGAGCTTGAAAAGGCAGGAAGAGTGGCTGACTATTTCGACCTGGCACAGCTTCTCATTAACGATGCCCTTGACAGGAAGGAATCTTGCGGGGCCCATTTCAGGGAAGAGTACCAGACGCCGGATGGCGAGGCACTGCGCAATGATAAGGAATTTGCTTACGTTGCCGCATGGGAATATGCTGGCGAAGGCAAGCCTCATATTCTTCATAAGGAAGAATTGAAATTCGAAGAGGTTGAGATGAAAGTGAGAAGCTATAAATAAGTCGTGCAAGACCTGCAATCGATATTTAGAAAAATGGAAATATTAAAAATATTAAGATGAATCTTAAATTAAAGATATGGCGGCAGAAGAATGCCGGGGCAAAAGGAAATTTCGCCACATACAGGATGGAGGATGTATCTCCCGAGATGTCTTTCCTTGAGATGCTCGACGCGCTTAATAAAAAGCTGGTCGAGGAAGATAAGGAACCTGTGGCATTCGATCACGATTGCCGCGAAGGGATATGCGGATCGTGCGGAATGTATATCAACGGCCATCCTCATGGTCCGGTCCCTGCAGTTACAACCTGCCTCTTGTCTATGAGATATTTCAGTGATGGCGACACAATATGGGTTGAACCATGGAGGGCAAAACCATTCCCGGTTATCAAGGACCTTATTGTCGACAGGAGCGCATTCGACAAGATACAGATTGCAGGTGGTTTCATTTCCATAAATGCAGGTGCCGCCCCTGAGGCAAACTCAATCCTGGCTCAGAAAAAGAATGCCGATGCGGCATTTGATTCGTCAATCTGTATCGGATGCGGAGCCTGCGTTGCTGCTTGCAAGAATGCTTCAGCCATGCTGTTCGTTTCGGCCAAGATATCGCAGTTTGCATTGCTTCCACAGGGACGGATTGAAGCAAAGGAGAGAGTTCGCGAAATGGTAGAAAAGATGGATGAGCTTGGCTTTGGAAACTGTTCAAATACAGGTGCCTGCGAAGCTGAATGCCCCAAAGAGATAAAGCTGACAAATATAGCCAGGCTTAATCGCGAATATTATAAAGCTTTCTGACGGTGGACAGAAATAAGTTCCATTTTGTCTACATCAAGAGCTGAAAGGAAGCCATAACCCGGCACCTTCTCATAAACGCATCCCGTATCAATTGGGATAACATTTGATTTCTCATTTATCATCTTCTTCACATAATCGACAATTTTCGGACGATGCCCGTGAATTATAGTCTTGCCTTTAAGCAGAGGGTTTGAATACGAAGGATTGGATTCCCACATCATTGCTTCAAAATCTGAAAACGGATCGTCGATGAAGTCGTTAAAACCTGCATGGACAAACAGAAGATTTCCTATCTCCTTGTAATATTCCAGCGAACTGAAAAAATCAAGATATTTATTTTCCATCCGGCTCGCCTCACTTATGCCAAAACTCTCAAGAGTAGTTGATCCATTGTTTATCATCCAGAGGGCAAACATCTCGGGATCGTGAATTGAATCAAGGAGCATTGCCTCATGGTTTCCTTTCAGTATCGTTATATCAAAACCTTTCTCCTTAAGATCAATGATGAAATCGATAACCTCCCTGATCTGGTCGCCACGGTCTATATAATCACCAAGAAGAATGAGCCTGTCAGATCTTTTAAGGTCAATTTTTCTGACAACAAGATCATAAAATGTCCTGTAGCATCCGTGAATATCGCTTATTGCAAAAAGACGACTCATTTAATAGGATTATTAAGATTTATCCCATATCAGAAATATGTTCTTCTATTCTTTCCCTTTGTGCTCCTTTGTGGTAAAAAAAGATTTAACCACGAAGGCGCTCAAAGTATACACTAAGAAACACTAAGATTACTATAATGACTTCCGTTCAAAAAAAAAGACTAATCAGGAACAAACTATTCCGATTTCTTTTATTGTTTTTGGAATTGGCCTGCCAAGCAGCTTATGTCCTTTTTCTGTTATCAGAACATTATCTTCTATTCTTATTCCGCCGATGGACATATAATCAGCGATCTTGCCATAATTAATGAATTGCTTGAATTTTCCCTCTGATTTCCAAAGATTTATAAGTTCAGGAATAAAATAGCAACCGGGTTCCACTGTGAATACATGTCCCGGTTTATAGGGAAGAGCAAAGCGAAGGAATGCCAGTCCAAACTGATCGCTTCGTTTTATTACGTCAGTATATCCGACATAATTTTCACCCAGGGCTTCCATATCGTGAACATCGAGGCCCATCATATGGCCCAGTCCGTGAGGCATGAAAAGCGCCTGAGCGCCTTCAGTTATAGCCTCTTCCGTATCCCCTTTCATCAGTCCAAGCTCCTTCATGCCCTCGACAATTATCCTGCATGCCATGAAATGAAGGTCGCGGTTTGAAATGCCGGGCCTGGCAGCATTGATACATTCAGTGTTCGCCTTCAGAACAATCTCGTAGATATCTTTCTGTAGTGAACTGAATTTCCCTCCGACCGGTGTTGTCCTGGTAATGTCTGATGAATAGTGAAGATTAGTTTCGGCACCCGCATCGGTAACCATCATCTTTCCCTTTTTAAGTATGTTGCTATGTTTATGGTTATGAAGAGTCTGTCCGTTAATGCTGAGAATGATCGGGAAGGATGTTCCTCCTCCCTTTGCAAGGGCAATTCCTTCAATGGTTCCGAAAATATCCTGTTCACTGGCACCCGGTTTGCACATCATCATTGCGGTAACGTGCATCTCATAGGCAATCTCAAGAGCTTTTTCGATCTCTTCTATTTCTACTTTCTCCTTGATTGATCTCATCGAGATAACTGCTTTTATAAGATCAGCAGATGCAAGCGTTTTCATCTGGCATGGATTTTCCTTCAGCAGAGAGCCCAGGGTCATTTTTGTCTCTCCCCGGTAAGGAGGAAGAAAATGGACTTTGCGTTTTTTAGCCATGGCATCTTTTAACATCTCTTCAAGCTTTGCCATTGGAAATGTATCCGTTACTCCGCATTTAAGAGCAAGCTCGCTAACGATAGGCTGAGGACCCATCCATATTATATCGTCCATGTCGATATCGTTGCCGAATATCCTGTCCTTCCCGGAATCAAAATCCATAACTGCAGCAAGCCCGGGAATATCGAGCCCGAAGAAATAGAGGAAATCGCTATCCTGCCTGAAATGATAAGTATTGTCAGGGTAATTCATTGGCGCCTCAACATTTCCTATAAATAATGCGAGACCTGATTTTATCTTCTTATGAAGCTCTTCTCTCCTTCTGGCATAAACGTCATTTTTAAACATATAGCTCTGTTTTAAATTTTTGATTTGGATACTATAAAGGTAGTATCCTTATACTTCTGAACAAGTGAAATCCTATTATAAATAAACCTGTCAACCTTATCGATATCCGAAACAATTCAAGCTTTGTTACGTATAAAATTATGTGAAAGTTTTATTAACAGGGCGCAACCGTTAATAGTACTTACGAACTTTATAATAATCAGCATAATTATTATGCGAATAGTGTTGGTTATAAACAAAATAATATTATATTCGCTGGACTTGTCAACAAATTATTAACAATTTTCATAAAATGCCTTACCGCCGATTGCCCAATACCGATTCTGCCCGTATGAAAGCCATGAAGAGTGCATTGGAGAAAGGACAGGAGTTGCCACCGCACCAAATGTCATATTCACCAAAAATTCTTCTGCGTCTCAGGCATTTCCTTCCTCTTTTCGAGCATTCAATCCAGCTTCAAAGACAATCTGTTGCATCACAAACCAGAAGAAGCAAAGATTATAATGAAGCTGTCAGAAAGGCACGCATGTATCTCACACATTTTATAAGGGTAATGAATATGGCAGTATTGCGGGGTGATCTGCCGGCCGAGGCCAGGGCATATTTCGGACTTGCCACAAATGAATCTGTTGTTCCCTCGCTCAATACTGATAATGAGCTGGTAAGCTGGGGAAAGAGGGTAATCGAAGGTGAAGATTTCAGAATAAAAAAAGGCGGAAGTCCGATAACAAACCCTACCATTGCAGTAGTTAAAGTGAGGTTTGAGAAATTCATGGAAGCGTATAATTTCCATAAAAGCCTCATCAAAAAAACACTTGATTATGCTGAAAGGACAAGTGATATGAGAAAGGAGGCTGATGATTTAATCCTCCAGATATGGAATGAGGTTGAATCAAAGCACAACTCGTTGCCTGAGGATGCCAGGAAAAAGGAGAGTGAAGATTACGGCCTGGTATATTTTTACAGGAAAAGTGAGCTTAAAAATTCCGGCTCACCTGAGATTCAGAGCTCGATTATGCAGTAGGTTCTGAAACCTGATCATTGTACAGTTTCATTAAAAAATTTCTATTTTGACTATCGGAAACATATCGCTTGGTGAGCGGCCTCTCTTTCTTGCTCCAATGGAAGATATCACTGATCCTTCATTCAGGTGGATCTGCAAGACCAACGGAGCTGACTTTATGTATACTGAATTCATCTCCTCTGACGGCCTTATAAGGGATGGCGAAAAAAGCATAAGGAAGCTTGATATTTATGATTTTGAGAGGCCAATAGGCATCCAGCTTTATGGTCATCTTATCGATGCAATGGTTGAAGCAGCACTCATAGCTGAAGAGGCTAAGCCTGAATTGATTGACATTAATTTCGGATGCCCTGTGAGGAAAATTGCAAACAGGGGCGCCGGTGCCGGCATGCTGCAGAATATACCACTCATGATTGAAATGACTTCGGCAATTGTCAAGGCTGTAAAACTTCCTGTAACGGTGAAAACCAGGCTCGGATGGGACAATGAGAGTAAAATAATTGTATCCGTTGCAGAACAATTGCAGGATACCGGTATAAGCGCCATAACCATTCACGGAAGAACCCGCGCGCTGCTATATAAAGGCACTGCAGACTGGACCCTGATCGGGGAAGTAAAAAATAATCCAAGGATGAAGATCCCTGTTATCGGCAACGGAGATATTGACTCACCGGTAAAAGCCAGGGAGATGTTTGACAGGTATGGTGTTGACGGCATTATGATAGGAAGAGCATCAGTCGGCAGGCCATGGATATTCAGGGATACCAGACATTACCTTGATACAGGTGAATTACTGCCAGAGCCTACGGTAAGCGAAAAGACCGATCTCGCTCTTCTTCATCTTGAAAAATCGCTTGAATACAAGGAAGGCAAACGTGCAATTTATGAGATGCGCAGGCATCTTTCAAATTATTTTAAGGGGCTCCCCCATTTCAAGGATACTCGTCTTAAGCTGCTGACTACCCTGAAGGTTGAAGAAATAAAATCAATTCTCGCAGAAATAAAGGAAACGTGGGGCGATTTCAGGAGTGATGAAAAAACATCGGTTTATGGAACCTGAATAATTTCGTTTCTGTCAACCTTTCCAAAGATTTCAGAAAAATTATTCCATTTGAATATCTTATTCATTACCATGATGATCAGGACTCCCATAAGTACCATTGTCGATAATTCGAACCAGGGATAAACATTATGCTGCACGAATAAAGCGTTTGTCTGCAGGGCAGATGAATCATTTGTCATCATTATGCAGAGGAAGGCATTGTTTGCTGCATGTGCCCCGATAGCAGCTTCTATCCCATCATCCAGAATGGTCATGATCCCGAAAATGAGTCCGAAAAGAACATATTGAGGAAGCATGGCCCAGAATCCGAATGCCTTTACCTCAGGGTTCATTCCATGCATCAGCCCGAACAGGACAGAAGTCATTATAAGCGGGAAGAAACGGTTCCTGAACAGCACTGTAAATCCTTGCATCAGGTACCCTCTGAAGAGAATCTCCTCGAAAGCCGCCTGGAAAGGAATGAGCAACACCGAAATAAGGATAAGGGGAATCAGTGTTACGCTTTTGTTGTTCATTGAGAAATTTGAGGGGTCTGCTTTAAGGTAACCGAACAGGTAAATCGCTGACATAATCACCCAGATCAGGGCAGAGATAAAGAACCTGTTCCAGCGGAACGAGTCTGTTCCGTTTATTGTTTTTTTAAGGGACCTTCCATTCAGGGGTTTTACAAGAAAAATAAACGCCAAAAGAGCGATGATGAAAGGAAAGAGCATCATCAGAAGTCCTGTGTTGGAACTGACGCCAAGGACAGTAAGGTCGTTCGGATTCTCAGCCAGTCTGGTAACAATTGTAGGATCTGCGGCCGAACTCAGACCCAGGCTAATAAATAAGGGGACAGAACCGATAGTATTTGAGGCAGCCAGTACCGCCAGGATCATTAAGAGATACCTCCAGAGAGCATTCTTCCCGGAAAAGGATGATTCAAGATGATTCATGCATTAATTTTTTCAGAATTCTGACACTGTATTTTTCGGGTAGTCAATCGAATAGTGAAGGCCGATGCTTTCCTTCCTGGCAGTTGCGTGCTTTATTATAATATACCCCACATTAATCAGATTCCTTACTTCGCATATCTTCTTTGAGATGAGCGACTGCTTATAGAGACTTTCCGTCTCCTGGTAAAGTATTTCGAGACGCACCATAGCCCTCTCAAGACGAAGGTTTGACCGTACAATACCCACATAATTGCTCATTATCATTTGCACCTCCTTGATACTCTGCGTAATGAGCACCATTTCCTCGAGATGGGTTGTTCCCTTATAATCCCATAAGGGTATATTTTCCTCAAAAGTGAGTTCACCTATTCTTTTGCCGGAATGCATTGCAGCCCTGTGGGCATATACAGCAGCTTCAAGAAGTGAATTGGAAGCCAGCCTGTTAGCGCCATGCAAACCGGTAGAGGATGCTTCTCCAAGAGAATAGAGCCTGTCAATGCTGCTCTGGCCATCCATATCGACTTTAATTCCTCCGCACGAGTAGTGCTGGGCAGGCACAACCGGTATCATGTCTTTTGTAATATCAATGCCCTTGGCAAGACAATGTTCATAAACATTTGGGAATTGATCTTTCAATCCTTCCGGGTCAAGGTGTGTGCAGTCGAGCCAGACATGGTCATCGCCCCACATCTTCATTTCGCTGTCAATGGCCCTGGCTACTATGTCTCTCGGTGCCAGCGATTCGCGGCTGTCGTACCTCTTCATGAATTTTTCCCCAGCTATGTTCTTAAGAACCGCTCCATAACCCCTGAGGGCTTCAGTAATCAGAAATGAGGGTCTGGTATTCGGATCGTAGAGTGACGTTGGATGGAACTGGATAAACTCCATGTTTTCTATTGTCCCCTTTGCCCTGTAAACCATCGCTATGCCATCGCCTGTTGCAATCTCCGGATTGGTAGTGGTGAGATAGACATTCCCCACACCACCGGTTGCGACAACAGTCACTTTCGAAAGAAATGTTATAACCTTTTTGTTTTTAAGATCGGCAATATACGCCCCGAAGCATTTAATACCTGGGGTATTGTGCTTCACGACCTCTCCCAGGTGATGTTGTGTAAGTATCTCGATGGCAAAGTGTTGTTCAAATATTTCGATGTTGGGATCCTTTCGTACCCGTGCTATAAGCGTTTTTTCTATGGCTTCGCCTGTTTTGTCCTTATGATGAAGAATCCTGAACTCCGAATGTCCGCCTTCCCTGTGAAGATCATAGGTTCCATCTTCTTTTTTGTCGAAAGGAACGCCAAGCTCGATAAGGTCCTTGATCCTGTCGGGAGCTTCACTTACCACCATCCGTACTACCTCTTCGTTACAGCAGCCGGCACCTGCGATCAGGGTGTCATGAATATGTTTTTCAAAATTATCAGGTTCGCTGAATACGGCAGCAATGCCACCCTGAGCAAATCGTGTATTTGTATCTTCAAGGTTTGCTTTTGTGACAATGCTCACTTTTCCGAATTTCGAAGCCTTCAGCGCAAATGAAAGTCCGGCGATACCTGAACCCAGTACAAGAAAATCCGTTCTTTTTTTCATTTGACAGATCGTAAAGAAGAAGGTAAATATACAAATAGATTTAATGGTTTTTACCTTAATCCTCTTTCTGCAAGATATCCGGGAGGAGAAGTATTGAGTTTAAACCACGTTGTAAAAGCAAAGTTTTTAAGTTACTTTTGCTTTCCGGTTAAATAAACAAAAACGATTATGGCGCAGGAAGATATTTTTAAAAAGCTGGTTGCACATTGCAAGGAATACGGATATGTTTTCCCTTCAAGTGAAATTTACGACGGGTTAAGTGCAGTTTACGATTATGGCCAGTATGGAGTTGAGCTTAAAAACAATATTAAAAAGTACTGGTGGGACAGCATGGTGCTTCTCCATGATAATATTGTCGGCCTCGATTCAGCAATCTTCATGCACCCTACAATCTGGAAGGCTTCGGGACACGTTGATGCTTTCAATGATCCCCTGATAGACAACAAGGATTCTAAAAAAAGATACCGCGCCGATGTTCTGATAGAAGAGCACATAGCCAAATTTGAAGAGAAGATCAATAAGGAAATTGAAAAGGCCAGGGAGAGGTTCGGCGATGCTTTCGATGAAAAGAAATTCAGGGAAACAAACCAGAGAGTACTTGCAAACCAGGCAAAGCTTGATGAATTAAATGCCCGATTTTCGAAGGCAATGAATGCAACAGATCTCCAGGAACTGAGGCAGATAATCATTGACAATGAGATTGTTTGTCCAATTTCCGGCACCCGGAACTGGACAGAGGTAAAACAATTCAACCTAATGTTCTCCACTGAATTCGGATCGACAGCCGAGGGTTCAAACAAGATCTACCTGCGTCCTGAAACAGCCCAGGGTATCTTTGTTAATTTTCTGAATGTTCAGAAGACCGGGAGGATGAAGATCCCATTCGGCATTGCCCAGATAGGGAAAGCTTTCCGTAACGAGATAGTTGCCCGGCAGTTTATTTTCAGGATGAGGGAATTTGAGCAAATGGAGATGCAGTTCTTCGTTCAGCCCGGCAGCGAGCTCGACTGGTTCCGTCACTGGAAGGAAATAAGAATGAAATGGCACACGGCTCTTGGTTTCGGCGATGAGAATTACAGGTTCCACGATCACGTCAAGCTTGCCCATTATGCAAATGCCGCAACAGATATAGAATATAAGTTCCCATTCGGGTTCAAGGAGGTTGAAGGGATACATTCCAGAACCGATTTCGACCTGAAGCAGCACCAGCAGTACAGTGGTAAAAAAATGCAGTATTTCGATCCTGAAAGAGGAGAATCATATATTCCATATGTCATCGAAACATCTATCGGAGTTGACAGGATGTTCCTCCAGGTAATCTCTGCAACCTATCTTGAAGAAGAGCTTAAGAAAGAAGACGGAAGCTCCGACACCAGGGTTGTCCTGAGACTCCCCTCATTCCTGGCACCTGTCAAGCTTGCCGTAATGCCCCTAGTTAAAAAGGACGGATTGCCGGAGATTGCCGAAAAAATAGTCCACGACCTGAAGTTTGACTTTAACTGCCAGTATGATGACAAGGATTCCATAGGCAGGCGTTACAGGAGACAGGATGCCATCGGAACACCATATTGCATAACCATTGATCACCAGACGATCGATGATAATACCGTTACAATCAGGTATCGCGACACCATGCTCCAGGAGCGGGTCGGCATCGCCGGATTAAAAGACATTATTTTCGAAAAAGTAAGCATACCGACACAGCTGAAGAAGCTTTAAATGAACAGGGTTCTGATAATTACTTATTACTGGCCGCCAAGCGGTGGTGCCGGAGTACAGAGATGGCTTAAATTTTCGAAGTATCTTCCCCAGTTTGGCTGGGAGCCTGTTATCCTGACCGTCGATCCCGGGTTTGCTTCCTATCCGGCTATCGATCATTCACTTGAAATGGAAATCCCCTCAGGATTAAATGTTTACAAAACAAAAGCTACAGACTGGTTCAGGATTTATGGAAAATCCAGGGTCCCGTCAGCAGGCTTTGCAAAGAACAGTGACGATACATTCAGGGGAAAAGTATCCCGGTTTATTAGGGGAAATTTATTTATACCAGACCCCCGGAGAGGCTGGAATAAATTTGCATTCAGAAAAGCATGCGAAATAATTGAAAAGGAAAATATACGTCACATTATAACGACAAGCCCGCCTCATTCCGCACAACTTATCGGCTTAAAGCTTAAAAAGAAATTCCCCTTTGTGAATTGGATAGCTGATCTGAGAGACCCCTGGACAGACATATATTACTACGGGAAATTTTATCCTTCCCTGCTTTCACGTAAGCTGGACAGGCATTATGAAAGATCTGTCCTGAAAAAATCCGATGAGATCATTACTGTCGGCAAAACATTGAAGAATTCTTTTTCATTAGCCGGCAAGATTAGCGAAAACAAAATAACCGTCATTACAAACGGTTTTGATGAATCTGATTATAACCAGGTTACGCCTTCCCATCCCGCTATATTTACAATGACATATGTTGGAACGATATCAGAATCATATCCTGTCGACGGGCTTATCGGGGCGCTTAGAGATCTTCATGAAAAGAAGCCTGATTTTAAAATCCGTTTCACCGGTGAATTTTCTGCAAGCATCAGAAGCCTTATAACTGCTGCAATACCAGACTCGTGCGTAGAATTCACTCCATACCTTGAACACAGCCTGGCTGTCCAGTCAATAATGAATTCTTCCGTCGTTGTGCTTATCATCCCCGATCATAAAAGCAATAAAGGAATCCTTACAGGAAAACTTTTTGAATATCTTGCCGCCGGTGTCCCAATATTATGCCTTGGTCCGGCTGATGGCGATGCAGCAGAAATAATTTCAAAAGCAAAAGCAGGAGTAACCTTCGGATATAATGACATTAAAGGAATATCGGAATTTCTGAGCAGTGTTCCAGACAATATTTTTACCCCTGATAAAGAGTATATTAATAGGTTCTCAAGAGTTAACCTGACCAGGGAGATAATTCCACTGCTTGACAGGTAAGCAATCAATTGATGCAATAGACCTATCTACTGTTTTTTCAAAACCGTGCGGAATCCATCTTTTAATTGCGTTCCCCTCATTTCTATATCGGTAATACCTATGTTTTTCTGGACTATGGAACTGGGCAGAGGCGAGTTCCAGCAATAAGTGCCGTCGGCAGGAATGTTGACAATGAAATTATTCACCTTGGTTTGGTTACAGGTTACATCCCTGAACCTGGCAGGAAAGAATACGCACTGCCTTAATCCCTTAAAATTAATAGTGAATAAAAACAATACGGAGATAAGCACCAGTAATATGGATGCGGTTCCCGGCAAGACTTTGTACATTTTCTCCTTTACTCTGCCAAAGAAGCCTGATGCAGATAACTTTCCTGAAATAGAATAAAGAATTATTGAGCATGTGATCAGAACATAGAATAACAGAAATGCGTAAATGAATCTGAAATTAGGGGCAGAAACAAACCAGAAAAGAATAGCGAAAAAACATATTGCGACTATTTTCAGCTCGCTATCGAAACGTTTCCGCATGTCACCTGATAAAAAATACAAACCCGCAATTAGTGCCGGTGAAATAAGTATATAACCGGATAAAAATTTAAACCCGGTTGAAAGATGCGCAAACCAAATGGGAAACCATTCTGAAAATGTCCTCGTTATCCAGTCCCCTGCCTGGGCATGCGAAGAGATCACTGATTTCATCTCGTTGACATATTGCACCGGAATCTTCCAGTCGGGATTAAATATATTAATTGAAGCATAAGGATAGACCAGATATCCTGACAGAATGTAATTTCGGATAAAGTATGGAACGAAAACCAGCACTGCAATGAGTGAAATGAGTAATAACTTTTTCAGCCATGAATGGCCGGATTCCGCTATGAATAAAACGGCAACCAGGGCAACCGGGAAGGCAGATAATTTGACAGTGATCATAAAAAATGCCATAACCAATACAGGGATCCAGTATAACTTATTCCCATTTTCACCAGTGATTTTTTCAAGGTATATTATGAAGATAAACCATATCCCTGCAAGTGAAAAAATATCCGGAGTCGGAGAGGATGCGTATTTCAGGTAAAATACCTGGAGAAGTATTAATAATCCTGCATACAAAAATGCCCGCCATACATCATGAGTAAGTTTTTTGTTCACCTGAATTATGAGTGTGACAGAGAGCATTAATATAAGATAGCTGTTTAGGAGATGAAAAAAATCAGGCTTAAGAAAAGAGAAGCTGAAGAGCGCCTCGGTAAGAAATGACTGATTATTGAAAGCAAACCTGCCATGCAGGTTGCCAAGTCCAGGGACAATTCTAAAACTGTTTATCCATTTGATATTCTGGATATGGTAAAGACCGGTATCAGAAACTCCTGGAATAGACTGAGCGGCAATTAGTATCAGGATTAAATAAACAAAAATCAATATTTTGACAATCGATGGTAATTGTTTAAAACCGTTGACACTGTTTTTAAAATCTTTAATGATGCTGTTCCTCGCTGTCAGAAAGTAAATGAGACAGAAAGTAAAAAGAATAAGATTCGCTGCCAGCCCGATTTTGAGGAATAGTGAAAAGATGCTTAAAAAAATCCCAAGAAATGTGAGACCTGTCATGCTCAGTTCAGCTGTTGAAGGTTCAGCTGAGGCATCTATTCGCTGCAGTTGTCCAAGAACTCTGAAAACAAAATGGCCTGCGAGTGTGGTTAATAGAAAAATATATATCCAGACAAGGAGGGTTGAGATCATCGCAGGATTTATTTGAACAGATTATACCTGAAAATGCAGTAAATAGCCCGGAATCCGTCTTTCCAGTTTATCTTCTTGCCCTCGTCAAATGTTCGGCCGTAATATGAAATCCCGACTTCATATATCCTTATATTTTTTATCCTCGACATTTTTGCAATGATCTCCGGTTCAAAGCCGAATCTGTTCTCCTTAAGTTTGATCTGCTTATAAATTTCTGACTTTGCAAGCTTATAGCAGGTTTCCATGTCGGAAAGGTTAAGGTTGGTGAACATATTTGAAATAAATGTCAGCATCCTGTTCCCTATGGAGTGCCAGAAGAAAAGTATCCTGTGCGGATTCCCTCCCATGAACCTTGAGCCAAGCACTACATCGGCATGTCCATCGAGAATTGGCTTGAGAAGGATATTATATTCATCAGGGTTATATTCTAGGTCAGCATCCTGGATGATAATGAAATCACCGGTGGCAATCTCAATGCCTTTTCTGATGGCAGCGCCCTTGCCCATATTTACCTGCTGTTCAAAAAGAGTTACAGGGGCCCCGGGAAAATCTTTAATATACTGTTCAATGACAGATTTTGTGTCATCCTTCGAACAGTCATTGACAACGATTATCTCCTTACCGACCTCCTTTATCAACTGTGCCGACTGAACCTTTTCCAGGATCAACCGGATGGTTTTTGCTTCATTATAAGCCGGAATTATTATTGAAAGCAGCTTTCCCATATCTATTTTCTAGCAGTAATAATTAATGAAAGTCCGAATTTGTGCAACAATATCTTATCAATTAACCGGAACAGAGAGACAAAATTATCATATAATTTCATCTTCCCCTCTCCGATTTGCTTCTTATTCAGCAATTTTCCGAACAGGAGCCAGCCTGCAACACCTGCAGCATTGAAGCTGAAAAGGTTATCCACTTTCAGTCCGTTAGCCGTTAACAGGTTTCTGAGGGAATTCTGGTTATATCTCCTGAAATGGCCTAGTTCCCTGTCAAACCTGCAGTATAGCCATTGATATGAAGGTACCAGAATAATAATATTGCCTCGTTCTTTCAGAAGCTTTTTGCAATTGAGGATAGCCCGTGAATCATCTTCAATATGTTCGATGACATTGAGTGCAAACAATGAATCAAAAGTGCCAAGCAGATGACTGTAAACCGCATCAAATTCCTTTTCTGCAATATCAATTTTCACAACCTGTTCAAGTGACTTCTTATCTTTGAACTGAAGAGACAGATAATTGCAGTATTCCGGTCTTAAATCACTCAGGGTAACATTCTGTTTGTCTTCAAGGAGTAAACCGGAGATGTTCCCTAATCCGCTTCCTATTTCAAGTATCCTGCCTTGCAAATAAGGTGAAATGGCCGAATACATCCATTTGTTGAATGCTTCTGCTTCACCTATATTTCCAAGTGTTTCCGAACCAACAGGGTCGCTGCTGGCGGTGCCCAGAGAATTACTCATCAATAGTACAATAAAACAGCGCTAAGATAAGAAACCGCTCTCACTAAAGAGACATAATTATTCTGAAATATCCCTTTAAACGTCGGGGTATATAACAATTTCCTAAATTTGTAAACAAATTTGAACGGATGAAAATTCTGATGGTCCTGGAGAATAAATCCTCCAAAATGAATGCGTCAGGAAAGAGGTCGTGTGTTTATTTATTCTTTAAGTAATATTTGTATCTCTTCATTTGTTAATGCCCTGTTATATACTCTGAACTCATCCAGCTGTCCATTGAAATGATTGTTGTTTCCTTCACCACCCCAATATATGTTTCCAATATATGTTGGCTCGGTGGAACTATTATAATAGGTAGTATATTCTCTTGTTTTTGATGTACATAGTATACCATTAAACCATATTTCTATCTTTGTTGTGGTGACATTTACCACACAATGAGTCCAGTATCCCATTATTAATTTCAGGGGATTTAATAATGTCCATAATTCCGGATTCGGATAAGTTGTTAACTCGCCCGGTTCCATATACGAATTTACAAAATCATAATTTGAAGAACCTCCATCTGCATAATATGCTGCACCTATTCGGTTTTCATATTTGGTTGTTTTATAGCCAAAAGAATTAATTAAAAGACCCCTCTCCGTCCCTGACATAGTATATTTACTTATTACATTACCATTGTTCTCAGTCCCATTTGTGCCTCTCGTATTGATCCAGAAAGAAAAGCTAAGTCCATTCTGGATGTTAAGTGAAGAAGATAATTGAATGTAATCTGATGTCCCGTTAAAATCCAATGCTTGCGATCTTTTTCCTCCCACATAATGATGAGAAGTATAGTCAATGCCATCATTATGGTTACCACTGGAATCTTTTAGATTTCCATTAAAAGGATAGTACAATATAAGTCCAGAAACAGGGGGAACTACGTCAATTAAATTTACTTTAATGTTAGCAGTAGCGCTTTTATTCTGATTATCTATTACTTTAACCAGTAATGTATAAGTTGGATTAGTTTCATAATCAATAACAGCCTCGTTATTGACGGTCAATTTACCATCGGTTTCAGAAATACTAAAAGCATTATTTAGATTGCCGCTAAGTATAGAAAAAGAGGATATCCGTCCATCTTCATCACTGGCAACAATCTGGCCTACTAAAGATCCGGATGGGCTCTTTTCCTTTATTGAAAATTCCTGAGCAATTATCGAAGGTGGAATATCCCGTTTTATATTTACTTGAATTTCAGCCGTTGAAATTTTATTTTTATCATCTGTCACTTCAACTAATAATGTAAAAGCCGGATGAATATCATAATTAATAGCTCCCACATTAGAAACTGTTAATTTACCATCTGTAGTAGAAATAACAAAAGCATTATCTGTATTGCCGCTAAGTATAGAATAAGATGATATTTGTCCATCTACATCATTAGCGATAACCGTTCCTACAACAGAGCCAGCCGGACTATTTTCTTCTATTGTGAATTCCTGATTTTTTATAGCAGGTGGAATATCCTTTTTTTTGCACGATGATAATGAAACAAATAAAATTAAGATGCAAAAATTCAATAATATAGAAACTGGTTTCATAATAGTTGATTATTTGATTATAAAAGTAATTATCTATAAAAAGAATTAGATCCTGTAACTTGAAAGTGCGTTTGGCTAATATATTTTCAGACTTCCCAATAAAGGTAGAAAAAAAATAATATAGTCCCAAAAAAATAACAGAAATCTTCTTAAGTAACAAACAGTTTCCGGCATATTATTTCAGTCAAGTATAGCCGATAAATAAGTATAGATTGCGATTCCGGGAAAACGTCAGGTTTAATGAAGCATATTTTTTCTTATTTCAAGAATATCAGTAACCTGAGATACGTTTTTGATTTCAAAATCTGCTTTAATAACCTTTCCCACCACAGCCTCAAAATATGCTGGAGAGCATCCATGAGCAGAATAGACATCCTGAACATCATGGGTATAAAAAATCAGCCAGCCACCTTTGTTTTTAAAATCTGAAAGAATCTTATCTATTTTCTGCAAAGAATTTTTACTCTCATACAACTGGATTGTCTTTAAATTATGAAAATCAACTTTACCAACGTTCACGCCAGGATCTACGCCTCTGCAAGTCGTATATTGCTTTAAAACATATTTTTTTGCTAATCTCGTTTGTTCTCCGAACGGATAAGAAAAGTTATGTAGAGTTGTATCTAAATTCATTTTTTTAAATTCACTGTTGTTTTTTGCCAGGTCATTTGATATGAATTTGCCACTCTTAGTCTTAAAAAAGTGAAAATGGCTAAATGTGTGACATGCAAGTTCATTTCCTGACTTAAAACAATCTTCAATATTCCTACTGGTAAATAAACCTTCAGAGTTAGCATTCTCCATTAAAGAAAAGGCAATATAAAATGTGCCGCTCAAATTATGCTTTTTAAGGATTCCCCCGCCATTTTCAAATGCTGATTTTGGCACATCATCAAAAGTGAAGGTCACTAATTTCTTATCACTACTTATAATGCCAATGCATTTATAACTAATATCGGCTATCTTCCTTCTGACTTTATTTAAATATTTCTTCATTTGATCTGTAGTGCAACTTGTTTATAGTTATTCACGGCCCCTAAGAATTGAAATTTCCAGGCCTTGCCAACGCATTTTCTGAAAGTTTCAAATGCCATAAACTCATGTTCGAAGCTGGAAAACTCATCAAAAATAATAATATCCTCCTTTTTTATATATTGATGTATCTGAAACAATACATAAAGCGTAGATGAAAACAGATCTGCATCCAGATGGAAAACACTCTGATTGCTGAAATCTATACTTTTAAGAGACATGCATACTGTATCCTGAAACCACCCTTTTACAAAACTCACCCTATTGTCAGAAATTACAGGGGTATTACCTGCGCTAGCAAAATGTCCCCTTTTCTTGTTTTCCCAACTTTCAGGAAGTCCTTCAAACGAATCAAATCCCAAAAACAAAGAATCCTTATGTATATTCTTTGATACCCAAAATTTTATCATATCTCCTTCAGCTACACCAAATTCAAGGTAATTAATTGGTTTCTGAGTGATTTCCATTTTTTGCTGAAGGGTCTCATGCAATTGAAAGCGGTTTTTATAGTTCGCCTTTTTATTGTAATAATCATTAATAAATCCATGGTTTCTATTTACACTTACATAATCCAAAAATGTCATATAAGTGTAAACCTTATTAAACGGTTTGGTTAAAAAAAGTATTAATTTGTAAAGCTTAGTTTTGACAAGTAAAGGATGAATGGGCATGTTATTAAGTTTTTAAATTTATTATCTTATCGTCAAGAAACGCTTTCCCCCGGGGAAATTTAAGGTATTTTAAAGCACCTTCCTGTTTTTCAAGTTCAAATCCAAAATCCTGAAATACCTGTGCTGAGAATTTGTTTTTCTCTGTCTGCCTGTAGGTTACATAAAAGTCAGAATCGTTCAGGTATTTTTGAAGACAGAAGGTTATAAAAGCATGTTCGACTCGTTTGCTTTGAATTCTACAGCTAAACATCAAATCAATCAACCTGTTCTCTGCCTTATTGATTATCGCCAATCCAATAATACCGTATTCTCCGAATTTATCAGAACATCTTAGCACATAAATATCCAGATTGTCATTATTGCCTATCAGCTCGATATCTTCTTTTTTGTAGCGGTTCCCTGAAAAGTTCATTTGATTAGTGCGTTGTGTAAGCTCATACACTCTATCGTAATGTGCAGGGATAAGAGGAAGCAATTCCAATTCTATATTGCAAGACCTTAAAAAATCTAAATATTCACCATTATACTGTTCTAAATTTTCTTTCCGTTTCGCTTCTACCAGATACATTTGTTTCCTGTTTAAACTCTCCGCTGTAACCAGAAGCTGGAAAACTTCCATCTTCAGAAGATCATTGTATTCTAAAGCATCCATTACCGTAACCTGGGGTAATGCAGTCTGAACTTCTTCTCTTTCAAAAACGGAATCATCAATGAAAAGAATCGTTTCAAGCCCAATGTCGATGTCATTTGCAATTTCTTTAATTGCTAAACTTTTGGGAATCCATGAGATTTGTGGAAAAAGGAAAAAATGATCTATTCCAAAGAATTGTAAAGCTTCCATTGCCAGTTCGAAGCTATTTTTACTTGCAACTGAGTGCAAAACGCCCTTATTTTCCAGCTGCGTTAATATTTCCTTTATGTTTGGCTTAAGCTTGAGCTTATCATAGCCCATTTCGATTAAAATTCCATCCCAGATTGTATTATCCAGATCCCAAACTATGCATTTAATCTTCTGGGATTTTTTACCTGATGAAACTGAATTTTTAAACTGAACAAATTCAGTAAGCCCAAAATATAGTGGAATATCTTCTGTAATATTTTCAGGAATCAAATTGATCCGATAACTAATTTTTGTCTTTATCCTCTTATCGATCTCGTTGAATGGAATGATTTCTTTATTATACCCGGGATTTAGTTTCATACGGTATTGAAAAGGAATCTTTTTGTACTTCTCATCTTCATTTCTTATAGTCAAATTCAAATAAATAGTTTTATCAGTTGGATTAAAAATTTCACTTACAAATGCATCAGGAATTAGGCTTGAGGTGTTCTGCATCTTTATTATATGCTTTTTCTTGACGCTGTATCTTTTCTGGGCAAGTTTCTTTTTAATGAATGGAGGCCATGGTAGATGAATTAGAGAAGAAATCTTAAAATCATTTCGCTCTATAGATTTTGCCTTATCCATGTCAAATAATTCATTGTTTCCCTGCGAAGCCAATACTCCCCACATTTTGAAATATATTTTCAGGAGATTTATTGAAAGTCCGGAATCTAAATTTACTTTTTCAATCCCATTAACAAAGCGCTGACATTTCCCATCTATTCTTGGAGAATAAAAGTCACATGTTTTAAAGCAAGCCGGCATTGAACACTCAGTGCAATGTTCTGTCCAATGCAGAATGCTTCTCAACTTAATTGAGTCCAGAGTACTAATAAATTGATTTAAAATCTTATCTGGCAGGCTCTCCCGAACTGTCTTATTGTATATTTCTGTTTCGTACATATGGTCTATCTATCAAATATTTACATAAGTGACATCCCCAGATCAGTGACTACATGTTAATATGTTTTCAAAGGACTGTTCACCTATTATTAAATATAAGACCCCTAAGATAGAAAACTGCAATTACTATTAAAACATAATTGTCTTAAATGTCCCTTCTTCCTTCCTGTTAAGTAACAAATTCCTAAATTTGCAGATAAATCATGTCGAATGAAGATTTTGATGGTCCTGGAGAATTCATTCCCTCCGGATGAAAGGGTCGAAAATGAAATAGACATTCTGTTAAAAAATGGCTTTCAGATCACTCTGGTATGCACTAAAAGAGGGGGAAAGAGCGAGACTGAAGAGGAAGACGGCCTTACGATCGTAAGGATACCGCTTTCAAAATTTATCTACAAATCAGGTGCACTGGCTCTCGAGCTGCCTTTTTACTTTAACTTCTGGAATAAGCAGCTTTCGAAGATTTTAAATGAAACACGCTTTGACGCAATTCACCTTCACGATCTTCCACTTGTTAAAGTGTGTGCCGGGCTGTCACGTAAATTCAGCCTTCCACTCGTTTGCGATTATCATGAAAACCGACCCGAGATAATGAAATTATACTATCATGTTCAGAGCTTCCCGGGCAAGTGGCTCATATCTGTCGACAGGTGGCTAAAGTACCAGGTGAAAGAGACTCAGAAAGCCGACCGGCTGATACTTGTTACCGACGAGGCGAAAGATTACTACATAAATAATTACGGTATAGACTCCAAAAAAATAACAGTACTGCCGAATTACATTGTCCTTGACCGGTTCAGGAAGCTTATCCCGGAGACAGGTTCGCAACCTCATGATCATAATAATTTTACGGTTGCATATTTTGGCGATACAGGGTTCAGAAGAGGCACCCTTACCATTCTTGAAGCGGCAGACAAGCTCAGAGACAGGAATATAAGCTTCATGATAATCGGGACAAGCAGGGAACAAACGCTTCTTGAAAAGGAATCCGACGTACGTAAACTTGAAAATGTGACCTTTACAGGCTGGCTCCCGCCTGCTGAGGCAATGAAGCTGATAAGAAATGCTGATGCCGGCATATGCCCTTTCTTAAGGAATATTCATCACGATACTACCTATGCCAATAAAATGTTTCAATATATGGCTCTTGGCAAACCTGTAATTGTAAGTGACTGCACAGCCCAGGCTAATTTTGTAAAAAAGGAAAATTGCGGACTTGTATTTGAGGCAGGCAATAATGATGATTTGTGCGACCGGATCATTAAGCTTACAAGCAGGAATGAATATGAGCCTCTCAGCAGAAATGCTTCTGCCTGCGTAACAGAAAAATATAACTGGGAAAACTATGGCAGGAGATTAATTGAGTTATATTCAGGCCTGCAATAAAAATAGCATGATTATGGATTGTTTCTGTTTTGTTATCCTTCATTACCAGACAAAAACTGATACAATTGAATGTGTCAATTCAATACTGACAAATATTGAAAATCCAGGGGTTAGATTAATCGTCGTTGATAACGGATCTCCAAACGGAAGCGGAGCTGAACTCAAAGAGCTATTTAAGGAGAATGACAGGGTTGAAGTTCTATTATCTCATGAAAATCTCGGATATACAGGAGGAAATAATATCGGTTTCCAGCATGCAAAACATAAATACAAGGCAGATTTCGTTGCATTAATCAACAATGATACAATTATCAGGCAACATGAGTTTGTCGATGCAATCATAGACAAATACAAAAGTTTACCCTTCCATATACTCGGTCCTGATATTGTAACTTTGTCGGGGAATCATCAAAACCCGGTCTTTAATAAATCATCTTCTCTAAAGGCAGTCCAAAACTATATTAAACATTACCGCAAGGTCCTGTTCCTCAATTATCTTGGCTTAGATGAAATACTGGAGAAGTTCAAGAAGTTTTTTTCCCCAGAATCCAGAATTCACCTGGAAAATATAAGGAAAGAAATAGATCACTCATCTGAGCAGGAGGGCATTACTCTTCATGGAAGCGCAATCGTCTTTTCCAAACTCTACATTAACAAATATGAAGGGCTTTATCCTGGTCCTTTCATGTACGGAGAAGAAGCCATTCTTGACTATTTCGTAAAAAAAGATAAACTCAGAACTGTATACTGGCCCATTGTAAGGATATTGCACAAAGATGATTCATCAACCAATTCCGTTTACAGAAAGGCTCTGAAGAAGAGAAGGTTTTATTTAAAGAATTCCCTTCGAGCCTTAAGAGTGCTGGAAAAACTATTTAACGAAGGAGAATAATATGCCTGAAGCAAACAAATGCCGCATATGCTTTAATGAAACTGATAACAAAAGTTATTCTATCAGGGAGATGCAATTTGGTACCCGTGAAGAGTTTGAGTATTTTGAATGCAGCCATTGCGGCTGTCTGCAGATCAAATCTTATCCTGAAGATCCCGGCAAATATTATCCCGATGATTACGGTTTGCATAATGTAACCAAGACAGGCAAACCAGGAAAACTGATCGGCTGGCTGCGGGAAAAGAAATTAAAACATGTCCTGGACGACAAGAAAAGTCTGACTGGATTTTTACTGAATTTGCTAATCAAACCGGGCTTTGAGCAAAAACTGAAACCTGCAGGTGTTAAATCGGACAGCTCAATCCTTGATATAGGCTCAGGTGCAGGTAAGATTCTGCTAAATCTGAGAAACAAAGGGTTCAAAGATATTACAGGAACAGATATCTTCATTGATAATGACCTGATCTATGATGAGTGCCTCAGAATCTTTAAAAAGGAATTAAGCGAGATAGAGGGACCATTTGATTTTATAATGATGAACCACTCGCTTGAGCATATGCCTGAACAGGACGAGGTATTCGGACATCTCAGGAGGCTCATTAAGCCGGGGAAAATGATAATGATAAGAATTCCTGTCAAAACCGACTATATTTGGGATATGTTTGGAATAAAATGGGGTTCGCTGGATGCTCCCCGCCATTTCTATCTTCATACGCAAAAGAGCATGGAAATAATTGCTGCAAGAAATAAGTTCAGCATAGAGAAAGTTCTCTTTGATTCAGGCAGTTACCAGTTTTATTCGAGTGAACAGATAATCAGGGATATTCCTCTTCGTTCAGCGAATTCGTATTACATGAATAAGAAATCGTCCCTTTTCAGCAGGTCGGAGATCAGAGGATTCGTTAAAAAGGCAGAGGAACTGAACAAAAATCATCAGGGAGACTGTGCCTGTTTTTATTTAAAACCATTGTGATAAATTCCGGAGATGCTTTCAAGACTAAAATCGACAGCTAAGAATTCTATCATTTACGGAGTCGGGAATCTTTCTTCGAAGCTTATCGGGCTTGTCCTGCTGCCTCTTTATACCAGTGTTTTACCGGTTGCTGAATTTGGAAAGCTGGCGATGCTTGAAACGACAGCGCAGATACTGGTAGCAATTTTCGGATTAAGCCTTAATTCTGCATATTTCAGATGGTACTGGGATGAGGAATATTCTCAAAAACAAAAATCTATTTTCTACACAGTCTTCGTTTTTCTTGGTTGTACGTCACTGCTGATGATCCTCGGGCTTACCGGAGCAGCGTCAACGCTCTCTGCCTTTCTTCTTGACAGCGCCCAGGATGCCAGGCTTATACGATTAATGGTAATTACGACTGCCTTTGATATAATGGGCATCCTTCCGCTTACATTGATGCGTCTGCAGGAGAAGCCCGTTTTGTTTATCATTTCCAACCTGATAAAATTCACGACAAACCTGCTCCTTACCATCTTATTCATCGTCGGATTTCACCACCGCCTGGAAGGGATCTATGAGGCGCAGATCATCGGGAATATTATTTTCTTCGCTTTCCTGTCAAAATACATCTGGAAACATTTGGAATTCAGGTTTGAGATGAAAATCCTGAAAGAGATGTTATCCTTCTCACTTCCCCTGATGCTGGCATCCATAGCAGGTTTTTTCATTACGATGACCGACCGTTACACCCTTAAATTCATGAACGGACTGGCACAGCTTGGTTCCTATCAGTTTGGATTCAAAGTGTCGAACGCCATTAAGGTCATTGTCGTTAATTCTTTGAATTATGCAGTGCAGCCCCTGATTTACAGGTTGATGAATGAGCCTAATAATAAACGCTTTTATTCCAAGGTCCTTACTTATTCAGGGTTTGCCATCATGTATCTTGTCATTCTGATTTCTGTATTCGGGAAAGAGCTCGTAATGCTTCTGGCTCAGAAAAAAGAGTATTGGAATGCTTATATGATTATACCTTTCCTGTCGTTCGGGCTCTTTTTCGGATCACTCAGGGATACTTTATTCACCGGGCTGAGCTTCGCCAAGAAATCAAAGGTATCGGCAGCGATTACGATTTCATCAGCTGTAATAAATGTTCTGTTAAATATAGTCCTTATTTTTTATTTCAAGTCAATAGGAGCGGCGGCGGCCACCCTTCTTGCCCAGTTTATTTATTTCTCTCTCGTCTGGAAATATTCACAGAAATATTATTTCATCCCTTTCGAGACTTACAAGATCTTCAAGATATTCCTTACGGGGGCTGTTTTGACTACGCTGGCAATGTTCGCCAATAACCTTCCGATTCTCCCCTCGATGGGAATAAAAATAGTTCTTGTTGCTCTTTTCCCGGTACTTCTCTATTTCTGGAATTTCTATGAAGAAATTGAACTTGTAAAATTGAAGGAATTATGGATAAAATGGAGGAACCCTGCATCCTGGAAAGAACAGTTTAAAAAGAAGTCTCCTGACGGGGCAAACGGGAATTAATTACTTTTATCCATTCAAATAACGGATTAATAAAATAATAATATGCAGATCAAGGATTATTTAAAACCGGCAACCCCGCATATAATAGCAATTGCCCTATTTATAGCTCTGAGCGTCGCTTATTTTTATCCTGTACTGGAAGGAAAGAAACTCAGGGCAAATGACTCAACGGTCTCTCTGATCAACTCGAAGGAGATATGGGACTTCCGTGTCAGGTACGATAAGGAGCCATTATGGACCAATTCCATTTTCAGCGGAATGCCGGCCTATATGATCTCAACAAAATATCCGGGGAATCTTTTCACTCATGTCGATACTTTTTTTAAGAATCTTGGAAACCCCGTTTCAGTTATCTTCCTTTCGATGGCAGGTTTTTATATAATGCTCCTTCTTTTCGGAGTAAATCCATGGCTGTCAATAGCAGGATCTGTAGGGTATGGATTATCGTCATTCCTTTTCCAGGTAATCGCCGCCGGGCATAATACCCAGGCAATAGCGCTCGCATACATGGCTCCGATGATCGGAAGTGTCTGGTACGCTTACAGGCGCGATGCTGTGAAGGGAGCTTTGCTTACAGCATTTTTTCTTACCCTCGAAATAGTGGCAATTCATCCACAGATGACATATTACTCCCTGATGTGCCTTCTTGTATTTGGAGCAACCGAATTTGTCTTCGCGGTTAAGGAAAAAACCATTCTGAAATTTTTAAAAACATCAGCGATCCTGGTTATTCCTTTTATCATCGCCATCGGAATCAACTTCGCATTTATATACACAACATATGAATATGGCAAATATTCTACAAGAAGCAAATCAGAGCTTACAGCTCCCACTACCAATAAATCAACCGGTCTCGACCGTGATTATATTACTTTCTGGAGCTACGGCATCGGTGAAACAATGAATCTGCTGATCCCCGATTTCAAGGGAGGGTCAAGCGAGCCGTTTGATCGTAATTCAGAAACAATAAAGGCACTAAGACAAAACGGGCATGGCGACGCAGTTAATCAGATTACTAAATATTGGGGTACTCAGCCGGGTACCGCTGGTCCTCATTATGTAGGGGCAATTATTTTCTTTCTTTTCGTGCTTGGTTTAATAATAGTCAAAGGTCCGGAAAAATGGTGGCTGCTCGTTGCAACTTTATTGTCGGTAATGCTCGCCTGGGGCAAGAATTTCATGCCTCTGACAAATCTCTTCATTGATTACTTCCCCGGTTACAATAAATTCAGATCCGTAACTTACATCCTGGTAATTTCGCAATTCTGCATTCCTCTTCTCGGAGTTCTTGCCTTGCGGGATATTTTCAAATCGGAGACTCCTAAGAAAGATTTTCTTAAAGCAGTGGCAACTGCGGCCGGGATTACCGGAGGAGTACTTCTTTTAATAATGCTGATCCCCGGATTTGCAGGTTCGTTCCTTAATCCTTACGAAAACCAATATCCGGACTGGCTCAGAAGTGCCCTTGTAGCCGACAGGAAACATCTGCTGGAAAGTGATGCCTTCAGGTCTCTTGTCTTCATCATACTGGCATCCGGAGTTATCCTGGCATTCATGTACGAAAAGCTCCGCAAGAAATATGCTGTTGCAATAATCGGGGTTCTGATCCTTTCCGATCTCTGGACTGTCGACAGGAGATACCTTAATTCCGACAACTTCCAGAATCAGACCGTACTTAACAAATCCTTTACTCCGACTGCAGCCGATTCATATATTCTGAAAGATCCATCATATTTCAGGGTATGGAACCATATTGTTTCAACTTTCAATGATAACTCACCCACTTCATATTTCCATAAATCAATAGGCGGATACAATGGAGCCAAAATGAAGAGGTACCAGGAACTTATCGATTCTGCTATAACGAGGGACATGAAGGTATTCGATGCTGTCGGGGAAAATGCCAGAACACTTGACGAGATTTTACCGGCATTTGACAAAACGTATACTCTCAACATGCTGAACACAAAGTATATTATTTTTAATCCGGATGCACCTCCAATTGTTAACCCGAAAGCTCTTGGCAATGCCTGGTTTGTCGAAAAACCTGAAATTGTCGAAAATGCTGACATGGAGATTTCGATGACTGGCAGAACTGATCCTTCGAAAGCGGCTGTCATTGACAAGCGCTTCCGTAACCAGGTGACTAAACCTTCATATCCCATTGAAGAGGGAGATAATATCAGGCTCCTGACTTATCAGCCCAATGAGCTGGTTTACAAATCCACTGCCAGGTCAGAAAAGCTTGCTCTCTTTTCAGATATATATTACCCCGCAGGATGGAAATGCTATGTCGACGGGAAGGAGTCAAAATACTTCAGGGCCAATTATGTCCTCAGGGCAATGATCGTCCCCGGAGGAGATCATGAAATAAGATTCACTTTCAAGCCAGCTTCATATTATACAGGGAATACAGTTTCGCTTGCAAGTTCGGTCATACTTATCCTTCTTATAGCAGGATATGTGGTAATCAGGATCAGAAAAAAATAACTATTGCTCTTATGGTCCATTACGATAAGTGCCCTCTCTGCAATTCTGAAGATATCGGGGACTGGCTACATGTCCCTGATCACTTTCTTACCGAAGAAAAATTTGCATTGACGCAGTGCTCCAGTTGCGGATTCATATTTACACAGGATCGTCCTGACGGTTTTGAAATAGGCCGTTACTACGAGTCAGCCGAATACATTTCGCACAATGATTCTGCCGGTGGATTTTCTGCTTCTTTATACAGGATCGCAAGAGAAGTCATGCTGAGAAGGAAGAGGAAAATGGTCTGCAGGAGGACCGGTTTGAAAAATGGAAATGTCCTTGATATCGGCAGCGGAACAGGTCATTTTCTTTCTGCCATGAAAACCAGAGGATGGAATGTGAAAGGAATAGAGATCAATGATAAGGCACGTGCGTATTCGATAGCCGAATTCGGACTTGATGTACTTCCTCCCGAAAGCCTCGGCCTATTGCCTTCCGATTCATTTGATGCAATTACCCTTTGGCATGTATTGGAACATTTTCAGGATCTTTTTATTTACGCTTCAGAAATAGCACGATTGCTTAAGCAGGACGGAGTCTGTCTTGTAGCATTGCCAAACCGCAGTTCTTTTGATGCCAGGCACTACAATGAATTCTGGGCCGCGTATGATGTGCCCAGGCATCTGTGGCATTTTACGCCGGAGACTTTCAAACTATTTGCTGAGAAAAATGGTTTCGCTATAATATCTGTCCGGAGCCTTCCCCTGGATGTAATATATATTTCAATGCTTAGTGAGAAGTACAGGGGATCAGCGCTTCACTTTATCAGAGGGCTGGTCACAGGAGTATGGTTTATGGTATTGTCACTTTTCCGGAAATACAGGAATAGTTCACTTGTTTATGTATTAAAAAAGAAGGAAAACTAGTACCGGTCGAGCCACCTGTATTTCCTTGAACTGTCGCCGAACTTTACTGCCATGGTTATTTCGTGGGTTCCGTATGTTACGCGCTGTATTTCCTGCATGGTAAAATCGAAAGCATAGCCAATAAACAAATTCTGGTATTTGACTCCCACATTCGCGATTATAGCTCCGCTGGTCCGGTAGGCAAGTCCTGCCCAGAATGCCTGGTTATAAATGTATGTAATCCCGATATCTGCCTGGGGCTTGAGCTGCTCCGACATTACAAAAAGAAGCGATGGCTCAAGGTCTATATAATTGTTCAGCTCAAGGTAATATGATCCGAAAAGGTAATAATGACGGTCAAGCTTATAATTCTTGTAGGCATAATCTCCCACCTTTAATGAAGCTTCAAAAAGCTGGTCGGCAGAAAATCCAACACTGTACCTGGAATTTAGAAGGTAAATTCCGCAGGTAGCATCAGGAACAAAAATTCCACGCCGGAGATCATTATTCATCCAGGGCTCGATTGCATTATTTTCGAAATTGATCGCCTTTTCATCTATCTTGAAATGATAGCCGGTAAAAGCGAGCCCCATCGATAGCTGTGTCGAATTCTGAAGCCAGAGGTGATATGAATATGAAAACTGGAATCCTGTTCTCTGAACGATCCCGTTCTTATCACTGAATATGAAGCCGCCAAGACCAACCCTCCCGTCAGATTTCGGCCTGTATATCTGTCTGCCGCCTCCTGCATGCCTGAATTTTAAACCTTTTTTCAATATTCTTCCCTGCCCGCTGAAGGAAAAAGTTTGTGGGGCTCCATAATATCCTACCCACTGTTCCCTTGCCGTCAGGTTGACACTTGTATAACCGTCACTTCCTGCAACAGCCGGGTTGATCAGGAACCTATTGTAGAGATACTGGCTGTATATCGGCAGCTGCTGGCCGGAAGTAAGATTGCTGGCCAGTAAAAACAATAATATATAGGCTGCCCTTCTCATCTTACTATTGTCACGTTGCCGACAATCGGCTTATGCCCGTTATGCAGATCTATAATGTAATGATACGAATCGATCGGCAGGGTTGAACCGTTGCTTGTACCATCCCATGGATCAGGATATCCTCTAGCTGATCTCCATAAAGTTTCGCCCCACCTGTTGAAGATCATGATCTCAACATTCGGATAAAGTTCAATATACCCTATATTCCAGACATCATTTATCAGGTCGCCATTCGGAGAAATTGCATTTGGAATAACAAGGCAACTCTCCTGTTGCGGCTTAAGATCGACAGATTTACTTATTACACAATTATTCTGATCTGTCACTGTCAGCCTGTATATGCCCGGGAGAATATTTGCAAGACTATTCCCGGTCGACCCATCGGGGGCCCATTTGTAAGTATATTCTGTAACGACCACGCCACCAGTAACCATTGCTCCTATTGCTCCATCCGGCTTGTCGGGACACCATGGCTCTGAAACCGAGAATGAGAGCTTAAGCGAATCAGGCTCTGTGAGCTTGATGGTTGAATCTGAAGAGCAATAGTTAGAGTCGGTAATGACAACTTTGTATATGCCTGCCGGGATATCTGTCCTGGTCTTTGAAGTAGACCCGTCTATCCAGAGATACCCGACAGAACCAACAGCATGAACTGGGGTAATGTCGATTGAACCAGTTTTTCCACCTGCGCAGTTGATGCTATATGAGCCAGCTGTACTCCGGGAAGTGTCAATCATTATATAAAGCTTACCCGGCTCGGAAAGAGAAATAGTTTCGGTTGCCTTGCAGTATTTTGAATCGATTACTTCAAGGTAATAATCTCCGGCCCCAACTCCTGATATATTCTGAGTTGTCCGGGTAGACAAGTCAGGAAGAGTCCATGTATATAAATAAGGTGCTGTACCCTGGGTAGGTGTAATATTGATTGATCCGTCAGGCGGTGACATCCCAGTACAGCTGATATTAAACCCATTGTGTAGGGATAAAGTTTTAGTGTATAGAACAGGAAGTGGATTATTTATAGTAACATTATCATTCTTCGGACAGCCGTTTGCATCAGTAACCGTAACACTGTAAGTACCCTGGGTCAGACTGAAGACGTCTTTAGTTGTCGCTCCGTTTGGCGACCACAGGTATGAGTATGGAGAGACGCCTCCGGTTACCGTAAGGTTAATTGAGCCGTTATCGAACAGCGGTGCTGCACAGGTTATATCGGTCGGAACCAGAGCTGTCGACAATTTAGGCGGCTCATTGAGAACATAATTCTTCGTGTCATTGCAGCCATACCCATCAATTACATTAAGAGTATATGTGCCCGCGGTTAATGCTGTCTGGTTGGGACTTCCTGGAATAATGCCGGAGCCGTTGGCTGTGCTCCAGTTATAGACATATCCGCTCCCGCTTCCGCCGGTCACTGTTACGCTGATTGACCCCGTATTGTCTCCATTGCATTTGATATTTTTTCCACTATAATTCGACACGACACCGGTTACGCTAAGTGCCGGAGGTTCGGATAAGGTAAATGTTGGTAATGTAGCAAGCGGCGGTAATTTGAGCATGCATCCGTTCGCATCGGTGACTGTGCATACATATGTGCCTGCCGGACAATGGCTGATATCCTCGGTTGTTGCAGTATATGTTGATGCTAATTTAGTCCAGGAATAACTATATGGCAGGGTACCGCCATTAATTGTTATATCGATGCTCCCTGTACTTCCTCCTGCACATGAAATGTTATACACGTGATCCGGAGTGTATGAACGAGTGGAGTCGGCCAATATCATCCCGATCGGTTCAGTCAGAGTGAAGCTTTTAGCTATGGTGCAGAACATCTCGTCAGTGACAGTCAGATTATATGTCCCAGCTGTTACATTTGTAATATTGTCAAGGTTGTCAGGTAAGCTGAAGCTTCCGTCAGTGGTTGTCCACTTATATGTATAATTCCCGCTGAATATACCGTTACCACCTGAAACGTAAGACTTTATGGAGCCGTCGTTGTATCCTTTGCATGATACAATGTGAGTTTGTATGAAGTTAATCTTTATGGTATCAGGAGGAATAATATAGGCATCAATCGAGTCGGAACATCCATTAAAATCTTTAATTTTTAGTACGTAATTTCCTGGTGCCAGATTACTGTAATTATGTGTGATATTATAATTGGAAAATGCACTGTCAACAACAACAGTACCATTATGAAATATTTTATAATAAAAAGGAGGAACACCCGAAGTTACGCCTTCTTTGACGGAAATTTTACCATCGTTGCCATACCAGCATGAGGTTCCGTAACCCGGACTCGGCGAAGGTTTGGCTGCGACGGTGATTATAGGATCGATCTTTGCTCCGGCGGGAACTGTTATAGCATCTGCATTATAAGAGGTACAGCCAAGAGCATCGGTTGCGTCAATATCATACATCCCGCTGCGCAAACCGGCATGATAATTGAGATCCCAGCCAGCGAACGAATAGCCGGCAGGACCCACCCAATTCAGATAATATGATCCCGCACCTTTATTGGTTGTCACGAGTATTGCTGCATCAGCTCCATTTTCACATGGTGGATAATGGGTGATTGTTATAGCCTTAATAGGATAAGGATGAATATTAACTTTTACAACAACCGTATCTCCGGGAAGACACCCTGAAGTCGAGTTTTTAGGCATTATATGATAAGAAACCGACTGGACGGTATCTGAACTGTTCTGGTATAGATATGAAATATGGTAATATTCCGCACGGTTAATTGCAGAAGCAGTATTACCAGTTACTGACGAACCAGATTTGGTCACTGTATAATCATAGTCAATGACGCCCTGTGTCATCGTAGTTGGTGTTCTCAGTTCGATATCCGTAGATGCGTTATCGCATATTGCAGGCAGGTGATTTATCGGCGTGGCGCGAGGATGAGGATTGACCGTAATTGTCGCTATAACAGCAGCCCCCGGACATTTTGTCGGGCCAGGCCCATATGGAAGAATGGTAAAGGTTACAATAATCGGTACATCTTTGCTATTATCGAAAGAACCCGACAGGAAATCTCCAATATTGTAATAAGTACCGCTGATTGCCATGGATGAAGTTATTCCATCCGGAGTATCGCGCGTCCAGTCAAATCTTGATCCTGGATCATAATAGCTGAGACCGAGAACCATGTTATCAAAAGCAAGATTAGAACATTCGTTGGGCTGAGTGGCATTTGTAAGTGTGGCAGCAGGAATTTTCATGACTATCAGCTTCACAGTATTGCTGATAGTTTTATTCCTGTATCTGTCAGAGATTTCACAATAATAATTGCCTGCATCACTCAGACCGATATCTTTCACAGTAAGTATTGCTGACCTGTTTCCGCTGTAATGCGAACTGTTGGTGATCACTACTCCGTCTTTGTACCATCTGTAAGTGAATGGATTTGCTCCTGTTGCTGTTACTGAAAAGATTGCATCTTTATGTTCGCACAGAGTGTCATTTACAGGTTGAATGATTATCAGCGGCCGCTCCCGTCCAAGGGCAAATTCGGTTCCTGCGGGGTCGAGATCGCCTGTAAGATTATTCCTGTAAACTACGTTGCCGACAGCATCCTGATGAGTTCCGTCAAGAGTCCAGGATCCACCAGATGGACGCTTTATAATACGAGTTACATCTCTGACTGTATCGGGGGCAAAGCCTGTAGCATCAAGATTGATGTTGAAATCTGAAATATTAATACTATTTGGCGTCAGGCTCCAGTATCCACCTGAAAATGCCTTGTCGATTACAACTACCGAATCTGCCGGAACAGAAAAGTCTGTAACTGGAAGTCCGGTACTTCCCGGATCAGTTGCAAAAAACCGGGAAAGGATATTGCCTGAAGTCGTTAAAGAGTTTACTTTTAAGTTTGCAGGGTTATAATAAGAAGCAGTCCCAAGCGGGAAGAGGTAATTAGCCGTCTGGCCAACCCCTCTTTCAAATTTTCCGAGTATTCTGCTGCCTGTTATCGATGTATAATTAAGTGAGGCAGCAAGCTGGTTATTCAGGTGTAACAGATAGGTTCCTGCATCAACAATTCCGAGCGACAATGTGAGTGTGTCAATCACCAATACGTCACTGCCAAGAAAAAGGTATTTAAGGGAAGCTGCTCCCGAATTCAGAACTGAAAGGTTGTAAAAAGTCTCCCCTCCGGTTTTTAAAATAGTCTGGTTGTCAAAACCGTTAAAAATAACAGTACTGATGCCAGGCAAAAATACGGAGTTATTTGTCCAGTTGCCGCCAATGCGATATTTTCCATTTCCACTTGTGGTGGCATTGTTCAAATAATATCCGGAAAGGTTTATGTTTCCATTGTTTAAGAGTGCACCTGACGAGTTATTCTCGGCATCCTTTGATGTGACATAAATCCCTGAAGTAACATTTACCTGTGCTCCGTAATTATTGATAACCTGGGCCGGAAGGTATTGTGAAATAATTAACAGCAAACCGGCACATATGATCAGAGGTCTCCGGCTAAAGCGCTGGATTCCCCTGCCCATCTGTTTTAATATCTTATTCCGGATGCTGATCATTCTGTTTTACTTCCTATTCTACTACTTTTATCTTTTTACTTTTATCTTTTGTCTTGTGACTTTTGTCTTTTATCTTATTTCTTCACCTGTTTCACCTGCATTAGTGTAATATCGAACACCAGTGCCATATTTGGTGGAATAACGTTTGATAAACCAGCCGATCCATAAGCCAGAACAGAAGGAATAAAAATCCTCCAGGACGAGCCTTCGGGCATCAGTTGTACTGTTTCATTGAGTCCCGGGATCAGGTTTCCAATCAGTGTAGTTATAGCTTTTTTCTTTTGAAATGTGTCTTCAAAAACAGTCCCGTCAGGAAAGATACCGATAGCATTAATGACAACACTGTCCAATGGTGTCGGTCGAATGCCTGTTCCGGCTTTTATAACAATATAATGAACCCCGTCGGGAAGAGCTCCGACGCCCGGTTTGCCTTTTAAGGCAGCAAATAATTGTTCCTCGAGTTGCCGGCTTCTGACAGCCTGGGAAGAAAGCTGATAAGCGGCGACAATAGGTGCGATAGTAGAATCGGTTACTGCAAGTTTCTTTTTTTGCAGCACATCGTCCATCCCTCTTTTAAAGAGTACCTGGTTGCTTACAGTAAAGCTGTTTTTGACCATCCACTGGCCGATAAAGGCGCCGAGGGAATACTGTAGGGTATCGGCCGGTGAAGTTAATTTTACAAGTGTCTGAGGTACACTTACTGGCTTTTGGGTTTGCTGCTGGGCAGAGAGGCTGATGGTTATCAGTAATGCAACAAGGGTGATGATAAAGAATTTAGTGTGTTTCATAAAATTAAATTTGTTTTTTAATTTACCATTCATTTTTTGCTTTCCCATTTACTTTTAAATATTTAGGTATAACCTATTTCGAAAAGTTTATCTGATGAACTAGCTCAGCTAATTATCAACACAATCAGTGTGAACTGGTTTACCATTAGTTATTTGCGCCTTTAATTATTACAAAGTTTATTACAACTGCCTCAGATCTATTAATTAATGAAGCATTAGTTAATGAAATTCTAAATGTCCCATTTGTAACAGCAGTAACTGATGTATAATATGTATTACTTGTTGCATTAGCTGAAATTGCAATAACCGGAACATCAGTAGAAGCAACAGTTGAATTATTTACGATAAAAGACACTTCTAAGCCAGCATTCAAAGCTGAACCATCCATCGTAATTTGACCACTAATTTTATTAATCGTTACAGCATTAGCTTTACTTCCTGCAGGTTGAGTAACTGTTCCGCCAGCGCCTGATGAATATCCAATACCCGCTGTACCAGAGGAAGTTAAAGACCCAGTTACTACTAATGAGGTACCTGTAGCAGCTCCAATATTCGGAGTTGTGAATATCGGGCTTTCAAGGAAGGCAAAGGTTTTTCTCGCTGCTCCCGTAGTAATTGTTCCATAGTATTTATCCGTTAAAAACTCTACTGCTCCGGGTTCTGCAGCTGTAAGTGTAGGACCTGAAGTGAATTTAAGCGGAGCAGTACCAGCTGATGCTGTTCCCGGAGCCAACTGCAATAAAGCAGTCGGGCTTGGATATGGGACACTGGGAGCGGTAGTTATATTCCCGACGTAAAGAGGTCTGGCAAAAGCAGCATAATTGTCACCCAGCGCTAAAGTAGCATTATCGGGATTGCTTCCCCCAATCTCGAAAGAAGGGGCTCCGGTTCTGGCATAAGCGCTTCTTGCCTCAAATCTGATATTTCTTTGAACGGTACTTGAAGCCCCATCCGAGGTTTTAAAGATAAAATCAACCAGGTTAGCACCCGAGAGAGGTACAGTTTCAAAAACAGCTCCGTTTTCGCCGGTCTCATTCTTCATATGCAGAACTGACGAACCATATGTGCCCACATCATTCCTCATTATAAGTTCCTTGGTGGATCTTACTGTTCCTGAGATAGCATCCCCTATTTTTACATCGCCTGTTGCACTGACAATCCTTAGTCTTTCGTTGCCGAATGCCTTAAATACTAGGTCAACATTATCAATAGTTCCGACATAGTTTAAAGCCGGATCGGTTCCTGCATTGCCACCCAATGACCAGTATGCACCAGCACCAACTAATGCAACTGTTCCTGATGCATCCGGGAAAGTAATTGTTTTGTTGGATAAAGTCGGAGTCCATGAAAAAGTTCCTGTGACTCCCGCACTCTGTAAAACCAACTGATTTGAAGTAGCAGACAAATTAACTGATGGCATTGTCAGCGCTGCTCCAACTATATTTCCAATTGAAGGAACTCCTCCTGCGCTTGTTACCAAAATGCCATTATTAGAAGTCGCCAGCTCTGAAACAGTATTAGCTGCAGACGAATAGAGTAACCTGTTAATTGTAGTAGTGCCCGGATAGGTAGCTGTTGACCATGTTGGGGCTCCTGCACCGGCGCTTCTTAAAATCTGACCTGCTGATCCTGCTGCGACAAATGATGTTGCATTGGCTCCTGTCTGATAGGGGATTGAACCTGCTGCACCATTTGCGAGGTTAGTTGCTGTAGTGGCACTGGTAGCGGTTGTAGCTGATGTCGCAGTTGCAGCATTGCCTGTTGTATTCTGATTAAGAGCCGGAAAATCTCCGGCAACTGCAATAGTCAGGGCACCTGTTCCTGCTGTTGATTTCAAGATACCTGTTGTTAAGGCAGAGGTACCTGCAGAATAATCCGTACCGGCTGTTGCAATACTTAACACACCTGTAGTCGTTGTATTTCTAACAAGTCCAGTACTTAAGGCTCCTAAAAATTGTGCACCACTCAATCCTGCATCAGCTGTACCTTGTACAATAAATTTGTTTGCAAAAGCTACATTAGCAGAACCATCTGCACTATTCCCGGCCAGAGTTCTGGCAGTAGTCCATTTTGCTGCACTCCCTGTTGTATTTTGGTTAAGTAATGGCACATCTCCTGCCTGAATAGCTGACAATGATACATTGGTGCCATCACCTCTCAGATACTGGCCTGTTGTTACTCCACCGGCAAGTGCGTTTATTGCTGTCTGCCGGGTTGTCTGACCGGTACCTCCGTTAAGTATTGCAACTGTTCCTGTTACATTGGATGATGTTCCTGTTACTGATCCCACTATTGGATTTGTAACTGTCAGGTTGGCTAAAGTACCTACGCTTGTTAAACTGCTTGTGACTACTGTCGGATTTAA
>PLLO01000003.1 GCA_003142255.1 Bacteroidales bacterium | reverse complement strand
AAATCGAAATCACTTTTCCCAATGATATCAGACTCTTTGACACCAAAATACCTTTCATATTTTGGATTACATAAAAGATATTTACCATCAGTATCTTTAAGGCATACCAAATCAGGAATAGTTTCGATCAATATCCTGAGTCTTTTCCGTTCATCTTCAAGCAATTTCTTTTCTTTGGTATTCTCTGAAGAGTTCTTTACCATATGATTTGTTTTATTGTTATTGAAAACTTTTTTTTCAAGGGTATTGAGAACATGGTTAAAATGCTAAAGCATTCCGGGAATCTTGATATCAGTGGTTTCAATATGCAACAGTGTAAAAATGAATCAGGTTATAAAAGCGATAATTAATGTCAACCAGCAATTAGGTAATATGTGTTTTTACTTTTTACTTCACTCTTTCCGGTATTGTAAAACTAAAAGTACTTCCTTTCCCTTCTTCACTTTCCACTCTGATATTTCCACCATGTTTTTCGACAAACTCTTTGCAAAGCATAAGACCTAATCCCGTACTGGGCTCTCCTGCAGTACCATTCCTGCTGGTTTTCTCATTCAGAATAAACAACTTACTCAGTAGTTCCAGGTTCATGCCAATTCCCGTATCGCGGATTTTTATTTCAACAGAGTTGTTCTGGGAGGCAGAAGCCGAAATGTGTATTTGTCCGCCGGCTGGAGTGAACTTTACAGCATTGGAGATAAAATTCCGGACAACAGTTTCAAGCATATGCTTGTCAGCCATTGCCTCAAGGTTTTCGGATACAGAAACTTCGATCCCGATTTTCTTATTAATTGCTGATGCATCTACAGAATCAATACTTGAGTTGATAAGGCTTCTTAAATTCAATTTCACTCTGTTAAATTCCAGAACACCACGTTTCAGACGCGACCACTCCAGAAGGTTTTCCAGGAGCTTGTAAATATTTGTCGCATCTGTTTTCATACTTATCATGATATTCCTGATCTCCTCCAGTGTCATATTCTGAATATCTTCTGTAAGTATCTGTGTTGCAGCAACAAAAGCGCTCATAGGTCCCTTCAGGTCATGTGCAAGGATTGAAAAGAATTTGTCTTTTTCAGCATTAGTTGCCAGAAGCATCTCGTTTTTTAGTTTAATTTCTTCTTCTGCCAGTTTGTGTTCGGTAATGTCCCTGGATATGCCGAATGTACCGATGATGTTTCCGGTTTTGTCTCGTAAAGGCAATTTTATCGTTGAAACCCATGTGTCGGGCCGATCGTGATGAGTCTCCTTCTCCTCTATATTCAATATCTTTCCGGTCCGAATTATAGTCTGTTCATCGTCAAATGCCTGCTGTGCATGTTCCGCGGTAAAAAAGTCAAAGTCTATCTTTCCAATGGCCTGGTCAGGATCATTTAATCCAAGAAACCGCGCATTAGATTTATTAGTCCTTATGAACCGGCTTTCAAGGTCTTTGAAATAGATATGGTCGGGAAGGTTATCCATAAGAGTACGCATGAGATACTGTTCCTGAGCCAGCACTTCTTCAGATAGTTTGTGTTCAGTGATGTCGCGTGCTGAAGAGAAGGCACCTGTAACATTGCCTTCATTATCTTTCAATGCCTTGCACCACCATGCAAGCAATCGCTTCTCTCCATCGTATCGTCTCTGCCAGCTCTCCAGATAGGAAATGTCCTTAGAACCGTCAAATAGAGGTTGCACCATATTATACGTTTCCTGTTCGCCTTCGAAATAACGAGAGGCTTCCTGGCCAATAACATCTTTACCAAAGAATTCTAAACCAGACCTGTTAGCCCATGTGTAAATTTTGTTTTTATCAACTTCCATAATAATCTCAGGAACAGCTGCAAGAATTGCCTCCTGACGCAAGGACAGCTTATGAAATGCATCTTCAGCCTTCCTGTGTTCTGTGATGTCTCTTGATATACCGAATGTGCCGACGATGTTTCCTTCTTTATCACATAAAGGCAGTTTTATAGTTGAAACCCAGGTGTCGGGCCGATCATGGTGTGTCTCCTTTTCTTCTGTTCTTAAAAGTTGCCCGGTCCTGATGATATTCTGTTCATCGTCAAATGCCTGCTGTGCATGTTCCCCGGTAAAAAAATCAAAATCTGTCTTTCCAATCGCCTTGTCGGGATCATTTAAACCGAATGCATCGGCCAGAGACTTGTTGACCCTGATGAATTTGTTTTCGCGATCTTTGAAATAAATATGGTCAGGAAGGTTATCCATAAGAGTATGCATCAGATACTGCTCCTGAGCCAGCGCTTCTTCAGCCTTCTTGCGGCAGGTTATATCCCTGGTAACATTCAGAATATGTGGTACACCGTCAAGATCAATTAATGATGCTGACATTTGACCGATTACTATACTCTTGTCTTTTTTAAAAAAGTTGGTCTCAAAATTTTCAACTTTCCCTTTCTCTTTAAGCTCTTTTACAAGGAAATTACGACTTTCAGCATCTGCCCATATATTTAACTCAAGTGAGGTTTTTCCGATTGTTTCTTCCTCGCTGTACCCTAATATTTTTGTAAATCCTTCATTAACAGATACAAACATTCCATCAGAAAGTCTGTTTATATTGACTGCATCGGGACTTGTCATATAGACCTTCCGGAATTTTTCTTCGCTTTTTCCGGCTTTGGTTTCTGCCAGCTTTAAAAGGTCTATATCTGCTTCATATTGTTTTCTTAGCGCATTATTTGAATGGTGCAGATCAAGTAATTCCTTTATAAGCTCTTCCCTGGTTTTATCGCTATAGTCCATCGAGATAGATTTTAATGATAATTTAGTAAAGAACAGAGGTCAAATTCTAATTTAGATTATTATAAGAATCTTATGAAAGTATTGAAATTAATTACACAGTTTTACTATTATGCTATACTTGGTAAAAAATGAGATTCCCTAACTTTTCAAATTTACAAAAACTTAACTGTTTCCGGCAATAATATTTCTTTTTACATTTGTCACCTGATTAAAAAATTAAAATGCTGCATGACATTAAACCAGGTATCAAAGGATTGATTTTCGATCTTGATGGTACTTTAGCCGACACCATGCCATATCACTTTGAAGGATGGAAAAAAGCATGTAAAAAATATGGCGCCGACATGGATCCTGATTTCCTCAGGCTTCATACCGGAAGCCCGGGATGGATCATTGCCTCAGAAATAATTAAAAAATGCGGTCTCGAGGGAAAGGTTACCGTCGACCAGATTGTCGAAGAAAAACTGGCTGAATTCTACAAGATACAGCATAAGGTAAAGGCTATTAAACCTGTTGCAGATATTGCAAGAAAATACTATAAAAAGCTTCCTATGGCTGTCGGAACAGGCGGACACAGGGAAGCTGTTGAGCGTACACTTGAAATAACAGGGCTAAGGAAATATTTCGATATAATTGTCACCGCTAATGACGTCGATAACTTTAAACCCGATCCTGAAACATTTTTGAAATGTGCCGAATTGATGAAAGTCGAACCGGCGTTCGTTGAGGTTTTTGAAGATGGCGATCTTGGTCTGAGGGCTGCGGAAATGGCGGGAATGATTGCCACTGATGTAAGGTCGTGGTACGTTGCGAACTGGTAAACCGGGGTAAGGCGAGTGATTTAAAATAATGTAAAAACTTAAAGGTATGGAGCATTCTCACTCATATAACAGTACAAATTACCTGGGCAAAGCCTTTAAAATTGGCATATCGCTCAATGTCATTTATATAATTATTGAGATATTTTTCGGCATCAGGGCAAATTCAATGGCGCTGATTGCTGATGCAGGACATAATTTCAGTGATGTCCTGGTGCTCGCATTTTCATGGATTGCCGTTGCATTATCTCAACGGAAGCCGACCATGAAATTCACTTACGGCTTCCGCCGGTCAACAATTCTGGTTGCGCTCTTCAATACACTATTTTTTATTGCAGCGGTAATATTCATTATCTGGGAAACAATTGGCAGATTTAAGCATCCCACGGAGATAAAATCGCTTACCGTTATTTTCACTGCTACAGCCGGGATAATTATCAATGGTATCACTGCCTGGCTTTTCATGAAGGACCAGGAACATGACCTGAACATTCGAAGTGCCTTTATTCACTTTATTGCCGATGCGCTTGTTTCACTGGGTGTTGTTGTAGCTGGAATTATTATGGCATTCACCAGGGTGGTATGGATTGACTCAGCTGTCTCACTAATAATTGTTGCGGTTATTCTTTACAGTTCTTACAAACTGCTGATCAATTCAGTGAACCTTGCACTCGATGCAGTTCCGGAAAACATTGACGCCAGCAAGGTCAGAAAGTACCTGAGAAGCCTGCCTGAAGTTTCTGATATTCACGACCTTCATATATGGGCGCTCAGCACGACTGAAGCTGCTCTGACAGTCCATCTTGAAACTAAAAAAGAGACAGATGTCAGCTTCATAAGCATGATCCGGCACGAGCTCGGCGAAAGGTTCGGAATCTGGCATTCTACAATACAGGTTGAGTTCGGTGAATTTTCCTCCGAATGCAATAATTGCAACTGAACCTGATTACAAATTCACAATAAAACTGACATCAGGCATCTGCGATGCTGACAGAATACTTAATGCTATACCAGTATTTTGGTCGTCAGGTTGGTAATACTCTTTCGTATATCGCCAAACATGTCGCCATCCCTGCTCAGATCCTGTTCAACCACCATGTATTTCATTCCTGCAATATCCTTGGCCGCCAGAATCTCCTTGAAGTTTATGACACCTTCGCCGACCGGAGCAAAGTCCTTTACTCCGACTGTCGTAAAGAAAGGCGCTTCTTTGGTGTACATATCCTTCATGTGGAAAAGCTGGAATCTTCCCGGATATTTTTTGAATATATCAATCGGGTTTTGCCCTGCTTTTGTAGTCCAGAACAGATCAATTTCCATTGTCACAAGATCCTTGTCAAGCTCGGCAAGCATAACATCAAAATAAGGGACCTTGCCTTCCACTTTGTCGAATTCGAAATTGTGGTTATGATATCCGAACTTCATGCCGAACTCCTTCATTATAGCTCCGATCTTGTTCCAGTTTTCAGCCATTTTCTGATAGCTGGCGATTGATGTACGCATTTCTTCGACTATCCATGGTTGCAGGCAGTACTTCACTCCCATCTTTGAATGATCCTCCGCCATTTTTCTTGCATTGTCAAGCGTTACACCTGCTCCTTCAACCTGGGTATGACTGCTGAGAACTTCCATGCCAAGGTCATTTACCAGCTTCTTAAATTCTGCTGGCTGATAACCATAAAATTTTCCGTCGTTATAATCAGCCAGTTCAAGGTACTTGTAGCCAATATCAGAAACCTTCTTCAGTGAACCCGGAACATCTGTCTTCATTGCATCGCGGATGGTGTACAGCTGAAGAGCGATGCCAAATGTCTTTGGATCTTTGGCAATTGTTTTTGAAGATGGTTTTTCCATAGTTTTGCAGCCAGTCTGAGAAAGAGCAATTGCTCCGATTGCCCCTGCAGCTGTGACTTTGAGAAACTCTCTTCGTGATTGTCTGTTTTTCATGGTTAACTTTTTTATAAAAGGATCGTTAATTTGTATGTAATAAAACCGTAATAAAAATAATATAATACATTATAAAAATCAGTATGACACCTGAATTCTTTCAGAACTGAGGCAAATTCCCCTTTGCTGGTCGAAAATCAGCTTTTAATGGACCAAAAAAGGTTCTTACGATGATTTTTTTAATAATTTTATTCTCAATATGGTCATGATGAGAACAAGATTTGCATTTTGGTTCATGCTGTTTTTATCATCTGCAACTGTATATGCCCAGCAGCCTGCGGATTCGCTGCGTGGTAACATACAGAAGCTGGATGCTGACGACCTGATCTTTAAGAAAGATACTGCAGAAATGAATGTCACTTCGGCAAGCCGAAGTTCAAAGCGGGTGGAAGAATTGCCTATTACAATCTATGTCGTCACCCGGGAGGAGATTGTTCTGAACCATTATAATTCGCTTATTGACATATTAAAAAGCCTTCCGGGTATCAGGGTTTCACAACCCGGCTCCGGTGAGCTCGGAGAATCTTTCGAGCTCAGGGGACTTGTCGGTAATCTTTATACACTGATTCTTATTAACGGGCTGCCCATAAAACCCAGCGGAGTGGTCGGAATGCCTGTTGGTGCACAGCTTCCGATAAGAGAAGCTGAAAGAATTGAAGTTATCTATGGCCCGGCTGCAGCAGTTTATGGAGCTGATGCGGTATCAGGTGTAATAAACATCATCACAAAAGAAGCTGATAAAGGGACGTTTGTTTACGGCAATCTGGGACTCGGACAGCTCGATTACCGTAATAGCGATTTTATGGTGGGAGGAAAAACAGGCAAGAATAAGAACATAATGCAGTATACCTTTTACGGAGGACTCAGCGAAGTAAGCGACGTGAATATAAAGAATGGCTACAATGATGTTTACAACCCGCTGCAGTATCTCCAGAAGAAGGGTGTAAAATATACTATCGGAAGTACAAACTACGAACCGATCAGTATCACGGAAAGTGTTCTTAGTTCAGGTGGAATTGAACCTTCAGACTTTATCAAAGAGAATTATCCAAAGAACTATGAAGGATCCCTTACAATGCCATATATGGAAAATCTTCCCGCTGCAAGCAATCATCTCGGGTTTCAGATTAAGTACAGGGGATTCTCCATGTCGTTCAATAATATGTACAGGAGGACTCATAGTTCTCTGAGCCAGTCTGCTTACCTCTATAAGTATAATAACCCCCAGAATTACTGGGGAGACAATATCAGGTCGACGACGCTTAGCTATAATCATGAATGGACTCCAAAGTTCATGACAACAACCAACCTGTCGAGCCTTGTCTATAAGATGGACAACAACTCAAATATGGGGGTTACGTTCATTGATTATACTGACCAGGTATACAGATATGCTGCAAGCCGCGACATCCTGTTTGAGCAGTTGTTCACAGTTATACCCGCAAAAGGACTTGAAATTATGTCGGGTCTGACCTACCAGTATTCAGGCAACCTGCCACAGACAAATTTTCTGGATTCCCCTTTCAGGGAATACAAGTACAGCTTTTTCAGTACAAAAATCGATCTTCTTGATACACTCACGAATAATTTCGGTTTCAATCCTCTTGTATATCATAACTTTTCACTTTTTTCCCAGGCTTATTATTCCTACAAATCATTCAGGTTCATGGGAGGTGTAAGGTTGGATAATAACTCACGCTACGGGATGAAATTAAGTCCAAGGCTTGCGGGCCTCTATATTATGAACCGCAGAACTAGTTTCAGGGGTTCGGTAAGTTTCGCCTATAAGGCTCCGGCTTCATCGCTGGCTTACCAGTCACTGGCAATAAAAACCGGAGTAAATCACGACAGCCTTCTTTACATTTCTATACCCAATTCTGACCTGGAGCCTGAACAATTCATGGCCATTGAACTTGGACTGATAAAAAAATACAAGAAAGGGTTGAATTTCAACCTCTCACTATATTACAATGAAATCAGGAACAACATTATTGAACGTGACGTTTTGCTGAAAGATCTCTCGTTACCCCTGGCGGTAATGACCAGCGATTCAGCTACTGTTCTTCAGAGGTCAAATGCCAGGAATTCAGTTTACAGGCTTTATGGAGTCCAGGCTACTCTTAAGGCAAATGACATAATAAAGTCTATTCATCTGAATGGTGAACTGAGCCTTACAATTGCAAAAAGCAGTTATGATTTCCCGGCAATACTCCAGATTGCATCTGATTATTTAAGCAATTTTAAACTTATCCCAAAACATAACGGCCAGCTTAAAGTATCAATGAGACCGACCAGGAATCTTTATTTGCAGGTAACAAGTATCTGGTCATCAAGCTGGCTAAGGGTCATCATACCTATTAAAAGCCTTTACGAGCAATTATTGAAGAATTACGACGGTTTTTACAGCATGGATATTGTTGCCGACTACAAGATAGGTCCGAATATCAACAGCTTTATTAAAGTCTCCAATCTCTTTGATGAAAGGTACGGCGGACCATTCTATTCCGGAATGAATACTCCCCTGCCCTATAATCCGCAGACCGGAAGAAGCATAAGTTTCGGCCTTACTTATACTCTTAACTGATGCGGAAAAAGACGAAAACTATATTATATATTCTCTTATTCTCTTCATGTCTGTTCAAAACCTTCGGACAGAATATTCAGGATATAAAACAGAAGAGGGAAGCCGATTCCATAAAGTCTGTTTCATATTTCAACAGCGCAGTTGATTTTATGGCCGGAAATAAAACTGACAGCGCTCTTGACAATATTTCGAAGTCGATTAGCCTGGCTTCCGAGAACGGATTAATGAATATACAGGCAAAGGGTTTTGAGTTTCTCGGATCATACTATGACCAGCAGTCAGACTGGGATGAAGCACTCAGAAATTATCTTCGTGCTTCTGCAGCCTATACAAAATCATTTGATAACCAAAACGAAGCCAGGATACTCAGACTTATCGCCGGCAAGTATTATAAAGCAGGCGTGTATAATAAATCAGCTGCTTATTCCGAACAGGAATTTATTTTATATGGTGAGCAGGAAAGCAAAATGTTGGCTTCAGCTGCTGAATCCACAGGTAAATCATATTTCTTTCTTCCCGACGATTCATTATCCCTGAAATGGTACAGTACGGCAAGTCATTACTATTTAAGAGATTCTGACTCATCAGGTTATCTCAGGTGTACCGATAAAATGGGTATGCTTTGCACCAGGTCCGGAAAATTTGACCAGGCTATTGAAGAATACAATATCCTTTCATCTGTTTATGAAGACAGAAAAGATTATAAGAGTCTGGCGTCGGCCTGTAACCAGGCCGGGTTTCTGATGTTCCGCAAAGGGGATACCAAGGCAGCACAGGAATATTTTGGGAAAGCTATAGAGTATTCCGGGAAAGGAGAGAAAGATGATTTCTTTCTTACTGATGCATGGTCAAATATGGCTATCTGCCAGCAGAACCTGGGAAACCAGAATGAAATGCTTGCCAGCTTCAGCAAGGCTCTTGAGTATTCAAAAACTTCCGGAAGGACTGAAGAAGTTGCGAGAATTGACAGAATCATTGCCACAATCTATTTCAAAAAAGGAGATAATTACCATGCCGAGGTATATTGCCTCGAGTGTATCGAATCGGCAAAAAAATCCGGGAACCTCGATGTTCTTCAGCTTTGCTATAAGGATTATTCAGCAGTTCTTGAAAGCGGAAATGATTTTGTCAAGGCGCTTGAATACTATGAAAAACACCTTAATCTCCGTGATTCACTCAATTATGCAAACCGCAATTCAGAAAACGAAAGAAACAGTAAAATAGCTGCAAAGGAGGCGTCAGAGCAGCGGATCATAAGTGGATTATCTGCCGAAGAGATCCAGGGACTTCAGCTTAAAAACCTGCAGACAGAAGCAAAAAGAAAGGAAAAAGAACTTCTGCTCCTGCAAAAACAACAGGAACTTAGCCGATCAGAAAATGCCATGCTGAATCAATCCCTTGTTCTTGTTCAAGACCGCCTCGAGCTCAATAAAAGAGTCCAGGAAAATAAATCTCTTAAGCTGCAGCAGGCAAACGACAGTCTGAACCTTATTCAGAAAGATGAAGCAGCAAAAAACCTTGAGACTGAAAACATACTTCTTGGAAAGGATAAACTCCTTAAAGAGAAACAGCTCAAAGATGAAAAACTTGCCAGGCAATTTGCAGTAGGAATCGGCTTTTTGATGCTACTCGCTGCGGCAAGCATCCTCTTCGGTCTGATATCGACCAGGAAGAAAAACCAGAAACTGGCCGAGAGCAAGCAGCAGATAGAAATGATCAATTCTGATCTTGAAATAAAAAATGCTGAAGTACTTAAACAGAAAGACATAATAGAGCAGAAAAACCAGTCAATTACTGACAGCATTCAGTATGCCAGCAGGATCCAGACTGCTGTGCTTCCGCCTGTCAGCTTCCTGTCTGACTGGGGAATTGACAACTTTATACTTTACAAGCCAAAAGATATCGTAAGCGGTGACTTTTACTGGGGCGTCGAGAAAAATGAGAAAATAATTCTTGCTGCCGGCGATTGCACAGGACATGGAGTACCAGGTGCCTTCATGAGCATGCTCGGACATGCCTTTCTTGATGAAATAATAAGTACAAAGGAACCGGAAAATGCTGCTGACATTCTGAACCTCCTTCGTGATGAAATCATTAATGCACTTAAGCAGAAAGGGACGACAGGCGAAGCACATGATGGCATGGATATTTCTCTCGTTATTCTTGACCTTAAGGCTGGCAAACTTGATTATGCAGGTGCCAATAACCCGCTTTATCTTATCAGGGATGGGAAAATGATCCAGTACAAGGCCGATAGAATGCCTATCGGGATCCATGTTACATCAATTACTCCCTTCACTAACCTGTCGGTTGAAATAAGAAAAGACGATTACTTATATCTTTTTTCAGATGGTTATGCCGATCAATTCGGCGGTCCGAATGGTAAAAAGTACATGTACAAGCCATTCCAGGACCTTCTTTTGAAACACCATGAAAAGCCTATGGAATTGCAGAAAGAAATCCTCGATAATACTTTCGGCAAATGGAAAAACAACAGAGAACAGGTAGATGATGTACTGGTTATAGGATTGCATATTTGATAAAGAAAGGCATCTGGCAATTGGCAACAGGCAACAGGCAACGAGCAACAAGCAACGAGCAGGCAGATTCAAATGAACCAAATAGTTATAACTTCCGACGGTTCCCATACTATATATGTTCCTGAAATGAATGAGCATTACCACTCCATTCATGGTGCAGTACAGGAATCGGAGCACATATTTATCAAGGCAGGTTATGACAACTGCAATGCAGAACCGCTTTATATATTCGAAGCCGGATTCGGTACCGGGCTCAATGCACTTATTACTGCTGTAAAGGCAGTTAAGGATAACAGGAAAGTCTTTTATACTTCTATCGAGAAATACCCTGTTGCCCCCGATCTGATAAAGTTATTGAACCATTATGAATTTGCAGGACCCGATGGCAAAAGGATCTTTGAGCTTATACAATCATCACCATGGGAGCAAATGAATTGCATCTGCAATAAATTCAACCTTAAAAAAATAAATGGAGACCTGGCTGATTACATTCCGGCATATCCTGTTGATCTTGTTTATTTTGATGCTTTCGGGCCTGATAAGCAACCGGCAATGTGGACCTGGGAAATATTTGAAAGGTTATCAGCTGCCATGAGAAGCGGAGGAATTCTGGTGACCTATTCTTCCAAGGGGGAAGTTAAAAGGAATCTAAGGTCAGTAGGCTTTGATGTGAAGCTTATTCCCGGGCCTCCTGGAAAAAGAGAAATGATTATTGCAAAGAAAATCTGAAAAAAAGTTTTAAAGGTTTTTTTACAAGGCTCAAAGTATTATCTTTGCCAAAATTATAATTAAAAAAAACAGATATGAAATTCAAGGGATTAGTTGTTCTGACTGCCGTTATAGCTATTATTGCTGGCTCATGCGGAGAAAATGCAATACAGGGTACAAAAATACTTACTGAAAAGGATTCGCTTGCCTATGCATTTGGCATCGTAAACTACAATGCACTTGCTACTGACAGCTTGGATCTCAACCCGATGGTTGTTGCCAAAGCAATGCTCGATGGCAAAAACAAAAAAGCAATTTTAAATGATGAATCTGCCAGGGCAGTAATCATGAAATTCATCAATCGCCGTGAATCTGTAAAAGCAGCAAAAAAAGCCGAAGCAGATAAAATTCTGTACAAGGACTGGATTCAGCAGAACGAAGATTTCCTGGCAAAAAATAAAGAAAAACAGGGCGTAACTGTAACTCCCAGCGGTCTTCAGTATGAAGTAATAAAAATGGGAAACGGTCAGAAGCCGACAAGCGAAAATACTGTTAAAGTTAACTACGCAGGAACCCTTATTGATGGAACCGAATTCGATTCATCCATTAAGAGAAATGAACCTGCCCAGTTCCCCGTCGGAAATATTATTCCCGGATGGAAAGAAGCTCTTCAGCTAATGCCTGTAGGATCGAAGTTTAAAGTTTATGTCCCACAGAATCTTGCTTACGGAGCAGTTGGTGCCGGCGAACAGATCAAACCTTACTCCACTCTTATTTTCGAAATCGAACTTCTTGAGATTGTTAAATAATGAGAAGTGCAGAAATACATACTGCTAAAGGTGTTTTGAAAGTCAGCTTTTATGAAGCTGATGCTCCAGGTACCGTTGAAAACTTCGTTACAATTGCAAAAAAGGGTTTCTATGACGGCCTGGCCTTCCACAGGGTGATCCCTGACTTTGTAATCCAGGGCGGATGTCCTTTCTCAAAAGATATGAACGATCCAAGAGTTGGCACCGGAGGCCCTGGCTACAAAATAAAATGCGAGCTTGACGGCAATAACCAGTACCACGACAGGGGCGTCCTTTCAATGGCACACGCCGGCAGGAATACAGGCGGCTCTCAATTCTTTATCTGTCACTCAAGAACCAATACGAAACACCTCGACGGAGTGCATACATGCTTTGGAAAAGTGTTTGAGGGGACTGATGTGATTGATAAAATACGTCAGGGAGACAAAATTGAAAAGATCACAATAATAGAAGAATAAAATGGCATTTGAAATTACAGGCAAAATAATTGACATTTCCCCTGTAAACCAGGTAAGTGACAAATTTAAAAAGCGTGAATTTATTATCGAAAACAAAGAATCAGGAGGAGGTGCTGTATTTGTTAATTATATCAAGTTCCAGCTTATCCAGGATAAATGTGACCTCATTAATGAATCATACCTCAACGAAGAAGTCAAGATATGGTTCAACCTGAAAGGGAACAAATGGGAACGCGATGGGAAGATAAACTATTTTACGAATCTCGATGCCTGGAAAATTGAAAGAGCCTCTTCACAGGGACACGATCAGAATGTATCATCGTCACGCCCTGTCCTGGAGGACATTCCGCCTGAAAATGATGAACTGAGCGATCTGCCGTTCTGAAAAGAATACGAGAGACTGAATCAAAAATTCAGTCTCTTTTTTTTATCTTGTCTGCAAAATTGTTTGTTGGCCTTAATTAATATTATAACCTCAAAAATGAAGATAATAAAGCTCATACCGGCACTCCTCTGTCTCATAACTGCAATCGCCCAGGCTCAACTGCCGGAAAATATCTCTCCTCAGAATCCCAGGCAGATTCTTCTCCCCTGGAACCGGCTCATCCAGCCGGCAGGCCTGCAGGTATACTTCGGAGACAAGGATATGGAAAACCATTCATTGGATGCAGCTCTTTCCCCGGATGGAAAATATCTTGCAGTTATGGAGCGATACAGTATTGTCTTTATCAGCACTACAGACAACCACGTAATATTTACGCTCCCGGACTATCACTGCCCCGAGCTGACCGGAGGAATGAACACATATTCCGGTATTACCTGGCACTCAGGGAACAATCTTACTGAAATATACTGGAGTGCGATCGGAGTTAAGAAAAGGTCATTTATTGTCTCTGCAAAATGGGATGGGACAAAAGCTGAATTCAGCAGGCTCATCGAATATAAATCTGCTCCTCAAACAGATATGGCTCTTCCAAACGAATTCCTGATAACCAAAGAATCATCAGGTGAATTCTTATATGTAGTTCTTAATGGTAATAATAACCTGATTAAACAGAACCTTGCAACGGGAGATACGATCTGGGTTGCAAATCCCGGAGTTGCTCCTTACGGAATTGCAATGGCTGCCGGAAAAATATATGTTACCAACTGGGCCGGAAGGTTTCCGGAAGCAGGTGATAAAGATGTTGCCGGTGTACCCTGGGGAGTAGCAAGGGTTGATAATAAGGCCGGCGGTTCAACAAGGGAAGGAAGCGTTGCCGTTATTAATCCTGAGAACGGGAAGATAATCAAGGAGATAATTGTCGGCCTCCATCCAAACGAAATTATCGCAAACAGGAGCGGAAAATTCATTTATGTTACTAACTCCAACAGCGACAATGTTTCAGTAATAAACACATTAACTGATAATGTATCTGAAACTATAAATTTAAGGCTTCAGCCTGCAATCAACCAGTTCTTCGGCGATTCGCCGGATGGTCTCTGCCTTTCTACTGACAATAAAACACTTTATGTTGTGAATGGAATGGATAACGCTCTGGCATCAGTAAAGCTTGGCAAAAGATCTTCCGAAAAAGGCTGCGGACAATCTAGTATTATCAGCGGATTTATCCCTACAGGAGCTTATCCTTCAGCAATAAGCATCCTGAACCCAGGGATCCTCTATGTTTGTAACCTTGAAGCATCTGGTGTAAGGCTTGGCCTGCCCGATGAAAAATCCAGGAATCTCACTTACAATTCACATCACATGCTCGCTTCAGTTTCAGTGATTCCTGTTCCGAACAAGAGAGAACTGAAAGCATATACCGACACGGTCATTGCAGTAAACGACCTTGCCAGGGCTACACTTTCGAGGGAGAAACCTTCACCTGAGGCAAAACCAAAAGCTGTACCTGAAAGGATCGGCGAGCCTTCATTATTCAAGCATGTTCTCTACATCATTAAGGAAAACCGGACCTACGACCAGGTCCTGGGAGACATGAAACAGGGCGATGGAGACCCTGCACTTTGTATTTACGGTGCAAATATTACTCCCAACACTCATAAGTTGTGTGAGGAGTACCTGCTTCTTGATAATTTCTATGTTTCGGGTAAATCCTCTGCAGAAGGACATCAGTGGACAGATGCCTCTATTGTAACTGATTATATTGAAAAGAACATGAGAGCATGGTTCAGGAGCTATCCCCATGTGCAGGCTGATGCCCTCGTATATGCACCAACCGGTTTCCTGTGGGACAACGGCTTGAAGAATGGAAAATCAGTCAGGATATATGGCGAAGCAGCCATCCCTGTCTTTGATAATAAGCTGAACTGGACAGACATTTATAATAAGTACATAAAGGGTGAAAAAGTAGATTTCTACAACAAGACAACGATCGAATCTGTCAAAAATATCCTAAGCCAGACGTACCCTTCCTATGGCAATCATGAATTCTCCGATGCCATGAGGGCCGATGCATTTATAAAGGAACTTCATGATTATGAAGCATTACCTGGTGATAAGCTTCCTGAATTGATGATAATGGCATTGCCAAATGACCACGCGAATGGCCTTCGTCCCGGCTCTCCTACCCCGCGCGCAATGGTTGCCGATAATGACAGGGCACTCGGACTTATCGTGGAAGCTATGACAAAAAGCAGGTTCTGGGAAAACACTGTGATATTTGTCGTTGAGGATGATTCCCAGGGAGGATGGGACCATGTTTCGGCATATCGCACTGTTTCACTTGTTATCAGTCCCTATTCAAGACTCAGATCCGTCAATCATACTTTTTATACCCAGCCTTCAATGGTAAGAACCATAGAACAGATACTGGGCCTGCCGCCAATGAATATCCAGGACGCCATTGCCAACCCGATGGCCGATTGTTTCGGCAATGTAATGGACAAGACTCCTTTCACGGCAGTTCCATCCAATATCAGGATTGACGAAATGAATCCCCAGCTGGTTTCGCTTAACGGAAGGGCACTCCATTATGCCAAAAAAAGCATGCTTCCTGAATTTGACGGCATCGATTCCGGCAATGACGATCTTTTAAACAGGATCCTGTGGTTTGCTGAAAAAGGAAATACTCCCTATCCCTCAAAATATGCCGGTGCAGATAAAGATGACAGGGAAGGGAACGAGCTTAATTAATGCAACGACATTAAATGGATAATATATCTTATAATCCACTTCTGGAGAAATGGGATACCCCCTTCGGTACTCCGCCCTTTAACCGATTCATAATTTCGCATTTTAAGCCTGCTATCGAAGAAGCTATTAAGCTTGCATCTGCAGAGATAGCAGCAATTACTGGCAATCAGGATGAACCAGTCTTTGAAAATGTAATTGCCGCGCTCGATTGCGCCGGTGATAAGCTTGGTGATATCGCCTCTGTGCTTTTCAACCTCAACAGCGCTGAAACAAGCAGTGAGGTGCAGGCAGTTACACAGGAGGTTTCTCCTCTTCTTGCTCGTTTCTCTAATGATATTACCCTTAACAAGGAACTTTTCCTGAAAGTAAAATCAGTGTTTGATTCACGTGAAGCGGCAGGATTTGACCGTGAGCAGATGATGCTCCTTGAGAAGAACTACAGGAACTTTATACTGGGGGGAGCTGACCTTGATGACGAAAAAAAATCACGATTCCGTGAAATTTCGGAGGAGCTTGCGCATTTGCAGATAAAGTTTGAAGAGAATGTTCTGGAAGATACTAACGCTTTCGAGCTTCATATTACAGACAAAAATGATCTTGCAGGATTGCCTGATGGTTTCATTGAAATGGCAAAACTGGATGCTAAAAACAGGAATAAGGAGGGATGGGTGATCACACTCCATGCACCCAGCTATATTCCATTCATGAAATATTCCACTAACCGCTCGCTGAAAGAACTCCTTTTTAAAGCGTATGGATCACGAGCTTTTCACAAAGATGCACACGACAACCGTGAGCTTGCAGCCAGAATAGCAAACCTAAGGTTGGAGATGGCTAATTTACTTGGATTCAAAAACTTTGCAGAACTTGCTCTGGTCGACAGGATGGCGGAAACAGCTGAAAAGGCCGGAACATTTCTCACTGAGCTACATTCAGCCTCAAAGCCTGCTGCCATAAGAGATCTCGAAAAAGTTAAGAATTTTGCTGTTGAAGATGGTTTTTCAGCGGAACTGGAAAGATGGGACTGGGCTTACTATTCCGAAAAGCTTCAGAAAGCTCAGTTTGATATCGATGATGAAGTACTGAAGCCATATTTCGTTCTCGGTAATGCGGAACGAGGTATATTTGACCTGGCTGAAACCCTCTATGGGATCAGGTTCATCTCCAACTCCAATATACCGGTTTACCATCCTGAAGTAAAAACCTGGGAAGTCAGGGACGGTGACGGCACTTTCATGGCTATACTCTACATTGATTATTTTCCCAGGCCGGGCAAGAATGGCGGCGCCTGGATGACCAGCTTCAGGGAACAAAGGGTTCAGGATGGAAAGGATACGAGACCTCTTATCTCAATCGTTGCCAACTTTACAAGACCTACTGATACCAGACCATCACTTCTGACCTTCAATGAAGTAACCACTTTCCTTCATGAATTCGGACATTCGCTGCATGGGATGCTGACAAAATGCACATATGAAAGTCTTTCGGGGACAAGTGTTGCCAGGGACTTTGTCGAATTGCCATCACAATTCATGGAAAATTTTGCATTCGAGAAAGAGTGGCTCACTTCCTGGGCCCGCCATTACATTTCAGGTGAAATAATTCCTGAACGGCTTATAGATAAAATAAAAGCATCTTCAACCTTTAATGAAGGATATGCATGCAACAGGCAGCTGGGTTTTGGTTTCCTGGACATGTCATGGCATACAATTACAACTCCCTTCATAAATAACCTTGCTGAATTTGAATTGGGAGCCCTGGCAAAGACTGAGTTATTTCCTGCTGTCGATGGTTTAAATACAAGTGTTTCTTTTACACATATTTTCGGAGGAGGCTACGCAGCAGGCTATTACGGATATAAATGGGCTGAGGTACTCGATGCCGATGCTTTCGAGTATTTTAAGGAAACTGGCATCTTTAACAAAACGACTGCCGCCTCCTTCAGAAAAAACATACTTGAAAAGGGTGGCACAGATAAACCAATGAACCTGTACAAGGCATTCAGGGGAAAGGAACCTTCAATTGAAGCATTCCTGAAGAGAAGCGGACTGAAATAATATAAAACATATGGTATATTTAACTGTTCATAATTGTATTCAAAAAGTATTTATATAATATTTAATATCAATATATTAACTCTTATTTCATGATCTTCTTTTTCGAAACTCCTGACAAAAAGATTCTTGCAGCAGGAACCTCTGCTAAGCTGACCGAAAGTGAATTGGGAAAGCTGATCTGGCTCTTTGGTAATGAGGCAATTTACAGAAATGAACAGATTGAAGGTGATTATATCGGCCCGAGAAAAGAGATGATCACGCCATGGAGTACCAATGCTGTGGAGATTACTCAGAATATGGGGATCAGCAGCATCTCCAGGATCGAGGAATATCACCCGGCTTCGGGGAAACCTCTGTGGGATCCGATGCTCCAGTCACTCTATAAAGGGCTCGACCAGCATATTTTCACTATTGATAAAAAGCCGGACCCTGTTATTTTCATCGATAATATAAGTGAATACAATAAGAAGGAAGGTCTTGCGCTGAATGAAGAGGAGATCGCTTATCTTGACGGGCTGAGCATCAGAATTGGCAGAAAGCTGACAGACAGTGAAGTATTCGGATTCTCACAGGTTAATTCTGAACATTGCCGACACAAGATATTTAATGGAACATTTGTAATTGACGGCGTTGAAAAGGATAAAACTCTTTTTCAGCTTATCAAAGATACTACCCTGGCAAACCCGAACAAAGTAATCTCGGCATATAAGGACAATTGCGCATTTCTGCAGGGACCGGTAGTTGAGCAGTTTGCCCCTTCGACACATGATAAATCTGATTATTTTAAAATTAAGGACTTCGAATCTGTTCTTTCGCTGAAAGCCGAAACGCATAATTTCCCAACTACCGTCGAACCATTCAACGGAGCCGCCACTGGCACCGGGGGTGAGATAAGGGATCGCATTGGCGGAGGTAAGGGAGCCTTACCGATAGCTGGCACAGCGGTTTACATGACCTCCTACCCCAGACCGGGCGGAGGCAGATCGTGGGAAAAAGCGACCAAAGAACGTCCCTGGCTCTACCAGTCACCGGAAGATATCCTCATAAAGGCATCCAACGGGGCAAGCGACTTTGGCAATAAATTCGGTCAGCCTCTTATCTGCGGCTCACTCTTTACGTTCGAACATTTTGAAAACCTCCTTAAGTTCGGTTATGATAAAGTGATAATGCTTGCCGGAGGAATTGGTATAGGAAAGAAAAAAGACAGTGAAAAGGATATCCCTGAAAAAGGCGATATCATCGTGCTCCTTGGAGGAGATAACTACAGGATCGGTATGGGTGGAGGCGCTGTATCTTCAGTCGATACAGGCAAATATGACAGTTCAATAGAGCTTAATGCCGTCCAGCGGGCCAATCCTGAGATGCAGAAAAGAGTATATAATGCCATTCGTGCCCTGGCTGAAATGGATAATAACCCTATTATTTCAATTCATGATCATGGTGCCGGCGGACATTTGAACTGCCTTTCGGAACTTGTTGAAGCAACAGGTGGAAAAATAGATATCAGCAGGTTGCCCGTGGGTGATTCTACCCTTTCGGCAAAAGAGATCATCGGGAATGAATCGCAGGAAAGAATGGGACTTGTAACAAAGAAAACCTCCATCGATTCAATAAAAAGAATCGCTGAAAGAGAGAGAGCTCCTATTTACGTTATTGGTGAGGTAACAGGTGATCATCAGTTCACATTTTACAATTCTGTTTCAGGAGAAAAACCGATAGATCTCAAGCTGGAATCGCTGTTTGGCAAGCCGCCAAGGACTATTATGAAGGATATAACCCATAAAGCAGACTACGAAAAAGTTGAATATGATCCTTCAATGATCCAGGAGTACCTGGAGGTGCTTCTCCAGATTGAGGAGGTAGCCTGCAAAGACTGGCTGACAAACAAAGTGGACAGGTCTGTTACAGGAAGAATAGCAAGACAGCAATGCGCAGGCCCACTGCAATTGCCCCTTAACGATGCCGGAGTCATAGCACTCGATTACAGGGGTAAATATGGAATGGCTACTTCTATCGGCCATGCACCGGCTGCAGGTCTGATAGATCCGGCAGCAGGATCTGTACTATCTATTGCAGAGGCTCTTACAAATATTGTCTGGGCTCCGCTTACTGATAAACTGAAGAGTGTATCATTATCCGCAAACTGGATGTGGCCATGCAAGAATCCCGGCGAAGATTCCAGGCTTTACCGTGCCGTATCTGCAGCCAGTGAATTTGCAATCGGACTTGGAATAAATATTCCGACAGGCAAAGACAGCCTCTCGATGACTCAGAAATACAGGGACGAGGTAGTCTTCTCACCGGGAACGGTTATTATTTCAGCTTCCGGCGAGGTTTCAGATATCAGAAAAATCGTTGAACCTGTAATTGTAAACGACCCATATACAAGTATCCTCTATATCGACATGAGCCAGGATGAATTCCATCTCGGCGGAAGCAGTTTCGCGCAGATCGTTAACAGGCTTGGAGATTCTGCTCCTTCAGTAAAAGATCCTGCTTATTTCGCAGCTGTATTTAATATCGTACAGGAACTTATTGTGAAGGGTAAGATTCTGGCCGGACATGATATTTCTGCGGGAGGCATGATAACGACCCTGCTCGAGATGTGTTTTTCGAACACTTCCGGAGGCCTTACTATAAATCTATCAGCCCTCGACGAAATGGATACCCTGAAGATCCTTTTCAGCCAGAATCCCGGAATTATTATCCAGGTGAGGGACGAGGATGAGATAGCAGAGATACTTCTGGAGAATGGAGTATCATATCTGTCAATCGGCCATCCTGTTACCGAAAGGACTCTATATATCAGCAACGAAGGCTATAATGATAAATTTGATATTGATTACCTGCGCGACAAGTGGTTCAGCACATCCTATAACTTCGATCGCCGTCAATGCGGTCCGGAACTTGCAAAAGAAAGGTTCGACAGTTATTTAAGACACGATCTGAAAATCAATCTTTCGGATTTCAAAGGCACGTTCAAATCACTGGGAATCTCTCCTGACAGGAGAAAAAAGAGCAGCATAAATGCAGCGATCATCAGGGAAAAGGGTGTAAATGGTGACAGGGAGATGGCATATGCCCTATATCTTGCAGGGTTTGACGTAAAGGATGTTCATATGACAGACCTGATTTCCGGGAGAGAGACTCTTGAAGATATCAGCATGATAGTCTTTGTGGGAGGATTCTCCAACTCTGATGTACTTGGTTCGGCAAAAGGATGGGCAGGAGCATTCCGTTACAATAAGAAAGCAAAAGATGCTTTGAAGAATTTCTACCTGAGAAGCGATACTTTATCGCTCGGCGTGTGCAATGGATGCCAGGTCATGGCTGAATTAAATCTTATTTATCCGGAGCACAAGACAATGCCGAAACTGCTGCATAACAAGTCAGGGAAATTAGAATCATCGTTCCTGGGCGTAAAGATACTTCCAAACAATTCAATAATGCTGGGCGATATGGCCGGCATGGAACTGGGAATCTGGGTTGCTCATGGAGAGGGACGCTTCAGTCTTCCATATGATGAATCAAAATATAATATTCCCATGAAATTCTCTGCACACACATATCCGGCCAACCCGAACGGATCCGATTTTGATGCTGCAGCATTATGCTCTGAAGATGGCCGTCATCTTGTTATGATGCCACACCTTGAACGGGCTTATTTTCCATGGCAATGCGGATATTATCCTCCTGAAAGGAGAAATGATGATATCACTCCATGGATGAAAGCCTTTGTGAACGCAAGAAAGTGGATTGAATCAGCGCGTAACGGGAGTAAATGAGACTGAAATAAGCTTCGAAAGATCTTCGTCTGAAGCGGTTCCCTGATCAATATCATCCGGAAGTATTTTCTCGCATATAACCTGGATGTTGAATTCACCGGTATCCCGGATGTACATTGAGCCAATGAATGAATCAGCCCTGAAATAAGGGAAAGAAACGTCGGTTGAATTATGAATGATTTTGCGGCTGGCAGGTTGTCCTTCCAGACGGTTTTCCTGTATGTTTACCAGTACCGGATGCTTATATTTAAGATCTGTAGTATCCTTTGTTGCGCTTGACAACCAGACATTATATTGTCCCGACCTGGATACCACAACATCCCATTCGGCCGTATTTCCCGATGGGTCGATAGTATCGTTGTAACATTCAGCTTTATCAAGTTTTAAAGAGATTGTGCCGTCAGCCTGCTGTATGATCTTGTTTCCATCTCTCTTGCTATCTGCAATTTTACTGCCGGCATTTCCACATGAATATAACAGGCTTAAACCTGTTACAGCTACCCACAAAAATGATTTCTTACTCATTGTTTTATTAAAAATTCTACAGGATTTACGTGTATACAACGTATCCGGATCTCTTCCATTGTGTAAATACAACACAAAGGATAAAATAAATGCAAATATTTCAGTTTTGGAAATCAGCCTGCATTTTAACTTTCCCTGCCGGTTCAGTCAGCTTTTTTTTTATCGCAGGTTTTATAATCGCATCTGCAACAATCTCAGAAATATCAGCGACTTTCGTAGTTGTTGCAGCTGCAAGTGTCTTTTTGCAAAGCGGACATGAAGTTGCAAGGATGTCAGGATTATCTTTAGTCAACTCTGCAGCAACATCATGAGCTATCATGCTTTTCTGCCTGCTGCTTATCTTTATATTGCCAAGGCTTCCGCCGCAGCAAAGAGAATTTTTATCCTCAAAACCCGTCTCCTGAAGCCTTGCCACATACCTGAGGACGTCTTTAGGTTCATCGTATACGCCGGAACCCCTTCCAAGCTCACATGGAGCATGATATGTGACTTTACGGCGAAGGAAATTAAGCTTAAGGGAGCCATCTTCAATCATGTTCTTAATGAACTGTGAATGATGAAGTACTTCTACATCAAGATAATAGCTCTCTTTAAACACTTTATAGCAGATTGGGCATGAAGTAACTAATGTATGTGCACCTGACTTCCAGATCAGTTGCGAGTTATGATTAATCAGCTCCCTTGCTTCCCTGTCCTGGCCCGCAAGCATCAGCGGTCTGCCACAGCAGACTCCTCCCATTTCATCAAGAAAATTATACCTGACCCCCGAAGCCTCAAGTATTGCAACCATCGAATTTTTAATTGCAGGCGTCAGATGAGTCATACATCCTGCGAAATATATTACATCGGTTTTCGCCGGCTCGTATTGTTTTAAAAAGGTATAAGAAGGATCAGCAGCGGGTCTGGCAGGCAAGACGCTCTTCCTGTCCGGAAAATATTTTTTCAAGATGGTTTGCTCGCTTTCAACAGTCTCCCCTGCTCTTCTGCTGAGCATTCTGAGGGGGGTCAGTTCAATGCCAACAGGACATTTCTGGTCACACCTCCCGCACATCAGGCAGTTAAAGGCTATATCGCTTACATTTTCATTATTTCGTATACCCTTCATAAGATATGCAGACTGGATATTTGTAATTCCTGCTGAGAAATTAAGCTGGCAGGCATCTATGCAGATTCCGCATGAAGAGCAGGAATAAATCTGTATCTCCCTGAAGGCTCCGGGCTGATCGCCGGTTTTGATCCCTGAATTCCTAGCAAATATCAGGAACAGCTCCGTCGGGATATGCATGTACCTTGTAAGGGGAAGCAAAATGAAAAAAGTCCCAAGTGAAAGAGAATAGAGCCACCAGAAAGGATAGGCCATTTCCTGGGCCGGAAGAAAAGAGGCCAGAACTGAACCCAGCGAACCGGTAAGAAAGCTGCCTGTGCCGTAAGCGCCGCTGGTAAAGCTTTCAGCTAAAAGACGGCTTGGGAATATCAGCCACAGCGAAGTGAGAGCTACCTTGTCAAGAACCCTCAGTTTGGTGGTTTTCTTCATACCGACAACCTTTGATGAGAATCTTTTAATTACTGCCAGTAAAAGTCCTGAGAGTATAAAGGCCAGTATCAGATCCATCAGGAATGAATAAGCTGCTTCGAAACCCGCACGGCCATGTTCGGGATTGAAGAACTTGAAGAAAATTGACTTATATGGGGCATTCAGATGATGTGCACCGAAAACGTCAGCTTCAATGGTACCAAACAATATAAGGAGGAACCAGCCAAATGCAAGGCTCATGTGCATGTAGCCAAGCCTAGGGTTCGATTTTAGTATCTTCCTGTGAATAAGGCTCTCGAGGAATATTTCTTTTATACTTTGTCCGAATGTCTTGCCAAAGAAACCACGCTGGAGCCTCAGCTTGTCAGGTCGTGAAAGATCGTTAAACCAGATAACGGACCGAACAACAGCATAAATTAATATGAAGTATAGCCCGATATTGAATGGTATGACAAACGGATCAAACTGCATTTGCCGGAAATTTTTGAAAAGCCTGGCGTGCCAGGGTTACAACGTTGCGGGTATTGACCCCCCGTGGGCACACAAGAGTGCATTTGCCGCAAAGCATACATTTCTTTATGTTCTCGCGTACTTTCTCATTCTCCCCTCGTTTCATCAGGATCTGGAGTTCCCTCAGGCTGAAACTGGTAAAATTACCGGTCGTGCAAGTTGCCGAGCAGCATCCGCATTCGATGCAAACCCTGAAACTCGGTTCCCGTTCAGAAATAAATTCAGCTATATGCCTGCTGTTGGCATCGTAGTCGATCTGGCGTCCTTTTGATATTGAGAAACCGAATCTATCCATTTATTCCTAGCTTTCCTTTAAATATTCAATCACATCCATAACGGCTGCCCTTGCATGAGAGATAGTCTCAGTAATATTCATCGGCATCGTACATGTGCCTGCATAATATATTCCCTTTAAATTGCTTTTATTGCTGCCAAAATGGTGATCGGCCGGTGAAAAGAATCGATTATCGCCTCTTTTCAGTCCCGATGAATCACCTAATTTCAAACCTTCTTCCGACATTTCCATTCCGGCCATCAGAACCAGCATGTCGACCAGCATCTTAAGCGGTTTGCCGGCAAGAGTATCTTCTGACTTTATAACAAGCCTGTTATTTATTGATTCACTGACTTCTGACACTTTTCCCCTTATGAAATTTACTCCCCATTCCTCCTGTGCTTCCCTATAAAGCTCCTCGTAATATGCACCACCCATCCTCATGTCCATATAAAAGCAAAATACCTTTGCTGAAGGCAGATGCTCCCTTATCTCAATTGCCTGCTTCACAGCTGTAACACAACATAGCTTTGAACAGTAAAGGTTACCCATTTTTTCATCTCTTGAACCAACGCAATGAACAATACCTATTGTCTCAGGTGTCCTGCCATTAACAAGCGTTATGCTTCCCTTCCTGAACATTTCCTCAAGGTCGGCTGAGGTAATTACATTATCATAGATTCCATAACCATACTCTTCTTTTCTGGCGCTCTTAAAAAGATCGAAACCAGTTGCAACGATAACAGCATCAGCTGTATATTCAGAACCCTCCTTATCTGAAATGTGAAACTGGTTTTTATTTTGTACTATTTTTTCAATCGTTTTCCCGGTAATTATTTTAATCCCCTCACCGGAGGTTATATTGTCGAGATATTCCTTTACTTCTGAACTTGGTCTCCTGTCGGGGAAAAGCTTATACCATTTATTCAAATGGCCACCCGGTTTCTCCTCTTTTTCAAACAGACTCACTTCGAAGCCTGTTTTCCGGAGTTGTCCGGCTGCTTCCATCCCGGCGACACCGCCTCCGATTACAACAACATGCTTATTCATTATCTCACTTCTAAATAAGTACTGGCGTTAACATTTGTATTTACTCCATTGAGGACATATTTTGCTTCAGGATCATATTCAATTCCTATTTTCCGGAGAAGAGGCTCGCAGTCGGTCTGATGCATCTGAAGTCCGAGATCCCAGGGATCAAATCCAAGTACCAGTCCGGCAACCTCCTCATAAGTAAAAACAGGAATTCCTTCGCCGTCAGCACCATAGGTTTTACCTTCCATCTCATTTATCACATATTGCCACCTGTCAAGGAACATAGGGCATCCGGGGCAGTTTGTTATGATCATATCAGGTTTATAGGGCTTCATCGATTCAAATTTCTCCTTTGAGCAGGCAATTGAGAATCCCCTGTTAGCCTGGATAAGATATTGCCTGAAGCCGAAGCCGCAGCAATGCCTTCTTTCCGGATAATCTATTACCTGGCCTCCCCATTCTTCAACCATTCCGGCAAGCACATAGGGGTATTCGGCTCCGCCAACACCCTTTGAGGGGAACATTTTGGCATAATGGCAACCAATGTGATCGACTACTTTAAGAGGTTCTCCTGTATTTTTATTTATAAGACGGTATTTTGCTTTCGCACTGATTTCTTTTCTGAATTTATATATCACATCACTCGCATGTGCCAGGTTCTTTGGAACTTTGAATTCCCTTCCTGTTGCTTTTCTTAGCTGTTTCCGTATTTTTTCTTCAACTTCAGGAAAATGATGCCATGTATCAAGGATCTCTGTATAAAGGCCAAATGAAGTGATACATGATGGCAAAAGGTTCTCATATCCCGATTCAGTCATTAGTGCAAATTGACGGGCCACAACTGTCATTGTAGTCTCAACAGGAACGATATCACCATGATATCCTATGCCTGTGCAAGTTGTATGACAGGGATTTTCAAAAACATCTTTCTTAAGGACATCTCTCATAATTCTGAGAAATGCTGTCTCCGACCCCGGGAAGAAGTTCTGCCGTACGCAGCTTCTTACATAATAAAATTTGTCCTCGGCTATCTCTTTCTGGTAATCTTTCCAGATTGCTTTCTTACCCTCTATTTTCATATTACTCTTTTTGCCGGGTGTGGCTGTTATTATTCGTTTTATAAATGTGCTGGAAGTATTCGTTGTCAATACCTTCACCAAGGGTCAGGTTCATTTCCATGGCTTTTTCTCTCGAAGCTTCCTCAATCTTTTCAAACCGTGCCGTGCCTCCGGTAACATCAAATATTTTCCGGATTTCATCCAATGCCTCTTCAGGGATCTTTCTCAGAATACCAGGCCCTTCACCCTGGTAATTGGCACCAAGTCTTTTGAATAAATCCCTCCAGTTTGCCTGAATCCAATCCCAGACCGGTCCCTGCTCAGGATGCATTGAAGTTCCGACACCTTCAAGATAAAGGCAATAGCCACGATCAAGTATCCATTGTCCTACGGTTCTCTTCATGGCAAGCTGCTGTCTCCCCTTCTCTGATTCAACAAAAAATCCCAGATCCTGCGATAATCCCCTTAACGCCATTATTACGAGACCCGGAGCATTTCCTCTCGGGCACCTTGTTTTGCACGACATGCATTCGCCGCAGTACCAGATAGTCTCTGATTTCAACAGTTTTTCGATCTCATCATTGTCACCTGTCTGGACTGTATCGACTACCTGGCGGGGATCATAATTATAAAACTCGGCAGCAGGACAGATAGCTGTGCAGACACCACAGTTCATGCAGGCATTGAGACCCTCTTCGAACCGGATATCCTTCATCAGCATCTCATGATAATTCCTTGTCTCCTGCATAATTCCGTTGTTAATTAATTAACAACAAAAATACGCCTAATGAATAAGAAGGGTAAGACTCTTAAAGCCTATTTATATGTAGTATTTATGCGTATAGAAAAGGGCGCAAAAGCGTAAATGCCGGTCACCGGTCGGCTGAATGAAAATCCATCAGATGCTTCAATTTATTCAGAGAGATTCCTCTTTACCACTTTACAATATCATTTTGATGTGAGATCTGTCCAGTTTTTCTTTCAGGATCAATCTGCACACTGCCGCTGGTCAGGTCTGTTCCATCTGTGACTGATATGACTATATCTTTCCACCGGGGTTCAAGGTCGAGCGGTGCTTCTATTGGAGGTACAATGACTGTTGCTGTAATGTTACCTTTTGCATCTTCTACTTCCATTATAGTTTCCGAAGACTTCGCTCCTCCTATGTTATGGACTTTCACAATGATCTGTTTGCCATTGATTTTTATGTCATCAGGTCCTATTCCGAGATCAGGCAAATCCCAGTATCCTTTTTCTGAAGGTTCAATAAGCTCAAGAGAGACAATATTGTATTTCCTCTCAACAAAATGAAGATTAACAGACCCGCCTCGCTCCAGATAAACAACCGATTCAGCAACTTCACCATCTATCACCTGATCTTCGTTATTGTCTGTTCCCTGGCGAATGCGCCACTTACCTGGCTTTATATCCCATACTGTCATGTCTGCCCCCACCGGTTTATCATCGAGGTTATAAGCTATTATGTCAATCTTTGTCTGGTTTGCATCAGGAATAAATATTGCGGCACTCGCATAGGTAGAAGGTGCATTGAATTTCCAGCTTATGAAATGCTGGGGATAAAGTGTATTTACACGCAGGAGGGCAGTGCCTCCAAGACGGTCCTCCTGAATTTTAGAGCTAAACGGAGCAACACGGTCAATCCAGATGCTTCCTTCAGTATTGATATATTCACGAATGCCCAGATTAGTTATTTCGTCCCTGTAACTACTGGCCAGCTTATCCTTATTAAATTCATGGGTATTCAAGTCACGGGGAGGTATGGGTTCCAGGTATTTTTTGTCGCCGGTCAGATACCAGGCTGCATAAAAGAGTGACCAGGGTTTATTCAGGTTTCCGGAATCGCCCATTGATTCGTCTGTTTCAAAGTTTATTTCGGTATTTAATTTGCCATTTTGCCTGTGAGCGAGAAGGCCATCTGCAAGATCAGTGATCATTTTTATAAGTTCAGGGCTACCGTTATAACGTGCTAACAGGTAAGAGGTCTGGAGAACATGGTACGAATGATTGACAGACCATTGCCATGGATCCTCTGTCGCCATCCTGGTAGCTCCGTAATATCTTGAACGGAAGTGACGATGACCTTCAGCATTTATCTGCGTAATATCATTCAACATCCTTCGGGCTGTCTGCATTCCTCTTTCCATGTACTTTGGATTTCCATAGTCAAGCAGCATCATCTGGGCTACAACCTGCATTCCATCTTCAAGCGCATGTAATTCATCGGTAAAGATTGTAGCAAGACCATTTGTCAGCAACGGAAGGCTCCTCTGCTTCAGGCCAGCATCTTCGGCGGGTCTCTCCGGATCATAATAAGCCTGCATGTGAAGCCTGAGAGATTTGAGTATCTTATCAGGTTCTATACCCAGGAAAGCCATCCCCGGCCACATGTTTGTAAGGTCGCCATCGTCCGACAAACCGCCGCCAAACTCACCGTTCGATATCTGCCGTTTATCGATATAATAGTTTGCAATATTTGCGAGCTTCCTAAGGTATTCTGTCTGAAGAAATGCCCATTCCGGAACACCGTCTGGACATTCAGGCACTTTATATTCAGGCTTCTTCTGACCCGTCAGAGCATACCTGTACGCCTGGGCAAGCCAGTTATCAGGATTAACTGACAACAGATCATTGCAATCAGCCATAAAACGGTTGAAAAGATTAAGCCGTGGAGTAGCCGGCCTCTCTTCAACAATATGAGCATACAGATCACGTATCTGGGTAATCCGGTCCAGTTCATGCTCAGGACGTGCTGCATCTCTCGATTTATAAATCAATCTTACATGGGTTCCTTTTAACAGATCAGAAGTTAAATCTGCTCCAGCACCGGCTATCGTAATATAAAGAGCTCTATCTTTTGGCAAGATACGGTCGCGGGTATCGATCCACAGCAACGGTGATTCTCCTGGTTTAACGGAAAAGCTGAAATCGGCCAGATCGCGCATAAGCCACAAAGGATCCTTGACCCGGATATTAATGGGAAAAACACCATTGTGCGTCGGAGTGACCTTCATAGCAGGCATCTGAATCTCTATTCCGTCAAGTCCGGCATCTGGCTGGTCGGTATAAGGGATCATGATATGAATGAAAGGATAAAAATATCCCCCTGCAGATTCCGATTTAAGTTCTTTGCGGCTTCCGTCTGGTACTCCGAGCATCATTGCATTTTCATCAGATGGATACCTTCCACGAACAAAAGCAGCAATTTCCTTAAGCCCGTCATTTTTAAAATCACCACTTGCCGGAGTAAGTGTAAAGCTTTCACTGAGAGCTCCCTCCGGAGCATGTCCCTTAGCAACATTATATACATCAAATGAACCAATAGGCTCCTCTATTAATGCATTGTCGAATCGGATCTTCCCACCTACATGGCTTTCAGTAAGCTGATGATATGACTTGATCTGGGTCCGTGTACGGACAGCAAAAGCAGAATCCTGATGGAGAGGGTTTTCGTACGTAAGCTGGCCCCAGGCCGTTCCCCATATTTCAACATGATTCCAAGGCTCTTCCGGAAGAGTGAATCTCACTGTCTGACCAGATCCCGAATAACAATCCCAGTCAGGGAGTACAAAATAATCATATCTGCCGGGAAGCCTTGACATATTGTAAACCCCTGGCCATGTTGTTTCCCTTATTCCATCATTTGCTTTCCAGTACCACCGCTTTATATCGTAAGCATCATGAATTTCAACTTTTCTGATGCTCGTTTCATGCGACGGCAGTAAAGGAGGAGGGTCATTCGGAAGATTCCATCCATTAAGTATCCACCATTCATCACGCCAGTGTCGTTGGGAAAGGTCCCTTTTGAAGGGTGGCAATGATTTCAGATCGCCGTCCTTTGAAAGAGTCTCAATATTCTCATCAGTCAGCATATGGTCATAAATGCGAATCTCATCAATATCTCCTCCCCTCGTAAAGCTGTACGCACTTTGCACCTGGTACGGACTGATAATCCTGGAATGAGGACCGAACTGGTCCAGCCCTGCATCGTAAACTCTTCCGTTTACAGACTGCTTTGATACCAGTTCACCATTGACATAAAACCTGATCCCTTCAGTCTCATCCCACGACAGAGCGATATGCATCCACTCGCCAGGTGCAGGAAATTTGTCCATATAATAAGAGATCCTTGTCCTTGACAAACCCACATCAGTTACAAAAGCGTCAAAGCCTGAACCATTGTAATCTATCCTTAACCAGACCATATCCCAGCTTGAATGGTCGGCATAACCAACACGAAAAATGGGAAAAGGAGTTGGTCCTACAGGGTACCGAGAGCGCCAAAAAAATGAAAGAGAGCCGCGTTGTGCATATATATTCCCGGGAGCCCAGTACGACAACAGCTGGCTGTCTTCAGCCCTGAATCCGGGTCCGTGCGCGCCATCTGGAATTACAGTCACATCTTTAAGAAAATTGGGAAGAACCTGTCCCCCGACAGCGAAATCAGCTTTAAAACCATTATTGCCTGACAAATAAAACAGAAGCCCGGGCTCTTTTGAAACCGAATATTCAGTTGCCTGTCCGGCCATTCTTCCCTCCGGTCCTGCCTGAATAACCTGGGCAAATAATGAACCTGTATCAAGTAATTCGCAAATCGGAATTATCAATAAAAGAAATGTAATGTGTTTTAAAAAGAACTCTCTCATTCTGCAGCTGATTTAAAATTATTATTAACTCAATTAAATCGGAGGTCGGCCGGTCGCCGATTATGGGCAGTCGCAGGCTTTGTGTTTCTTTTTAATAAGCAATTTCTGGTTTACTTTCCAGGTAATGTAAGCACATCCTGAACCGATAACAGCTCCGGCAAGAACATCGCTGGGATAATGAACTCCCAGGTCCATCCTTGAATATGCAACGGTGCCTGCATATAAATATGATGGGACAATAATGTACCATTTTGGATATGAAAGGCTTACCGATGTGGCAGTTGCAAAGGCTGTAGAGGTATGTCCGGAGGGAAATGAAGGGCTTCCGGCTTTTGCCTTTTTATAGATATCCGGATATGTCACGAAAGGTCTGTCACGGTTAATTGAATATTTCATCGCATTTGTGATCCCGGCATTCAGTGACGATGCTATGGCGGTTATGCAGGCATTCCTGAATAATTTTTTGTCTTTCGTTATCAAACCTGTTACGGCCATACCGGCGGGCACCCCAGTAATAACAAAAGCATCGGAGTTTGAAACGAACCTGAAAAAATTATCTGACTGCAGGGTTTGGGGCGAATTGATAGATCTGAGTATCCTGATATCTATATTCTGGGAATGCAGGCTGACCTGAAAAATAAAAAAAAACAATATCAATAATCTTTGTCTCATCTCTGATTTTCAGGTTTCAATTATGTTCCTTGACCTATTCTATTTTAGTTTGATCTTAATGGCAATAAGCTTCTTGACAGACTCTGCATCAGGTGCTGAAAATATTTTCAGCGAAACAGGCCTGATCTTTCCATATCGTTTCGAGGTTTTAAAATCATCCTTTATTTTCAAGGGAAGGTCACTGTTTCCCAGAAGGGACTCGACCTTGTCACCAAAATAAAATGTGATCCGGAAAGTATCCTTAAGCATTGCTCCCCAGAAAATTGTTTTCTTCTTTTGAGTGAGCTTGAAAAGCCACTGCTTGCCATCGTTATAATAATTCCAAACGCCTGATATATCTTTAAAATTATCTGTAGCGTAGCTAATAATATTTTGCCATAAAATCTTTTTCTCTCCCAGGATAGAAAAAATATAATCATCGGTTGGCATTACAGTCCGATCAGAAAGGATCATCTCCTCTTTCTCTGCCATGGTATGTTGAATTTCTAGTTGCGGAGGTCAATCAGGTTCTGCAGTGCTTCAGGAGCATAATTGTGGATTGGAGAAACAATTGAGCAGGTAGTCAGGTCGCTGCATTCGCTGCATGATTTGTACCCTTTGGCAACAGCACATTTACGGATCTGGCATTCACTCCAATGATCGAACTTGACACCGGGTTCAAGGCACCCGGTACAGTTTATCATCCCGGCAGTTATTCCTGTAGAATTATAAGCCTTCTGCCATTTTTCAGCAGTCTCTTGTCTCAATTCATTATTGTTCGTGACGGTTGCGATCCTGGCCTCACAGGCGGCGCAATTCAATCCGCAGCATGCAATTATTTTTTCCATAATATTTTATTTTTCAATTTAGATTCTGAATGCGACTTTAATATTATAATATGAATATCTGTTTTTAATACTAGCTCAGCTGTCTCTTTTTTGTTTAAATTACCCCCATCCCAGCCTTCCCCCACGGGGGAAGGAGAACAAATTAAGCCTTTCCCCCTTGGGGGAAACGGGAAAGAGGGTCAGATAAAAAAGATATTAATTATTAAATATAAATACTTTTTAAAGAACTTCCCTGGGTTTATTTAAATGTTGACTGTAGCTTCCGAAGAAGGTAATGGGTCATTCAGTTCCTTGAGGGATGTTACTGATCCGTACCGCCAAGCTTTGAGTAAAAACCTTATATAAAGTAACACTTGCGAGAGCAAAAATAATCCAAAAACTCCAAAACCAGAGGCGGGCTTCCAGTTCCCGATTACCTTTAAAACAAGAAGCACGAACATTGTCTGGACCAGCCAGATGATAAGCATCATCGGGAAGGAAGAAAGAAATCTCCTGAAGCTCCTGCTGAAACCGAATCCAAGAGCACGGAAACATGCTGGTTTTTCGTTTTTTACCTGCCATGCCCTTGCATAATCTGCTACAAGCACAAATACCTGTGAAATAAGAATGTAAAGCGAAACTGAAATTATCAGGATCAGCCACGGAACAGACTCATTCGGGTTATCCGGCGAAGCGACTCCTCCCATGGGAATAACAATTAAAATCAATGCCAGCAATATCAATATTGCGCTGATAATTAATGTTATTACCATGAATGGCAGAAAATACCTGGCAGACGCCCTGAAAAATTCTCCAGCAGAGAATTTTTCGTCATTACTTTTAAGACTATTGAACAACCCCCCGGTGAGAAATGCATTTATCAGCAGCCAGAGGAGCAGGAGAAGCAATAAGCCTGCAGAAAAAGAATGAGTCAGACTTTTGTAAACTGCTCCAAGATCACTTAGCACCTCCACATCTATTCCGTTCAGCAACTTCCCGGTTATGGCACTCTGACCGAATCCTGTCTTCATTATTCCCTTCATGGGAAAAGCAACAAGAGATACAAGTGATAATGAAATAAACCAGAAAATGAGAATACCTTTCCAGACTTTTAACGAACGATGGCAGCCTGAGCCTAAAGCTTTAAATATCTTCATGATGTGTGAATTTACAGAGTGACAATACTGGTTAAGAATTGCATAAAGGAAATTAGCTTATCCGAGAATCTTCGCAGAGGAACACGGTCAGGATCGATAGTCAGGGAATTATTAATAAAATCAACATCCATCCTTATCTTGTAATCCGGGTCAATTTTTACCCACTGAATTTGTTTTTCGCCGTAATAAGTATAGTCTTTAAACCTGCTTTTGCCATCCCATGATTCATGGATTTCTTCTCCATCCTTGAAATGTACCAATACATCAACAGGGAGCATAATATCGCCCAACCTGTCAAGCCTGACAATGGCCATTTTTGATGAATCAGTCACCATCAAACTTTTTACGGTTGAATCATTTTTTATTTTTGATCCCTGCAAGCTGCTCCTGAAACTTTCAACTTTATAATCGCAAACGCCGGTGCCATAAAGTGTCTGATCAAAGAACCAGTTCATGTCTGGGCCAAACTTATCACCATAGATCCTTTTTACGACATCATTCACAACGTTTACAAAATCCTTACCCGAAGGATGTTTAAAAGCCCATCTTTTGTAATACTCCCTGAAAACCTCATTTGTTGCATCCTCACCAATGATCCCCATCATTGTATAAAGCCACGTGGCCGTTTTTTCATACGACATCATGTCATATGTATTATGAGGATAATTCCAGGAGTATTCATTATTGGTTATAACCTGTCTGCTGCCGGAACGTGCATAAGTGAGCCTTGAAAGCGATTTGTCAGATACTTTCAGGAAAGGAAGATCGATCATCCCTGAATTCTCACCCCAGTAATGATCCATGATCCGTTCTTCCCAGAATGAATTTATTCCCTCGTCCATCCAGGGTTCCTCGAACTCATTCGAAGCAAGAATACCCATAAAATATGCATGTCCGAACTCATGTACAGTTACCATTTCAGGAAGATGAATTGTACCGGGAACTTTATAAAATGATTCTGAAGTAAAAAGGGTGGTATATTCCATGCCTCCGGCTCCTGATGCGAAGGCGGGAGGATCAACGAATGTAAGATGCGGCCATGGATAAGGTCCGACATTTTTATCGAGGTATTCCAAGGCATTTTTTACCGCAGTAAACTGCCGCTCAACCTGTTCCAGCCTTGTCTTCGGGATCAGGAGTGTGATCTTTACCTGCTTCCACTGATCTGTAAAAACAGCGTATCCGGGCCATGCAGTCCAGGCAAAATCAACAATGTCTTCTGCCCTCCATGTCTGAACTTTAGTTTTTCCATCAGCATCAGACTCATTGAGAAGCATACCACCTGTTCCTATAACGTACTCTTTCGGAACAGTTATTTTTACATCATAAACGCTGTGATCAGCGTAAAATTCTGAATGGGCATGGAACTGGTGGCAGTTCCATCCTCCGATATTTCTCTGACGCATCCCGGCAGGCTCGTATACCCCGAATTTCGGAAACCACTGGGCAACAAAAAAGAAATCGTCCCGGTAACCGTTCCTCCTTATTTGTGAGGGAAGCTTTGTAACGAAGTTAATTTTGACCGTTACCGTATCTCCTGGTTTTGCTGCCACAGGAAGAGTGACTTTGACTACCGTGCTGTCTGATAAATTCTTATCATCGGGATGAATAAACTTCATATACGGCAAAAGGTCTATGCCATTTTTACCGGTAAATGATTTTATTTCCACCCATCCTATTGCGGCTGAATCCTTACCCGGTGATCCTCCGAATTCCTTATAAAATGTAGATTTATTGCTGCGGAAGGCATTCATGTACAAATGAAGCTGAATGTCGGGTACAGTTTCAGTGGTCTGATTTACCCAGAAGGCTTCCATCTTCCCGGTAACGCATTTAGTTGCAGGATCAAGCTTTGCATCAATCGTGTAACCAGTGATACGCGGGCTCAGCGGTACTTTGTTAATCACCTGTGAATTTACTCCACCGGAGACTGAAAGTAAAAATGCAAGAATGAAAAAGAGTTTTCTCATAAGTATTGCTGAATTTAAAATTCAATGACGTTTATTAATATAAACCGATGCACTTGGCCACTATGAAGATAAAAGAAAAAATATTTTACGTTCTATAAAAAATAAAAGTAGTTTGAAATCAAATATAGAAATCAAAATTGAAATTAATAAAAGAAGAATTTAAAAACTAATTTTGGCAATATCTGAATGTGAATTAATATTTGTGAAGGCTAAATTACTAGTCTTTGTTTTGGGTATTTGCAAATATCCAACATTCACTTCCAAAAGAAAATCCCGGACTGCACGGGTTTTTCTTTCAGATAAAAACCTGTCGAGATCTTTCAAAACTGATTTTCTGTAAATAGCATGCAGAGGTTCAATAAACTGGTCAACTTTGGGAATTAATATATCATAGGAACCTTTGTTGAATTCATTAATCTGCTCAACAATAATTTCTTTATTAAGAAACGGCATATCACCGGCAAAAACGAAAATTGCGTCTCCGTAAGATGATTTTAAAGCAGCATGTATCCCCCCGAGAGGTCCTGCTTTTAAATATAGGTCGCCAATAATTATGTACTGATTAAATTCCCGGAATTCCAGAGGAGTATTGGTAACAATGATTATTTCACCAAAAAGATCTTTTATTGTACTGATTATTCCCGAAATAATGGTTTTTCCGCCGATAACAACATTTGCTTTTGCAATTCCTCCAAACCTTTTACTGTCCCCGCCGGCGAGGATCACTCCCGAAATCCTGTTTTCCATCAAGAGAACATAAAATGACTCAAGCTGCTCAGCAGCCTCCTGCGACTTTCTTTTTCTTGGGTGCCCCGGTTATGGCTGGTTTTGGTGAAGATGCAGCTGATAACTGATCGGCCTGCGCCTGAATCGCTCCACCGCCTCCAAGAACCGCGCCTGCGCTTTTGCGGAAATCATATTTGGCAAACTCTTCATCGGGACTGGTAGAAGCAGGTTCCTGTGGGTTTAAAATGGAATCAAACCAGAAATTGAGACCTCCCTCAAGAACATAAATATTACTGTACCCAAGCTGCCTTGTCAACATCCATGCCTCATTAGCAGTAACGGTACCATTTGAATAAAATACGTTCATTTTAACATCCTGGTTAAGAATGTCAGTATACTTTTCAGACAGTAGGTCTGTAAGAGGAATGTTAATTGCGCCGGAAAGACTGTATTTCTCGAATTCATCCTGGCTTCTGACATCAATAAGCTGCAATGACGGATCCTTATTTACAATCATGTCTGCTACCACGTCGGGTGTTACATATTGAGTCCTTGTATTTGCTTCAGCAAGCAGCTGATCAGCAGTCAGTTTGTAAGGTTTGGCCGTGTTCGGAGGGACAGCAGCAATTACTAGTCCCAGAGGGATGATGAACAATGCCAGCCATTTTAGTGGTTTCATAATTATCTTTATTTGTGTTTCAAATTTTAATATTCTTCTCTCGGGAATTTCTTTTCAGCCCACTCAGCAGCCCAGAACATTGCAAGAGCAGCTAAAATCAGGAGCAGGGCAAAAATGCCGTCCGATAAGCCAAGGACCGAACTTATCTTGGGAGATCCAAGGTTTTTGGCCATATACAGGCCTTCCCACAGCTTATATCCAAGCCCGAATATCAGGACTCCGATAAACAGGCCTCCGACAAATATAAGTCCATCGAGTTTTCCTATTGCTGCGCCGCAAAAACTGGTCCCGGGGCAATAACCTCCGATAATGAAACCTGCTCCCATAATTATCCCCCCTACAATTGCAGAGGTAAGATACGTTGGATTAATGTAAACAAGGCTGAGGTCTATCCAGCCGAACAGGCTGAAAAACAAAAGCCCGAGCATACATGTAATAGCACCTGTAAAGAAAACTTTAAGAACTACGGTATCATATCCGTAAAATATTCCTGCGAGCTTTCTGCTTGAAGAGAATCCGCTCTGCTCAAGCACAAATCCAAATCCTATACCGATTATAAATGCCAGGAAGAGATTTAAATTCTCTGAAATTATTCCGTTTGTTACTAATGGTCCCATGGTTATTGTCTTTTTGTCGTGCAATCGTGCAATCATGCAATCATGCAGTCGTTTTTTAAATCCAGTTTTTTCTAAAGAAATATGCGAGTGCAAAAGCAGTTCCGAAAATTGCCATCATGGTTATGAATCCGCCAAGAGACAGGACTGCCATACCGCTTAATGCAGCACCGCTTGTACAACCTCTTCCAAGTTGAGATCCGAACCCAAATAATACTCCCCCTGTCAGTGCAAGTATCAGTCGCTTTCGCGAGGTGATCTTCGGGGAGTGCTCGACTTTCAGTTTCAAGCGTCCGGCAACAGCTCCGGAAAGAAATCCGCCAACCAGTACGCCCAGCATTTCAAACACCAGCCATGTCTTCATCGGATTACCTTCGTGCGACTGGCGGAACTCTTTAACAAAACCTGAATTTGCCGCTGAAGAAGGGGCAACAGTTGTCATGGTGGTTACCACAACACTCTTTATTGCACCGCTGGCACCGAGTCCCCGTCCTGCAATAAAATTTGCAGAAAGAAGCACCAATCCAAGCAACACTCCTCCCACATAAGGGTTAAGGTATTTTGTCTTCTTAATTTCTTTCGTATCTGTCATATTGTAAATTTTAAAGTACTCTTGTTTCATTTTTCATTGGCTGCGGGCGTCAGGTGTAAGAATTAACTGACAAAGTCTGTCACCGGTAGCCGGTAGCCGTTTAATATAACCATCGGCTCATCTGTCCGGCATAAACGATTACGAACCTGAGCATAAAGCTGCCGAATATAACCAGGATTGCAGGAAGGATGCCAGGAATATGATATTTACCCAGCTCCATTATTTCAAGCAATGCAGGTATGAGCATCCCGAGTATCACGACAAATATCCAGAATACCATGGTATAGGATCCACCAAGGAACATTTTTGCAGCGTCAATCTGCACCTGTGTGCTGGCAAGGAATCCCATAAACATGTGAATAATCAGGAAGAGTTCTATCCCGATAATAACCAGGTCGATTCTTGCAAATTGTTTCCTCTCCTCTTTATCCTTTGATAATATAAGAGTTGCAGCTGCTCCGGCCGAAAGACCAGATGCCAGAAATAACGGTCCCAGTATGGAGGTGTTCCATAAAGGCCGTGCATTGAAAGCCGATAACAGGATTCCGGTATAAACACCAAGGATGATCCCATAAATAAGCATTACCCATGCCAGCGCTTTTTTATATTTATTGAAGAATTCCTCAAGAACCTTTAGCCACTTGTATTTCCAGTCCCAGTTCGGGAACAGGTCCCTGATATGAAGAGCACACCAGATAAATGAAACCGGTGTAATAACCAGAAGAGTCCAGGCTCCCCATGACATTGGCGACTGCAGTCTTATATTAGTGTAAAGCTGCCAGAAAAAGAGCTTATGTCTCAGGTCAATAAATAATGCTACCAGACCAAGAACAAGCAGAACCGGTGCAAGGAAAGGTGTAATCCGTACGGCTGTACGGTAGTCATTTTCCCGACCACGTATGTAATAAAGTGCTGCAATACAAAGTATTCCTGCAGCCATCCCGCCCAGGAAAAGATAAAGCGGAATTTGCCAGTGCCATATATTCAGGTTCGGATCAACCATATGGTTCATTCTTCCGCTGACGATTAATTCTTCTTTCATATATCTTAGAATTAATATTCTAAATCAAAAAATACAATTGAGGATTCGTTCCTGCCTCAGGTATCAGGGTTTTATGTTTCCTCTTCTTCAGCACCACTGATACGTTGCTGTTCGCATCATCGAGATCGCCGAAATAGATGCATTTTGTAGGGCATACCGCTACACAGGCGGGCGACATTCCGACTTTTATCCTGTGCTCGCAGAAAGTACATTTATCGACATAACCTTTCGGGTGTGCGTATCTTGCATCATAAGGGCAGGATGCTATGCAGGCACCGCATCCAATGCATTTGTCATGCGCGACAAGTACTATACCGCCTTCTGCATAATGGCTGGCACCTGTCGGGCAGCAGCGCACGCAGGGCGCATTCACGCAATGATTACACCGTTCCGACCTTATCTCTGTTTGGAGTTGAGGATAGGTTCCGTCCGTAGTTTCAACTACCCAATCGCGGCAGAATCCGATCGGCACACTGTTCTCGGTCTGGCAGGCTACAACGCAGTCGCTGCATCCCACACATTTTTTCGTATCTACTGCCATCGCATATCTCATGATGCAACCTCCGTTCCCGTTTTTTCAGTTATAAATGTCACAAAATTGCCTCTCATGCCTGTACCTCCCATGATAGGGTCGGTAAGCACCTTGGTAATTAACTGTGTATCGCTCGCTCCCTTTCCGAAACAGCGTTTCATTTGTTTCTGAGCATGACCGAAACCATGGACCATGTAAACAGAATCCCATCTTATCCGTTCAGTAACGCGCACTTTCACGGGAAAATCCGAAACTACATTATCCTGATTTTTAAGCCAGATATATTGATCTTGCTTTATCCCCCATGCTTTTGCAACCCTGGGATTGATCCAGACGCTGTTCTCATGCATCAGGTCAGTAAGATTCGGGTTATTTGAAGTACGGCTGAAAGTATGCATAGGTGCCCGGCCGTAAATAAGCCTGTAAAATCCTTCGGCAGGTTCTTCGTGAGGCACATATTTTGGCAAGGGATCAAAACCTGATTGCTCAAAAAATGCAGAATAGAGCTCGATCTTGCCTGAATCGGTGGAAAATTCAACAGCCTCCTCTTCTGTAAAGTATAGATCATCAGCATCCCTTGGAAAATTCTTTACTCCGCTCCTTTTCATCTCTTCGAGTGATGATCCGATCTTCTTAAGCTGCCAGTCCAGCATATCCTCCAGTTTCTCATAAGGGAAATAATCACCAAGTCCAAGTTTGATTGCAAGTTCCCTGGCAATCCAGTAACCGGGTTTGGTATTGTTCAAAGGCTCTGCAGCAGGCATGCGCAATGCTATTGAAGGTCTTCTGTGAGGAGAAGCCCTGAGGGCATCATAACGCTCCAGATAGGTGCATTCAGGCAGAATTACGTCGGCCCAGCCGGTTATCTCCATTGGCATGGTGTCGACAACCACAAGAAGATCGAGGTTCTGAATGGCTTTGATGGTATTGGCCTGGTTGGGGATTGTAAGTATAAGATTTGTCCCGTTCACAAACCATCCTTTAACCGGGAATCCAGGTTTGTTGTCAGGTATTGAAGCTTCAATAAGTAAGTTGGTTACAGGTGCACTTGCAATAGGGTATTTTCCGGGGAAGATATCCTGCCACGTTTTTACAGGTTCTTTATATGCCGGGACAGGTACTATAGGAACTGTGAATTTAGCCGGCCTGTAAAGGCCTCCTCTCCTGCCCCAGGAGCCCAGTAGTGCATTCAATATTGCAATAGCCCTTACCCTTTGTGTGTCATCGCCGTACCAGGTAACATGACGGCCGGGGTGAACAATTACAGCAGGAGAAGCATTACCCATCTCCTTTGCTGTTTTCCTGATAAGATCAGGTTTAATTGTTGTTATGCCGTAAGCCCACTCGGGAGTAAAATCTTTAACATGAGTCTTAAGCTGGTCAAAACCGGAACAATATTTTTCTACGTATTTTTTATCGTAGTATTCATTGTAAATTATTTCATGAATCCAGGCAAGAAGCAAGGCGATGTCTGTTGCTGGTTTTATTGGAAGCCAGAACTTTGATTTCCCGGCAGCAGTTGAAAAACGCGGGTCAACGGTAATAATCGTCGCACCTTTGTCGATAGCATCCGACATCTCCTGTACCTGATTGTTATGCATATTCTCGCCAATGTGCGAACCGATCAGAACCAGGCACCTGGTATCGCGGATGTCAGTTATTTCCGGCGAATAAGCTTCTTCTCCGAATGTAGCAAAAAAGGCATCATCCCTGGGTCCCCGGCATTGTGCGTATGATGGTTCAGCAATATTTCCAGTGCCGAGGGCCTTGAACAAGTTAGTGTAATAAGCACTTCCTGAACCATGGGTAAAGAGAGCCAGGCTCTCAGGTCCATATTTCGATGATATATCCTTGATTTTTGATGCAACCAGGTTAAGAGCTTCATCCCATGAAGCTTCACGGAAGACCTGCATACCCCGTTCCTCAGTCCTTATAAGCGGGGTCTTAAGACGGTCCGCATCATAGTACATCCCTACACCTCCGGTACCCCGGGGACATAATCTGCCGTTGCAATGCTGATCCTCGTCATTGCCGATAATCTTCCAGATATTGCCTTCAGAAGTTTTATAAACCCATCCGGCACATTTCCAGAAGCATACTTCGCAGTAGGTCGGGATTCTTTTCAGATCGACTTTAAGATCTCCGGCTTTGACCGGATCAGTGATAACTCCGGTTGCTTTCAGTACACCGGGAGCTACCGCCAGAACACCGGCTCCAATAAAAGAAATTCTGATAAATTCTCGCCTGCTAGACATAAAGCTATATATTGATTAGCAAAACTATGTAAAAAATGGAATTGTGATAATAAGGTGTTTATTATCATTAATTGATCAGAGATATTTTTATTGTTAATTAATTAACAATCTGATAAATAGTTCTTATTTGGAATCTATCTAAATTATTCGGAATGCTATATACAAGCAATTGAACAAAACTCAATAATTATCTTTAACTTTGTGCACTGAAAAGATTTAGCATTTTTTTAGAATTCATAAAAATATTCATTAGTGTCTTTTAACCGTAACGACTGATTTTTTCGAGTTTTTTCATGTCGTTTATAGTGATATTCCTTCCCTGTATCTCTATTATTCCCTCCGTTCTAAATTTTGAAAAAATTCTTCCAGCGCTCTCTCTTGAAATGCCAACCATTTCTGCTATTTCCTGTCTCGTTAATGGAATCTGAAATTTACTTGTTAGAAAAATAACTTTTGAAAAATATATAAGAACATCAGCTATTCTTCCGTAACTCTTTTTATGGCTTTGATTTATAAACCTATGAAAATTATTCAGGTTTTCCCTACCAATTGAAGTCATTATCTCAAATGCAAAATCTACATTGTTTTTTAAAAGAGCAGTGAATACATTTATATCAATATAACATAATCTGAGATCTGTCAGTGCCTTATAAGAATAATGGTTTACCTTATCTCCAAATATCGAAGTTAATCCAAGGTATGAATGAGGAATAATTATTTGAAGTATCTGCTCCTGGGTATCCGGCATCTGAACAAACTCTTTAACCAACCCGGACCTTAAATATATTATATATGAGGTTGGTGATCCTTCATTAACAATGTTTGTTCCTTTTCTTACTTCACTAATAAATCGATTTCTGAATATTGAGTCCATTTCCTTGCTACTAAGGACAGCAGTAGCACATGACTTATCCGGACAATCACTGCATTTTGTATTTATCTTAACCTCCTCTGTTACCATATGATATAGATCTGAACTATAAAGGTAATCGCTTTTTGTGATAATTATCACATTTTTCTTTGCTTATAATCACATTGCGCTAGTGTGCTTAATGAGTTATCCAAGATACCTTTGTTTTAAAATAAACCAGATAATTATCTGACATATATGTGTCTGATATTCAAATATTAAAGTATATAAAATGAAAATATTAATACCAACCAATGATTGCCTGACGATAGCTCCAAATTTTGATAATGCAAAAACATTCAGGTTACTGACAATTATAAATGGGTCAGTTAAGGAAGATTCTGTTATTACTGCTTTAGTCGATTTGAGAGACAAATATCCTTTCGGTTTAAAGGAACTCGGAAATAATACCACTCCGGAAGTGAATATACCAGATATTGCTAATCTGAAAAACAAGAATAAATTAAATCTGCAAATTGCTATTACTTTGGGAATTTCAAGTGAGGTTGAAAAGAATCTTAAGAAGATCAATTTTGAGGTGTTTCATACTGAAGAGACAAATATCATCAATGCTCTAACTTCTTATTTGAAGAATCATGCTAACATGGAGAGTGATTACTGCTGCTGTCCGTAAACTTAAGTATTTCTACTGTTAACCTAATTGCCCACATGTCTGATCTCGAAAAATATTTTGATCAATACCGCAGAAATATTATTGGTATTGATGCAGAAATAGAAACACCATATGGACTCAAAAATCTGGTTTATGCTGACTGGATAGCCAGCGGAAGATTATACAGACCAATAGAAAATCGGATTTCAGAAAATATTGGTCCAATGGTTGGTAACACTCATTCAGAATCAACTGCTACAGGTAAGGCAATGACAGATGCCTACCATCTCGCTCAGAAAATAGTCAAACACCATGTAAATGCTGATGAAAATGATGTTCTTATTTTTACCGGGAGTGGCATGACTTCAGCATTAGCCAAACTGCAAAGAATACTTGGATTAAAGATTCCCGAGCAGGCGAAAAATTATTGTGCCTTTGCAAATGGGGAACTCTACAGATGCAAATCTGATGCTGGAGATAACAGACCTGTAGTTTTCATCACTCATACCGAACATCATTCCAACCATACATCCTGGTTTGAAACTATTGCAGATGTGGTAGTGCTTGAACCAACATCAGACCTGAAAGTTAATCCTGATTCGCTCAGGAAAGAAATTGCAAAATATGCTGGTCGTCCTTTGCTTATCGGCTCATTCTCAGCCTGTTCAAATGTAACAGGTTATATGCCTGATTATTATGAACTTGCCGAAATTATGCACCAATATGATGGTTATTGTTTTGTTGATTTTGCAGCTTCAGCTCCATATGTTGACATATATATGCATCCAGGAGATGAACGCAGGCATCTGGATGCAATTTTCTTTTCGCCTCACAAATTTCTCGGAGGACCCGGAGGCGCAGGTGTTCTTATATTTAATAAAGAACTTTATAAAAACATTACACCTGATACTCCTGGCGGAGGAACTGTTAAATGGACAAACAGATGGGGTGGGTATAGCTATATTACCGATATAGAGACTAAAGAGGATGGCGGTACACCGGGGTTTCTTCAAGGCATTAAGGCAGCTCTGGCAGTAAGGTTAAAGGAGCAGATGGGTACCAACAAAATACAGGAAAGAGAGAATGAACTGATAGCACTAACCTTTTCAGGTCTGAAAAAAATCAGGGGCTTGCATATCCTGGCGGATAATATCACCAATCGTCTGGGAGTTTTCTCTTTTTACATCGAAAATATCCATCACAACCTGGTAACTAAGCTCCTGAACGACAGGTTTGGAATTCAGGTCAGAGGCGGATGCTCATGCGCCGGGACATACGGACACTTCCTGCTAAATGTCGATATAAAGCATTCCAAAGAGATTACAGACCTTATAGATTCTGGTGATCTCTCATTGAAACCAGGTTGGATAAGATTATCTCTTCATCCTACAATGACTGATAATGAATTGTTTTTCATCCTGGATGCTATCAGACAAACTGTTGCAAATGCAGAGAAGTGGAAGAAAGATTATTGTTATGATAAACATACAAACGAATTTTATCACTGTAAGTTTCCAGAAAAGAATGGTGCCGATTTTGACCATTGGTTTACATTAACCTGAAATTTTGCCTCTCAAAGTACTTTAATAAACACATTTGTAATGATTACCGGGGAAAAAGCCTAAAAGCTGTTATTTATTTATCTAATATCAGCAGTCCGGTTGAATGTTTCACTCCGGAAACATTTCAATTTATTATTTTTGATATCTCCATTAAAACTTACAAATTAAATATTTTTATATAAAATCAGTTTTTAAACAAGATTCAGAAGACTATATATATTAACTTTTTGTCTTGATACTTTTGTCATTAATATTCATATTGGTTATGCCACTTATAATAAAAAGGATCATAGGATAAGATTATTTGCGTATTCGAGTAGCTATTTTTCGTTTAGAAATGTTACCCATAATAGAACCCAATATAGTAGGGAAATACCCAATATGAAAAATGATACTGACAACCCTAGGACTCCTGATTTGAAGCCTTTAAATACCAATACTCCTGACTTCGTTACCGCGTCGGTTCCAGACACGCTTGCGGCGCTCAACGTAAACTCCGATACCGGGCTCTCACATTCTGAGGTGGACATTCGTCGGAAGGTCCACGGCTATAATGAAGTAGCTGAAAAAAGAGGGCACCCGGTACTTCTGTTTCTTAGCAAGTTCTGGGGCCTGTCGGCGTGGATGCTGGAGCTGATCATGGTTCTGTCGGCGGTGCTCAGGAGATTCTCAGATCTCGCAGTGGTGGGTGCACTGTTAGTCGTAAATGCCATCTTGAGTTTTATGCAGGAACATAGAGCTGCTGGCGTTGTCGAAACGCTACGGAAACGGTTGCAGGTCAGTGCGCGTGTCAAGCGAGAGGGTAGATGGCAGGTAATTCCCGCCCGGGATATTGTTCCGGGTGACATCATCCGTGTACGGCCTGGCGACATTATTCCAGCGGATATTAAGCTCCTGACCGGAGAGATGAGTATTGACCAGTCGGCTCTCACCGGTGAGTCGAAGAACGCTGACAAGGCACCCGGAGACGTGCTCTCGTCAGGGTCGGTCGTCCGTCGTGGCGAAGGCAACGGTGTAGTCATGCTTACCGGAGCGAAAACATACTTTGGCCGCACAACGGAACTTGTTCAGGAAGCGCGACCAAAACTTCACATCGAAGCTGTCGTGGCCAAGGTTGTCCGCTGGCTCTTCGTCATAGTTGGCACGCTGCTGGGTGTGGTGATCGTGCTGTCACTGATACGCGGTACGCCGCTCATAGAAATGATCCCACTAATGCTTGTCCTGTTAATGAGTGCGGTGCCGGTAGCTCTCCCTGTAATGTTTACTGTGAGCATGGCTGTCGGTTCGAAGGAACTGGCTAAACGGGGTGTGTTGGTAACTCGCCTCAGCGCTGCAGAGGATGCCGCAACGATGGATATGCTCTGCGTGGACAAGACTGGCACGATTACCATGAATCAATTAGCTGTCACCGGTGTGATCCCGCTGGAGAACGCTACGGAAGCCGAAGTGTTGTTAGCTGGTGCACTTGCGTCTCAGGAAGCCAACCAGGATCCGATTGACCTGGCATTTCTCGCTGCAGCCAAAGAAAGGCACCTCTTTGATGGACAGCCGGCAACCACGCATGTCTCCTTCTCACCTTTTGATGCTAAAAACCGGCGTACGGAAGCCGTGATTGAACAGAACGGGCAGAGATTACGCATGTTGAAAGGCGCTGTAAGAACCATTGCAGAGGCCTGTTTACTCGAATCAGCTGCAATAGAGAAGCTGGTGGCGCGCGTCAGCGAATCGGCACTGAAGGGATATCGGACGTTGGCAGTGGCACGCGGCCCCGAGATAGGCAACCCCGTTTTGCTAGGATTGGTGACGCTATATGATCCTCTCAGGCCCGATGCCAAGCAACTCATAGCCGAACTTCTGGACCTGGGAGTTCCGGTAAAGATGCTGACCGGCGATGCACTTCCTGTGGCACGAGAGATTGGTCAGGGAATCGGTTTACCTAATATCCGTCGTGTTGCGGATCTGAAAGCGACGGGAGCTCAGACTGGCAACGAGGCTATTGACTTGCTGGAGGGTGCAGATGGTTTCGCCGAGGTGTATCCGGAGGATAAGTACATCGTTGTGCAGCACCTGCAGGCCGCAGGACACGTGACCGGGATGACTGGCGATGGTGTTAACGATGCACCCGCCCTCCGCCAGGCAGAAGTGGGAATTGCCGTCAGCACTGCGACAGATGTGGCCAAGGGGGCTGCAAGTGTTGTCCTGACCGAACCTGGGTTGACGAACATTGTGTCCTTGGTTGAGCAGGGGCGAACAATTTACCAACGTATTCTAACATGGATCATCAACAAGATAAGCCGGACAATCCTGAAGGCTGCTTTTGTGGCCATCGCTTTCATGGTGACAGGTAAATTCGTTGTCTCGGCCTTTGCTATGTTACTACTGGTCTTTATGACGGACTTCGCAAAGATTTCCCTTGCTACCGATAACGTTCGGCCATCCAGGAAACCGGAATCCTGGAACATCGGTGGCTTCGTTGCAGTATCCGTGGTACTTGGTATTGCAATGGTCGTTGAAACGCTCCTCCTATTGTGGATCGGTTGGTCGGATTTCGGTTTAGCAACCAACAACAATGCTCTTTACACCTTCAGCTTTCTTATGTTGCTCTACTTTGCCGTATTCTCCATTGTATCTGCACGGGAGCGTCACTGGTTCTGGTCTACCATGCCCAGCAAAACATTCCTTCTTGCCATCACGGCAGATGCGCTTGCAGGTACTATTCTGACGTTTATAGGTCTTCCGGGACTCAAACCATTGCCCTGGTGGCAGATGCTTGCGGTATTTGTTTATGCCATGGTCGCATGTCTCGGAGTGAACGATGCCATAAAGGTTGCAATGATCAAATGGCGTGTTCTTAACATCATAGCCAAGAAACCGGAGAATGTAACCCAGCAGATCGCAAGGCGTGCCTATGAACTGTACGAACAGCGAGGCCGCCAGGATGGCAGGGCATTTCAGGACTGGCAGCAAGCAGAACAAGAAATCAAGAAAGATGAAGATTAAGAATAAGAAGCACAAATCATCCGAAAAATGCGTATTATAAAATTATTGATATGGAAAAGAAGAATCAAAAAAAAATAATGCACGAACTCTACATAGAGTTAGTGAAGTTGCAAAAGGAAATTATAAATTCCAATCTCAAACTGCTAGTAATAGTGGAAGGAAGAGATGCAGCTGGTAAAGACGGGACTATAAAAACCATTACCAGGCACCTCAGACCACGCGAAACAAGAATAGTGGCGCTGGGCAAGCCTTCTGACCGGCAAGAGCATGAATGGTATTTCCAGCGTTACGCTGGCCATTTACCGATTTCAGGCGAATTTGTACTCTTTAATCGAAGCTGGTACAACCGCGCTGGAGTAGAAAAAGTTATGGGCTTCTGTAGTGACAATGAATACAAATCATTTTTTCCAGAAGTGGAATTATTTGAAAAGATGCTCGTAGATTCAGGCTTTATCATTCTGAAATATTATCTCGATATCAGCAAGAAGGAGCAAGAAAGGAGGCTTAAAGACCGAAAAACAAACCCGCTAAAGCAATGGAAAATTAGCCCTATTGATATGGAAGCACAGAAGCACTGGAAAGATTATTCCGAAGCCCGAAATGAAATGCTATTAAGAACCAATTTCAAGCACGCGCCCTGGTTTGTAGTTAATGCAGAGAATAAGAAGGTGGCTCATACTGCTCTTATTACTCACCTTCTAAAGAGATTGGATTATCATAATAAAGACAAAAAAATATTGTCACATAATTATGGATTGGTTTATCCCGTCACAGGCGAAAACATAAAACAAAAGATTTTCTGATATAGATATAAAAAGTTAGTATAAGATATTCACACTTCTCAAATAGTTTATCCTGGTTTGGATCAATAAAAATATCGTAAAACCAACCATCATACCAATAGCACTTATTTTTCTTCATAGTTTTTCTCTATTAAGAAATCACCCGTTTGCACTGATCAGCTGCAGTGATTTTTTGTTAATAATTTCAATCTTCTTCCCTGTAAACCTGATTATCCCGTCCTTTTCAAATTCAGTCATTACTCTGCTGATACTCTCCCTGCTAGAGTCGACAAGATTTCCAATATCTTCCTGAGTGAGTGGCAATACAAAACTGTTGGAGTTATAAATTTTATTAGAAAACTCCAATATAACATCTGCAATTTTCCCTCTGATCTGTTTTTGAGTTCTATTGGCACATCTGTGAAATACTTCCAGCTCATTGCGGCATAATTCCAGCATGATTTCATAGGAAAAACCGGGATTAGAATTCAAAAGATCCCGAAAGGCATTTATATCAATAAAACAGACTTCGGCTTCTTCTATTACAGTGACTGAATATTGATTTATTTTATCGCCAAATGTTGTCGGCAATCCGAGGTAAGTCGGAGCCTTTACAATACGGACAATTTGTTCGTGATATGGCCCTTCAATATGAATTTTGGCTAATCCACTGCGTAAATAGGCAACATTGGTGGAGAACGTTCCCTGCTTAATCAAAGAATCCATCTTATGAAATTTGACAAGGGCACAGTTAAAAGAAAGTTCTTCTATTTCTTCATCACTTAGCTTTGAAGCAGCTTTCGACTTAATAGCACATATTTTACATTCACTTTTCATATTTCAAAGATAATAAAATGTGAGGTATATCACATTTTATTATAACTAACCTCACATGAAAGATTCCAGACTGGATAGATGTATAAGGTACCTTTGTGAAATAATTAACACTAAAAAATTAATGCTATGGCAAACAAAAAAATGTGTTTGGGTCTGTTTACAGGAAGTGTAGACAAATTAACAGCTGCAGGTATTATCCTCGGAGGTGCTGCAGCTATGGATATGAAAGTTGACATTTATGTCTTACTGCAGGGTGCACGCGCCTTCAAAAAAGATGTCGGAGACAACCCCGATAAGCTTCAGATGGCCGAAAATCCTGATATGAAAGCAGAATTCCTGCAATCGCTTAAAAACCTTAAAGTAAAAACCTGGGTTGAGTTTTTCAAGGAAGCCAAGGAAATCACGGATGTTAAAATCCACATTTGCGGACTGGCAGGAAAGATCTGGGGAGGCGAGAAACTTGATGACTTTATCGGTATTGCTGATGATATTTGTGGCATCGGTGCCTATATCACAGCAGCACAGGAGGCAGATGTAAATCTATTCATATAATCAGAAAAATTTCAATAACTCTGATTAATCAAATCAATTTCTTTCAATTGACACTTATTACATTTTATTATGACATCAGAAGAATTAAAAGAACTAAAGGTCACAAAAACAGTCGATGCGAGAGGCACTGCTTGCCCCGGTCCATTACTGGAAGCCAAGAAAGCAATTGGTACTATTAAGCCAAGTGATATCATGGAGGTTTTATCAGCCGACGAAGGAACCAAAGTCGATATACCGAAATGGTGTACAAAACAAGGTCATGAATACCTGGGCACAATAGAAGTGAGTGGCTATTTCAGGATATTTATGAAAAAACACTAATCCAGGAAGATGGCTGATACAGGAAAGAAAAATGCCAGAATACTGGTATTTTCCACTGAAAAAATATCTGATCCCGCCATTGATATGGCGGGATTACTTAAACTCCACTATCCGCCAACAGTTTATGCAATTTCCATTCCATGCTCCAGCGGAGTTAAACCAAAATGGATACTTCATGCCTTTGAGAAAGGGTTTGATGGAGTTTTTATAGCTGCCGATGGCAGCGATTGTCCCTATGGTGAATCGTGCACGGAAAAAACAGGGAAAATAGTAAGCTCTACACATGAACTGATGAAACAGAAGAACATAGAACCGGCCCGTTTGCGGATGGCTGCTATTTGCTCTGTATGCAGTGAAGCTTTTGTCAGGCAGATGAAAAGTTTTAATGAGAATTTACTAAAAATGCAAGGCATTTAATATGCAGGGACAAATAGAAGAAGCCTCTTATGATGTACTTGTTATCGGCGGCGGTATAGCCGGCGGGGAAGCTGCATTAAACCTGGCAAATAATGGATTTAAGGTATTGATTATAGAAAAAGACCTTTCAATTGGCGGCAAGATGATTCTGCTCAGCAAAGTTTTTCCCACTCTCGATTGCTCTGCCTGTATCACCACACCAAAGGTATCTGAAATATCTCGGCATCCTGCCATTACAATATTCACAGGAAGTGAAGTGCAAAAAATCATTAAGAAGGATTATAACAGTTTTGAGGTTGAAGTACTGAAAAACCCAAGATATGTCATTGAGGAAGAGTGCACCGGTTGCCAGCTTTGCGAACAAGCATGCCCTGTCATTGTAAAAGATGAATACCAGTTCAATCTGGTAGGCAGAAAAGCTGCATTCATACCATTCACGATTGCCAGCCCGAAGGTGGCTGCCATCGATATTGAAAACTGTACGCTTTGCGGCGCCTGCGAAAAAGCTTGTCCGCCCAAATGCATTGATTTTACTCAGGAAAAGGAAGAATACAGAATAAAAATCAAATCCATTATTATCGCAACAGGATTTAAATTGTTCGATCCGCTTATGATGCCGCGCTATGGATTTGGCCTTTATAAAAACATAATCACTTCCATGCAGATGGAAAGGCAACTGGCCCCTACACGGCCATTTAATACTATTCTCCGGCCGGGTGATGGAAAAGTTCCCTGCAAAGTTGCCTATGTTCTTTGTACAGGATCACGTGATGCTACAATAGGGAATCCCATTTGTTCACAGATCTGCTGCATGTATTCAATTAAACAGGCACAACTGCTTATGGGAGCACTGCCCATGGCTGATGTAACCATTTATTATTTAAACATAAGATCATTCGGAAAGGGATTTGAGGAGTTTTACGAGCAAGCCAAGGGGATGGGGGTAAATTTTGTAAAAGGAAAAATCGGGAAAATCTCTGAACTGGAAAACGGGAACCTCATGCTTAGGTACGAAGATATCAATGAAAACAAAGTGAAAGAAGCTGAACACGATATAGTTGTCCTCTCTGTTGGTGTCATTGCCAATCAGGATACAGCCGCTCTCTTTCCTGACGAACAGCTTAAACTTGACTCTTTTAATTTTATCAACCAACCAGATCCGCTTGCCACTCCAGCCAGGACAAGCATTGACGGAGTATTTGTTGCAGGAACTGCTTCCGGACCAATGGATATTCCTGATTCAATCCTGTCAGCAGGATCCGCCTCTTCTGAAGCAATGAGTTATTTAATTCAAAAGAAATGAATAAGAAACTAGGCGTATATATTTGCCATTGCGGCGGGAATATCTCCGATTATGTTGATGTTGAGAAGGTACGTCTGTCAGTTGAAAATGAAGAGGGCGTTTTCATAGCAAAGACAACTATGTTTGCCTGCGGCGATTCCAATCAGAAGGAGATGGTGGAAGATATTAAAAACAATCATCTTGATGGCGTTGTAGTAGCATCATGTTCTCCCAAGTTGCATTTATTGACTTTCAGAGCAGTGACAGAACGCGGAGAACTGAATAAATACAACTATATACATGCCAATATCCGCGAGCAGGCATCCTGGGCACATTCCGATGATAAAGCAAGAGCTACGGAAAAAGCGATTCATATTGTTAAGGCTGCTATTGCCAAAGTCCGATACGCAGAATCACTTGTACCCATTAAGATCAAATCAATAAAATCAGTTGCCGTCATAGGCGGCGGTGTAGCAGGGATGAAGGCTGCTATAGAACTGTCGAACCTGGGATGCCAGGTCTATATAATTGAGAGGGAATATTTCGTCGGTGGCAGAGTGTCGCAGTGGGATGCCTTGTTCACCACAAACGAGACAGGAAAAGAATTAGTTACCAGGCTGTATAACGACCTTGTAAAACGGAGAAATATAACTATATACACCAGTACTGAGGTAATAAGTTGTTCGGGAAATATTGGAGATTTTAAGCTGAAAATTAAGACTACTCCAAGGTATATAAAAGAAAAATGCAACCTGGGCGAATTACAGAATGCAATTGATGCCTGCCCAGTTGAAGTCCCCGATGATTTCAATTTCCACATTACAAGCCGGAAAGCAATATATCATAATTTCCCGGGTGAATATCCTCAGTCACCGGTAATAGATATTAAGAATTGTACACGTTGCGGAGCATGTGAAAAGATTTGTGAGAATGTCGATTTTTCTCAAAAAGAAGAAATAACAGACATAAATGTGGGATCTGTTCTTATGGCAACCGGGTTCGACCCTTATACACCCGCAGACGGGGAGTTTGGCTATAATTCGTTTGACAATGTGGTGACCCTTCCGCAGTTTAAACGTATGATCGATTTAAGCGATGAGAAGCTGACGTTTAAAGGAAGGGAAATAAAGAATATCGCTTACATCTATTGTGTAGGAAGCCGGCAGGTTGAAGGTGAAAATAAATACTGCTCACGCTATTGCTGTACATCTGCTATCCATGCTGCAATTAACGCTAAGAAGAAATTCCGTAACATATATAATTTCCATTTCACCAGGGGTATAAGAACATATGGCAAACAGGAAGTCCTGTACGATGAATCTTCCAGAATGGGTGATATTTATCTGCAATCATATGAAAATGACCCGCCGGTTGTAACCGGCATGAACGATAAAACCGTCGTCAGGATCAATGATATTCTTACTGGGAAGCGAGAGATGGAAGTTGAAGCCGACCTGGTAGTGCTGATAACTGGAATGGTTCCCAGAAAAGATAATTCGGTCGGATCTCTCTTTAAACTGCCTAAAGGCAGGGACAGGTTCTTTAATGAAATACACATGAAGCTTCGCCCTGTCGAGACGGTCATTGACGGTATAACTATTTCAGGTGCATGCCAGGGTCCTAAAAATATTATGGAAGCGGTAAATTCAGCTCTTTCTGCTGCCACAAAATCTTATTCCTATGTCAGCAAGGGAGAACTGGAACTTGAGCCAATTATTGCAAGGATAGACAAGAACCTATGTACCTGGTGTAATGCCTGTTCACAGGCTTGTCCCTTCGATGCTGTAAAAATGGAAGAAGATAAAACAAAAGTTTTTGCTGTCATTAATAGCTCAGTATGCAAAGGTTGCGGTATGTGCTTGCCTGTATGCCCTACCGACGCCATCAACCTGATCGCTTATTCAAACAGTGAAATAGAAAGCATGATTGACGCACTTGCATAAAATTGGTCCGGCAGTAAAAACCAGAATAGCAAGGTTTAGTATTAAAAAAGAGATTATGGAAGTTGAGAAAGGAAAGACTTTTAAATACTTGAGAGAAAAACGGGAAGTTTCTCAGGAAGCAAAGGATAATCTGAAGCGCTTTAATCAGATAAAGAAAACTATTCTTGATTTGCTAAAGGAAAGCGATCTGACTATTGAGCAGCTGACGCAAAAACTTAACATGCCAAAAAATGAAGTGGTATTTTACCTGATGTCCCTAGTAAAATTTGGTTATGTACAAACCGGAGCAATTGATGAAATGGACGAATATTTTTCTTACAAACTCAAAAAATAATGGCCATTATTAATCTCCGGTTCGGAGAGGAACTGAAAAAATATGGTGCATTTGATTTCAATGCATGCTATAACTGTGGTAATTGCACTGCCGTTTGCTCTTTATCCACTGAAGATGATTCATTCCCAAGGGAAATGGTGCGATTCAGCGTCCTGGGATTAGAAGATGATATTAAGTCTTCCCTGAAGCCATGGCTTTGTTATTATTGCGGCGAATGCACAATGCATTGCCCGCGAACAGCATACCCTGGAGAACTCATGATGTCGTTGAGGCGGTGGCTCACCTCTGTATATGACTGGACTGGATTATCAGGTTTGCTCTATAAATCTTTGCCATTAAGCATTTTAGCATTTGTCCTTACTGCATTAGGTGTTATAATATTCAGCGTTTACAAGAAATTTGACCTTGCATCAATTATGCATTATGGCCATTACTTTGAAATGTTCGCCATATTGACGGTTTTGGGGGTCATCTTTGTTCCAAACCTTATCAGGATGTGGTGGTTCGTAATTCTGAAACCCAAAATAAAGGTACCGTTTAAAAAATATGTGCGCGGGTTGTGGGAATTAATTGTCCACATGTTCACCCAGAAAAGAGCGCTCGGTTGTGATGACAATCAATTAAGATGGTTTGAACATTTTATTCTGGTAATAGGATATCTGGGATTGCTCTTTACAACAGTGGTCCTTGACTGGTTCTCCAGCGGCAGCTTATTTGTTACTGCACTTGGATATCTGTTGAGTATCACAGTTTTTGCAGTTACTGTCATTTTCGTTTCAGAACGTGTAAGGAAGAAAAAAGAGCTGAGTAAGTTCTCACAGCCTTCCGACTGGTTATTTGTCATCTGGTTGTTTTTGATGGGGCTTTCAGCTTTTGTGGTTCGTGTTTTTATTGATACAGGGATACTTGAAAACAATATCTGGATATATCTGCTTCATTTAACTATTCTCGTCCAGTGGGCATTAATAATAGTTCCATTTGGTAAATGGACTCATTTTTTATATCGCTCTTTTGCAATGTATTTTGCTAAAATAAAAGGCTAATGTTTATATGATGTACCCTTTAAATTCACATTTTCAATAAAAAAATGAAAGAAAAGCAAAAATTCAATCTGAGAAGCTTCACCAGTTTTTCGCTCGTGATTTCCACCCTGATCATGTCATGGTCCGGGTTTGTACTATACATTGCACCCCCCGGAAGAATAGCAAATTGGGGAACCTGGAAGCTTTTGCTTTTCACTAAAGCTGAATGGCAGGCGCTTCATACTATATTCTCGTACCTTTTTTTCATTCTTGTTATCATACATCTATTCTTTATTAACTGGAAAACATTTCTTACTTATTTTAAGAGCAAGCTCAAAGCAGGGCTGAATAAAAAATGGGAACTGGCTGCAGCCTTGATTATAACTGCTTTAATTTTCATCGGAACTCTTCGTTCCTGGACTCCTTTTGGCCCTGTAATGAGCTTTGGAGAAAAAGCTAAACGAAGCTGGGAAGGAAACTATGCTGCTCCTCCTATAGAGCGGGGCAGTCAGGGACAGCAGGGCATTGGGAGATTAACATTAAAAACTGCTGCTCAAAGAACAGGAAAGGATCTGGAGACTTTAATCAATACCCTTAAGAAAAAGGGCATTGAAGCTGATGGAGAAACTTCTCTACGTACTATCGCAGATAAGCTGGGAGTGACACCAGGGGATGTCTATAATATTTTAGCCGAATAATAACAACTGAAATCATAAAAAACAGATGTCTTCAAATTTTTAAGCATAATAAATGGCGATAGATTTGTACAAAGAACTTGAAAAGGATGTCCGTTATAGTGAGGGATTGAAATCCTGTTTCAATTGCGGTGTTTGCACTGCAGTCTGTCCTGCTGCTGAGGTGAGCGATTACGATCCGCGTATAGTGGTTGACATTGTACAACAAAAAGATGAAGCTGAGTTAGAAAAGTTACTGAAAAGCGATACGATATGGTTGTGTGGTGAATGTCTTTCCTGTAAAACAAGATGTCCTCGCGGAAATACACCTTGTTACATTATTCAGGCCTTACGGGCATTATCCATTGAAACGGGCCTTTTCATTGAAAGTCAACAGGGCATGAAACAACTGGCTGTAAAGAGGATTGTGGGAGACCATATTCTGAAATATGGCTATTGTGTATATATTGATGAAGTTGATACTGAAATGTATCCCGAACAAGGGCCTGTATGGGATTGGTTGAAGAAAAACAGAGAGTCTATGCTGGAACGTCTTGGAACTAGCTATAATAAAGAACAAACCGGCACACTTCGTAAAACATCACAGGAATCGCTTAATGACCTTAAAAAGATATTTGATGAAACAGGTGCTACACAAAGATTTGAGAAGATTGAAAAATACTCTTCTGCCAAAGCTAAAGAGCTCAAAATTAATTTTAGTGAGGGGAAAGACGACTACTTTAAATATCTGTATAATGATTAATTAATTCAAATACAGTTATATTAATCGACCTCTTAATGAATACAAGGAAAAATGAAATCTGGTTAGCATACCAGAAAGAGATAGCTGAAGATCATTACTATTTTGCACGCAGTTGCATAAGACAGAATTTCTTCCCTGCTGCCGAAAACCTTTATATTAATATCCTCAGAAATGAACTTGGAAAGGATATTTTCGACGATTCCCGGCAAACTACATGCACGGGTATTGCCTACCATTCGGGTTTAATACCTTTTGAAACTATAATGACCGTGGTTGCACGTCAATTTGCTTTGATGAACGAAGCTGGATATGAAAACTTTGTTGCATCGTGTGTAACCTCTTTTGGTATTTATATTGAGGTGATGGATACATGGAAGCATTTCCCGGAAACGGAACAAAAAACGCGCGATGCATTGAAAAATGCCACTGGTAAAGCATTTGAGATACCCAAAAATCTTGTTCATGCAAGCGACATTATTTACAAATTCCGTAAAGAAATTGCAGCAAAGGCAAAATTCAGGCTCATAAATCAGAATACAAAAGAGCCACTTAAAGTTGTGGACCATATTGGCTGCCACTATGCAAAGATATTTCCGCAGGAAGGTATCGGAGGCGCTGAATATCCATATGTGCTGGCAGGATTAATTGACGAATGGGGAGGTAGTCAGATAGATTATCCTGAACGCAGGCATTGCTGTGGTTTTGGATTCAGACAATACCTGCTGAAATCGAACAGATCTTACTCAATTACTAATTCAAAAAAGAAATTTGATTCGATGCTGCCTTTTAAACCCGATCTTATCATAGCCAATTGTCCTGGTTGTACATTTTTCCTCGACCGCTGGCAATATGTGATTGCCGAAATGGAAGGCAAAACTTATGGTGAAGACGGATATGGCATACCCGTATTAACCTATGAAGAATTAGCCGGACTACTGTTAGGCTACAATCCATGGGATATAGGTTTGCAAATACATCAAGTCAGTGTCGAACCTTTACTGGACAAACTGGGAATAGATTACGATCCTGATCAAAAATACAAGGGTCGGAATGGAGAAGATATAGGAATGCCAGAAAATCCACAAGTGCTTAGATGCTGCTAACAAAAATGCTTTTATTCTGTTATACTATTTTACTATAAGCTGATAGCGATGCAAATGACCTTGGGATATTTTGATAATACACGTAATAAACTCCATATATTTCATGAAAAGCATGATGAATGAATTTGATATAAAAGCAGCCGAATGGGATAAAAACCCGATGCATTGGGATCGTTCTGAGGTTATTACAAATCAGATAAAAAAACTCATACCTTTAGGAAAGCAGATGACTGCTCTTGAATACGGTGCCGGTACAGGGATAGCCAGTTTTCTACTTAAAGATTCTCTGAAAGAGATCACTTTGATGGATAGTTCGTCCGAAATGGTGAGGATAATTGACGAAAAGATAAAAACCACGAAAGTAAGAAATCTAAAAACTTTGAACTTTGACTTGGAGCATGCGGAATACAAAGGAGGAAAGTTTGATCTTATATTCACCCAAATGGTCCTTCATCATGTTGCAGATATTGAGAATATTGTAAAGATGTTTTATGATCTGCTAAATCCGAATGGTCACCTGGCAATTGCAGATCTTTATCCTGAAGATGGTTCATTTCATGGGAAAGGATTCTCTGGTCATAAAGGCTTAGATCCGGCAGAATTGTCGAGGCTACTCATAAAACTTGGCTTTAAGAATATAAGCTACCGGAAGTGTTATATTATTGACAAAATAATTTCTGATACTGAAACTAAACATTTCGATGCTTTCCTGCTGATTGCAAATCGTGGTTCAATTCAGTAATAAATAATTCCAGAAACATCTTTTCCAAATTGAGGCTGCCCTGAAAAATGTTGAATTTTATTTGGATTATGAACGTGGGTTCACTATCTTTATACAAATAATCAACTATGAAGGCTTCATTTTTCATTAAATTATTTTTTGTTTTGCCATTAATCCTGTTTGTTGATTACATCTTAATGGCTCTATTGGGGTGCACTACATGTTTATTTGGTCTTGGAGAAAAATTTTATTGCGGCACTTTTTGTCTTGCCGGTAAAATAATCCTAGTTTTGTCGGCAATATTCTTTGGGTATCTTATCTACCCCGATATCAAATCAATTTTCAAATCAAAAAGGAATGGCGCGTCCGCATAAAATCAGAAAGATTTCAAACCCACCCAAAATGAAGGGATTCAAACCCTATGGGATGCCAATGTGCAAAGTTGAACCTGTCATATTGAAATTCGAAGAATACGAAAGTATCAGATTAGTAAATTACGACAGATTTTCACAGGAACAGGCAGCTGAACAAATGGATGTTTCGCGTCCTACTTTTACCCGGATTTATAACAAAGCATTAAAACAAATAGCAAAATCTTTTGTAGAGGGTAAAGCCATTGAAATAGAAGGCGGCAATTATCTCCTGGAAAAAGAGTGGTATCGGTGCAAAAAATGTTATAAGCTGATAGAGGGTATGGAAAACCACTTGAAATGCAAGGATTGCACTGTTTATGGAGAAAATGAATTGATAAAATTAAATAATTAAAAATGGAAATAACTTTTGACGGCGGTAAAGTTATTACCGCACATCTTAACGGACACATAATCAGGACCGATCAGCCACTTGATAACGGAGGCGGAAATACAGCTCCTGCTCCTTTTGAATTGTTTCTGGCATCCATCGGGACATGTGCCGGTATTTATATTAAATCATTCTGCGACAGACGACAAATCGCAACTGATGATATAAGAATTATTCAGACCATGGAATTTGATGAAGTGAAGAAAGTCCCGAAAACAATTAGTCTTGACATACAGTTACCAGTCGGTTTCCCGGGAAAATATCGCGAAGCAATGGTAAATGCTGCAGAATTATGCCTTGTAAAGAAAACAATATCAAACCAACCCGAATTTAAAGTAATAACTACTCAAAAATAAGAAAATGAAAATTGCAGTTCCAGTAACAAAAGAGAATCAGATAGACAACCATTTTGGCCATTGTGAATCGTATGGTGTATTTACAATATCCGACAAAAATGAAATAGCCGAAATAAAGAGTGTCGAATCACCGCAGGGATGTGGTTGTAAGTCAGATATAGCATCTGCACTTGCTTCAGATGGCGTTACAATAATGCTTGCAGGCGGAATCGGTGGAGGTGCCATAAACGTCCTTAATAATAGCGGAATAGAAGTTATACGCGGCTGCTCGGGAGATGCCGTAGAAGTTGTAAAACTTTTTCTGTCAGGCTCAATTGAAGATAGCGGCAGTAGCTGTCATCAGCATGAGGCTCATCATGAGCAAGGCCATTCCTGCAGTCATAATTGACAATTTCTAATACCTTAGTTTTTTTATTCAGACTCCGGGAATCAACTACCGGAGGTTTTTATTTTGATCGTACTCAAAAAAATAAGAGTAATTTAAGCGGTCTGATTATTGATATTATTTATGGAAACAATAATCTACAAACCACTTAATTCAATATGGCTTAAAGCTTCTGTTGTTGGCAGTATCTGGGCATCAATCGAAATAATATTAGGAAGCTTTCTTCATAATCTCAAGATCCCTCTGTCCGGAACAATTTTATCATTTATCAGTGTCTACCTGCTAATCTCTTTTCTTCAGATCTGGAAAGAAAATGGTCTTATACTCAGGGCCGGACTAATTTGTGCACTGATGAAATCAATCTCACCAAGCGCAATCATTCTAGGCCCTATGATTGGTATAATGACTGAGGCGATACTTCTTGAACTCTTTATTCTGCTGCTGGGAAGAAACCTGGTGAGTTATATGATAGGCGGAGCATTTGCAGTTCTAAGCGCATTACTTCATAAATTATTGAGTTTATTGATTTTGTATGGCTTTGATTTTGTAAAAATTATATCTGCTCTTTATAAGTTTTTAGTCAAACAGATAAACCTGCCTGATCTGGACCCTGTTCCGTTAATAATAATTATTACAGTTATTTACATAGCTATTGGTATCATTGCTGCAATTTCAGGATATATCTCAGGAAGAAACTATCTTAAACATACCAGGTCTCTTTCTCCTGGCGACTTTGAAATTAAACTCCAATCAAACAATCAACTATTCTCAAATACAACAAAACAAACGTATTCTATCTATTATTTGTTTACCAATCTTATCGCTATTATAATCAGTCTCATTCTATTAAATTTTAATAAGATATTCCCGTTATTTATTTTTCCTGTGCTCTATATCGGCATTTGCATTTATCACTATAAGTCTTCTTTAAATCGTTTCAAAAATTTCTCTGTGTGGATCCAGTTTGTTGTAATCACGCTGGCGGCTGCATTTCTTTGGAATGGTATATCGGGTAATTTATTTAGTATTAGCGGGTTTATTGCCGGATTAAAAATGGTGGCACGGGCAGTTATCATTATAATAGGCTTTTCTGCAATAAGTATTGAATTAAAAAATCCGCTGGTTAAGTCTGTCTTGTACAAAAAGGGATTCGCTGACCTTTATCAGTCATTAAGTCTGGCCTTTTCTGCCCTGCCTGATATTATCTCACATCTGACAGAATCAAAAAGAAAGCTCAACAAGCCACCGGTTTTAAAATTAAATTTATTTAAACAAGCCGAGACTTTACTGTTGATTTTTGAAAAAGAACATTTATCAAAACCTCAAATAGTTATTATTACAGGTGAGTTACATGAGGGTAAAACAACATATGCAAAAAGGATAATAGATAAGCTTCAAAATCAGGATTTTAAAATAGGAGGATTTCTCTCTTTAGGATTACAGGAAGATGGTGATCGCACCGGCTTCGATCTGTTTGATATCGAAACAAAACAAAAAGTCGTATTATGCAGAAAGACTCAAAATAATGACTGGTTAAAATATGGCCATTATTATTTTGACCCTGATGGATTATCAAAAGGGAATGAAATATTGAGCATAATCAGATTATCAGATAAACAAGCAGTAATTATTGACGAGATCGGACCTCTTGAATTAGGAGATCAAGGCTGGTGTGAATCAATTGAAAATATATGTCTTAATAGTTCCATCCCACAGATTTGGATTGTAAGAAAAAGCCTGGTTCCAAAAGTTATAAAAAAATGGAATGTCGGGAATATCTATATATGCAAAATAAGCGAAGATAGTATCGCCGATGTTCAGGAATTACTGATCGGGATAATAAATTCGCAGGGAAAAAAATACGAGATTAATTAAAAGGCCGGTTTGTTCCGGCCTTCTTTTTTTATTCTTTTTTTCTGGTGCTGAGACCAAAAGGCAGATAAAGCGGGCAAAAACTCAAAAGGCTTGTTACTACAAAGATTGCTGACAAGGCTAGAAGTACTATTGCCAGAACACCTGAAATTACGTGAGTTAAAAATAAAACAACCACTACGACTGCAAACAGTATCCTGATTGCTTTGTCAATTGTTCCCATGTTCTTTTTCATCTTCATTTTTTTGTTTTTAGTTTTAATTATCAATTATATCATTGTTCAGTAGTTCTATTATTTGTTTTGGACAGCATGCATTGGGCAATACTTTGCGCATTTACCACATTCAATGCATGTTACTTCGTCTATCACAGGTAAACCGTATCCATCCTGTGAAATTGCACCTACCGGACAAATGCGAGTTATAGGGCAACGATGGTTTTGCGGACATGCTGAAGGGTTTATCGAGATTGCCATATCTTTTATTTAACCTTATTAATTTGTTGTAAAAGGAACTCTTTATTTTTTATTCCTACAAAACGGTTGACTTCTATACCATTTTTTAAAAGAACTAATGTAGGAATATTTCTTACCTGGAATTTTTGTGCGAGTGATTGGTATTCTTCAATATTTACCTTTCCTACCTGTGAATTACCAGTCAATTCATCAGCAACTTCATTTAAAACGGGCGCCATCATTCTGCATGGTGCACACCAGCTTGCCCAGAAATCGACTAATATCAACTTGTTTTTAGTCTGATGCTGAAAATTTTTATCAGTTAATGTCAGGATATTTTCGTTATCGTTAACCAGAGGAATATTCTTCATTCTTGAACGTGCCAGTAAGATCAATGCTCCAATAAATGCTATTATGATGCCTGCAATAATAATTGTTGTTTTCATATCAAATCGTTATTATTTGTTGAACGTTTTATTAAGCGGATACAGAAACATAAAATTCCTTGTTTAAAATTGATTTTACCTGATCTTTAGTCAGGATACTGGAAGTAGCTTTTACCACTTTCCCATTTTTATAAAAAATTGTAAATGGAATTCCAGTAAAACCACGAACTTCAGGTAATATCCGGATGACATCTGATATTGGATTGTCAAACTCCATATCATAAAAGTTTACATGCTTATATTCAGCTTCAAGCTCCTCGGCTATTCCATAAACAGGTATGCACATGGGGCCCATCCTTCCGCAGATTACCATTACATTTTCATTTTCATTGATTGCTTTATTGTGATCAGCAATAGATTCGAGGTGTTTTAAATTAGTGTACAACATGACTTTTAATATTTTAATTTATGGTACAAAAATACTATGCGATGACTGATAAAAAGAGGAATTGAGAGTGAAGCTCAACAAGTAAGCAGTTGATTCAGGACAACTTTAATGTTGATTTAAATTAACTTTGTACCGTTTAAATAAACAATAAACATGAAAACCATTCTCGAAACAGATAAGGATTTCATTTGTGATATCAAGGCACCTTGCTTTCAGATGCTATTACCGGAAGAGGCTTCAATAGTGAGATCAAGCAAAACTCAGGTACTTTTCCGAAAAGATGATAACCTGACCAAGCAGGGAGCTTTTGCCTCGTATGTTTTGTTTATTATAGATGGTTATGCAAAACAATATCTTGAGGGTAGTGGTAATAAGAACTACAATCTTCGGATTATAAAACCTGGTGAGTTTTTAGGACTTTCAGCTGTGTTTTCTGAAAATACTTTTAATTATTCCACAGTCGCCCTAACCGACTGCCATGCATTCCTGGTCGAAAAGGAAGCTATCGCAAAAGTGGTCAAACAAAACGGAATGTTCGGATTCAATATTATCAAAAGGTATTGCGAACAAAACACTAATCTGATTAACTCAGTCCGTAATCTCATGTACAAGCAGATGAATGGCAGGATGGCAGACGCCTTGTTATACATTGATAGCTTAAAAAAAGAAAAAACTGAAATATTTCAGCTTCTTTCACGGAAGGATCTCGCAGATTTTGCAGGAATTTCAACAGAAAGTACTGTGAAACTTCTTAAAATGTTTGAAAAGGATGGCTTGATTGTACTGAACGAAAAGGATATAAAAATAGTAAAACAAGAAGCACTTCTTGAAATAAGCCGGAGGGGATGATTTTTAAAAAGACGGTTTAAATTATTGTCTGTCTGTTAAAATTAACCTCATCAGATCAGAATTAATTCCCCGAAGAGGATCAGATCATCAGAATTCTGAATCCCAGGAGGTTAACCAGTTTCTGGCCAGGACAGAACACTTTATATGCTGTTGGCCACACTTTTGAAAGGTATCTGTCCTGCTCATCATGGATAAGGAGTATCAGTTCATCGAGCGCCGGCTGCCCCGTAAGCCCTGAATACTTATATTCCAGAATATCGATCAGCTGAGCGAGGTCATTGAATTTTCCGAGGTTCTGTGTCAATAAATCAAGCTTCTTTTCAAGAGCCTTGACAACAGACGGGTTCAGAGCCCTGAAAAAGAATAGCTGGTAAAGAAAATCCTTCGCCCTTTTACGGAATTTATGGAGGTTGACAGGTTTGGGGTTATTCCTGCAAATCAGGTACTTATCAACAACTGAGATGTAGGTTTTATCAAGCTCATTAAGGAGTATCTTAGGATCAAAAATATTCATATTCCGGAAACGAACCCTGAAGCCGGCTTTGTTCAGAATCTCATCGATATTTTCGAGATCATCCTTCAGACCCACAGCCGGCTCTTCAGGTATTTCAGGCTTCTTCATAAGTGATTCCAGTTTCTCGTTGGCGCCAAGCAGGGTAAAAACTTCAGGGTAATCCTTTTTAAGCTCTTTAAGGGTTTTCCTGTGAACTGAAGTTTCGCGCCATGAACGGGTAATCCTTCCGACTTCCCTGAAAGTCAAATATTCACGATTAAAAGACTCTTCATCCATCTGGCTGGCAATAAGCTTCATCACCGCCCTTGATTTTTTCATCAGGACCCTCACGTCGTGAACAGTCTTCTCGTCGGGTACTGGAGCCAGTTTCAACAGCTCCTGAGTCTCCCTTATGTATCCCGAGAGGACTGGTTTGATCTCTTTAAGTTTCACAAAGTCAAGTTCCATAGCAATGAAAAGTCTTGTAACGATAAAATTAGTATTATTTTCAATATCGTCTGAAAAAGTTAATTTTGCTTTAGTTATCAGAAGAACAGTCTTATGAGCAAGAGAAGCAGCGGGATGAGAATCGGCATCTTAACCGCAGGAGGTGATTGTCCCGGCATCAATGCAGCGATCCGGGGAGTTGGCAAAACGGCAATCGTCAAATACGGTATGACGCTTATCGGGATAAGCGACGGATTTACCGGGATGATTAACAAGGATTACACCGAACTGACTGAAAAAGATCTGTCAGGGATTCTGACGCTCGGCGGTACTATCCTTGGAACATCGAGGGAAAAACCCTTCAAAAGCTCAGGCAAGAAAAACGAAATTAAAAAACCCGATCTCATCCGTGAACATTATGAACAACTTGGCCTGGACTGCCTTGTTTGTATCGGAGGCAACGGAACGCTTAAGACTGCCCACCTCCTTTCCCAGGAAGGGCTTAATGTAGTGGGCATCCCGAAGACTATAGATAATGATGTCTGGGGAACTGATATAACCTTCGGATTCAGTTCGGCAGTAAATATTGCAACTGAAGCTATCGACAGGCTTCATTCAACCGCAAACTCCCATAAAAGGATAATGCTTATCGAGCTGATGGGGCACAATGCAGGATGGATTGCACTCTACTCAGGCATAGCCAGCGGCGGCGATGTGATTCTCATTCCGGAAATTCCATATAAAGAAGAAAAGATTGCTGAATATCTTCTTCACAGGGCTGAAGAGAACAAGCCTTATTCGATTGTGGTTGTTGCAGAAGGTGTAAGTAACCCGCTAAAGGATAGATCCGTAGCTCACTATCTCAGCAACAGGATAAATGAAATGACCGGGCTGGAGACAAGGGAAACCGTGCTTGGGTACATCCAGCGCGGAGGCACCCCCTCTCCCATGGACCGGGTGCTGGCAACAAGATATGGCACCGCAGCTGCCGACATGATTGCTGATAAAGATTTCGGCAAGATGGTGGCCCTGAAGAATGATGAGATTGTCTCTGTACCGCTTGCCGATGTTTCCGGTAAGCTTAAGCTCGTCGAACCCGATAACCCACTTGTGCTGCAGGCTAAAAGCATGGGAACAAGCTTTGGCATTTAATATGAATTTTAATAATCAGATCCCAGCAGTATGAAAAAAATAATTTTTGTACGTCATGGAAGAGCTGAAGAGCATTCAGAAGGAATCAGTGATTTTGAAAGGTCTTTGACGATAAAAGGTAAAGTTATTTCACGGGAGATGGCAAGAATGTTCAGTGATAAGGAAAGCGACCCGGGGTTAATTATTACGAGCCCGGCTTTCAGGGCACTTGAAACAGCTTTCGTCTTTGCATCTGAATTTGGTATTTCCTATGATAATATAGTGATAAACAGTAATCTGTATTTTAAAGCCGGAATAAAGAATCTATTTGAAATTATCGGCCGGCTTGATGATCATATCAACACCATTACTCTCTTCGGACATAATCCGGCTTTTACCGAAATGCCTGACAGACTTTCGACAAGCGGCTGCGAGTTCCTAACAAAGACAAGCGTGGTCTGCATATCATTCAAAACCGATACATGGTCGGGAGTCAAGTTGGATTCAGGTAAGGAAGAGTATTTTCTTAAACCAGAAAAATAATTATGAGCAAGATTTTTATTCCAAAGGAAATAAGCTGGCTTTCGTTCAATGAACGGGTTCTGCAGGAAGCAGAGAACAAGGAAGTTCCACTTGTTGAACGCTTTAAATTCCTCGGTATTTATTCAAATAACCTCGACGAGTATTTCCGTGTCAGGGTGGCAACTTTGAAGAGGCTTTCCCAGTTCGGGTCCAAATCAAAGAATGTACTGGGATATAATCCCAAAGTCACTCTTAAAAAGATCCAGGAGATAGTTCTGGCACAGAACACGAAATTTGAAAAAATAAATTTATCACTGACCCAGGAACTCGATAAGCATAAAATTCACTTTTTCAATGAGAAACAGCTTAACCCGGTGCAGTCGGATTTCGTAAAGAATTTTTTCCTCACCGAAGTCAGGACCAGGCTGATGCCATACCTGATTGAAAAAGATGCTGAATTACCTAATCTCACTGATGATGCAATTTACCTGGCGATAATTCTCAATAAAAAGAAGGAGCCTGAAAAGAAACGGTATGCGCTTCTTGAAATACCGGCAGGTGTCCTCCCCCGCTTTATAATTCTGCCGGAATCCGGAGATGATAAATATATAATCTATCTCGACGATGTTATCAGGTACGGGTTAAAAGATATTTTCTTCCTGTTCGATTTTGATGAGTGCTTTTCTTATTCCATCAAGCTTACCAAGGATGCCGAACTTGAGATAATAGACGATATATCTGAAAGCTATATCGATAAGCTCTCCCGAAGCCTTCACCAGAGGAAATGGGGTTCTCCGGTAAGGTTTATTTACGACAGAAAAATGCCGGACGACCTGCTTAAAATCCTCACAAAGAAACTGAATTTTGGTCCCGATGATGTCATTGTCCCTTCCGACAGGTATCATAACCTCAAGGATTTCATGCATTTTCCCAACCTTGGCAAAAAGAAATTTTACTATGAGCCTCTGGTACCGATAAGCCATAGGGATATTCAACCCGGGAAAAGCATTCTCTCGGCAGTAAAGAAGAGGGATATCATGCTTCATTTCCCCTATCATTCATTTGATCATTTCATTGACCTGCTGAGGGAAGCATCCATAGATCCATTTGTAACCTCCATCCAGATAACGCTATACAGGCTGGCGCGCAACTCAAGTGTCATTAACGCCCTGCTGAATGCGGTAAGGAACGGGAAGAATGTCACTACCATTGTGGAGCTGCAGGCACGGTTTGACGAGGAAGCAAACATTTTATGGAGTACTAAGCTGCAGGAAGAGGGTGTTAAAGTCATTTATGGTGTTCCAGGCCTGAAAGTTCATTCAAAACTCCTTCTGGTTACGAGGGTTAAAAATGATGTCACGCAGCGATATGCAGCAATCGGTACAGGCAATTTCAATGAAGATACTGCCAGGGTTTACACTGATCACCTTCTGCTCACCACAAATCTTAAGATAACCAACGAGGTGCATAAGGTCTTTAACTTTTTTAATGTCAATTATAAAAAAGATAATTACTATCATCTGGTTCTTTCACCCTTTGCGCTGAGGAATAAAATGATCCTCCTGATAGAAAATGAGATCCGGAATGCACAGGCCGGGAAGAAAGCATACATCTATCTGAAACTGAATAATATAACTGATTCAGAGATAATTGATAATCTTTATAAGGCAAGCGCCGCAGGGGTAACAATTAAACTCATTGTGAGAGGTATGATATCTCTGGTGCCTGAGTTGAAGGATATCAGTGAAAACATAAAGGGTATCGGGATAGTTGACCGGTTCCTTGAGCACAGCAGGTTTATGATCTTCCACAACGGTGGCAGCGAGGAAGTATTTATTTCCTCCGCCGACCTGATGACCAGAAATATTGAACACAGGATTGAAGTTACCTGTCCGGTCTTCGATAAGGGGATCAGGAATGAGCTGAAAAATATTTTTGATATTGAGTGGGATGATAACGTTAAAGCCAGGAAACTTGATGCAACACTATCAAATAATTTCGTCAAGCCTGGTAAAAAGGAATTGCGTTCCCAGGTTGAGGTTTATGAGTACATTAAAAAGCTTAAAGAAAGAACACTGGAAAAATGAATTATACCGTTTTAGTTACGGGCACTATCCTGATCGTGATTTTTTCGTGGTTTTTCTCAATTAAAGCCAGGAGGTATCACGGTATTGCGAGGTTTTTTGCTTTCGAGAGCATCTTTATCCTTTTTCTCCTGAATTACAGGTTCTGGTTTCGTGATCCTTTTTCGCTGCACCAGATCATTTCCTGGATCCTCCTCTTTGGATCAATTTACCCGGTACTGGCAGGATACCTGCTCCTGAAGAAAAAGGGAAAGTCGGAACAAAGCTTTGAAAACACGACTTCTCTTGTGAAATCAGGAATCTATGGTTATATCCGTCATCCGTTATATTGCGCACTGTTTCTATTGGGTACCGGTATTATGCTAAAGGATACCGGAAATCTTCAGCTGGCTCTGGGTGCAATAAACCTGGTTGCAGTTTATCTCACATCAAGGATTGAGGAGAAAGAGATGATTGCCAGGTTCGGAAATGACTACATACAATATATGGGTGAAACAAAAATGTTCATTCCAAAGATTTTTTAGTGAATAATCTGAATACATCTTCCCTTAAATAATTTCATTTTTGACATGTGAGATTCCTCATTCCTCCGCCGGTTGGCGGATCCATAATTCAATTTGCGCGGGGAGTAGCAATACATCAGGGAGATTCCTCATTGCGCTGCGCTTCATTCGGAATGACAATCCAATTTAGTTGGGGAGAAGAAAAGAGGAGGCGGTTCGCATGTTCGAACCGCCTCCTCTTTTCCCCATTACCCCATCCTCGAGCTGTCATTCCGAGCGAAAGCAAGGAATCTTTATTTTCCCATTACAGTACAAATCTTGCCATTCAGGATTAAACTCATTTATGAGGATTATTTTCTTTGTTCTGGAGTACCCCTTTATCTGTTTCTCTCTTGCTATAGCTAAATCAACAAAATCATAACTCTCAAAATATATCAGTTTATCAACATTATATTTTTGAGTAAACCCCTTAATCTTTTTATTTTTATGTTCATAACACCTTCTCTCTAAATCATTTGTGACGCTAGTATAAAGAACTTTATTTGACTTTGTCGTCACTATATAAACATAATATAAATATATTTCCATTTAGATAAATCTTATAATTGCAACGAAACAACTCCTTAAAGTTACTAATTTAAGTAGATCCCACATTCAAGGTTCATTTACTCTGTTTTGAATTTCCGGTTAATTGAGTTTGGGCAAGTTTAACATCAGGGAGATTCCTCATTGCGCTACGCTTCATTCGGAATGACAATCCGATTAAGTTGGGGGGAAGAAAAGAGGAGGCGGTTCGCATGTTCGAACCGCCTCCTCTTTTCCTTGTGACCCCCTCTCCGAACTGTCATTCCGAGTGTAGCGAGGAATCTTTCTATCTTTTAACCTTTTTATTCTATGGAGTCATTCCGAGTGTCAGCAAGGAATCTTCCAATCTTAAATTTCGAAATATTTTGAATAACCGTTATACATTCTAAATTTATACAGATCAGAAAAAGTATTACTTCCTTGCAAGCCAGGCCATTACTTTATCAGATCCCGGTTTTTCTCTGGAATATATTACGTCAACCAGCTTACCGTTTTCGTCTATCAGATACTTCTGGAAATTCCATTTCACCTCCGAATCCATAACACCATTTTTATCCTTCGAAGTGAGCCATTTATAAAGCGGATGCATATCATCACCCTTGACAGAGATCTTTTCCATCATCGGGAATGTGACTCCATAATTCTTTGTGCAGAACTCCCTGATTTCGGATGCTGATCCCGGCTCCTGGCCGGCAAAGTTGTTCGCAGGGAATCCGATTATCACGAGCTTCCCTCCTGACTGTTCATAAAGCTCCTCGAGATCCTTGTATTGCGGAGTGAACCCGCATTTTGAAGCAGTATTCACAATCATTACCTTTTTGCCTTTCAGAGATGCAAAACTAAAATCGCTCCCCTCAAGGGTCTTCACCTTGAAATCGTAAAATCCTGACTGGGAAAAAGCAATCTCAGGTAACAGGATCATTGAAAAAATGAGAAGTAAGTTGTACGTTTTCATAAAAGTAAATTAAAATTATTCTATGAATAACATATGCCTGCACCAATTGTTCATTTCTCAGGTTATGACTTCTCTCCGGCAAGCTTAATTAATTGCTTCCTTTGTCAGGGTTATGTCCATTACCAATGGGAAAGACATGGCATCAGGAGCGGTGATATCGATTGTACCCGTCAATTTTGTATTTACATATTGCTTTAAGAAATAGCCCATCGAGGGTGCAAAAAATACGGTCATAGAACCGGTATAGGGGCCTGTTACTTTTATATCCATTCCCTGTGACTGAGTTCTCATTATTCTTGTTCCGGAAAGCACTGTGGTAATTTTGGCACAATTGACTCCGTTGTACAGCTCAAAACCTTCGAAAGTATTCTCTGATTTCACAGTTCCCAGAGTAACCATTGTAGAGGTTTTGGAATTGATCGAATCTTCGGCCGTCCACGTATAACCCGGCGTAAGGTTATCGGCCGGTAAAACAGGGAAAAAATTATCAGTAATTTGCATTGCGTCGCCGGTTCCGCCTGATACTATGGCATATGTCACATTTTTAGCTTCTGAATTGTCAACAACCTTTCCATCAGGAGATATTACAACATTATAAGACTTTCCTGCAATTTCAGGAATTGCGCCACCAGTGAAACCTGCCGGTGAATCGACAGTCTGAGCCATGGTGTCAACGGTGACTGTAATCTTAAAATTGCTTCCGGAAGGGCCCGCCGATTTCAGGGTCAGTCCGATATAGGAAATGACATTTGTTTGCATCGATTGTCCGTTAATGTCCATATCCTGGACCACTTTGGTAGTAGACTTGTACCTGACCGGAGTGTTTAAAGGATAATTATAAACCAGTTTACCGGGTTTGCTGGCTGAAGGATTATTCTGTGAGAAAGCCGTTACAGATATGAGTGTAAATACGACAATTAATGACAGAAGTGATCTTACGAAAAGATGATTTCTTGTTTTCATAATAATGGTTAAATAGATTTTATCAAAGATTATAAATAATTATCAATTGAGAGTGCTATTTCAGCTTGTAAAACAAAGAAGCCTGGATTACAACATATTGGTGTATGACTTGTCTGCATTAAAATGGCCATAGAATTTGAAAGCATGCTCATAGTCGAACTTTATATTGACTGATGTTTTTGGCGATATTGAATACCTGAATCCCAGCCCGGCATCCAAACCTGCCTGAAAGTCGGACATACCCTCATTATAGCTATATACCTTAGTAATCATATTGACAAGGTCGGGATTATAAGATTTATAGTCGAACCTCAGATTTGTCGTTACGCCCAGCGCAATATAAGGAGAAAACCTATGGTATGAGAATTTATAATTAATCTGCCAGGGGATTCTTAAATATTTTAAACTGCATAATCTGTTCTCTGTATAAATATAAATCGTATCATATCTGTAGGTCAGACTATAGAATGATACTCCCGTACTGAATGAAAATTTAGAAGAAACAAGCGGCAGGTTTGAAATATTGATGCTAATCCCGAATCCGGGTGATCCGGTAAGAGGCGCTTTCTCAGGAATCCCATTGTTCGCCCTGAACTGTGAAAATAATTGACTTACAGAAACTCCAACCTCAAATCCGCTGGCCCGGTGATTATCTTCAAATATTATACAATCCTCAGTCTTGCAGGTTCTCTCATGATATTCTTTGGCAATCTTAATCAATGGCTTGCTGCTCAAAGAAGTATTCTCTATATCGTGAGAAATTGATGGGCAATCCTTAAAATAATTAAGCAGGGCGCCGACATATTCTTTTCTCTCGTGCTCGTAGGTCGTCTCATATTTAGAAACCACATCCTTTGGATTTACCCTTGATATAGTGGAAGTGGTATTGATTAGTTCGTACAAAGAATCATTCTCAAGCTTAATGAAATACCTCGATTTCATCTTTGCCGTGGTATAGGTAAGGATGCTGGCCCTTCCTTTAATCAGCCATTCCAGGAATACCTTCTTTGTCTCTCCGTTCACGGGAATTTCAGAACTGGTGAAATATTTACTGTCGATAAAGCGAAATGCCTTGATTTCTCCGGGGTAGTAAGTATGTTCCGTGCTGTCGGGCATATGGATAAATTTACAACGCCCTGAATTTGTAAGTGAACCCTCAAAATCGATATAGCCTGAAGCTGTATCATTTTTGTTATCTATTACATACCCTTTCCTGTACTGGCTATAAACACTGCTGCTCAAAGTTAGAAACAGAATCAGAAAAATGCTAAATGATTTTATCGTGGGAAACTTCATATTCTTAGTTTTAAAGGCCAGACAATGAAAAATGACATATAAATTTAAAGAATTATTCAATAATATCAAGCATTCGGGGGCAAAATGGACAGATCGTATATATTAAGAACAATAGATAAATATTATTTTTAAATTTGCTTTGCCAAAATTTATTGGACAAGCGATTGAAATACAAGATTGACAGACAAATTTATTGAAAGAATAAATACCTATTCCGACTTAACGAGTTATTATGAAAGCCTCAAAAAATCTTATCTGTTTATTAATTCTTCCAACATTTCTTTTAAGTTGTAATAAAACATCAACCTCTGATGAACAACGCCCTGTAATCCATTCAATAGATTTAGATGCAAGCCAGGTGACGGCTGGTACAAAGGTATCAGTAACCAGTTCAGTTACTGATCCTCAGGGCGATCAGCTTACTTATACCTGGACCTCGTCTTACGGGACTATTTCAGATCCAGATAATTCTTCTACTGAATGGGTGATATCTCCGACCTGCCAGACTAACAGTAACGCAAAAATCACGTTGACAGTTACTGACGGGAAAGAAACCACTTCACTTGATAAGGAAATACCCATAATAATGGGAATAATTGTGATCGGGAAAGTACTTTATACCGGTACTTCAATTCCAATACCCGGCGTTAATATTAAAATGGGGCCATTCGCAACAATAACCGGTAATGATGGAACTTTTATTCTTTTCCATATTGCAGCCGGATCTAACACAATAGATGCCAGCAAATCCGGATTTGACAATTATATAAAAACTGAAGATATTTCAAGTGAGAATAATGCCTTCACATTTTCAATGACCAGCGGGACAGAGACTAAGAAAATCTATGGCAGCGTAAAAACAATTGATAGTATTCCGCTCAGCGGCATCAGGGTTATTATGTTAAACGACGACAAAACTCTGTCAAGCTTAACTGATATTACGGATATCAATGGCAACTACCAGATAAACTCTGTTCCTCAGGGGATAAGGTCTTTCAAATTTTCAAATGAATCCAATCCGAATAATTGCCAAGCGCTAACGAAAGATGTCGATGTTGCCGGCAATGATTTAAAGAATAATGTCAGAATTAAAATAGAAAGGCAGATTGACGTATTGCAAAATGGCTGGGAATTTAAGACATCGGATTTATCAGCACCATTTAACGGGACAGCATATGTTCTTACTGCTGATGTCACAAATCCGTCAAATTCAAATAAGTATTTTCGGCCCGCATATTGCTGTCCTATTCCTGCTGATGCCGATGATCCCCAGGTAACTTTGATTCACAGGTTGACCGGGACTTTAAAAAACCCTGGTATGCTGTTCTACAAGTCCCCTGCAAATACACAATTTTATATGAGCTCTGACTGTACAACGTGGGTAGACTATTCATATTCAAATTACACTTACGGGAGTGCTGCTATCACTTCTTTTTTGCCGGATTATTATCCAATCAGCAGTTCATACAAAGGGCGTTCAGTAAAATTCACATTTGGCTTATACCGATACCAGGGAATAATGCCTCTCAGTGAGGTAAAATCGCTGAATGTATCATATTATTATTAGTAGAACCGGTTATGTTATCTATTTGGTAAATAAAACCAAATAGCTGACAAGGACAATACAGGTAAATAAGATTACTTCTGTTTGCCAGATCTTTGCACTATCACAAGGTTCCCCTTTTCTCAATAGATCATAATTAAGATATATTTATATGTTTGAACATTTTACATTATATTATGTTTAATTAGTCTAATTAAACATAACAAAATTAAAATCATGAAAAAATTAATCGTTTCCCAAAGTAGGTTGTCTATAGGAGTAGTTGCCCTTTTTGCAATTCTTAGCATTTCGATTAGTTGTACAAAAACGATGAATACTATGTACGGAACGGGAAATGGTACAGGGAATAATGGAGGTTCCGGCGGACCCGGAACAAATGAAGTCTGGATTCAAGGCATGGCATTCAACCCATCTACAATTACAGTTGCAATAGGCACTACAATCACATGGACAAACAAAGATGCTGTTAGCCATACAGTTACAAGTAATTCAGGGGCATTCGATAGTGGAATTATTGGTAGTAATGGGACTCATAGCTTTACTTTTAATACAGCCGGGACTTTTTCGTATTACTGCGCAATTCATCCAACAATGACTGCGACTGTTGTGGTTAATTAGCAATTCAAAGCAAAATATTTAATCTATGAAGCGCTTTCAGGTATTGGAGGTATTTGTTCTTTCCCGATCTGCCCGGAAGCTATCTTCATGTTTTCAAACATGACAATTATTGCCATTAGCCAAAGCAAACTGTTAAAACAAAAATACTTTTTCATTCTTAAGTTGTTTATAACTAAATGCAGGCCAGTTTTGTGATTTTTAGTTTTAAAAACTATCTTTAAACGATAAGTATTACTTCAATATTTTCCTTATTATACTGTAGTAATAATGCCGATCATACAAGCAATAAAATTCTGGCCTTTTATTATTTATGCTTCTGCGGTTTTACTGCTAATTGGTATTATGATCGGGCTTTCCTATATCCTTGGCGAAAGACACAAAGAAAAAACCACTGATGAACCTTATGAATCAGGCATTCCTCCGACTGGTGATGCCCGGTTGCGATTTTCCTCAGGTTTTTATATTATAGCCATGTTCTTCGTCATTTTCGACCTGGATGCAGCATTCATAATGCTCTGGGCCGTTTCGTTCCGCGAGCTTGGACTTCCGGGGTACATTGGAATTTTAGTCTTTATCGGCTTATTGATTGTCCTGTTAATCTATGAACTGAGTATTGGGGCTCTTGATTTTGGTCCGGACGGCAGAAAAATACTGAAATATAAACCAGGACCTAAATGAAATCTTCCATAATAAAAACCGGTTTAAGAGATACCGGTCCGGAGAAAGAATTATCCGATGATGCCATTTATAAATCTGTATTATTCGGAAAGCTTGATGAAATGATCTCATGGGGAAGAAAAAACTCTATCTGGCCGTTTGGTTTTGGTCTCTCATGCTGTTTTGTAGAGATGGCCACTTCTCTTACAAGCCGATACGATATAGCGCGTTTCGGTGGTGAGGTGATCCGGGGTACTCCCCGTGAAGCTGATATGATGGTTATCGCTGGCACAGTCTTTCTCAAGATGGCTCCCATAATTAAAAGGTTATATGAACAGATGATGGAACCCAGGTGGGTTATCTCAATGGGTTCGTGTGCTAACTCCGGCGGAATGTATGATATATACAGTGTGGTTCAGGGTGTCGATAAAATATTGCCGGTCGATGTTTACGTTTCCGGCTGCCCTCCGCGTCCTGATGCATTTCTCGAGGGATTGCTGCTGCTTCGTGATTCAATAGGGAAGGAAGAACGGCCGTTAAGCTGGGTCATAGGGCCCCAGGGAATTCATAAGGCAGAAAAGATCAGCATGAGAGATATTAAACAGGAAGAGAGAAGTAAAATGGGTATCATCCGCCCAATGAATGAAGTGTAACAACACTTTTTGAGGTTCCATATTTATGAGTAGTAACAATCCTAATGTAATTGCTGAGCTGGTTTCCAAATTAGGTGATCAGGCTATTTTATATCAACAATTTACAAAAGACGGGACTACTTCCATCTGGACAAAAAAGGAGAACCTGATCCCATTATTAAAATATCTGAAAAACGAAATCTCGCTGCCATTCAGGATGTTATATGATCTTACCGGAATTGATGAAAGGACAAGAATAAACCGCACCGATCAGCCCGAAAGCGATTTCACCATAGTGTACCATCTTACCTCTTTCGAAAGAAATGAAGATATCCGCATAAAAGTGCCTCTCAGGGAAAATGATCTCTCGATCCCAAGCATAACAGGTATCTGGGAATCGGCCAACTGGTATGAGCGCGAGGTGTTCGATATGTTCGGGGTCAGCTTCATTGGTCATCCGAGGCTGACAAGAATACTGATGCCTAAGACATGGCATGGTAATCCCCTGAGAAAAGAACATCCGGCCAGAGCTACTGAACTTGATCCTTTTGTTTTGACCGAACAGATAAGGGATGTGGAAGATGCCGATTTAAAGTTTAATCCTGAAGAATACGGGTTAGATACAAAGAGTGAAGACAGCGATTTCATGTTTCTGAATATCGGACCACAGCACCCGGGTACCCATGGTCTTTTAAGGCTTATTGTTCAGCTGCATGGCGAAGATATTATAAATATTATACCGGAGATCGGGTTCCATCACCGGGGGGCAGAAAAAATGGGAGAAAGACAATCGTGGCATACTTTCATTCCATATACTGACCGTATCGATTATCTGGGCGGTGTTATGAATAACCTGGCTTACCTGCTCTCAGTTGAAAAATTGGCAGGTATTGATGTTCCCGACAGGGCCAGCGTGATACGTATAATGATGAGTGAGCTTTTCCGTATTGCAAGTCATTTAGTCTGGCTGGGAACATTTGCACAGGACATGGGCCAGATGTCACCTGTCTTTTATGCTTTTAATGACAGGGAACGGATCTTTGATATTGTGTCAGCCATTACTGGTGCCCGCATGCATCCTGCATGGTTCAGGATAGGTGGAGTCGCTCATGACTTGCCTGACGGGTGGGAAAAGCTCATGCAGGGTTTTGTCGATTACTTCCCTAAACGCCTGAAAGAATATGATAATATTGTCATTAAAAACGCGATATTCAAGGCAAGAACTGTCGGAATAGGTGTTTATACAACAGAAGAAGCTATTGAATGGGGAATTACAGGGTCCGGTCTCAGGGCTACCGGTTTTGACTGGGATTACCGTAAAAAAAGGCCATACTCCGGTATTGAAAAGTTCGAGTTTGATGTCCCGCTGGGTAAGAATGGTGACTGCTATGACCGGGCACAGGTGCGTATGCAAGAAATGCGTCAAAGCCTGAGGATCATTCAGCAGTGTATTGACAATATGCCTGCCGGGCATTTTAAATCCGATAACCCTCTTGCAATACCTCCAAGGAAAGATAAAACCATGACAGATATTGAAACCCTCATTACTCATTTTGTTGGCGTTTCGTGGGGTCCGGTAATTCCTGCTGGAGAGGCAATGGTGCCGATTGAGGCAGCGAAAGGGAGTAATGGCTATTACCTGATAAGCGATGGAAGCACTTCATCTTACAGGTCACGGATAAGAACTCCTTCTTTCCCTCACATGCAGATGCTGCCATTTATCAGCAAGGGATACACGATCCCTGATTTGCTTGCTATTCTGGGTGCGATGGATTTTGTACTAGCTGATCTTGACAGATAACTAATTGAAACAGATATAAGTATATAACTGCAATGCTTACTGAAGAAGAAAAAAAGGAGATACTGGAAGAGGTTAAACAATATCCATACCCGGCAGTGGCATGTATCGATGCTTTAAAAATAGTACAGCATCACCGCCGATGGGTGTCTGATGAGTCAGTGAGGGACATTGCACAAATACTGGGAATATCAAATGAGGAGGTGGACGGAGTCGCAACATTTTATAGCCGTATTTATCGTAAGCCGGTGGGCAGAAACGTAATACTTATCTGTGACAGTGTTAGTTGCATGATTATGGGATACAAGTCCATTTATGAGTATTTATCAAAGAAACTTGGGATAGAGTTCGGAGAAACCACATCTGACGGACGCTTTACACTGCTTCCGATCTCATGTCTTGGTGACTGCGATCATGCGCCTGCTATAATGATTAACAATGATCATTACAATAACCTGACTGTCGGAAAAATCGAAGAATTGCTTGCCAGTTATAATTAACCCCTGGATGGAAAGACCACTTACAAAACATATCAAACCGGGCTCTCCCCCGCTTAATCTGAAAGATTACCTTCAGGTTGGTGGTTATAACGGCTTGCATAAGGCTTTCAAGGAAATGAAACCCACCGAAGTGACCAGTCTGGTCAAGGCATCTAACCTTCTCGGAAGAGGTGGCGCCGGTTTTCCTACTGGTGTTAAATGGAGCCTTGTTCCGATGGATGATGAAAACGCTAAGCCTAAATACCTGGTTTGCAATGCAGATGAAATGGAACCAGGTACTTTTAAGGACCGGTATTTACTGGAAGGCAATCCGCACCAGCTTATAGCAGGAATGATAATCACAGCATACGCGATTCAGGCTGAAAAAGCTTATATTTTTATTCGCTGGGCTTATAAGAAAGCTGAAGCTGAACTCCGCAAAGCTATAAGAGAAGCTTATGAAGCAGGTTATCTTGGGAAGAATATTATGGGTTCAGGTTTTGATCTTGATTTATATATTCATTCAAGTGCCGGAAGGTATATCTGCGGAGAAGAAACAGCATTGCTTAATTCACTTGAAGGGAAAAGGGGAATACCACGCACCAAGCCGCCATTCCCTGCAATCAGCGGCTTATTTGGCAAACCGACTGTTGTAAACAATGTAGAGACTCTTTCGTGGATACCGCATATTGTCGAAAATGGAGCCGAATGGTTTAAGAGTTTAAGCCTGACCGGGACGGGCGGAACAAAACTATACGGAGTAAGCGGCAGAGTGAAAAAGCCCGGTATATGGGAATTACCACTCGGAATAACCGTTCGTGAATTGCTCGAAGAACATGCAGGCGGAATGGCTGACGGATACAGGTTCAGAGGTGCATTACCAGGTGGAGCATCTACCGACTTTCTGACAGAAAAACACCTCGATATAAAATTGGATTTTTCGACTGTGGCTGCTGCCGGAAGCAGGATGGGAACAGGAACTATGATTATTCTCGATGATAAGACATGTCCTGTGTCATTTATCCATAACATCGAAAAATTCTTTGCACTTGAGAGCTGCGGATGGTGTACACCATGCCGTGAAGGGCTTCCCTGGGTTGAAAAGATACTCGCTTCAATCGAGGAAGGAACGGGCAAGATGGAATATCTTAATATACTGAAGTTTCATACAAAATACCTGGGTCCCGGGAATACATTCTGTGCTCATGCTCCCGGGGCTGCAGAACCTTTACAAAGTGGTCTGAATTATTTTTATGATGATTTTGTAAGGCATATTGATGAAAAAAAATGTCCCTGGAGGTAGCGATGACTAAGATCCGGATAGACGGGAAATATTATGAAGTTACACCGAAGAAGAATCTTCTGGAAACCTGCCTTGCGCTTGGGTTGGATATTCCTCATTTCTGTTTTCATCCGGCTCTTGGTTCTGTAGGTGCCTGCCGGCTTTGTGCTGTTAAAAAATTCAAGGATCAGGATGACACCAGGGGCCGTATAGTAATGTCCTGCATGGAACCTGTTACCGAAGGGCTGATTGTTTCTATTGAAGATCCTGATGCTAAAGCGTTCCGTTCTGCCGTTATTGAAAGCCTTATGACCAATCATCCCCATGATTGTCCGGTTTGCGACGAAGGAGGTGAATGTCATTTACAGGATATGACTGTGATGACAGGCCATAATTACAGGAGGTTTGATTTCAAGAAAAGAACTTATAATAACCAGGACCTGGGACCATTCATTAAGCATGAAATGAACCGCTGCATTCAATGCTACAGGTGTGTAAGGTTCTACAGGGATTATGCCGGAGGAAAGGATTTAAATGTTTTCGCTTCTCATAATAATGTTTATTTCGGACGGCATGAAGATGGTACCCTTGAAAATGAATTCAGCGGTAATCTTGTTGAGGTATGTCCTACCGGCGTTTTTACTGACAAGACCCTGAATAAACATTTCACCCGTAAATGGGATCTGTCAAATTCGCCTTCAGTATGTGTTCATTGCAGTGTCGGATGCAATACTATTACCAGCGAACGGTATGGATCATTGAGACGCATTATGAACCGGTATAACGGTGCAGTAAACGGATATTTTATCTGTGACCGGGGCCGCTTTGGTTATGAATTTGTAAATGACGGGAAACGGATAAGAAAAATCAAGATGCGGCCTGAAAAAAATGTCATTCAGGAAAAAGCTGACAATGAGAAGGTCATGGCTCTCCTTGAAAAAGCACTTTCAAAGAATAATAAAATCGTCGGTATAGGTTCTCCGAGAGCATCGATCGAATCGAATTATGCTTTATCAGTTCTTGCCGGGAAGGAGAACTTTTATCATGGCATTTCAAGAAAGGAACAGCACCTGACCAAAACAGTTCTGGACTATTTACAGAATAGTGGCGTTCATACTCCTTCACTAAAGCAAATAGAAAAGGCCGATGCTGTTATCATTCTCGGCGAGGATCTGACAAATACGGCTCCGATGATCGCGCTGGCTTTAAGACAGGCCGCCCGAAATAAGCCAAAGGAAGAAGCTGATAAGAAAGGTATTCCCCTTTGGAATGACGCTCCCGTCAGGGAACTGGCACAGGAAGCAAGAAGCCCGATATATATTGTAACACCGTTTAATGACAGCCTTGATGAAATTGCAGAAACTTCATTCCGAGGCTCGTATGAAGAAATTGCAATCGTGGGATCTGCTGTAGCATCATCGCTGAATGAAAAAGCGCCGGTTCCAAAAAAGATTCCTAAAGAACATAAGAATTTTGCCGAAAAAATAGCTGCTTCGTTAAAGGGAGCGAAGAACCCTCTGATCATTTCGGGTATAACGAGTGGCGATGAGGATATTTTGCATGCAGGTATGAATATCGCAACTGCGCTATTGTCGACCGGTAAGAAAGTTATGTTTACTGTAGTCCTGCCTGAATGCAACAGTATGGGGCTGGCATTTATCCCTGGCAAACCGCTTGATGATGCTGTTTCGTTAGGGATTGATGAAAAAATAGACACCCTCGTTATCCTCGAAAATGATTTATACAGGAGGGCGACGAAAGAGTCTGTGGATCATCTTTTTGAAAGTTGCAGACAGATCATTGTCCTGGACCTTCTTGAGAATCAAACCTCACTGCACGCAGATATTTTATTACCGGCTGCAACATTTGCTGAATCGGAAGGAACGCTAGTAAATAATGAAGGTCGTGCGCAACGATTTTATAAAGCTATCATAATTAAAGATCAGGTAAAAGAAAGCTGGCGATGGATAAGCGAGCTTATTAAGATCAGGGATAAAAACCAGGTAGCCTCATGGACCCGTTTTGATGATATTATTTCCTCCTTAGTCAATGAATTGCCGGTATTTTCAAAGATACGGGAATATATGCCTGATTCTGATTTCCGGATGCTGAATGCAAAAATACCGAGGCAGACCATGCGTTACAGTGGCCGGACAGCGATGAATGCTCATTTAGCAGTAAGCGAGACCAGGGTCTCGGGTGATCCTGATTCTCCGTTAGCATTCAGTATGGAAGGCCTCCAGGAATCGCCTCCCTCCTCTCTTGTTCCTTTCTACTGGACTCCGGGATGGAATTCTGTCCAGGCACTATACAATTATCTGGATGAACCCAACGGTTCCATGAAGGGAGGCGATCCGGGAATAAGACTGATTGAACCTGGTAATGTAAACAAGAATTCTTATTTCGAAATTAACCCTCAGCCATTTGAACATCAAAATGATGACTGGCTGGTAATTCCTGTTTATCAGATTTTTGGAAGTGAGGAGCTAAGTTCGTCAAGCTCTGCAATAGCACAAAGAATACAGGAGCCATTTCTAATTCTTAATCAGAAAGATGCAGAGATATTCAATATTAAGGATGGCGAACCGATCCGGCTTGAAATGCCAGGACAAAACTTAAAAATAAAAGTTAAAATTGAAAACAGTCTTAGACATGGAATAACCGGCCTGTCAGTAAATTTACCCGGTATGCAATTTATTGATATGCCTTGTCACGGAAAAATATTTAAACTGTAACTATCTGTTTATGAAAATTTTACTTATCATAGCGGGTGTACTTTTAATAGCCTTATCCATAGCAGCCGGACTGATATGGGTTGAGCGAAGGCTTCTTGCATTATGGCAGGACAGGCTCGGTCCAAACCGTGTAGGTCCGTTTGGTGTTGCCCAGGTAATTGCAGACACAGTGAAATTATTATTCAAGGAAGACTGGGTGCCTCCATTTTCAGATAAGCCCGTATTTATTATGGCTCCGGGCATACTTATGATAACGATACTCCTGACTTTTGCCGTATTGCCTTTTGGACCAAATTTTTATGTTTTTGACTCAAACATCGGAATTTTATTCTTCCTCGGAAACTCGTCATTGGGTGTTTACAGCATTGTACTGGGAGGCTGGGCATCCAATAACAAGTACGCATTAATTGGTGCTATGAGAGCTTCTGCTCAAATGCTCACATATGAAGTATTTATGGGATTGTCCCTTATGGGAGTAGTGATGATGGCCGACAGTTTCAGCTTTTGCACTATAGTGGAAGCCCAGAAAGGCGGCTGGTTTATCATACCTCAGTTCTTCGGTTTCGTGGTCTTCTTCATTGCAGGGATAGCTGAGACACACAGGCTCCCCTTCGACATCCCTGAAGCTGAAGGTGAGCTTATTGCGGGCTATCATTCGGAATATTCCGGATTTAAATTTGGTATGTTTTTCGTTGGAGAATATCTCGGAATTACACTGATATCTGCAATAATTGCGACACTCTTTTTCGGTGGGTGGCTGGGACCTTCATTTCTTCCTCCGGTTTTCTGGTTCTTGTTAAAAACATTCTTTTTTATTGGTCTTTTTATTCTTCTCAGGGCTTCCCTGCCCCGACCCAGATATGACCAGTTAATGAAACTCGGATGGAAAGTATTATTCCCTTTGGCATTGATTAATCTCATTGTTACCGGAGCAGTTCTTATATTTTTAAAATGAAATTGAAAAAATAAAAACAGACTGGTATGTTCAGTATCCTTCGAAGTATATGGTTGACTTTCCTTCACATCTTTCACAAGACAGAAACAGTGGAATATCCTGAAGTAAAGCCATACCTGGCACCTCGTTACAGGGGAAGGATTGTCCTGACAAGGGATGCTGATAAGAATGAAAGGTGCGTTGCCTGTTATCTCTGTGCTGCTGCTTGTCCTGTTGATTGTATATCACTTCAGGCTGCAGAGGATGAATCAGGCAGAAGATATCCTGAATTTTTCAGGATCAATTTTTCGAGATGTATCTTTTGTGGATTTTGTGAAGAAGCCTGCCCTACTTATGCCATTCAGCTGATTCCGGATTTTGAAATGGCAGAATATGACAGGCAGAACATGGTTTATGAGAAGAAACATTTACTCATCAGCGGTGAAGGGAAATATCCGGGCTATAACTTTTATAAGAACGCTGGTGTGGATATGGGAGTAAAAGGAAAAGGGACGGGTGAGAATGAAGAAATGCCTGTTGATGTTAAAGGAATAATGCCTTAATTTTAGTTTAGAAAGATGAATATATTCTTCTATATAGCTGCTGTGGTCGCAATAATCTCAACTATCATGGCCATTTCAGGAAAGAATGCCATCCATTCGCTGCTTTTCCTGATTCTGTCCCTTTTAGCTGTTTCTGTGATCTTTTATTTGCTCAATGCACCATTTATTGCGGCCCTGGAGGTAATAATCTATGCCGGTGCCATCATGGTTCTTTTCATCTTCGTCACAATGATGCTTAACGTTGGAATTGAAAATAAAAATGGGAACAAACTGACCAATCCGCGTAAATGGATAGTGTCGTCGATATTAGCTGCAATTCTACTTGTAGATTTTATCCTTGCTTTAAAAAATGTACCGGCTTCACCTTCAGTTGATCAGGTGATCTTGCCCAAACAGGTAGGTATTTCATTATTCTCCACTTATCTGCTGGCTGTCGAAATTGCAGCAATTCTTTTGATGGCAGGGGTGATCGGAGCTTATCATTTAGGAAGTCAGAAGAAAAAAGTTACTCATCGTTTCCTGGAAAAAAAATAAGATATGCTGACTGTACCAATTGAAATACAGATATTATTTGCAGGGATACTCTTTCTCCTCGGGTTGATTGGATTGCTTGTACGAAGGAACATGATCTACATGCTCATGTCTATCGAGATCATGTTTAACAGTGCCGGGCTCGTATTTGTCATTGCAGCCAACCATTGGAAACAACCCGACGGGCAGGTAATGTTTATTTTTATACTGGCAGTTACAGCAGTTGAAGTTGCGATCGGACTGGCACTATTGCTGCAGGTTTATCATCATTTTAAAACACTCGATGCTGATTCGGTCAATAAATTAAAAGACTATAATTAACAACAGATGACGATATATATAGCGCTCATACCTGCTATACCGCTGCTTGGCTTTCTGGTGCTGGCTCTTTTCGGGTCAAAGCTGCCAAGGAAAGCTGTTGGATATATCGGAGCCGGTTCTGTCGGCATAGTTGCCATGCTCACAATAATTGCAGGAATAGGATTTATTAAATCATTACCCCAGGTCAGGTCATATTCTGTTGTTTTGTGGGAATGGATAAATGCGGGGAATCTGAAAGCAGATATTTCATTCAGTCTCGATGCGCTTTCATTGGTTTTCTGCTTCGTCATTACTTTCGTTGGTTTTCTGATACATGTTTACTCGATAGAATTCATGGCAAAGGATGATGGATTCTCAAGATTCTTTGCCTATATGAATCTCTTTGTCGGATCTATGCTGATACTTGTATTGGCGAATAATATTTTGCTGATGTATCTTGGTTGGGAGGGTGTCGGCCTATGCAGCTACCTCCTGATCGGATTCTGGTATAAGGAGCCTGCAAATGGCTATGCCGCAAGAAAAGCCTTCATTATCACACGCATTGGCGATACGGCAATGATTATCGGCATCTTCATTTTGTTTCTGAATTTCGGAACGTTCAACATAAACGAACTGATGCAACAGGCATCGGGAAAATGGGTTGCAGGTTCCTCTATCGCTGTTTTAACCGCGGCGTTATTGCTTGGCGGGGCATTGGGCAAGTCAGCCCAGCTGCCTTTGCAGACGTGGTTACCAGATGCTATGGCTGGACCATCACCCGTCAGCGCATTGATTCATGCTGCAACAATGGTAACAGCAGGAGTCTATCTTATTGCCCGCACCCATGTTTTATTCAGCCTTGCTCCTGTCGTCCAGGCAGCAATAGCCATCATTGGAGCACTGACCCTACTAATTGCCGGGTTCAGTGCACTGGCACAACACGACCTGAAAAGGATTCTTGCGTACTCTACTATAAGTCAGATAGGCTATATGTTCCTGGCTCTTGGCGTCGGTGCATGGTCGGCTGCTATTTTTCATTTCATGATACATGCATTCTTTAAAGCTCTCCTTTTCCTCGCAGCAGGGGTGGTAATATTAGTGTTGAAAGAAGAACACGATATATTTAAAATGGGCGGGCTGAGAAAGAAAATGCCGGTGGTTTTTATGACCTTTCTTATCGGGGCTGCCTCTCTTTCTGCGCTTCCTCTTATAACAGCAGGATTTTTCAGCAAGGACCAGATATTATGGTATTCCCTTTCATCAGAGACCGGGAATACTGTATTATGGATAGCAGGAATCACTGGCGCCTTTCTGACTGCACTTTATTCTTTCAGAATGATATTCATTACTTTTTTTGGTGAAGCCAAAACCCAACCTTCCTTCCTTCCAGGCAAAGTGATGACAATACCTCTGATAATCCTTGCCGTTTTATCGGTTTTCGGAGGTTTTATCGAGCTGCCGCGATCAATTGGCAACATCCATCTTTTCTCAAATCTGGTTGACAATACTTTACCTGCTACTGTTGTGAGGGAAAGCGGCCATTCTGAAATCCTGTTCCAGTCACTTTCAGCCATAATCGCACTCGCTGGAATTTATCTTGCCTATTTAATTTACTTCAAAAGACCAGCATTGTCCGAATCGTTCAACCATAGCAGGCTTAATAAATTCTTTGAAAAAGGATGGGGATTTGACAGGGTATACGATGTACTTTTCGTTAAACCTGTGGTATGGCTCTCTGAGATTGATAAGGATGATGTTTTTGACTGGTTGAATATTGGTATTTCAAAGCTGGCCCTTCTGGCCAACAGATTGCTTAGCTTCCTTCAGAACGGGAAACTGAGATGGTATTTAATGTCGTTTACCATAGGCATTGTATTGATTTTGACTTATCTGATCTTTAAATGATATTGGTTTATCTCATAGCTATTCTATTGACAGGAGCATTTCTTGCGTGGATTGCAGGAATATGGAGCCCGTTATGGTCCCGGATAATTTCTATTGTTTCCCTGAGTATAGACCTTATCCTGATCCTTACGATTGTATCACAACCAGTTTTACCCGGCAATAAATGGATCGTTGATATTAATCTTGAATGGATACCTCAATTCGGCATAAGCATGCATCTTGCCCTCGACGGGCTGAGTTTACTGTTGCTCATTCTGACTTTTTTTCTTGGGATCATTTCAGTCATTATTTCGTGGAAAGAGATTAACTCAAAAGTCGGCTTCTTTCATTTCAATCTGCTCCTGATACTGGCAGGTATTATTGGTGTATTTCTTTCGCTCGATCTCTTTCTTTTCTATTTCTTCTGGGAACTTATGCTGGTGCCAATGTATTTTCTGATCGGCATATGGGGACATGAAAACAGGACAGCAGCTTCCAACAAATTCTTTCTTTATACGCAGGCAAGCGGCCTGTTAATGTTTATCTCAATACTTGCATTATATTTTGTCCACGGACACTCTACCGGCTCATATACATTCGATTACATACAGCTGCTAGGTACTAAAATGTCCAAATCTACAGGATTGATAATAATGTCCGGATTCCTGGCAGCATTTCTGGTTAAACTTCCGGTTGTACCGTTGCACAACTGGTTGCCTGATGCTCATACTGAGGCTCCCACAGCAGGAAGTCTTATTCTGGCCGCATTGCTTTTAAAAACCGGAGCTTACGGATTGCTGCGATTCATTGTCCCATTATTCCCTTCAGCTGCAGTAACTTTTGCACCCATTGGAATGCTGCTTGGAGTTATTGGTATTTTGTACGGAGCCAAACTGGCATTTGCACAGACCGATTTTAAACGACTTGTTGCATACACAAGTGTAAGCCACATGGGCTTTGTGATCCTTGGAGTTTTTTCCTTTAACGAGATAGCATACCAGGGTGTTGTCATGCAGATGATTGCTCACGGAATCAGCACCGGCGCTCTGTTTATACTGGTCGGCCAGCTTTATGAACGAATTCATACCCGTGATTTGAACAGGATGGGCGGTCTCTGGGAAAAAGCTCCTGTAATGGGCGCCATGGGACTCATTTTCTCGATGGCTTCATTAGGGTTACCCGGATTAGGAAACTTTATTGCAGAACTCCTTATCCTTATCGGAGCCTTCAAAGCAAGCATATTAATGTCATGCCTTGCGTGCCTTGGGCTTATAGCAGCAACAATTTATTCTCTCCGGATAGTGCAAAAAGTATTTCTTGGAAATAAAAATTATGACTGGGATATAAATGATCTTAATGTCCGTGAAAAAATTGTTACCGCCTTGCTGGTCATAGTAATTGTCGGGCTAGGTCTCTTTCCCAAGCCTGTCTTTAATATTGCCAGGCCTGCCCTGTTAAAGACTTTGGATGAACAAAGAGAAAAGAGTTTTCAGGATCAGGGCATCAGCAAAAATGAGAACCCGGAGAAGAACATATCATTTTTTCAGATATCAAAATTATATTTTAAGCATTAATAGATGACCGTAACAGATTTTTTGAGTTTAGCGCCTCTGATTATAATTGCCATCGCACCTGTTGTGATTATGATTGTGATTTCTGTTACAAGAAATTATAAAGTTGTTTACGGTTTTTCCATCTTGTCTTTTCTGACCGCTTTTGCATCAATATTCTTCATTGTTCCTGCTATACCACATTCAATTGAACCTTTATTCGTCATTGACATTTACAGCCTGTTTTTCCTGGGAATCATCATTTTCTCGGCATTGCTGGTTACTTTACTTTCCTATGATTATATAAAACAACTTGACGGGGTCAGGGAAGAATATTATATAATTCTCTTTACTTCAACTCTTGGAGCATCATTATTAGCTGTCGCTAATCATTTCATACTATTCTTTCTTGGCATAGAAACACTTAGCATTTCCCTTTACATACTAATCGCCTTTCAGAGATCGAAAGACAGTTCAATTGAAGCAGGGATAAAATATCTTATCCTGGCTTCGGTATCTTCAGCATTTTTATTGTTTGGTATGGCATTGATCTATACTGCATTAGGCACTATGCAATTTAACGGAATAGTTTCAGCCCTGGGTGAGAGTGGTCAGTTATCTCCCCTGGTCATTTCCGGATTCGCAATGATAATGGTTGGCATAGGTTTTAAACTCGCATTAGTGCCTTTCCATATGTGGACCCCGGATGTCTACCAGGGGGCACCCGCGCCTGTTACGGCATATATTGCCACAGTTTCTAAAGGTGCTGTTATGGCAGTTCTTATAAGATTCTTTTTCAATATCAGGGGGTTTGATAACCGTTCTTTATTAATTGTAATATCGGGTATAGCAATACTTTCCATGTTCATCGGCAACCTGCTTGCGATCAGGCAAAAGAATATTAAAAGGCTGCTGGCTTATTCTTCCATTGCAAACATGGGATATCTTATAATCATACTGCTTACAGGCACAAATAAAGGCATACAGGCTTCAGTCTTTTATCTGATATCATATATTATTACGACAATCGGGGCTTTCGGAGTAATAACACTGCTTTCAACCTGCAAATATGAAGCAGAAAAAATAGAAGATTACAAAGGACTTTTCTGGAAAAGGCCATGGGTTGCGATAGTGTTTACGCTATCCCTTTTATCGTTAGCGGGGATACCTCTTACGGCAGGATTCGTTGCAAAATTCTATTTGATTTTTGAAGGGATGAAGGCAGGACTTATGGTACTTATTATTTCGATGATTATAAACAGTGTCATCGGTTTGTACTATTACCTCAGAGTTATTACCGCCATGTTCTCACCTGCTAATGAAACTGAGTTGCCAGCAATCTCTTTAACTGGTAATATCACTCTTTGCCTGATTACCATAAGTATATTAATATTAGGCGTTTATCCTGGCTGGCTTATCGATATTATAATGAAATTTGTAAATTTATAGAGGTAAAACAAGAACTTACCCATCTTTTTATTAATTAAAAATATGAAAACATTCACCCATCCATGGCATGGTATAGAACCAGGAAAAGATGCGCCGGCTTATGTGAAAAGCATAATCGAAATTCCAAAGGGATCGAAGGGTAAATATGAAATGGATAAGGATACAGGGCTGTTGCGACTCGACAGAGTATTGTTTTCATCAGTTCATTATCCGGCTAACTATGGCTTCATACCTCAGACATACTGTGACGATCATGACCCGCTCGATATTCTTGTCATATGTTCAATTGACGTTTCTCCGATGTGCATTGTCGAGGCAAAAGTGATTGGTGCAATGGAAATGGTCGATGGTGATGAGCGTGATGATAAAATAATATCGGTTGCCAGAAACGATATGTCAGTCAATTATATAAATGATCTTTCAGAGCTTCCGCCTCATACCCTCGTCGAGCTTAAGAGGTTTTTCGAGGACTATAAAACGCTTGAACATAAAAACGTCATCGTGGAGCAATTCATGAACAGGGAGAAAGCCTATGAGATAATTCTGGAGAGTATGAGACTTTACCAGGCAAATAAAGAAATACTGACAGCTAATACAGGAAATAAATGAGAATAAGTCTAGCAACGGATTTCCATCAGCATTATACCCAATAAAATTTTACTTTTTTATGATTTTTTTGAAAGATACGCTAGTTCTGTTTTCAAGTTTTATCATATAAATGCCATTGGTCAGATGACTGATATCCAACTGATTTTCTATAAAAGGCTGACTTAGTACCTTCTGACCCTGGAAATCATAGATTGATATTATAGAGTTATATGGTAATCCTTTAATAAACATAACATTATTTACAGGATTAGGATAAACCGTAATGTCACTCATTTCATCATTATTGATACTGGTCAAGCCGCCTATATCTGATAGTAACCGGCTCCAGATGCCATTGCCATCCGTACCTGCAAAGATGTTACTTCCGCTTATTGCCAGCGATAAAATCTCGTTTCCCGGTAAACCTGATTTTATTGAAGTCCACGAATTTCCATCATCAGGAGAAGAGAAAACATTACCTCCGGAAGTGCTTATGACAATATTGTCACCGCAAAACACTATCGACTTGATAAGGAGGGAATTGCCTGACAGGTCGCTATTTTTGGCAATCCAGTCTGTTCCGTCATTGGTCGACATATAGACTCCGTTGTTCGTCCCGGCTATGATCTTGGTGCCGTTTACCGCCAGCGAAGTTACATGCAGTGCCAGTCCAGTCAATCCATTATTTACCGGTGACCACAAACTTCCATAATCAGTCGACTGAAAAACTCCGCCGTCAAAGGTTCCAGCAAAAATTTTATTGCCTTCAGAAGCAATTGCGACTACTGTATAGCTGGTAATCCCGTTGTTGATTGCTGTCCAATTACTTCCATTATCTGATGACTTAAACACTCCTCCTCCAAGTGTCCCGATATATATATTGTCATTATTTACCTCCATCAAAAGGATATTTAAGAACGGATTCAAACCATTATTTTTTGCTGTCCAGATAATCCCTTTGTCTGCCGACATGAAAACTCCTGAACCTCTGGTTCCAGCAAAAATATTACTGCCAACTACGAGAGCGGCACTTACATCCAATCCCTGCCCAGACAAGGTCGGTTTGCCTATAGACCACGAGTTTCCATTATTTGTCGAGATCAGGATACCATTTCCGGAAGTACCTGCCAGAAGGTAACCCTCCATATATGCTTCAAACTGAACTGTTAAATTAATTATGCCTGAGTTTGCAGCTGACCAGCTGCTGCCATTATTGTTTGAAAAGAAAACCCCATCTTCTGTTCCGGCAAAAACACCGTTCCCGTTTATTACAATGTTATTAGGATTGGTTACATCTGCCAGACCTGTATTAACAGCATTCCATGAACTTCCGCTATTTGTCGAAAAAAATATACCGGAATTCCTCATACCGGCATAAACATTGTTGCCGCTTGCTGCAAGGGAAAACACATACGGATTAAGGAATCCATTGTTAACTGCTGTCCATGTAGTACCATTGTCCACTGATAAATAGACACCCTTATCCGATCCCGCAAAAATATTAGTACCGCTGATAGCTATTGAAGAGACATAATGTCCTGCAAGAGCGGTACAAACTGAACTCCACGAACTCCCGTCATTTATACTCCGGAATATTCCATTGCCAGTACCTGCAAAAATATTATTGCCGGTTGAGGCAACAAAAACTCCACAAAAGGCATATCATGACAAGCCGTTGTTAACAGCAGACCATGATGTTCCTTTATTTGTTGACAAGAAGACTCCACCTCCGTATGCACCGGCAAATAATTTCCCTCCTGTAATTGTCAAACTCATAATATTCAGGCCTTGTCCTGTCAGTCCTCCATTGGCAGCAGACCAGGAAGCACCATTATTGATCGAAGTATAGGGGCCAGCACCCCATGCATTTACATAAAGATTATTGCCATCTTTAGCAATTGCTGTAATATTCTTCAGTGGGAGACCGGAATTGATTGGTGTCCAGCTGCTTCCATTATCCGTTGAAATAAAAATTCCTCCGACCGGGGTTCCTGCATAAACTGTATTGGTCGATGCATCAATATAAATCACATTGATATATCCACCGCAGAGTCCGTTATTTGAATCATGCCATTGAGCCAGCGTAACATTAATGAGTAGAATGTTAAACAGAAAAGCAATAATTGTCCTTTTCATTAGATTAGGATTAAAATAAGATATTATTCTATTGATAATATGTAAATTACAAACTATTAATATTCATTTTAAAATTAACTATAATTCTTTGATAATTTAAAGAGTTTTTTACTTTATCTATTCTTTTAAATATAAAATAATTTATGGATTCCAAACCGTTTTCCACGAATTACATTCGATTTTTCTGATGAAATGCGGAATGATTATTGCATGATCCTGTATGGGAGGAAATCAAAAGAAAAAGCCCTTCATTCGCTTCGCTCATTTACGGTCTTTTTGCAGGATTATTGCATGATCCTGATGGGTGGTCAATTAAAAAAGGAATAAAATAAATTGAATATATTGTAGGTCAAATCAATAAAGGTGTTCAGTTCGTCTGATTTTCCAAATTTGCAATAACTCCATCATCCTGGTTCTCTCAAAGGCTACAGAATATGAAAGCTTAAAAAAGTCCATAAAAAGCATATAATTCTATTAGGTGAATTGAATTTTTTATATTTTTGTTTCGCAATTAGACGAAATACTAAATGAAATGGAGATAAAGGAAAAGGTGTTCACTGATAAACAGGAAAAGATTGCACGGTACTCAAAAGCATTGGGACATCCCGTAAGAGTGTTTATAATGGATTTCCTGGTAAAGAATACTGATAAGTGCTGTTATAGCGGCGATATGGCAGAAGAACTTCCGATTGCCAGATCGACTCTCTCCCAGCATCTGAGCGAGCTTAAAGCAGCAGGACTTATCCAGGGTGAGATAAATCCTCCCTATATTAAATATTGTATAAATAAGACCGGGTGGGCTGAAGCGAAAGAATTGCTTGGTACTTTTTTTAACAGGAAACAATAAATAATAATGTTATGGAAATAAAAATATTGGGAACAGGTTGTTCAAAATGCAAAACCCTCGAAGAACTTACCCGCAAAGTGGTAAAGGATAACAGGATAGATGCTCACATCACAAAGGTTGAGGACATAGTTGAAATTATGAAATACAATATAATGACAACTCCAGCTTTGGTCGTGGATGGCAAGGTTGTAGTAAAAGGACGCGTTCCGTCTTCTGAAGAGATTAAACAATTTTTAACCAGATAATAATAATCCCATGAGAAAACTATTGTCAATAAGTTTCATACTGATCGCTCTTGCTAATATTTCATGCAATGCACAGACAAACCAGAAATCTGCAACTGCAATTCCCAATAATGGAGATGTTGAGGTTTATTACTTTCACATGACAGTCCGTTGTGCAACCTGCAAAGCAGTGGAAGCAGAAGCCAGAAAAAATATTGAAATGCTTTATGCCGATCAGGTAAAGACCGGGAAGATTAGTTTTACTGCCTTAAATCTTGAAGAGGCAACCGGGAAATCACTTGGTGAAAAACTGGGTGTTAACAGTCAAACTCTACTGATTGTAAAAGGTGACCAGAAGATCAATATTACAAATGAAGGGTTTCTATATGCTGTTTCCCAGCCACAAAAATTTACTGAGGTCATGAAATCGAAGATAGATCCTCTCATTAAATAATAGTCTGCTAGAAAGTCTATTCTCTTTTTTGCGCCAGTTAAACCAATATTTTTATAATGGATTTTCTTACAAATCTACTTGATAACAGTTCCATGCCATGGATTACGGCACTGCTTCTTGGTCTTATGACAGCTATCAGTCCTTGTCCGCTGGCTACAAACATTACAGCCATCGGGTTTATCAGCAGAGATATTGAAAACCGCAACCGGGTCTTTTTTAACGGATTGTTTTATACTCTTGGAAGAGCAATTACATATACTTTAATCCCACTCATTATTTATTTTGGTGCAGACCAGTTTAAATTCTCGGGGTTCTTCCAGCGGTATGGTGAGAAAATCATCGGACCGCTCTTATTGTTAATCGGAATATTCATGCTCGACATCATCAGGATAAATTTTCCAGGGCTTGGCAGACTTTCGGAAAAGATGGAAAAGAGAAAGTCGTGGCGGTTTATTGATGCAGTATTACTGGGGATAGTTTTTGCTCTTGCTTTTTGCCCCTACAGCGGAGTATTGTATTTTGGGATGCTTGTTCCTTTAACCTTATCAACTGCATCCGGATTATATCTGCCAGTCATATTTGCTATAGCAACAGGGATACCTGTAATCATTTTAGCATGGGTGCTGGCTTATACTGTATCTGGAATTGGAGGTCTTTACAATAAGATAAAAGTATTTGAACTATGGTTCAGGAGAGTCATTGCTGTCGTCTTCATTATTGTTGGCGTTTATTATATTATCAGGATTTACTTATAAAAAATTTGCATAAATATTTCGTAATATGACGAAATATCAATTCTTATTAAATGAAAAACATTAAAACAAATATCTGGTTACCGATTGTATTATTACCTGTCTGGTATATTATTTACCATAACCTTCAACCGGTTACCAATTGGTTGATTGATACAGTTTTCGGAATGACAAAAGGGGCGCATCTCACTGAAGCTCTTCGTTTCTTTGTTTTTGAATTTCCAAAGGTAATGATGCTGCTGACTCTTATAATATTCCTCGTGGGTATTATCAGGACCTATTTTACACCTGAGCGTACACGGAAGGCACTTGAAGGGAAGAAAACATTTACGGGTAATGTTATGGCAGCGGCGCTCGGAATTGTTACTCCGTTCTGTTCGTGTTCGGCAATCCCCTTATTCCTGGGATTTGTAGAAGCTGGTGTTCCATTGGGAGTCACGTTTTCTTTTCTTATCTCATCTCCTATGATCAATGAAGTAGCGGTGGTTCTACTGTACGGGATGTTCGGGTGGAAGGTAGCAGTGATATATGTGGGAACAGGTTTGGTTATAGCAATCATTGCCGGCTGGATAATTGGTTTGTTAAAGCTCGAAAAATGGGTTGAGCCATGGGTATATGAGACACACCTGGGCGGAAATAGCGACGAAGAAGGAAAAATGAAATTCGGCAGCAGGATAAGCCTTGGGTACGATGCAATCAGAGATATCGTCGGAAAAGTATGGCTTTATGTAGCTTTGGGTATTGCTGTCGGAGCCGGGGCACATGGGTATGTCCCGGAAGATTTTATGGCAGCACTGATGGGTAAATCTGCATGGTATTCGGTTCCGTTATCAATATTAATAGGCATTCCGCTATATTCCAATGCAGCCGGGATAGTCCCAATTGTTTCAGTACTTATTGAAAAGGGAGCGGCGCTGGGAACATCCCTGGCGTTTATGATGGCGGTAATTGGTTTGTCGTTACCTGAAATGATTATACTGCGAAAAGTATTAAAACTTCCTTTGATATTCACATTTATAGGAATTGTGGGAGTTGGAATAATGATTGTGGGGTATTTATTTAATATCTTATTTTAATAAGTATTCTATTACTTGTCAGGTCGGTTAAGGATCAGATATAGAAATAATTAAGATTTAGTATTATGGGAAAATTTAATCATCTGGATGCAAAAACAATAGAGCTTGCAGGTATATCAGCATCTATTGCGGGCGGATGCCTTTCATGTCTTAATTATCATTTCAAAAAAGCCCTTGAAATAGGCTGCACTGTTGAACAGGCAAGTGAGGCAATAGAACTTGGGAAGATGATAAAACAGAAACCTGTTTCGGACATTTTTGAGAAGGCTGAAAAATTAATTCAGAATACTATTGACAATAACTTAAACTAAATAAAATGAAAGTATTAATACAGGCACCTATAACTTTTCTTCTGATGACCCTCTTTTTAGCAGCATCATGTGGTCAAAGTTCAAATCCAGTTGATAAGAAAAAAATCACAAAGGAATCTGCCACTGATAATCAAACAATTGATAAGAACTATAAGGTAACTTTCATCGAGCTGGGATCTGTCAGATGCATTCCTTGTCAGCAAATGCAACTTGTAATGAAGTCAATTGAAGCGAAATACGGCAAAGAGGTAAAAGTTGAATTTCATGATGTTTGGACAGAGGCAGGCAAGTCTTTTGGTGTTAAATATGGTATTGAAGCAATCCCTACTCAAGTACTTCTTGACGAAACCGGCAAGGAATATTACAGGCATGTAGGGTTCTTTCCCGAAGAAGATCTGGTAAAGATATTGCAGATGAAAGGTGTCAAATTAAATTAGATGGATTCTCTTTTTGAAAATATCGGCTTTATGAGTTGCGGAATATTAAATCTATCCCCCAAAGAATCTTTTGAGCTTTGCGGTAAAGGAGCCGTTATTGTTGATGTCAGGGAAGATTATCTGAATAATTTTAAAAAATTTGATGTACCTGAAATTCTGTTTTTCCCATTAAGCAAACTGGAGCATGAATATTCAAAACTGCCAGCGGATAAAAATCTCATTTTTGCAGATACTGTTGGTTTAAGAAGTAAAGAAGCAGTAGTCTTTCTTAAAAATAAGGGATTTGAGAGAATTGCTAATATGGCGGGGGGGATTGTTGACTGGGAACGTGACGGGTTGCCGCTTAAAACAAATATTGAAGAGAGGTTGTCTGGTTCCTGCATGTGCCAGTTGAAACCCAGGGAAGGAATTAAAGAAAAAAGAAAAAAGGAATAAAGTTAAATTAATATTTTTTTACAAAAGCCGGACTATCTGACAACATTTAACCAATCAGATTTCACTTTACATACATAACTAAACAACAAGCCCTTAATTCTGGATAGAGATTGTAAATTTATTCCGGCCAACTATGGTCCGGGTCATTAGCTTTTCCATTCACTTCTCCCATTTATAGTCTTTTTGCAGGATTATTGCATGATCCTGGTTGGGTGGTCACTAAACGAAAAAACCCGGACTCAGTCTTGCCTCTTTAGGATTCATGGCCTGGAAGGTGAAATCATATAGAACAATCCCGTTCTTGTCGGTATATATTCAACAATGTAAATTTTCGGGCGTGCCATAACCAAATTTTATAATGGTTATTCTTTAGATAGGTCTTTGGACATAATAAATTTTGTAAGTTTTTTATCCATGACGAATAAATAACGATACAACCCAAAATTTCCTCCAAGATTTTTTGCTCTAAATAAATTTGACTTTGGCTTAAACAAGGCCTAACTTTGATAATAACTCTGACTGATTTTAAATTAATAACTAAAACCTGTATATATGAAAAGAGCTATTTTTTTAAGTCTAATTATCGCATTGATAATCGGGGGTTGCACACAAGAAAAGAAATCACCGATTGAGGGTGCCTGGCAAATGGTTTATGCTTCGTGGAGTTCCAGAGACGTAACTTTCCCAGCTCAAGTTAAGGGGGGGCAAATAAAAACCTGGAATGACGGATACTATACTTTTGTAGGTCATATGGAGTTAGATACATTGGTCATGGATAACTATGGGGCAGGAACTTATAAACTTGACGGAGGAGGATTCCAAACTAAAAGAATATATGCCAGAACTAAATCCAATATTGGCACATCAGAAAGGTTTTTATGGGAAATCCGAAACGATACACTTATTCAAAGACAGCCAGCTGATGAAAATTGGAAACTACCAGAAAAATTCACTACTGAGAAATATGTCCGGCTGAAATAACATTATCAATTCTAATCTATACAACGAAGTCCTCAGAAATCAGCTCTGAGGGCTTTTTGTTTTAATAATCCTGTTCTTGAGAAATTAGTAACTTTGAATGACTAAATACTTAAGATTATGAAAAAACTAATTTCAGTTAGTATCTTATTATTCTGCTTTATTTTAATATCTGCGCGAATTACAGGTCAAGTTAAAAATCAAGTGACTCCACAAAAAAAAGGTCAAGTTAAAAGTCAGGTGTCCCCGCAAAAAAAAGGTCAAGTTAAAGTCCAAATAGCCACACAAAATAAAGGTCAGATTATAAATGAAGCGACCCCATGTAATTGGCAAAAAAATGAAGTTGATCCTTTTACTGGGGTAACGGCTAAGACTACAAACTGGGAAATAGTGGGCTATAATGCCAGTACGAATGCTACCCAAAATAGTGAGATTATAGGCGACTATAAATTTTCTATATCTGAAAATATCGAAAAAAAAGATACTACCTATATGCTTTGGATAAAAACCTCCACTTCACAGAGCCTATGTTTTAATAAAGACAGTAAAATCTTGATCAAATCCGGTGAAACCATTTTAACAATTAATCTTATTGGTGGAACGCCTTGTGGTAAAAGCATTACTTCGAATGGTATTCTTGATATAGATACAAGAAAGTTTCTAAGAAGTCATCCTATGGACTTGCTTAGAATACAGTTTTCCGGTGATGGTAATACTATAGTTAATGTTGATCTTAAAGACGTTGATAAGTATGCCAAATTAGAATCTGATTATTTTATCAAAACATTCAGGTGCTTTAGATAATTACTTTATAAATTAATAAATACCTTATGCAAACCCTCTGCAAGGGTGCAGTGAGAGATAAACCATCGGGAATCAATACCCGGGGGCTTTTGTTAAAATAAAATTGACTTTGGCTTAAACAAGGTATAACTTTGATCTTATATAATTGAAATCCAGTTATTTTAGTTTTATTCATTTACCAAAACCACATTAAAATGAAAAATAGAGTGAAGACATTATACTGCATTCTGTTAATAGTTTCTTTATTATTCAGTTCTGGTGGACGAATGTTTGGACAAGGAAAAGTAAATATATCAGCTGGAATTGGATTCCCGGATTTATTAAATATTGGTATAAAATATCGAGTTCTTAATCAGGCAAAAATAGGATTGAGTATTGGGTATATGCTGCCAAATAAACAAAATAATGTAACTGATCAGTTTTTTTGGGGAAATCTGCTATCATTTGCAGGAGATATCTATTATCATTTTGCTGGTTCATCTAAATTTTCAGATATGCGTCCGTGGTATGGGAGGATTGGATTCAATTATACTCGGGATTTGAATCATCATCTTTATGCTCACGAAGGCAAATATCCATATCTTTATTTACGAATTGGCAAAGATCTATATTTAAACAAAAATGATGGAATTAGCATAGATGCAGGATGGGGAATTAATCTCAATGGTTATGAAGGATTTTCCTTTATACCAGCTCTTGGTGTATGTTACTTTCATCGATTTTGATAATAATATTAGGTATGGTGTAGAATCTTTCCGCAATTCAACGATTAACAGCCCTCGCATCCCGGGGGCTTTTTGTTTAAAATAAAATTGACTTTGGCTTAAACAAGGTATAACTTTGATAATGATTTTCCCCTGAAGACGTTAAACATAATATGATCCCCAATGAAAAGAGTCATTATATTTATTTTTGCTTTTGGACTTGCACTTAACCTGATGGCACAAAATAAAATTAATCTTGATACATTAGATATTGGCCAGCTTAATCATTACAAGGATAAAGCAGTTGCAATGAGAAATACAGGGAGAGTTTTAACATTAAGTGGTGTCGGTGTATTTGCGTCAGGCTTTATTATTGGAATAATTATGTGGAATACTCCGGGCAATGGCCCGCCTGAAGACCCGCATGGTGCCTTGTTGGGTGCTTTTTATGTCACATGTCTTGGTGGTCTTGTTGGCATTCCTTGTATTGCAGTTGGCATCCCTTTATGGGCAGTCGGAGGTAGTAGAAAGGCTAAAGCTGAGCTTACTTTGCAGAAGTTTAATATTGTGTCAGAAAATTCAATGGCGATTGGATTGGGAATAACAATAAGGTTTTGATCCAATATTGAATAATAACTTATTACCAGCCCCCGGAAATCATCTCCGGGGGCTTTTTTATTAACAGTTATCATTTCAGAGTATCAATTAGATTTGAAGCGTATGCAAATCGTATGCAAACTGATAAATAAAAAAGGGTTAGAAAATTTCTAACCCTTTGATTTTCAATTGTCGGGGGGCACGATTATTGCATGATCCTGGTTGGGTGGAAACTAAACGAAAAAGCCCGGACTCGCTGCGCTCATTTCCGGTCTTTCTTGCAGGATTATTGCATGATCCTGGTTGGGTGGAAACTAAACGAAAAAGCCCGGCACTTTCGTGCCGGGCTTTTTCATTTGTCGGGGTGGCAGGATTCGAACCTGCGACCCTCTGGTCCCAAACCAGATGCGCTAACCGGGCTGCGCTACACCCCGAATTGAAAACGAGCCGCAAATATAGCGAGTTTTCCTGATTTAGAAAACTGAAAGAATATTAATTTACTTTATTAACTAAATTGCATATTTATACATGCTATAAATCTTAATTTTAACTATCTATTAATTCATTATTCGTTTATGTTTTCCCGTTTCAAATACCTGGTTTTCTTTCTTTTAACATCAACAGTCGCCTCTGCCCAGTCTCCTCTGCAGTACGTTGATCCGCTTATTGGTACAGCGCCTGCAACCACTCCCGGCGCCCTGCGCAACAGCAATACCGGTTCTGAGGAGAAAGGCCAGACATTTCCCAGTGTCGGACGACCTTTCGGAATGACCCAGTGGACTCCCGAGACACGAACAACTGAGGCCAAGTGCATTTCGCCTTACTATTATAACGACAAATTCATTACCGGATTCAGGGGAAGCCACTGGATGAGCGGAAGTTGCACACAGGATTACGGAAGCCTTACCCTCATGCCTTTTACTACCGACCGACCAGACTCTGTAACAAATTCACCGGTTTCATCATACAGCCATGATAATGAGACTTCGACACCTGCCTATTATAGTGTTCTGCTTGATGACTTCGGGGTCAGGACCGAGCTTGCAGGTTCGGAAAGGGCTGGCATCATGCGTTTCACTTTCACCGGCAACAAGTACAACTGCGTCTACATAAGAGCCAACAGCGATGAGAACCAGGGTGTTATCAGTCAATATAAGAACCTGATCATTGGCTATAACCCCGTTCACCGCATCTACCAGGGAAAAGGAGAATCAGCAGGATTCGGAGGATGGTTCGTAATCCTCTTTAACAAGGAATACAACATAATGAATAATGGCCAGGGAAGACAAAACATGGTTCTCTCTTTCGGGGATGAAAAAACAGTTTGTGCATTTATCGGAACATCATTCACCAGCCAGGAGGAGGCCATGAAAAACCTGATAGCAGAGTCTCCGGACCTCAGCTTTGAAGAAATGCGCAGATCGTCCGAAGATGCCTGGAACCAGGCTCTTGGAAAAATAGATGTCAAAGGAGGAAATGAAGCAGATAAAGTAAAATTCTATACAGCCCTGTACCACTGTTACCAGCTGCCGCGGATTGCAAGCGATGCCGACGGAAGCTACCAGGGATTTGCAGAGGATTCACTTATTCATAAAACACAGGGTTTTGATTATTATGATGATTTTTCAATGTGGGATACATTCAGGGGTCTTCATCCGTTAATGACAATCCTTGAACCTGAAAAAACCCTCGCAATGGTGAAATCGCTGGTGCTTAAAGCTCAGCAGGGAGGCTGGATGCCAATCTTTCCGGCCTGGGGAAGCTATACCGCTGCGATGATAGGTGACCATGTAAGCACAATGATCGCTGATGCATATATAAAGGGCATTGATGACTTCGATATAGAAACCGCATATAAGTATATGCGGCAGAATGCATTTGACACTCCACCACGGAAGGATTATCTTGATGGCAAGGGAAGAAGGGCCCTGGGAAGCTACCTTAAATTCGGATATATCCCGCTTGAAGATAGCGTCTGGGATGCTTTTCACCGTCGCGAACAGGTATCCCGAACCCTCGAATATGCTGCCGACGATTATGCACTTGCACAGGTAGCAAAAGCAATTGGAAGAAAGGACGATTACAAAACTCTGATTAAACGGTCAGGGAATTACAGGAACGTATTTGATACCGGAACAGGTTACATGAGGGGCCGTTATGCAGACGGAAGGTGGTACGAACCATTCAGGCCAAATGCGAGAGCCAGCTATATTTGTGAAGGGACTCCCTTCCAGTATACGTGGTATGTCCCGCAGGATGTTCAGGGCCTCGCTAAGCTGATGGGCGGGAAAGAGGCCTTTCTTAAAAAGCTGAATGAGTTTTTTGATGAGGGGTACTACTGGCACGGTAACGAAACCGACCAGCAGGCTCCCTACATGTTCGCAATGGCAGGCAACCCTGAGAGGACCAGCTATTGGACCCACGCTATAAATAATGGTGAATACGGAACAGGACCCGGCGGCCTCAGCGGAAATGAAGATGCAGGGCAGATGTCGGCATGGCTCGTGTTTTCTATGATCGGCTTCTATCCTGTCTGTCCGGCAACAGGTCAATATATCACAACTATCCCGGCATTTGATGAAGTTACAATACACCTTCCCGGCAATAAGCTGTTTAAGATCAAAACAACAGGAAGAAACGATAATAATTTCTCTATCGAATCAGCAATTATAAATGGCAGAAAATTCACGAGGAACTACCTTACACACAAAGAGATCACCGATGGTGGAGAACTGATTTATAAGATCAGGGAATAGGGGCTTCGCAGCATTTATATGGCATTGCGGCTTTATACCAATTTATACATCCCCCTCTCCAACTTCAAAGGGGAAGATTGCTTGTACCTTGAACCCTGTGCCCTGTGCCCTGCGCCGTCTTAATCCACCTTCACCTTGACTACAACTTTGCGTACCGGTATGCTTGTACCGTCTTTGAGTCCCGGCCTGTGAATGTCATCGGGAAAGAAAATGAAGAATTTATCGGGGGTTGCCTTGTAATAAACCTCCTTGAGGACAGTCACGAACATAACATCTTTTGTTTCATTATACTGATCAAGAACATCCTTCTGCTGTGAGAGAGGTGAAATTCCGATCAGCTCATTGCCACTTACTACATATTGAATGTCGATATATTTTTTGTGCTCTTCATATTTGACATCTTCAGGATTCTTTGACATATATTCACTTACTGTAGCATAAAGGTTCGTGCCGTCAAGGTCATAGCGCTTCAATTCCATTTTTTTCAAATCATTTTCCTTCAGGAATGCAAACGCTTTATCCCATCTCTCTTTGTGTTTGAAGTACAATATTGCAAATTCCCTGCGGTTGACTGTAGGGTCAGGCTTTACCTGCAAGTGATTCAGCCATTCTCCTTTATCGAACCATTTGTTAACCTGCTTTGCGCTCCATTTTGCAGGGTCTGTTGAGCTTCTGAAACTCAGAATACCCAGAAAAGTAGTTACTGCCATAATTTTTAAGAATAAGTTTTTCATATTTTCATTTATTACATTTAACCAAATTCATCTGTCCTGAAATCATTTTTCAGGAGCACCAAGTTAAAAAAAGTTTCGCCTTAAATACACTGCATTTAATGTTTTATGCTTTCAGGTATTGTTCTGTCATTTCATTCATACTGATCCAGAAAGCATCAATCAGTCGTTGATCATATACCGGCATATATTCCGGCTTCTTCCTGATGCTGAATATTCTACCGTCTGAGAAACCCTGATTAACCATCATCTCAAAAACTGATTCAGCCACTTTTGCCGGATTTCTCATGAACGGAGCAGCAATGCCGTAAAGAAACCTGAAGAACCTTCCCTGGGTACGATATATTGAAGAACTGAAAACCCCCGGGTCAATACTGAAGCATGCCGGATTCTTTTTTGTGTACTTTTCTTCGAGATACCTGCACATCAGAGCAAGGAAGAGCTTGGAATCTGAATATGCTTTAAGCGGCTTGTAACTCCGGACGTCGCATTGCCAGTCAGGAAAAGTATTTTCCATTTTATATACAGGGGATGTTACTGCACCTATCTTAAGAGGATGATTGTCCGTGTTGTTCCTGATAATTATCTCATTTACAAGAAGGTGAGCAAGAAAATTCACCTGGAAAGTGCATTCAAAACCATCGCCGGTCAGGGTAAATCCGGGAGGGCTGAGAATACCGGCATTATTAATAACAAAATCAGGCTCTGTTTCGCTGCAGATATTTTTAAAGATCTTTGCTGTTTCTGCCAGGTCGCTGAAGTCGGTCCTGAAAAACCGGAAATTGCCTGTAAAACCTGTAAAGTCTTGCGGCTGACGTCCGGTACAAATGACATAGAACCCTTTTTTATGGAATAACTTCACAATCTCCAGTCCAAGGCCTGACGTACCACCGGTAATTAATATCCTTCGCCCAGGCTGGATTTCCATTTATAAATAAGGATTAACAGATAAAATTAATTAATAATCCCGGCCGGATATAATTATATCTCATATCAGCTCACTGATTACCCTGAGCAGGCCATTCTTACCATATCTTCTCCATAAGGAGTATGTTTTTCAGCTCATTAGGTGAAAGATTGCTCCTTACCTCACCGGCATCGGCGACTGAGATTATGCCTGTCTCTTCCGATACAACAATCACCAGAGCATTGGTATGTTCCGACATTCCAATAGCCGCCCTGTGCCTCATCCCAAAATGAGAAGGCACCGATACCCGATCAGTAACAGGCAGGGGACACCGGGCCGCAAGTATAAGTCCATCCTCTATGAGAACTGCTCCATCGTGAAGCGGTGTGTTTTTAAAGAAAATTGTTTCAAGAAGTCCCGCACTTACCTGTGCCTTAAGAATTTCGCCTCCCTCGGTGAACATATCGAGACGGCTTTGCCTCCCGATAACTATCAGAGCTCCTGTTTTCGCTGAGGCCATATTCTGAACAGCCCGGACAATTTCACTTGCTATTTCGGGCGCACCCAGTTCCTCCTGTGAAGACCTGAAGAATCTGGAAAACGAAAATTTATTATTTTTTATATACCTGTTGCCTAAAACAAGCAGAAAGCGCCTTACCTCCTGTTGAAACACGATTATAAGGGCTATAACTCCCACTCCGATCACTTGTCCAAGCAATGAACTTACCAGTTGCATGTTCAGGGCCTTTACGACCAGCCAGAAAAGATAAATAAAGAACGCAGCAATGAATATGCTGAATGCTGCAGTCCCCTTAATAATCCTGTAAAGCTGGAAAAAGATGAATGCAACAAGTACGATATCAATTATGTCAAATATGGTTATAGGAACAAGCATCTGTTTAATATCAGATCAATTAACCTCTGCCATTGTCATTTTTAAGCGTTCTACAAGCTTCACAGCTTCCTTAGCCTCCTTCACATCATGCACGCGCAAAATATCTGCTCCTCCCATCAGGGCCACGCTGTTCAATACGGATGTTCCGTTTAAAGCCTCATCAGGAGTTATACCAAGAGTCTTGCAGATCATCGATTTTCTTGAAACGCCGACCAGAATTGGAAGTCCCGTAATGGCAAAATCGCCCAGCCGGCGCAATATCTCAAAGTTATGATTTATAGTCTTCCCGAAACCAATTCCGGGGTCCAGAATAATATCTTTGACTCCCGCCGATTGAAGGTTAACGATCCTGCTCCCGAACCATGTAAGAATATCTGAAATAATATCCTCATAAACGGGATTTTCCTGCATCGTTCCCGGGGTACCCTTCATATGCATCATAATATACGGAACATTGAGTTCCTTAACCAGGCTGAACATTTTATTGTCAGCTTCTCCGCCCGAGATATCATTGATAATGTGAGCCCCGCAACTTGTTACGGCTTCATAGGCAATATCCGACCTGAAAGTATCGATCGAGATAACCGTTCCGGGGAAATTCCTGCTGATGACGTCAATACCTCCCAGCACTCTCTTCTTTTCTTCCTCAGGGGCTACATCATCGGCATAAGGCCTCGAAGAATAGCCTCCTACGTCAAGTATATCAGCACCTTCACTTATCATCTCTGCTGCTAACCTCACAACATCTTCATCACTGCTTACCCTGCTACCCTCATAAAATGAATCCGGAGTAATGTTGATAATACCCATTACTTTTGGAACTTCCAGATCGAACAACTTTCCGCGGATATTAATATATTTAGGCTTTGCTGACAAACGCATTTCTTTAATTTCCGAAAGTAGTGATTTTATTAAAAACACCCAATCATTTTCAACTTTGACGCATGCTTATTACATTTGTACCTGAAGTAATATACAGAGATGAAGCTTTTTGTTGTTGAAGGAGTTGATGGCGCAGGGAAGTCGACCCAGATTAAACTGCTGAATAAGTTTTTTTCACAAAAAGGCTGGGATTGTGAATTTCTTCACTTCCCGCGTACTGACGCGCCCTTCTTCGGAGAATTAATTGCCAGATTCCTCAGGGGAGAATTCGGTTCCCTGAATGAAGTTAATCCCTGGCTTGTTGCAATGCTTTATGCCGGCGACAGGAAAGATGCAGCTTCTATTATAAACGGCTGGCTGAATGAGGGTAAGATAGTCCTACTCGACAGGTACACTTATTCCAATCTTGCCTACCAGTGCGCCAAACTGCATGATCCGTCTGAACAGCAGAGCCTTATGAAATGGATCCTTGACCTTGAATTTACCCATTTCGGTATTCCTGAACCGGGTCTCAATATATTCCTGGATGTTCCGTTTGCCTTTACTGAAAGGAAGCTCTCTGCTTCAAGGACGGGAAGCGACCGGAATTACCTTAAGGGAACTCCGGATATCCATGAAAACTCACTCGATTTCCAGAGGAGCGTAAGGGAAATGTACCTGAAAGTGGCAGAGAAAGACCACCGGCTCTGCGTTATTAATTGCAGCGACAGTGATGGGAATATACTGCCCCCGGGAAAGATATCGGAACTGATAATTGCAGAAATTACAAATAGAAAACTCATATAGAATGAAGATTATCAGGAATATATGCAGGTATTTTATTGGGATTATATTTATCTTCTCAGGCACCGTAAAAGCAATCGACCCGCTTGGGACTGTTTATAAATTACAGGATTACTTCCAGGCTTTCCATTTAGGCTTCCTGAAAGAGTTCAGCCTTCCACTGACAATATTATTGTGTACCCTTGAGTTTATTGCCGGATTTGCATTGTTTTTCAATATCAGACAAAAAGCCGGGCTGAAAATTGTTCTGCTGCTGATGTTCGTTTTCACACCTCTCACATTTTTCCTGGCTCTTAAAAATCCGGTGACTGACTGCGGCTGTTTTGGCGATGCAATTCATCTTACCAACTGGCAAACTTTTCTGAAAAACATTATTTTACTTATACCGGCCATTTACCTGTTCATAAGCCGGAACGAGATCGCGCCTGAAACCGGAAAAATAAAATCATGGATTAAGCTTGCGATTACTTCAACTCTATTCATTCTTTTCATCTTTTATAACCTGCGGTACCTGCCGGTTATCGATTTCCTTCCTTACAAAACCGGAACCTATATTCCTGACAAGATGAAGATACCCGAGGGAAGCCAGGGAGACAGATATGAAACAACCTTCATTTATGAGAAGGACGGCGAGAAAAAGGAATTTACACTCGCAAATTACCCGGCAAACGATTCAACATGGAAATTCGTCGGGCAGAAATCGGTCCTGGTCTATAAAGGTTATCAGCCTCCGATACATGATTTTTCAATTACTAACGTTTATAATGAAGATATCACTCAGCAGATCCTTTCATCGGATAAGTTTACTCTCCTTATGATCGTGAAGAAGCTGAAGGAAGCAGACCCTGGAATGCTTAATGCAGGATTCGGTCATGGCTATTACAGTATGGGGAATATGATCGATTTTTACCTGGTTACATCCTCCGGATCTGATGAAGTGAAAAGATATTCCAACGGTATAGCATTTTGCTTTGCCGATGAGACAACACTGAAGACAATGGTAAGGTCAAACCCCGGGTATATCCTGCTCAGGAAAGGAAAGATCATTGCAAAATGGTCATGGGCGAATATGCCTGACAATAAGAAACTAAGCGAATTTATAAACCAACAATAATTAAAATCTTAATTCCTTTTATATGAGAAAGAAAATAGTTGCCGGGAACTGGAAGATGAATATGAACCTCCAGGAGGGTCTTAATTTTGCCAGATCGGTTGATCAGTATTTCAGGGAAAAGCCGGCACCGAAGGCTGAAGTAATCCTATGCACACCATTCATTCACCTTCAGGGTGTATCGGAAATCATTAAGAACGGTAAAGTTGAACTTGGCGCGCAAAACTGTGCTGCCGAGCCGTCAGGCGCATTTACAGGCGAAGTATCTGCAACCATGATAAAAAGCACCGGTGCACAATATGTGATAATAGGTCATTCCGAAAGAAGAAGCTATTATCATGAAGATGACAGGCTGCTGAATAAGAAAACCCTGCTTGCAATAAACACCGGTCTTAAAGTGATCTTCTGCTGCGGCGAAGTTAAGGAGGAGAGAGAGCAAGGAAGGCATCTGATTATTATCAAGAGGCAACTTGAAGAGGGACTTTTCACCCTTCCGGCCGAATCGATGAAAATGATCGTTATCGCCTATGAGCCGGTATGGGCAATCGGGACAGGCCTTACTGCCACACCAGAACAGGCTCAGGAGATGCATCATTATATCAGGGGACTCGTAAAAGAGAAATATGGCAGGGAGTGTGCCGAAGAGATGACAATTCTTTACGGTGGCAGCTGTAAGCCATCGAATGCGGCAGAGCTTTTTTCGAAGCCTGATGTTGACGGAGGTCTTATTGGCGGCGCATCCCTCAAAAAGGAAGATTTCGCAGCCATTGCAGAGGCATTTTAAAACTTTCCCCGGCTAAGACGGGGCAATAAATAATTAGTCATGTTAAAAAAGCTGGCCGTTTTGTGCCTGGCTCTACAGGCTCTTCTTCCCGCAATCCTTTTTTCCCAGGGGAAATCGACATTCTCCGGCGATCCGGCGAAATTCAGGGAGGAGCTAACAGCGTTTATGGGACCCAACCTGAATGATGAACAGAAAGGTAACCTGGGAACCTTCCTGGCCAGTTGGGACAGCGCTGCGTTCAGCAAGGATAACATGGCCGGGATCATCGACCTGGCAAGCCAGTTTTCAGGAAAAGGGATGAGGCCCGTGCCTCACTTCAACGATCTGTTGATCACCCTTAACACTATAAATGATAAGAAGAGCGGAGAAAAATTCCTGGCCGGCTGGCTTGCAGGGTTAAGCGATCTGGCATTTAACCCCAGGTATCCGATGGAGAATATCGACAGATACATCCGCAATACAAAAATAATGATCAGGGATAATGTCCTTTCAGAATCATCAGCGATCAGGTGGAAGGTTAAAAACAGTCAGCTTCAGTTTTTGCACGATACCGTTTTCCTGGTTAAGATCAAGGATGCCACCCTTACATGCTATTCACAGAAAGACAGCACGGAGATTTATAATGCTACCGGAATATATTACCCCGACATCCAGCTGTTTCATGGCACAAAAGGAAAAGTTACCTGGGAAAAAGCCGGTTATCCTGCAACAGAGGTTTATGCTGAAATGGATAATTATGATATCAGCACAGCAAAGAGTAATTTCTCTGTCGATTCCGCCAGGCTGACACATAAAACCTACTTTAAGACGCCCGTTTACGGCAAGCTGTCTGATATTGCTATGACCTACAAGGTTAAGGAAAGGGCTGATTTCCCCAGGTTTGAAACTTACGAAAAAGAGTTCAGGCTAAATAAAATATATGAGGGGGTTAACTACGAAGGAGGGCTCTCAATTGAGGGAGCAAGCCTGTTTGGAAATGGTACTAAGGTCCGGCCGGCAATGATTACCCTGTTCAGAAACGATACGCTCTACCTGAAAATAAAATCGATGGAGTTCATGTTCTCAAAAACCGGTCTGGTAAGCGCCGAGACATCAATGTCGCTTTATCTCGATAAGGATTCAATTTACCATTCCAACCTTTCTTTTTCCTATAACGCATCAACAAGGCAGGTAAACCTTTACAGGGGAAACAACCCGATTTCGAAAAGCCCCTACTTCGACTCATTCCATAACCTCGACATGTATTTCGAACTTCTCTCATGGGATATGAAAGAATCGAAGATTATCCTGTCAAGGGCAAGAGGAGCCTCACTTGGGGAAGCTCAGTTCGAATCTTCTTCATTCTTCGACGCCAATTATTTTATGAAGCTTGCAGGATTGGATGAATATAACCCGCTGTACAGATTGAAGAAATTCGTCGAATGGTATTACTCTCCAACATTCCCCGTCGAGGAGTTCGCCAAATGGCTTGGAAAACCACTTGATGCGGTTACGGCATTATGCATCGATATGGCAAATAAGGGCTTTGTTTTCTATGATCGGAAATTCAACGAGATAACGCTCAAGAGCAAAGTCGATGATTTCCTGAATTCATTCGCGAAGAAGAAGGATTATGATATCATCTTTATTACAAGCGAAACAAAAGCTCCGCTCGATAATGCAATACTCGACCTTAAGAATTTCAGGATTACCGTAAACGGTGTATCCCAGGTCTTCCTGAGCGATTCCCAGAAAGTTGCCATATATCCATACAACAGGCAGATAGTCCTTGGCAAAAACAGAAGCATTCAGTTTGACGGTGTCGTGGAAGCTGGGCTTTTCACGGTTTTCGGACATAAATTCTCCTTCAACTACGACACATTCAAAATAAGACTTCAAAAAATAGACTCTATAAAAATAGCCGTTGAAACTGACAAGAAAGATAATTATGGAAATGCAGTGATAAAGGATATCGACAACATGATCCAGCTTGGAACTGCAGAACTCTATATCGACGGCCCCGATAATAAGTCGGGACTTAAAAGCCTGAAACAGTATCCTATAATCAATGCAATTACCTATTCGTACATCTTTTATGACAAGATCCCGGGACTTGAAAATGTTTACCCGCAGGGAGATTTCTACTTCAGGGTAGATCCTTTTACGTACGAGAACATTGACCATTATACCAATGAGGATATGAATCTTGCCGGTGAATTTCATGCAGGCAATATCCTGAAACCCATCCGGGAATTTCTTACTATACAGGAGAATAACTCGCTCGGATTTAATATGAACGTCCCCCAGGAGGGAATAGAGGTGTATGGGACAAAGGGAAGGTTATATAATAACTTAAGCATGAGCAACAAGGGGCTTATTGGCAGCGGTTCCCTTAAGCATCTTACATCAACTACAAAATCGGAGCAATTCCGGTTCTTTCCCGATTCAATGCTTACCCAGGCGGCAACTTTCAATATTGAAAAGGATGGGGCTGGATTATTCCCGACCCTCAACAGCGAAGATGTTAAGATCAAATGGCTGCCTGAAAAAGATGAGTGGATGGCCTCAAATGCCAGCAGCAAGAATTTCAGCATGTTTGATAACGGAACGACACTTGACGGATCATTGAAGCTTACTCCTTCCCTGCTTAGCGGAACCGGTGTAGTCAATAGTGGTGAATCAAGGCTGACATCAGACTTGTTCAGGTTTAGCACCAACTCAATAAAAGCCGATACAGCAAATTATAACCTTAAATCGGCATCGACCAACGGTTATGCATTCATTGCCGAAAATGCTGCCACCAATATCAATTTCGACCTGAAGATGACCAGCTTTCATCTGAATACCGATACCTCTGTCGTTAAATTTCCCGAGATCCAGTATATCTGCAAGATGACTGATTTTAATTATAATATGGAATCAAAGGTCCTCGATATGGAACAAAAAGGGAAGTCAGATGCACCGATGATCACGCCTGAAAAACTTGTTAAACTTGACTTTGCAAAGCTTGACAAGCCCACTTTCTTTGCTACAAACGTGATTGGTGATACTATTTCATTTTCATCATGGAAGGGAAATTATCATCTTGACGGAGAGTATATCGAAGCAGAAAACATCAACTACATCCATATCGCAGACGCACTTATTCAGCCGGATACAGGAAAGATCACTATAAACAGGAGGGCAAAGATCCAGCAAATGCAGAATGCAATCGTCGCTGTGAACAACAAGCATATACTGCATTCGGCCAAAATCGACATTGAATCGACAAAACGATATACCGGAAGCGCAATCTATGATTATGTTGATGAAAATAAAGAGATACAGCAGATTAATTTCCCTGAGCTGACAGTCGACACGCTGAAGACAAGCGCCAAAGGATATATCCCGGACAATCAGAAATTCATGCTCAATCCTGACTTTTCATTCTTTGGCGATGTAAATCTTTACTCGACAAAAGATAACCTGCTGTTCAGCGGTGGTGCCGCGATAGTTAATAAATGCAGCGAGATGAAGAGCTATCCGGTCAAGTTCAAATCCTATATCGACCCGAAAAACGTGATGATCCCGATAAATGATAAACCACGTGACATTAACGATAACATGGTGTTTTCGGGCTCCTATATCAACCTCGATTCAGTTCAAGTTTACCCGGCATTCCTTTCAGCGCAGAAATCATGGACTGATGTCGGACTCGTTACCTCAAAAGGATATCTATGGTACGATAAGCCAAAAGGCCGCTACATCATCACCTCCCTTGAAAAGATTGCCGACCCGTCCAGCAGTGACGACATAGTAGCCCTGGATAAGAATTACTGCATTCTTTCCGGTGAAGGGAAACTCAATTTCGGGGCCAATTACAACCTGGTGAAGCTTACTGCTGCCGGCAAGGTAATCCATACCCTCGATTCTAACGATGTCAATATTGAGGCTCTCCTCGCCTTTGATTTCTACTTCTCGCCTGAGGCACTGAAAATGATGGGTGACGAGATAAAAGCGATGCCATCCCTGAAGCCTGTCAATCTTAACAGCGAGATATACACAAAAGGGATGAAGAACCTGATCGGTGCCGAAGCAGCAGGACGCATGAAGGAAGATGTCGATCTTTTCGGGACATCCAGGAACTTGCCAAAAGAGTTCAATTTCGAAATCTTCCTGAACGACGTTAACCTTTACTGGAATGAAGCATCTTCTTCATTCAGATCGAAAGGGAAAATAGGTATCGGATATATCGGATCTCAACCGGTCAATACATACGTCGATGGTTTTGTGGAGATACAGCGGAGGCGTTCAGGCGATATGTTTGACATTTACCTTAAGGCCGATGAGTCGACTTGGTATTATTTCTCCTATATAAGAGGAAGTATGATGACTCAATCAGGCAATAATGGCTACAACACACTGATTGCCAATATAAAGCTTAGTCAGCGCAAGCACCCCGACTCTTCAGTGAGGCAGCCGTACACTTATATGATCTCAGTGGAAGACCGGCTCGGTAAATTTCTCCAGAGGATGACAGTACCTGTTGAAAATAATGAACAGCAGCCTGATCTTAAGGGACTTACAAGGTAACTTTCCCTCTCTCGCCTAGTTCAATAAGCTCCATATCGTGAATAACCTTGCCGTCGATCTGTACCCTGATGGCTGTCATGAATTTATGAAAGCCATAATAACCTGCTGCTCCCGGATTAATATATAAAAGCCCGGGTCTTTTATCATACATCACTTTCGCAATGTGTGAATGACCACAAATAAAAATGTCGGGAGGGTTCTTTATAATCTCCTCTTTAACCCTTATATCATAGTGACCGGGCGAGCCTCCGATATGTGTAATCCAGATGCTGGTCTCTTCGGCTTTGAATTTCAGATTTTCCTTGTAAACACGTCTTACTACAGCATCATCAATGTTACCATAGACGGCTCTGAGAGGCTTGAATGCTGCCAGGATATCTGCGGTTTCAATATTGCCTATATCGCCCGCATGCCATATCTCATCAACCTCCTTAAAGTGTTCAAAGAGCCGGGGATGGATCCATCCGTGAGTATCTGAAATAATGCCGATTTTCATAAATCCGCTCCTATAACTCCTTTGTGAACCTTAGTACATCCTTCGTGACCCTTCGTGGTAAAAGATTTGACCACAAAGGAACACAAAGGTTTTCACAAAGGATCGCGAAGGATAGTTCAAATATTTTACTTTTGTAAAAACCAAATGCTATGCAGGTATTTTATGCTCCCGATATAACAGGTGAATATTACACGCTTGATGAGCGGGAATCAAAACATACGGTAAGGGTCCTGAGAATGGTCGAAGGTTCAGAGATAAAACTCATCGACGGAAAGGGTAATCTATATGAAGGAGTCATAAGTGATCCTGATCAGAGAGCCTGCAAAATCAGGGTCCTAGATGTTATAAAAGGTTTTGAGAAGCGCGATTACAGACTTCATATCGGTATTTCTCCCCTGAAAAACCTGGAAAGATTTGAATGGTTTGTCGAGAAGAGCGTTGAAATAGGAATTGATGAGATCACTCCTATTATCTGCCATCATACTGAAAAACAGGGATTAAAACCAGAGCGTCTGAACAATATTATTATTTCAGCAATGAAGCAATCACTCAAGGCAAGCTCCACAAAGCTGAATCCGGCCTGTGAATTCAAAGATTTTATAATCTCATCAAACCCAGGCACCCTTATGATTGCACATTGTAATAATGGCTATGAAAGGAAGTCCATTGGAGAGGTTTATCAAAGGGGAAGCGATGCTGTCATTCTGATTGGTCCCGAGGGAGACTTTTCTGAAGAGGAGATCATCAAAGCAGTGAACAACGGATTTATACCTGTCAGCCTCGGGAAGAGCCGGCTAAGAACAGAAACGGCAGGCGTTGCTGCCTGCCATTCCATATACTTTATCAATCAGTGATCCGATTTCTCCGGGTTCTCTGTTTTTTTCAACCTTCCCGCCTTGCGGAGAGCCTGATCAAGGATATATTCAATCTGCCCGTTCGTGCTGCGAAATTCGTCAGCAGCCCACTTCTCGAGTGCTTTCAGCTTCTCGGGGTCGATCCTGAGAACAAACGGTTTCTTCTCGCTCATGCTAGGAATGTAAAGTCCCCGCGTTTACGACAGGCGTGGCATCTTTATCGCCGCAGAGAACAACCATCAGGTTGCTGACCATTGCAGCTTTTTTCTCTTCGTCAAGTTCAACAATCTTTTTAACAGATAACTGTTCCAGAGCCATTTCGACCATCGAAACTGCACCTTCAACGATCTTGAATCTTGCAGCAACAATTGCAGTAGCCTGCTGCCTTCTCAACATTGCATTTGCGATCTCTTCAGCATAGGCAATGTAATTTATTCTTGCCTCGATTACTTCGATACCGGCAATTACCAGCCTTTCGCGGATCTCTTTTTCAAGTTCTTTGTTTATCTCCTCTCCCCCGCCCCTGAGTGCAATTACAGCTTCATGATCTTCAAAATTATCATACGGATACAATCCTGCCAGCTTTCTTAAGGCAGCGTCGCTCTGAACCAGAACAAAATGCTGAAAATCATCGACATCAAATACAGCTTTAAATGTATCCTGTACTCTCCATACCAGCACGAATCCTATTTTAATAGGGTTACCTATCTTATCATTGACCTTTATAGGCTCACTGTTGAAGTTGCGTGCCCTTAAGGAAATATGACGAGTGATGTAAAATGGATTAACCCAGAAGAATCCGTTTTCACGAATTGTTCCCTTATATGCTCCAAACAGGACCATAACCAGCGAACTGTTTGGATTGACTACTTTAAATCCCCGAATGGTAAAAATAAAAAGTAGCATAAGAAGCGCACCAAGCCAGATTATCTGAAAAGCAAATCCGGCAATAGCACCGCCAATGAACAATATTGCCATCAGCAGGGCCACATAACCCGAAACGGGTTTAACTGTTAATTCCTGTTTCATTTTGTATGATATTATATTGATATCACAAAGATATTATATTAAATATTAATAAACAAAAAAAACACAGAACTATTTTTCTGTGTTAAAAAAGATTCCTTGCTGACGCTCGGAATGACAGGGACTCCATAAAAAACATGGAGGATGTGTGCAGGAGATTCCTCGCTAGCGCTCGGAATGACAACCAGAGGAGGGGATCATGGGGTAAAGAGGAGGCGGTTCGCAATGCGAACCGCCTCCTCTTTACCACCACCCAACTTAAACAAATTGTCATTCCGAATGAAGCGCAGCGCAATGAGGAATCCTATTGATATATAACCTCAGCCCCTAACATAAATGAATTATCATCCTGAATGGATCCCCAGACAGGTTGAGAAATGAGGAATCCCCCCAGATCTGCACTTCTTGCTAATAATTCTTCCTGATATTTTGTATCAGCCGGCGTGTCAGCCGTTTACCGGGTAACGGTTTTACCAGGTTTAGAATTCCTATCACATCGCTGAACTGCTGGTATAATCCAAAAGCATCCTCATAAAGGTCAATTTTGTCAGTTTTGATTTCGTGGTATGAAAGGAAAGGGGTAGAATTCAAATCCATAGGCGTCATATTGGTTTTATTTGAAAACGCGCTATAGCAAAATATATTATTAAAATCAGAAAAAAATATTTATATGTAACCCCCGTTCGCCAGCTGGCGGACTGCCCCCTAAGGGGGGATGGGGGCATTTAATTAAGTGTCAGAGAAATCTTCTTCTCCGCAATAAGCTTGCGCATATTGATGAGCGCATACCTCATTCGTCCGAGGGCCGTATTAATGCTTACATCGGTAATTTCGGCTATCTCCTTGAAGCTGAGCCCTGCATAATGGCGCAGAATAACAACCTCACGCTGGTCCTCCGGCAGGAAGGTGATCATCTTTCTCACATCCTTTTGAATCTGTCTTGCTATCATATCGTCTTCGACGTTTGAATCGCACAGCTTCTTCGAATTGAACAGGTCAGATTCGTAATCGTCGTTCGAAATGGTATTCATCTGCTTTATCCTCCTGAAATGGTCAATTATCAGATTATGGGCGATACGCATCACCCAGGAAATGAATTTACCGTTATCCTGGTACTTTCCAGCCTTTACAGACTGGATAACTTTCATAAATGTATCCTGAAAAAGGTCTTCAGCAAGCGCCTGGTCGCGAATATATAAACTTATATAAGCGAAAACTTTGTTTTTATGACGGTGGATTAACTGGTCAAAGCAGGACTGCTCGCCTTTTATGAACCTCTGTATCAGTTCATAATCAGAAATCAATTTATTCATAGCTCTCTCTGTTAATTACTAAGAGTAGAGTTGTTAAATAGGCAGTCCTCCTTTTTAAGATTTGATTTCGATACCAAAGAAAACAATTTTTTTTAATCTTAAAGTATTACTTTTGAATTTTAACTAAATTTTTACACGAATAATCAGAATTCAGGGATGAACGGGAGTATTGATATCAGGGGGGCAAGGGTTCACAATCTTAAAAATATAAGTCTTAAAATACCAAGGGATAAGCTGATTGTGATAACCGGCGTTTCAGGATCGGGCAAATCGTCACTGGCATTCGATACTGTCTATGCAGAGGGCCAGAGAAGGTATGTAGAGAGCCTTTCGTCGTACGCACGCCAGTTTCTCGGCAGAATGAACAAGCCTGAGGTTGATTTCATAAATGGGATACCACCTGCAATTGCCATTGAGCAAAAGGTCAACTCCCGGAACCCGAGATCGACTGTCGGAACTTCTACCGAAATATACGATTACATGAGGCTCCTGTATGCGAGGACAGGCAGAACATACTCTCCTGTTTCGGGAAGGGAAGTAAAGAAGCACTCATCTGATGATATTGTAGATTTCCTGGCGTCGTTGCCGGAAGGCACCACTGTAATTATCACCTCATCGGGCGAAATACCGGAAAATATTAAGGTAAGTGAATATTTTTCCTTCCTGGTAAAGCAGGGTTTTAACAGGATAGAATCAGATGGTGAGCTGATCAGGATTGATAACCCTGAAAACCATGCTGCTTTTCATTCCGGGCAGCAGATAAACATAGTGGTTGACCGACTGATAATAAGCCACTCTGCCGACAGCTTCAGCAGGGCAGCCGATTCGGCTCAGACCGCATTTCAGACTGGCAAAGGATATTGCCAGGTTGCAATCCTTGATAATGAAAACATCCGAAGGGAGAGCTTCTCAAATAAATTTGAGGAGGACGGGATACTATTTGAAGAGCCCTCGGAATATCTTTTCAGCTTTAATAACCCAATAGGTGCATGCCCTGTATGTGAAGGGTACGGAAAGATCCTCGGCATAGATGAGAACCTTGTCATTCCTGATCAGAATCTTTCAGTTTACCAGGATGCCATCGTCTGCTGGAAAGGCGAGACGATGAAGAAATGGAAGGAGAGGCTCATTAGCAGCGCAGATCTGTTCAGCTTTCCAATTCATAAGCCATATTTCCAGCTCACAGATGATCAGAAAGCTCTCCTGTGGAAAGGAAACAAATATTTCTACGGGCTGAACCGGTTCTTCGATCACCTTGAGGAGAAGAAATACAAGATACAATACAGGGTGCTGCTGAGCCGCTACCGTGGCAAGACAATCTGTCCTGAATGCAAGGGATCGAGGCTGAAGAAGGAGGCCGGTTATGTAAAAGTGGCAGGAAAGAGTATCCAGGAGCTTGTCAGGATGTCTGTAAGCGATCTGTATGAATACCTTAAAAATATTTCATTGCCGCCTGCCGATGCAGTAATTGCTGAGAGATTACTGAAGGAGATCACGACAAGACTGCGATTCCTGCTCGATGTCGGTCTTCCCTATCTCACTCTCGACAGGATGTCATCGACCCTATCGGGCGGTGAATCTCAGAGGATTAACCTCTCTACGGCACTAGGGAGCAACCTGGTCGGTTCGATGTATATTCTTGATGAACCCAGCATCGGGCTTCATCCACGCGACACAAACCTTCTTGTCAAAGTCCTGAAAGAGCTTCGCGACATGGGGAATACAGTAATAGTTGTTGAGCATGAGGAGGAAATAATAAGGGAAGCTGATGAAATAATCGATATGGGGCCGGAAGCAGGCAGGCTTGGTGGTGAAGTGGTATACCAGGGAGGGCTTGACCTTACTCCTGCTAACAAATCGCTCACTGCAGGTTATCTGAGCGGAAGACTTTCTGTCCCTGTACCCGGGAAAAGAAGAAAATGGAACTGCTATATTGAGGTTAAAGGGGCCAGGGAAAACAACCTCAAATCAATAGATGTCAGATTTCCACTGCATACCATCACAGCTGTAACGGGGGTCAGCGGATCCGGAAAATCGAGCCTCGTAAACGAAGTGTTGTATAAGTACCTGTCCAATAAGATCAAAGGGAGTAACCTTAACCCAGGACACTTCAAGACGGTCACTGGCGATATTGCCAGCCTGTCGGGTATAGAGATGGTTGACCAGAATCCGATCGGCAAGTCGAGCAGGTCGAATCCTGTAACATATCTGAAAGCGTATGATGAGATACGAAAGCTCTACTCGGAGCTTCAGGCGTCGGTGCAGAATAACTTCAAGGCGTCTCATTTCTCATTCAACGTCGATGGCGGGCGCTGTGAAGAGTGCCAGGGTGAAGGGATCATCCATGTTGAGATGCAGTTTATGGCCGACGTTGAGCTCACCTGTGAAGCCTGCAAGGGTATGAGATTCAAAAAAGAGATCCTTGAAGTCAGGTATCACGACAAAAATATTTATGACATGCTCGAGATGACCATTGATGATGCTATAGATTTCTTCAATACCCATCCCGGAAGGAGTGAGAGCAGGATCATAGAGAAGCTTAAACCATTGTCTGATGTGGGTCTTGGTTATATAAAGATGGGACAGTCGTCAAGCACACTATCGGGTGGTGAAAGCCAGCGGGTCAAGCTTGCATATTTCCTAAGCCAGGAAAAGGGATCAGGACATATCTTATTCATATTCGATGAGCCTACTACAGGACTTCACTTTCACGACATCAACAAGCTGCTCAAATCGCTCAATGCACTTGTCGAACATGGTCATTCCGTAATACTGATCGAGCATAACCAGGAGGTTGTAAAGAGCTGTGACTGGGTAATTGACCTTGGTCCCGAGGGAGGAGAAGAGGGTGGCTATGTTGTTTTCGAAGGAACACCGGAAGGGCTTGCAAAATGCAAAAAATCCTACACAGGGAAATACCTTGCATCGAAACTGATATAAAATACGTAGTAGAGCCGGATCTCAGATCCGGCTCTACGATATAATGCTGATAAACAGATTATTTCTTCATCTTGAATCCGAACATTATTGCCACGCATCCGCTTGCAGGTGTGTCGCCCGGTTTGTTGAACGACGATACTTTTACCACGAACTTGAGCTGCTGGCTCGACTGGAGCTTAAAGTCCCACGTCTTGGCATAATCCTTTTCTTTATTTGAATAAAGGACATTCTTATTTGCATCGAGAACCTTGAATTCAACCATAGGAAGCTTATCTTCTCCAACGATAGCAACCCTGTACTCCATGTCGGAATAGAATGTTTTATACAATTCAGCTTCTTCCCCTTCGACAAGTACAGCTGCATGATAGTTACCGTCGTGGGTATAAGTGCCCAGTTCAGGCAGGCACTCCTTTTTTGCGAAAGCCTTGCATTGCGCATCAACTGATCCACTAAAGGCAAATAAGAATAATGCAAGTAACGGTAAAGTCTTAAATATTCTCATGGTATATCTATTTTACAAATGAATTTCTGATATCAGCAACAACTGTCGAGAGTTCTTTGAAAGTTTCAGGAGTCATATCAGTTTTAACCTCTGATTTCAGCATAGTTGAATTGGAAGCGGCGTCATATTCAGTTCTGATAGGACCGGACTTAATTGAAATTTTCTTAAAAACGTCACTAAGCTTGGCAACCTGAACTATCAGCTCATCAACGGCAGGATTACCTTTGCTGCTCTGGAGCAGATTAAGAAGAATATCAATTGAAAGTTTCTGATCAATGATCCTTCCCACGAGTTTGTTTCCGTTGAACTCTTTCATGTCAATCAGCTGGGTTGAGATATAAAGCCCTTCAATCCAACCGCCAACAAGAACCATGGCTGCGGTTGCAGGCTGACCGTTATCCTGGAGATATGAATTGGAATTCATAAATGTCTGGGAGACAACTTCCATAATGACATCTGCATTATTTATATTTTCCTCGAGCTTGTCAATATCATCCTGTTCAATTGCCTTAAGAATTCCGAGACCGTCGGCCATCTTCTTGGCTGCATTCATATAATCGATCAGCAGCTGTGTCTGCTCATACATACTGGCAAAGCTCAGGTCGCAGGTATAAACGCCAAGGTTAAGGGCCATAGCCTTATTTGTCACGTAAGTGTTGACATTTGAGACAGGGTTCAGAAGTTTTTCATCAAACTTTGCTCCTGCCGATTTAATAAGCTGGGCTGATTCAATGGGAGATGGTAAGGCATTGAAAATCTTCTCAGCCTGTTTAATATCCTGTAATATTACGGCATTATTCTGTGGCACCTTTACCGTTACACTCTGATCAACGGATTTCTTTCCACCTTTACAACCGGTAAATAAACTGGTAACCAGAATAAGTACCACCAGTATAACTGAACTAAACCTGTAATTTCTATTCATGATTTAAATGTTTAATTATCAAACGTAATTCAGGACTAAATTAGTATAATATTTTTATTTTTCAAAAAGAGCAGCATGTTATTGACTCTATTTATAATTTTGCCTAAAATAATTTAGTGTGATAAAATCAGATAAAAAGCTTAAGGAGCTTGCCATTGTTCTTGGCAAAAAGAATTCATTGCAGATTGTCCAGGCGATCAAATCCCTCAGGGAAGATGAGCCTTTTGAAGGTGCTATCGGTTTGCTTGCAGAAACTTTTGACGCATCAGACGACAAAAGCGTTCTCAGGGCCATCAGTGACTTTTTCAATGATATCAAGGACCTCTCGGCAAGGAGTGAGATTGTTGCGGAGATCCGGAAATCCTGGAATGGAGATACAATAAGCATGCTTGTATCGTCGTGCTGGCAATCCGGCCTCGATTACTCCGGGTTCATTGAGGATATGATAAAAATCTTTATCGAAGGAGATTATGTTACTACCATAGAAAGCATGACAGTCATTGAGGGGTCTGCTGCCAATATCAGCCGGGAAAGCAGGGATGATTTAATAAAAACGATAAAAGACTCACCGAAAGCCTGGGTAAATGAAAAAAAGACCCTGACTCTTGAGCTTATTTCCATCCTTGAGAAATAGTGGGCTTTTATTTTCTTTTCCCGAAGATAAGGCTGCCTATCCTTACCATAGTGCTACCCTCTCCGATCGCAATCCTGAAATCGTCCGACATTCCCATCGATATTACACAGAATTCAGGGTTATTCTTAAAAAATCGCTCTTTAAGCAATCTGAAATAACCTGCCAGTGAACGGAATTCACTGCTGACCAGATTTTTATCGTCAGTGAATGTTGCCATTCCCATTACCCCGCAGATCCTCACTGATCTGAGATTTGAAAATTCTTCAGAATCCATCATCTTCAGCGCCTCTTCAATGCTGAAGCCGAATTTTGTCTCTTCGGTGGCGATGTGAAACTGAAGCAGGCAACTGACTACCCTGCTCATCTTCAGAGCTTCATCATTTATTGTTTTCAGCAGCCTGAATGAATCAACAGAATGTATGAGGCTCACGAAAGAAATTATGCTTTTTACCTTATTGGTCTGGAGGTGTCCGATCAGGTGCCATTCTATATCTCCCGGAAGTTGGTCTTTCTTCGCTAGTAATTCTCCAACCCTGTTCTCCCCGAAAATCCTTTGTCCTGCGTTATATGCCTGAAGGATATCACTAACCGGTTTGGTCTTCGATACTGCTACCAGCTTCACCCCGGAGGGCAACTCCCGTTTTAGTGAAATAATATTTTCGCCAATGGCGTTCATGCGCGGGAATAGATTATTCCAGAAGATGAATCACCAGTCCGCTACGGAGCTTGGGTTCAAACCATGTAGTCTTTGGCGGCATTATGTTGCCGGAATCGGCAATCGTTATCAGCTGCTTCATCGACACAGGATAAAGTGCGAATGCAACTTTCATCTCGCCGCTGTCGACTCTCTTCTTCAACTCGCCAAGGCCTCTAATGCCTCCGACGAAATCAATCCTCTTCGACCTCCTGAGATCCTGAATATCAAGTAAAGGGGTAAGAACAAGGTTATTAAGTATGGTGACATCAAGAACGCCGATCGGGTCATCATCATTATATGTTTCCTTTTTAGCTGTAAGAGAGAACCATTTCCCTCCAAGGTACATCGAAAAGTTATGAAGCCTGCGGGGCTTATAAGTCTTGACTCCTTTTTCCCTGATTACAAATCCGGCTTCAAGCTTTTTAAGAAACTCGTCATCGCTGAGACCGTTAAGGTCCTTTATGGTCCTGTTATAATCAATGATTCGAAGCTGGTCATCCGGGAAATGCACTGCAAGGAAGAAGTTATACTCCTCGGAACCGTTGTGTGCCGGATTCTTTTCACGCTTCTCCTTTCCTACCAGGGCAGCAGCTGCAGTACGGTGATGTCCATCGGCGACATAAGTAAATGGGACCTTCTCAGTAAAAAGTTTGCCGATCCTTCTTATAATTTCCGGGTCCTTTACGACCCAGAAATGGTGGCTGAAACCATCTTCAGCGGTAAAATCATATTCAGGCTTCTCCTTCTTTACGATTTTCTTCACTATCGAATCTATCTCCCTCACAGCAGGGTATGTAAAGAAAACAGGCTCAATATTGGCATTGTTGGCTCTTATATGGACCATTCTGTCCTGTTCCTTATCGGGCCTGGTAAGCTCATGCTTCTTAATGATGCCATCCAGGTAATCATCGACTGAAGCGCAGGCAGCAATACCGTGCTGGGTCCTTCCTGCCATAGTCTGCGCATAGATGTAATAATAAGGTGATTCATCCTGAACGAGCCATCCTTTTTTCTGCCAGAGGGTAAAATTATCGACCGATTTTTTATAAACCTCTTCGGAATGGATATCGGTGCCTGCGGGCAGATCTATCTCTGCCCTCGTGATATGAAGCAATGAACACTCTTTTCCTGCCGCCATTGCAGCAGCTTCTTCAGTATTCATAACATCATAGGGAAGACATGCGAGGTCTTTCGCTATTTCACGGGGAGGTCTCAATCCCCTGAAAGGTCTGACGACTGCCATTAAGAATATGTATTTCTACTTATTTAACTTGAATTTTTCGTTTCCGGTTTTGAAATAATCAACTATCTGCCTTGCTGCTGCAACACCTGCATTGATGTTTGCTTCTTCAGTCTGGGCTCCCATCTTTTTAGCCGTAAAGATGAACTTTCCCTTGTATTTTTCTTCGAAGACAGCTTTGCAGTCAGGCTCCACATCGGAAAGGTACCTGAAGTCGGGTCTCTCCCCGAATATCTTAAGAAGCCCTTCCTCATCAATCACTTCTTTCCTTGCAGTATTCACCAGTACGGCTTCTTTAGGCATTTTCTTCAGAAGCTCATAGTTAATTGATTTTTTCGTCTTGTCATTGGCCGGCATGTGAAGCGAAACATACTGGCATGCCGAGTAGAGCTCATCAACGCTCTTGCATACTTTGACTCCTGATTTTTTCATCACATCCTCAGTTACAAACGGATCAAATGCATAGACATCCATGCCGAATCCCTTTGCTATCTCAGCCATATATTTTCCGACATTGCCGAAAGCATGAAGTCCCAGGGTTTTTCCCCTGAGCTCGCTTCCCGACTTACCGGAGAACCCGCCACGTGCCTGGTAAAGCATCATTTCGAAAGCAAGTTCTGCAACTGCATTGGAGTTCTGCCCGGGTGTGTTCATTGCCACCACCTTATGGGCAGTGCATGCCGGAAGGTCGAGGTTGTCATATCCTGCTCCTGCCCTTACGACTATCCTGAGCTTTTTCGCGGCATCGAGAACCTGGGCAGTGACCAGGTCGCTCCTGACTATCATGGCATCGGCGTCAGCAACTGCAGCGAGGAGCTCCGAAACATCTTTATAATTTTCAAGCAATGCAAGCTGGTGGCCTGCAGCATCTGTCACTTCCCGTATCAGCTTAATAGCAGCCGGTGCAAAAGCTTTTTCTGTTGCGACAAGGATTTTCATATCTCGGTTTTATTAATTATTCTTTTCAAATTCTTTCATAACATCAACAAGCGCCTGCACACTCTCCTTCGGAAGGGCATTGTAAGTCGAAGCCCTGAAGCCTCCGACGGAACGGTGTCCCTCAATGCCTATCATACCTTTCGATTTTGCAAATTCGGCAAATGGTTTTTCAAGTTCTTTGTAAGCGTCTGCCATGATGAAACATATATTCATCAGAGACCTGTCTTCAACATCCTTAATTGTAGGAACGAACAATTTGTTCCTGTCGATCTCGTCGTAAAGGATAGCTGCCTTTTCAATGTTCTTCTTCTGTATGACCTTCACTCCGCCCATATTCTTAAGCCATGTCAATGTCTGCTGAGCTGCAAAAACTGCAAACACCGGAGGAGTATTGAACATCGACTCTGCCTTTATATGTGTTCTGTAGTCCAACATGGTTGGTATCGGACGTGTAACTTTGCCGAGTACTTCCTCTTTTATAATAACCATGGTTACGCCCGCAGGAGCAAGGTTTTTCTGTGCACCGGCATAAATGATCGAATATTTTGAAACATCGAAAGGCCTGCTGAAGATATCTGACGACATGTCGGCAATCAAAGGCACTTTTACGTCAGGATCTTTTTTCAGCTCTGTTCCGAAGATAGTATTGTTCGTGGTAACATGAAAATAATCGACATCGGAAGGAACTATATAATTTTTTGGTAAATAATTAAAGTTTTTGTCTTTGGATGAGGCAACCTCAACAGCTTCGCCAAACAGTTTTGCTTCCTTGAATGCCTTGCTTGCCCACTCGCCTGTAACGAGGTAAGCCGATTTCTTTTCCATCATATTCATCGGGACCATAGCAAACTGCATGCTGGCACCGCCGCCTATAAAAATAACCTGGTAGCCTGAAGGCACTTCAAGAAGCTCCTTGACAAGCGCAATGGAATCGTTCATGCAAGCAATAAATTCCTTGCTGCGGTGAGAGATCTCAAGAACAGACAGCCCTGAACCTGCAAAATCCTTAATTCCTTCAATTGTCTTATCGAGCGTGTACTGAGGGAGAATTGAAGGCCCTGCATAAAAATTGTGTTTTTTCATAATTGGTATTTTACAATTAATAATTAATATATACGACCCACTGGTTTGACAAAAATATAATAAAAAGAGGTAGGTATTGTTAATTAATTAACACTAAAACTATCAATTTATAAAATATTATCAACAAGAATCCCATTTTTAATTACAGGTATCTTTTTCGTAAAATCGGCAGTCAGGCAGAATTCTATGCAGTCATCGAGTCCCTTGTCTCGCAGTCGGCTTCGTTGTGCAGTTTTTTCAATATAGCCCTGAAGGTCGTTTTTTGCCAGCGACCAGAGATCCATTGCAGCATGGGTCGAATCGCAGATGGTTGAATAAAGGGATGTGGCCATAAGCTTCTCTGCAACTGCCCCGGCACAGATCGTATCCTCAAGATTGAACCTGTTCTTCCACCCGGCGCAAAATAGCACTACATCGCTCTCCTGGGAAATGATCCATTCGGTAAGTGCGCTGATATTCAGAAATGATCCTGTCACTATCTTTCCTGCCGATGAAGCCATCTTAATTATCGTGGTGCCGTTGGTAGTGCTGTACACAATGGTTTTTCCCTCAACCTTTTCCCTTGTAAAGTTGAAAGGTGAATTGCCGAAATCGGCAAAATCAAGTACATAGCCATCACGCTCTGCTGCTACAAGATAGCCCTGGTTTTTATATTCTTTCGCCTCTTCGACGGTTTCAACAGGAATAATTGATGATGCGCCGTTGGCAAAAGCAGTGCATATGGCAGATGTAGCCCGAAGTATGTCAATGATCACCACAACAGAACCCGAATGCCGGTCGGCTTCATACAATGCAGGTGAAAAACATGTTTCAAGGTTCCTTTTCGCCATTATTTATTGTAAAACGGTAAGTTCACCACCTTGGCCTTCAGGTCTTTATTCCTTATCCTGATGAAAATCTCAGTATCGGGTTTCCAGAAACCTTTTGCCAGGTATGCCATTCCGATTCCCTGCTTCAGCATGGGCGACATGGTGCCGGAAGTCACCTCGCCAATAATATTTCCACTTGAATCAACGACTTCATAATGCTGTCGGGGTATTCCCCTGTCGATCATTACAAATCCCCTGAGTTTTTTATCGACTCCTTCATTTTTCTGTTTCAGAAGAAGATCCTTATCGATAAAATCCTTTGAACCGGTAAACTTTGTTATCCAGCCCAGCCCTGCTTCTATCGGTGATGTATTATCATTAATATCGTTGCCATAGAGACAGTAGCCCATTTCAAGCCTTAAAGTATCGCGAGCTGCCAGTCCTGTGGGTTTTATTCCGAATTCTTCTCCGGCTTCAAAAACTGCATTCCAGAGTTTTGGACCGTCATTGTTCTTCACATAAATCTCACAACCGCCCGCCCCGGTATAACCCGTTGTAGAAAGAATGACATCTTTTATACCCGCAAAATCGATTTCCTTGAAAGTATAGTATTCCATCCCGGTGATCGGAGTTTTAGTCAGCTTCTGCATTGCCTTCATCGCCAGGGGGCCCTGGACGGCAAGCTGGGCAATATTATCCGAAGCATTCACGAGATCTTTCCCCGAAACAAGGCCGAACGCCGGGGCATTCTTGACGCACCAGTTCCAGTCTTTTTCAGTATTGGCTGCATTTACGACCAGAAGGTATTTTGTTGCATTGAACCTGTAAACAAGAAGGTCGTCGACAATTCCTCCTTTACCGTTTGGAAAGCATGAGTACTGAACCTTGCCATCAACGAGTGCGGAAACATCATTCGAAGTAATATGCTGGAGAAATGCAAGGGCATGAGGTCCGGTAACCCAGAACTCGCCCATGTGAGAGACATCAAAAACGCCTATTCCTGTTCTTACATTGAGATGTTCATCGTTTATCCCGGTATATTCCAGCGGCATGTTGTAGCCTGCAAACGGGACCATCCTTGCTCCCGCTTCTTCGTGGAATTCAGTAAATGCGGTATTCTTCATTGGTAAAATAATTATTCAATATTTAAAGTTTTTATTTAGACATTTAATCTTTCGCAAATTGATTTTGTTTTAAAATTTCATTCCCTTTACCCCCATCCCTCCCGAGTACTCGGGATTCCGCCACGGGGGAAAAAGAAAGGGGGTCAATGGCTATAAATATTAAAGCAAATTAACTGATTCCAAATAGTCTAAAACCTGACGATTATCAGAATTCAAGTATTTTGAATTCAACCCTCCTGTTTTTGGTCCTTCCTGCGGCGGTTGCATTATCGGCTATAGGCTGAAGAGAACCAAATCCCCTGTATTCAAGCCTCGACCGGTCAATGCCCTTCCTTACAAGATATTCCACAACAGATTTTGCCCTGTCCTGCGAAAGCTTGAAGTTTATGGGCTCACTCCCTGTCTTGTCAGTATGCCCCGATATTTCGATCTTCATCTGGGCATTATCGATCAGGATATTATAAAGACGGTCAAGTTCTGCATAAGAGCTAGTCGTAAGTATTGATTTTCCCGTTTCGAAGAGGATATTATTGAGGACCACCTTTTTGCCGACCTTGATCCTGACCAATGAAATATCGAGGTTATAAACATCGGAAGAATAGTTTGCCGGGATGTTAATCCTCTTCATATCTGACAGGAATCCTGCTCCGCGGAAATCGATCATGTAAGGTTTCTTTTCAGGAAGACGTACCCTGTATGTGCCATCGACGTCAGAGCTTGCCGTCGTTGCAACATTCTGGTCGGTTGCGAGGTCAATTACATCGATCTTCGCAAGGACAGGGTCGGATGTCTCCGAATCTTTTACTTTTCCGATAAGATAAAGTACTACTTCTTTCGGTGGTGCAGGAGCAACCACCCGCTGAGTGGGAGCCTGTACAACCTGCTTTATTACCACGACAGTATCCCTTATAACAACGGTATCTCGTTTAGGAGGAGCCACCGGTACAGGTTTCGGAGGAAGAGCCTTCCCTTCAAAAATATCCAGTCCGCCTATGGTTCCGGGGCGGTTTGAAGCAAAGTAGAAAGATTTGCTGCCTTTAGGCTTATTGTAGAATATATCATCCCATGATGTATTTATCGGGAAACCGCAATTCACAGCCTTTCCCCACTCCCCGGCCGGACCCTTGACGCTGTAAAAAACATCAAAGCCGCCTATTGAATTATGACCTTTTGAGCCGAACCAGATTGTATCGCCAAGATCAGAAAACCTTACTGACTCCTCATCAAGGGAAGAGTTGATATTCGGACCGGCATTTACCGGTTTGGACCATTTCTTTTCATCGAGCTTTTTGGTAATATAAATATCCTTACCGCCAAGTCCGTCCTTTCTCTTATCTGTCACAAACCATATTTCATTTCCTGCAGGATTGAAAGTAAAAGATGTCTCAGCATCGCTGCTATTGATGTTAAATGGAATGACAGAAGGTGCTTTCCATTCATCTTTCTTCTGGACTGAAACTTTGATGTCTCCGCCATTCTCGTACCCGGCATAGATATACAGCTCGTCGCCGGCAGCATTAATGTACAGCGGAGTCTCGCAGAATTTGGTATTCAGGTTTTTGCCTGTTGTGGCTGCAGTTCCCCATGTGCCGTTGATAAGTGTCGAGATGAAGATGTTCTCGTCAAATTTACCATCGCCATATAATGTGCTCGACTTCGAGAATTCCCGCCGAGAGGCAAAATACATCGTTTTCCCGTCGGCTGTGAATATTTCTGCATATTCGTCGGCATCTGAATTGATATTCGGCCCGATGTTCTTTATCTCTATCCTGAGTGTATCTTTTGTAATGATAATTGCAGAATTGCATTCCTCAATGTACTTTTTTGCATTTGAAATATCCTGCTCCGATTTCTTTTCCGGGGAATTAAGGTAGCTGGTAAGCTTTTCAATTGCTTCGGCATATTTGCCGACAAATTGAAGGGAGTGGCCTGTAAGCAGGAGGATATCATTAGTTATGCCGCTTTTATACTGAAGTGCTTTAAGGAAGAATTCAGAAGCTCTTTCCTTGTTATCGGAAAACAGGGCTGAGACCCCCGTTTTGTAGTTCAGTTCAGGATTTGAACTGTTATAGATCCCTGCCTTTACATATTCGTCGAAAGCCTCGCCGTACCATACACCCTGTTCTGAATAATAAGAGTCGCCGACGGTGACATGCTGCCAGGCCAGGTCGAATCCGTTCTTATCTTTCTTAAATTCACTTTTCTTCACCTTAATATCGGTCTGACCATTAAGGAAGGAGAAGCTGAAAATGAAAAACAAAGCCAGGAAATACTTTATATGCTTCATAACATATTTTTTTCTCGCTATAAATTTAGCACTTATTTTCATTTACAAAAAACGTTTAGTGGTATTGGAAATCTATGTGGATAAAAAATTTAGCTATATTTGTTCTATTCTTTGCATTCGTATAAATTGATCCTATTATTTTCTGGCGTTATGGATTACAAATTCATAAATACTGAGTACCTCGATTCCGTATCAGGTGGTGATAGTGAAATAGTCCGGGAGATTGTAGAGATGTTCAGGGAACAGGTCGTTGAATTTCACAATGAGATGAAATCATTCCTTGAACAGAAGAATTATCTTTCACTCGGACTGCTTGCACACAAAGCAAAATCGTCAGTTGCAATTATGGGGATGAGCGACCTTGCCGACCTGCTGAAGACATTAGAGCTGCAGGCCAAAGAGGGAAAGGAAACTGAGAAATACCAGTCTTATATTGACAGGTTCAGAAACGACACAGCAGAAGCTGTTAAGGAGTTGGATGACCTGGTAATCAATGGAATAAAAAAGAGCTAGATGATCAACGTCGAAAAAAGGGACAAGATCGACATAGTCACTTTCAGTGTCGACAGGATCAATGCACTTATCACCGATGAAATAAGGGAAGAGATAAACAAGCTCTTCGGGAATGGAGCTTCAAAAGTCATTCTCAATCTCAAGGGCGTCGCATATATTGACAGTTCAGGATTCGGATGCCTTCTTTCAGTCCTGAAGAGTGCCCGCAACAATTATTGCACGCTTAAGCTTGCTAATCCCGAACCTGCTGTAATGCAGGTACTTCAAACCCTTCACCTGCATACTATATTTGAGATTTTCGATGACCTCGATGCCTGCATCAGGTCAATGAGGTAAGGCGAAGACAAAAGACAAAAGTCACAAGACAAAAGTGATATAAGGAGAAAGGAGACCTTAAACCTTAAAAATTATCTTCCCCTTCTCGATAGCAACCTTTACAACAGCATCTTTCGGAATTTTACCGGCAATCAGCTCTTTTGAAAGTTCATTTATTATTTCCTTCTGAATCAGCCTTTTTACCGGTCTTGCTCCTGACTGAGGGTCATACCCCTTTTCTGCAATCCAGCTTACTGCCTCATCGGTCACTTTAAGCTCGATATTATGTTCCTGGAGCATCTTTTTTACTCTGTCAAGCTGAATGACCACTATTTCCCGTATCTGTTCTATGTTTAGCGGCTTGAACATTACAATCTCATCGACCCTGTTAAGGAATTCCGGCCTCATCGATTTTCTCAGAAGCGCAAAAATATCCTTCCTTAAAAGTTCCTCTTCCTTCTCCGGCATTTTGTTATTCCATTTTTCCATCCTGTCCCTGATAATATCGGATCCAAGGTTTGATGTCATAATGATTATGACATTCCTGAAATTCACCGTTCTCCCCTTGTTGTCAGTCAGCCTGCCTTCGTCGAGCACCTGGAGCAGGAGGTTAAATAGATCAGGGTGAGCTTTCTCAATCTCGTCGAGGAGGATTACTGAATAGGGTTTATGGCGCACGGCTTCCGTAAGCTGGCCTCCCTCCTCGTAACCTATATATCCGGGAGGTGCGCCGATAAGCCGTGATACCGAGTGCCTTTCCTGGTACTCCGACATATCGATCCGTGTCATCAGGTTCTCATCATTAAAGAGGAACTCTGCCAGAGCCCTGGCAAGTTCTGTCTTTCCCACACCTGTGGTGCCTATAAAAATAAATGATCCTACAGGTCTTTTCTGGTCCTGAAGTCCGGCTCTTGATCTTCTTACAGCATCTGCAACGGCGCTGATGGCTTCATCCTGCCCTACAACTCTTTTATGAAGCTCATCCTCAAGACGGAGCAGCTTCTCTTTTTCGCTTTCGAGCATTCTCGACACAGGTATTCCTGTCCACTTTGAAACAATTTCAGCAATATCCTCCGACCGTACCTCTTCCTGGATCAGGGAACCCTTGCTTCTTTTTTTCTCGATCCGTTCCTTCAGCCCTGCTATTTCCTTTTCAAGTCCTATTATCCTGCCATATCTTATTTCGGCAACTTTCCCGTAGTCACCTGTTCTTTCAGCCTGATCGGCTTCGGCACGGAGAGATTCGACAGCCTCTTTTTTCGACTGCACTGAACTGATCATTTCCTTTTCAGTTTTCCAGGCTGCATTCAGATCATCTCTTTTTGCCTGTAATTCTGCAAGCTCACGTGAAATTTCTTCTTCTTTGTCTTTATCGCCATCTCTTTTTACTGCTTCTCTTTCGATCTCAAGCCTGGTAATTGATCTCTGTGCCTCATCAACCTCTTCGGGCACGGAATTCATTTCGAGCCTGAGTTTTGCCGCAGCCTCATCAATCAGGTCGATAGCCTTGTCGGGAAGAAACCTGTTGGTAATGTAGCGGACAGAAAGATCGACTGCTGCAATTATTGCCTCGTCCCGGATAATGACTTTATGATGCGTCTCATATTTTTCGCGTATTCCCCGCAGTATTGATATTGTGTCCTCACGGTCAGGTTCATCGATCATAACTACCTGGAACCTTCGTTCGAGAGCTTTATCCTTCTCAAAATATTTCTGGTATTCGTTAAGAGTCGTGGCACCGATGGCCCTGAGCTCTCCCCTAGCAAGTGCCGGCTTGAGAATGTTGGCAGCGTCCATGGCACCTTCAGACTGACCCGCGCCTACCAGGGTATGTATTTCATCGATGAAAAGGATGACTTCACCGTTTGAGCCAAGAACTTCGTTTATCACCGATTTGAGCCTCTCCTCAAACTCTCCTTTGTACTTGGCGCCTGCAATAAGGGCACCCATATCGAGTGAATAAATAACTTTCGATTTAAGATCTTCAGGGACGTCGCCCCTTACTATTCTGTGAGCTATCCCTTCTGCAATTGCAGTCTTGCCCACGCCCGGCTCGCCGATCATCAGTGGGTTGTTCTTCGTGCGCCGTCCAAGTATCTGGAGAATACGGCGTATCTCATCATCACGGCCTATCACGGGATCAAGCTTCCCTGACCTGGCTCTTTCATTAAGGTTTATGGCATACCTGTTCAGAGAATTGAATGTGTCGTCTGCTGTCTGGCTGTCAACCGAGGCACCTTTCCTGAGCTCATTAACTGATCCCTTAAGACCCTCCATTGTCACTCCATGATCCTTAAGCAGTCTTGAAGCTTTGTCGCTGCTATCAAGAATACCCATAAGAAGGTGCTCGGCGGTGACAAACTGATCCTTCATGCCGGATGCAAAACCATTGGCTTTCCGGATTGCTTCGGATAAAGATGAAGAGAGATATGCCTCTGCACCTGAAACCTTCGGATATGAATCTATAAGCTTATCCACGCCATGCGACAGATTTGCGGTATTAACGCCCATTTTCCCAAACAGAAAATCGGTGACGCTTTCAGCTTCCGTCATTATCCCCTTGAGAAGATGAGCACATTCTACTGCCTGCTGTCCTTTTGCAGCTGCTATGTTAAATGCCTGCTGAACCGAGGATTGTGCTTTTAATGTGAAATTATTCAGATTCATTTTATTTTGTTTTACTGGGAAGGATCAAATTGTCTGCCGCACCTGAAACAAGGACTTTTTGGCACTATAATTTAGTCTAATTATGTCATATTGACAAGAAAGCTAAAAAAATAATTCCATTTTTTGGATTGTTTGCCACTCCCGGCTCTGAAAGAGCCAAATATGAATAACCCCCGGCGAAACCGGGGGTAACATCCTTACTAGCTTGACAAGCCCTGAAGGGGCTTAATAAAAGTCATGGAAAGAACCTCTCATCTATCTTAATCCCAGATTCCATAATCAGATTTCTGTATTCTTCTTCAAAACTCTTTTTCCTGTGATGTTCATGTTGATTCTTAATCTACTCCCGGTTTCGCCGGGGGTTATTCATATCCAGCCACATTCGTGGCTAAAAGAGGAAATAAACATTATATTTAACCTCAAATGCTTAATTCAATGACTAAAATTCTCTGGAAACCCGGTACAATGATCTATCCTGTTCCTGCTGTTATGGTAACATGCGGATCGGAACCATCGGAATACAATATAATTACAATTGCATGGACCGGAACAATATGTTCTGATCCCGCAATGTGTTATATATCAGTCAGACCAATGCGTCACTCTTACGACATTATTAAGAAAAATGGCGAGTTTGTGATAAACCTCACTACAAGGGAGCTTGCATACGCAACTGACTGGTGCGGTGTCAAATCGGGCCGCGATCATGACAAATTCAAAGAGATGGGGCTGACTCCCGTGCCGGCCTCAAAGGTAAAGGCGCCTCTAATAAAAGAGTCTCCTGTCAACATTGAATGCGTTGTAAGGGAAATAAAGGAACTGGGCAGCCATCATATGTTCATCTCCGAAGTGGTGGCAATAAATGCCGATAAAAAGTATATCGACGAAGAGAGCGGCCGCTTCAACCTGGCCGATGCCAATCCCGTAGGGTACCTGCACGGAAAATATTATGAGACAGGCAGGTTAATAGGCAAATTCGGCTTCTCCGTCGAGAAGAAAAAGAAAAGAAAAGGTTGATTACGGGCTTAAAAAATCAAACTTAGATTTTTTGTACCATACAATTAATTTCATAACTTCAAGTCGGAATAAAAAGTGACCTTATATGAGTGAAAAGATCCTGGAAACCCTCATGCAGTTGTTTGCCATAATTGCGAAACCTCAGAGCAATGACAAAGAAAGAAGAGGTGTCGTCGAGGCTTTTCTAAAGCGGCTGCTTAACCAGGAACTGGTAAAAGAGTACCTTCTTAAATATGATGCTGAGTTTGAGGAAGCAAGGAAGAAGCTTGAAAAGAGCAGTGCTGAACGTCGTGAAGGGGCTATTGCCATTAGGATACGGAAGCTATGTAAGGAGATAAACGAGCAGGGACAGCTTGACCAGGAACAGAGAATTGTCGTAGTGATCCAGGCACTTGAATTCTGCAAATCCGGCGGGCAGGACGTGAGCCAGCTCGAACTTGGATTTATCAGCACTCTTGCTGAAGGGTTAAATATTACCGGGGAAGAATATAGTTTCATTGAAAGATTCGTTCTGAATCCTTTCACAAATATTCCTGATTCTCAGAATCTTCTTCTGATCAATGGGAATAAGGAACCTGGTCTGAAGGAGGCCAAGCATATTTACAAGGATCTGATGAAGGGACAAATATGGATATTATTCGTTCCCTCAGTGAAACTCTATTTCGTCAGGTTTACGGGCACGGGCGAACTTACGATGAATGGTCAGTTGCTGCAGGAAGACAAAGTATATCCCTTCAGCCAGGGTTCATCAATAAAAGGGAACAAGATAAAGCCTATCTATTACTGGGATGTGACAATGCAGTTCCTCAAGGAGGAATTCAAAGCTTCCAGGGTTGTATATGAGGTAAACAATATAGAGTTCCGGTTCAAGAGTGGCCAGGTGGGAATTCACCATATGAGCTTCAGGGAAGAATCCGGGAGGATGGTCGGCATCATGGGAGCCAGCGGAGCCGGGAAATCGACCCTTCTGGGTGTCCTGAACGGAACCAATCCCCCGAATGACGGTGAGGTCCTGATAAACGGCGTGAGCATCCATAAGGATAAGGAAAAGATCAAGGGTCTTATTGGCTATGTTTCGCAGGATGACCTGCTGATAGAAGAGCTTACGGTATTCGAAAACCTCTATTATAATGCCAAGCTCTGCTTTGATAACCTTACCGAAGGGGAGATTGTGACAAGGGTCGACAATACCCTGAAAAACCTGGGCCTTTTTGAGATTCGCGATATTCAGGTTGGAAGCCCTCTCAATAAAAAGATCAGCGGCGGTCAGAGAAAAAGATTAAACATATCACTGGAGCTTATCCGTGAACCTGCAATAATGTTTCTCGATGAGCCCACCTCGGGTCTCTCATCGCGCGACTCAGAAAACATTCTTGACCTTCTGAAGGAGCTTGCCAGGAAGGGGAAGCTTCTCTTTATAGTAATTCATCAGCCTTCCTCTGAAATTTTCAAGATGTTCGATAAGCTCATCATTCTTGATACCGGCGGATACCTTATTTATAATGGCAACCCGGTTGAGTCGATCGAATACTTCAAGAGAAAAATTGAGCAGGCAAACTACAACGAGAGCGAATGCTATGTCTGCGGCAACGTCAACCCCGAGCAGATATTCAATATTGTTGAAACAAGGGTCTTCACCGAAAGCGGTCAGCCTACTGATACCAGGCGCATATCGCCTGCCGACTGGAGCAGCCTTTACAAGGATGAGAAAAAAGAAGATGTTATTGAGCCGGGCGGCGCTATCCCGGAGATAAATTTCAAAACGCCTAATAAATTCAGGCAGATGCTTGTATTTACAAAGCGTGATGTGCTGTCAAAGGTTGCCGATATACAGTATCTGCTCATTACCCTGCTTGAAGCTCCTGTACTGGCTTTTGCACTGGCTTTCCTGATCAGGTATTTTGACGAGAGCGTGGCACATCCAAAGTACACTCTTTATCAGAACAGCAACCTGCCTGTATATATATTCATGTCGGTAATCATTGCCATATTCATGGGACTTACTGTGAGCGCCGAAGAGATCATCAAGGACAGGAAAATACTTAAGAGAGAGGCATTCCTTAATCTCAGCTGGAACAGCTACCTTATGTCCAAGGTCTTAGTTCAGCTGAGTATCTCTGCCATCCAGGCACTTAGCTTTGTGATTATCGGCAACTCCATTATCGGCATAAAAGGAATGTGGTTCGAGTACTGGCTGGTGCTCTTCACTTGCTGGGCCGGAGCAAACATGCTCGGACTGGTCATCTCAGACAGTTTCAAAGCCGTTGTTACCATTTATATCTTAATACCTTTCCTTGTAATCCCGCAGATTATATTGAGCGGTATTATGGTCAAGTTTGAAAAGCTCAATCCGGATGTTCCTTTTTCTTCACCAGTTACCGTTCCATTATACGGTGAAATCATTACTGCACGCTGGGGATATGAAGCTCTGGCTGTCAAACAGTTCAAGGACAATAAATATGAGAAGCAATTCTACGTCTTTGATAAGGCTCTCAGCAAGGCTAAATTCAAGAAAGATTACTGGTATTCCGAGATAAAAGGCAAGTTTGAAAACATCAAGACGGATCTCGACAGGGGTGTCAGGAGCAATGATTTCAACAGCAAGCTTCTGATTTCACGCAATGAGGTCAGGAAGCAGCTTATCGAGACTCCTGATATTAAATTCAATCCTGTCGATTCGCTTACTCCTGAGAAAGTAACACCTGAAATTATCAGTGAAGCACTTAAATATGTTGAAACATTACGAAAATACTTTGTAGCCTATTCCAACCAGGCGAGCCAGATGAAGGATGCTCTTATTTCCAAGATTGACAGAGAAAAAAGCGGAATCGTTCTGGCGCTTAAAAATGCTTATGCCAACGAGTCGCTTGAAGAGTTTGTAACCAACAAGAATGAACGAGTCAGGATTATTGATTACAAAGGTGAGATTATCCAGAAGATTGATCCTATTTATATGGATCCCAGGAGCAACATGATAAAGGCACATTTTTATTCTCCAATAAAGAGAATATTCGGAAGGGATATGGATACATTTACCGTGAACGTGATTGTTCTCTGGGTGATGACTATATTGCTCTATCTTGCACTTTATTTCAGGATACTCAAGAAATTGCTTGATTCGGGAGAAGTGGTAATGGGGAAAAAGTTCAAGGGATCTGAATAAAAAAAGGGGCTTTTCAAAAGCCCCTTTTAGTTTTTGGAATAACCGATCTGATAACGATCAAAAAGAGATTTTAAGAAGATTATTCTACTATTTCAATCATCTTGAACGGCACTCTGATGATAGATTCATAATCTTCACCGGCTTCCAGCATATCCTCATCATCCTCCTCGTAGTACCAGTTTACTTCAACTTCATTCTTGGCCTTATGAATTGCCTCAAGCTTCTTGAATACATCAAGAATGCATTTCGAGGAGCTTGTGTTGAAATACTCAAGCCGGATATTCACAACTGTTTTTGGCAGAGGTGTCTCCTTGTAGCTGTCGAGCCAGTCAACCAGAGGTTTGTAAAATTCAACTGAGTTTTCGGGAATTGAACGTCCTTTGATTTCGAATACACCTTCTGTAGCATCAAATTTAACTGTCGGAGTTTTCGGCGTTCCTTCGATAATGATCGGTTCCATTTTTATTAAGTTTTAAGTTTTTGTTAATTTAATTTATACTTGTTCTCTTTCGTCGACCAGAATATTCAGGTAGAAAAAAAAGTACTTGTCATTATATTTTTTAAATGTATAATCTAACTTGTTGCCTGTTTTCCTGGCAATGTCGACAAGACCAAGTCCGCCTCCACCCTTGGCAGAGATGCGCTGGTGGTTGAGGATGAATTTATAGAGTTCCTTAATCTCCTCGTGGCTTGACCTGTTGATCCGTTTGATCTTTTCTTCGAGCTTTTCAATATTATCTGCATGTACAAAGTTCCCGGTAATTATTTTATAACCGTTGTCGACCTTCTCTACAATAAGCAGGCCAAACTTTTCGGACGTCTGGTCCTCGAAATCGTCAGGAACTTTATCGACATGGTGATACAGGTTCTGCAGGCTTTCTACAAGGACATTATAGACCTTTTTCCGGAGCTTGGCCTGCTCATTTACCTGAACCATCTTATCCTCAACCGTATCAAGAATATGATTTATGACCTCAGAATCAACATTACCCTTATAATGAAGAATAACATTGTTCTTTGCCAGGCCGGTTAAGTAATTATCTATATCAAAACCCATTTAACCTCTTTTTGGGTAAGGAACCCTTTTTCCAATAACAAATATAATAAAAATATGAAGTTACCAAATTATAACTTTTTCACATTACACCTTCAGGTCCCGCCTCCTTTTTGATAAAAGTATGCAATTATTGTGATAAATACCATTTTTATGGTGATTTCACACCTGCCTGCTTTTTCGTTCCCTCATAGAGTTCGTATCCTGCAAACACGCATTCGAGAGCACCGTTGAAAAGAGTATATTTTTTTTTCGGCTTGAGCCCGATGTTGTTCAGGTACTCTTTGCCGGAAGTGATAATCCACGCCTTGTTCCCGGCAAAATGGTGCTTTAGCGTTGTGCCTATCATGCTGTAAAGGTTCTCTATCTCAGCGGGTTTAAGCCTCTCACCATAGGGAGGATTAATTACAAGATAACCATTGTCAGACGCTCTCCCGACATCCCTGAAATCGGACAGCCCTATTGATACCAGTCCTTCAAGCCCTGCTTTTCTGACATTTGCTTCTGCCTGCCTTACAGCGATCTCCGATATATCACTGCCGGTAACCAATGTGCCTGATTTTATTATTTGAGCTTCACTCTCCTTTTTCACCTTGTTAAACAGGGTCTCGTCAAAATCCTTCCATCGTGTAAATCCGAAAAATTGCCTGAATTTTCCAGGAGGTATCCTGTTTGCAATCATCTGTGCTTCAATAAGCAGAGTGCCGGAACCGCACATGGGATCCTGGAGCGGCAGAGTGCCATCCCATCCTGCAAGCATCAGCATTCCTGCTGCAAGCACTTCATTCAGCGGAGCCAATCCCTGTTCTGCCCTGTAACCCCTTTTATACAAAGGTATTACCGAGGAATCGAGCGATATGTCAGCATGATCGTTGCTTATATGGAGATTGATAACCACATCGGGGTCAGTGGTGTTGACTGATGGCCTTTTGCCGGTTTTCTCCCTGAAATAATCAGCAATGGCATCCTTGACTATGAGTGCCGGGTAACCTGAATGAGTAAAAAGTTCCGATCTCACAACAGGCGCTACAGAAAATGAGGAGTCGTGGTTCATAATTTCAGACCATTCCACCTCCGATGCCTTTTTATAAAGATCTTCCTTCGACCTGATCCTGAAGCCTGATAAAGGGACAAGAAATGAGAGTGCACTCCTTGAACAGTAATTAACCTTGTAAAGCAGCTCTTTACTGCCGCTGAACAAAACTGCCCTGTTGGCTGCCTGTATATCTGAGGCACCCAGTTCCTCCAGCTCGCCGGCCAGTACATTTTCGAGCCCGTAAAGAGTCTTAGCTGTGAATTTCATTATCCGTCAGTGATTTTCAAAATTAGTCATTTGCCCATATAAAATAAGTTTTTACGAAATCTTTTGTTTTAATGCAAACCATTTTCCAAATTTTATCGTTTCTTTACGAAAGGGATTTCCCCTTTATAACTCTAATTAAAGACATTATGAAAAGGCTTATATTAACCCCGCTTGTGTTTCTGGCAGTAATAACATCGTGCAAAAAGGATATTCCCCTGAGTGAAGCAATTATTGGTAAGTGGAATGTTATTTCAAGAACACAGGTCACATACAATAGTAGTGTTAAAAAGGACTCGTATACGGTCTATCTCAAAGACAATGAAGAGACATATGAGTTTGCCTCCAGCGGTACAGGAATATATTACGAGAACGGAGATGTCTACGGTCTGTTTTCCTGGACTTTAAGCGGCAATACTGTGACTATAATCGGATTTACATCCACCTGGAATATCACAATTGATAATGATATTCTTGAATGGACATATTCTTTAACAGATGATACTGATCCGACGATTTCTTACGATTTCATTTATTCTGCGAAAAAATCAAGCTAATCAGTAAAGTCAGCTATTTGTTACCAAGAATCCTGTTATAGGCATCCTTGTCAGATATTAAATTCAGGGCCTTTTCTATCAGCTTATCGTTCCTGTTTATTATCCTGAAGTATTCGGTCGACTGCCAGTTATTATAAGCTACCAATGCTTTTAGTGCAAGAAGTATCTCTTGTTCAGATACCTTGAACTGATGCTCATTGTATTTTACGCCTGCATCCTCCCCTTTCTTTATGAATGCCAGGATATCATCGTCAGAAAACCGGAATCTTGCATTAAAATCATCGAAGGATGTGTATGCCGACTTTATCTTATCCCTGTTTTTATCGGCGTATTCAAGGATGAAGCTGGTGAAAACAGCTTTCCTGCCAAGATCCCGGTAATAGTCTGAATAGAAAGCAGTATCCGCCGGAACGAAGACATCAGGCATAAGACCTCCACCGCCATAAACGGTACGTTTGTTTATAAGGGTAGTGTATTTCAGTGAATCGGGGAAATGAATCGAGTCGGCCGACATCATCTCACCATCCGTGTATCTCTTGTAGAAGTTGGTCATATATTTATCGTAACCCTCGTTATACGGGCTTTGAATCGATCGTCCTGTCGGTGTGTAATAACGCGCTATCGTGAGCCTTATCATCGAACCATCGGTAAGATAAAAACCATTCTGAACCAGCCCTTTTCCAAAGGAGCGTCTGCCCATTACCACCGCCCTGTCCCAGTCCTGAAGGGCGCCGGTAAAAATCTCGCTGGCCGAGGCCGATCCTTCATCCGTAAGGATAACCACTCTTGAGGCAGAAAGGTCGCCTGCTCCTGAGGATTCGAAATCGCGTCTTGGCATCTTTCTCCCGGACATATAGACAAGCAGCTTCTGATCGGCAAAGAAATGATTAGCAAGGTCTGTTGCAGCCGACATTACCCCGCCGCCATTTGACCTGAGGTCTATTATTATATTCTTCATTCCGCTCTTCTTAAGAGGGGTAATGGCATCGCTGAATTCCTTATTGGTGGTGGCAGCAAACTTGTTAAGCTTCACATAACCTGTCTCTTTATCGAGCATATATGCAGCGTCGAGACTATATATAGGAATTTTGTCACGAATAATTGTAAAATCCAGAACACCCTTCTCTCCCTTCCTTACAATGTCGAGAACTACCGTTGTTCCCTTTGGGCCCATAAGCTTGCTTCGAACCCCTAAAGTCGTGATTCCGGTGCCTGCCACTTTCTCTCCATTTATGGTTACTATCCTGTCGCCGGCACGAAGGCCTACCTTTTCGGATGGTCCTCCTGAAATTGGCTCAATTACAATTATTGTATCGTGAAGAAGGTTGAACTGAATGCCGATGCCTTCGAAGTTGCCCTGGAGCGGCTCATTCATATCCTTGACATCCTTTGCAGAAATATAAGTAGAGTGCGGGTCAAGATCCTTAAGCAAGCTTATGATCACCTTTTCAGTCAGCTGATCAAGGTTCACGGAATCGACATAAAACTGGTCGATCAGTCCCAAAGTCCTTCCAATCTTGAACGTTCCCTCATTCAGTGTCTGTGCCGATACCGGCAAACTGAAGATCAATAAAACAAAGAATATTGCTGGTGGTAATGCTTTCCTGAATTTCATAATTGTAATAACTTATTAGATCCCATTCATCATAAACGGGTTTTACATCCTTTTGTTCGTGCTACTCCCATTCAATAGTGGATGGTGGCTTTGAGCTTATATCATATACCACCCTGTTGATTCCTTTTACCTTATTTATTATCTCGCTTGAGATCATTCCAAGAAATTCATGAGGCAGCTGCGACCAGTCGGCTGTCATACCGTCAGTGGAATTCACAGCCCTGAGAACGACTGTGCTTTCATATGTCCTCTCGTCGCCCATCACTCCGACCGACTGAACCGGAAGGAGTATTACCCCTGCCTGCCAAACCTTGTCATAAAGCCCATGCTTCTTAAGACCCTCAATAAATATCTCATCGGCTTCCTTGAGTATCGCCAGCTTTTCCCTTGATATCTTTCCCAGCAACCTGATGGCAAGTCCTGGTCCGGGGAAAGGATGCCTTTTCAGAATAAAATCGGGCAGTGCGAGGGTGGCACCTACTTTTCTCACTTCATCCTTGAAGAGCAGCCGGAGAGGCTCAATAACCTTCAGGTGCATCTTGTCGGGAAGTCCTCCGACATTATGATGCGACTTAATTGTTGCCGATGGACCATTAACCGATACTGATTCAATTACATCAGGATAAATGGTTCCCTGTGCAAGCCATTTCACATCCTTCACCTTGCGTGCTTCTTCCTCAAAAACTTCAATGAATACCTTGCCTATGATTTTTCTCTTCTTTTCGGGGTCGCTCACTCCTTCAAGCTTATCGAGGAACTTGTCTCCCGCATCAACTCCAATCACATTCAATCCCAGTCCCAGATAAGAATCCATCACTTTTGAAAATTCATTCTTTCGTAGCAGGCCGTTATCGACGAAGATACAGGTAAGGTTTTTGCCGATCGCCCTGTAAAGAAGTGCAGCTGCTACTGATGAATCGACGCCTCCGGAAAGGCCAAGGATCACTTTATCATTACCAAGTTTTTCCTTCAGACCGGCAACCGTCGATTCAGCAAACGATCCGGGGGTCCAGTTCATTGCGCATCTGCAAATGTCTCCTACAAAGTTGCTGAGCATCTGTTTCCCTTCTGTGGTATGGTACACCTCAGGATGGAACTGGATGCCCCATGTTTCTTCTCCCTTTATGTGGAATGCTCCGGTTTTCACGTCGGTTGTCGAGCCCGTAATCTCGTAATTTTCCGGCAATTTGGTGATCGTATCTCCATGCGACATCCAGACCTGGGTACCGGGAGTTATATTTTTAAAAAGCAGGTCGCTTTTATCAATTGTTATAAGGTTAGCCCTGCCATATTCACGTGTGCTCGATGGCATCACTTCGCCTCCGAATCCCTGTACAAGATATTGAGCACCGTAACAAACGCCGAGCAGAGGAATATGACCCTTGATTTTCCCCAGCTGAGGAACCGGAGCATCTTTATCGCGTACCGAAGAGGGGCTTCCTGACAAAATAACCCCTTTAACACTACTGTCGGGAACAGGGAAATGGTTGAAAGGATATATCTCGCAATAGGCATTTAGCTCCCTTATCCTCCTGGCGATCAGTTGAGTATATTGAGAACCGAAATCAAGTATTAAAATTTTATCCTGCACTCTGCTTCAATTAATTCCGAAAGAGGTCAAAGATAGAAATTCTTAATTAAGAATCAGTGTGGCTGCCCACTTCGTAAGAATGCCCGTCAATAGCCGCGAATGTCTTCGGAAATATCTTCCTCGCCTCTTCTACAAGAGGCATAACATCCTTGTACCTGGCCGAAAAATGTCCTATCATCAGGCTGCCCGCACCTGCTTCAGAGGCAACTTTTGCAGCATCGAGAGTCGTCGAATGGCCGGTGGTTTTCGCCAGATCTTCAAGTGACATGTCGAAAGTGGCTTCGTGGTAAAGAAGATCGACCCCCTTAATAAAAGAAGGAAGCCGCTTAAAATACTTCGTATCGCTGCAATAGGCATAGGAAAGAGGTGCCGGCCCGGAAACAGTGATATCTTCATTTTTTATCAGAACCCCATCCTTTGTGATAAAATCTTCGCCCTTTTTTATTGCGGGAATTCTTACTGTAGGGATTTCATACCTGTCGATTGACTCCTTAATAATATTGCGGTCGTGTGGCTTTTCCGCGAAAAAGAAACCGAAAGCCGTTACCCTGTGCTGAAGAGGAAATGAGGTTACAGTGATGTATTTATCATCAAGTATCTTAACGGGGTCTTTGCCGGAAAGAGGAATGAAATCAATTTCGTAATTCAGGTGTATGTCGAAATCAGCCAGGTGCGATGAGAGCATTTCCTGGTAGCTTTCAGGGGCGTAAAGGTGAACAGGAGCCACCCTGCCCATGAGGCTGAATGTTGATAAAAGTCCATAGAGACCGAAAACATGGTCGCCATGGAGGTGGCTGATGAATATGTGGTTTATTTTTCCGAACCGGATCCTGTTCCTGCGGAGCTGCATCTGGGTTCCCTCACCGCAGTCTATTAAAAACAACCGCTCATGCGCATTGAGCACATGAGCGGAAGGGTATCTTTCTGATGTCGGCAATGCAGAGCTACTGCCAAGTACTGTAACTTTCATCGGCATCCTGCAAAGCAGCGGTCTCAGGATATCATCTTTTCAGCGTCGGCTATCGTCCCGGTGATTGTCAGGACGGTATCGAGCTGAGAAATAGTGATAAGACGTTCAACGGCTTCATTCAGGCCGCAAAGCACAAATGTACCACCGGCATTTTTACAAAGTCTGTTGGCTACCAGGATGGCACTAAGACCCGACGAGTCGCAGTACTGACATTTTTCAAGGTCAAGGATGATATTCTTCTCACCCTTGCCTGAAACCAGTACAAGTTCAGATTTCAGAGCAGGAGCAATATGTGTATCAAGCTTCTCAGACTGGATCTGGATCACTGTACTGTTATTCCGGCTTTCAATATTGAAATCCATAATATTAAAATTTGATAGCTCTAATTTAATGATTATTTCTCTTTCTTGGATGCTTTATTCTGTTTTTCTTCCATTTCTTCTTTCAAAGCAGCCAATTGGGTAATATCACCAAGTGTCGTTTTTTCGGCATTTGACTTAGGCTTTCTCGTTGATTTCTTGGGTGTTTCACCCTCTGTCTTCTTAACAGGAGCTTCAGTTGATTTCTTTTCATCTTCGAAAACCCTGCTATGAGAAACGATGATTTTTTTGGCCGATTTATTGAATTCGATAACCTTGAACATCAGTTTTTCATCGACTTTTGCCATTGTTCCGTCTTCTTTCACCATGTGTTTCGGTGTAGCAAAGCCTTCAACTCCGTAAGGAAGGGCAATTACCGCTCCCTTGTCGAATACTTCCATAACGGTTCCTTCGTGTACGGAATCAACGGTGAAGACTCCTTCGAATACGTCCCATGGGTTTTCTTCGAGTTGCTTGTGACCGAGGCTCAGTCTCCTGTTATCCTTGTCGATTTCAAGGACGACAACTTCAATTTCAGCGTCTATTGCAGTAAATTCTGCCGGGTGCTTGATCTTCTTGGTCCATGAAAGGTCCGAAATATGGATCAGTCCGTCAACGCCTTCTTCAATCTCAACAAATACGCCGAAGTTGGTAAAGTTCCTGACTTTAGCCATATGTTTTGAACCAACTGTATATTTATCGTCGATGTTCTGCCATGGATCCGGCTTGAGCTGCTTGATGCCGAGAGACATTTTCCTTTCAGCCCTGTCGAGTGTAAGCACTACAGCTTCAACTTCGTCGCCAACTTTCATGAACTCCTGTGCACTGCGCAGATGCTGTGACCATGACATTTCAGATACATGGATCAGACCTTCAACGCCCGGGGCTATTTCAACAAATGCTCCGTAATCGGCCATAACGACAACCTTGCCTTTTACCTTATCGCCAATTTTGAGATCAGGATTGACTGAATCCCATGGATGAGGTGTAAGCTGCTTGAGGCCGAGAGCGATCCTCTTCTTCTCATCATCAAAGTCGAGGATAACAACATTGAGTTTCTGGTCGAGCTGAACGATCTCTTCAGGGTGGTTGACCCTGCCCCATGAAAGGTCTGTAATATGAATAAGACCGTCGACACCGCCGAGGTCAATAAATACTCCGTATGATGTAATATTCTTAACGGTTCCTTCAAGAACCTGTCCTTTTTCGAGCTTGGCAATGATCTCTTTCTTCTGCTGTTCGAGTTCAGCTTCGATAAGAGCTTTATGAGACACAACAACGTTCTTGAATTCCTGGTTGATCTTTACAACTTTGAATTCCATTGTCTTGCCTACAAACACGTCGTAATCGCGGATCGGCTTGACGTCGATCTGTGAACCGGGAAGAAAAGCTTCGATGCCGAATACATCGACTATCATACCGCCTTTCGTACGGCACTTGATGTAACCGGTTATGATCTCGTCTTTTTCGAGCGATGCATTAACCCTGTCCCATGAATTGATTGCGCGTGCTTTTTTATGTGAAAGGAGAAGCTGACCTTTCTTGTCCTCCTGGCTTTCGACATATACCTCAACGGTATCGCCTACTTTCAGGTTCGGGTTATAGCGGAATTCGTTCAAGCTAACGACACCTTCCGATTTATAGCCTATATTGATGACAACTTCGCGGGGAGTCATCTGGATAACTGTACCATGAACAACCTCGTCAACCGCAACGGTTGAGAGAGTATCGTCGTACATTGCTTCATATTCCTTGTGCTTGGGTGAGTCTTTATGCTCATCCTTTTCGAAATTTTCCCAGTCAAAATCTTCGTTGGCGACGTGAACCGGATGTTCGGTTTCATGTTCAGACTTTGCTTTCCTGGGCTTTTTCTCTTTCTTTTCTTCAGCAACTTCAGCTTCCTTTTCGTCAGCAACTTCAGCTTCAGGAGCCTCGCTGACTGCAGAAACTTCTATTTCTTTTTCTTCAATAACAGGAGCTGCTTCAACTTCGAGAGCTTCCTCAATAAGTTTCTCTTTTGTCTCTTTAACCTTTGCTTTTTTAACAGGTTTTATAAGATCTTCGTTTTTTTCAACAACCTCTTTGGCGGTTGTTTTCTTTTTGCTTTCAGTCATAATCGTAATTTAAAAGAACTAATAATTAATAAGTTAGACATTATTTTGAGAAAATTGGTTCGCAAAGATATCCATATTTTTGAAATATGCCATAATAAAGAGAAGATTTTCATAGGGTTGAAACATATTAAGCCCCTCCGGGGCTGGGGCCGTGTCGGGGGTGTTTTTACTCCGGGCTGAAGCCCGGGGTTAGTGAGTGAGTCTACAAAGTGCAGAGGCCCTGAGTCAGTTGTTTATTTCAAGGCGCGCTGAAGTCAGGGATTTCCGTTCATTCCGCGCTGCAATGGGGAGATTCCTCATTTCTCCGCCGGCTGGCGGATCCATTCGGAATGACAGTTCATGAATTTTAGAGGGAGGAAGGATATGCGATTCGTCCATGACGAATCGCATATCCTTCCCATATTATCCTAAAAAGCCATGTCATTCCGAGCGCAAGCGAGGAATCTTCTGCTTCCTTCAACCGTAATCTTTCAGGAATCACCCGTCATTCCATGCCTCCCAAGACAGCAACCGCAGGAAGCAAGTCAGATTTCCCAATTCCACATGTTCTATTATCTTTGCATATATTAAGAACTAAAACAGCAGGTTTATATGAAAATTGCCGTTGTGGGAACAGGTTATGTTGGACTGGTAACAGGGACCTGTTTTGCTGAAAGTGGTGTCACTGTGACATGTATCGATAATAACAAATCTAAAATCAAGCAGTTGAATGAAGGGACTGTTCCCATTTATGAACCAGGTCTTGAAGGCATGATCAGGGTCAATGTTGAGAAGAACAGGCTGTTTTTCACCTCGTCGCTAAAGGATGGGATCAAAGGGGCCGAGGTAATATTCATAGCTGTAGGAACGCCTCCGGGAGAAGACGGCAGCGCCGACCTGAAACATGTACTTGAAGTGGCAAGGGAAATAGGTTCTGTGATCACATCATATACAGTCATTGTTACAAAAAGTACCGTCCCTGTCGGAACTTCGGAAAAGATCAGGAAGTCTGTCCGCAAAGAGCTTGATGAACGCAAATCAAAGATAACCTTCGACATGGCCAGCAATCCCGAGTTTCTCAAGGAAGGGGCCGCAGTTGAAGACTTCCTTAAACCCGAAAGGATCGTAATCGGTATCGACAGCGAAAAAGCCGGTGAGATAATGAGACGTCTCTATAATCCTTTTGTGCTTAATAATCACCCGATACTTTTTATGGACATTGCATCGGCAGAAATAACCAAGTACGCTGCAAACGCAATGCTCGCCACCAGGATCAGCTTCATCAACGAAATCGCAAACCTGTGCGATATCCTCGGAGCCGACATCAACCATGTCAGGAAAGGCATTGGCAGCGACTCAAGGATCGGCAGTAAATTCCTCTATCCCGGAACCGGATATGGAGGCTCTTGCTTCCCAAAAGATGTGAAGGCAATTATCCGGACAGCCCATGACCATGGATATGAGCTTAATGTGGTAAAATCTGTCGAAAAAGCTAATGAATATCAGAAGAACATCATTTTTAACAAGATGGCTGTTCATTTCAGGAATAATTTCAAAAACAGGACCGTCGGAGTGTGGGGATTGTCGTTCAAGCCGAAGACAGACGACATCAGGGAATCATCAGCCATTAACCTGATTGGAAATTTGCTTAAGGCAGGCGCAAAAGTGAGGGCTTATGACCCGGCAGCCATGGAAGAGACAAAGAAAGTACTGGGGAACAAAATCGTCTACTCTTCTGATCCCTATGAGGCTCTCGAAGGGGCCGATGCAATGGTCCTGATGACTGAATGGTCTGAATTTCACCTGCCCGATTTCAGGAAGATGGCTTCATTGATGAAAGAGAAAGTAATTTTTGACGGCAGGAACATATATGACCCGGCTTCGATTAAGAAGATGGGGTTTAAATATTATGGGATAGGAAGAAGATAATTGGCAACCGGCTGCCGGCGACCGGCAAAAGGAAGACAAAAGATAAAAGTCACAAGACAAAAGTGTAAAGTTTGCACCAAACTGATCCCCTCCCTGGAGAGCCTGTCCCGCTTCAGCGGGAGGTCAGGGGTGGGTTAAAAATAGAATAAATGAAAGGAATAATTCTCGCAGGAGGTTCAGGAACAAGGCTTTACCCGATAACCAGCTCGATCTCAAAACAGATGCTGCCGGTATACGACAAGCCGATGATCTATTACCCGTTATCGACGCTCATGCTTGCAGGCATACGCGAGATACTCATCATCTCCACTCCCCGCGACCTGCCTGGATTCCGCAACCTTCTGGGTGACGGCAAATCGCTCGGACTATCCTTCAGCTACATAGAGCAGCCATCTCCCGACGGCCTCGCACAGGCTTTCGTCCTTGGCGAGAAATTCATAGGAAATGATACGGTATGCATGATACTCGGCGACAATATTTTTTATGGTCACGGATTCGGAGATGTTCTTATGGAGACTGCAAAGATCAGCAAAGGAGCCTGCGTGTTCGGTTATTACGTTACTGATCCGGAAAGATACGGAGTCGTTGAATTCGACAATAACCGCAAAGCCATCAGCATAGAGGAAAAACCTTCACAGCCAAGATCGAATTATGCAGTGACAGGCCTCTACTTTTATGACAACAGCGTAGTTAAGAAGGCTAAATCATTGAAGCTTTCGGAACGCGGAGAGCTTGAGATAACTGACCTGAACAGGCTATTTCTAAAAGAGGGAATGCTTGAGGTAAAGCTTATGGGAAGAGGGATGGCATGGCTCGATACCGGGACCTATGAAAGTCTTCTGCAGGCTTCAAACTTCATTGCGACCCTCGAGCAGAGGCAGGGTCTCAAGGCTTCATGTATTGAAGAGATAGCATTAAAAAGAGGGTTTATTACAAAAGAACAGCTTATTGCATTGGCTCTGCCATTCAAAAACAGCCAGTATGGAAAATACCTCCTGAGGATCGCCTCTGACGAAATAAGCGTCTTTGGAGGATTAAAATAGCGCGCAAGAATGGAAATTATTGAAACAGGTTTTAAGGATCTGATAGTCATCAAACCGTTAATTCATGCCGATAACAGAGGCTATTTCTTTGAGAGCTTCAACTGCGATGATTTTCAAAAAGCCGGGATCAACTTCACCCCCGTCCAGGATAATGAATCAAAGTCGACAAAAGGAGTGATCCGCGGACTTCACTACCAGCTCAGTCCGCATCAGCAGGCTAAGCTTGTAAGGGTAGTAGAGGGAATGATTTATGATGTGGCAGTCGATCTGCGAAGGAGCTCCCCTACCTTTGGAAAATGGTATGGCATTGAACTCGACTCCGATGGCAAGTCACAGTTATTCGTTCCGGGAGGTTTCGCACACGGCTTTTCTGTTCTGAGCGACATTGCTATAATCCAGTATAAAGTAGATAACGTGTACAACAGATTGTCGGAGAGAGGAATATCCCTCAACGACCCGGAGCTTAAAATTGTATGGCCGACAGGCGGAGCCACACCGGTGATAAGTGAAAAAGATTTGAAACACCCTTCCTTCATGGAAGCAGAATATAATTTCTGATATTATGGCTATAATCCTTGTGACAGGTTCAAACGGGCAACTCGGCAATGAGCTTAAAGAAGCAGCAAAAAGCTATTACGGTTACCAGTTTATCTTTACTGATATCGATACCCTTGATATAACTGATAAAGCGCAGACTGAAAAATTCATTAGTAACGCCGATCCGGGATGGATAATAAACTGCACTGCATATAACCTTGTCGACAAGGCTGAAAAGTATCAGGAGAAGGCAATGCTGATCAATAGTATTGCAGTTAAAAACATTACAGAGGCGGTAAACGGAAAAGCCTGCAGGCTGATTCATATTTCATCAGATTATGTCTTTGACGGTAATGCAAATGTTCCCTATAATGAAGGCTCAGTGCCTAATCCGCTCAACGCTTATGGGAAATCAAAGCTGGAAGGAGAAAGAGCCGCTCTTCTTCACTTCGGATCGATGGTCATAAGAACTTCATGGCTCTATTCTTCATTTGGTGAAAATTTTGTCAAAACCATAATTTCAAAGGGAAAGGGAAACAGCACATTAAGAGTCGTATTCGACCAGGCTGGAACTCCGACCTATGCAGCCGATCTCGCAAATGCAATAATGACGGTAATTTCAGGTGTTGTAAGGAATAAGCTCGCCCTTCATGCCGGCATTTATCATTATTCAAATGAAGGTGTCTGCAGCTGGTATGATTTTGCGACAGAGATTGTAAAGGAAGCCGGACTTGACTGCAAAATCATCCCGGTTCTCTCAAAAGATTACCATACTGAAACCAGGAGGCCATCATACTCAGTGCTCGATAAAACAAAAATTAAGGAGACCTACAATCTGGAAATCCCGCACTGGAGGAGTAGTTTGGAAAAATGCATTAAAAAGTTAAAATGATTTTTGGATAAATGACCCCCACACCAACCCTCCCCCAAGGGGGATGGATCTATTCTAGCTTTCCCCCCTGGGGGAAACAGCCTGTCCTGCTTCAGCGGGAGGAAAGGGGGTTTTAGTTAAAAAAAGAAAATAAATATTATCTATTTCATTATGTTGACAACCGACGAAATCAGAAAGAGAGCCAGCCATTGGCTTGGAAGCGACTTCAACGAGGAGACCCGCAAAGAGGTTGCAGATATGCTTGAACATGATGAAAAGAAACTTATCGATGCCTTTTACCAGGATCTCGAATTCGGGACAGGCGGACTGAGAGGCATCATGGGCGCCGGAACGAACAGGATGAACATCTATACCCTCGGCATGGCTACCCAGGGACTCTCAAACTATATAATCAAACAGTGCGGCAACAAGGGAATAAGTGTTGCAATCGCTCACGATTGCCGGAACAATAGCAGGTACTTTGCCGAAACTACAGCGGATATATTCTCCGCCAACGGTTTTGAAGTCTACCTCTTCGAGTCGCTCAGGCCAACGCCCGAATTGTCATTTGCCGTAAGGCATTATAAATGCCAGAGCGGAGTTGTGATAACTGCTTCGCACAACCCCCCTGAATATAACGGCTACAAAGCATACTGGAATGATGGCGGACAAGTTGTTGCACCCCATGATGAAGGGATCACTGCCGAGGTAAGGAAAATTAAATCCGTGAGCGAAATAAAATTCAACGGTAAAAAGGATAAGATCAAAATAATAGGAAAAGAAACAGATGATCTCTTCCTCGCTGAGGTTCTTAAGATGAGCCTGAACCCTGAAATAATTAAAAAGCACAGCGATATCGGGATAGTTTACACTCCGATCCACGGTACAGGAGTAATGCTGATCCCTCCTGCCCTTAAGCTTTTCGGCTTCAGGAATATAATAAGTGTGCCGGAACAGGATAAGATTGACGGAAATTTCCCGACGGTAAAATCGCCTAATCCTGAAGAGCCCGGAGCCCTTAAAATGGCAATTGAAAAAGCGATCGAGACAGGGGCTGAGCTTGTTATGGCTTCCGACCCCGATGCCGATAGGCTTGGAATAGCCTGCAGGAATAAAAAAGGCGAGTTTGTTCTTTTGAATGGTAACCAGACCTGTGTACTCCTCGTTTATTATATCCTCTCCCAATACAAGGAGAAGAAGCTATACAAGGGCAACGAATATATTATCAAGACAATCGTTTCTACCGATCTTATGGACAGGATAGCCGAGAAGCATAACGTGGAATGTTACAATGTCCTCACCGGCTTCAAATTCTTCGCCGAGCTTATAAGGAAGCTCGAAGGAAAGAAGAAATATATCGGAGGAGGTGAGGAAAGCTATGGATTCCTTCCCGGAGATTACGTGCGGGACAAGGATTCGGTAGCCTCGTGTTCGCTTATGGCTGAAATATCTGCATGGGCAAAAAGCAGGGGCAAGTCGATTTACGAAGTGCTTATCGATATTTATACCGAGTACGGCCTTTTCAGGGAAAAGCTGATAAATATTGTCCGCAAGGGATTGGAGGGTCATAGTGAGATCAAGGCTATGATGCAGGCTTACAGGAATAACCCGCCGAAGAGCATCAACGGCAGTAAAGTGGTGAAGATCAACGACTATGATTCGCTAGTTTCGACTGATTGCATTACCGGGAAGAAAACGAAGATCAACCTCATTCAGTCCGATGTCCTGCAGTTCTTCCTCGGAGACGGATCCAAGATTTCAGTTCGGCCTTCGGGAACGGAACCGAAAATCAAATTCTACTTCAGCGTAAATGCAAAACTAAGCTCTGCCGATAAATTCGATGAGACAGAAAAGATCCTTGATCAGAAAATTGCAGGGATAATTAATGATATGAAACTAGCTTAACCTTTTTACACTTGTACTCACCCCCAAGCCCCCTCTTTGCAAAGCAGAGAGGGGAAAAGAAGAGGGGTGAGTTCGGGCACCATTTGGAAATATACATATTACAATAAATTAGTTACTGCAATGAAATCCTATCGTAAAGAGCTCTGGTTCGAGATACCAACCCGTAGAGCATTCGTAAATATAACCAGCCAGGTTGAGAAGTGTCTTTCTGAAAGCGGAATAGCTGAAGGATTAGTGCTTGTAAACGCGATGCACATTTCTGCCAGTGTATTTATAAATGATGATGAATCGGGCCTTCACCACGACTTTGAAGTATGGCTTGAGAAGCTGGCTCCCGAAAAGCCCTATTCACAATATAAGCATAACGGCTTTGAGGATAATGCCGATGCCCATATCAAGAGAACGTTGATGGGTCGCGAGGTTGTTGTCGCCGTTACAAACGGACGGCTCGATTTCGGTCCGTGGGAACAGATATTCTACGGCGAATTCGACGGGAAACGGAGAAAGAGAGTTCTCGTTAAAATAATAGGTGACTGACCCCCCATCCCCCCTAAAGGGGGGCTAATTCGGCATAAATATCTAAATCCATTATATGTATAAGGCCCCCTTCAGGGGGCAGGCCATGCTTTAGCGTGGCTGGGGGTTAAACCACTCTTCACTGAAATTGACGAGATAGACCTTGTCGGTTGCACGCGTAAGCGCTGTATAGAACCACCTGAGGTAGTCGACTGAGATCTCGTTGCGGTTGAACATACCCTGATCAATAAAGACCCTCTCCCACTGGCCTCCCTGCGCTTTATGACAGGTTACGGCATAGGCAAATTTTATCTGGAGCGCATTGAACCACTTGTCGCTTCTTACTGCTTCCAACTGCTTCCTTCTAGATTTAATATGCTGATAATCAGCCAGTACACTCTGGAAGAGCTCCCTGTTCTTTTCAGAAGGAAGCGAGGGTGTGTCGAGATGAAGAACATCGATCATCACCTTTGATTCGACTTCGAAATCGTAATCCGGAAAATAGAGAGTCATATCGGCAAACCTGAATCCATAACGTTCCTCGAATCTCCTGATCTTCCTGACCTCTGCAATGTCGCCATTAGCGATGAATCCCGGCCCGTTCTCATCCTCTTCCAGCAGAGAATAATTGTTCTTCACTATCATCACTATATCCCCGGTGCTGATCTCCTCTTCCCTGAAGAATATCCGGTTACGGATTCCCTGGTTATATCGATTGGCCTGCTTGTTTGAATTAACGACAATTATAGTGCCCTCGAGCCCGCAGGAGCCATACGATACCGATAGCTCATCGATGAGCTCATTGCCTCCAAGCTTTACGACATCCTTGTAATCGTCACAATTAATCGAAGGGTGAACAAGGCTGTTCTCCTCGATCTGAAGCCTCACCCCGGTTGCATTCATGAGCACTCCGGATGTCTCGCTCTGCCTTACTACCTGCTTCAATTCCGAGGTGATAAGTCCAAAACCAAATTCCCCGAGAGCTGATGGATCAAGTGCCGGGCTGAGAGCTGAACCGACCGGAGGAAGCTGGGCGCTGTCGCCAACAAGGATAAGCTTGCACTCCCTGCCTGAGTAAACGTATTCAACAAGGTCGTCGAGCAGTTTGCCGGTGCCGAAAAGAGAACTTTCATTGGAAGTATTGGATATCATGGAAGCCTCGTCGACAATGAACCAGGTATCTTTACTGATGTTCCTGTCGAGCATGAAGCTTCCAAAACCATCTTTCGATGATTTCTGCCTGTAAATCTTCTTGTGGATTGTGAAAGCCGGTTTACCGGCATAGCTGGCCAGTACTTTGGCAGCCCGGCCCGTAGGTGCCATCAGGACCGACTTCATGCGCAGAAGATCGAGTGTCTTCACCACCGAGCTGATCACGCTGGTCTTACCGGTACCTGCATACCCGGTAAGAAGGAATATCGTGTCGTTATTGTTGTCGCAGATATAAGATGCCAGCTTCTTCATCGCTGCCGACTGGTCGTCAGTAGGTGTATTGCCAAGGTTCTTGCAGAGGTTGTTATAAATTATCGTTTCCCGCATACTTCGTTCTCTTTGTGGTCGTGAAGAAAGTTTAACCACAAAGGACACAAAGGTAATCACAAAGGGGCACAAAGGAAGAATTTAACAAGTGAGACTTTGAAACATATTCTATATATTTGTTCATAAATAAAATTTATTGAATGCCGTTCCTGGAACTATTTGATGAGACTCTTGACATAAACTCCACGGAGAATTACGATCTGTCGATGCAGCTGAGCCAGGATGGATTTGCCTTCACGTTGCTTGATACAATAAGGAACAAATTTATTCTGCTTCGTTCATCGGAACCTGATGAAAACAAGTACTTTACAGCCGATCAGGTCGCAGAAATCATCAGCAAGGACGATTTTCTTCTGAAGAAATACAAAAAGGTGAATATGGTTTTCCCTTCGCCTAAGTTCACGCTTGTGCCGGCACCGCTTTTCGATCCTGGAAAGAAGGATGAGTACTTCAGCTTCAACCTGATAAAGGATGAAAACGACGTGATACTTTCCAACAAGATCACTGATCCTGATGCCTTTATCGTATTCTCTGTCATCAAACCATTTCTTGACCTCCGTGAACGCTTCTTCCCGGCAGTTCATCCCTTCCATCATACAAAACCTCTTCTTGCACAGCTTGCCCATAACAGCAAAAGCAGCTCCGGACACTATATTCACCTTCATGTCGAAAGGGAATATTTCAACATTTTTATTTATGATCGCGGCACGCTGACCTTCAGTAATACTTTTAGGTTCAGGAACATAACGGATATTCTTTACTATGTCCTGAATCTCTTTAAAAGCAAGGGAATAAGCAATGAAGAGACGATACATTTCACAGGTACAACGGAGAAATTCGATGACCTTTATTCAAATTTTGCCTTATATGTGCGAAACCTGAAATTCATTGAGCCGTCAGGGAATTTCACCTTCAGCTACGTATTCAACGATATCGGTCTTCATAAGTTTATTAATCTTTTCAGTGTAACCAGTTGCGAATAATCGGAGGAAGATACAGAGGAAGGCGGATCACTCCACCGTCAGGTCTCAGGGCAAGGCCTACAACCGATTTTGCACGGGAGGGGCTCTTCAATATCCTGAGCAACAGGGTTGATTTTGAAGATATTACAGTGCTTGATCTTTTCTCCGGAACCGGGTGCATAAGCTATGAATTTGCTTCCCGCGGAGCAAAGGAGATTCATCTTGTCGAAAAGGATATTAAACACATTGCAGGGATCAGGAAGATCATCAGAGAGCTTGAATTCAGCAACATAAAGGCGATTCATATTGATGTTAAAGCATACCTGAAGACGTGCACGGCAAAGTATGATATCGTTTTTGCTGATCCCCCCTACGAACTTTCATGGCTTAAGGAGATACCGGACCTTGTCGCCGGCTCAGGCATAATTAAAGAAGACGGGTTTTTTATCCTTGAGCATCCGAGGGACATGAGCTTCGGAGGTCACAATCTGTTTTTTGAGCATCGTAATTACGGTGGAGTAAACTTCAGTTTCTTCAGACCAGCAGTTAAAGCAGGTTAATATACTGAAGGCACTGGTAATAAATGTCATATAAAATATTTGCTTTATATGATGTTGTTTAATAAATTTATACCTGCTAACTTGTTTCATTCAATATCCTGCCCGTATGAAAAAGAATTCATTCCTTCTGGAATTGCTAAAAAGTCCGCCTTTCCTTATATTTCTAGTCCTTGCGATTTTGATCACCATCGGTGTGCTGATTGCAAATCACGTAGAAAAGGAGAAGGTGGTTAAAATGAAGGAGGATGTAATTTATATTCATCCGGAAACGAAGAAATAAGGCATTTGTATTTCGCACCGTACTTTTTAGTATCTTTGCCCCCTGAAACAAATCGATATCCGGACTTTTAAAAATGCCAATAAAACCTGCAAAGCAGGGTCCTTGTCCGACTGATCAGGAATGCTTAGTACGATTAATTTAAATCATTGTATTATGAAAGATGAGATAACTATTCCGCTTGTAAAAGAAGAAAATTTAATAGCTGCTGTTAATCGCAGGGAAAAGTACTCTCTTAAAAGGGATGTACAGGCTGAGGAATTCAACAGGGCAATTGCAAAGAGAATTTCTAAGGATACAGAAAGGAAGGAGCAGGAGCAGGAGCATGAGCTTGATCTTGAAGTTGATACCGAGTCGGAACCCTCTTCTTAATTTATTATAGTTTTAAATAAAATTACTCTTTATCTTTATTGAATTGTTTAATTTAGCCTGATATATCAGAACTATATTTAATCATTTCAATAACCAGTCCGGCTTCGGCAATAACCTTCTAAAAGATGAAGAATAAAACTTTAATAATCGTTGTATCATTTCTGGCAGTAATTATATGCTTAATATTAACAGCATTGCTCTTTTATGCTGTCAAACCTGTTTCACTGATAATATTGTCTTTAACAATCGGCGTCATTACAGGTATCTGTATAGCTTTTCTGATACTCAGCATTATAAGAAATATCAGAAATAAGAGGTCTGAAAAAAATAATCCGGAAGATAAATCAGGAGCAGGTAAAAAGTGCCTCAAAATATTCCCGCCTGTTTATAACTGATTAATAGTTTGTTTAATTGAAGTATATTTATGAAATTTGATGTTCAAGCAGTTTTAATATTTCATTCAACAACAGGGTAAAATCAACATTATAATTAAAGAAATGAAAATCGAAGAAGTTCATATTTTACCTACTGATAAGAGTCCTGATGTTCTTCTTAATCCTGAAGGAATTATTAAGGTATCAGGACGGGCGATAGATGAAAACCTGAGAAAGGTTCCTGAACAAATAACCAATTGGATTGATGTTTACCTTCTCAATCCTGTTAAAACGACTCAGGTCATTATTGCACTGGAATATCTGAATAGCTTTAATACAATAATTCTTACTTCTATCCTCAGAAGACTTTCGCAGGTCAAGCAGCAATCGAAAGAGCTCGTCATTAAATGGTATATCGAAAACGACGACGACGATTTACTGGATCGCGGCGAGTCTATTTCGACGGCTTTTGATATCCCCATCGAATTTATAATGATCGATAATATTAAAAGTTGTTATTGAGATATCCTGACGGGATTGATCGTTTTTCAGCCGATCGGATTCTTTCATTATGAAGTCTGCTAACCACGGGATTGATCGTCTTTCAGCCGATCGGATTCTTTCCTCCGCGGGTTACCTTGCAAGCCCCACAAAACCATTGCTGCTGAAGGGCCGGGATTGCTCGTTCCTGCTTCGCGTAACTCGCGGACCCTTTCCTCCACGGGTTACCTTGCAAGCCCCACAAAACCATTGCTGCTATCGCAGCAAATGGTTTATTGTTTTCCGTCACTCTTATGGAAACAAGTTTCCAACGAGTTCCGGAAAACAATAAACCCGATGATTGCTCATCGGGTTTTGTGGTGTTTGCGGTGCGGACGGGACTCGAACCCGCGACCCACGGCGTGACAGGCCGTTATTCTAACCAACTGAACTACCGCACCAACATTTATCGAGTTGCAAAAGTAAACGAAATTTTATTTATTCAAAATTAATTTTGATAAAATCAACGGGAATGAAAAACTGCCTGTTCATTCAGGCCTTATCACCATTACCCGGCCTCCGTTCTTAGCCATTGTAACCTTTACTATGTCAGACGGAATGACCTTCTGCTCCGATTTCTTCAGCTCTGCCGGGACCTTGTCCGAGTTCTTAGTGTCGGACCAGCTTATCATCACATATTTTCCCTTTTGCAGAAAATCGAGCTTTATAGTTACTGTCTTTCCTATAGTATCATTCATCACCCCGACGAACCATCTGTCGCCGCTTCTCTTTGCAAGTGCCACATAATCGCCGGGATATCCTCCCAGAAACTTTATGTCGTCCCACACTGTCGGCACCATCTTCAGGAAATCGGCTCCCGGCTGATTCAGTATATGATCAGGATGATCGCATACCACCGTAAGCGGACTCTCGTAAATCACGAATTTCGACAGCTCGGCTGCCCTGGTATTCCAGACCAGTGCTGGTGTCTGCTGCTTAAACTGTGCTTTTGTGACATTCATAAATCCACCCGGTGTGTAATCCATCTGTCCGGCAAGCATCCTTGTAAATGCCAGCTTTACGTTATGCTCAGGGCTCATCTTGTTCGAAAACTTGTAATATTCGTTGCCCATCACTCCCTCCCTGGTGATCATATTGGGCCAGGTGCGAATGATCCCGTCAGGCTTGTATGCTCCGTGAAAATCGACAAGAAGATGATTCTCAGCAGCACATTTTATTATGTCGTGATACCAGTTAACCATCTGCTGATCGTCGCGGTCCATGAAGTCGATCTTGATGCCCGCCACTCCCCATTCCCGGTAAAGCGGAAACGCCTTCCTGAAGGCTGCGTTCCTGTTTACATCACTGGAATAGAGCCAGACTATTATCTTCACATTTTTGCTCGCGGCATACTGGATAATCTCCGGCATGCTTATCTGGGGCGCCCATTTTGTGATATCAGCATCAGGAGAATTGAATTTCCCGTACCACTGCCAGTCAACCAGCATGTAAGGCCATCTCATTGCCGATGCAAGATCGATGTACTGCTTAATTACAGGCATCTCCATCTTCACCTCGCCGCTCCACCAGTTGTCCCATGCGCTCATCCCCGGTTTTATCCACGAAGGATCCGCGATCACACACGGATCGTTCAGGTTTTGAATTATCTCTGATTCGATAAGAGTTCCCGGGGTCTCTCCTATTATCAGAACGCGCCAGGGAGAATAAACCTCGTCGCTGAAACGAACCTTAACGCCATTCTCCTCTTCTCCGGGAAGAGGCACCAGCTTAGTCGAAAGCTGGCAGGCATTTCCGTTTGTACCTATATAAAATGCTGCATAGTTGTCGATCTTTGCCTCGGTTATCGCGACCCAGCAGTTATTTCCGTACTCCATCAGCAGAGGCATTCCTGCAATTGATTTTTCGGTGAGGTAGCTCAGCGGATGATCAAAAAACTCCGCTTCATTTGATGAAGAATATCCCTTCGGGTATTCCACAATCCAGGCTTTCGGATCGCCGGGGATAGAAAAAGTAGTCAGCTCTTTTGTGATCTGGCGATCGCCGATACTTGCCGCCCTCGACAGCTTGTACCTGAATGCGGCTCCGTCGTTATAAGCCCTCACAAAAAGCTCCATCTGCCGCATCGGCGCATTTTTTTCTTTCAGCAGCAGTTGCAGCTCGTTATAATTATTGGCTATTTCAGCATGCTTCGATCTCACCACGGGCTTCCATGTCTCATTAACGCTTTTTGTTGATTGACCGGTGATCAGAAAGTCACCCTTCATTGGTTGTTCGTTCTTAAGCTCGAATCCCATCGATGACTGATTTATAATTGCCTTTCCATTGTAAGTAATTGAATATGTAAGCATTTCGCTGTTGCTGACATTGATTTGAATCCGACCATCGGGCGATTTCACCTGTACGTCCTGTGAAATGATTAATGATCCACTACAGGCAAAGGACATGATCAGGAAAATTGCAATTCTTTTCATCTCTTTTCTCGATTGAAGTATTTCTAAATAATCCAGGATTGAAATGCTGAAAGTAATAATAATTCAACGGGAATTGATCCAGTCCAGTCAATTTGTCGGATAAATGCGAGAAAGCCTGAAGCATATGCTCATTGCAAACCCGCAACAAGTGAGCCGGAGGAGAAATAATTGCAATGTTCATTTTTTCCCCGTCAGAAACTTTCTTAATTGATTTATTTTATTTAATTTTATTAGATAAGGTGAAAGGCTTAGTCAGGCATAAGCATAACAATATAATAATACTATTAGTTTCGTCGTGTTTTCTGTTATTTGCCTATGTGACTGACGGGGCCTTGGCATAAGTAAGGCAAGGGTTTTTATGGTACACGGTGCACGGGTACCATTCACTACGAATCATGAACTCTTTTAATATTATTCTTCACCCTTAAAATAAAACAAATGAAAACTTTCTTCTCTCTGCTTCTGATGATCGGGATGACTTCGCTGTATGGACAAGTCGTCCCTCTGAATCCTGATGTTCTGTATGGAAAGCTCGATAACGGGCTGACTTATTATATTCAAAAGAACATTTTGCCGAAAGAGCGTGCCATGTTTTACCTTGTGGAAAACGCCGGTGCAATTAATGAGAATGAAGACCAGAATGGTCTGGCTCATTTCTGCGAGCATATGGCTTTTAACGGCACCAAAGCTTTCCCCGATAAAGGAATTCTGAATTACCTGCAATCAATCGGTGTGTCGTTTGGGAAAGGGTTAAATGCAGGTACTTCCAGCGCCATGACTGTTTATACCCTGAACGATGTACCCACTTTAAGGGAAGGATGTATTGATTCCTCGCTTCTCGTTCTTCGCGAATGGGCCTCAAACGTTACATATTCCGATGCTGAGATCAACAAGGAAAGAGGAGTCATACATGAAGAATGGCGGACAGGCGGAGGTTCAGGCCTCAGGATGAGTAAGATCACGAATCCTGTCCTTTACGCAGGTTCAAAATATGCCAATCACAATGTCATTGGAGAAGTTAATGTAATTGATAATGCAGCTCCCGATTTCCTGCGCAGCTATTATAAAAAATGGTACAGGCCCGATCTCCAGGCTGTTGTAGTTGTGGGTGATATCGACAGAGAAGCAATCAGAAAAAAAATTGAAAAGCTCTTCTCCGATATCCCTGAGAACAAAAAGAAACCTGAAGATGCAAAAACGATAGTAAAGGATAATAAAGATCTTCTTGTGACAATTGCAACTGACAAGGAGGCACAGAATTTATCAATCCAGTTATATATAAAGCATCCCGGTGTTGAAGTAAAGGATCTGAATTATTACAGGCAAAGGCTAGTAAATAATCTTTATAACATGATGCTTTCAGACAGGTTCAATGAATTGATTCAGAAGGAGAATCCGCCAATGTTATCGGCATACTCAGGATATAGTTCCCTTACAAAGTACCAGGATTGCTATGTTATGTATGTCAATGCCCTGACCGCCGATCCGGTAAGGTCTTTCAAAGCTGCTCTGACGGAGAATGAAAGAGTTAAAAGGTTCGGGTTTACAGCAGGCGAGCTGGAACGGGCGAAAAAAAGATTGCTTTCATCATATGAGAATTCTTATAATGAAAGAGAAAAACGTCTCTCTTCCTCCATTGTATATGAGTACATAAGCAATTTCACTTCCGGCAATCCAGCACCTGGCATTTCTTACACTTATGAACTGGCAAAAAGTTTTCTGCCGACCGTGACACTTGAACAGGTGAACTCTCTTCCAAAAGAGTGGATAACTGATGAAAATCAAGTCATCGTTGTCACTGGTCCTGTAAAAGAGGGAGTGAAAATACCTTCAGAAAATGAATTAATAGCTGCCAGGGACGAGGTTAATAAATCACAAATTGAGCCCTATATCGATAAGGTTCTCCCAACATCTCTTATAAAAGATGAATTGAAAGGATCGCCGGTCGTCAGGAATGAGTACATCAAAGAATTTGACGGTACGGAACTTACTCTTGCAAATGGTGCCAAAGTTTACCTTAAATACACCAACAACAAAGCTGATGAAATCCAACTGCATGCTGTCAGCTATGGTGGCAATTCACTTGTTGCAACAGGAGATCTGCCTTCTGCATTCCTTGCAGCCACTGCAAAGAACATGTGCGGATTTGGTGACTTTTCATATCAGGATCTCAGGAAGTTTCTGGCCGGAAAAAATGCGAATGCTGGCGCTATAATAACAGAACTGGAAGAAGGAATATACGGATCTTCTTCAGTCAAAGATATTGAAACGATGCTTCAGCTTTTCTATCTGGAATTTACGCCTGTACGGCATGATGACGAGATTTTAAAATCTTCAATCCAAAGAAACAAGGCCAGCCTGGCAAACAGGAATGCTAATCCAAACGCTGTATTTTCAGATACGCTTTCGATGCTGCTCACCAATTATAGTCCGCGGACTGTCCTTCAAAATACTGACTTCTACGACAGAATGAATATTGAAAAAGCTTATTCAATTGCTAATGACCGCTATAAGAATGCCGGTGATTTTTATTTCGTTTTTGTCGGAAACATAGATACTGTAAAACTAATTCCGCTGATCGAAAAATATATCGGTTCAATTCCCGATTTTGGCCGCAAGGAATCCTGGATTGATTACAAACTATGGCCAAAAAAGGAACATTTCGTCAAAAAGATCTATGTTGAAATGAAGGATCCGAAGGCTATGAATTATGTATATTTCTATGGCGATTTTCCCTACACTCCAGAGAATATTGAATATATAAATGCTCTCAGGTACATCCTGAACATGAGGTACGTAACCTCAATCAGGGAAAAAGAGGGCGGTACCTATGGAGTAAGTGTTTCGGCTGCTACAAATGCACGACCTGCACAAACTTATAAGATAGCGATGAACTTCACCTGTGCTCCCGAGAGGGCTGATTACCTGAGGGGATTAGTGCTCGATGAGCTTTATAATATCAAGACAAAGGGTGTCACCGAAGAAGAGGTGAACATGACCCGTGAGAATTTCCTGAAGGAAGATGCAGAGAGGATGAAGACAAACGATTATATAATGGACCGGGTAAAGTGTTATATCAACAATGGCATTTATACTCCTTTGCCGGAAAACTCGACAGAAATCTACAAGAACCTCGACGGCAAGAAGATTCAGGAAATGGCAAACAAGGTTTTTCTTGATAATTATTTTGAGTTTGTAATGCTTCCCAAAACAGCTCAATGACAGATTGATTCAGCAGTCATTGAAACCGGAAAAGATGTGACCTGAAAAGTCAGTTTCACGGTGAAATATTTTCTTCAGAATTGTTTTATAATATTGAACAAAGTCGTATTTTATTGTTAAATTTATCAGCATAAAACCTGAGGCTCTTCAACATATTCTGAAAATAGTTTTGTAACAGACAGAAATTACATTCTGAAGAATAGTTCAAAATGAGTTTTTTATAGTTCGGGATTTGCAGCCGGTTTGATATTCTTTTAAGATGAGACAAAAAATTTATTCTACTTCATTAAGCTTCTTAATCGCCTTCTTAATCTTCCAACCCGTGCTTGCACAGGAGAAAGACGATGATAATGTTGTCATCCCGATACCTGAGTACACCCCCACGGGAAATGAACCAAAGGTAACGGTGATCGATTTTACAAATGAAAGCTTTTTTGAATCTGATGTGCTTGGAAGAGCGGCAACAACAATGTTCCAGTCAGCTCTGGTGGAATCAAAAAGATTCATACTGATCGACAGGACGATGTTGGCAGCCAAGATAGACGAGATGAAGTACTCTTATGACCAGCTTACCAACGAAGAGCTTCTCGAAGTATGCAGAGGACTCGGAGTCAGGTATATAATCAGCGGCTCCGTTACTGAATTCGGCATAAAGAAAACCGGAACAACAGTTAAGACAAAGATTACCGATTCGAATTACGGAGTCGGCGGCGGACTTACAATGGAGATGGGCAAGGGAACTGCCAGGGTCGCCATCGACATTAAATTCACCGATGTGCCCACGAAGGAGGTTCCGCTTACGACTTCCACTGTTGGCATTGCCATGTCAAAAAATTCGGTCTTCGGTCTTGAGATGCTTCTTCCTATTCCAGGCGTAAAAACCGCGATCGAGTTCGGGCAGGGTGTCCAGGGGTTCGATAACACGCTCGCAGGCAGGGGGATCAGAAATGCATCGCGGCAGCTTATTAATAAAGTTATTGAAAGCAATTTGTATAAATGGTAGAACATAAAAACCTGATAATAATGAGAAACTTTAAATTTTACCTTATCGCTTCTGTTGCTCTCGTGGCAGCTTCGTGCGCTCCAAACGCACTTATGATGACCGGAGGAGAGAAGCTTAATGAAAAAATAACTTCAGCAAAAACAACTGTTGCCGTTCTCCCTGTGGTGGACTGGTCGGAAGATGAAGGCTTCTGCAAGGGATATTTGCTGTATGGATGTGTCGGCGCTTTTAACAGGATCCCTGCCTATAACGATGTAGGGCTGGTTGTAACAAACTCGCTTACAGAGGCTTTGTGGAAAAAAAACAGGATGAAGCTGGTCAATAAGCAGATAATGCTTAACAAGCTGCCGCAGGATAATTTAAAAAAGAACGATATCTTCCCGAAACAGGAATACGGATTCCTGGGGCTGCAGGCAAAATATATCAAGTCGCCCGAAGATGCCGGGTTCGGGATGACCCCGAATTACAACCTTCTTTATAAAGCCGGTGAGGATGTAGGCGCCGATGTCCTGATCATTGCCAGGGTGTCAAAAAACACCCAGACAGGCGTCCTGCCTTCGAACCCTTTAGGAACGCCCTTGACCTTCCTGGGGCTGACTGGCCTCGTAGCTTACCTACCCACAATGGCTATCTCGGCTGTATATAACTATTACAGGATGGGTATCAAGAAGGTAAAAACAGTCTATGTCGTCATTCATATAATGGCTCTTGATATCAAAAAGCATGAAGTAATTGCTTTCGGGGGCTTCAACAAGTTTAACCAGATACCTGTGGCCGAAAAAGACAAAGCCATGCAGGATTATTCGGCAGCCATGACATTCTATGCTCCCATGCCCGACAGTGAAGATCTCAAGAAAGAGTTCATGGCTAATGCTGGAAGCTGGGCCGGAACGCAGATTGCCAACGCCCTTCTGATGGAAATCGGGCTCTCAATTCCTATCACTTTTGAATTCAAGTATGAATATGGCGATGAAACGTGGAAGTCGTACCCTGATGGATATTTCATGAAGAACTACGGCCTCACTCCCGATGAATACAAAAAGCTGCTTAAGAACTGAAAAGAGACTTATTATTATTTTCTCCCTTGCGCTGACCTGTGTTTCCCCATCGCTGCATTCACAGTCGTGGGAGACATGGGAGAAAGTCAGCGCCGGCGGTTTCACGAAGGTGCAGGATCAGGCAAAAAGGCACCGGTCAGATCCTCTCTTCAGAAAAATGCTGAACTATTACCAGGATAATGTTTCCCCGAGGCAGGGTCCTAAATGTCCTGCTTCACCATCCTGTTCCTCCTTCACCCTGACGGCAATGTCGGAAAATGGTGCGGTCTTAGGGTTTATAATGGGAATGGACCGGATCTATTTCAGGGAAAACTTCGACATGAAATATCTTAAGCATTATCTGCCGGTTAATCTCGGAAACAACATCATTAAAGTGTATGACCCTGTTAAAGCAAACAATATCTTCGCAAAGAAGGATTGGACGACTATTGATCCTGATCCTTCTCTTAACCATTAATTCATTCAGCTTATTTTCACAGGATACGCTTGTTTCGTCGGGAACCTTGCGAAGGCTTGGTGTGAAGTTTCTCGAAAAAGGCGAATACCAGCTTTCGTATTTTTATAATTATTCCAGCTATCTTCTTGAAACAGATTCGGTTAAAAAGATCAATGCCGCTGTCGATGCTGTTGATGCATCTCTTCTTACCGGTCATTGGAAAGAAGCTGAAAATCTGATTTTTGACCTCGACAACTCCCGCTATAAGATTGCTGACCTGCTGAAAATGAAATACAGCTATTCGCTGCTTATGCAGAAAGAATACACCAGGGCCGGTATTTATCTTTCCAAGATCGTGGATCCCGGATTATTCAAAAACCAGTATCATTTCATGAAAGCGTATGCCGAGATCAATACCAGGCAGAAACCGGAATGCATTAAAGACCTCGACCTCATTGACAATTCCTTTATTGCCAATGAGGAGTTGACCGGGATCAAAAATGAATTAGCCGGCCCGGCAACGTTCAGTAAAAAGCATGTAGGCATTGCTCTGCCGTTATCTGCCATTGTACCTGGCCTCGGGCAGGCATATTCCGGTTTCTACTTCGATGCGCTTCAGGCATTCGGGCTCAATGCAGCATTCGGGATCGGAGCTTATTCGGCATGGAAATATGAGCTTAGCAAGGATAAACCGAACAGGAATTACGTTCTGCCATCGTTAACGACTCTGATCTTTTCGGCTTTTTACATCACGAATCTTTTCAACAGTGTAAACGTCACTCAGAAGGCTAATCTCTATTCAGAGAACCAGTATTACAGGAAGATAGCTGACCATTTCGATGTTATTCTTGACAGGAATCAGTATTTTATCAGGTTCAAAATAGATCTGAAGCCCGGTAATTGACTTTTCAGCCTTCTTCAGGTTTTAGCTGAAAAATCCCTCTCATTTTTTTTTGACAAGAGATTGATTTTCATTAAATTTGTTTTTATCATGTCTCGCTGTGCTAATGAACAAAAAAGTTACTCTGGAAAGGATTTTCCATCGTGAAAAACCGCGGATCTTCATCAATTTTGATTTTGATCCCGTGATAGATGAAACTGTCAGGTCGCTCCATGTCCGTGCTTTCAGTAACACGCGCAAGCAATGGTATGTCGAAGACAATGAGGAATCGATCAAGGAGATACTCCTCGCTTTCAAAGATAAGGCAGATGTGGATATATCTGCCATATCATCGAGTTACAACCGGCATATTATCATCAGGCAGGCAACCGGAGAACCACCGGAACATAAGCCTGTTACGGTTGTCGTAAAAAGTCCTCCTGACGATGAATTGGAGAAAAAGCCTGCCGTCTCTCCCATCAAGCTGGAGAAGAACAAGAATCTGAAATCTGGGTACGGTCCGGTCGAATTCCGGATCAGTGACGAAGGCGGGCGCTTATCGATCAGGTTCAGGGGACGGTACGAAAAAGAGTGGATAGATGAGATCAGAAGTTACGGGAAGTGTTATTACGACAAGATCCACAAGGAGTTTCTGCTTCAGTGGACGCAGCTAAAAGTCGATTCCCTCTCCGATTATTTCTCGACTCAGGGAGTTGAGGTGAAAGTCAAAAAATCAGTCGTGCCTGATGATCTGAAAGAAAAGAGAAAAGAGTTCAGTGAAGAGGTCAGGTCGAGGCAGATGATGCCAAAAGCGGTTGAAGGTGTTGATCTTCTGCGTCGGTATCTTGAGGAGAACCGGTACAGCAACAGGACCTCGGTATCTTATCTTTCGCTGCTTGAAGTGTTTTTCAAGTATTATAATGAAAAGGATCCTGCAAAGATCACTCAGAATGATGTATCTGATTTCATGGACTCGTTCATTGTGAAGCTCGGTTTTTCGGCATCATATCAGAACCAGATGATTTCTGCAGTAAAGACTTATTATGAGATCGCGGGCAAGGGTAAGGTAATTCCGCAGATAATGGAGAGGCCGAGGCGCAGCAGGGCATTGCCGAAGGTCTTTTCGAAAGATGAGATCACGAGAATTCTGGGTTCGGCCAGGAATATAAAGCACAAACTTCTTTTATGGATGATTTACTCATGCGGGTTAAGAAGATCGGAGGCGACCAATATAAAGCTGACCGATCTTGACAGGGACAGGGGGATATTGAATATAAGGGAGGGCAAAGGGCGTGTGGACAGGATGGTGCCGGTTTCGGACAAAGTATGGGCAAAGCTTGATGAATACGTTGCCGGCTATCGTCCGGTCACATATCTGTTTGAAGGCCAGGGTGGCGGGAAATATTCGGTTGAAAGCGTTTACAATGTTTTCAAGCAGGCCTTGAAAAAGGCCGGAATAAACAAGGAAGTCGGGGTACACAGCCTGAGGCACAGCTATGCCACGCACCTGCATGAGAGCGGGCTGGACATCAAGTACATACAGGAGCTCTTAGGGCACAGGAGTTCGAGGACCACGGAAATTTACACTCATGTCAGCCGGCGTAATCTTATTGCAGTGAGGAGTCCTATTGAGGATCTGGACATAAAGTAATCAGGAATAAGATTTATTAACCTTAAAATTCCGGTGGTTATGAATAAAATAGATTTCAGGTTCGCTTTCATAGCATTAATGATTATGGCGGCAGGTTGTTCCGGACGGTTTTACAACCGGGTTATCACGTATGACGATGAATTCAGGAATAGTTCGAAGCGGATAGCAAGGGTCAGCATCAGGAATGATGAGAGAAGGACAGAAGTCACTTCGGCGAAGATCGTTTTTGAGAAGGTAAAAGATGTATCGGGGGGTGAATCTTATCCGAGTGCATATTTTGTAATTGCGAGGTCGTCGACCAGTTTCAGGATAGAGAGTGACGGGTATATGAAGGCCGGAGGGCAGAAATTCGAATTAAAACTGGTGGAACCGGTTTCTGAATTCAAGACAGAGTCTGAGTCATCGTCCTCCAGTTTAGTGTCTGCTGACAGTACAGGAGTGAGTTCCTATGAGACGTCAGACACAAGCACCAACATGTGGTTTGACGAGAAGTTTATAATTGATTTTACTCCGGAGATGGTTACAGCTATCAGGTCGTCGGACGAATTGACATTCAGGTTTTATTTTGGACCGTTGCAGGCCACATATATTCTGGATGGCAAGAGGTTAAAAGCAGTTAAGGGAGTTTATCAGGAATAAGGGTCAAATTTTATCAAACCACAAAAAGTACCAAACATGCATCTATCTACACGTTTTCAGCTGCATTTCGGTAATTTTACTAACGCAATAAACAAGTTGGGTGTAAGCTTAAGTGCACGACAGACTATCATTTGATCACTAATATTTTAAAAATGAGATACCTATTTATGTTAATCTGCTTGATTTCAAGAATTGCATTTTCTCAAAGTGACAATATGCTTGGTATTGGAGTAATCCGACTTTCAAACCCTACTGGAACATTAAAATTTTATGGTGACACTACTAAAAATATAGAAAATAAACAGATCCCCTTTTCAAAAAGCGAAAGCAATTTAAAAACAATAGAGTCAAACAATTTCTTGACTCCGATACAACCTATGGAATTCGATGGAGACGGTAATTTATTGAATCTTGATTTGATCTGTTTGGACAAAAAAAACAATTGGTACTATGTAAATATCCATTATGGATCAGTAGAAAAATATTGGGTAAAAATTGATAGCTCTTTGACTTTTAGCACATGGGACGATTATTTAAAGAGTATGTTATGCATTACAAGAAAGAAAATAACTGACAAAATCTATAAAACAACTGATTTAAAATCAGATACAATTGATTTCAAAAAATACGAATGCTTCAGAGTACTTGAAATATCTGGCAATTGGATGAAAATAGGATACTATCAAGATTCGACTGATAAATATAATGGAGATACAATATACATTGGAGGACCAATTATTGATTTGGGATGGATCATTTGGAGAGATTCAAATTCATTATTAATAAATTACTATGAAAACTAAAGAATTTACAAGCCTGTAACTATTTATAACTGACATAACCCATTCGCATTTAATAAAAAGAACTTGACTAACATGACAAATCTAAAAAAGCCTAACACCCAACACGGACAATAAAGGTAAGTTGTTTGTCACACTTTTTGCTTTTGCTTCTGCACCCTAGACAAATTCGTAATGGCCTTTGCACCCGGACACGTGCATCTGCCTGCAATTAAAATCCTGCACCATGACAAATTTATGGCTCCGAGACAATTTCTACCGCGACACTGCGCCAGTGCCCATTTACAAACCTTCTGCTACCGAGACAACCTCTCGGCCACTTATTAACTTTGTACCGCGACACTCGTAATATTCAATAAAATTTGTACCAGGACAGCAAAAAGTGCGCCATACCCTCCTTGCACCGTGACAGTTTTCTGGCTAAAGTACCGGGACCCTGCCCGGTGCTTGCGTCAGGTAACACAACCTCCCTTTATTGCCGGGCCGTTAGCAGTAAAAATGACCCATCCTGAAAAAGAGTGACCCAAGATTTCTACTACCAAAAAGGAACACTCTGATTAACATTATTAAGCTATGAGCAGAGGATTTGTTAAAGAAGACGATCAAGAAGAAGTTCCGATAGTACCACAGAGGGCATATTTACCAGAAGGAGTGACAAACTTTGTTACTCCATCTGGTATGAATCAACTATTAGCTGAGAAACAGATGCTTGTCAATGAAAAAAACAATCTGAATAATGCCAACGAAAATGAGAAACGAATTGCGTTAAACTATATTAATGCAAAATTACAACTATTGAATAACAGAATTCTTGAAGCTAAAATAGTTAATCAAAACGAGCAACCACAAAATGAAATAAGATTCGGTGCAATAATAACTCTCAAAATAGAAGCATCCAAAAAAATTCAGACTTTTCAAATTGTCGGCGTTGATGAAGCAGATATTTCCAAAGGTAAAGTCTCCTTTATATCACCCATAGCCAAGGTATTAATAAATAAAAAAATTGGAGACAAAGTTATTTTAAAACAAGCCAAGAAAGATATAGTTTTTGAAATTACCGATATCTCCTATAGTATATAGTTAAGATAAGATTAAAATGACCAATTTTAGTGAGATTGACAGTAATATTTATTGAAATATTGGGAATAAATTCTACTGCTAACACGGACAATAAAGGTTATAAGACTTGTCACGGTTTTTGCAAACCGCTCCTACTTTCAAGAAAACATAGTATAAGGGGACATCACCGTGA
>PLLO01000006.1 GCA_003142255.1 Bacteroidales bacterium | reverse complement strand
ATTAACCGCCTCCTCTTTTCCACTCCCACAACTTAAAAGGATTGTCATTCCGAATTGAGCAGAGCGAAATGAGGAATCTCCAACTCGAAACAACCAGGCTCATAACGCGAATGAATCAACAGGTAATCGGAGAAATGAGGAATCTCCTCTGAAATAAACAAAATGATTTATTTTATGGCTTTCTTTTTCCTGAGCTCCCTGGCAGCAATGCATAGTTCATTATATGTCTTCTCTCCCAGGGCCCGCATGAGAGGGATCTTAAGAAACTCATAAACATACTGTCCTTCGCTATTCCCCAGATCACGGGCAGGTGAACAGATCGCAATCTCTTCATAGTTTACTGCAGTAAATTCCGGGAACTTCTTTATTCTCACAGGAAAAAGATGGCACGACAACGGCTTTTGAAATGTTACCATTTTTTCGGACCATGCCAGTTCAATACCACACATGTAGGTATTACCATTCATAATTGTATATGCACATTCCTCATCATTAATAAGAGGTGTAACCCGGTCATTATCCCGGTCAATTATGCTTGTTCCCTGTGTATCAATGGCTTTCACCCCCTCAGGCCGGAGATACTTTCTTACCGAAGGCCATATCTCTTCCAGAATACGAACCTCATCGGCCAGCAGAGGAGCTCCTGAATCGCCATACCTGCAGCAGCTGCCCAGGCATTTCGGAAGATCGCATTTAAACTTCTTCTCAAGTATGTCAAAACTGAAAATTGTATCGCCGATCCGGATCATACAAGTACCTTGCCCGTCATATCTTTCGGAATTGGTATTCCCATAATTGTCAGGAGGGTCGGAGCTACATCAGCAAGTATTCCGTCCCTGATTGATTTGTAATCATCACTGACGAGAATACACGGCACCGGGTTGAGTGAGTGAGCCGTGTTCGGCGTTCCATCGTCATTTATTGCCTTATCGGCATTCCCATGGTCGGCAATTATAAGAACATCATACCCTTTAGCCCTGGCTGCCCTTACAACAGCGCCTGCAACTTCATCGACCGTTGCAACTGCTTTCATTATGGCATTGTACACACCCGTATGTCCAACCATATCGCCATTGGCAAAATTTAGGCAGATGAAATCGAACTTCTCCGTTTCTATTGCCTTTATTATTGCATCCTTCACGAGATAGGCGCTCATCTCGGGCTGCAGATCGTATGTTGCTACCTTGGGTGAGGGAATAAGGATCCGTTCTTCGTTGGGAAACGTCTCTTCCCTTCCTCCGGAAAAGAAAAAGGTTACATGAGCATATTTTTCAGTCTCGGCTATCCTGAGCTGGGTTTTCCCTGCCCTGGCGAGAACCTCACCAATTGTATTTTCTGCATTTTCCTTCGGATAAATAATATGAAGGCCCTTGAATGTTGCATCATAGGGAGTCATGGTGCAATAATATAAAGGTATGGTCTTCATGCCGTTCTCAGGCATATCTTTTTGAGTAAGTGCAATGGTCAGCTCCTTGGCCCTGTCATTTCTGAAGTTGAAGAATATAATTACATCTCCTTCTTTTAACTTACCTACAGGATTCCCTGCCTTATCAACAACAACTATTGGCTTCATGAACTCATCAGTAACGCCTGTATCGTATGATTTCTGCATGGCATCAAGGATATCTGTGGAAGGAATTCCTTTCCCGTTGACAATGAGGTCATACCCTTCCTTGATCCTCTCCCATCTCTTATCCCTGTCCATCGCATAATATCTTCCTATAAATGAAGCTACAACTCCGTTTGAGGTTTTGAGGTGGTCGAGCAGGTTCTTCATATAACCTTTCCCGCTTCTGGGGTCAGTATCGCGACCATCGCCAAATCCATGAATAAAGACCTTTTTAATATTATAATCCCTGGTCATATCACACAGGTAATAGAGGTGTTTATCCAGAGAATGGACACCACCGTCGGACAGAAGTCCCAAAAAATGAACCTGTTTGTCATTGTCACGCGCATAAGTGAATGCATCCGTAAGCACCTTGTTTTTCTTTATATCGCCGGTTTTGCATTCAACATTGATCTTCACGAGGTCCTGGTAGATTATCCTGCCGGCACCGATGTTGAGGTGTCCCACTTCCGAGTTTCCCATCTGTCCTAAGGGAAGACCTACATCCTCACCGCATGCAAGAAGTTTTGAATTCGGATATTTCTGCTTCAGCGCCGTGATGTTAGGAGTAGGGACAGTGCTTATCACATCAGACTTTGAACCGTCGCCAATTCCCCATCCGTCGAGTATCATTAGCAATATTTTCTTATTCTTCATATATAATATTCTTATTTACCTGATATTAAACTTTAAGTTCCTGCTCATTGTTTTGGCAGAATGCAAAATTAGATAAAAAAAAGTGAAGGGAAAGATACTAAACAAAGCCGTCGGCTAAAACCTACGGCTTTGACTATTTTACTACATTGGCTTTAATATTATAGCTCTTCTGTAAACAGGTCTCCTCGATGGCAATATCCTTTCCAACATAATTATTCCATTCATCCCGGGTCATATTCCTTGATACCAGGGTACAGATGTCTTTAACCAGGTTATCGACATGTGTGGGTCTGCTTACGAGGTTCCGGGCGCCTTCGTAGTCTCCCGAGACTATAAACTGGCCATCCGGACTGAACTGCATTACAAGAACAAATCCTTCATTATCGGAGAGTGTGACAGGAGGTTCGGTCAGGTCTGTGATAGTCTGAATATTGAATATTTTAAGAGTCTTGTCATTGCTTGCCGTTGCCATCTGTTTAAGAAGCGGGTTGAACTGAATATCATTGACCTGGGCATCATGAGCCTTAACCTCTGATATCTTTTTCCTTGCACTTATATCCCAGAGTTCCACGTTGCCGTTGACATCACCGATAGCGAGGATGTTTTCATCGGGTTTAAAGCGGATTACCTTTATCTCTCTTCCTGCTGTTTCTATTCTGAAATTGTCTGAACTGTTCACAAAATCCGAGACAACTACCTTGCCGTCGCTGCTGAGACCAGCCATATAATTTCCATTCGACGAAATATCGATTGAAGTGATCTGCGGAGCACCCATATTGATACTTGTGCCAGTTCTGGATGCCATATCCCATTTTATCACTTTCCCGTCAAGTGAAGCTGAATAAAGAAATTTCCCGTCAAAGGAGAATATGAGAGATTTGATCATGCCCTTATGTCCGTTAAGGTCGTATCTCATGCCATTTCCCTTAAGCGGAATTAAATGGATGGTCGAGTTACTGCTTCCGCAGGCCAGCATGGAAGCGTCAGGGCTTATTGCGAGCACCTCAATAATATCAGTGCCCGAGTAAATAACCTGGTAGGTTTTCGCATCCCCGTCGAGATTCCATTTCAGCACCTGGCTGTCCTCTCCTGAGGTATAGAATTCTCTTTTACCAGGTACGAAAACAATACTCTTTATTGCCTTACCGACATGTCCTATATAAGATTTATAGTTGACATTCCCATTCTGACGGGCTACGTTATAAAGACCATTATAGATATCAGCATCATTATCAGGTCCGCCGTTTTTCTTATTGAACAGGTAAGCCTGGTAAGCCAGGAGAGTCTGAAGGTCTTTCTGCCCCTCTTGTACCTGCAGTGATTTAATTGACATCGATTTTCCGATTGAGAGCATCCTGAGCCTCAGCGCCTCATTTTTTTGAATTGTTGCCAGCTCTTCCTGCTGTTTTGCCCTTATGCTTGCGCGCTTTGCAGAATCGGTCTGCTGCTCGGCAATGCTTTTCTGCACCTGGGCTTCATTTGCATTTTTAACTGCCAGGGAGCGTTGCTCGTTGGCATTGTTCTTCTCAAAGACAGCCTCCTGCTCTTTTTGCCTTGCAATAATAGCACTTGAATCGGCAATATTTTTCTGACGAATAGCAATAACCGAGTTGAAATCTGCCCCCTGTCTTTGGATCTCTTCCTGCTTTTGCCTGCTTTCAGCAAGAATGGTAGCCCTGTCGGCAGCAATTTTCTGAACAAAGGCAAAAAGCATAAACCCTACAGATATTATGGCCGCGGTTCCAAGAATCACAGCAATGATCTTTGTACTGCGAATTTTTCTTTTCTGGAGGCGTATTTTACTCTCTTCCTCATCAAAAAAGACTTTCTCGCTGGTCCGCAGGTATCCCATGGCTCTTTCAAAGGCCGGGTCATATCGCTGGGCCCATGCCAGTGTTGGTTTATGCTGATCGCGCCAGTTTATTGCAAGCTGAAGGTCAGGAGGCCGCCAGAGGCTGGTTTTCCCCTGCTGGTACATTGCCGAAGCCTCAGAAAGGCGCATGTACATCTGCACCGATGAAACTTCTTCATCGACCCACGCACGCAAACGGTTCCATAATCTCATTAGGCTCTCATGAGAAAGGTCAATAATGGAATCCTCAGTAAGGGGAACATCCTGCCTTGGAGTGACAAACGAACGCGAAGGTATCCTGAATTTTTCCACCACTTTAAACAATTCCTCACTGGTGCACTGAACGATGGTTTTTATTGTTTTAACACTTGAAGGGTGACGGATACCTTTGTTATCGGTGCCCTTTTCAGTGATTGTCCTGAACATCTTCTCACAGATCTCCCTGCCCCGCTGATCTAGTTCTTCGAAGGCTTCATTAGCGTGCCTTGACATAGCATCGCTCATTGTTCCGACAGCATCATAGTCGGTAAAACTCAATGGCCGTCCGGGCTCATCAAGCTCCTGCCAGTAGGTCCAGGTTCTCATCAGAGCATGCTGAAGAACAGGCAGCTGATCGGTCCTGTCGCCTATGTCATTGAGAATCGTTTCAACAAGCATGGGGTCAATTGAAGCTCCGGCGTATTTTATCGGGCCTTCGATCGCATGTCTGTAATTCTCCCGGTCCATATGCGGAACAAGATAGTTGCTGTTGTTAATTAATTGTGTAAGACCCTGGTAATGTGCACATTCTCCGATAAAGTCGGAGCGCATGGTAATAATTAAATAAATTGAAGATCCGGGATCGTTTATTGCCTTTACCAGCTTATCGACAAATTCGGCTGCATGGGTTCCTTTTATCCCGCCGTCTGCTAGTATGCTGTAACGGAAGAGTTCTTCGAACTGGTCAATGACTATCAGCATTTTTTCATTTCCCCTGATCAGGAATTTCCTGAGTGCTGAGGTTATTCCGTCCTGGTTCAGATGCATTTCCAGAAGGATATTGTCAATTCCGGCCTTAGGTAGTCCGCTTTCAGTGACGTTTTCGGCTATCGCCTCTCCCAGGTTTCCAAAAGGGTCATTCCCCGGTTTGAACGTGATCATCTTCCATTCTATGGATTCCTTTGATCCCAGGTCGCGTATCTTAGGGAGTACTCCGCAACTGATCAGTGATGATTTACCGGTTCCTGAATCGCCAATAACGGTTATGAACCGGTTCCTGATAAGCTTCTGCAGGACTTCACGGCTCTCCGTATCACGCCCGAAAAAGAGGTCGCTCTCCTCCGGGGCAAATGGCCTCAGTCCAGGAAAAGGATTGAAACGGAAGGTCTCATTTGTTGATCCCATAGTCAGAATTATAATGACTTATTATATTTAATATGAGTTGTTTAAATTTGGTAGTCGTTCTGCCTGATACCATTTCAGATAGGTTTATTGCTCTATACTTCCAATATAATTTAAAATAATTGAAGACGTGCCTGAAACTGGGTAAGGATAATGGCAATCACCAATTCTTCACCCGGTTCGATACCAAGGAGTGAGAACATTCTCTCTTTCATATATTTCCCCTGCGTTAAATTAGCGCACTCTAAAATAGTAATTAAATCCTTTCTGAAATGCCATCAAATCGCTTTTTTGACGAACAATCAGAAAAGATATGCAAGTGTGTAATGGAAAATGACAGTGCTGGAGTAGTTTCAGATACCGGCTCCCAATTTTATAATTGATTGTAAGTTATTAATATCCAGATTAATACCTTCAATAATTATATTTGCCTTGTTATAGAATTTCTCACGAACGGCAAGTTTTTCATCAATAAAGCCATATAGCTTATCGTCAGGAACATTTTTTAAAACAGGCCTCTCACCTGTTGATCCGAGGAGCCTGCTAACCAGCTGGCTTGTCGACATTTTAAGATATACCGTAACACCGGTATCGATCATAAACGTCATATTATCAGCATGACAAGGAGTGCCTCCGCCTGTCGAAACAATTGTCTTTACGTGTGACTTCAGGCTTCTTAGAACTTCGGTTTCGAGGCTTCTGAATTTCTCTTCTCCATCCTGCGAAAAAATTTCAGGAATACTTTTTCCAGCTGCAGTCTCTATTTGCCGGTCAAGATCTATAAAAGTCCATCCTAGGGCTGCCGCAAGTTTTTTTCCTGCAGTCGACTTACCGCTGCCCATGAAACCGATAATATAAACAAGGTTTTTGCCGTGCATCATAATTCCAGTTTCATCTGGGCAGGATCATCATCATGAGATGCCTTTTCAGGCTCCTCACCGTCATCGTCGGGCGTAACAGCAGAATGGCTTTCTTTCCTGATAACAGGTTCGATTTCATGAATGTTTTCCACCATGAAACTGGTAAGCCTCTTCCCTTTAGCCTTATAGCTCTTGACACCTATGAATTCCACAACCTCAATTATCTCATTGTCGCGGTTCTTGTTCTTGCCCCCGAATTCTATCTCGAACCTGGGATATTCAACTTCGGTAATGCTAATCATCTTAGATTCAGGATCCTCATTTATAAAGCACTGAGGCTTTTCAGACTCCTCAATAACGAATCTCTTCAGGTAATAAAATTTCTGTTCTGCATCCCAGTAAACCACTGAGTATACTTTACCGGGTCTGAATTTTTCAATTACAAGAATATTTTCCTCAAAATGGTTGGAGAGGTCGAAATTTGTATGCCTGAAGAATCCGTTCTTGGTGATAACCAGTATTTTTTCATCACCGCTGAATTCACCCAGGTATGTTCCCCGTCCGTCTACATTGAGCCTTAATACGGCATCATCAAACCAGATCTTCCTGCCGCCAAGTGTCGATAATCCCTTCTCCTTCAGAGCTATTTTGTGAACAGCATTTTTGGTAAGGATGTTGCCCATTGATGATTTGCCCTTGATGCCGAGCAATCCGAAATCAAATTCAAATTCCAGTTTCTTCAGCCGGGCCTTCGGCTTATGGTAAACCTTTATGACCTCAGCCTCTCCGTTCGGGTTTGCGCTGAAATAAACGATCTTCGAACCGGCTTTACCCCTGGTCATATTGTACTCCTTGTCGCGGGTGAGTCCTGTGATAGCACAACGTTTTGCAAGGAGTGGCCCGTCCTTTCCATCCTGGTAAACTATATTATAAATGGTTCTCTCATCATTTTTAATGAAAACCTGGGCATATAATATATCCATCCCGACAAATACCTTGTCGGCAACCTTGGTGATGAGAAAAACGCCATCCTTCCTGATGACAATTATATCGTCAATATCGGAACACTCGCACACAAACTCATCCTTCTTAAGGCCTGTGCCGATGAATCCCTCCTTATAGTTTATATAAAGCCTGGCGTTGTTAGCAACTACCTTGGTAGCCTGGATAGTATCGAAACTCCTGATCTCGGTTTTTCTCTCCCGTCCCTTGCCATATTTTTTCTTGATCTGCTTGAAATAATTAATAGTATAAGGGATGATATTCTTAAGGTGATTTTTCACCTCTTCAAGCTCCACCTCAATGCCTTTGATATGCTCGTCGGCCTTTTTAACGTCAAACTTTGAAATCCTCTTTATCTTGATTTCAGTGAGCTTAATTATATCCTCACGGGTCACTTCCCTCAGAAGTCTTTTTTTGAACGGTTTAAGGCCTTTATCAATATCTGTTATAACGGCTTCCCATGTCTCGCTTTCCTCTATGTCGCGGTAGATCCGTTCTTCAATGAAGATCTTCTCCAGCGACGACATGTGCCACTCTTCCTGCAGCTCTGCCTTTCTTATCTCCAGCTCGGCTTTCAGCAATTCCACGGTACGGTCTGCCGAATGCTTCAGGATTGAGTTCACACCCATGAAAGAGGGTTTATTATCAGATATTACACAAGTATTCGGGGATATTGAGTATTCGCAATCGGTGAATGCATAAAGCGCATCTATTGTCATATCGGGTGAAACACCCGGCATAAGCTGAATTACGATTTCGACGTTTGATGAAGTATTGTCATCAATCTTTTTAATCTTGATCTTACCCTTTTCGCTCGCTTTAATGATCGATTCTATAAGGGATGTTGTAGTCTTTCCGAACGGTATTTCAGTGATGATAAGTTCCTTCTTGTCAATCTTATCAATCTTTGCCCTTATTTTTACAACACCCCCGCGCTGACCATCGTTATACCTTGAGATATCAATAAATCCTCCTGTCGGGAAGTCAGGATAGATGACAAAATCCTTCCCCTGAAGGTAATCGATGGTGGCATCGATAAGTTCGTTGAAGTTATGGGGAAGTATTTTTGATGCAAGACCAACGGCAATTCCCTCAACGCCAAGCGAAAGAAGAAGCGGGAACTTGACAGGAAGAGCGACAGGCTCCTTATTGCGGCCGTCGTATGAAAGCTTCCATTCTGTTGTTTTGGAATTGAAGGCAACGTCGAGTGCGAATTTTGAAAGCCGGGCCTCAATATACCGGGGAGCTGCCGCAGAGTCGCCTGTAAGAATATTTCCCCAGTTTCCCTGGGTATCAATTAACAGATCCCTTTCGCCTATCTGAACAAGCGCATCGCCTATTGAAGCATCACCGTGGGGATGGAACTGCATGGTATGACCGATGATATTGGCAACCTTGTTGTACCTTCCATCATCCATCCGCTTCATTGAGTGAAGAATGCGCCGCTGAACCGGCTTGAGTCCATCGTCAAGACCAGGAACTGCACGCTCCAGAATAACATAGGAAGCATAGTCGAGGAACCAATTCTGATACATCCCCGACAAAGCCGTAACTGAATGAAGGGCAATATGCCTCTGCGGGATATCTTCTTCTCCTTCAGGTTTTTCAGTTTCCAGTTCAAAATCGTCAATTATCACGCCCGGTGCCTCCTGTTATTTTTTAACTTGTTCTTCTTCAATAATATCTTCTTCAACCCTGAGGTTCCCAATTATAAATTCCTGTCTTTCAAGGGTATTCTTCCCCATATAGAATTCAAGGTACTCATTTATGGTATCCTCCTTCTTCATCCTGACAGGCTCAAGCCGCATATCTTTCCCGATAAAATGAATGAATTCGTCAGGAGATATCTCACCAAGACCCTTGAACCTTGTGATCTCAGGATCGGGTCCCAGAGCTTTAATAGCCTTAGTCTTCTCATCCTGCGAATAACAATATCTCGTTTCCTTTTTATTCCTTACCCTGAAAAGCGGAGTCTGCAGAATATATATATGCCCTTTTTTTACAAGATCAGGAAAGAATTGCAGGAAAAAGGTGAGAAGAAGAAGCCTGATGTGCATTCCGTCAACGTCGGCATCTGTTGCCATCACCACATTGTTATATCGCAGGTTCTCAATTCCGTCTTCAATATTCAATGCTGCCTGGAGCAGGTTGAACTCTTCGTTTTCGTAAACGATCTTCTTGGTAAGTCCGAATGAATTCAGTGGCTTGCCACGAAGACTGAAGACTGCCTGGGTCTCGACATTCCTCGATTTGGTAATCGATCCGCTGGCAGAGTCTCCTTCAGTTATAAATATTGTTGAATCGAGTCTGTTGGTATCATTTGAGTTGTAATGAATCCTGCAATCCCTCAGCTTCTTGTTATGAAGGCTAACCTTTTTTGCCTTATCCCTTGCAAGCTTTTGAATCGATGAAATTGCCTTTCTCTCCTTTTCTGAGTCCTGAATCTTTTTCAGAAGGATCCCGGCAGTCTCGGAGTTTTTATGGAGGTAGTCATCAAGCTGCTTTTTGATAAAATCTGTAATAAATGTTCTTACAGATTGTCCCTCCGGTCCCATATCCTTCGATCCGAGCTTGGTCTTGGTCTGCGATTCAAAAATCGGTTCTTCAACCTTTATGCTTATTGCGGCAATGATGGATGAACGTATGTCGGCGGCATCATAATCCTTCTTGTAAAAATCCCTTATTGTCTTTACGATCGCTTCCCTGAAGGCAATCAGGTGGGTACCGCCCTGGGTAGTGTTCTGACCGTTGACAAAGCTGTAATAATCTTCGCCGTACTGAATTCCATGAGTAAATGCGACTTCGATATCCTCGCCCCTGAGATGAATGAGAGGATAAAGTCCCTCCTTGTTCATGTTCTCATTCAGGAGATCTGCCAGCCCGTTCCTCGAAAAGAATTTATTGCCGTTGAAATTGATTACCAGTCCGGAATTAAGATATACGTAGTTCTTCAGCATTGAATCCACGTATTCCGAGATGTAGAAATAGTTACCGAACATTACTTCATCCGGCTCAAATATAACTTCAACGCCATTCTCTTCAGTTGTGGCTTTCTGCGGGTGATCCTGAGAAGTAACGCCAAGTTCAAATTCTACCACCTTTATCTGGCCGTCGCGTATTGATCTGATAATGAATTTAGATGAAAGTGCATTAACTGCCTTCACTCCGACGCCGTTAAGTCCGACAGATTTTTTGAATGCCTTGGAATCGTATTTAGCTCCAGTGTTCATTCTTGAAACGGCATCGAGTACCTTGCCGAGGGGTACACCGCGGCCATAATCACGCACCCTGACCTCCCTGCCATTTATCGAGACATCAATTTTCTTCCCGAATCCCATCATGTATTCATCAACGGCATTATCCATCACCTCTTTCAGCATAACATAAATTCCGTCATCCTGCGATGAGCCGTCGCCAAGCTTGCCGATGTACATGCCAGGTCTCAGCCTTATATGCTCACGCCAGTCAAGGGTTTTAATATGTTCTTCTGAATATCCTACTACCGTCATTTTTCAGAAATTTTGCGCAAATATAGTCAAATAGAAATGTCACTAATTATCAATTTTTCAACAATTGACCATTTTTATCATCCGGCTATGGCAGATAGAAGTCTGATAATGAATCAATATGACTGAGGAACAAAAACTTAATAACAATTGGAATTTATAAATAAAATAATCCTCTTCCCCGTTTCCCATTATACACATCTTCTTCCTTAGATATTAATGGACCAATAATCCGATAATTAAAATTTAATCAGGTTTAGTTCGGTTGGTAAAGATAAATTTTAGCAGTTATTCAGTGGATTTTACCATTTACGCCACAAATGTGGCGTAATATTAATAACCCCCGGCGAAATGTATGACCAATAGATGATTTAGAGCCCTGAAAGGGCTCAATATATTAATGTTCTACCCCTAAACGATATTAAGCTCCTTCAGAGCTTGAGGTAGTAGTGTGGGTTATACCTCCGGTTTCACCGGGGGTTATTCACATACGGCTCTTTCAGAGCCTGTTGCCGCAATAAAACTGACATAATCCGTCATTTAAAACAATTAATAAAAATTAAATCACAGTAATAATCAGTATATTAATTAAGCATCAGCGCCGGCAGAAGCCGGGTCAAAGGATTATTGCCGAAACCTCCATTACCGATCTTTTCAGATTAAAATCTGATCCTTTCAGATCAAAATCCCATCGCCAGGTCTCTTTCAGGATGCCCTCAGGGAGATCAGTTATAACGGTCTTATCCTCAGTTACATTGCCGGAGGAATCAGTAAATATTTCTGCAGTGTCTGTAATCAGAATCGATTTGTGCCGGTTCAGGAACCTCAAATGGCTTTCCTGGATCTTTTTCCTGAAATTAAAGAGATCAGCCTCGTCTGCCCTTGCCTTTCTTTCGAGCATTCTTAAAGGCATTGCCTCAAGCTGTGTCATTATATTAAGCGAAATAACAGTTCCCGGATCTTTAAGACTGAATTCAGGTATCTCAATCTCGTCCAGGGATTTGAGCTTATTTAAAAAAGTGCGTTTCCCTGCTTTTCGCCATACCTCATCAATGAGACCGCCCGAGATATCCTGTTCAGAAAGCTCAATATTTTTGAATTTTTTTACCTGGTCTCTCACAGCAGGAGGGTGGACTATATCGATCAGACAAATATGTTTTGTCCTTTCTGCCAGCTCGGTCAGAGGCAGTTCAAGAAGCCATCCGCTGCCAAGAACTGTTATTTTTTCAGGGCGATCATTGTCTGTTGCTTTAAGGATAAAATCCCTGCAATGTTTTTCATGGCTCTGCCATCCATTACCCTGGTTCAGATGACGGTATATAAGTCCCTGCTGGTAATCATAATATCCCATTTTATGAAGGATCCTTCGGTATGATTGGGAAATTATCATTTGCTGCCTCTTTCATCCCTGATCTTCTGAAGCTCTTCCTTCATCATTTCCTGGAATTTTGCAGCGAGTTCATCGCAGTTATCGGTTCCGAAAGATTCAGGACTGACCGGATCCAGGACCCTGAGGTCTATTTTATGAAATCCACCGAAAATGATCCCATGCTTTGGCAGGACGTTGCCGGTTCCATCCATTATTACCGGCAATATTGGCGTTTTGGTAGTAATAGCCAGCTGAAAAGCTCCTCTCTTGAAGAAGCTGATCTGGTTATCGGCCGATCTGGTGCCCTCAGGGAAAATCATTATTGAAATATCTTTTTTAAGGCATTCATACGATTCTTCCATCATTTTTGCTTTGCTTACCTTGTCTCCCCTGTCGACTAAAATATAATCCGCCATACTGACGTACCAGCCAAGCACCGGTACTCCGATTACTTCTATTTTAGAGATCCATTTGAACCTGTACCTTAGGCAGTAAATGATCAGAATATCAAGAATGGACTGATGGTTGCAGATAATGACGTAAGTTGTTCCCGGTATTGCCTTTTCCCTTCCTTTAACTTTTATCTTCCAGATAGGTACAAGATGTGAAATGACATTGGCCTGGCAAACCAGCAGCCAGTGAATAACTACCCTGTTCCTGTCAAAAGGAAGAACCAGCAGCCAGATAATAAATATGACCGGCAGGAAGATAAGCATGATCGCTATCCCTATCAGCCATACGATTATTGATCTCAGAATATCCATGCAAAAACGCTATTAAAAAATAATCCTGTTTAACAGGACGAATATCTAAAAAAAATTAAAAAGCTCATCATCATTCAGAAAAACTTTACCCTCCCTGAAGATTGATGATATGTCTTCAGGCATATGCCTGGATCCTGCAATTTTTTTAGCATACCCCGAAAGCATACCAGGTCCTTCAATGATGCATTCCTGTATTATTCCATCCTTTACAGAGAGATGAATTGTCAGTGCAATGCCATTTATATCAAACTTATTCTTAAACTGGTAAGGTGGCCCGTAACCATAGTTCCATTCCCACGTCCGGTACTTTGAATCTGCAAGCTTATTTATTTCTGTGCTTTCATCCGGGGAGAGATTAACTTCCAGATTTTCATCATTCTGGCTAATAAAGAACTGAAGCATTTTTTGTTTCAGTTCGTTAATATTTTTTATTGAATCCAGCCGATCTTTAAGATTCGTAACAGGAGAGGGATTTGATGCAACAGCCCGTGAAAAGTAGCACGAATTATCCTTCCTTATAGATCTTTTCATAATATCCAGCTGAGAATCAAAAAGCAAAGTGCCATGGTGAAGAACCCTGTCGCGCCATACATGTTCGGCGTTCCCTGAAATCTTGAGGCCATTGACCTTCAGGTCATTCTTTCCTTCAAATTTAGTCTCAACACCTGCCGTTGCAAGAAATTTTATTACCGGCTGCATGTATTTTCTGAAATCGACCTGCTTCCCGGGTGTGCTGTTTGAAATGAATGAAAAATTAAGATTGCCCTGATCATGAAATACTGTCCCTCCGCCGGAGATCCTTCTAATAACCGGGATATTATTCCTGGTGATATATCTTGTATCCGTTTCCCGGTGAGGCGCCTGGTGCTTGCCTATTATAACCGCCGGGCTGTTGATGCCGAGAACCAGAAATTCTTCCTTCCTGTTCTTAAGCAGGTATTCATCAACTGCAAGGTTGAAGAAAGGGTCGATGGTGGTAAGATTAAGTATGAGCATGTAAAAAAATAGTAATTTAACTCACCCCCTTTCCTGTTTCCCCCAAGGGGGAAAAGCTCCTGAACTCCTTCCCCCGTGGGGGAAGGTCGGGATAGGGGTAAATTTTATACTAAGCGATATTATTAAAATACTCCTTATTGACAAGTATCTTCTTATCAGTCAATTCATACAGTTTATATAGCCCCCAACCTATAAATGCACCGACCATTGATCCGCAGAAAACATCGCCCGGGTAGTGAACCCCAAGGTAGATCCTGCTGTATCCTATTACCGATGCCCAGATGATAATGCTTATGGTATACCATCTTTTTTTAATGAACATAAGGCTCAGAAAAGCGACATTAAAAGAATTTGAGGCATGTGATGAAACGAATCCGTAGAGTCCCCCACATTCGCCCTTTACAAGATGCACCATGCCTGCAAGGGAGGGCTCATGACATGGTCTGAGCCGCATAAAAATATTTTTAAACAGCTGCACTGAAACCTGGTCGGCAAGTGTAACGGCAATTATAATAAAAGGTATTATGATGAGGAATTTCCTCTTGTATTTAAAGCCAAGATACAACAGAATAGCCAGGTAAAGCGGGGCCCAGATAACACGACCGCTTAACGCGTACATCACAGTGTCCCAGAATGGTGAATTATGCGAATTGAGGAACAGGAAGAGCTGCTGGTCAAGATGCTGAAGCATAGTTATTATCAATAGTTGGTAAGAACTTTCCAAAGCATATCTTTCAGGGTGGTAAGACCCAGCCCTGTAATGGAAGAAATAAATACCCGCTGAACATCAGGCAGGTCTTTCCTTGTCTCATTCATAAGCTCCTCATCGAGCAGGTCAGATTTTGAAATTGCAAGGATCCTTTTTTTATCGAGCAGCTCCGGGTTGTACATTTTTAATTCATTGACCAGGATCTCGTACTCCTTTCGGATATCTTTGGTGTCGGCAGGGACAATAAACAGCAGTACCGAGTTCCTTTCGATATGTCTCAGAAATCTTATTCCCAGTCCTTTCCCTTCATGAGCCCCCTCAATAATCCCTGGAATATCGGCCATCACGAACGATTTATTGTCCCTGTAGGCCACAATACCAAGGTTTGGTGAAAGAGTAGTAAAGGCGTAGTCAGCAATTTTAGGCTTTGCGGCCGAGACAACCGATAGAAGAGTCGATTTGCCGGCATTTGGAAATCCTACAAGCCCTACATCGGCGAGAATTTTTAATTCAAGTACATACCAGTTTTCAACCCCCTTTTCACCAGGCTGTGCATATCTTGGAGTCTGGTTTGTTGATGATTTGAAATGGACATTGCCCTGCCCACCACGGCCACCCTGGGCAAGTATCTTTTCCTCACCATGAGCGGTAATCTCAAAGATAAATTCTTCCGTTTCTCCGTTTCTGGCTACAGTACCGAGAGGAACTTCAATAAAAACATCCTTGCCATCGGCTCCTGAAGATTGCTGGGAGCCTCCGCCGATGCCATTCCCGGCAAAGATATGGCGCTGGTACCTGAGATGAAGCAAAGTCCACATCTGGTCGTTCCCGCGCAGGATGATATTACCACCCCGGCCTCCGTCGCCTCCGTCAGGACCTCCCTTGGGAACGAATTTCTCCCTGCGGAGGTGAGTCGAACCGGCACCTCCGTTGCCTGCACGGCAGAATATTTTAATATAGTCAACAAAATTGGAACCCGACATATTCTAGTATTAATTTACTTATATTATTAATATACAATATATTATAAAAATTGGTTTCCAGCCGTTACGCCCCCCTGCCCCCCTGAAGGGGGGGGTAATTCGGTAAACAGTATCAGCCCCCCTTTAGGGGGGTTGGGGGGTCAAATCAGTTTCTTCATCTCCCTGGAGAGTCTTCCGAATATTTCGTCAATCGTTCCCATTCCATTTACGGGTTGATATATTCCTTGTTTGCGGCAATAATCAATTATAGGTTCAGTCTTGGCCTTGTAAACATCGATTCTGTTTTCAATCACGACAGGATCCTTGTCGTCTGGTCTTCCTGACTGTTCTGCCCTTGCGATCAATCTCTTTACTAGCTCATCATGATCAACATCAAGAACAAGCATGCTGTCGATCTTCATTCCCCTGGCATTCAGCATCTTTTCGAGCTCTTCTGTCTGGGCGACGGTTCTTGGGAAACCATCAAACAGGAAACCGGCAACTCCTTTTGTGCTGTCGATCTTAGCGGCGATCATCTCAATAACCACCTCATCGGGCACAAGTTCTCCCTTCGACATGATTGAGCTCATTTTTCCCCCCAGCTCGGTTCCTGCGGTAATTTCTGCTCTAAGCATATCGCCGGTTGAAAGATGCCTGAGATTGAATTTTCCGGCAAGTTTTACAGACTGTGTTCCCTTGCCTGATCCAGGAGGGCCAAAAATCAAAAAATTAATCATATAATACGTTTAATTAAAAAATATTATAAATAGTTGCTTTGAATTATTCCACTAGAGTATACACTGATGGAAGGTTGCGGCCATATCCGTCATAATCAAGTCCATAGCCCACAACGAAATCGTTGGGTATCCTGAATCCCACATAATCAACAGGAATTTTTTTCTTGTAGGCATCAGGTTTGAAAAGAAGCGTTGCAATCTTTACCCCTGTCACCTTTCTAATTTTAAGCTCCCCGACAATCAGCTCAAGAGTATGACCGGTATCGACAATATCTTCGAGGACAATCACCTCCATACCTTTAATATCTTCATTCCAGCCGATAAGCTCCTTTACAGAGCCTGATGACCTTGTTCCCTGATAGGATGCCAGCTTTACAAACGAAATGCGGGCTTTAAGGTCGATCTTTTTAAAGAGATCGGCTGCAAACAGGAAAGCGCCGTTGAGTATTCCCAGAAAAACCACATCCTTACCCTTATAGTCACGATTGATCTCTTCAGCCATCTCACCAATTCTCTTGCTGATGTCCTCGCCAGAGATTATCTCCCTGAATTTCTTATCGAGTATAACTGTTTCTCTCATAACGGATTTATTTGAACCGGAAGCCGGTGCGAAAATATGAAAATAATAGCTTATTTTTGCCCTAGCCGGGAAGTTTAATTTAATTTCTTACGATGAAACCAGTTGTTAGCATTATAATGGGAAGCACATCAGACCTGCCTGTAATGGAGAAAGCTGCCCAGGTTCTGAACGATTTTAAAATACCCTTCGAGATGAATGCCCTATCGGCCCACAGAACGCCGGAGGAAGTAAGGGTTTTTGCTGAAGGAGCTGCCGGAAGAGGAATAAAAGTGATTATTGCAGCGGCAGGAATGGCTGCCCACCTCCCGGGAGTGATCGCAGCTATGACACCGGTACCGGTGATTGGTGTCCCTATCAAAGCTTCGCTTGAAGGACTCGATTCAATATTATCGATTCTCCAGATGCCTCCCGGAATTCCTGTCGCAACTGTAGGAGTCAACGGAGCCCAGAATGCAGGAATCCTTGCAGCTCAGATAATAGGTACAGGCGACCAAAAAATAATGAAGGAGGTAGTAAAATACAAGGAAAGCCTCAAGAAGAAGATCGTTGAAGCTAACGAAGAGCTCAAAAAAATCAAATTCGACTACAAAACTAATTAATTCCGTATTGGTTGGTCCTCATCAGAGCCAGCTATTAACCAGGCTATTGATCTATATTTCTTTACCCTTTATGTGCCTTTGTGACATCCTTCGTGTTCTTTGTGGTTAAATCTTTTTTAAACCACAAAGGATCACAAAGGTTCACACGAAGAGCACAAAGAATTCTCTAACTATCTTCTGTGTTAAAAACTTAAAAATTCTTTTTCAATGGATTGATTTTTTTTGTAAATTAGCTCCTTATAGCTGAAATACTTGTTCTCGCTGCACAAGACATCAGTTACATTTTGTTTTATTATCCTTTTTTCTTCCACCATGAAGGGCAATCCGTTTGCCTTTCGTTCAGGTGCCGGGGAAAGAGGAACGGGATTGGTTTGCATTACGAAGAGCGGGTTCTGGTCATCATTTTCCAGCCAGTCTTTGCTGGCATACAACAGTTCATTCTCTGCCGGAGTGAACTACGAGAACCGGTTCGTAATACCAGAACTTGGAACATGTACGGCAGGAGTGATCTTCCCGGCCGGGAAAAGCTCCGTGGGCGTCATTTATTCAAATTTCGGTTACCCGGAATTCAGAAGAAATATGGGAGGCATCTCATGCGGAATGCCTCTGGGCAAAAATGTTTCAGCCGGCGTTCAGGTCGACTATTTTTCAGAAATCGTGCCGGGAGAATACGACAAAATAAGAATCCTCACATTTGAGGCAGGAGCCGCTTTTAATCTGTCTGAAAAAGTGACTGCTGTCATTCACCTCTTTAACCCGATCCCAAATTCCATCAGGAAATCATTATTGCCATCAACGATTACAGCCGGTGCAGGAATTGACCTTAGCAAAACTCTGTTTGCAGGCGCCGAGGCAGAAATGAGCACGGATGAAAATATTATTATCAGGAGTGGTTTTGAGTATGAAGCTGCAAAGAAATTCTGGATCAGGGGAGGATTCAGCACCAGGAATTCATCATTCAGCTTCGGGATTGGATATCTCATTAAATCCATGAAAATAGACTTGAGTCTTTCAACGCACGAAAGACTTGGAGTCACTTCGTCGGTATCACTGGTATTTAAAATAAAGTAATCAAAATATAATGACCTTTCTTTACCAAAAGCTTATTATCATTATTGCATTTTCATTGCTGCTCTACAATGTAAGTTTTGGCCAGGCTGAAAGTAATACCGAAATAATATCAAATATTGCCGAGGAGCTTGCTGCCGAAGACAATGATCCCGAAGCTGCAGCTCTTTATCTTGAATACCTTAATGATCTTATAGAGAATCCTGTAAAGATCAATCTGAGAGATGAGAATGATTTATCAAGGTTATTTTTCCTGTCGGATTTCCAGGTAAAGTCTCTTGCCGACTATATCAGAAGAACCGGCAATGTTGTCTCAATCTATGAAATAGCATCCGTCCCCGGATTTGATCAGCATACCGTTGAAATGATGTCGCCATTTATTTCCCTGAAAGAAAATGACGCCGGCTCATCTGACAGTTTAAGTGTAAGAAATACACTTCTAACAAACTTAATCCTCAAACCTGGGGAGAAAGACACTTCGTACCTCGGTTCACCTTTAAAAATACTTGCAAAATACAGTATAGCTGCAGGCAGGTTTTCGGCCGGCCTCACCACTGAAAAAGATGCGGGTGAAAAATTCTTTACCGGTTCCCCGCCATTCCCGGAATTCCTCTCTGCTTATACTTCATACTCCGGGAAAGGGGTAATCAGAAAGATCATTCTCGGGGATTTTTCATTAAGGTTCGGGGCAGGCACCAGCATTAATACAGCTATGCGAACCGGGATACAGCTGACAGCACCCGGTTTCATGACTATAAGGGACAACTTAAGACCTTATACCTCAACTGATGAAAACAATTTTTTCAGGGGGGCAGCAGCAGATCTGGCTGTCAAAAATGCAGAAGTGATATTGTTCTATTCCCGGAACAGGATCGATGCAACCCCCGTATTATCTTCTGACTCAGTAATTTCATCCATCATGAGTATTTATAAGTCAGGGTTGCATAACACATCTTCCCTCCTGCTAAAGAAGGACCTTCTCACCGAAACAGTATATGGAATGAGCCTCTCATATAATTTCAGATTCATGAGGGTCGGAGCCAACTGGTCGGAAACCTTGCTTTCAATTCCGCTGCAGAGGAATGCAGATGATCCGGAAAGCATCCATGACTTTGAAGGAAATAAAAACCGGTTGTTGTCAATAAATTATAATACAGTCTCAGGCAGGATAATGATTTACGGGGAGATGACAGTGAATAATTTCAGATATCCGGCATTTGTCAACGGTGTCACACTAAAGCCTTCCGACAGGCTTTCAGTCAATGTTTTATGGAGGAAGTACTCAAACGGCTTTACTGCCTTTAACGGGAGCGGTCCGGGAAACAGCTCATCTTCAGCCAACGAGGAGGGTATAGCAGGAAATTTCAGTTTTGAGGCAGCAAAACATCTATTCATTTCTGCCGGTTATGACATTACACATTATCCATGGCTTAAGTACAGGTGCAGCTTCCCGTCAATGTCGCGCAAGGGAGGAATAGTATTACGATACCTGCCTACAGAAAAACTAAATTTTGAGTTCACTTACGATTACAGGTATTCGATGATCAATAATCAGAAAGCATCAGGAATTGCCGGTATAGAAGGGTCGGAAAGCCGGACTTTTAAATGGCTTTTCCGGTATGCTCCTGATGAGAATTCTGCATTTACCACAAGAATAAGCTATAAGGCGGCTTATCCTTCCGGGAGCAGGGGCATGCTTTTGCTCCAGGATGTTTATTACAGGTTTGGCAGAGTCCCGGTTACACTTTGGTTTCGTTATTGCCTGTTCAGCACTGAGAGCTGGGATTCAAGATTATATACATACGAAAACGATCTGTTGTATAGTTTCAGCATCCCGGCATTATCAGGAGAGGGAAGTCGCAGCTATATCATGGTAAAATGGGATATTGGCCATTTTGGCGAGATGAGAATAAAATACAGCTTAACGGGGATTACTGAAAAAAGTGGAATCGAAAGCTTCAACGATGAAGTAAAATTGCAATTCAGAATTTGGTTCTGAATCTGCCTGTCGCCTGATGCCTGACGCCTGACACCATCCTGCTTTACATTCCTCCGACCCTCTTATATGGGGACAGGAGTACATACATGAACATGATTCGCCATTGGGAGGATTTTAAGATAAATATCAGAAAGATAAATATGGTGAAGCCCGAATACCGATTGACCTGTTAATTAATTATCAAAGTCTTATGAAGCATCATCTTATTTATTGTTAATTTGACTATATAAGTTCCGGGAATTAGATCTTGAATATTAATTCTATTACAAGGGCCACTTAATTTGACTGATTTAACAACCTTTGAGTTTACATCTATAATATCTACCTTATAGTTATTGAGTAAACTGAAATCAAATGTTTCTGTAATGTTAATGTCAACATAATCATTGCTTGGATTAGGGTTAATAAAAAATATTAAGGAATTGTCTGCAGATTTCAATTCCTCCCCCTGGTCCCCTACCAGAATACCACCAAAATATTCAGGAGATATGCCACAATCATTAGAAGTTGTAACATAAAATAAAATTTCCCCTCCGTCTTCTGTACCATAAGCGTACATATATTTCCCCATGCTTTCAATATAACAACATCCTGCAGAAGTCCAGTTCCCATAATCAGGAGCCCCCGCATGATTATCCAGCATTATATTTATTTGTTCATTTAGATCTATGTGCGGGGGGTCCAACGGATCACAAACAGCAAAAGTAGAAGGCGTTTCTGGCGACCCAACCCATGGGTGTATTATTGACGTTTTATTTCCGCTACCATGATTATAAACAACTGAAACAGTACCAACACCCCCAGGGTAGTTTTCATTTTGTGTAACAGTAAGAGTTGTTGTCCCTTGGCCTGAAATAATCTGGATATTATTACTTTTATCCCATTGTATATAAGATCCTGCAAACTCACTTGGTAAAGAATAAGTTGCATTTGCAGAGGAGCATATATAATCATTACCAGTAACTAAATTTGACACTTCGGTACCAAGGCCAACAGCATACCAGGCATTATTTGTTTGAATTGCTTCATTTGAAGTATTACCATATAATTGTGTTGCTTCATATGTAGTAAAAAAACTTAACATGGGAAAATCAATTCCTGGTGTTAAATAATTATAGGAATTGTACAAAATATTTGCAGCTTTTGATGTCCCTATACCTAGAACAATATAATGATTACCGTAATCATTTGTACTATTGAAACCATTTGAAAGAAGATAGAACCAATAAGAAAGAACTGTACTATTTATATGTACCCCACCATTATCCCAAGTTCCAGAATACCATCCTGTACCTTGATAAGTATCTGGATACACCAGTCCTGGAAGAGTATCAATATTGAGGTAATGATAATGACTTGCTTTAGGACATGCAAAATTTCTTCTATGAGAAGGTATTAATTTATATTTTTCTCCTTCCGTCCACATTTGATACCCAGGAAGATTTGCATATTGATTTATCACTGCACTCCAAATATCACTAAGTCCTTCAGCAATTGCACCTGTCTCATAAGTATTACCTAAATTAGTATAAGAATAAGCTACCCCATGACTAAATTCATGGCTAATTGCATCTAAATCCGTTAATGGCGAAAATGATGTGCCATCTCCATCACCACAAGTAATAAAATTCCAATCAGGATCCCATGAGGATTGATTATATGAAACCCAAAAATGTATATAAATTTTGATTTTTGATCCAGCATTATCGTAACTATTCCTATTAAAAACACTATGAAAATAATCATACGTTTTTTGAGCAGCTAAACTTGCATCTAATGCAGCATTATCCATATCAGAATTATTCCATTCATCCCAGACATTATTTGCGTCAATAAAATCAGACGCTGTAGCTGTAGCGATGGTTTTATTGCAATCTTTTACTTCTATTCCTTGCCCTCTTGAATAATCCCTCAATTTATAACCAGACGAAGTACTTTCTGTTGCAATAGATTGATTTCCTGAATATTTTGTAACAGCAGAGCCTATTACATTTGAGTAAACCAATCTATCAGAAATATCTAAAACACTACTATTTTTAGCATCTATATAAACAACGACTTTTTTATAAGGTTCCATTGCAAAAATATTAACCTTATAAGCAAGACGGTAATTTTTATTATCAGTACTATTCCAGATAATTAATTCAGGATTTGGATAAAAGGTAAAACTTTTATCATAGGTTTCTCGTCGCATATTTTCTTCTATATCAGATGATTCCCAAGCGTATTTTTTTGCATTTATCTCTTTAAGTGCAAATCCAATAGCTTCATCTTTCGTAATTTTAGGAGTAATATCCAAAGATTCAATTGATATTGCCTCTCCATTAATTAAAAAAATTGAATCATTTTTTGAATGAACTACTATTTCTGATTTATCTACTTTAATTCCATCATAATATTGGTATAATCGAGTATGTTTTATACCTAGCTTGTCTTCATTAGCAGATTTTATCTTTAATTCATCATTCTTTGTAAGATTATACAATGAGTTAATTACCGAGGCCTTTTGGCTTAATAGAGGATTATTCCCCTTATTTGAGAAGAGAATAGCTTTTGAGTGTCCATCTTTTGAACTAATAATTTCTTGAACATTATCAATTTGCGAAAATGCTGACATTGATAATGTACAGATTGTTAAAATGATAACGAGCTTTTTCATAATAATAATTATTAAGACGTAATTAATTATTAAGGCGTATTTCTACATTCATAAATAAGAATCTTGTTTTTAGCATAATGTTCCCAGAATAATTCAGCATCAGCGAGATTACACATGCCTCCTACCATATATTCACAAAGTTTTATTCCCTGACAATTATAAACAATAGTGTTTGAATCAAACGCTGAAGGAAAATCAATAACAATATATTCAGTATCTTTAAAAGTAATCTTATAAACATCAGCAGTAAAAACTGATTCCAGATATGTTTTCAACCATTGTATATTATCCTGAGGATTCTCAACTCCACAGGCGCTAGGAGGTTCCTTTTTACAGGACTCCTGATTAATGAAAAGAAAAAGAACCAATAAAATTCCCAATAAATATTTCTTTAGAAGAGAATTTACTAAAATTCTCTTTTGCAATCGGCTCTCTGATATATTCAAATTAGAACTCCTGACTTTCTTCATTTAACTACACGTTAAATATGACCCAAATAAAGAATTTGTTTCTTATTGTTTTTACTATTAACACAATTGCTCCAATGACTTAATCAAAGGTACGAAACAAAAATAATACGAATCAAGTTTATTATTATCAGACCTGTCTCTTACGAAGAAATAAGCAAGAAAAGACCCAATAATACGTTTAATAGGGATCTATATTATTTTGTTACTGATATAAACGATGATTAGTTCTAAATCAATTTAAACGGTATTTACAAGGCAAATATGCCCTTTTTGCAGTATTTGTATCACCAGGGGAGCTGCGTTCCGTCACTTGATTTTATTTGTCCTCCGGGGTTCTTATATCGCGGATATTGATCTGAAGATTCCTGTTTCCGCGGAACTCATTCATTTCAATTGAATAGCAAATATCAAACGGATTCCCGTCTCTGATATACTCAAAATGGTTAGCCTGGTTAAAGGCTATGGCAGATATTGATTTAACCGTTGATGAATCCTGGCAAAGGTCAAGCTTGAGATGTTCGCCGTTGGAACCGACCATCTTGCCGGAGCCGGTATCGAAAACATTTCTTGACACAAATATGGGCGACATGTTTTCAGGGCCAAACGGCTGGAACTGGCTCATTATTTTGAAAAATTCCTCGTTGATCTCATTAAATGAGAGCTCAGTATCAATGGAAACCCTTGGAAGAAGCTGGTCTTCGGTTATTGTACTGTTTACGAACTGTTCAAACCTCTCCATGAAAGGCTGGATATTCTCCTTCTTCAGCGTAAGCCCTGCAGCAAACATATGCCCGCCGAAACTTTCGAGGAGATCGCTGCATGCTTCAATTGCCTGGTAAAGGTCATAACCCTGGACTGATCTTGCAGAACCGGTTGCGAAGCCATTCGATTCTGTAAGGATGACTGTTGGCCTGTAATAAGTCTCTATGAGTCGCGATGCCACTATGCCGATTACCCCTTTTTTCCACGATGGATTGTAAAGCACTGTAGTTCGCGCATTTACCGATCGCTGATTATCGGAGATCATTCGCATGGCTTCCGTAGTAATGGATCGGTCGATGCTTCTGCGTTCGGTATTGAAGCTGCTGATCTCCTTGCTAAAACCCTCTGCAGCTTTAACGTCATTGCAGACAAGGAGTTCAACTGCTTTGCTTCCCGCTTCCATCCTTCCGGCTGCATTTATCCTCGGCCCGATTTTGAATACTATATCTTCAACTGTAAGAGCCCTTGATACTTCGGCTTCCCTGATGATCTCCTTTAATCCGATACGAGGTGATTCATTCAGCTGCTTAAGCCCGAAGTATGCAAGAACCCTGTTTTCGCCGGTTATCGGTACGATATCTGAAGCTATGCTTACTGCAACCAGGTCGAGGTAGTTTGCAATGGAACTGAAAGGGATGCTCTGAATTCTCGAATATGCATGAATAAGCTTAAAGCCGACACCGCATCCTGAAAGCTCTTTATAGGGATAGCTGCAACCCGGCTGCTTCGGGTCGAGAACGGCAACAGCGGCAGGTATTTCGGATCCGGGGTAATGATGGTCGCAGACTATCACATCAATACCTTTGGTTCTGGCATATTTTATCTTCTCCACGGCCTTGATGCCGCAATCAAGGGTAATTAACAGTTTGCAATTGTTTGCAACCGCAAAATCAATTCCCTGGAAAGATACGCCATAACCCTCCTTGTACCTGTCGGGAATATAGTATTCGACATTTGAATATTGTTCTTTCAGGAATGAATATACAAGCGCGACAGCAGTCGTTCCGTCAACGTCATAATCACCATAAACCAGTATTTTCTCATTCTTCTTGATTGCAGTTGAAAGCCTGTCGACTGCAATATTCATATCCTTCATGAGAAATGGATCATGCAGGTAGCTCAGGTCTGGTGAAAAAAAAGCTTTTGCTTCCTGGGGCGAGGTAATATTTCTCTGAACCATCAGGTTGGCCAGCGATTCAGAAACACCAAGCGCAACTGCAAGTTGCCTTACAACGATATTATCTCCATGCTCCTTTATTACCCATCTCTTTCCCATCAACTTGTTTTATTAACCCAGGATAAATCAAAAACTTCCCTGAGTCTGTTTTTTACAATTTTCTTTACTTCATTCATATCGGCCTTACGACCGGTCTCTTTTTCAATTGAAGTGACTCCCTTGTCAGTAAAGCCGCAGGGGTTGATATAGTTGAAGTATGAAAGGTCTGTGTTAACATTGAATGCAAATCCATGCATAGTAACAAATTTGCTGGCCTTTACACCTATCGCACATATCTTCCTTGCCTTCCCGGGTATTTCGGGATCAATCCATACACCCGTTCCGCCGTCAAGCCTCGAGCAGACAATACCAAACTCCCCGGCTGATCTTATAATTGCCTCTTCAATCCTGAAAATATACTCCTTCAATCCGATATGAATAACCTCGAGGTCAAAAATCGGGTAACCTACAATCTGCCCGGGTCCGTGAAATGTAATATCTCCTCCCCTGTCGATTTTATAAAAGGCAGCATCCTTTGCTTTCAGCTGGATATAATCGAGAAGCAGGTTATTCTCAGAACCGCTTCTTCCAAGCGTATAAACATTGGGATGTTCAACAAAAATCAATGTCCCGGGATGATTGTCCGAGCCATGAGGCTTTGCGGCTTCATTGCTCTTCTTCATGTCCACAAGCTCTTTAAAGAGCGTCGTCTGATAATCCCATGCCTCTTTATAATCTTTTAGACCAATATCCTCATATTTAATAGAATAGCTCAAAACAGGCTCATCATATTTGACATTACAATATAATTAAAATTCTCATGCTTTTACATGTTTCTCTGCATGAAAAGAGGAACGTACTAAAGGCCTGCTTTCAACTATGTCAAATCCTTTTAACAGAGCTGATTCGCGATACATTTCAAACTTATCGGGTCTAATATATTCAACTGCATCCATGTGGTCCGGAGATGGCTTCAGGTACTGCCCGATAGTAAGGATCCTGCAGCCTGCATTATAAAGATCGTCAATAGTTTCAAGTATCTCCGGCTCCGTTTCTCCAAGCCCGAGCATAAATCCTGACTTGGCGGTTTTCCCGTTCTCTGCAATATATTTAATGACACTAAGGCTCCTGTCATATTTTGCCCTTGTCCTTATCTGAGGTGTAAGCCGCCTGACTGTTTCGACATTATGTGAAATGAGATCAGGGTTTGCATTGATTATCTTATTGATATTTTCCTGTTTACCGTCAAAATCCGGAATGAGTGCTTCGATAGTGGTTCCGGGATTGACGCTTCTTATTGTGGCAATCACTTCTGCCCAGAATGACGCACCGCCATCAGGAAGATCATCCCTGTCAACCGAAGTGATTACGCAATGCTTCAGGCCCATTGTTCTGATTGTTTCTGCAAGCCGCTGATGTTCTGATGGATCGGGAGGCAATGGTTTGCCGGTTTTTGTATTGCAGAATTTGCATGCACGGGTGCAGATATCGCCAAGGATCATGAAAGTTGCGGTTCCGGCATTCCAGCATTCCCCAATGTTGGGACAGTTTCCGCTGGTGCAGATAGTATGGAGAGCATTCTCCCGAACGAGCCGCCTGACCCTTGAGTAATTCTCCCCGCTTGCCCGCTGCATTTTAAACCATCCGGGTAATCTTCTTCCGCTTTGCATTCAGGAAATGTTAAGATGACAAAGGTACAAAAACGAAAACAAAGATTTAACCCTGAAAGTTTTCACTATATTTGTTTGATATCATTCAAAATTAATCTTTCTGTAAAATATTTCAGAAATGGCAAATGATGAATTAAAGGTAAATTGCGACTATCAGACAGTTATCGGCGATTTTCCAAAAGTGGGCATACGCCCGGTAATAGACGGCCGTGAAAAGGGCGTAAGGGAATCTCTCGAAAAACAGACAATAGGGATGGCAAAGCTTGCTGCAAAGCTAATTTCCTCGAACCTGAAATATCCTGACGGTAAACCTGTCGAATGTGTAATTTCTGATACCTGCATCGGCGGAGTGGCTGAGGCTGCTTTATGTGCAGAAAAATTCAAAAAGAGCGGTGTCGGTGTAAGTCTTACCGTCACGCCATGCTGGTGCTACGGCAGCGAAACCATTGATATGGATACCGATATGCCAAAAGCCATCTGGGGATTCAATGGTACAGAGCGTCCGGGTGCCGTATACCTTGCAGCAGCACTGGCCGGACATACAATGAAGGGTTTACCTGCATTTGGAATTTACGGACATGATGTTCAGGACGCAGGAGACCAGACAATCCCCGACGATGTAAGTGAAAAGATAATCCGTTTTGTCCGCGGAGGCCTTGCAGTTGCATATATGAAAGGTAAATCATATTTGTCGATGGGCTCTGTTTCAATGGGAATTGCAGGATCGATAGTTAAAGAAGATTTCTTCCAGGAATACCTCGGAATGCGCAACGAGTATATCGATATGAGCGAATTCAACAGGCGCCTTGACGAAGAGATCTTTGACAAGGAGGAATTCAAAAAAGCTCTTTCATGGACTAAGAAGAACTGCAAAGAGGGAAAAGATATGAATGCCAAACCGAAGTCACGGGCAAGGAAAGATGAGGAATGGGAGATCGTAGTCAAAATGACAATGATTGCACGCGACCTGATGGTGGGCAATCCCAAACTCAAAAAGCTGGGGTTCGGAGAAGAGTCTCATGGGCATAATGCAATTCTTTCCGGTTTCCAGGGGCAGCGCCAGTGGACCGACCATATGCCCAATGGCGATTTTATGGAAGCAATCCTATGTTCCTCTTTCGACTGGAACGGGATCAGACCACCCTATCTTGTTGCAACCGAAAATGATGCAATGAACGGAGTACCGATGCTATTCGGATACCTGCTTACCAATACTGCCCAGATGTTCTCAGACATAAGGACTTACTGGAGTCCGGAAGCTATTAAAAGAGTCACAAAAACAAAACCTGAAGGTCTTGCTTCGAATGGGATTATCCACCTGATCAATTCAGGCGCATCAGCGCTTGATTTTTCAGGACGGCAGACTAACAGGGGCAAAGCCTGTATCAAGCCTTTCTGGGAAATAACAGATAAAGATGCCACATCATGTCTCAGGTCAACTCAATGGATGCCTGCTGCTACAGGATACTTCAGGGGCGGAGGTTACTCTTCACAATTCAACAGTGTCGGCGGAATGCCAATGACCATCTTCAGGGTCAACCTGGTAAAAGGACTTGGGCCTGTCCTTCAGATCGCTGAAGGATGGAGCGTCGAGCTGCCGGAAAAAGTTCATAAAATACTGACAGACAGGACTGACCCGACCTGGCCCACCACCTGGTTCACTCCGCGGCTTACAGGCAATGGTCCATTTAAAGACGTTTATTCAGTAATGGCCAACTGGGGAGCAAACCATTCTGCTTCAAGCTTCGGACATATCGGAGCTGACCTTATTACACTGGCATCTCTGCTCCGCATACCGGTTTGTATGCATAATGTACCCGAAGATAAGATATTCCGTCCGAGCGCATGGAATGCTTACGGAATGGACAAGGAGGGTTCAGATTACAGGGCATGCACTACCTACGGAGCACTGTATAAATAGAAGATTAATCATAACCTGGTAAAGATTATTATTTCGTTGTTAATTAATTAACAGTAAACTATTAATAGCCAATACTTTAAAATGTAATGATATGGAAAATGCTCCCGAGATCAGAAAAATTGAGATCGAACAGGATTCTCTCAACTATCTTAACACTACCCGTAAATGGACAATGTTCCTTGCCATACTTGGTTTTATTGGCATAGGCCTTATGATAATTATAGGCCTGGTTGCCGGTTTTTTTCTTTCAGCATTTAAAACAGCTGATATACCGGCCGGATTTCCGGAATGGCTGATATTTATATTCATTCTGATCTTTGCAGTCATTTACTTCTTCCCGGTAATGTACCTGTTCCGTTTCTCAAAGCATACCTCGAATGCAGTTCATTCCCTCGACAAGGAAGAGTTGAAGAAGGCATTCAGGAACCTTAAATCATATTACGTCTACACAGGCATCCTTATAATAATTGTTCTGGTCCTGTATGTAGTTGTACTGGTGGGGGCAGGAGCTTCGATGGCATTCCTTAAAAATATGGGGTAAAGGCTGAAATGTCCGAAAGAGATATTGTAATTGTATTTGATTGCGGTGCCACCAATGTCAGGGTCATTGCAATTGACAGCAACGGTACAATTGTGGCTTCAGAATCGTACCAGAACAACAGTTCCCCCGATCCTTTCTACCCATTGTACAGAATATGGGATGTAAACCGGATCTGGCAGCAGATGTGCGAGGCATCAAGGAAAGTAACAACTGCTATCCGGAGCAGCCGGATTGCAGGGGTCACTGTCACAACCTTCGGCGTCGACGGCACTCTTTTTGATAAGGGCGGAAAGATGCTCTACCCGGTAATCTCCTGGCAGTGTGAACGAACAAGACCGATAATGGAAAATATCGGAAAATATATTCCTGTCGGAGACCTTTACAGTGAGTGCGGAGTGCTTCCTTTCAACTTCAACACAATAAATAAGCTTATATGGTTTGCTGAACAGAAGCCTGATCTTATCGATAAAAGCTACAGGTTTCTCTTCATGCCGTCAATATTCTCGTACTTCCTCTCGGGTGAAATGATCAACGATGCGACAATGACAGGAACCTCAATGGTCTCCTCACTTTCTACGCGGAATGTCTCTGAAAATATTCTTGGAAAGATTGGCTTTCCTTCGAACAGGTTCGGAGAAATTGCCGAGCCCGGAACAATTACAGGGAAAGTGACAAAAGAGGCATCTGCTGAAACAGGGATCCCTGCCGGCACGCCGGTTGTTGCAACCGGCCACGATACCCAATTTGCAATATTCGGGTCGGGAGCCGGCAGAAATCAGCCGATTCTCAGCTCAGGCACATGGGAGATACTCATGGTACGATCAGAATCCTTTAAGTCGGGCAAAGAGCAGCTTGATATGTCTATAACCACTGAACTCGATTCACAAAAAGGCCTCTACGACATCGGGAATCAATGGATTGCTTCGGGAATACTTGAATGGGCCAGGAAAAATCTTTACAGCGACATTAAAGATGGAGTCTATGAGGCGATGATCGCGGGTGCGGAAAAGGTACCACCAGGCTCCAATGGCATCAGGATAGTGCCAAAATTTTATGAAGAACTGAAGGGCAGGCCCGGAGGCCAGATCCTTGGACTGACAATGGAATCGACTCGTGATGATATTTATCGCGCAATGCTGGAAGCTTTATCGGAAAGACTCGTTGAAGGTAAAGTTGCCCTCGAAAAGGCCGGAGGCTTCAAAACTGAAAGTATCCTTTGTGTCGGCGGGGGATCAAAGAACAGGTTATGGAACAAGCTGAGAGCAAGTTATACAGGAGTTCCCGTTAAAGTAATTAATCAGAAGGAGACCACAGTGCTGGGAGCTTCGCTGTTTGTCCAGTCTGCATGCGGAAATGCCTCATCTCCTGAAGAGGCAAGATTGAAAATAGACTATAAGACAGAAATAATCGAGCCTTCGCGCCTCTGAGCCTCTGCACCATTGATCCTTTAAAGGCATAATTTTTCTATATTTGCACAAATTTCAAAAAAGAGTATGAGTAACATGATATTGAGCGAACAGGAGCAAATTAGGAGAAATTCTCTCGATGAATTAAGAAAACTGGGTATTAATCCATATCCGGCTGCTGAGTATAAAACAAACGTTTTTGCTCAGGATATTCTGGAAAATTACACTCCTGAAAAAAATAATTTCCAGGATGTATGCCTTGCCGGAAGGATAATGTCACGGCGAATAATGGGCAATGCTTCTTTTGCTGAGCTTATGGATTCCTCCGGCAGGATACAGATTTATTTTCGCCGCGATGATATATGTCCCGGTGAAGATAAAACAATGTATAATACTGTCTTTAAGCATCTCCTTGACATTGGCGATATTATCGGAATTAAAGGATTTGTATTCAAGACCCAGATGGGTGAAACGACAGTTCATGTAAAGGAATTTACAGTGCTCAGCAAATCAATCCGGCCTCTTCCTGTTGTGAAGGAAAAGGATGGAATCCTGTTCGATGCAGTTACTGACCCGGAGATGCGTTACCGTCAGCGGTATGTCGACCTGATTGTCAATCCGCATGTGCGTGACGTTTTCCGCAAAAGAACCAGGATCATTCAGTCGATGCGTGAGCTATTCAATTCTAGGGGCTACCTTGAAGTTGAGACACCCATCCTTCAGCCAATACCCGGAGGCGCTTCAGCAAGGCCGTTTATAACACATCATAATTCTCTTGATATTCCTCTTTACCTGAGAATAGCAAACGAACTCTACCTGAAACGATTGATTGTAGGAGGGTTTGAGGGTGTTTATGAGTTTGCAAAGGATTTCCGCAACGAGGGAATGGACAGGATTCATAATCCCGAATTCACGGTGATGGAAATCTATATTGCTTTTAAGGATTATAACTGGATGATGACATTCACTGAAGAGATCATAAGCAAAGTTGCTATGGATATCCAGGGAAAAACTGAAATAGTCTTTGAAGATAAGGTCATAAATTTAAACCCTCCTTTTAAAAGGATAAGCATGCTCGATTCAATAAAGGAGAATACCGGCCTAGTTATCGCATCAATGAATGAAGAAGAGCTCAGGAATGTTTGCAAAAAGCTTGGAATTGCAAATGATCAGACTATGGGAAAGGGGAAGCTTGTTGATGCCATCTTCAGTGAAAAATGTGAACACACGCTTATTCAGCCGACATTCATTATTGATTATCCCACTGAAACTTCACCTCTTACAAAAATGCACAGGAGCAAACCGGGTCTGACAGAGAGGTTTGAGCTCTTCATCAACTGCAAGGAGATTGCCAATGCCTATTCAGAACTGAACGATCCGGTTGACCAGATGGAACGTTTCCAGGACCAGCTGAGACTTTCTGAAAAAGGTGATGACGAAGCTATGTTTATTGATTCTGATTTCGTAAGGGCGCTTGAATACGGCATGCCGCCCACATCAGGGATGGGAATGGGAATCGACAGGCTGACGATGCTTATTACCAATCAACCATCAATACAGGATGTACTGCTTTTCCCTCAGATGAAACCTGAGACTCAAAAGTCGAAAGTCGAAAGTCAAAAAGAAGAATATTTAGCTCTCGGAGTTCCTGAGGAATGGATTGAACCGTTGAAAAGCCTTGGTTTTACTACAGTATCCAAACTCAGAGAAACAGAAAAATCAGGCAAGCTTGCAAATGATCTTAATGGTTACAACAAGAAGAACAAGCTTGGACTAACAGGGTTAAGCCCGGAAGCCGTCCAGAAATGGCTTATTTAAAATTCCATTTTTGTTGAATCCTTGCCAATTCTTTTAAAGAATTTAACCCAATAATATTCTAAACTGTATTTGAAATTTATTTTCGCCCAGAAAAATAATATTACGATCCATAAAACAATATTCATACTTCCGAATAATAAACACCCATTAATCGTCTGATTCCATGACGGCCAAACCTGAAGCAGCGCAATTCTGAATATTTCAGAAGCAGCCGTTTCAAACATATAAATTGTCAGACTTATTCTGCTAAACCATTTTAAAACTGATAGTTTATTCAGTAAACCGGATTTTGGCTCCAGAAATAATACTGTAAAAATCAATAATAACATAAATATTCCGAGCTCAAAATTGGTTTTGAAATACCAGAAGTAATCTGGCGTTGAAATAGTTTTTTCAAAATTCATCATGCCGGATAATCCGTAGATGAGAAAAAACATCCCTGATGGAATGAAAATGATCTTCAGCAATTTATTCCTCCTTTTATAGATCATCATGCCCATCATTGCACCAAAAAAACCGTAGGCCAGATATGGCAGCAATGGATAAGGATTGGCAAGAGTGAAACTAAAAAAAGTTGCCAAAAAATATTTTTTCATCTCTATTGCCTGTGTAAATAAATGAAAAACCGGAACTCTGATTAAAGAGAGAAACATGATCGAAACACCTGAGATACCTAAAATCAGATAGTTCCTTTTTTCTTTGGTTATTCCATTATTTCTCAATAATAAGAATAGAACAAACGACAGAACAATCAGGTTAAGCGCAATTGCAGATAATGATGAGCCCTCAAAAAGCTTTGTAAGATGAGGAAGAGTAAGATGCATGTGGCGTAAAGAACTGGCGACAGCAGTCAGGTCTGGTTTATTGTTTATGAAATCGAGACTCCATCTGCCCAGGAAAATATTTAAGATGTAATGAAATAATATGTAGATAAATCCTGCAATGATCGGATAAAAAAATATTTTAAAACTTACAGTCGTTTGAGTTCTTCCAATAAGCATTATAGTGTTTATTACCATGGAATAAATTATAAATATCCCACCCCACAGAGCCATAAAACTCATTAAAACAACTATTATTGGCGGATTGCTGAAATCAATCTTATTAATATTTGCGAAGTTATATATTGAGGCATGAAAAAGCACTATAAACATTAATGCCATACCTCGTAAAATATCGAGTGATTCAATTCTTTTATTTTGCATCAGTACTTTAGTTTATGCTAAAATTTCTGTGAATCCTGATTAGCTTGTTTGAATTCCTGTTAAATTCCGGTTTTTCAAACACAATTGATATTTTGGGTAGTCTGCAGTTATAACCGCTAAAAACATTATTAATATTTTCCATGACTGCCTGAATGTTAAGCTTATCCCGATCAGTTCCATCTCTTAGTTGAATTCTAACCAAAACATCATCAGGAGTGCTTTGTATGGCCTGGTATTCATCAATATCTTCTGATGCAGAAATAATCGCTCTGCTTATATAATCCGGAAAAATATACTGCCATTCGTTAGTTTTTATATTTTTTGCCCAGAAAAGATCATCAGCTCTGCCCTGAATATTTTCTATCACCCTGAAATATGATCCGCATTTACACTTATCAGGGCTAATGGTAATAATGTCATTTAGCTCATAACGGATTATCGGCTGCGATTTTTTGTGCAGATCAGTAACAATCAGTTTCTGGCAAGGCTGGCCGGGTGATGTAGTTGTTCCGTCATTATTCAAGGTTTCGACAAGCACCAGGTCTTCATTAATGTGCAACTGGCCATATTTGCATGAAATAGCGATAGGTCCTTCGGTACATTTATAAATCTGATGAACGGGGCACTTAAAAACTTTGATCAGATAATCCTTAACATCAGAATAAAGTATTTCCGAATAAGAAATTAATCGTTTGGGATTAATTGATAATCTGCCATTTTCAACCTCTGCAGCTATTAATTTCAGCATAGATGGTGGTGCAGAAATAACATTGGGATATATTTCTTCAAGCTGTTTGTCTATTTCATCAATAGAATTCATCTGACTTATATATGTCAGCCTATGGCCAAACTTATCCAGATTAAATGCCGGCGCACTGACTCTTAAGATGAAAGCAAGATTTATTTTTTCGTTTTTGGGAAAATCAAAGCGCGCAAACAAAGCGGCTTTCATATAATTTTCCTCTCGCGGGGTTACAATTTCCACACCTTTGTTCCCGCTTGTACCAGAAGACATCCCGATATTCAGTCCCTTCAGCCTTTTTGAGAAATCTCTTGTTTTCTCAACTTCCAGGCAGAAATTCAATATTTCGTCTTTAGATAATCCGATCGTATTGAAATCAGTCAGGTTATCCATCATTATTTTTTTATTGATAGCAGGCAGCGATGTGAAATTATTTAAATCAAAACCTGAAAAATATTCCTTATAGAATTCCGAATGATCAACGGCATATTCTGCGATCTTTTTTACCCTATTATTTTGATACTTCTTAATATCGCTTTCATTGAAATTCCTGAATCTTGATTTGCACAGGAAATAAAATACTAAAAAATATTTAGTTTCAAGATCATTAAAGAGGTCTGGCATATAATTCTATTCTAATGTTAAAATTACGAAAGGGAGAGACACAAATCAAATAAAAGATAGCGCCAGGGGAATATCCTTATAATGGTCTTCACTTCAAAATGGAAGTATCTAAATTGAATATCAAATTTCCAATTATCTTTGATAATCTCAAACCAATTAAACATGCTGAACTTACTTAAACACCCGCTTCTGACTCATAAGCTGACACTGCTTCGGCGCAAAGAAACTGACACAAAAGGATTCCGTGAAACGCTTGAAGAGATTGCAGGACTTATGGCATACGAGATCACGCGTGATCTCCCATTAAAGAAAATTGTCATTGAAACTCCACTGGCAAAGTGTTCCACCTACGAACTTGCCAGCGAGGTAGTCCTGATACCGGTTCTCAGGGCAGGGCTGGGAATGGTAGCCGGCATATCACACCTGATTCCTACGGCGCGTATCGGACATATCGGGATGTACAGGGACCATGAGACCCTGCTCCCAAATACATATTACTCCAAATTTCCTGATAACCTTCCGGATGCCGTGGTGATGGTGCTCGATCCGATGCTTGCTACCGGAGGAAGCTCAAGCGCCGCAATCAGCGTACTTAAGGCTCATGGTGCAAAAACCATCAAGCTGGTGTGCATTGTCGGAGCTCCCGAAGGAATAAATAGGATTGAAAAGGACCATCCCGATGTACAGATATACCTGGCAGGACTGGATGAAAAGCTCAACGGCAACGGATATATTGTTCCCGGGCTTGGAGATGCCGGCGACAGGTTATTCGGGACAAAATAGCATTTACTGTTTAAGAGCATCAAGGGAATACCTGACGTAAACATCGTTAAGTTCACATAGGCCCATACCCTTTACCATATCCTGCCCGTCACTCAGTATATATTTAATAAACTCAATTACAGCAGGGTCTGTCGGCTTTCCTAATGAACCAATAGTCAGCTCCCTGCAAAGGTTTTCCGGATAAATCCCTAACCAGATGCCTCGGTGAGCTGTTTCCAAGTTTTTAAAGGGAATCTCTTTCCTGTCAATTGTTTTATCAAAGTCAAGGTCAAAGGGAACGATCTGAATGCCATCCTTCCTTTCTCCGGAGGACATATTAAATGCAAATGAAAAATTGCAGAATCCGATGGCCAAAGGATTTTCCCGGACGGATCTTATCATTTCATCATCACCGGTGACCTTTATCCCCTTCATATCAGATGCTTTCCTGAAAAGAAAGCCAGCAAACAGATCCTGCGCACCTGATTCATCGGCCCGTGAATAAACGATAACCTTATCTTTGCCGGTAGTGTCGAGAAGCTCACCCCAAAGCATAGATTTATCACCCGTAAACACTTTCTGCATTTTATCAGGGCTCAACCCATGCTGAAGAATATTCCTGAGGTAGGGATTTTTCTGATTCACTATTGGAGCTACTCCGTCCTTTGCAACGGGAACGACCCAGATTCCGGATTCTTTTTCTTCATCACTTAATGGCCTCGAGATCATTGCAAGTTTAACCTTATTATCGATCAAGTCGGAAATACCCTTCCCTGTGCCGGTTTCAGCAACTTCAATCTTGACATCCGGATTAAGTGCCATGAATTCATTTGCACACTGCGAAACCAGCGGATAGAGAGCATAGGCACCGCTGATGGCGAAACTGCCTGATAAGCTTTTCTTTGGCGGTTCCGGTAAATTTTCAGCTATTTTTCTGATTTACGGGGTTTGCAGCCGAAAACCGTCACAAGGCAGAAAAGAAGGATTATTGATTTATTTGTGCTCATTTTTTTATAAAGTTAGGAAAAACGGAGAGGAAATTCTACTAAATAATGTTAAAACCTTCATCTGCTTTGCATGCAAATACCTTTATAGTTTGTTAAACAATTCTTATTTTCGCCTGTTCAATTAAAATATGGGCGCTGAAAACGTAATAGAAGTCAGGGAAGTCTGGAAATCCTTTAAGACTGTTCAGGCAGTAAAAGGGATAAGCCTTAATATTCCAAAAGGACAGTTTGTGGCAATCCTTGGTCCAAATGGTGCCGGCAAAACCACTCTTGTTGAAATGATCGAAGGGATACAAAAGCCCGATAAGGGTGATATTACCATAATAGGAAAACACTGGAAAGGGAACGAGGATGAGCTTCACAAGATCATCGGGCTATCACTCCAGGAGACAAGGTTCATCGATAAGCTGAGGGTTACCGAAACTCTCGAGCTTTTTGCCAGTTTTTTCGATATGGGAAAGAAAAGAGTAGATGAAATAATCGATCTCGTGGGATTGGAGGAAAAAAGAAGGGCATATGTCGTTAATCTTTCCGGCGGACAAAGGCAGAGACTTGCTCTCGGCCTTGCTTTGATAAACACACCTGCAATTTTGCTTCTAGATGAACCAACAACAGGGCTTGATCCAAACGCCAGGCGCGAGGTGTGGGAGATATTGCATAAGCTGAAAGACGGTTCAGACACATCAATGATTCTCACGACTCACTATATGGAAGAAGCCGAAAGGCTTTGCGATTATATCATCATTATGGATAACGGCGTCATCCTGCGTGAGGGAACGCTCAGCCAGCTGCTTGAAGGCCACAGGACTCTCGATGATCTTTTTGTTTCATTAACCGGGAGGAAAATAAATGAGTAGGTTTCCAAGATTGAGACAGCTATGGCTGCTGACATTGTCTCTCTTGCGGGAACTGATAAGAGAACCGGGGGTGCTGTTCTGGGGAATAGTGTTCCCGATCCTTATGACAGTTGGGCTTGGACTTGCCTTTACAAAAAAAGCTGATGTTATCAGGAAAGTGGCAGTGATAAGTGAAGCTGGCTCTGCTGAGCGTGACAGCTCGGTGGTATATAATTTTCTTGAGAACAAATGTGTAAAAAATCCCGTAAGCGGAAAGGAAGATTACAAGTGGAAGCTTGAAATAAAAAACGAAAAGCTGGGCACTTCTGTTTTCTTTTTCTATGAGCTTAAATGGGATGATGCAATGATCCTGCTGAAAAGAGGAACGATAAACCTTATTCTTACCGGCAATGACGGGCATGCGCAATATCACTTCGATCCGATGAATTCAGATGCAGAGCTTACCTACCTCAAGCTCAGCAGCGCTATAGGGTCTGGCGACGTTATTGCTGAAGAAAAATCGGCTGAGATCAAGCCGCTTACAATTAAAGGTACGCGATACATTGATTTCCTTGTGCCGGGTCTTTTAACAATGGGCATCATGATGTCGGCAATGTGGGGAATAAGCTACGGGATCATTGAAAAAAGGTCAAAAAAGCTGCTGCGCCGTCTCGTCGCAACACCGATGAAGAAATCTCATTTTCTCATCGCTCTCATAACTGTAAGGATAGCAATGAATTTTGTCGAAGCTATCGTTTTGATTTTATTTGCAATTATCGCTTTTCATATAACCATCCAGGGGAGCATATCGGCCATGATACTCCTCTTTCTTGCCGGAAATATAGCATTTGCCGGAATAGCTGTTTTCGTTTCATGCCATACCTCCAATACTGAAGTCGGGAACGGGCTGATAAATGCCATCGTAACGCCAATGATGGTGCTTTCGGGTATTTTCTTCAGCTATCATAATTTTCCTGACTGGAGCATACAGATTATAAATAAGCTGCCGCTTACGATACTGACAGACGGGATAAGGAGCATTTTCAATGAAGGTGCCGGTTACCCGCAGGTGGTCCTGCCGGTTATGATACTCATTGCAACCGGTGTTATCTTCTTTATGGCAGGACTCAAATTATTCAAATGGCATTAGCCAGGATGACCCCCTTCCCGTCCCGTAAAGCGTGAAGCTTTATTTCTTACTCCTTCCCCCGTGGGGGAAAGCCTGCCCCGCTTCGGCGGGGGCTGGGAAGAGGGTATTAATAAAATAACATAAATATATAAAATCAGATCCTTTTGAGATTACCATCAAATTTCAGAATCTCTCCTTTTTTAGTTGAAGAAGAATAAACCTTATCGCCATATCTTAAGTTAAGGGGCAAACCGGCTTTTGAAGTTACCTTTAGCGAAACAAGCTTCCCTCCTTCCCAGGAGATCTCAAGTTCAAAGCCGCCCCTGGCGCGAATGCCTTTGATATGTCCTGAAGGGAGCCCGTCAGGCAGGGCCGGAAGAATATCAATCGACTTCAGGTGGCTCTGCATCAGCATCTCGACAATACCTGCAGAACCGCCGAAATTACCGTCGATCTGGAAAGGAGGATGAGCGTCAAAAAGATTGGGATATGAACCACCTCCTGAAGATCCGCCGCCTGTTGCCTGGGTAACGGATATACCCTGGGGTCTTAATAACATCTGGACTAATTTCCAGGCATGGTTTCCATCAAGGAACCTGGCCCAGAAATTGATCTTCCATGCAAGGCTCCATCCGGTTCCTTCATCTCCCCTGGCAATAAGTGATGTCCTGGCAGCTTTCATAAGGTCGGGAGTATCGTCCCTGTTGATCTCTTTCCCTGGGTAAACTCCCCAGAGATGGGAAACATGCCTGTGCTTGTTATTCGGGTCATCAATGTCGTCCATCCACTCTTGCAACTGTCCGAATTTGCCAACCTGGTAAGGGGCAATATTCTGAAGCTTTTGCTTCAGAGTATCGGCAAACTGTTTATCGCGGCCCAGTATTTCAGAGGCCTCAATACATGCTTTGAACAGGCTTTTTATAATCTCATGATCCATTGTGGGACCGGATACGAGACCTCCGTTTTCAGGTGAGTTAGAAGGAGCCGAAACAAGCCATCCGGTCTTGGGATCCTTCACCAAAAAATCGACATAGAACATTGCAGCACCTTTCATTACCGGCCATGCAGTGGCAGACAGGAAACCAATATCGCGGCTGTATAGGAAATGCTCCCAGTAGTGCTGCGCCATCCAGCCGCTGCCTGATACCCAGATGCCATGATTTGAGGCATTTATAGGTGCAGCGCCTCTCCACAGGTCGGTGTTATGATGAAGGACCCACCCCCTGGCATTATAATGTTCCCTGGCAACTTTCTCTCCTGAAGGGACAACCTCATTTATCATTTTGAACAATGCCTCATGGCACTCTGCAATATTCAGTACCTCTACAGGCCAGTAGTTCATTTCAGTATTAATGTTGACTGTATATTTGCTGTCCCAGGAAGGGTTCAGCTTATCATTCCAGATTCCCTGGAGGTTTGCCGGGTATGTCCCGGGACGACTGCTTGAGAGAAGCAAATAGCGTCCATACTGAACATAAAGGGCGACAAGGGAATTATCCATTTTTTCTGGAATATCCTTAATCCTTTCATCTGTCGGAAGGTTTTCATTTCCAGAGGTCCCGAGGTCAATTGAAAACCTGTTGAAATACTTTTGATAATCAAGCACATGAGCCTTTTGAACATTCTCAAATGATTTATTGCCCAAAGCATTCAGACAATTAAAGCAGAGTGATTCAGGGTTCCCTGAAACATTTTTAGGGGTGATGAAATTTGTTGCAGCTGCAAGCCACACTATTGCCTCATCGGCTTTTTCAATATGCAGTTTATTGGCAGTTACCGAAATCTTTCCACCCTTTATCCTGACCTTTGCAATGGCAGTTCCGAATAGAGCGCCATCCTTCACTTTTACCTTTAATTCAATGATCCCGTCCTCGGCAGCCATAACTGATGCACCCTCATGAATCGCAGTAAGAATAACGTCGAACGAGAGTGCCTTTTTCCTGTCAGATGTCAGGCTGACACCAATTACATTATCAGGGAAACTTGCGATATACCTTCTCGTATAAGTTGTATCGCCGGCTTTAAAAGATGTTGAGCAAATAGCTTTTGAGATGTCGAGCTCCCTTCTGTAACCGGTAATGTTTTTATGTTTCGGGAAGCATATCCATAAGTCCCCGAAAGGCTGGTACTTCTCCTGTCTCAGCGGAACGCTCATGAATTTTTCGAGCGCCAGGTCTTCAGCTTCCTTTTGTTTTCCAAGCCATAAGAGTTCCCTTATTTCCGCCAGCGATTTGTAAGCTCCCGGGTGGGAATAATCATGAGGTGCGCCAGACCAAAGCGTCTCTTCGTTAAACTGGATATGATCTGTCTCAAGCCCGCCAAAGACCATAGCTCCAAGCCTGCCATTACCTATCGGGAGTGCCTCCTCCCATACAGAAGCTGGCTTTTCGTACCAGAGTTTAAGCCTGTTCCCTTCCTGAGCAAGGCATATTTCAAATACCTGAGAGACACAGACTGTCAGCAATATGATCAATATTTTCTTCATCTCCGGTTGTATTTTCGGGTAATTCACTAAGATACAAAACTTATTCAACCCGTTTTTAAATGTCGTAATTGAATAATGAGATTCCTTCGCTCGGAATGACTCCATAGAATAAACCGGTTATGAAATAGGAAAAGCTTCGCTCGGAATGACATAATGAAATTAATGAGAATGAAGTAATTGATCAGGGAGATTCCTCGCTGGCGCTCGGAATGACAGATCCTTTGGGGTAATATGGGGAAGGGAAGGCGATTCGCTCAGGCGAATCGCCTTCCCTTCCCCCCATACTAATAAATGAACTGTCATTCCGAATGAAGCGCAGCGAAATGAGGAATCTTTTCGATTTACCACTGCTTAAATAAACTTAATTGAGTCGTCATTCCGAATGAATCAGCCGGCAGGCGGAATGAGGAATCTCCTGATTACCAATACTTATTTTTTTATTCAGGGTTTATGCAACAAACAGAAATTATCCATGTCTTTTTATCAGAACATTCAAAAATTAAAAATATAAACCATGAAAAACCTGAAGTATTTTACAGTAATCATTCTTTGCCTGGCAGCAACAGCATGTATAAACGGACAGTTCCGCAGGGCTGTTTACGGCAACAGAAATGTTGTGAAAAAGGAACGTACAGCCGGATCATTTACAAGTGTAAAAGTCAGCACCGGAATTGACTTATACCTGTCACAGGGCGACAATATGAGCATTACTGTTGAAGCTGATGAGAACCTTCACCAATATATTCTTACAGAAATCAGGGGCGATGAACTTTACATTCGTATTGATAATGATGTTAACATCCGCGAAGCTGAAAGAAAAAGGGTTTATGTAACCATGAAGGATATAAAATCGCTTTCCACTACAAGTGCAGGAGATATTGTGGGTGTAACGCCGGTAAAAACTGATAATCTCGAACTGAATGCAAGCAGTGCAGGCGATATCAGGCTTGAGGTATATGCAAAAGAAATTAAAGTTGATGGCAGCAGCTCAGGAGATATCTCCCTTACCGGTGAAACTGATATGCTTGAGGCAGATTTAAGCAGCGCAGGCGATCTTTATGCATACAATCTAAAGACCAGAGAGGCAGATGTTTCAGTTTCAAGTGCTGGTGATGCAGATGTCTTCGTAACCGACAAGCTTACGGCAAGGGCCTCAAGTGCCGGGGATATAAATTATAAGGGAGATCCCAGGCTTATTGACGCACATGCTTCCAGTGCCGGCGGCATTCATAAAAAGTAGTCTCTTCTCAATTATATATATCACATTTATTACAAGCCGTCAGGGTCGTTCCTGACGGTTTTTTTGTAACTTTGTATACCTTAGGAATTTTCGAAAATTTAAACCAGATGAAAGATATTTTAAGCATAAACCTTAAAAATGCAGAGGGATTTGTCCCCTCTGAAGAAGTATTTGCTTTAGCCCAGCAATCGGTACGGCACCTTGAGATACTGAAGGAAGGCACCGGAGCCGGGAGCGATTTTCTTGGTTGGCTCACCCTTCCCTGTGATATAGCTGCTCAGTTTGATAAGATTGAAAAAAAAGCAAAACAGCTCAGGTCTGTTTCCGATACAACAGTTGTTATTGGCATAGGAGGATCATACCTGGGTGCAAAAGCAGTAATCGAAGCTCTCTCCCATTCCTTTACTCCGCTTTTAAAGAAAAAACATCATGAGATAATCTTTGCCGGACAGAATATTTGTGAGGATTATATGTCGGATCTGCTCGAAATACTTGAAGACAGAAACTATTCAATAATTGTAATCTCCAAATCAGGCACAACCACTGAGCCTGCGATTGCATTCAGAATGCTGAAGGATAATCTTGAAAAGAAAATAGGCAAGCAAAAGACTGCTGAAAGGATAGTGGCAATTACCGATGAAAAAAAGGGTGCATTAAGGTCTCTCGCAGAAACAAACGGATATGAGACATTCGTGATCCCTGACAATATCGGAGGAAGGTACTCTGTCCTTACTCCCGTCGGCTTACTTCCAATTGCAGTCAGCGGGATCGATATCAGAGCGCTCGTTAAAGGTGCTCTTTCCATGGAGGAAGCAACAGTTAATAATAAAAATGGCGCTGCCAACCCAGTACTGATCTATGCTGCGGCAAGAAACCTGGTCCTTCGGACCGGCAGGCCTGTTGAGATACTCGTCGGGTTTACGCCAAAGCTTCACTATTTCTCAGAATGGTGGAAGCAGCTCTTTGGCGAGAGTGAGGGGAAAGACGGGAAAGGCATTTTCCCTGCTTCCGTTGACTTCACAACTGATCTCCATTCGATGGGACAATACATCCAGGATGGGCAGCGGATCCTATTCGAAACCATTATCTCGGTAAAGGAACCCGGGAAGAAACTTATTATCCCGCTTGAAAAAGATGATTCCGACCAGCTTAATTACCTTGCCGGGAAGAGACTCTCCGAGGTAAATCACAATGCCGAAACCGGAACTATCCTCGCCCATAATGATGGCAATGTCCCGGTAATAAAAATAGAGATCCCGATGCTTGATGAGTACTACACCGGGCAACTGATCTATTTTTTCGAGTTGGCTTGTGCCGTAAGCGGATATATTCTTGATGTCAATCCATTCGATCAGCCCGGAGTTGAAGCTTATAAGAAAAATATGTTCGCACTGCTTAACAAACCCGGATTTGAAGAAGCCGGCAAGAAACTGAAGGAAAGATTAAAATAAATACTAAGCTGTTTTAAGTATAATCATTATGAAAATAGAACTTAAGAAAGATTTCATGTGGTCACTGGTTGTACCCTCGAGCATGGGAGTACGAATCACACCTTTAAACGGTCAGCCCGTTCATTGCAGCAATATGTTCCATATGCAGGCTACCAGCGCTGAAACAAATGTAGCAAGTGTTTCATCTTATCTCGGACTTCCGGTCAAGGTGCTCACAACTTTTGTAAAAGAGAGCCCGATCGCAAGATTCATCAAAGATGATCTCAGCAGCAGGCATATTGTATATGAAGGTGTTGAGGTTGAGCAGGGTGGCCCATGGGGTTATCGGCACCAGTTCAATATTGCCGACAGCGGATATGGATCACGCGGGCCAAGAGTACATAACGACCGGGCAGGTGAAGTGGGAAGAACACTGAACGTTAAGGATTTCGATCTTAATCGCCTTTTTGTAACCGAAGGTGTACAGATACTGCATCTTTCAGGATTAATCGCCGCCATGTCGCCCGAAACAGGCAACTTCTGTCTTGAGCTGGCAAGAGCTGCAAAGAAACATGGAACCCGCATAGCATTCGACCTTAACTACAGGGCTACCTTCTGGAAGAACCGCGAAAAAGATCTGGCTGCCATATTCAGGGAGATTGCAGGCATTGCCGATATATTGGTGGGCAATGAGGAAGATTTTCAGCTCTGCCTGGGAATCAAGGGTCCGGAAGAGGGTGGAAAAGATCTTGCTGCCAAAATAGAGAGCTTCAAGGAAATGATCAGCAGGGTAAAAAAGACATTCCCGAATGCATCAGTTTTTGCAACAACCCTGCGCCAGGTGATAAACGCTAATGAACATCTCTGGGGAGCGATTATGCTTGAGGGTGACAACTGGCATGTTGTAGAACCCCGCGAAATACATGTTCTCGACCGCATTGGAGGCGGAGACGGGTTCGTGGGAGGATTGCTTTATGCCATACTGAAGGGATGGGAACCGGAAAAATGGATCCAGTTCGGATGGGCTACCGGTGCTCTTGCAACAACAGTTTTTACTGATTATGGCCAGCCTGCCGATGAAGAACAGGTCTGGAGCATCTGGAAAGGCAACGCGAGGATAAAACGATAATATTTTAATAACCTATAAGTCTTAAAATAAAAGAGCCGTTGCATGCAACGGCTCTTTTTATATTATATAGATATCACTTTTTCTTTCCTGTAAGTTTGTGCTTCTTTACAAACTCATCAAGCACTTGTGTCAGATTAGGATCGCCGATCTCCTGAAGGTCATAGTAAACCCTGGTATTGGGCTTCTTAATCTTTATTATCCTGTTCAGGTCGATAGGCGTGGCTATGATGACACTGTCACATTTTGTATAGTTGATCGTTTTCTCCAGGTCGTGAAGCTGCTCATCGCCATATCCCATTGCAGGAAGCAATGTTCCGATATTCGGATAGAGCCTGAATGTCTCACTCATTTTCCCTACCGTATATGGACGCGGGTCAACGAGTTCAGCAGCGCCGAATTTACGGGCAGCCACAACACCTGCACCTATTTTCATTTCACCGTGGGTAAGCGTCGGCCCATCCTCTACAACGAGCACTCTCTTCCCTCTGATCAATGACGGATCATCAACTTTAATTGGTGATGCTCCGTCGATGACGATTGCTTTTGGATTCACCTTTTCAATGCTTTCACGGACAATCTGGATAGATTCAGGCGAGGCGCTGTCCATCTTATTGATCACTACCACATCGGCAATACGAAGGGTGACTTCGCCAGGGTAATATCTAAGTTCATGGCCGGCCCTGTGAGGGTCTGTAACTGTAATCATAAGGTCCGGCTTATAGAAAGGAAAATCGTTATTTCCTCCGTCCCAGAGAATAACGTCGCAACCGGCAGGATCTTTTTCAGCCTTCCTGAGAATAGCTTCGTAATCGACTCCTGCATAAATCACATTACCCCTGACAATATGAGGTTCATATTCCTCCATCTCCTCGACCGTGCATTTATGTTTTTCAAGATCCTTCACAACTGCAAAGCGCTGAACCTTCTGGACATTCAGGTCGCCGTACGGCATAGGGTGACGAATTGCTACTACCTTTAATCCTTTAGCCATGAGTATCTCGATAATCCTTCGCGAGGTCTGACTTTTACCGCATCCTGTTCGGATCGCGCCTACGGCAATTACCGGTTTTGTGCTTTTGACCATTGTATCATCAGGGCCGAGAAGAACAAAACTGGCACCGGCTGCATTTACAATAGCACTGACAGACATTACCCTCTGATATGGTACGTCGCTGTATGAAAAAATACAATCATTTACCTTTAATTTCTTTATGAGATCAGGAAGATTAGCTTCGACATAGATTGGAATTCCTTTGGGGTAAAGCTTGCCTGCCAGCTCTTTAGGATATTTTCTCCCTGCAATATCGGGTATCTGAGCTGCAGTAAATGCAACTACATTATAATTTTCATTATCCCTGAAGTAAGTATTGAAATTGTGAAAATCCCTGCCGGCGGCTCCAATAATAATGACATTTCTCCTGGTCATAAATCCTCCTTGTTTGAAATATTTATTTTTGAGTTGAAAGAAAATCCATTTTAAAATGAATCAACAAATGTATAATTTGCGTACCGTAATTCCGAGTGTTTAAAGGGATTTTTTTATATACCGTCACTATGTATTATCCTTCTGTAAAACAATCATCTAACTTTGTTTTATTGATGATTTGCAACCATGTATGACAAAATGTTCTCTATAACATAAACAGATATGGCAGATTCTTTGTACTATTATAAATCTATATGAATGTTCTGGCCCACATATACCTTTCCGGTGATTCTGATCAAATAATTATCGGCAATTACATAGGTGATTATGTAAAGGGCCGCGACTATCTGAAATATCCTGATCTTATCAGGAAGGGAATAATACTTCACCGGAACATCGATGGTTTCACCGACAGCCATCCGGTTGTTCACCGCAGCAAAATCTTCTTCTCAAAAAAATACCATAAATATTCAGGTGTCATTACAGATATTATTTACGATCATTTCCTTACCAGGGAGTGGGATTTTTTTTCGCGTCGCCCTCTTGAAAGTGTGACCTATAATTTTTACAGGGCCCTGGTGAACAATTACGAGATACTACCCGATAACGTCCGGGAAATGATGCCATTTTTTATTATCAACAACTGGATAGAATCTTACCAGACCCTGAATGGTATCCGGCATGTGCTAAGGACACTCAGCAAAAGGACCACTCTGCCAAATGAGACCAGCTTTGCCATGCGTGCCCTGAAAAAAAACTATTCCTCTCTCCAGGAAGATTTTATGGAATTTTTTCCGCAGCTTATCGATTATGTGGAGAAAGATTTCGGTGTAGAGATTTCGCACAGGATCACCATCCCGTTCTGATCATGCCAGGTACTCAGTCTTGCCGGCATCAAGCCTCAGAAAGATGAACAGCAGCAGTGTGAATCCCCAAAGCGAGCTTCCCCCGTAACTGAAAAATGGAAGAGGAATGCCGATAACGGGTACCAGACCAATTGCCATTCCGATATTAATGAAGAAATGCATGAAGAGGATGCTTACGACGCCATAACCATAAATCCTTGAAAAATTCGATCGCTGCCGCTCTGCAAGTATTATCAGCCTGATAAGAAGGAAAACATACAATCCGATCACAACCAGAGATCCGAGAAAACCCCATTCTTCACCGACAGTGCAGAAAATAAAATCAGTACTCTGGGCAGGAACAAATTTGAATTTTGTCTGGGTGCCCTGGAGATAACCCTTGCCCTTGAATCCGCCTGAACCAACTGAAATTATAGACTGGTTGACATTGTATCCTGTACCGTGAGTGTCAGTTTTAAAACCAAGCATAATTTCAATTCTTTCCTTCTGATGGGGTTTAAGTACGTGATTGAATGCAAAATCAACTGAATTGATGTATAGTACGCTTCCCATAAGGAAGAGATAGATTACAAAAAGGGTAATTGCTTTTTTAGTATAAAAATAATATGCGTAGGCAACTCCTGAAAGCAACAGGGTTATTACCAGGATGGTCTCATTGCCAAGTGATTTAATGACAAAATAATTAAGGGTATACAATATTCCTCCGATAAAGAGCATCGTTACCAGCCCTGTAAGCAAGAGTTTCCATTTTCTTGTGGAAAGCCAGACCATGAGGAAAGCTATTGCAATAAGTACGATTCCCAGGTACACGTTGTTGAACAGAACTGTGAGGAAGAAAAGCAATACCATCAGTAATCCCGAAACAAAGATGAAAGGGCTCATTCCTTCTCTGAATAGCACAAGAAAAAAAGAAAAGAAAACTATTGTCGAACCAAGATCAGGCTGAAGTGAAGTAAGGAGTGCCGGAAAAAGAATTATACCTACTGCAGGAGCGATGACCTTAAGCTTTGAAAGATCATTACTTCGGTTATTAAGAAAGCTTGCCAGGGCAAGTGCAGTTCCGAATTTAGCAAATTCTGAGGGCTGAAGGCTGATCGGACCAAATTCAAACCACGACCTGGCACCGTTAATATCCTTGCCTAAAACCAAAACAAGAATTAATAGAAGCATCGTTATGGCATAAATGAACCATGCAAAAAAGAGATAAAACCTGCTGTCTATAATCATGATAAAAACAGCCAGCACAAGGGTTGCTATTATCCATATGAACTGTTTCCCATATCTCTGGGTGAAGTCGAAGATCTCCCCATGCTCATCATTATATACGGCTGCATAAATATTGAACCAGCCCATGACGATCATAAGCAGGAAAATAAGAACTGTTGTCTTATCAATCCCCCTCCAGATAAGTACGCTGCTTCTCAATTTTCGGTTCTGTAAGTTTATGGATCAGGTTCAGCTCAAGCATCCTCTGCTCCATTGGTTTGTTTGTAATTCTTCGTCTCAAATACTTTTCAATCATCAGGCTGGCAACGGGGGCAGCATAGGTTGCTCCGAATCCCGAATTTTCAACGTAAACTGCGATGGCAATTTTAGGATGATCTTTGGGTGCAAAGGCAATAAAAACCGAGTGATCGTCTCCATGCGGGTTCTGGGCTGTTCCTGTCTTTCCGCATATAATTATACTGTCAAGGGCGGCACCTCGTGCTGTAGCACCGGGACCTCCATTAACGGCATCTTCCATTCCTTTAATGATTGATTCAAAATTAATCGAATCAATACTGATAGTGTGCTTAACTGTAAAACGCGGATCGATTTTGTGATCACTACCAATTGACTTTACAATATGAGGAGTATAATAGTAACCCCTGTTCGCGATTGCGGCAGTCATGTTGGCCATCTGAAGTGGTGTTGTACCGATCTCTCCCTGTCCAATCGCCATTGAGATCACTGTCAGGGCTTTCCATCCGCCTTTGTGATATAATTTGTCGAAATATGCTGAAGAAGGAATTACACCATTAAGCTCATTTGGAAATTCCGATCCGAGCTTCTTGCCGAAGCCGAACTCGTTTAAGTAGGTTTTCCATTTGTCAAATGCTTCGGAAATCGAACTATACTCCGGATTTTCAAGGATCCTTCTGTATGTCTGGCAGAAGTATGAGTTACATGAAATTGCAATAGCCTCTACCAGATTAAGAGGTGAACGGTGTGAATGACATTTTACTGTAATCGATCCGGCATGGTAGCCGTTGCTGCACCCAAACTCTGTTGAAGGAACAATAACCCTCTCCTGCAGACCTATAAGTCCGTTAATTGGTTTAAACGTTGATCCCGGAGGGTATGATGCCATGAATGCCCTGTTAAACAGTGGTTTATAAATTGTATCTGACTGTAGCCTGGCAAAGTTTTCGGAACGCACACGGCCTACCAGTAATCCGGGATCATAATTGGGAGAAGAGACAAGCGCAAGTATCTCTCCTGACTCCGGCTCAATGGCGACTATGCTGCCTGTCTTGTTCTGCATCAGTTTTTCACCATACTCCTGCAGATCAAGGTCCAGTCCTGAAATGATATCCGAGCCATGTTCGGCAACGGTATCCATCTCCCCTTTTGCGTACGATCCTTTTAAGCGGCTGTAAACATCGACCATGAAAATCTTAACACCACGCCTCCCCCTGAGATCCTTTTCATAGGCTTCCTCAATTCCAAGCTTTCCAATATAATCGCCGGTTTTGTAGTAAGGGTCCTTTTTTACCAGGGCTTCATCGACCTCGCTGACATATCCCAGCAGGTGAGCAGCTACAGGGCGTGAATATTTTCGCAGTGTCCTGGGCTGAACATAAAAGCCCGGATATGTAAACAATTTCTCCTGGAATTTTGCATAAGTCTCCATTGAAATCTGCTTCAGGAAGACCGATGGTGCTCTCCGGGAATAAATCTTTGCTGCTTTCATCCTTTCCCTGAACACCTCGATTGAGATTCCCAGATCGTTGCAAAAAGTTATAGTGTCGAGTTTTGCTGTCTGGGCAGGGACGACCATCAGGTCGTAGGCTGCCTGGTTGAAAACGATAAGATTACCATACCGGTCATATATCAAACCGCGGGCAGGGTATTGAGTTACATACCTTAGAACATTGTTATCGGCCGATAATCTGTATGTATCCTTGACAACCTGAATGATAAACAGCCTTATAATCAATGCTACGGCAGCAATGATTATAAGTCCCATTACCATGTATTTCCGATTTACGAATGCATCCTTCATGGCTGTTTACTTTCCTTTCCTGAAGTATTCAAGCAGAATAATAAAGGTAATTGAAAAAGCAGAGCTCATGAATACCCTCAGCAATGTGTGGAAAAAGTCGGCAAACCTGAAAACTTCGAGGTAAAATAATGCGGTGTGATGGATAAGAATAATAAATGATGTATATATAAGGAACCATCTCAAACCGTAAATCAACATTGACGGATCGGCGCCGGGTTCATATCCGTCACGGGGTGAGATGATCCTTAATGCGTACGGTCGTACAAAACCAGCGAGAACAGTTGCGGAAGTATGCATGCCGGGCGAACCGCAGAATATATCCATTACCGCTCCCGTGCCAAAAGAAATAAGCAGCAGAAGCCAGGAAGGTATTTCAACCGGCAGCAGGAGAATGAACATGACATATATGTACGGATTTATATATCCTCCGAACCGTATATTATCAAATACCAGAACCTGCATGAGGATCAGCAAAACAAAGATCAGGCTGAATCTTAATATCCTGTTGATCATTGAAATTGTTTTTCAAGTTCAAGTTGTTCCTTCTTCTTTATGTTGCCAATGACTGACACAAAATGAAGTTTTTTAAAATCTGTCTGCAGCAAAACTTTTATTTTATAAAAATCGCCGCCCGATTTCTCAAAACCGCTTACCGTTCCGATAACTATCCCTTCGGGGAATATGGCTGAATAACCTGTCGTTTCGATAGTATCTCCAATTCCAAAGGTAACGTGCTGGGGAATTTCACTCAATACAGCGTACTTATATTCTTTCCCATCCCAGCCCAGCGATCCGAAATATCCGTTTGATTTGAGCCTGGCACTCACTTTAAAATCAAGGTTCAGCAATGACATGGCTATCGAGTAATTCCGTGAGCAGCCCACAATTACACCTGCAATTCCCGCGCCTGAGGAAACAGCCATGTCGACGGCCATCCCTTGCCTGCTTCCTTTGTTCAGAGTGAAGAAATTCTTCTGACGCGTTACTGAATTATTTACGACCTCAGCAAAAGTGAACTGGTACTGCTGCTTGTAATTTGTATCGGAGACGGGTATAAACTGCAGGTTCTCTTTGTTCCTGAGCAGGTAGATGTTGTTTTTGAGGCTTGAGTTTTCATATGCGAGAGCCTGGTTTATATCCCGGAGATGAAAATAATTCCTGGTATTGCTGATTCTCTCATCAATACCCCTGGTCAATCCCCTGACTCCTTTTACAATCTGTGTATTATGATAAGTGTTTCCGGTTGTAAGCAAATAGAATGAAATCCCTTCAAGTATAAGAAAGATGATAAGGTTGTTATACTTCGCCAGAAAATTAAGAAGGTTTCTCATTCATATCCGCAATTATCTCATCAGGAACGGGAACTTATCCACATTCTTAAGCGCAACTCCGGTCCCGCGTGCAACCGAGTGGAGCGGATCTTCAACCACGTTGAATTTAATGTTTATCTTATCAGTAAGCCTTTTATCCAGACCCCTTAAAAGAGCGCCGCCGCCGGCCATATATATCCCCTTGTTTACAATATCTGCGTAAAGCTCTGGAGGCGTCTGTTCGAGAACATTAAGAATGGCAGCCTCAACTTTTGATAATGACTTATCAAGGCAATATGCAATTTCCTGGTAAGAGATCGGTATTTCAATAGGAAGCGCAGTCATGATATTAGGTCCCCTTACGACATAATCTGCAGGCGGATTTTCAATATCAGGCAAGGCAGCACCCACTCCTATTTTAATATCCTCGGCGGTTCTTTCGCCGATCTTAATATTGTGCTGATGTCTCATATAAGCCTGAATATCAGCCGTAAATCCATCTCCGGCTATTCTTATTGACTTATTGCAGACGATTCCGCCAAGGGCTATGACAGCAATTTCTGTTGTACCTCCACCGATATCAATTACCATGCATCCCTCAGGTGCTTCAACATCAAGGCCTATACCTATGGCAGCTGCCATAGGTTCATAGATCATGTATACATCCCTCCCGCCGGCATGTTCCGATGAGTCACGCACTGCACGTATCTCAACCTCGGTACTCCCGGAGGGGATGCAAACGACCATCTTTAGTGATGGAGAAAAAAGCTGAGGTCCCTTGTTTATCATTTTTATCATTCCCCTTATCATCAGCTCGGCAGCGTTGAAATCTGCAATTACACCATCGCGCAACGGCCTGATAGTTTTTATGTTATCATGAGTCTTTCCATGCATCTGCCTGGCTTGTTCACCTATTGCTATGAGTTTCCCCGTGTTCTTGTCAATTGCAACAATTGAAGGTTCATCTACTACTATTTTATCATTATGAATAATAATCGTATTAGCTGTCCCGAGGTCAATAGCAATCTCCTGCGTTAAAAATGAAAATAGTCCCATCGAATGAGATAAATTAATTATAGTTAATGTTTAAAATGTCTTACTCCTGTAAATACCATTGCGACTCCGTTTGCTGAGCAATAATCAATCGATTCATTGTCCCGGACTGATCCCCCTGGCTGTACAATTGCAGTGACCCCTGCTTTATGCGCAATCTCAACACAATCACCAAACGGGAAAAAAGCATCAGATGCCATAACTGCACCTTTAAGATCAAAGCCGAACGATCTTGCCTTTTCAATAGCCTGCTTTAGCGAATCAACCCTTGATGTCTGGCCGATGCCACTTGCACAGAGCTGAAGGTTCTTTGCAATCACGATCGCATTGGATTTACTGTGCTTTACTATCTTGTTTGCAAATATAAGGTCATCTATTTCAACCTGTCCCGGTTTTATCGGAGTGACTGGTTTCAGGTCTGCATCTGATTCGGTGCTGTTGTCGCGTTCCTGCCAGAGGACGCCGTTCAGCAGGGACCTGAAGCTGTAAGATGCTTTAAAAGTCTCCTTCCTCCGCAGGATAATCCTGTTCTTCTTCTGCTTCAGAATATCAAGTGCCTTTTCTGAATATTGAGGGGCAATGATTATTTCGAAAAACAGCTTGTCAATTTCAGCGGCAGCAGAATCATTTACCGGACAGTTTGTAACGACAACTCCCCCGTAGGCTGATACCGGATCGCAGGCAAGTGCTGCTTTCCATGCCTCGGTAATATCATTTCTTGAGGCTACACCGCAGGCATTATTATGCTTGATAATGATAACAGTTGTCTCCGGGAATTCGTCAATCAGGCTCAGGGCAGCTTCGATATCGAGAAAATTATTATATGAGATCTCCTTGCCGTGAAGTTTATCAAAAAGCTGATCAGGATCACCGAAGAAGACCCCTTTCTGGTGAGGATTCTCGCCATAACGGAGGGGATAAGAAGCATTAATGCTTTCCCTGAATACCGGAATGCCTGCCTCACGGTTGAAATACCTGAAAATTGCAGTGTCGTAATTTGAAGAAGTTTTAAATGCCTCAGCTGCATAAAAACGGCGGTCCGAAAGCGAACAGGTGCTTTTCTTTTCCCTGAGCAGGGCAAGTAAACCTGGGTATTGCTCTCTTCCTGAGATTATAAGCACATCATTATAGTTTTTTGCAGCTGCCCTTATCAGAGAAATGCCTCCGATATCGATCTTCTCAATTATATCTTCTTCGATATTTGAAGTTTTCAGAGTTTCTTCGAACGGGTATAGATCGACAATGACCAGGTCGATTTCAGGGATCTTATATTTTGCCATCTGCTCCATGTCATCCTTGTTTTCCCTGCGGGCAAGTATCCCCCCAAAAACTGAGGGATGCAGCGTTTTTACCCTGCCTCCGAGAATCGAGGGGTAGCCGGTAATATCTTCAACTTTTTCCGCATCAATTCCAAGATCCTTTATAAAAGAGTATGTCCCTCCTGTTGAGTATATCTTTACATTCAGCCCGGACAAAGTTTTGACTATATCATCGAGACCATCCTTGTAAAATACAGAAATTAAAGCGCTGCTTATTTTCTTCTCACTCATTACCAGATAATTATGATTGCTGGCCTACGTTCCAAACGGCGATTAAAAATAGATATTTTTTTATTAACCTCAACATAATAACATTATGATTGCAAGGAATTCGGCAATAAAGAAATTTTCATGGTAATGACATATGATTTTTCTTATCTTTGATCTTCAAATATCAAAACAAGGGGAAAATGTTTTTCAGACTGTTCAAGGAGGGATTTCTGTTTGCGATTAGCTCCATAATGGTTAATAAGTTCAGGACTTTCCTTTCTCTTTTCGGGATAACTATCGGCATTGTTTCGATAATCTCGGTTTTTACTGTTCTCGACTGGATGGAAAAATCTGTTCACGACACTATAGCCTCAATGGGCGATAATGTGGTCTATGTTCAGAAATGGCCCTGGACATTCAATGACCCCAACCTGGCATGGTGGGATATGATTAAATGGCCTCCAATAGCGATGGATGACTATAATGCCATTCGCAACAAATCGACAAAAAGCGAATCTGCATGCCTTACCGTATATCAGAATGAACCTGTTAAATACAAAAAAAACGTTGCCCCTGAAGCGACTGTTGCAGCCACTACCCCGGAGTTTAAAGATATAAGAACATTTGAAATAGATAAGGGAAGATACTTTTCACAGTTTGAAGCAGCTTCAGGAAAGAATGTCGCAATAATCGGGTCGGAAGTTGCAAAGAACCTGTTTGCTGAAGCCGATCCGGTTGGCAAGGAGATTACAATTGCAGGTTTTAAAACTACCGTCATCGGAGTAATAAAAAAAGAAGGCAAGGGAGGAATAGCTGATTCAGGGATGGATGAGATTACCATAATCCCTGTGAATTTTGGTAAAACATTCATAAACTTCCGTAACAGATTTGTTGAATCCCAGCTGATGATAAAGGCAAAACCTGGCGTCAATATAAGCGAGCTGAGTGATGAAACAACAATGATACTCCGGGCTTCCAGGAGGCTCCAGCCTGAAGCGGTATCTACTTTTTCCGTCAATCAGGCAAGCATGATTACACAAGGATTTAATTCGGTATTTGCCGGAATTAACCTGGCGGGATGGTTCATAAGCGGACTTGCAATAATTGTAGGAGGCTTCGGCATCGCAAACATTATGTTCGTCTCTGTGAGGGAAAGAACAAACCAGATAGGCATTCAAAAAGCACTGGGGGCAAAACGCTCTTTCATTCTTATGCAGTTTCTTACTGAGTCCGTACTGCTGTCTATTATCGGTGGAGTGGTTGGTTTAATTCTGGTTTTTATCGGAACCTTGTTTATCAACTACCTGTACGATCTGAATATGTACCTGACTACAGGCAATATCATAATGGCAATTGTAATTTCAGGGGTAATAGGCATAATTGCCGGTTACGCACCGGCCTATTCGGCTGCAAAAATGGATCCTGTCGAGGCTATCGGCTACTCATTCGGATAGATCATATTCTCACTTATCCAGTTTGTGAGTCTGACAAAACTCTCCACGGAGAGCTGTTCGGGTCTTAATCCAAAATCGGTATAATCTTCCCGCTTAAGGGTAAAAGCAGATCTTACTGAATTTCTGAGTGTCTTCCTCCTCTGGTTGAAACAGGCTTTTACAACCCTTTTAAACAGCGCCTCATCGCACCCAAGATCAGTTACATTATTCCTGGTGAGCCTTATAACACCCGATTTTACTTTTGGAGGCGGAACAAATACAGTTTCCTGAACAGTAAAAAGATATTCAGCAGAATAAAAAGCCTGCAGCAGCACACTGAGTATCCCATATGTTTTCGATCCGGGTGAGGCACATATCCTTTCAGCTACCTCTTTCTGAAGCATGCCGCATATCTCAGAGATCTTATCCTTGTGCTTAAGAACTTTAAAGAGAATCTGGCTGGAAATATTGTAAGGGAAATTCCCGATAACTGCCAGCTTTTCGTTGAAACATGAATCGATGTCCATCTCGAGAAAATCGCCGCGGATTATTTCAATGCCTTCAGTGAATTTCTCTTTCAGAAAATGAACCGACTCATTGTCTATCTCTATTACCCTGAAGTCACTGAAATTTCTTCTGACCAGAAATTCAGTCAAAATACCGGTTCCCGGCCCGATTTCGAGTACTGTTCCGTAGCCGTTGCCTGTCAGCGTACCGGCAATCCTTTCAGCAATGGTTTTGTCTTTCAGGAAATGCTGACCAAGGTTTTTTTTAGGTTGTACCCTACTCATGTGTAAAATAATATATTAATCCGGTATTAGAGCTGGAACATATCCCTGCCGAATTTTCTTGTTATTGGTAGTTTGAGGCTGTCGAGCCACATAATGAATCTTTTCAGAACATTATAGTACAATGTCACGAAAAGGCCGGCAATCATAATCCAAATCGCTGCCATATTAAATATGAGTGTGGAGATCTTCAGGTTCCCAATCAGTTTATAGGGAGCAAAAAAATGTGCGCGTCCGATTTTCGACCCGGGAGCCATGAAGACCGGATCAGCTTTCTGAATAATTTTCTTCCCGGTATCATAAATCTTTGAGGTGGTCATCCTGTTAAGAACAAGGTCCTCCAGGCTAGCGTTAAGGTTATTCTCCTTCAGACGATAAAACATATCCGCACCAATTTTGTCCTTAATGGCATTGTAAACCAGATCATGACTTGCCGAAGCGAGTTTATATCTTCCCCTGAAGGTTGCTTTAAGTGAGTCAAGGAAGATTATAGCGTTATTGCCTGTAATATTGTCAAAACGAGAATATTCAAGGTTATCTGTCCATTTTCCGGGCACTATGCCTGCAATTGCGCTCAGGTCTGAGATATGATACTTAACCTCCTCCAGGTTATTTACAGCTTCCTGCTTTTCAATCGGCCTCAGGGTATTTTTTATGCAGGCATCAGTTTTTGCCTTCAGCAACGGAATAAGAAAATAAGAGTACCAGTCGTCCTGGCTCATTTCCATCTCGGATCTGAAAAACGGCTTTTCAAACTTGTTATTCCTGAACTCTTCAACGCTGATGGCTTCATATGCCCATCTGGTTGTCATAATATCCCCGATAACGGGAACATATATTTTTCGTGTCAAAGATTTGTGAAGGTCATCAAACTTTATCATTGCACCGCCAAGGAGAAGCTGGGGCACCAGTATAAGCGGGATAAGGATATATATGCTTATGGCAGTTCTCATACCTGCTGAAATGTTCAGTCCAAGAAGGTTTCCGAAACAAGCTATGGTAAAGAGAATGAGCCATTGCTGAAGAAGCATTCCATGTACCCCAAGGATCAGGTCAGCCACAATTACAAATGAAAGGGTCTGTATTGCTGAAAGGGTAAAAAGGAATGTGATCTTCGATAACAGGTAGCTCAGCCTGCTGAGGTCAAGGAATTTTTCACGCTCAAGTATTTTCCTGTCTCTGAATATCTCTTCTGCACTTACTGTAAGCCCGATAAAAAGAGCTACAATTATCGCCATAAAGAGGAAGATGGGATAGCTTTTATTTGCCGAAAAAATATAGATGCCGGTTTCGCTGTACTTTGAAATGAATCCCAGGATTAATGCAAGCAGGGGTGCTTCGACCAGGTTAATAGTCATATATTGTCTGTCTGCAATCTTCCTTAATACGTTTCGTCTGATAAATGTTTTTATCTGGTATGATTTTCGGGGGACTCTGAAATTACCCGGAGTGATTGGCATTCTTGAGGGCTTCTTCTCAAGGTGCGGCATCATTTTTTTCTTGTATTTATCGTACCACTCCTTCGGGCTTACCTGCCTGTCTTTCCCTGGCAATCCGTCATTACCAATTACCTTTACCTCAACGATATGAAGGATATTATCGGTCTCGATATTTCCGCAGCTTGGGCACTCGCTTTCAGCAGCGTTGGCCTGCGATGTTTCTGTCTTGAAATAAACCAGAGCCTCAACGGGATCACCGTCATAGATCATATAGCCGCCCTTGTCCAGAATCCAGATCTTGTCAAACATCTTCAGAATATCTGACGAAGGCTGATGAATGATTGAAAATACAAGCTTGCCGCTCAGGGACTGGTTCCTCAAAAGGCTCATAACCATTTCAGAATCAAACGAGGATAATCCTGAGGTAGGTTCATCAACAAACAGGACTACAGGTTCACGCATCAGCTCCAGGCCTATGTTGAGCCGTTTTCTCTGGCCACCGCTCACTTTCTTGTTAAGAACATCTCCAACCTGAAGGTCCCGGATATCAAACAAATCAAGGTCAATAAGAATTTTATCGACACACTCCGCCAGTTGTTCCTCAGTGTAATCTCCAAAACACAGACGTGCGTTAAAATAGAGGTTCTGATATACGGTAAGTTCTTCGATCAGCATATCATCCTGTGGAACATAGCCGATAATTCCCTTCAGCTCCTCAATTTCGGAATTGAGATCATACCCGTTAAGATAGATGTTACCGCTTGTCGGCTTGATCTTTCCATGGAGAAGATTAAGCATAGTTGACTTCCCAACGCCGCTCCCTCCCATTATTCCGATAAGGTTTCCCGATTCGACATGGAAGTTCATTTTGCGGACTCCGTTTTCTGAGTTTTTGAACATGTATTCAATATCATGTCCTTCAAAAACTATTTTTTCAGGAAAGTTCCTCGAAACAAACTTTTTGTAAATCTTTGAATAATAGATAGGTTCAATGCCCTGCCCTTTTATATTTACCCCTCGCTCAAGCAGGTACGGCCTGCACGCAATTATATCTCTCCCTTTGAAGTACAGGGGCAGCGGACCGTCGTATGTAAGAAGAAGTGTTCCGGTACTTTCAATATGTAGGATTATCAGTTGCCCCTTGAACCCCTTTATCCTTATATGACGCCATTGTTCATAATTCTTGAAGGTGGAAGAACCCGAAAGTTCCGGGTTGTCGCTCTCGATAATCAGCACGCATTCAGGTGATATCTCATCAAACGTTCTGCCGATCATGAAGGCAGAAGCATTATCATACTCTTTTTTTGAGATGTTAAAAGTTTTGGCAACAATATCAATAATTGTCTTCTCCTGGTCTGAGATAAGCCCGTCCTCGAAAGCAAATTCAATGAGCTGGAGGAAAACTATCATTCTCTCTTCCAGGAAGAGTCCCTTTTTTATCTGACGGCATATATTTGTTATCTGGAAAGATATCAGCGAATCCTCATCAGCCAGCTCGGCCTTATTCACGCTTTTGAGCTCATTTGAATAAAACTCCAGGTTATTTTCAAACAGAGCATAGTACTCCTCTTCAAGCTCCCTGTTAAGATAACGCCTGAGGTAGCTTCGGAGGATCTTCTTGCCCCTTGACGTTATCCCTACCGGACTAATGGTAGAGACAATGGCAAAAATATGAATCAATGCTAACAGAACAGATTCTCTCATACAGATATCTCAGCAATAAAAAAAAGACCGCAAAGGAAACACTTTGCGGTCATATATTTAAAAATCAGCTATTTGATAATTTGTCCCCTTACTTCTTCAATTGCTTTTGTTATATCCTTTATATTCTGTTCGGTCAAACTTGTTCCCAGTCTGTCATAGACTTTCTTAACCGGGTCAAGAGCCTTAACAAAGTCGCTTACTATAGGATCATTTCCATATGGTTTGGTAATCTCTAAAAATAATTCGAACGACTTTTTCTGATCCAGAAGGTTTTTGGATATCCCGGCTACCTGATATGCAGCAGCAGAGACATGCGTTGTAAGGAACATCCCCTCAACCCAGGCGCCACCTACGACAAGAAGTGCCAGAGGTTGCTGGTCATTGTCAGCCAGATAATTATAAGTATCATTGAATGCTGCGGTAAGAATCTTAACCAGCTCGTCCTTGTTGTCGAAATTCTGTTTGATTTTATCGTATAGTGAAGCATCATATATCTTTGACATATTGAGCTCATTTGCCAGGTTCCTGATCGCATCCATATAGTCAATAACCGACTGCTGGATATTATACAGAGTTGCATAGCTCAGGTCTGCTCCGTATACTCCCATATTAATTGATCTGGCAGTACTGCTGAAGTATTTCTTTGAATTCTCTACCGGATTGGATATTCCGAAAATATATCCGACCTCAAGGTCAGAGAGCATTTTAATAACCTCTGCAGATGTTGGCAGCGGATAAACATTTGCTTCTATATTCTTTTTAATTGTATCAACTGCCTGAACTTCAACCTTCTTCTGCTCGTTATTGGCTTTCTTGTTTTTACATCCTGTAATGGAAGCGAAACTTAACAGGAGAGCCGGAAGAATCAAAATTGCAATCGCCTTTTTCATAAATGATCTTTTTTAGTTACAAAAGTTAAATTAAACCCGCCCATAAAAGTAATAAATTATATTGAAAATACTCAAAAAGCGCCCCATTTTGATAAGAAATATGATGTTTGCCAGCCAATCAGTATTTGATACCCCTGTAATCTTCAATTTATATCCCTGATCAACAGCCTCACGTGTTTATCAGTGATTTTATATATCTTTGAACCCCTGAAATTATTGCACTCCCAATGAGATGGAATTTTGATGAATATATTGAAAGAGAGGGAACTGACTGTGTCAAGTATGATCTAAGGCTTGAGACTTTCGGGAAAAAGGATATTATCCCGATGTGGGTGGCCGACATGGATTTTAAAACGCCGGAGTTCATCATTGATAAATTAAGAACCCGCCTTCAGCATGAAATAATGGGATACACTTTCCGCCCGGGAGAGTATTATAATTCAATTTCCCGGTGGGTTGAAAAAAGACACGGCTGGCGAATTGAGAACGAGTGGATATGCTTCTGCCCCGGTGTTGTTCCGGCACTGAATTTATGCACCCTGTCATTTACCAGGCCGGGTGATTCAATAATCGTTCAGCCTCCGGTGTACACTCCTTTCTTCTCTGCCGTCGAGAGCCATGGCAGAAATATTGTTTACAACCAGCTGATTGAAAAGGACGGAAAATGGAGTATGGACTTTGACTCACTGGCAGCTTCTCTGAACGAATCAACAAAAATGATCATTATCTCCAATCCCCATAATCCTGTCGGCAGAGCATGGTCACGCGAGGAACTCCAAACACTTGCCGGCATTTGTCTTAAAAACAATATCCTTATCCTCTCCGATGAGATACATTGCGACCTGGTGCTTCCCGGATACAGGTATACGCCGATAGCATCAATCTCCGAAGAGATCGCTAATATTACAGTTACATGCATCGCTCCGAGCAAAACCTTCAATCTCGCCGGACTATCAACATCATCCCTGATAATTCCAAACCATGTGCTGAGAAAGTACTTCAACAGGAAGATCGAAAGCCTGCATATCGGAAATGGAAATATCTTTGGAACAGTTGCTTCAATAGCTGCTTATTCTGAAGGCGAAGAGTGGCTTGGGGAGCTGCTTGAGTACCTCAACAAGAATGCAGAATTGGTTCTGAATTATTGCCGGGAGCGCATCCCGGAGATAATACCAGTAAGAAATGAGGCAACATATATGATATGGCTCGATTGCCGGAAATTTGGAATGAACGGAAAAGAACTGCAGAGCTTTTTTGTCGATAAGGCAGGTGTCGGGATGAATGAGGGATCTGCTTTTGGCCCCGGGGGTGAAGGTTTTATGAGAATGAATATCGGTACAACCAGGCAGATTGTCGCTCAGGCTCTGGAGCAGATTGAAAAGGCAGTTGCAGAAGTTAGACAATTAAAATAATAACCTACGGATGGAAGAAAGAACTAAAGTCACTCTGACGCTGGAAGACGGAACGGTTTACCATGGAAGATCCTTTGGTGCTGTGGTTGCTGCTGCAGGAGAAGTTGTTTTCAATACTGCAATGACTGGTTACCCGGAAAGCCTTACTGATCCATCTTACAGGGGACAGATACTTTGTCTTACTTATCCTCTGGTAGGCAATTATGGAGCCCCCGCAAAAAACGAGGAGAACGACCTTTACCGCTTTTATGAATCTTCTTCAATTCATATTTCGGGACTCATAGTATCAGATTACTCCTTCGAGTACAGCCACTGGAACGCCACTGAAAGCCTTGATGAATGGCTTAAAAGGAATAAAGTTCCCGGAGTTTATGGAATTGATACACGTGCCCTTACCAAAAGGATCCGTGAAAAGGGAGCAATGCTCGGGAAAGTAGAACCTGAAGGGGCATCAGTTCCTTTTTATGACCCGAACAAGTTCAATCTTGTTGCCGAGGTAAGCACCAGAGAAAAGAAAATCTATGGCAGCGGTAAATACAGGATACTGCTTGTTGACTGTGGCGTTAAATATAACATAATCAGGAACCTGCTGAAGCGAGACGCAACAATAATAAGAGTTCCATGGGATTACGATTATCATTCAGAGAAATTTGATGGTCTCTTTCTTTCAAACGGACCCGGCGATCCTAAAATGTGCGGCATTACAATTGAAAACATAAGAAAATCCTTTGAAAAGGGAATACCGATTTTCGGGATTTGCCTTGGCAACCAGCTTATGGCGCTGGCATCAGGTGCCGACACATATAAACTGAAGTACGGACACCGAAGCCACAATCAGCCGGTTATCCATGTTGGTACTGATAAAGCATATATAACCTCGCAGAATCACGGATTTGCAGTCGATAACAATACCCTCGGAAAAGAGTGGGATCCGCTTTTTATAAATATAAATGACAAGACCAATGAGGGAATGAAGCACAAAACCAAGCCATTCTTCTCAACTCAGTTCCACCCTGAAGCCTCCGGTGGACCAACGGATACCGATTACCTTTTTGATGTATTCATAGAGAATATTAAAAGATCAAAATAGCCCCCATCCGTCAGACGACGGATTGCCCCCTAAAGGGGGCTTCAAATCCCGTTACAATCTAAATCTTTAATATATTAAGTCCCCCTTCAGGGGGGATGGGGGACATATCATTTTACATACTCCATCATCTTTTCAGCCATTTCTGCAGCCGACTTGTTTTTAAAGCACTCCATCCTCTTGTTGAATAATTCTGCAATCTGCTCGTTGCAAAGGTTGCCGATGCTTCCCTCATGAGCATAATCTGAAATTACCGTCTTTGAAAACGTAGAATTTTTAACCATTTCGGAGACTGCCTGGTATGCATCCCGAAATGGAATACCATCTCTAACAAGCCTGTTTATCTCCTCGGTGCTGAAAATAGTGTTGTAAAGCGGATTCTCCGTTATGTTTTTACGAATTATAATATTATTGAGCATCAGCAGCATGATTTCAATACATTCCGTGAGCTCATGAAATGCGCTAAATATAATTTTTTTCAATAGCTGCAGATCCCTGTTATAACCGGAAGGAAGATTCGACGTGAGCATGACAATCTGATTCGGAATAGTCTGAATGATATTGGATCTCCCGCGGATAAGCTCGAAGACATCGGGATTTCTTTTCTGAGGCATTATACTGGATCCTGTCACATACTCATCGGGAAAATCAATAAACCTGAACTCTGCACTCATATAGAGGCATACATCCATAGAGAACCTTGACAGAGTCTGGGCCAGTGAAGCCAGAGATGAGGCGACAGACAACTCTACCTTCCCCCTGCTGAGACTGGCATATGCTGAATTATAAAGCAGATCATCGAATTCCAGTAGCTCGGAAGTCAGTTTTCTGTTCAGGGGTAATGTTGTCCCAAACCCGGCAGCCGTTCCAAGAGGATTCCTGTTATTGAGAGCCCTTGCCGATGAGAGCATCAGTATATCCTCTGCAAGGCATTCGGCATAGGCCCCGAACCAGAGACCGAAAGATGAAACCATTGCCGGCTGCATGTGGGTATAACCCGGAAGAAGCACCTCGCGATGCTGTTCGCTCAGGGCCTGAAGCCTTGAAAAGAGCTTCCCAACCAGAATGGCGAGCTTATCTATCTCCTCCCGCGTATAAAGCCTGATGTCGACCAGAACCTGATCGTTCCTGGACCGCCCGGTATGGATTTTTTTGCCGGTTGTGCCGAGGATCGATGATATCTCTTTCTCTATCTGGGAATGAATGTCTTCAACATCTTTCTCAATTACAAGACTCCCCTCTTCATCCCATACAAAGAGAGAATGAAGTGCTTTTAACAGATCATTCTTCTCTTCTTCCACGATCAGCCCGACATTATTGAGCATTATTACATGGGCCATTGATCCGATAATATCCCACTTGGCAAGTGCAAGATCAGTCATCCTGTCTTCACCTGCTGTAAATTCAATGATTGCAGGTTCCGGGGTTATCCCTTTTTCCCAAAGTTTCATAAAATCTTGTTTTTTATGTTATTTATTCCGGTTCTCCTCTATAATTGCCCGGTGAGCCATGAGCCTGATAGCATTTATCTTTATGAATCCCTTGCTGTCGGTCTGATCAAATCCACCCTCGATATCCATGCTGGATAGCTTTTTATTGTATAATGAAGATGGAGACTCACGCCCTTCTATAATTACATTCCCCTTGTAAAGGCAAAGATGAACGCTGCCGTCGATCAGCTCCTGGCTCTTCTCTATAGCTGCCATCAGAAAATCCATTTCAGGACTGAACCAGAATCCATTATAGATTATCTCTGCAAATTTAGGGGTCAGCATATTAACAAGTCGCATTACCTCGCGGTCCATGGCAATTCCCTCAATATCCTTATGGGCAATATGCAGGACAGTCGCTGCCGGGGTCTCGTAGACACCTCTCGATTTGATTCCCACGAACCTGTTCTCTACCATGTCGAGCAATCCGATCCCGTTTTTCCCGGCAAGCTCATTCAGATATATATACATATCATAGGGGTCTTCTTTTATAGTGCCATCTTCCTTGTTTACAAGCTTAACCGGCAGTCCGTTCTTGAAGTGGATCACAATACGTGTCTCTTTGTCCGGGGCATCCTGTGGCATGACCATTTTTTCGAGCATGCTTTTGTGAAGCGTATACATGGGATCTTCAAGTACTCCTGCCTCATGGCTTATATGCATAAGGTTATCGTCTTCGCTATAAGGCTTATCGATACTGGCTTTCACAGGGATCTTTTTTTCAGAAGCGTATTTAAGAAGATCTGTCCTGCCCTTGAATTGTGCAAGGAATTCCTTGTCTTTCCATGGTGAAATTACCTTGACCCCCGGCATCAGAGCATAATAACATAGTTCAAATCTCACCTGGTCATTGCCTTTACCGGTTGCGCCATGAGCAACGGCAGAGGCGCCCTCCTCCCTGGCAACTTCAATCTGTTTTTTAGCGATCAGCGGCCTGGCCAGTGCAGTGCCAAGAAGATACCTGTCTTCATAAATTGCATTTGCCATTATCGCCTTCAAAACATACTTCTCGACAAATTCCCTTTTCAGATCGGCTATTATGACTTTGGATGCACCAAGCAACAGAGCTTTTTTCCTGCACTCCTCAAAATTCTCTGCCTGGCCAACATCTGCTACAAATGCAATCACATCAAAACCCTTTTCGATTAACCATTTAAGTATTACCGAAGTATCCAATCCTCCGCTGTACGCCAAAACAACTTTTTCTTTCATTTTATGAAATTTAACTGTTAATTACTATTTAATATTTATATCAGATATTTTTCTTTTTTATTTGCTCATGCAGACCTGGCAGAATGATCTCGAGGCATGTATGCACCTGATTAATTGAAATACCGTCACGCGGAATGACGAGAATGGTATCGTCACCAGCTATGGTTCCTGCAATCTCGAACCTTGATGTATTATCTATATAAAATGCAGTATTACTGGCATTGCCTGGTATTGTTTTTATTACAAGAAGGCCTTTTGCCTCAACAATCTCGCGAATTGCCGGAAGAACCTGGATCTTGGCTGCTTTCGAAGGCAAATTACCGGAATTGTCGGGCAGGAAATATTTGTAGCCACCTCTTCCGTCAGGAATACGACCGGCTCCCAGCTGCCTTAAATTGCGGGAAAGAGTTGCCTGAGTGCAATTGAGACCTTTGCCTTTCAGCTTTTTCAGCAGTACTTCATGCGATGATATTTCCTCCTCTGTAATTAACTTTTCAATTGCCAGAAGCCGTTTTGTTTTCTGCATATTTATACATTTTTTCTGCAAATATATTCATATTTCATTAAAAACAAGCTTCTAATAAAAATTTGTGCTATTTTTGACCTTCAAATCCGTCAGATGAAAGATGATTTGAAAAAGGTGATAATCCTGGGATCCGGCGCCCTTAAAATTGGTGAGGCAGGTGAATTCGATTATTCGGGGTCACAGGCACTTAAGGCATTAAAAGAGGAAGGTATCAAAACCGTCCTGATAAATCCCAACATAGCAACGGTTCAGACTTCGGAGGAGATTGCCGGAAAAATATATTTTCTTCCTATAACTCCCTATTTTGTAGAGAAGGTTATTGAAAAGGAGCGGCCCGACGGCATCCTGCTTTCCTTTGGCGGACAGACAGCTCTCAACTGCGGAACGGATCTTTTCAAAAACGGAATATTTGAGAAATATAATGTAAGGGTGCTGGGTACTCCGGTTTCTGCCATCATGGATACGGAGGACAGGGAGCTTTTTGTAAGGAAGCTCGGAGAGATAGACGTTAAAACACCTCGCAGTATCGCAGTCCAAAGTGTTGATGATGCCATTGAAGCAGCTGAAAAACTGGGATTTCCGATTATTATCAGGGCTGCATATACCCTGGGAGGTCAGGGAAGCGGATTTGCATCAAGCAAGGCCGAGATGAACAACCTTGCTTCCAGGGCTTTTTCCTTTACAAACCAGATACTCGTTGAAGAATCGCTTAAAGGATGGAAAGAAGTCGAATATGAAGTTGTCAGGGACAAATTCGACAATTGCATAACTGTCTGCAATATGGAGAACTTCGATCCCCTTGGTATTCATACCGGAGAAAGTATTGTGGTGGCTCCGTCGCAAACCCTGACAAACAGCGAATATCATAAGCTTAGGGAACTTTCTATAAGGATCATAAGGCATATTGGGATCGTCGGTGAATGCAACGTTCAGTTTGCACTCTCTCCCGATTCGGAAGATTACCGGGTAATTGAAGTCAATGCGCGGCTCTCGCGTTCAAGTGCCCTGGCATCAAAAGCAACAGGCTACCCTCTTGCATTCGTGGCTGCAAAGCTTGGTCTCGGATACGGACTTCATGAACTGAAGAATTCTGTGACAAAAACCACCACCGCATGCTTTGAACCTGCCCTCGATTATATTGTCTGCAAGATCCCGAGATGGGACCTTAATAAATTCGAGGGTGTATCGCATGCCATAGGCAGCAGCATGAAAAGCGTCGGTGAAGTTATGGCAATCGGGAGAAATTTCGAGGAGGTCATCCAGAAGGGACTCAGGATGATAGGCCAGGGAATGCATGGATTTACCGGCAACCATGAAATTAAATTCAGGGATATCGAGAAAGAGCTTGCCGAGCCGACCGACATGAGGATATTCTCTATTGCCGAGGCTCTCGATAAGGGAATGTCTATCGACAGGATCTATGAACTCACAAAGATCGATAAGTGGTTCCTGTTCAAGCTCAGAAATATCATCAATATCAAAGATGAGCTCAGCCAATACAAAACCATTGAAAGTATTCCGACAGAGCTGTTATCTCATTCCAAGATAAACGGATTCAGCGACTTTCAGATTGCCAGGCATGTACTCAGGTCAGGTCCGTCAGAAATCAACGAAGATCTTCTTAAGGTCAGGCAGAGAAGGAAGAACCTCGACATTGTTCCCTGTGTAAAACAAATCGACACCCTTGCAGCCGAGTATCCGGCTATCACAAATTACCTGTACCTTACTTACGGAGGAACTGAGAATGATATCGTGTACGAGAGGGACAGAAAGTCAATAATCGTACTTGGGTCAGGAGCATACAGGATAGGGTCAAGCGTTGAGTTCGACTGGTGTTCGGTCAATGCAATCGAAACAATTAAGAAAGAGGGCTTCCGTTCAATAATGATCAATTACAATCCCGAAACCGTAAGTACTGATTATGATATCTGCGACAGGCTTTACTTCGATGAGCTCACTTTCGAAAGAGTCCTTGATATTATTGACCTCGAACATCCGGGAGGAGTAATTGTTTCGGTAGGTGGACAAATACCGAATAACCTGGCGATGAGGCTTTTCAGGGAAAATGTTACCGTACTGGGGACTTCGCCGCTCTCAATTGACAGGGCTGAAAACCGTCATAAGTTCTCAAAGATGTGCGATAACCTTGCCATCGACCAGCCGAGGTGGCAAGAGCTCACTTCTATCGACGATATTTTCGAATTTGTCGACCGTATAGGCTTTCCCGTACTTATCAGGCCTTCTTATGTATTGTCCGGAGCAGCAATGAATGTGGTCTCAAATAAGAATGAACTTACTCATTACCTCGAACTGGCATCCCAGGTATCAAAGCAGTACCCGGTTGTAGTTTCCGAATTCATAGAGAATGCCAAGGAGATTGAAATAGACGCCGTTGGAAAAGAAGGAGAAATAATAGCATATGCCATCAGCGAGCATGTAGAATTTGCCGGCGTCCATTCGGGCGATGCAACAATTGTATTTCCCCCTCAGAAGATATATTTGGAGACAGTCAGGAGAATAAAACGAATATCAAAACAGATAGCAAGGGAGCTTAATATAACCGGTCCCTTCAATATTCAGTTCCTTGCCAGGGACAATGATATTAAAGTGATTGAATGCAACCTTCGTGCAAGCCGCAGCATGCCGTTTGTTTCCAAAGTCTTAAAAGCAAACCTTATAGAAATGGCAACGAAGGTAATGCTTGGAATACCCGTAAAAAAACTTGATAAATCGCTTTTTGAACTTGACTATGTAGGGGTAAAAGCGCCGCAGTTCAGCTTCTCGCGCCTGGCCAAAGCCGATCCCATCCTTGGCGTCGATATGTCATCGACTGGCGAGGTTGGCTGCATCGGAGAAGGTTTTTACGAGGCAATACTGAAGGCAATGTTCTCTGTCGGGTACAGGGTACCTAAAAAGAGCATCCTGCTTTCCACCGGGCCTGCCCGTTCAAAGGTAGAACTTTTAAACAGCGCAAGGGCCCTCACCGAGAGGGGACATAAACTATACGCAACAAGGGGAACCCAGCAGTTTCTCGAAAATGCAGGCGTTGAAGCGCACGTGGCCTACTGGCCTGATGAGAATAAATCACCGAATACCATAGAGCTCATAAAGACCCGCGAAGTTGACCTTGTGGTGAACATACCAAAGGATCTCAGCGCAACTGAACTGGATAATGATTATACTATCAGAAGAAGCGCTATCGATTTCAATGTTCCCCTTATTACGAATGCAAGGCTTGCAAGTGCATTTATCCTTGCTTTTTGCAACATAAAAATGGAAGATCTTGCAATAAAGAGCTGGGATGAATATAAATAGGTTGAAGAGTTGAGGATTAATTACTTAAATCCCCTCTTGGGAGGGGTAGGGGTGGGTTTTCTGAAGTAGCAATCTCAATGTATTCCCGTGGTAATAATAAATATATGATAACAATCCGAAAAGCTATTCTTGCCGATTCGCCATCCATAGCTGATTTCCAGCTTAAAATGGCATGGGAGACCGAGCGTATGACACTTGACCCTGACGTTGTTATAAAAGGAGTAAAAGCCGTTTTCGAGGATCCTTCCCGCGGACAGTACTATGTGGCGGAAGCTACCGGCAGGGTCATTGCCTCGCTGCTGATAACATTCGAATGGAGCGACTGGCGAAACTGCAATGTCTGGTGGTTTCAATCAGTTTATGTTGTCCCTGAATTCAGAAGGCAGGGGATATTCAGGAACATGTATGCATATATAAGGAATATAGCTGAAGAACAGGATATTGCCGGACTACGCCTGTATGTCGAAACGAAAAATGAACGGGCGAGGAAAACCTATGAAGCCCTGGGAATGAGTTCCGAACACTATTCTTTCTACGAATGGATGAGGAAATAAGCGATGCAATGGCTTCTGCTAATATTCATCACACCTTATATATATCTGCTCAGCCGGATTTACAAAAGTCTTACTCAAATCAAATATTATCACTCTCAATCAATACCGGGCCGTTTTCTTTCAATAGTAGTTGCCTGCCGCAACGAAGAAAAAAACCTGCCGGTTCTCCTCAGGCATCTTTCTGAACAGGATTACGACCCTGACTTTTTCGAGATCCTGATTATTGACGATAATTCAAACGACAAAACATCAGCCATCGCCTCGGGATTTGAAGGAATGAATAATCTTGTCGTTTTACAAAACAGCGACAGAGGTAAGAAATCTGCTATCCGGCAAGGTATAAGCGTATCAAAAGGAAGCCTAATAGTAACAACAGATGCGGATTGCAGGATGGGGAAAAGCTGGCTGAAAACTATTGCATCTTTCTTTGAAGAGAATAAACCTGAGATGATTATCCTTCCAGTTGAGATGGAGGAAGGCATGGGGTTTTTCCGGAGATTTCAGCAGCTTGAATTCCTGAGTCTTCAGGGCATAACGGCAGGAACGGCGTTACGGGGAAGACCAGTGATGTGCAACGGGGCAAATCTTGCCTTCACCAAAGAAGTATATAACAGGTATTCTGGAAATCTTCACGATGAACTTATCAGCGGCGATGATGTGTTTCTGCTTCACGGGATAAAAAGTGACCCTGGAAATAAAATTATGTGGCTTGAATCTGCTGAGGCAAGGGTATCTACAATTACTTCAGAAACATTATCAGCATTTTTCAGGCAAAGAGCAAGATGGATATCAAAGGCCGGGGCATATAAGGACAGATTTACCAGGATCCTGGGAATTGTAACATTTGCTGCAGTTTTCCTTCAGCTTTCTCTACTGGTCGCAGGGATATTCAATCCTGTTTATCTTTGGGTTTTCCTGGCAGCATTCCTTATAAAATCGTCTGTGGATTATCTTATAGTAATGAATACTGCCACAAGATATGGCAAAAGACAACTTATTAAATGGTTCCCGTTGTCAGGGATCATTTATCCTTTTTATGTCTTATTGGTGGTGATCAGCTATTTTGTGCCAGCTGAGATGAAAAAATAAATTAATTCCCCATTTCGGAAAGGAATTTTATCCTGACCAGCCTTATCTCGTCCTCCTCAAATTCATTGCCCAGTTCCCTGATGGCATCTTCAAGAGAATCTGTTTCAGCTTCTTCCCTGAAATATAAATAAATGTCATTCTGCCTCTCCTGATCAACCATTGAATTGATATAATAATCGAGATTCAGGCGAGTGCCTGAGTTTACTATTGCCTCTATCTCGGATAAGAGTTCGCCCATTTCGAGTCCTTTTGCTTCAGCAATATCCTCGAGGGGCCTTTTCATATCGATGCTCTGGATGATATAAACCTTCATGCCAGATTTATTTACAACGGACTTTACCACCATGTCGAGAGGTCTTAATATTTCTTTCTCCTCGACATATTTTTTAATTATCTCTATGAATTCCTGTCCATAGCGTTGTGCCTTCCCTGCTCCGACTCCTGAAATATTCTGCAATTCATCAAGAGTTATAGGGTATTGAATTGCCATATCCTCCAGAGAAGGATCCTGGAAGATCACAAAAGGCGGAACATCTTTCTGCTTTGATATTTTTTTGCGCAGGTCTTTCAGGACGCTGAAAAGCTCTTCATCAACGGCTGCTGTTTTTGCACCGAATGCATTTTCTTCATCAGTTGTATCGGCATAGTCGTGGTCCTCAGCCAGCATAAAAGAGACAGGTTTCTCAATAAAGTCCATCCCTTTCTGAGTGATTTTCAGAAGCCCGTAGTTCTCGATATCCTTTGTCAGCATTCCTGCGATCAGAGCCTGTCTGATAACCATGTTCCAGTACTTTTCATCCTTATCTTCACCTGCCCCGAAAAACTCAAGCTTATTATGCTTATATGATTTAATCGATGAAGTGACTTTACCGGAAAGTATATGAGCTATATGATCGGCTTTGAATTTTTCCTTTACGGCAAGGATAGTTTCAAGGACAAGTACCACAGAATCGCTTCCTTCGAATTGCGCCTTGGGATGCAGGCAGTTGTCGCAGGCCTCGCAATTTTCTTTCTCATACTCCTCGCCGAAATAATGAAGCAGGAGTTTCCTTCGGCAAACCGAAGATTCTGCATATGATACTGTTTCAAGAAGGAGCTGCTTTCCAATTTCCTGTTCGGCAATCGGTTTTCCCTGCATGAATTTTTCGAGCTTTACAATATCGTTGTAGGAATAATATGCAATACAGTTCCCCTCTCCCCCGTCGCGGCCTGCGCGTCCTGTCTCCTGGTAATAGCCCTCCAGACTTTTGGGAATGTCGTAATGGATAACAAATCTGACATCCGGTTTATCTATTCCCATTCCAAAAGCGATTGTAGCAACGATGACATCGGCCTCCTCCATCAGGAATTTGTCCTGGTTCTGGGTGCGGGTTGCAGAATCCATTCCTGCATGATATGGCAGAGCCTTGATTCCGTTGACTTTAAGCACCTCGGCTATCTCTTCAACCTTCTTTCGGCTCAGGCAATAAATTATGCCTGATTTCCCTGCATTGTTCTTTATATATTTTATAATCTCTTTTGTGACGTCCTGCTTTGATTTTACCTCATAATAAAGATTCGGCCTGTTGAATGAGGATTTGAAGACACCGGCATCGAGGATGCCGAGGTTTTTCTGGATATCATGCTGAACCTTGGGTGTGGCAGTAGCAGTGAGGGCAATAATCGGAGATCTTCCGATTATATCAATGATAGGCCTTATGCGCCTGTATTCAGGCCTAAAATCATGTCCCCATTCCGAAATGCAGTGTGCCTCATCAACAGCATAAAATGATATCCTGATGTTTTTCAGAAATTCAATATTTTCCTCCTTTGTCAGCGATTCCGGAGCCACATAGAGAAGTTTTGTCTGCTGCTCGAGAACATCTTTCTTAACACGCTGAATCTCGGTCTTTGTCAGAGAGGAATTCAGGAAGTGAGCCACATCGTCATTGGTACTGAAGTTGCGCATTGCATCAACCTGGTTCTTCATGAGGGCAATCAGCGGGGATATTACAATGGCAGTTCCCTCTCCCATAACTGCAGGCAGCTGATAACAAAGCGATTTGCCTCCTCCGGTGGGCATAAGGACAAAAGTATCCTTGCCATCAAGGACATTTTTGATTATATCCTCCTGATTCCCCTTGAAAGTGTCAAAGCCAAAATACTTCTTTAAGTAATCATGTATGGTTGAATCGGTTAACATTCTTCCTCAATTGATAAATCTGACGGGTATTAAAAACTCTTTTATGCAAGAGTTAAACTAAATTAATAAATTTCTTTATCATTTACCAGTTTTAACTAATAATTAACATAAATGTTCCATATTCCATCTACATAACGCTTTGTTCATATTGTTTTGCAGAATAAGATTTATCATCTTTACACGCTGAATTTTTTACTTATAGCTGATGGCGTTAAAAGGGAAGAAAGGTGCAAAAGGCGATGGCGAGATGTCATTCCTCGAACATCTTGAAGAATTAAGATGGCACATCATCCGTTCATTGCTGGCAGTAGTGATCCTGATGATAGTTGCCTTTTGTTTTAAAAATGTGCTTTTTAATGATATAGTCCTGGCTCCGAAAAATCCGACTTTCATTACTAACAGGTTACTTTGCCAGTTCGGACACTATCTGGCTCAGCACCTGAATTTATTTCAAAAAAATCCAGATGTTTTGTGCATTAATACAAAACCAGTAAACCTGATAGCCATTAAAATGGCTGGACAGCTTACTACTCATATTACTGTAGCCATGGTTGCGGGATTGATTCTTGCATTTCCTGTTATTATACGTGAATTCTGGTTGTTTTTCAAGCCAGCCCTCCATTCGAATGAAGCAAAATATGCCCGGGGTGCTGTTCTTGCTTCATCTTTACTTTTTTTCATTGGTGTCATGTTTGGATATTTCCTGCTTGCTCCGCTTTCAATTTATTTTCTGACCTCTTACCAGATAAGCACCGATGTGGTTAACCAGATAAATGTCAGATCATTTATTGGTACCCTGACCTCAATTTGCCTTGCAACTGGTGTTGTATTTGAGCTGCCGATAGTTGCATTTTTCCTCACCAAAATCGGGGTCATCACACCCACTTTTATGAGAAAATACAGAAAACATGCAATTGTTGTCATTTTTATTGTAGCTGCAATAATTACCCCGCCTGATGTCTTTTCCCAGACACTTGTTGCAATACCGCTTCTTATTCTTTATGAAGTAAGCATTTTTATTTCTGCCAGGGTAATGAAGCAAAAAACTAAAGATCATGATACATTCATGGATGATGACACTTCAGCAAAAACGGAAACAACAACATCATAAGTCCTGCCATGAAATTATATACCAATAACCTTGTAAAGAAGTACCATAACCGCACTGTTGTCGACCATGTTTCAATTGAAGTGGAACAGGGAGAGATAGTCGGATTGCTGGGACCCAATGGAGCCGGCAAGACTACTTCATTTTATATGATAGTAGGCCTCATCAGGCCAAGGGAAGGAAAGATTTTCCTTGACAACGAAGATATTACAACACTGCCGGTTTATATGCGTGCCCGCAGGGGAATTGGCTACCTTGCACAGGAAGCGTCTGTATTCAGGAACCTGTCGATTGAAGATAACCTGAAGGCAGTCCTTGAATTGTCAGGGTTCCCAAAATCAGAGCAAAAGGAACGCCTTGAATCATTGCTTACTGAGTTCGGGCTTCAAAAAATAAGAAAGAGCAAGGGGACTCAGCTCTCCGGAGGAGAGAGAAGGCGTACGGAAATTGCCAGGGCGCTTGCCCTTAAGCCAAAGTTCATCCTTCTCGACGAGCCATTTGCCGGCGTTGATCCCATAGCTGTCGAAGACATACAGGCCATCGTCTCCCACCTGAGAACTAAAAACATCGGCATCCTGATAACCGACCATAATGTCCATGAGACGCTTTCCATCACCGACAGGGCATACCTTCTTTTTGAAGGTAAGATTCTGAAATCAGGGACTTCTTCGCAACTGGCTGAAGACGAATATGTAAGAAAAGTCTATCTGGGTAAGAACTTTGAGCTCCGCAGGTGACCCACGTATTTGTAAAAACAATTATTTATAGTACTTTTGCACCGCTTTATGCGGATGTGTCGTAATTGGTAGCCGAGCAAGACTTAGGATCTTGTGTCTTAATGACGTGGGGGTTCGAGTCCCTTCATCCGCACAAATATATCAAACCGCCTTTCCCCCATTGATGGTGTGTTTGGCGGTTTTTAAATGGAATAAACTATTAATAATGAAAATTACAAGAGAAAATACCGATGAGCTGAATGCTGTTCTGAATGTCAAGATCGAGAAAACCGATTATGAGGAGAAAGTAGAGAATGTTCTGAAAGACTATCGCAAGAAGGCAAATATAAAAGGATTCCGTCCCGGAATGGTACCCATAGGGCTGGTTAGAAAGATGTACGGCAAGGCTATTAAAGTTGACGAGATAAATAAATGCGTAACCGAGAATATCCAGAAATACCTCACCGATGAGAAGATTGAGATACTGGGCGATCCGCTGCCAAAGATCAATGAACATGATAATTTCGATTTTGATGTCCAGGATGAGTTTGACTTCTCATTTGAACTTGGCCTTGCCCCTTCAATTGAACTCGGTATAAGCAAGAAGGACGAGGTGAATTTATATACCATCACCATCGACGACAAAATGAAAAACGACTATATAAGCAATTATACCCGTCGTTATGGTGAACTCAGGAAGGCTGAAACAACTGAAGATAAGGACATCCTGAAAGGGAAAATAGAAGCCGTGGATAATAATGGCAACCTGATTGCCGATGGTCCGGCTAACGATTTTTCATCACTGGCTGTCGACGTCATAAAGGACGAAGAAATCAAGAAGTCATTTATCGGCCTTAAGGAAAACGAATCGATCGATTTCGATATTAAAAAAGCATTCCCGAATGACAACGAGATTGCAGGCCTGCTGAAAAAGAAAAAGGAAGAGGTAGAGGGAATAGAGGGTAATTTCAGATTCACGGTAAATGAGATAACAAGATTCCATCCTGCAGAGATCGGGAAAGAACTCTTTGACAGGATTTATGGCGAGGGAATCGTAAACAGCGAGGAAGAATTCTCAACCAAGATCGAAGGGGAGATCACAGCAAGCCTTAATACAGAAAGTGACTTCAAGCTCATGCAGGATATCAAGAAGCTGACTATTGAAAAGACAGATTTCAAATTGCCTGAGGATTTTCTCAAGAGATGGCTGCTCAAAGTAAATGAAAATACTACGGCAGAACAGATCGACAAGGAGTTCGATAGTTTCAGGAACGATCTTAAATGGCAGCTTATTAAGAATAAGGTTGCAAAAGAGAATGAGATAAAGATCACGGAGGAGGAACTGCAGAAGGAGTCCGAAAATATAACAAGAATCCAATTCCGTCAGTATGGCCTCTTTTATGCTACCGATGAGCAAATCGCAAACTATGCAAAAGAGACCCTTAAAAAGGAGGAAGATGCGAAAAGGATTGCAGACAAAATACTTGACGATAAGGTTATCGGAACCCTGAAAGATGTCATTAAAATCGAGGATAAAAGCATAACAGCAGAAGAATTCAATAAGCTTTTTGAATAGGAATCAACGTTTTAGGTGTTAAATTTAATTTTTGTATCTTTGTTTTCTTAATTAAAAAAAAGCTGTAAAATGAACATAGGTGACGATTTCAGTAAATATGCAAGAAGCACGTATGGCATAAGCAGTCTTTCCCTTCAGAGATATGCAAAAGCAGAGAACAGTTACATATCTCCGACAATTATTGAGGAAAGACAGTTGAACATTGCTTCAATGGATGTCTTTTCCCGTCTTATGATGGACAGGATTATTTTTCTGGGTCTCCCAATTGACGATTATGTGGCAAATATAATACAGGCACAGCTGCTTTATCTCGATTCATCTGATCCCGGAAAAGATATCCAGATATACTTTAACACTCCCGGAGGATCGGTTCATGCCGGACTGGGTATCTATGATACCATGCAGTATATTTCTGCCGATATTGCAACTATCTGTACCGGTATGGCTGCATCGATGGGTGCGGTTCTTCTTACGGCGGGCAAAAAGGGGAAAAGATCTGCGCTGAAACATTCGCGGATAATGATCCATCAGCCTGCAGGCGGATTTGAAGGCCAGGCTTCTGATATAGAAATACAGGCACGGGAGATCATTAAGCTGAAAAGAGAGCTGTACGAAATTATAGCATTTCACACAGGCAATCCTGTTGAAAGAGTTGAGAAGGATTCCGACAGGGATTACTGGATGACTTCCCAGGAGGCAAAGGATTACGGAATGATTGACGAGATACTTCAGAAAAACGAACATTAGTATAAAATGGACAAATGTTCATTCTGCGGCAGAACCAAAAAGGAGGCTAACCTCCTGGTTGCAGGGCTCGAAGGACATATTTGCGACCATTGCATCGAACAGGCATATTCTATTATGAATGAGGAGCTTGGATCGAAGAAGAACATCTCATTCGATACCATAAGCCTCCTTAAGCCTGCCGAAATAAAGAATTTCCTCGATCAATATGTTATAGGTCAGGATATGGCCAAAAAGATCATCTCAGTGGCTGTCTACAACCACTATAAAAGGCTAATGCAAAAGTCTGATGGAGATGACATTGAAATAGAAAAATCCAATATAATCCTTGTAGGTGAAACAGGCACTGGCAAGACACTCCTGGCCAGAACAGTCGCAAAGATGCTTCATGTCCCTTTTACAATTGTCGATGCTACCGTGCTTACAGAGGCTGGTTATGTTGGCGAGGACATTGAAAGCCTGCTGACCCGTCTTCTCCAGAATGCCGATTATGATGTTAAGGCAGCTGAAAAAGGAATTGTTTTTATCGATGAGATCGACAAGATCGCGAGGAAAGGCGACAACCCCTCCATTACCCGGGATGTATCCGGAGAGGGAGTCCAGCAAGGTCTTCTCAAGCTGCTTGAAGGATCAATTGTAAATGTGCCTCCGCAGGGAGGCCGCAAGCATCCGGAACAGAAAATGATCCCTGTTGATACAAAGAATGTTCTCTTCATTTGCGGTGGCGCTTTCGAAGGTATCGAAAAAAAGATCGCTCAGCGAATGAATACCCAGATAGTCGGTTATGGCGCAGCCAAAATAAGGGAAAAGGTTGACAAGGATAACCTTCTTAAATACATCGCTCCACAGGACCTGAGGGCTTACGGGCTCATTCCTGAGATTATCGGAAGGCTTCCAGTGGTGACACATCTCGATCCTCTTGACAGGAAAGCTCTCAGGGCTATCCTTACAGAACCAAAGAATGCACTCGTGAAACAGTATATCAAGCTTTTTAAAATGGATAACATTGAACTCACATTTGACGATGGAGTTCTTGAGTTCATTGTCGACAAAGCCATTGAGTTCAAGCTGGGAGCACGCGGATTAAGATCCATCTGTGAATCCATAATGCTTGATGCAATGTTTGAGATGCCTTCTCTCGGCAAGGATGAACTGATGATAACCATTGATTACGCAGCTCACAAGCTGGAGCATATAGATATGAAGGTGCTCAAAGCATCATAAAAAAAAGAGAGACTGAAAAATCAGCCTTTCTTTTTTTATCGTCGCCACCCGATCCTGAAGATAGCTCAGGTGAAAAGAAAGAATTCCATTACCTGCCCATTACCCTGTATTTGTGTCTCAGAGTTATTTCTTTGGTTTCTCCTCCCTTTGTTACAGTGGCAACAGCATCACAGCTTCCGCTTCCGAAATCAAGCACAATACTGTCTTTCCCCTCTCTTTCAATATCGATTATCCCGCTGACTATGAACTTGCATGCCCGGGTCCAGTGCAATGCAGTTGTAATCGAATTGGTATAGGCGACACCGTTAATAGTCACTCCGCTTGCTGTCCCTGTTATAAGAACTTCATCGTCCCATATGTTTCTGGTGTTAAAACCGGCTATCCATTCACGCTGATGGTCAAAAGAGCGTTCAATAACGGCGTTGTTGGGAAGGGTGAGCTTACCATCAGTCAGCTTGACATGGAAAACCATGTTCTGGTTACCGTTGTACCCCATGGTCTCAATGGTTTTGGTCCCTTCAACCTTGATGCCGTTGAAGTAATAATTATCAAAGGTGATTGTCCTTATAGAACCTGTGGTCTTTCTTGGTCCTGTAACAACAATTATAATCTTGCCCGACCTTGTGTTGTCGTAAAATCCGGTACAACCTGATCCGTAGTCGATGGTTATTGTCTTTGGCCAGATTGCATCCGTGGGATGATCGATGGTAACTGACGGACAGGAATCTGTCACTGTCAGCGATTTAGTGCCAGCCTGGTAATTGTCAAGCGTTTGATCGGCTATATCAGCTGTATTTGAAACATCTTCAAAAACTGCGTTACTAACAGCATCGTCATCAGCTACGTTTACACTAGTCTGATCAAGGCTGGACTTCTTGTTGCATGACATAACAGAAAAAATTGCAATGGCTGCAAACATTAAAAGAGCTTTTGTTTTCATTGTATTGTTTTTAAGTAAGTAATTCCGATTAATAAACAATTAGATGCATGCTGCCGCGAAAAGTTTAATCGGAAAATAAATATTTTTATTGGATCGAAAGACAGATTATATAACCGGATTGCAATCTAAGTTATCAAAGATATTTTTATAAGGAGGAGAAAATAATAAGGAGATTCCTCATTCCGCTGCGCTCCATTCGGAATGACAACCCTTTAAATAATTGGAGAAAAGAGGAGGCGGTTCGCCATCGCGAACCGCCTCCTCTTTTCCGTGTGCCCCCCGATCCGACTTGTCATCCCGAGCGGTAGCTAGGAATCTCCCTCTTCCTTTCATATATTACATATGTATAGGGAATCCTGTTTGAATCATCTGTCTCAAACTCCTCTTTCTCTATTACTTTCCAGATCTTTGGATCAATCTCCGGAAAGAAAACATCGGCCGGAGCTTTTTTGTGCACATGGGTAATATAAAGCCTGTCGGAAAGGGGCATGAATTGCCTGTAAACGCTCCCGCCTCCTATTATAAAAGCTCCTTCATCTTTTTTGCATTTTGAAGCAGCATCATTTATTGAAGAAGCTGATTCCGCGCCTTCAAATTCTTCACCCGGAATATCAGTGATTACAATGTTCCTTCTGCCCTGAAGCGGTTTACGGGGAAGCGATTCCCAGGTTCTCCGGCCCATAATTACCGTATTTCCGGTAGTAAGTCTTTTGAATCTCTTCATATCTTCCGGCAGATGCCACAGGAGGTCATTGTCTTTCCCTATTCCAAGGTCTTCCGAAACAGCAACTATTATTGATATCATCCGGATAAATATTAAACTGAAATGTCACCCTTTATATGAGGGTGTGCAGTATAATTTTCAAGGGTAAAATCCTCATACCTGAACTTAAAGATATCATTGACCGACGGATTGATTATCATAGCCGGCAGAGGGTATGGCTCCCTTGTAAGCTGAAGTTTTACCTGTTCGATATGGTTGAGGTAAATATGGGCATCGCCAAGTGTATGAATAAAATCTCCCGGTTTTAGTCCGGTTACCTGAGCGACCATCAGTGTCAGAAGTGCGTAGGATGCAATATTGAAGGGTATTCCAAGGAATATATCGCAGCTGCGCTGGTATAGCTGGCACGACATTTTACCACCTGCCACGTAAAACTGGAACATCACATGGCATGGCGGAAGGGCCATTTTTTCTATTTCCCCTACATTCCAGGCACTTACGATGATCCGCCTCGAGTCGGGCGATTTTTTAATGGCGTTTATCGCCTCTGTCAGCTGGTCAATCTTCTTTCCGTCAGATGCAGGCCATGAACGCCACTGGTATCCATATACCGGCCCCAGATTCCCATCCTTATCAGCCCATTCATTCCATATCTTAACTCCATTTTCATTCAGATACCTGATATTTGTATCACCGGATATGAACCAGAGCAACTCATGAATTATCGATTTAAGATGAAGCTTCTTGGTGGTAAGTAACGGGAATCCATCTTGCAGGTTAAACCTCATCTGGTAACCAAAGACACTTATTGTCCCGGTGCCTGTTCGGTCCATTTTTTTAGTGCCGTTCTTTAAAACATGATCAAGAAGATCAAGGTACTGCTTCATTCTTTTCTGGAAAAATTTATTGTTTCGGCGTTATCCTTGCAACAAAACCGCCACCCGGAGCCAGTGTTAAAGTCATCTTATCGCCTGATTTTATATCAGTTTTAAGATGCTTATAATCCTGGGCATACTTGTCAGCATTTATCCCATCGCGGAAAACTTCAATGGTGTAATTCCCGAAAGGGAGGAATGACAGGTCCAATTCAAGTTCACGCCTGGTCCAGTCTGTAAGAGCCCCTACAAACCACTCTCTGCCAGATCTCCTTGCAAGAAGAAGATAATCTCCGATCTTTGCATCAAGAACCTTAATGTCGTCCCATACAACAGGTACCCTGACAATGAAATCAGTGCACTCCTGTTCCTTCATGTAGTTTGAAGGCGAATCAGCCAGCATCTGCAAAGGACTTTCATAGATCACGTATAATGCCATCTGGTGGACCCTTGTGCCCTGACTTGCCGGCCGCGTAAAAACAGGATTAAAGTTATTCCTCTCCATATTTACCATTGCGCCCGGGGTGTAATCCATAGGGCCAGCAACCATTCTTGTAAATGGAAGCGTGACATCATGCTCGGGAGTGATATCCTTGCTCCACTTGTCATTCTCAAGCCCCTTCACCCCTTCTCTTGTAAGGGCATTGGGATAAGTTCTTCCGAGACCGTCAGGTTTATAAGCGCCATGGAAATCGATAAGCATGTGATGTTCAGCTGCTTTACGGGCAGATTCGTAATAGAAATTAACCATTTTCTGATCGTCCCTTTGCATAAAATCGACCTTAACTCCCTTTACACCCCATTTCTCATACTGGGCGAGACCTTCATCCATTTTATCCGAGAGACTTTTCCAAACAACCCACAGGATTATGCCAACGTTTTTGCTCTGGCCATATCTTACCAGCTCCTCAACATTTATGGAAGGCACCTGCTGAAGAGCGTCTCCCAGCTTGTACCATCCTTCATCAAGCACTACATATTCTATCCCGTTTTTTGAGGCAAAATCTATATAGTATTTATAGGTTTCATTGTTAATACCTGCCCTGAAATCAACGCCATAGATATTATTTGCATTCCACCAGTCCCAGGCTACCTTTCCTGGTTTTATCCATTTAGTATCGGTAAGCCTGCAGGGAGCAGCAAGCCTGAACACCAGGTCGTTTTCCACCAGCTGCCCGTCATTTCCGGCAATGATAAATACTCTCCATGGAAAGCTTCTTGTTCCCGCTGTCTTTGCGATATAATCCTTTGTAGCAGTAACTGCAATATCGCGGTCGTTCTTTGCTTTTTCCGTTTCAGGATATGCCGGGTGGACGCCTGTCAGTTTGCCTGAACCGGCACCTCTTAGCCACATTCCGGGATAATCTTCAATGTCTGACTCTGTTATGAGGACATCAGCATCATTTGACTTGAACAGGACCGGGAGGCTGGCTAAGTGCTTTTTCGTTATTGTATCGAGTGATGAGTAAATAAACAATCTTTCGTTATGCGACATGAAGCTATCTTCGAGCGGGTACCATGCGAATGAGCCCTTCGGAAAGCTTATGTCCGTTATCTCGTCTTTGATTGTCAGCTCATTCTTAAAAGCTGTTTCAAACCGATAGGCTACTCCATCATTGTATGCCCTGAACTGAACGGACAAGCCAGATTTGAAAGTTATCAAAAGAGTATTGCAGTTGTCTGTGACCTTTGATCTTTTATATGCGACTACGGGTTCGATTACCTGATTAATGCTGCCATTCACGGTCTTTTTGACAAAATCATTCATTCCAAGCACCTTATCATCTCCAAGTAATATTCCGGCTTTTACTGAGGAAATAATCTCCTTCCCCTCGAAGGTGGCTGACCATTCCAGACTTGCTCCTGCTTTGACGGTCATGATGATCTTCCCGTCAGGTGAGCTCAGCTTATATTCCTTTGCATTTAAATAACTCGTAGCAAACATTAACAATAAGATCCCCAAAAATGTACGTTTCATAATTAATATTTTATGTTCCGATTTCACAACTTGTTCCAAAAATAATTCTTCATTGAGGTGAGAATAGCACCAAGGCAGCCGGGGCTCACTCGTTTTTCTTTTTTCTTTTCTCGATCTCGTCCCTGATGGACGCTGCCCGTTCATAATCTTCCGTTTTCACAGCATCATCAATCAATTTATAAAGTTCATCATCGCTCAGTGAGCTGTATTTGGAGCTGGGTTCGTTCAGGCTTCCTGATTCGCCTGATGAAACCAGGTCAACGTCAGAAGGAGTGTTGGTTAGCTGGGCTTTTTCAAGAATGTCATTGTCGATATATATCGGACATCCGAACCTGAGGGCAATGGCAACAGCATCAGACGTCCTGCTGTCAATGGAATATTCCTTTTCACCATTATTGCATACTATTTTTGAATAAAAAACACCCTCTTCAAGCTTATAGATCATCACCTCAGTGACCTTAATATCGAACTGATCGGCGATTTTCTTAATCAAGTCATGAGTAATCGGACGCGGGGGTTCAAGATTCTCAAGCTTTAAAACAATAGCCTGTGCTTCAAAGCCACCGATAATAATTGGAATTCTCCTTTCGCCATCTTCTTCAATCAGAAGCAGGGCATAAGCTCCTGATTGAGTCTGGCTATACGAAATCCCCATCACTTTAAGCTTAATCCTCTTCATACCAATTGTATAAACGCAGGCATTGTATCCAAATTTCTGTCACTTCAGCAAATATAAAGATAATAGAAGTAACTCCCCGGCCAATGATTTGCTTTTTTTTCAACATTTATAAACCCTGACCATGCTCGTTTGCCGGCTTATAGCTCATTTAAATAATTAATCTCAACCGGTTCCCCCGGGTTTATTCCATATTAAAAAATTATATCAAATGGTTTGAAAATAATCTATTTTGTATATCTTTGCAGTCCAAATTTGAATAAATCCGGCCGGGGCTATTGAAAGTTATCTCATTTGTTGGTCAGATACGCCTCACGGAGTAACTTAATAACAAAAAGTGATGTACGCAATCGTAGAAATTGCAGGTCAGCAGTTTAAAGTAGAAGAAGGAAAGAAGATTTTTGTTCACACGCTTAAAGCAGAGGACGGAAAACAGATCGATTTTGAAAAGGTTCTTTTAATTGAGGACGAAGGCAAGATAACAATAGGGGAACCTGTTATTAAGGATGCCAAAGTTGAAGGGAAAGTCGTGAATCAGGTAAGGGGCGACAAGGTTATTGTATTCAAAAAGAAAAGAAAAAAAGGCTACCGGGTTAAAAATGGCCACCGCCAGAACTTTACCCAGGTCGAAATAGTCAGCATAAACGGCAAATCATTACCAAAGAAACAGGCAGTAAAAAAAGTAGCTGCTGAAGCACCTGCTGCAGAGCCTGTAGCTGAAAAGAAAGTTGCTGAGAAGAAAAAAACCGCTGCAAAGAAAGAAGAAACAAAAAAGCCTGAAGCCAAAAAAACAGCTGATAAGAAACCCGCTGCAAAAAAGGCAGAAGCAAAAAAACCCGCAAAAGGGAATAAATAATAGTAAGAAACAGAGGAAATTAAATATAGTTTATCATGGCACACAAGAAAGGAGCAGGTAGTTCACGTAACGGTCGCGATTCGCAGAGCAAACGCCTTGGCGTGAAACTCTTCGGCGGTCAGAGCGCTAAAGCAGGCAATATTATAGTTCGCCAGAGAGGTACAAAACACAATCCTGGTCTGAATGTAGGATTGGGGAAAGACCATACACTTTTTGCACTTGCTGATGGTGAAGTGGAATTCAAAAAAAGAAAAGATAACAGGAGTTACGTGTCGGTTAAGCCGGTAAGCGAATAATTGTAATCAAAAAGAAATAGAACTCCCGTAATACTTTTCTGAAGAAGAAAATAATTATCGGGAGTTTTTTAATATTTTTACAGCGGGCTCATTCAGCCTGCTTTTTTATTTAATATACTAATCATGCTAACACTTAACCTGATCCGCGAAAAAAGAGATTTCATCATTGAACGTCTTAAAATAAAGAATTTTAATGCTGCTGAGATCCTCGATAAAATAATTTCACTCGATGCTTCACGCCGCGAAATACAGACTAAGACTGACCTGATGCAGGCTGAAATGAACAGGATCTCAAAAGAGATCGGTTCTCTTATGAAGGATGGAAAAAAGAATGAGGCAGAGGAAGCCAAGGAGAAAACTTATAAACTCAAGGATAAGATAAAGATTCTTTCTGAAAAGATCGTTCCTATTGATACAGAGCTTAAAAATGAAATAGTAAAGCTGCCGAATCTCCCTCATGAATCTGTTGCCCCGGGACATGGAGCAGATGATAACGTGAAGGTGAAGGAGGGCGGAAAGATCCCTGTCTTACCTGAATCGGCTCTCCCTCACTGGGACCTGATTAAAAAATATGATATCATTGACTTTGATCTAGGGATTAAGCTGACCGGTGCCGGATTCCCTGTTTATAAAGGCAAGGGAGCCAAGCTGGAAAGAGCTCTGATCAATTTCTTCCTCGATGAGGGAGCAAAAGCCGGTTACCTGGAGATAATGCCACCCATAATGGTAAATGAGGATTCGGGTTTTGGTACAGGGCAGCTGCCCGATAAGGAGGGACAGATGTACCATGCCGATATCGACAACTTCTATCTCATTCCCACCGCTGAAGTTCCCGTAACCAATATCTACAGGGATGTGATCCTTAATGCTGAAGATCTTCCTGTTAAAAATATGGCGTATACACCGTGCTTCAGGAGGGAAGCAGGCTCATGGGGCGCCCATGTCAGAGGACTTAACAGGCTTCATCAGTTCGATAAGGTCGAGATTGTCCGGATTGCCCATCCCGATCATTCATATGAATCGCTTGAGGAGATGGTTTCCCATGTTGAAGGACTCATTTCGAAATTGGGTCTTCCCTATCGTATTCTGAGGCTTTGCGGAGGCGACATGTCATTCACCTCGGCTCTTACTTACGATTTTGAAGTGTGGTCGGGCGCTCAGAAACGGTGGCTGGAGGTTAGCTCCACTTCCAATTTTGAATCATTCCAGTCCAACAGGTTGAAATGCAGGTTTAAGGAAAAAGGCGAAAAGCAGACCCGTCTTGCGCATACCCTGAATGGCAGCGCTCTTGCATTACCAAGAATAGTTGCTGCACTACTTGAAAACAACCAGTCTGAAGCCGGAATAAAGATCCCTGCAGTGCTGGTGCCCTATACAGGATTTGATATGATCAACTGAAAGAGGCCCTCCTGCCCCCATAAAGGGGGGTTAATTCAGTTCAACTAACTTAATATCAATGTACTATTGAGCCCCCTTCAGGGGGTTGGGGGGCCAAATGTAAAATGGAGAAATCTCGCCAATCCTATATTTATGCGCTGTTGGCAATTCTGTTCTGGTCGACGGTTCCTACGGCATTTAAAATCTGCCTTAAGGAGCTCGGCATTCTCCAGATGCTTACTATTGCTTCACTCGTTTCGACGGTTGTGCTTTTCATTATCCTGGCAGCCGGCAGAAAAGTTAACCTTCTCAGGGACAACACAGGAAAAGAAATTCTGAGCTCTGCGCTGCTCGGGCTTATAAATCCATTTTTATATTACCTTATATTACTTCGGGCTTACCAGCTCCTTCCGGCACAGGTTGCACAACCACTTAACATGATCTGGCCGATAATACTTGTTTTTCTTTCAGTACCCCTGCTTGGACAGAAAATAGGGCTCAAAAGCTATATTGCCCTTTTCATAAGCTTTGCAGGAGTTTATATAATCTCTTCACAGGGATACCTTTTCGGCCATATGCATTCAGACATAAGGGGTGTCCTTCTCGCCACCGGCAGCTCGGTGTTCTGGGCATTTTTCTTTATCCTGAATGTCAGGGACAAGAGGGAGGAAACGATAAAGCTGTTCATGAACTTTTTGTTTGGAACAATTTACCTGCTGGCAGCAATGACAATAACCGGCAAATGGAATATCGAAGGAGCATCTTTTAAAGGTTTTGCTGCGGCAATATATATTGGCATTTTTGAAATGGGAATTACTTTCTGGTTCTGGCTGAAAGCCCTTCAACTGGCAACATCAACCGATAAAGTCAGTAACCTGGTTTACATAGCTCCTTTCCTTTCGCTGGTTTTCGTACACTTTATTCTTCATGAACCCGTTTACTATACGACTCCGGCAGGGCTGATCCTTATAATTTCGGGCATATTGATCCAGAACATCAAATCCCGGAGATCATAAATTATTATCTTTGAGATTGTTTATTATAGTTTAATTTGAACTGGTTATGAAAAAGCTTATTATTTTCTTCGTTTTCATGATGCTGATAGCAGGGTCATGTAAAAAGACAGAGCCCATTGTCAATACCACGGTTACGGCAGCAGAGGCAAGGGATACATTGTTTTTAATAATGAAACAGTGGTACTACTGGTACAATATGCCATCAGTTACCTCCATCACAACAGACATAAAGAAAAACTATTCGGATCCTTACAAACTGCTTGAAGCCATGAGGTATCAGCCGCTTGACAAGTGGAGCTTTGTTGCAGACTATGATGAGTTTAACGCCGAGATGAACGGTACCTTTGTTGGGCATGGTATAAGGGTAGGTCTCGATACTGATTCTCTTGCGCGAATAGCCATGATTTATAACAACTCTCCGTTGTATGCAAGCGGGGTCAGGCGCGGCTGGATCGTAAAAACAGTGGGTGGAGTGGCTATTGCACCATTAATTATTGCTAAAAATACAACCGCATATAACAATGCCTGGGGTCCGTCCACTGCAGGCTATTCAAATACGATCCTGTTCCGGAAACCCAATGGAAAGGATACTACAATCACTTCTGCAAAATCGACCTTTACAATCAACTCGGTATTGGTTTATGATACCCTTCATCTTAAAACAGGAGCAATAGCAGGACATTTAGTATTCGAATCGTTCATCGAGCCGTCTGAAGACGAACTAAAAACGGCATTCGCCTATTTTAAAGCACAAAATGTTACAAAATTCATACTCGACTTAAGATATAATGGAGGCGGGTATCTATATATTGCGCAGGAGCTTGCCTATTATCTTGCAGGATCCAGCCTGGCATCAACAACATTCGCTAAAATGTCATATAACAATAAAATGCAGGCAGCTAATTCGACCTATCCTTTTTATACTGATAGAATTAATTCAAGCAATCTGTTGTCACTCCCGGAGGTCGTTGTGATCACCACCCGTCTCACAGCCTCAGCAAGTGAAGCGGTCATGAACGGGCTTAAACCTCATATAACAGTCGTAAGTGTCGGTGATACCACCGATGGAAAACCAGTCGGGATGAATGGCTGGCCATGCGGTCAGAAGTATTGGTTCTGGCCTATTACTTTTAAGCTGGTAAATTCTGCAGATCAGGGCGAATATTTTAACGGCATTGTGCCGGATAAGATCGCGACCGATGATATCACCCGCGATTTCAGTGATAAAAACGAAAAATGCCTGAAAGAAGCGATTCTTTATCTTGAAACGGGAGCATTCTCTTCAGGCAAAGGCGAAGAAAAATTCAGTCGTTCTGTCAAGTACGGAGAAAAACCTGCCTGGATGAACAACACTTTCGTAGTTGAAAAGTAATAACTTGCTTTAATTCTGAAAGTTGAAGGGAAAACCAAAAGAGAGAATCATTCTGGGAATTGACCCTGGTACAAATGTAACCGGTTATGGAGTAATCAAGATCTCCGGCAGTAACCCTGAACTTGTTGCCATGGGCATAATCGATCTTTCAAAATCGGGTGACCACTACTTAAAACTAAAGAAAATATTTGACAGGATAACAGAGATAATTGATGAATACCACCCCGATGAACTGGCAATTGAAGCACCCTTTTATGGGAAAAATGTCCAGTCAATGCTGAAGCTGGGGAGGGCACAGGGTACTGCAATTGCAGCGGCCTTGTCGCGTTCCATGCCTATATTTGAATATGCACCGCGGAAAATAAAAATGTCCATAACAGGTCAGGGGGCCGCATCAAAAGAACAAGTCGCGGCTATGCTGATGAGCATTTTAAAATTCAAGGAGATAAAGATCAAGCTCGATGCAACTGATGGTCTGGCTGCTGCCCTTTGCCACTTTTACCAGACGAATAATCCGGTACATGAAAAGGCTTTTACTGGCTGGAAAGATTTCATGAAGAAGAATCCCGGCAGGGTAAAATAGTCTTCGGCTTATACTACAGCCATAGCCAGTGCTGCAACACTAACCTTCACCCCCTCAACCTTAAGAAGCTCATTTGCGCAAGATTCGAGGGTCGAACCGGTTGTAATTACATCATCAATAAGCAAGATATGCTTCCCTTCCAGGAGCGAAGCATCTTTAACACAGAATATACCTTCAACATTTATCCATCTATCAAACCTTGACCGCCTTGTCTGTGTTTCAGAGACTGTTATCCGCTGAAGTGAATCGCGGTTAACCATGATGCCGGTTGCTGAAGATATCCCGTCAGAGATGATTTCGCTCTGATTAAAACCTCTGGCTCTTTTTTTAGACTGATGAAGGGGAACCGGAATAATAACATCAATTCCGGTCAGAAAATCTGATCTGATTAATGACTCCCCATAGATCTTCCCCAGCTCGAATCCTATCTCCGTTATTCCCTTATACTTCAGATTATGGATCAGCTTTCGTATGCGGCTGTCCTTGTTGTAGAATGAGAAGGCAGCAGCTTTTTCTATCCTGCACCTTCCCCAGAAAAGCCGTGCAACCGGATTATCGTCTTCAAGATGATAATTTGTCTGCGGTATCAGCACATGGCATTCCGTGCATATCAGAAACTCATTTCTCAACAGCTGATTGCCGCATGCATAACAAAGCCGCGGAAACAGAATACTCAGCAGATCATCCCATAAATCATACAGATAACTCATGCAGCGAGCAGAATTATCCAATAAAGATAATAATAATTACAGTATGACTTTTTCGCTGATGTTTTTTGCGATTTTCTTAAACTCTTCAGGAGTGAATTTGAGCTTCTTATTTTTAAAATTCATGTCTCCCATCGAATCCATCGGGACCAGATGAATATGAGCATGAGAGATTTCCAGTCCAATCACTGCGACCCCTACCCTGTTGCAGGGGTAAGCGCTTTTGATCCCTTTTGCCACCTTCTTTGAAAACAGGATCAGACCGGCAAGCGATTCGTCACTCAGGTCAAATATATAATCGGTTTCCTGTTTCGGAACAACAAGGGTATGTCCCTTCTTTAACGGATTGATATCGAGAAATGCAAAATACCTGTCATCCTCAGCAACTTTATAACAAGGTATCTCTCCTTTAATGATTCTTGTGAAAAGTGATGCCATAATGATCTGATTACGATTTAATAATCATACTGAGATAGCAATAATCTCAAAGGGAATAATCCCTGAAGGAACCTTCACCTGGACAATCTGGCCGACTTTTTTCCCAATGAGCCCCTGGGCAATTGGTGAGCTTATAGCTAATTTCCCGATTTTCAGATTTGCTTCACTCTCAGGTACAAGCTGATATTCCATAATGGTATTGTTTACCTTATTCCTGATCTTTACTTTATTAAGTATCCTGACCGTTGTGGTATCAATCTTCGATCCATCAATTATCCGCGACCGGGCGATAATATCATCGAGTTTCGAGATCTTCATCTCAAGCATCCCCTGGGCTTCTTTTGCGGCGGCATACTCTGCGTTTTCAGACAGATCGCCCTTGTCCCTGGCTTCAGCTATTAACTTCGATATCGCAGGTCGCTCAACAGTTCTTAACTGATCAAGTTCTTCTTTCAGCTTCTGAAGACCTACTTCCGTTACATATAAAACCTCTGACATTTTGCTCTGTTATATTTAAAAAAAAGGAAGAATTCCGGTTTTCCGGAACTCTTCGTAAGACAAATATACAAAATAATTTAATTAATTACAAAAAAATAAATCCTGTAAATAAGTGATTTACAAATGGGCAAATGTAAAAACCGCTACCTGTACTTTTTCCCGGCTCTCCTTGTACGGGTAGCTGAATTCTTATGCTTTGTCTTGTAACTGGCGTCAGCATTCTTTATATTTTGCTTCATTCGGTCTTTGACCTCCGGGGATTGAATATCAATTGACCTCTTCTGATTCTCCTTTACATATTTTCCATAATCTTTCTTAAGCTTGCTCTGCTTTGCCACCTGGTCCTTCTTTGATTTTTCTGCTGCCCGCGGACCCTTGACCTTAACTGTCTTCTTATGCTTCAGCGGACCCTTGGAGGAAGTTTTCTGCTGCCTTGGCGCAGAAAGCCGGTCAAAAGACCGGGCCTGGCCTACAGGTACTGCAAGTGCGAGTATCAGTAAGGAGATAATTAATCTTTTAAATGGCAAATTATTCATATTATGTCAATTACAATAATCATTAAAAAGCTCCGTTGCATATCCGAAGGTAATGTTAATTTTGTAAAATCATTAATCTCCAGATGGCTGCAGGATCAAAAATAAAATATTTTTTTATTTCGCTTGCATTTTTACTGCTCCCGGCATCATGTGAAAACAATAAAAATGATGTCATTCCCAACGTTTATGTCGAATTTACAATGGATATTTCTTATGACATCCTATTCAGGGATCTGTTATCGCCGACCAACTCGGTGATTGTTAATTATTTAACAAATAACGGGGGATATGCTTCAGCAGGGTTTGACAGCAGCGGAATAATTGTTTACAGGACTTCTGAAGAAGAATTTAATGCATACGACCGTACTTGTCCCTATGATTACGTTGTTAAAAACAAGACCGTCAGGGTTAATGTCGACTTCATCAATGCTGTCTGTCCTGTCTGCAGCACTTACTATGCCTTATCTGCATACGGACAACCTATCTCAGGCCCTGGCCGGTACCCTCTTAAAAACTATAAGACCAGTTTTGATGGAAGATATGTAAGGGTCTGGAACCACTAGTACCTGTAATGATCAGGCTTGTAGGGCCCTGAAGGTTTTACTCCTATATAATCAGACTGTTCTTTTGTAAGAGTTGTAAGCTTAACTCCTAGCTGATCGAGATGCAGCCTTGCAACCTCTTCGTCAAGATATTTCGGAAGCCTGTAAACCCCGATCTCGTAATTATTTTCCCACAGATCCATTTGCGCAAGAGTCTGGTTGCTGAAGGAATTGCTCATTACAAAAGAAGGATGACCTGTTGCGCATCCAAGGTTTACGAGCCTTCCCTCGGCAAGAATAAAGATTGCATGACCGTCAGGGAATACATACTTGTCGACCTGAGGCTTAATATTGATTTTTTTGACACCTTTCAGAGCATTAAGGTCATCGATCTGAATCTCGTTGTCAAAGTGGCCGATATTGCAAACGATAGCCTGATCCTTCATCCTCTTCATCATATTGAGGGTTATTATATCGCGGTTGCCTGTGGCAGTGACAAAAATGTTCCCTTCATCAAGGGAATCTTCAACCCTTTTTACTTCAAAGCCTTCCATAGAAGCCTGCAGGGCGCAGATCGGGTCAATTTCGGTGACAATTACCCTTGCTCCATAAGCTCTCATTGACTTGGAACAGCCTTTGCCAACATCACCATATCCGCAGACTACAACCACTTTACCGGCTATCATAACGTCGGTTGCCCTCTTTATTCCGTCAGCCAGCGATTCGCGGCAACCGTAAAGGTTATCAAATTTAGACTTAGTCACAGAATCGTTGACGTTGATAGCGGGAACCAGGAGTTCCTTGTTCTCAAGCATCTGGTAGAGCCTGTGAACGCCAGTGGTGGTCTCTTCTGAAATCCCCTTAAGCTCCTTGACAATCCGGTGCCATTTGCCTGGCTCGCTTGCAAGAAGATCTTTTATTGTTGAAAATATAATCCCTTCCTCCCTCGATTCAGGTTTCTTATCGAGAAATGAAGGATCATTTTCTGCCTTAAATCCCAGGTGAACCAGCAGTGAAGCGTCGCCGCCATCATCAACAATAAGGTTCGGCCCTTTTCCTCCGGGGAAAGTGAGTGCCTGTGCGGTACACCACCAGTACTCCTCCAGAGTCTCGCCCTTCCAGGCAAAAACAGGTATCCCTTCCGCTGCGATTGCAGCAGCTGCATGATCCTGAGTGGAGAAGATATTGCAGCTTGCCCACCTTACATCAGCGCCAAGCTCTTTAAGAGTCTCAATCAATACCGCAGTCTGAATTGTCATATGCAGGGAACCGGTTATCCTTGCTCCCTTGAGCGGCTTTTTAGAAGAGTATTTCTTCCTGATGGACAACAGTCCCGGCATCTCTTTCTCAGCAATCTCTATTTCCTTCCTTCCGAAATCGGAAAGTGCTATGTCTTTTACTTTGTATTCCATATTTATATCCTGCTTATTATCAGTTTAGAGGCTGCAAAAATAACAAAAAAATGATGTGGTTGTTCAGGAGAGCAATTGTAAAGCATCTCTTTTATCGAGTTCCAGTTGTTTAGAAAGCTGGCTTACGTTGCTGAATTTTTGCTCGTCACGAAGGCGGAATCTGAAGATAATCTCAATCTTTTCGCCGTAAATATCCTTGTCGAAATCAAAAATATTCACTTCAACAGATCTCCCTGCTGATCCCTTATTGACAGTCGGATTCCTACCAATGCTCAGCATACCTTTATATTTGTGCTTGTCCGCCGTAACTTCGACTGCATATACTCCATCGGCAGGTACCAGTTTATGCTCGTCAACCGGCCTGATATTGGCAGTTGGAAAACCGAGTTTCCTGCCGAGTTTTTTCCCTTCAATAACGATGCCTTTAATGGAATAGCAGTAACCAAGCAGTTCATTAGCTTTTACAGGATTGCCCTTCAGCAATTCTTCCCTTATAATGGATGAGCTCACAGTTCCTCCATCATATTGAAATCCGCCTACCTGCTCCACCATTATTCCTGAGGATTCTGCGCAATCTTTGATCATATCAAAATTACCTTCTCCCCTGTATCCGAAATGATGGTCATGGCCAACAATAAGATGCCTGGTCCCGATTTTAGCAACGAGTACTTTGCTAACGAAATCACATGCTCTCATCATACTGAATTCGTGATTAAATTCAATAATTATAAGATGGCCTATCCCGGTTTTATCAAGGAGTAATATTTTTTCATCAAAAGTTGAAAGAAAAAAGAGTCCTGAACTATCCTTTTCGAGTATCAGGCGAGGGTGAGGATGAAAAGTAATCACAACAGATTCTCCATGAGTCTCCCCGGCCAGCGAAACAAGTCTGTCAAGAAGAAATCTATGACCCCTGTGTACACCATCAAAAATACCCAGTGTTACAACGGGCGAATCAAAATTGAGATTCTCATATCCTTTATGAATAATCATACCTGAAGATTATGCCCGTAAAATTAGCAAAGCCCGGGAGAATTAATATACCAGAACAGAACATCTTTTATACTCAGCTTCAAGGATGTTGATTATAATGAAGAAAACATGACTTGGTTAACCCCTGGTTTCTGTGCAATCTAATAAAGGAATAAATATTATATTTATAAATTAATTTTAAAATCAAATAAAAGATCTATGCAAGTCACCGTTATCAGAAAGGGCGTTAAATTTCTCCCTGATCCCAGCAGGGTAATCGCCCGCTTCCATTATACTTCCAATGAAAGAAGTAAAAATATTATCCTTAATGTGCTGGCTATGCCTGATAGTGAGGTAGATGCAGCATTAAACAAGGTGCTTAGAGGTTATTCCAGACGTCATAGAAATATTTCACTGATATTTGAAACGTATTTTAATAAACTGACTAATTTGTTTGAGGAGTTGGAAATTAAACCAGGCAAGGTTAATCAGTCACGGAAGCTGCTTATAGGTTCATATTTCACAATGGAATATTCCATAGAATCAGCAGCTTTTTTTAATCCATCCATCGTAGAAGATCCCGATCAGTCGGAATTAGGTCCGGATGATAAAAGAGTGATTCTTAGTTTCAGGGCAACTGGCGAAGGGCATATTTCGTCCATTGTTTTTCGTTCAGGTATTCTTGATAAGAATAGTAATTTGACTACTGAACCTGTCGGCAGAATGCTGGCAGAAGCTGAGCGAATAAAAAGGCATATTTATAATAAAAAATCATTTATAAAGAAGCTGGATGAAATGCGTGAGTTCGATAATAAAATTTCACCGGTTTTTGTATTAGAAAAATTGGGCGACAGTTTTACTTATGGCGATTTGAAAAGGGCCGTAGAAGAGACCAGAAAAACACATGAACTTTCATTAAATAAGGAGTTAATCATTAATCAAATGATGTGGCTGGCGAAGTCTCACTACGAACTTGAATTTTCACTTGATTCGGCAATTTCTGAGAGAGTTATTTTCCCAACCTCCGAAACTGAAAGAAATGGCATTGAAGATGCACGTTTTGTTAAATTCACAGAAGATGACGGCGAAGTAACTTATTATGCTACCTATACTGCTTATGATGGTATGACCATATTACCAAAATTACTTGAAACTAAAAATTTCTATCGTTTCAAATCATTACCCATTCATGGTGAAATTGCTCAGAATAAAGGAATGGCATTGTTTCCAAAAAAGATCAAAGGTAAATATGCGATGTTATGCCGAATTGATGGAGCGAATAATTATATAGCTTGTTCAGATAATATAAATATCTGGCGCGAGGCCAAACTCATTCAGAAACCAAAATTCCCCTGGGATCTGGTACAGGTTGGAAATTGCGGCTCTCCTTTAGAGACGGAAGAAGGCTGGCTGGTTATAACGCACGGAGTAGGACCTATGAGGGAATATGTATTAGGAGCATCATTATATGAACTTGATAATCCTGAAAAAGAAATTGGCAGGCTAAAGACACCTTTATTGTCTCCCAATGCTGAAGAAAGAGAAGGTTATGTACCCAACGTCGTTTACTCTTGCGGTTCTATTATCCACAATGGAAATCTGATTATTCCTTATGGTATATCAGACTGCGCATCCACTTACGCTACTGTTAATTTAAATGCACTCCTGAATGAGCTTAAGAACTCAAAATAGCAGCAGCTGTGAAAAAGAAAAATCAAAAAGAGTCGCCGTTATTGTAGCTCATCCCGACGATGAAACATTATGGGCCGGCGGAACCATATTAAGCCATCCGTCATGGCAATGGTTTATTGTCTGTCTTTGCAGAAAAAATGATAAAGATCGTGCTCCCAGGTTCTTAAAAACGTTACAAATTCTAGGGTCTGACGGAATAATGGGCGATTTGGACGATGGCCCCGAACAAAAACCTCTGGACGAAAATGAGATGGAGCATACAATACTGCAGTTATTGCCTTCTAAGCAATTCGACATGATTATTTCCCATAGTCCAGGTGGTGAATATACAAGACATATCAGACATGAGGAAACAGGCAAGGCAGTTATTAAACTTTGGCACGCAGGCAAGGTCTATGCAAATGAACTCTGGACTTTCGCTTATGAAGACGGTGATAAAAAATACTATCCAAGACCTGTAAAAACCGCTGATGCCTGCTATAAACTTACTGAACAGGTTTGGCAGAAAAAATACAGAATAATTACAGAAACATACGGATTTGAAAAAACCAGTTGGGAAGCAGTAACAACACCGAAGACAGAATCATTCTGGCAATTTTCAAATCCTCGCGATGCTCAAAAATGGCTTAATAATGGAGGCGTTTTATCATGAAAAGAGCCCCGTTTTGTAGGGATCAGTTCCATAAAACTCAAAACAAATAAATTATTATCACATGAAAGTATTATTATTATACGACTACCCTGCTTCCCCCGGAGGACTTGCGACCCAGGGAGAATTATTATACAAGGGACTTCTTAAAATGGGAATTGATGTCCATGTGGTTAATTTCGAATCACCTCAGGAGAAGGAATGGTACTATCGATGGTTTGAGCCGGATATCGTAGTTGGTGTAGGATATTGGGGACATACGCCGCATCTGATCCTTCATCCGCAACGATATGGAGTTCAGCCTGTACCATGGCTGGTTGCTGATGGTTATATTGCAAACTATCAGGAGGTGCTTAATGCACTTCCATTAATCCTGGTAACATCAAATTGGGTAAAAGAGATGTACGTCCGCGATGGGATAGATAGTGATATTATTGAAGTGTTACCCGTTGGCTGTGATACTGATGCTTTTGCCCCTTGTGATAAAGATGATCCGAAAATTCTGGCCGTGCGTGAATCGCTGGGTATTTCGCGTGATCAATTGATGATTCTGACTGTAGGAGGCGATGCTGCTTCTAAAGGCGCACAGGAGGTGATGCAGGCACTTTCCATAATTGATACTAAAGCGCCTGATTGGAAATACGTCTGTAAAGTATGGCCCCAGCCCCGGACCAAACTGCAAAACCTGGCTGATCTCGAACTGGCGACAACCTTAGGGATCGAAAAAAATGTTACTTATGCAACAAATATAATTTCACGGAATTTCATGCCTTATCTGATAGGCGCCTGCGACATATATGCGGCACCTTCTCGACTTGAAGGCTTTGGAATGCCGCAAGTGGAAGCAGGAGCTTGCGAAAAACCGGTTATAGGTATAAAGGCCATGGGAATGCTCGATACACTTGTACATGGCAAAACTGCATTCCTGGCAAATGTGGCACAGAAAATCATCGTGAATGAAGTGATTCTTGGTGACGAATCTGGTTTTAAAAATAAACACAAAGTTGTATTTGAAAATCCACGGACAGTGGACTATCGTGCAAGTGTTCATGATATTGCTAACTATTTAATGGATCTTATGACTGATCCGGAATTACGCGAAAAAATGGGCAAAGCCGCAAGAAAGCGTGTAGTTAAATATTTCGATTATCGTGTGGTTGCAAAACGATTTGTACAGATAATAACTGAAAGATTGGGAATAACATAAATTATCAAATTTATGCAACCAGCAAACTGGCAGAAAATAAAAGAGGCACAAAAAGCAGCTATTGAAGTGCTGCTTCACAATGCTCATGGATCTTATCACGGACTACCGCGTACAGCAGGATGGGGATACCCGGAACCCTATACAAGAGATTTGATGTTTTCCATATTGGGAATTGGGGTTTCTGAGAATCAGAAGCTGTTAGACAGCATACGGAAGGTTCTGAAAACTCTGTCGGCAAATCAGACCAGCCATGGTCATATCCCCTCGCTGGTGCATGACAAGGAAGACCGTGGATCAAGCGATACAACTCCTTTATTTTTGTTAGGTGTCGGTATATTCAGAAAGGTGACTGGAGAACATGATTTTCTTCAGGATGCTGTTCGTAAAGCCCTGACATGGATGGAGTTTCAAAGCCCTTCTGACCGGTACCTGGTTGCTCATCAGCCAACTAGTGATTGGCGCGATGAACAGTGGATGACTGGTTATGGCCTGTATGTTAATACGATAGTATATAGTTACCTCCGGCTACTGGGTAAGCATGAAAAAGCAAATTTGATGTGTAAAGAAATGAGGAAGTTCACGATCACGGGAGGAATACAGCCACGCCATGTCCATGAGGGTTTTGTGATAAAACATAAGCCATACTTTGCTTTCTGGTCATATAAAATTCATAGCAGCGAACGGTTCGACCTTCTTGGTAACAGTCTTGCCATTCTCTCCGGAATCGCATCACCCTCACGGGCAGAAAAAATGATTTCCTGGATCGAAGATGAATGTGCAGAAATGGCAAAAAGTGATGAACTTGCCGTTGATCTGCCTCCTAATTTTTTCCCTTTTATTAAACCTGAAGATCCTGACTGGCTGCCCCGTTATAAATTATATAATATGCCGGGTGAGTACCACAATGGCGGCATATGGCCTTTTGTTTGCGGGCTTTACGTGGCAGCCCTGGTTGCTGCCAAAAGGTTCGAGCTTGCCGGGGAAAAGCTCGTGGCACTTACAAATATTATTAAGAAGTCCAATTCCGGTAACTTAGAATTTGGATTTAACGAATGGCTGAAAGCCCAAAATGGCAAAACCATGGGGCAGGAGTGGCAAACCTGGAGTGCTGCGCTTTATCTGTATGCTGTAAAATGTGTTGAAGAAAAAAGAACTCCCTTCTTCGACATAATACGAAATTATTCAGCTGAATCAAAATTATAATAACAGGAGAAATTGCAGGTTCTGCAGCTGATATTGTTCTGATACTGCATCTGGCATTAATTTATTTTTTCAAATTCTTCAAATGCCAGAAGCACTGTTAAGTGAGAAATCAAATAGGACAGTGAACTCTCTGCACCCTGGTTACGGTTTACCCCATAACTTTCAAAGCCATCGCAACATCCTTCGGTTTCAAAATCAAACAAATTCATCCTGAGATCATTTTCTCCCAGGAACCACATGAAGCAGGCAAATAATTTTGTAAGATATTCTTTATCCTGTGTCAAATGAAAAGCCTGATGATACATCAATACCATAGCAAGGGTATCCACCGGTTGTTGGGCAAACAGGGAACGTTCGCCTCCTTTGCTATACCATTTTTCATTGCCAATGGCTGAAAAATAACCATCCTTAAGTGTAATCTCTGTCAGGAAATTCATGGTTTCTATTGCAGTCGAGGTTATTTTACTATCCTTAAGGATATATGCCGAATGTAAAAGGGCAAGCGGTATCATTCCATTATCATAAGCTAACAGGGGTTCGAACCATTTCCAGTCAGCAATACTGTTTTCTTCATATTGTTTGATTAATTTAAATGATAGACTTCTTAATCTTTCTATCATTGAATCATCAGAAGGATTAACCATGAGGTAATAACTGATGCCCACTATAGTATTGGCAATACCTCTGACAGACTGAAGTTTCTCAAAATTGGGAGATGCATTAAAGAAAATAGATCTGCCAGTCTGGTAATATGCATCATTAGGAGCATTACCAAGCAGGTATCCGAGAGCCCAGATGGTCCTTCCGAAAGAATCTTCTGAACCCGCTTCATCGAGAAAGCTACGGTTGAAACTGAGAAAATTCCTGAATGTCCCATCTTTGTTTTGCATATAATTGATATAGCTTAAATAGATGGGAGATAAATCAAGGGCAAGAGTATTCTTTTTTTGCCTGTACGCCATCAGTACCATAAGCAAAGCCCGTGCATTATCATCAAGACAGTAGCCTTCTTTTAAATTTGGAATACCAAAATTTGCATGTTGGATGATACCGGTATCATCTGTTAACCTTTTAATATGAGCAAGTGAAAATGGTGGCAGAATAAGCGGATCAAGAGTGATTTCTTTTTTTAATAATACGTTTGGCTTATCCTCCAGAATTTTATTAGCTACTGCAACATATTTTTCTCCTGTCTTAGGCCATGTTATTTTTCTACCATAATCATATGCTTTTTTCCGAAAATTCTTCAATTCCTCCGGGTTATCCAACAGTTCCAAAAGAACAGCAGAAAGACCATCTGAATCATTAAAGTCAAAAAGTTTCCCTCTCCCATCCGCCAATAGTTCTGAAGCATGCCAGTAAGGTGTTGAAACAACTGCAGACCCCACACCTATTGCGTAGGAAAGTGTGCCGCTGGTAATCTGTGCCTCATTTGTGTAAGGTGTAATGTAAATATCAGACGCAGATAAATATTTAAACAATTCTTTTTGATTAATGTACTCATTCAGAAAAAAAACATGATCGTTCAGGTTAAGACTTTTAACTAAATGTTGAAGATAATTCCGGTATTCTTCGCCTGAATACCGAAGAACATTAGGATGAGTTTTCCCTAAAACCATATATAAAACATCCGGATACTTTTCAATAACTTTTGGCAACGCTTTTATTACCGTCTCAATCCCTTTATTCCTGCCAATAAAACCAAAGGTAAGCAGGACCTTTTTGTTTTCGAGATTGAACTCCTCTTTAGATTGAACATGGCTAAACTGAAAATCCGGCACACCATGTTCAATGAATACAATTTTCTCCTTTTCAATATTATAAATGCTTGTGAGAAACTCAATCGCTTTATGGCTCATTACTACTATTTTATTAGCCATTCTGCATATTTCCACTAATATTGCTTTTTGGTTGTAGGATGGAGATTTGATAATTGTATGAAGGGTCACAATCAGGGGAATTTCAAGCCTGTGGATCAAAGAAAGGATATATACACCATCCTGTCCGCCAAATATTCCAAATTCATGTTCAAGTATGCAAAGATCTGCACCGCTGAGATTAATAAATTTTACTGCCGATAAATAATCTCTTTGATGCTCCTGCCTTATGGTAAATTTGACTTCTTCCGGATAATTATAGGTTTGATCATGATCGTTCATGGCTACAATGAATCCTTCAATTGAATCCTTAATTGTTTCATTGTTTATTACCATGGAATTATAAAGGTTCCTGGTAAAAGTACCAATACCGCATTCCCGGGGAGGATAAGTTCCAATATATGCGAGCTTCATAATTTACAGATTTTTATTTGGAGTAACCAGGACATGATTATTGAGATTTAAAGATAACCAAAATCCTAATCTTATTAGCTGCCACCTGGCAGATGCTTAGATAAATGATTTTGTTTTTGTAATTTTATAGGAGTTATCTGAAATCCGGAAAGCATGAGTGAAGTAAATTTTTATACTGTTGACCCCTGGCTGAAACCTTTTACCGGTGTGATTGAAGAGCGCATCAGTAAATGTAAACTGAAGGAAAAACATCTCGCCGGGAATAGTTCCCTCTCTGATTTTGCAATGGGGCACCACTATTATGGGCTTCACAGAACGGAGGGCGGATGGGTTTTCAGGGAATGGGCTCCTAATGCCACCGATATTTACCTGACAGGGACATTTTCGGGGTGGAAAGAGATATCCGCTTACCAAATGTCCAGGATCAATACTTACGGCGACTGGGAGATTACCCTTCCACAAGGGACCCTGAATCATGGTGACCTGTTTAAGCTTTCAGTTCACTGGGCGGGCGGGAAAGGTGAACGCATTCCCTCTTATGCAACCAGGGTTGTCCAGGATGATAAAACAAAGATTTTTTCGGCTCAGGTCTGGAACCCTGAAAAACCATATGCCTGGAAGCTAAAAAAATTCAGCCCCAGGGACATATCGCCTGTTATATATGAAGCCCATGTAGGCATGGCGACTGAGGAAGAAAAAATCGGTACATATCGTGAATTCGCCGAGAATGTCATTCCTGTAATTGCAAAATCAGGTTACAATACCATTCAGCTGATGGCTATCCAGGAGCATCCGTTCTATGGATCATTTGGATACCATGTCTCAAGTTTCTTTGCCGCATCGTCGCGTTTCGGCACACCGGAGGAGCTTAAGGAGTTAGTTGATACAGCTCACAAAGCGGGACTCAGGGTTATAATGGATCTTGTTCATTCACATTCGGTAAAAAATGTGAATGAGGGCCTCGGGTTGTTTGATGGCTCTCCCGGTCAGTATTTTCATACCAATCAGAGGAGAGTTCACAAGGCCTGGGATTCTTTATGCTTTGATTATGGGAAGGATAATGTGATCCATTTTCTATTGTCAAATTGCCGTTACTGGCTCGAGGAATATCATTTTGACGGGTTCAGGTTTGATGGTGTCACCAGCATGATATATTTTGATCATGGCCTTGAGAAGAATTTCACCTCATATGGAGAGTACTTTGACGGCGGACAGGATATTGATGCTCTGATCTACCTCTACCTGGCAAATAAAATGATTCACGAATTCAAACCCGGATCCATAACAGTCGCAGAAGAGATGAGTGGAATGCCCGGGCTGGCAGCCGGGACGGGTAAAAAGGGGTTTGGATTTGATTTCAGGTTATCAATGGGTGTTCCTGACTTATGGATCAAGCTGGTTAAGGAAACCCTTGATGAAAACTGGGATATGGGAAAGCTGATGCATGAGCTTACCCAGCACCGGCCTGAAGAAAGGATAATATCATATTGTGAGTCGCACGACCAGGCATTGGTTGGCGACAAAACCCTCATCTTCAGGATGCTCGATGCTGAAATGTATACCGGCATGTCGGAATCGTATCACAGTTTTCCGATGGATCGGGGCATAGCACTTCATAAAATGATCAGGCTGCTTACATTCAGCACTGCGGGCGGTGGTTATCTTAATTTTATGGGTAATGAATTCGGCCATCCTGAATGGATCGATTTCCCCCGTGCAGGCAACAACTGGAACTTCAAATATGCACGAAGACAATGGAGCCTGGCTGAAAACAATGATCTTAAATACCGCTTCCTCGCAGCCTTTGACAGGAAAATGGTGTCTCTTCAGCATGAATTCAGCCTCCTCGACAACCTTTACATTGAAAGGATTTATGAAAACAACTATGATAAGGTGATTGCCTTCGTGAGAAATGATCTGCTGTTCGTATTTAATTTTAATCCGAGTAAGTCTTTCACTGATTATGGAATTCCGCTGAAAGGCAAATTCAGAATTATTATTGATTCCGACGACCCTGATTTTGGAGGATTTGATCGCATCGACAGAAAAGCTGCTTATACCTCTGTCAAAAAAGCAGAAAGGAACTCTATAAATGTTCCATTCTACCTTTATATTTATCTGCCGTCGAGGACAGCTCTCGTTTTTAAAAGAGAAGCAATCAGAAAAGCTACCGATATTTAATCTATCCAGCGCAAAAGGTAAAAATCCTGCTTGTGCGGAAGGTCCTTGTGCTTTGGATAAATACGGATACCATAAAAGAATGTACCTGCATTTTCAGGTACCATGTTAGCTCTGTAAAGGCACTTGCTTCCCTTACTGCTTACCAGTGTGAATTCCCTGCTGGCGACAAACTCATGCTCGCCCTTCTTGCTCATATAGGTGATAATAAACTCCACTCCTACATTTTCCTTCGGTATCATATGAACATTAAGAGCAATCTCGGCCCTGTAGTCGTGCCCTGAATGGTATACATTCTCCCTGGGCTTTTCAAAACTGTAGTTCAACACCTCTATAGTATCCCACTCATCCTTCATGGTCTTCTTCCACGTGGCCAGCTCTTTAGCCTTCTCAAAATTGTCGGCAATAAGATATTTGCTTCGGGTGAAAAGTTTAGAGTAATATTTTTCACAATAATCATCAAGTTGCCTTTTCATTGTGAATTCCGGGGCAATCTTGATCATTGTATTTTTAATAAGGCTTACCCATTCAACAGGTATTCCGCTTTCATTGTAAGAATAGTAAGCCGGTATTATTTCAAATTCAAGCATATTATAAATTGTCTCAGCATCTATATCATCCTGAAGCTCCTGGTTCTCGAAGGTTCTTTTCTTTGGAAGAGCCCACCCGGCAAATGCCCGATAACCTTCAACCCACCAGCCATCCAGAACACTGAAATGAATAGTCCCGTTCATTACGGCTTTTTCGCCGCTTGTCCCCGAGGCTTCCATTAGCCTTGTTGGTGTATTCAGCCAGACGTCAACGCCTCTTACAAGGTATTTAGCAAGTTCAATATCATAGTTTTCAAGGAATATTACCTTGCCTGTAAACTGTGGCATCTGAGATACTTCCAGCACTCTTTTTATAAGGTCCTGTCCTCCTCCATCATTGGGATGTGCCTTCCCGGCATAAATAAACTGTACAGGCTTCTCCGGATTATTGACAATTTTGGCAAGCCGGTCAAGGTCCCTGAATAATAATGAAGCTCTCTTGTAGGTGGCAAAACGCCGTGCAAATCCAATTGTAAGAGCCTTCTCATCAAGATGGCTGCTTATGTTCATCAGGGTGCGGGGACTGACATGCCGCTCTATCATATCAATTTGAAGTCTCTTGCGTATATTATCGAAGAGGTTCCTTTTCAAACCTTTCTTTAATTCATATATTTTTTTATCATCAACATTGTAGAGTCTCTCCCAAAGGCTCCTGTCAGTCTGATCAAAATTATCTGATTTTGTTATATCCTTATATACCTCTTCCCATTCAGGCGCTATCCAGGTAGGATGATGAACCCCATTGGTTACATAGCCAATGAATAATTCATCCTTGAGATATCCCGGCCATAACTTGTTGAACATAACCCGGCTTACTTCCCCATGAAGCTTGCTTACCCCGTTCACCTCCTGCGACATCCTTGTAGCCAGAAAGCTCATATTGAACTTCCTGTCGGCATCACCCTCACACCTGCCAAGGGCCATAAGCTCATCCCATGAAATATTGAGGCGGCTGGAATAATGGGAAATGTATTTTCTCAGAAGATCTTCTTCAAATGCATCATGTCCTGCCGGCACAGGAGTGTGAGTGGTGAAGAGGGTTGAAGCCCTGACAGCCTCAAGTGCCTGGCTGAAAGTCAGGTGATATTCCTCGATAAGTGTCCTTAGTCTCTCAAGGCTTATGAATGCTGAATGACCTTCGTTGCTGTGAAAAAGATCTGGTTTGATATCCAAAGCTGCCAGGGCCCTTATTCCTCCAATTCCGAGGATAAGCTCCTGGCGAAGCCTGTTCTCAATATCTCCGCCATACAAATAATGGGTAATCGTACGGTCTTCCGGCGTATTATCATCAAAATCAGTATCGAGCAGTACAAGCTTTACCTTGCCTACCATAGCTTCCCAGACACGGATCTTGACAGTTCTGCCTGGCCATGCCAGACTTACTGACAGATGATTGCCACTGGAATCCTTTATGGGTTTTATTGGGATCCTCGAGAATTCTTCGGCTTCATAAATTGCAAGCTGCTCTCCTTTCGGTCCCAGCTTTTGAGTGAAATAACCATACCTGTATAGAAGACCGATTCCGATGATATTGACATTTGAATCACTCGCTTCCTTAAGGTAATCGCCTGCAAGAATTCCAAGACCGCCTGAATAAATCTTCAGGCATGGGTGAATCCCGAACTCCATGCTGAAATATGCCACGGCCGGCTTTTCAGGATCTGCGGGCCGATTTATATACTCTGTAAATGCTTTATATACTTCATTTAGGGATGCTATAAATTCATCATCATCCTCAAGGATCATCATCCGCTTATAGTCAATCTTTTCCAGAAGCAGTTTAGGATTGTGCTTTACCTCCTCCCAGATTGAAGGATCCATGCTCTTGAAAAGATCCTCAGCTTTAGTGTTCCACGACCACCACAGGTTATTTGCAAGTTCCTTCAGCGATGCAAGCTTCTCCGGGACATCACTCTGAACATATATATCTTTCCAGACCGGAACCTGGTGAGGTTTTCGTACCTGGAGCCCTGGAGCTTCGACAAATCTTACAAACTCCCTTGGTTCCTCTCTTCTCTCACTGCTGTTAAAAAGAGCCTTATCGTAAGCGGTAAAATAGTACTGAACCAGAGAGTCCCACATCGCTATGCGTGATATCTCGTGAGCCTTTTTCCTTGCCTCAGCGATATCTTCATCGCTTAACCCGATGAACATGGATATGAAATCCCTTATATCCGATACGACTTTGCTCTGATTATCATCAGTCCTTTCAATAACTGCAATTCCATTACCGGGTTCTTTAAAATATTCCCTTACCCAGAGTCCGAATCCCGACAATGATGTTGTTATGGTTGGAATTGAGAACATCAGGCTTTCAAGAGGTGTATATCCCCATGGCTCATAATACGAAGGGAATATAGTCAGATCGAACCCGATCAACAGATCAAAGTATGGCATATTGAAAATGCCGTCGTTGCCATTCAGGTATGATGGTACAAAAATTATTTTGACCTGCGATTTCTGGTCGTTATTCAGATTATTTGCTGCAATACGCTGTAAAATAGGGTCGGTAGACGGATAGTGAAGGCTATGGGTCAGGAAGCGATCGCCACTATTTGCAGCTCCTTTATTATAAAGAAAATCAATGATATCCTGCCGCGGGCCCTTATGGTAGGCAGGCATAAGAATGAAAGCAATGCATTCCTTCTGAACTTTATCCTTCTTGCACAGTTCTCCCAGTGAATCTATAAAGATATCAACACCCTTGTTTCTGAACTCATACCTTCCGCTGTTGGCAATAAGGATTGCATTATCAGAAATCTTATAACCGAGAACGGCTTCTGCAACAGTTCTCAGCTTATCCCTTGCCGCACTCCTTTTGGCACCGAATTCATTGTTACCGGGGACAAATGAATCTTCAAAACCATTCGGCGTGACAATATCAATATCCTTCCCAAGAAAATGGCTGCACTCTCTTGATGTGATCTCACTTACAGTGGTGAATACATCGGCTTCAGCCGCTGATATTTTTTCGAGAGACTGCTTTGACACGACATTGAATTCGCGTGCCACCTGGGCAGGAACATATTCTTTCATCTTGCCATAAAGGGGCCTGTTGTTTCCGGCTATGCACCTTCCGAGCACCGTGGCATGTGTCGTAAATGAGGTGGCAACCCAGGGAGCCTGTTTTTTCAGGTAGAGGATACCTGTTCCTGTCATCCACTCATGAAACTGCGCAATAATATTGGAGTGTTCATGGTAAAACGTGGTGAAACTTTCAATAAGTTTCCCGGCAGCATATCCAAAAAGAGCAGGCTCTAAATAATCCCACTGTCCCGAAATACTGTCAAGCTTATAAGTTTCCCAGAATTTCGCAAATATCTCATTTTGCTGGCCGAAATAAGGTGTGAAATCTATCAGGATCACAATAGGCTTCCCTGCAATGTTCCATCTGCCGGTCTTTACTTGGAGACCTTCAGATACAGCCCTGCCTTTCCATTCGACGAAAAGGGATTCGTCGGCAATAAATTCAGGATTCTTGACATCTTCTCTCCATACATCAGGACCGATAAGAATATAATTATCTCCAAGTTCCTCAACAATATTTAGAGCCTTTGTAGATATTACAGTATGTATTCCGCCAACCTTATTGCAAACCTCCCAACTGGTTTCAAAAATAAATTCAACCTTAATTTCAGACATTTATAAAAATATTTCTTGTTTTCTGTAATTATTTTTTATTCCCCGTTTTGGTGGTTTTCTTCACAGCGGTTTTCCTGACCGTAATCTTTTTCACGACTTTTTTTGGAGCAGTTTTTTTGACAGAACTTCTTGTTTTTTTTGCAGGAGCAGCAGTTTTACTTGTTGATTGCTTTTTAAGAGCATTTTCTGTAATCCTGGCAGCCAGCTCTTTCAGCGATGTTCCGGGTTCTTTTATAGCTGATTCAATTTTTTTGTCCTGTTTTCGTGACTGTTTCTTTCCAAGCTTAACTATTTCTGTGGCCTGCTTTTCGATTATTTCATCCTTTTCCCTGATCACTTCCTCGAGTTTTGATATCTTAACCTGTTCATCGGTATCAGGGAAGCATCTTTTAACCCTTATCTCAAAATCGCTCAATACGTTCATATAATTCATAAAAGCATCATATGGAGTCTCATAAGGGTTAAAATATGCATGAACGGCACCATCGGAAAAGAATTTGGTCGCCATGTAGTAAAAATGATCGCTTGATTGCAGGTATTCCCAGTCCTTGTTCATTTTTTCATCGTTGCACTTTTTGACTTTCTCGGAGAGGGAATAGAGTTTTTCGAAAGCAGCAGTCTGCAGCTCATTACCCAGCCAGGCAGTTATATCGCGTTCTTCGTCTGCCCATGATATTGGAGATGGAACACTTATTGCCGAAACCGGTTGAAGCGTATCAGCAACTTCAGATGGCGTCATGAATTTAAAAGGGGTCTTTTTCAGCACTGCTCCCGGAAGATGCTGGAGAAAATCAAATATTCCGGTCTCTTTCCAGTTATGCTCACCGAATGTCTCATAATCGAGAAATATATTCACAAGCTCGCTGCTGGGAGCAAGCTTGTTAAGCCATGATGCATACTTTTCTGCAGTCAGCGGCCATGCGCTCCACTGCCTGTTTGAGAATCTGAATGCTATATCATCGCTGAGGACAAAATTCCTGAGCAAAACCTTGAGCCTTGGATTTATAGCATTACAGTACAAAAAATTTGGACTCTTCCATCCAAGAACATGCTTTGCTCCTTCAGTAAGGATCGATTTGTATCCCATATCTGCAACCCACGACCCTATCTGGTCTGAATAAATCAGCTCCGTATTGCGGAATGAGGTGGGTTCAACTCCAAGGAAATTCTTCATCATTTCCTTGTGTATCTCGACCTGTTGCTCAAATACGGTACGGTTCTTAAGTGAGGCAAGTGAATGGGAATCTGTTTCAGCAAGGAATTCTGCCATTCCCGTTTCTGCTATCTGCCTGAATGAATCAAGAACTTCGGGTGCATAAAGCCGGAACTGGTTTATTGCGATTCCTGAAATTGAAAAAGTCACCTTAAACTTTCCCTTATTTTTCTGGATAAGATCAAGGATTATCTTGTTGGCAGGAAGATAGCATTTGCCTGCAACTTTCCTCATTATGGATTCATTCGAAAAATCATCATAATAATAATGATCATTCCCAAGGTCAAAAAACCGATAGCGTTTAAGCCTGAAGGGCTGATGAACCTGGAAATACAAACAGATTGCTTTTTTACCCGATGTACTCATATCCTAGTACTATTTATGCCAAATAACTCTTTCATATATATCCCTGACATGTTTTGCCGAATTATCCCATTTCAGCCTTACTACCTCCTCCTTGCCGTTCTTTATGAACATACTTGCAAGAGCGGGATAGTTAAGGATTCCATAAATGGCATCGGCCATGGCATCAATATCCCAGAAGTCGGTCTTGACTGCATGAGTCAGGATTTCTGCGACTCCTGATTGTTTGCTAATTATTACCGGAACATTCGATTGCATGGCTTCGAGAGGTGAAATTCCGAATGGCTCTGATACCGAAGGCATTATATAGACATCACTCATTGCCAGCATGGTATAAACATCCATCCCTTTCAGGAATCCTGTAAAATGGAACCGGTCGGTAATTCTAAGTGATGCAGCACGTCGCATCATTCTTTCCATCATATCTCCCGAACCTGCCATAACGAATCTGACATTGTCCATCACCTTCAATACCTTATAAGCAGCCTCAATAAAATACTCTGGTCCTTTCTGAAGCGTTATCCTTCCTAAAAATGTCACAACCTTTTCATCAAATCCTTTATTTACAACTATGTTTTCGGTGAGTTCAACATGCTCGACCGCATTATAAACAGTTTCGACCTTTTCGGGATTAATATTATATTTATTTATGACTATATCCCTGGTAAGATTGCTCACGGTAATTATTTTGGATGCAGCATCCATTCCTTTCTTTTCGATCTTGTAAACCTCGGGGTTTACATTGCCACCGCTCCTGTCAAAGTCTGTCGCATGCACATGTATTACAAGAGGTTTCCCCGATACTTCCATTGCAGCGATTCCTGCCGGGTAAGCCAGCCAGTCATGTGCATGAATAACATCGAAATCATTTTCCTCTGCGATGATTGATGCAACTATTGAGTATTTATAGATCTCATCAAGAAGGTTATGGTCGTACCTTCCTGAGAAATCGACCATTCCTGTATTGTTGGTTTGTACAAAAAGTCTGTGGCCGTAAACTTCAGATCTGACCCGTTTCCAAAAATCTTCAGGGTCAGTGTATGGCACAATTTTGGAATAGACTTCAATCTTTTCAATTGAAGTGCGGGTTCCCTTGTAATAAATTTTCTTGTATGCTACAGGTACCTTGTTGGCACCGATCAGTCTGACCATGCTCTGGTCTTCATCACCCCAGGCTTTTGGTACTACAAAAATGACCTCCAGGTCGTCCATGCTTGCCATGCCCTTAGTGAGCCCGTAACTGGCCGTCCCTAATCCGCCGGAAATATGTGGCGGAAATTCCCACCCAAACATTAGCACACGCATATCTTTCCTGTAATATTAATCTGAATATTTATTTTCAAGCAAGTCAATAATTCTGAGAACCTCGCCCACACTCCATGCCTGTGATATTGCACCTCTTGGAGCATGAGGCGGATCGCCGTCATGAATTTCTGAAAGGGTTGTTATGCCGTGCTCGCTCATTACTTCTTCGAGCCCATAGATCAGTCTCCTGATTTTCTGAACGCCCTGGTTTCCATAAACCTTAAGCCATCCCTCACAAAATGGTCCAAAGAGCCATGGCCAAACTGTTCCCTGGTGATATGCTTTGTCTCTCTCTTCCTGATTACCGCAATAAGTCCCCTTATAAAGTTTATTCCCGGGAGAAAGTGTCCTAAGTCCTCTGGGCGTAACAAGTTCTTTGTCTGCGACATCAAGAATTTTTTTCATCTGCTCGTGATCCAGCATCGAAAATGGGAGAGAAACCGCTATAACCATATTTGGTCTGACAAAGAAGTTCTTTCCCTCTTCATCGTTAACATAATCGGCGAGATATCCTACTTTATCATTCCAGAACAGATCAATGAATGATTTTTTTATCAATTCCGGAAGATGTCCAAATTCCTGAATAAACTTTTTATCTTTTTCTGTTTTTGCAATTTCAAGAGCAAAGCAGATTGCGTTGTACCATAGTGCATTAATCTCCACGGCATAACCTCTTCTTTGCGTAACCGGAACTCCATTTACAACAGCATCCATCCATGTCAGTGATTTTCCGGGTGCTCCGGCATAGATAAGCCCGTTTTCTCTCATCTGGATATTGAATGCCGTGCCATTCTTATATGCATAAACTACTGATTTGGCAGCTGCTCCGTATCTTTCGATACAATCTGACCCTCCTTTGGCAGAATATTGTTGTAGGGCCCAGAAGAACCATAAAGGCGCATCGACAGAGTTGAAAGCGTAATTACCGCCTGTCCCCATATTTGGGAACAAACCGTCCTTCATCCTGTTTACCTGGGTATCGAGAACATCACGGTAAAGGTCAAGATTGTGACGGGCGAGCGCAAGACCAGGAAGAGAGATGAACGTGTCTCTTCCCCATGAGCCAAACCATGGATACCCTGCAATTATCAATGTCTCTCCGCTCCTTTTCTCCACAAATTGCTGGGCTGCATTCCTCAGACAGTCAATGAAGCTGTCGCGGGGAATTTTGCCGGCAACAGTTTTTGTGAACTTTGCCTTAAACCCTGATGGTTTTTCTTCATGAGTTGAAGCTGAAAATACAATGCTGTCTCCTTTTTTAGCCTTCAATTCAAAGAAGCCGGGAGAAAACAGGTCTTCGGAATAATCATAACCCCTTCTCTGCTCTTCAAGGTATTCAACTCCCCGGTACCAGTCAGGCACATGAATGAATTCGGCATTTGTCGAGAACTGCATGTGCAGGTATGGGAAACCATCATACATTTTTGATTTGATCCCGTTCTTTATAGGATCTGCTTTGGTATTGGCAGCAAGGTTTGCATGAGTCAGCTGGTGAATGCTCCTGAAGGCAAGGAACGGGCGTACCTGAAGTTTCATTGCTTCTGAGGCTTCAAGAATTGTATACCTTACCAGGAGCTGCTCTTCATAATGAACCAGAAGCCGCTCCATCTTCAGTATAACATTTCCAACCCTGAAGATACTTATCGGGATAGATTCAGTTTCAAAATCTTCTATATACTTATGCCCCTTGGGACTAAAATAATCGCCTTTGTACTTCCTGATCCCTATATTGAAGCTCTTGTCGTCATTAACTACGGTTACATCGAGCGAGGAGAGAAGAACATACCTGCCTCCTCCAAGTTCATCAACAGGGCATACCAGAAGTCCATGATACTTGCGGGTATTGCACTCGACAATAGTCGTTGAAGCATAGGATCCTGCCCTGTTTGTCCTGAGAATTTCTCTCCCAAGCGAAAATTCCAGGTTGACGATTTGTCCTTTTTCAAACTTAATATAACTCATACATTTACCTCTATTTTCTGAAATAAAAAAGTCATTTAAGATACCAGTTTTTTTTCAACAATCCAAACTGGCTCTCCCTGACCAGCAAATTATTAATTTTTACAGGATAGCTGACGGACAAAAAAAAGAATAACTTTGCATTTCAAATATTTAAAAATATAAGTATTAAATACTCCTTTTGATGTATAAAAACATTGGTTTATTTCTTATTGCTGCTGTGGTTCTTACAGGCTGTAAAAATAATAATATTGAAATAAACGGCAAACTTTTGAATCCGGTAAAAGGAGAATTAATTTATCTCGATGAACTGAGATCAAATGATCTTATAACCGTTGATTCAGTTGCAGTTTCAGGAGAGGGTGCATTTTCCTTTTCCAGGAAGATCGAGTCTTCTTCATTTTACCTTCTTAAAACGGATCAGACTAATTTCCTTACCATGCTCCTTGAACCTGGCCAGAAAATGAGTCTGAAAGCCTATTTTGATTCCTTAAATTACCCGATTTCGATTTCCGGTTCAAAAGGAACCGAACTAATGGCAGAATATAACATGAAACTCAGGCAGACAATAAGGGAACTCAGCGGATTACGAGGGATCTACCTGAAAAACCTGGGTACTCCGGAACTGCCCATGGTAATGGACAGTCTTGACAACATTGCCCAGAATTATCTTACAGATATAAATTCATATACTAAGACGTACATTGACCAGAATCTTAATTCCCTTGTGAGTCTTGTTGCATTATACCAGCAGGTAGCTCCGGGCGAATATATACTTCACCCCGAAAAGGACCTGAGATATTTCCAGAAGGTCGATTCTTCTCTTTCTTTTAACTATCCTAACTACGAGCCAGTCAAATCGCTTCACGAACAGGTTCAGGAAATGACTACTGTCACAGCTCCAGGGAAAGAGATCGCCCCGGTATCCGGAGAAAATTCAGAAGCTCCGGAAATATCCCTGCCTACTCCGGAGGGCGATACGATAAACCTTTCATCGACAAGAGGCAATATTGTACTGCTTGATTTCTGGGCTTCGTGGTGTTCTCCATGCAGAACCGAAAATCCAAACCTGGTTAAAGCCTATAATCTCTGGCACAGGCAGGGGTTCGAGATCTACCAGGTATCACTTGATAAGACCAGGGAGGAATGGATCAAGGGAATAAAGGACGATCATCTTGAAAAATGGATTCATGTCAGCGATGTCAAATACTGGAATTCACCTGTTGTCACGACATACCGGATTGAATCAATTCCGGCAAATTTCCTTCTCGACCGTGAGGGCAGGATAATAGCATCAAACCTGAGAGGAGAGAAGCTCCAGACCAAGCTTGCCGAACTTTTTAAAAACAAAAATCAACAATAATAGATATCCCAACTATATTCTTCATGAAAAAATCTCTGGTACTGCTGATCCTGGTAATTTTTACAATAAGCTGTAAAAAAAATGATTCGTTTCTTGTAAATGGCCATATTAAAAACGTTAAACAAAAATATATCTACGTAAGCAGGGTTGACATAAATGCAATTTCCCTTATAGACTCATCCAAATTAAATAAGCAGGGGGATTTCAGAATCAGGATAAAATCTAAAGAGCCGGATTATTACCAAATTGGTTTTTCTTCAAAAGATTTTGTGACTCTCCTTGCCTCTCCCGGTGAGAAAATAGAGCTCTCCTTTAAAGGCGATTATCTGTACAACGACTATACTGTCAGCGGATCAGAAGGCTCTGAACAGGTGAGGTTACTTGACAATAAGCTTATCAGGACCAAGAATTCCCTTGATTCACTTTCAAATATTTATGATAAGGCATCAAAGGAGCCAGGGTTTGATTCAAAGAAGAGTCTTCTTGAACAGGAGTATCTCAGGATTATTAAAGAACAGCGCAAGTTCAATATTGTTTTTATTATTCAGAATACCAGGTCTCTTGCAACCATTAAAGCCATTTACCAGAAAATCAATGAAAACATGTATGTGTTATACGACGCACACGATCTGCAATACCTGAAGATTGCTTCTGACTCACTGAAACGATATTTTCCCGAATCGAAACACACAAAAGCTTTGATAAATGATTTTGGAAAGGAACTGAACCAGCTCTATGCCAGCCAGCTGAACCAGTTAAGCCAGTCAATCCCTGAGACAAAACTTGATCCTTCTTTAATCGACTTGAATGGGAAAAGGATTACTCTTTCATCACTTAAAGGCAAATATGTTCTTCTCGATTTCTGGTCGTCTGAATCAAGGGATTGCATTGTCGAAAATCTTCAGCTGAAGGAATACTACCGGCAATATCATGCAAAAGGCTTTGAAATTTACCAGATCAACCTTGACAAAGAAGAATCGGCTTGGCGTACAGAAGTAAAGTTTGATGATCTACCATGGATAAATACCAGAGAGGATAATCCAGCTGATCCTAAATTTGCAAGACTTTTCAATGTAAAAGCGCTTCCGGCAAATTATCTTTTCGATCCGAAAGGTGCTATAATTGCCTCTAACCTTCATGGTAATAACCTGAAGATCAAACTCACCCAGTTATTCAGTAAATAGTATCAAAATTGATTGACCGGGGTAAGATATATTTCGCTTCTGATTTTCATCTTGGACTTAATGCCGGGAGCCCGGCCATTGAGCGCGAGAAGAAGGTAGTGACATGGCTTGTAAAAGCTGCGGCCGATGCAAGGGAGATCTGGCTTCTTGGAGATATTTTTGATTTCTGGTGGGAATATAAGCTTGTTGTCCCAAAAGGATTCACCCGCTTTTTAGGCACTCTCTCATCAATAACTGATTCCGGAATTCCCGTGCATTTTTTTACCGGGAACCATGATATGTGGGTCGGTGATTATCTGTCAATAGAATGCGGGCTTACAATTCATACAAGCCCGCTGACTACGTCCTTTAACGGCAAAAAGTTTCATCTTGCTCATGGAGAAGGTCTTGGGATAAAAGACCCCGGCTTTAAAATTCTCCTGAAAATATTCCATTGTAAGCCATTGCGAGTGCTCTATTCTGCTATGCATCCATCAATAGGAGTTGGATTCGGGCTTAAATGGTCCCTGAACTCAAGACTTGGAAAAGGGATAACAAAAGAATTCATGGGAGAAGAAAAAGAGGATCTTATCAGGTATGCGCTTTCATTTCCCGAAGATGAAAAGATCGATTATTTTGTTTTTGGACATCGCCACCTGGCAACGACATATAAGCTAAAGAACGGGGCTGAGATAATTTTTCTTGGGGACTGGATAAAACATAGCAACTATGCTGTATGGGATGGAAGTGAACTTGCTTTCAGGCTGGCAGATTAATCAACTTTCTCTCCTACCTTAACCGAAAGGGTATAATACGAATATGAGTCATTCAGTTTTTCGAATTGATAGACCAGCTTGCTTCCCGATTTCCGTGCCATGTCAATGAATCCCATATTTCCGGTTCCGTCACTGCTGTTGTTCTGTTCCGAGAGTGATTTCCTGAATAATCCCTTTAATCCTGCCTTGTCGTAACTGTTTATTTTATCAAGGGTATCCTTCAGTTGATCAACCTTTTCATTTTTTACCAGATTACCAGTGGTAATAGTATAAGTCCTATCCCCAAACCTTATCATGGCAATCGGCATTCCGAATTTCTCTTCAGGATCACGGCCGGGACTGTATTTTGCCACATTCTCGATTATCTCAACAAGGATACTGAAAACCCGTCGTTTCTGATTTGTTTCGACATCATCTTCGGTGAGCTTGGTTTCAGTAAATGAAAGAACTTCTTTCCCTACATCAGGAGTTATGTGCCCTGACCATAAAAGGTAAATGTTGTTCTCGGCCATAAGTCTTTCAAGCTGAGACATATTTTCGCCGCTGAATGGTTTTTCCGGCGTATTGTAATGGACCCCGATCCCTTCTGAATCAACTGTTTTGCTTAATATAAAATATGAATGCTCGCTATCAAGCTGCATGAAATCATAATCAAGCTTATTCCCGGTTTTTTTAGCCATCTCAATAAGCCCCAGACCGGCACCGCCCTTACTGCTGAACTCAGAATTGCTCAGCATTTGCCTGTAAACGCTTCTGAGTTCACCGGTTTCCAGATGATTTATCTCATCAAGGCGTTTTTTAAGATCATCAATATTTGAAGTTGAGATTACATTACCCGTAGTAACTATATATCCTCCGTTTACTTTGGAATAAACAACCAGCGACATACCTGCATGTTCGCTGCCATCACTGTGCCTTGTAACATTCTGGAGGCTCTCCAGGACGAACATAAAAACTCTTTTTCTCCCGACAAATCCAAATTCCGAATTCTCCATCTCTTTTTCCAGCAGCATAAGGAGAGGAACGGAATTCTCATTTGTTACAACGCCCCGGTATACGAACATAAGGCGTTCCTGCATCATTTTATCGCGAATCCTGCTTATGAGATCCATGCAAAGAAGATCAGGTAGGTTTTAAAAAGATAAAATTAACAAAATTTAATAACTCTGCAAAGTAAACTATGAAATTGAAAATAAAAAGAGCCTATCCTGCTGATTAACAACACATTTTAATTAAAATGATCTATCTGCTCACCTTCGTAAATAGACCTCCAGAATAAGACTTAATACTTATTTTATCATTAATTTTTTATTGATAACTTGTTAGTTTAATCAGAGGATAAAAACAGGGTTAAATAGTGTTTTCCAGGCTTTTGAAATATATTTTACCTCCTTTTACATTCAGGGTATTTTTCAGGCGCATCTTTTATTCTAACCTGAAAAAAGTCCCGCTTGAAAAACCATTGCTTTTTGTCGGCAATCACCAGAATTCATTTATGGATGGCATCCTTGTCGGCTCTTACCTGCCCCAGCCAATATATTTTACCATGCGTGCCGACATGTTCAAAAAACCATTTGCAAGGTTCTGCCTCAGGGAGCTTAATGTGTCGCCGGTTTACAGAATTGAAGAGGGTCTGGAAAATGTCCATAAAAATCTTGAATCATTTGCCGGTATATATGAAATACTTCGCAAGAACGGTAACCTTATTATGTTTTCAGAGGGAATATGTGTCCAGGAAAAGCGTCTCCAGAAGCTAAGAAAAGGAACAGCGCGCATAGCTTTTGGAGCGGAAGAGAAATTCGGCGTAGATGTAAACATCGTTCCGGTTGGAATTAATTATACCTATCCCGACAAATTTCGCAAGGAGGTTATGATCAATTTTTCAGATCCTTTCAGCATAAAGGAATTGAAAGATATCTACAGGGAAAATCCCGCAAAAGCTCTTCTTGCCTTTACTCAGAAGTGCAATGAAAGCCTCCTGAAGGAAGTCATCATAATTGAAGATAAGGCTAATGACTGGATTGCTGAAAACCTGTTTATTATGGAGCGGCACAACATGGTTCTTCCTTTTTTCCAGTGGCGTTTTGATACTGATGACAGAAGGACAATGGAAAAAACGCTTGCTGATAAGATCAATTACCTGGCAAAAACATCAAAAGAAGATCTCGAAACATTGAAGAGTAAAGTTAAAACCTATACTGAGAAGCTCTCTTCTGCTCATCTCCGCGATGAAAATTTTGCAAGAAGGCTTGACTGGGGGGGGTTAAGATATTTTGCTATCATTGCAGGGGCACCCATCTTTCTTGCAGGGTACATTTCAAACCTGATCCCATTTCTCGTTCCCAAATATATTTGCGATAAGCTTATCAGGGACCGCCGTCATTACAGCTCCGTATATGTGAGCTCTGGAACTGTCCTCTATCTTATATACTTCCCTTTGCTGGTTATACTGGCTGTCATTTTTGCAGGATGGAAAGGGCTTCTCCTGGCCCTGCTCGTCCTTCCGGCCGGATACCTGGTTCTCTATTACCAGGAAATATTCCGGGAGCGCATGCATACACTTATGTTCCAGATTAAATCAATAACTAACAAAAACCTTGTTACTGACCTTTCTTCAAAAAGAAAGGAAATCATGGATATACTGGATCATATTTAAGTTAGCTGAACTTGCAGATTATTTTTAACCACAAAGAACACAAAGTACGCACTAAGAGCACGAAGCCTCATTCTCCGGGTCTTCGTTCGGCTTCGCTCACTTTGACCCGTTAAAATTTTTATGAGTGGTCTTATTCTTACATTCAGCTAAATAGTGCAGTTGATCATAATTACAATTTATCAGCGCTATTTTTTTTGCACGAGTCCATCCTTTAATTTGCTTTTCATATTCTATTGCTTTAATTGGGCTTGTAAATTGTCTGCAGTAAACCAGTTTCAAAGGTCTCCGACTAAATGTATACGCCTTCTCATGCAATCCCGAAGAATGCTCAATAAATCTTCTTCCAACATTATTTGTAACGCCTATATAAAATGAATCATCAGAGCATTCCAGTATATACACATACATGCATTTCATCAAGATAAATATCAATTAATTTTCCAGGGTAGAGAACCAGCTGATCTGGATCGTCTATGTGAGCGAAGTCGAACATAGACGATACCTATCCGGCCCATCCCTCCCTGTCGAGATTGCGGTAATTAATAGCCTCAGAAATATGTTCAGCAGAAATATTTTCAGATCCGGCGAGATCTGCAATAGTCCTCGACACTTTCAATATCCTGTCATATGCCCTTGCAGAGAGCCCCCGAAGCTCCATTGCTATTTTCAGAAGCCTTCCTCCTGCTTCATCAAGCTGGCAGAATTTCCTCTGCATTGAAGGGGTCATCTGCGCATTTGAATAAATACCCTTAACCGATTCAAAACGCTTTGTCTGTATCATCCTTGCCTTTATAACACGTTCACGCACTTCGGTAGATTTTTCAATTTTCCCTGCATCAGTTAGTTTATCGTATTTGACCGGAACTACCTCTATATGAATATCAATCCTGTCGAGAAGCGGTCCGGAAATCCTGTTAAGATACTTCTGCACCATGCCGGGAGAACACATGCACTCTTTTTCCGGATGGTTATGAAAGCCGCAGGGACAGGGATTCATGCTCGCAATGAGCATAAAACTTGCAGGATAGTCCACTGTAGATTTTGCCCTGGAAATTGTGATTACCCTGTCTTCAAGGGGTTGCCGCATTACTTCAAGAACTGTTCGTTTGAATTCAGGAAGCTCATCAAGAAAAAGGACACCGTTATGGGCAAGTGATATCTCTCCCGGCTGGGGAAATGTACCTCCGCCGACAAGGGCTACATCAGAAATTGTATGATGCGGTGACCTGAAAGGCCTCCTGGTCATAAGTGGATTATGATCGTCAATCTTGCCAGCCACAGAATGAATTTTGGTTGTTTCAAGAGCCTCTTCAAGGGTAAGGGGAGGCATTATGGTGCTCAGCCGTTTTGCCAGCATGGTCTTTCCTGAACCAGGAGGGCCGATCATAATTAGATTATGGTGCCCTGCCGCTGCCACTTCAAGCGCTCTTTTGACGCTTTCCTGCCCCCTGACATCAGAGAAATCGACATCATATTTATTAGCCTCACCTGCAAAGATTTCATCAAGGTTTATCCTTACAGGTTCAAATTTCCTTGTTCCGTTAAAGAAATCAACCACATCACCCAGAGCCTCGAGTCCATAAACATCAAGTCCATTAACAACCGCTGCCTCACGGGCATTTTTAGCTGGCACAATCATCCCCTTGAATTTTTCTTCTCTTGCTCTCAATGCGATTGGCAAAATGCCTTTAACGGGCTGCAAAGTTCCGTCAAGAGACAATTCTCCCATTATTACGTACGATTCTGTTTCTCCCTTAATCACCCGTTCGTCAGCAGCAAGAATACCGACAGCAAGAGGCAGATCGTATGATGAGCCCTCTTTCCGGATATCTGCAGGTGCCATGTTGATGACAACCTGCTTCCCGGGCCAGTGGAAGCCGAGGGAGCGAAAAGCCGACTCTATTCTTTGCTGGCTCTCTTTTACTGCACTGTCGGGCAGGCCGACAAGGAAAAAACGGATACCCTGAGACACATTTACCTCAACGGTAACTGTCACTGCTTCAATACCTGTTACGGCACTGGCAAATGTTCTTACTAACATAGTTCCAAGTTTATTAGCACAATAGGAAACGCAGTATCAAATATATGAAAATGAAGATAAAAGACAAAAGGAAAAAGACAAAAGAATTAATAAGAATTCCCCCGCTTTGCGGGAGGGAAGGGGTGGGTCAGAAAGAGTTGAAGAAATTGAAAAGTTGAAGAGGGTCTCTGGCACCTATTGTGATTAATAAAATAAAGGACTACTGTAATGCTATAATTTTTCTATCTGCATGGTTTATATATTGCGCTTGTTGCAAAATCAACAATTACAGAAGGCCAAAAAAGTAAAATGTCAGCGACCAAAGCACCAACACGTACTTCTCTTGATGTCTGCCCTACTGCTGGTTTTGTCTTTTAACATGAAGAAACTGGACCTCCAAAAATAGTAGCACACGAAGGAAGCACAACTATTAATAAAAAAAATAATGCTAAGATTTGAATTTTAGATTTTTTCATTACGTTAAGAGTTAAATTAGTTAATTAATTGAAAATCAACAATTATATATTACAGTAGTCCTAGATATTATATCATGTAATGGTCTATTTTTTTCGGAGAAAAAAATGGCTATGCCCTCAAAAGGAATAAATCTACACAGTGTTCGTAATATTATTTTCAGTAGAGATGGTTTGGATAAAGAAATTTGATCAACAACTTTTGTTTTTGTTATCAATTTACCAAGGGTGGTTGACAAAGATGATTCAAAAATGAAGTAGTATAAGAAATATAAAATAAAAGTAATAATCCTATTGTTTCTTAAACTATAATCTTGGAATGATTGAAGAAATCCTTTTAAGATTAAAATGGTAATAATTGTCAAAAAGGAAATTGCAAACATATCTAATAAAAAATTGCAAAATCGAATAATTATTTTAACGTCATATTTTCTCATTCTTTAGAAATTTGAACCGAATCTTCCACTCAATATTAAACAATGTTTATTTATTCTCTTCTGCTAATATTTTTGCTTTTTCTTTTTCGAATTCTTCTTGAGTTAAAATTTTGTCTTCAAGAAGTTGTTTTAATTCACGAAGTCTGTCAGCTTTTGATTTAGTATTTATTGGATTTGGATTTTGTAGTTGAAGAGTTTTGTCGGTCGTTTGCTGATTAACAATAGCAGGAACTAATTCATAAGTATGAGTTGGATTATACTTCATCGTCCATAAAAATGGTATCCATATAAGCAATCCACCAATAATTGCACCAATATCAGCTTGTTCGTTTCTTGAAAAAAAAGTATTCAAAGTTTCATAACCATCTTTTTCTAACTTAACAGTTGTTGTGCTACCAAGAATTTTTGTATCACTGTGAGTATAAGGTGTTGTACCTACTGATTGACCATCAATATATACTTTTGCACCAGTTGGAGTTGATTGAATCATTGTTGTGCTGGCACAACTTGAAGATAATATAGCACTCGCTAATATTATTGAAATTGCCTTAATTGTCGTGGTTTGTGTTTTCATTTATAAAAAGTACGATAATTAGGATATTATCAAAGTTACATTTTTTCTAATGAAAAAATGGCATTCCCTAAAGTGGAATAAACATGTCTCGCTGCTTTTGTGCTAAAATCTAATTGCAGGAAATGACGCAAATCAAATTACGAAAGATTATCTTAAATATGCAAATAAATGTAATTTTGGTGTGGACACAGTGTAGTTTTGACTACATATCGAGATTGTAAGAAATATATTCAATTGTATTCTATATATACAAACCATAAATTATGCAAAAGACAGGAATAAGATTAATTATTTTGATTCTGATACTATCTGTGGGTTGTGGAAGAGACTTAAAAGAAGCAAAAAGGTATTCAGAAATGAAATCAGAATGTGATAGTCTTATTGCTCGGGCAAACTTAGTTATTAAGGATCAAAGGATTAAGGCTGATAGTTTACGTAAAACCAGGGATGAGGGTTTTGCGGCAAAAATGCCGGAACATAAGTCATTGAGGATAGATAAGGAAATAACAAATGCAGTTGAGATTGGGTCTAAAACTGATATGGTAAAAAAACATCTTGAGGCAATTAAGACATTTGCGGAAGTTGGTGAAAAAGCTAATAAAAGAAGTATATACTATAAGAGAAAGTACATGCAATATGCAAGTATAATTCAAGTGCATGATGAGAATATAATGATTCAGGAAATAACAGATGGACTTACTGCAAAACAATATATTTCTAAGTATCTGCCAAAAGAGTCGAAGTAGATTGCTTAACAAAGGAAATACCCCGGAATTAAATGTCGTAAAATAAAATCAGTTATTACCTGAATCCTATTTTACGGTTTTATCTAAATTTTCATTTATTAATGCAAGAATATCTGATTCCAGACTTCTTACATCATTTTGAAGACTATATAGCAGAATCAGAACTTCGCCCATAGATTTATTCTTAAAACTGTAATCTACCCAGGTTGTTTCTGCTTCATTTGATTTAATTGATTTTTTATTATTCAGATCCAGTACATTATTTATTTTATCTATAATGACAGGGTCATCCTTGGCTATATCTTTCAAAAATGATTTATAATCATTTAATATAGCTTCGAGGGCATACGCTTTGCCTTCCCCGTTAGTTCCCAGAAGTATATCTCGTGGTACAGAGGTGTTATTCAGACGAGTTACCTTGTAGATAAGGATGTTGCTTCCCAATAATGCAGGAGAATCTTCTCCATCAGCGAAAATTATCAGATCTTTTTTCAGATCCTGAATATAATTAAAAACCTCGTCTGATCTTTGTTTCAACTCAGCTGCAGCTGTCTTAAAATCACCTTGAATTTCAGGGTATTTGGAATATATCAGATCTATTGATTCATAACCCTTACTGTTTTTATCTTTTAAAGTAGTCAGGGATAAGTATATGGCTCTCTCTGTTGATAGAATTCGCTTCCCCCCCTGATTACTACAACTACATGAGGCTGCAAAAATAAATACCAATAAAAAGAGTTTCGTTTTCATGATTTTAGCATTAGATGATTAAAGTAAAGAAAAATAAATGGAAATTAAATTTATTCCAGAGTTTTTAGATTATCATATGGGAGCGGTGGCCTGAATCTGCTGCCCGCTTTATCTTCCCGAGCGAAATCCTCTGGTTAAAATAAATTTGACTTGCATGGTAATAGTTTAGTAACTTTGTTATTATAAGGCTTTTCAATATTTTGTCGTTCTTTTTTAATCTCTCCAATTACTTCTCAGGAACTGGTAAAATGAAAACAAATTTTCTATTACTTGTTTTGGCGGTTTCAGTAATATTTCCCGGCTGTTCAATTCCTCATTTTTATTATTCACCCAACATTCAAAATGTCCCTTTATTTAAAGAAAAAAATGAATTCTCCGGTCTTATAGCAGGCAGTTTAGGTGCAGTAAACACTTGCCTTGAACTTCAGGCAGGATATTCTTTCCCGGAACATATAGCCTTGACGGCTAATTATATGACAGGTGGAAATGATAATTCAACTGATTATTATAAGGATTTTTCAAAAACCAGCTATTTTGAAGGTGCTATGGGTTATTACAAGTCATTCAATGATATAGGCGTGTTTGAAATATTCGGAGGTTATGGACAGGGATCTCAGCATCATACTTTCACTTACTCCGAATATGACGGTTGGTTTTCCTGGACAAGGGTGCCCGATGGCACGGCTGACATATCATTTTCGAAATTATTCATTCAGCCCGATATCGGAATAAAAATTAATGGGCTGGAAGGTGCATTTTCCTTCCGGATCAGCAATTTAAACTTAAGCCAGGTAAGCATATACAACTCAGTATATCATTTACAGGAACTGAATGATCTCAAACAGAACCACACTTCCTGGCTGTTTGAGCCTGCATTTACTTTCCGGGGAGGATTAAAATCGGTCAAAGGACAGATTCAGCTGGTTTTTTCCAGGAACATTACGAATCCTGATCTGCTATTCGAAATATGCAGAATTAATGTTGGTCTTTATTTTAATCTGCAAAAGAAACAACCGATAAAATTAGCACCGGATGTCCCTCCAATTTCGCAACCTTAATGAAATCTTTGTCAAAGTAGTAAACTTTCTTCACCCTTCCTGAAGCCCGGAAGCTGCCTTTTTCAGTTTTGCCGTCTGTAAATAATTCTCAGAATAGTTGGGAAAACTATCAGAAGAAGGGGCAATGCAAAAACAAATCCGCCAATGACAGCGATAGCCAGAGGCTGGTTCATCTGTGCCCCGACTCCTATCCCTGCTGCAAGCGGTAACAGTGCAATGATGGCCCCAAGTGCGGTCATCAGCTTTGGTCTTAACCTTGTGGATATAGCATAAACCAGCGATTCGTCAACTGTGCCGGTTGCCCTGTTTGTCATATATTGCTGAAAAGTAAAAATTGCATTTTCACCTATAATGCCCACTATCATAATAAGTCCGGTATAGCTGCCCACATTCAGTGGCGTATTGGTTAAAAACAGCGCAAGAAGGCTCCCTCCGACACCAAAAACTGCAATGAAAAGTATGGTACAGGCAGCTTTAATATCCCTGAAAAGGAACAAAATAAGGGCAAATACCAACAAACTTGACAAAATCAGTATCATCAGCAGCTGATCAAATGATTTCTGCTGATCGGCATACGCTCCGCCATATTCTATGTGGTACCCCTGGGGAAGGAAGAATTTTTCACCTATCGTTTTTTGAATATCCTTCATCACGCTTCCAAGATCGCGGTTATTAAGACGTGCAGAAACTATTGAGACTGACTTCAGGTTTTCCCTGTTTATCTCAGCAACTCCGCTTTTTAAATTGAAGGAAGCAAGACTTGCTAAAGGCTTAAGTTTACCATCAGGCAAGAAGATCTTCTGTTCTTTAACACTTGAAACGCTGTTTTTCGTGCTGTTCGGATAGATCATCCTTATCCCGGTAAGATGTTCATTTTCAGGGATTGTCCCAATAATATTGCCTTCCATCATTGTCTGAAGCTGAAACTGAAATGATGAAGGCGATATGTTGAATTGCGCCAGCTTTTTCTGGTCGAGTATAATATCAACGGAGGGGCCGGCTATTGTTATCCCGTCAAAAACATCTGCAACTCCGTCAATCTTTTCAATTTCACCGGCAATCCTTGTTGCCAGATCATTAAGTTTGTCCTGGTCGTTACCGAAAATTTTGATCTCGATTGGCTGAACTGATGCCATAAGGTCACCAAGCATATCTCCGATTACCTGACCGAAATCAATCTGGAGAGCAGGCTGGGTTGCCTCTATTCTTTTCCTTATATCATCTATTACCTTTTCGGTGCTTCTTGATCTGTCGTTTTTAAGATGAATCAGATAATCTCCGTTATTGGGTTCAGTTATAAAGAAACCCATCTGTGCCCCGGTTCTTCTGGAATATGTTTCTACTTCCGGAATAGCAACAATAATTTTTTCGACCTCTTTAAGAATCTTGTCAGTCTCATCAAGTGATGTTCCGGGCGGGGATTTATAATCCATTACAATAGCGCCTTCGTCCATTTCAGGAAGAAATCCGGTTTCGAGCCGTGGAAGGATAAATATTATTGATCCTGCAAGAAAAATCAGAAATAAAATGCTTATAGCAGGGTGCTTAATGAAAAAAGATATCCAGTCTCGTTGTTTAACCACTTTCTTCACCTTTTTTTTCTCTTTCGAAAAGAGTGGTCTGACATCCGAAAACCATAAATATATCACAGGCAACCCGATCCATGTGACAAAGAATGAACACACCAGGGTGACTATCATTGTGTTGGTCAGAACATTGAAATAGGCTCCTGCCACTCCTCCCAGCAGCATAAACGGGATAAAAATTACGATGGTGCTCAGGGACGACCCGACCATTGATGGGAACAGGTAGGTAATTGCCTGGTGGACAAGCTGGTTTGATGGCCGGTCAGGAAACTCCTCATGTGTTCGATGTATCTGCTCCATTACCACAACCGCATCGTCAATTATCAGGCCTATGGCAGCAGCCAATGCCCCGAAAGTCATGATATTCAGGGTGTAGCCTATAGAATAAAGGACAATAATTGTGAGAAGGAGTGTAACAGGTATTGTAACCAATATGGTCGCGCTGGCCCTGAATGACCTGAGGAACATTACTGCCACAATAATTGCCAGCAGAAGTCCTAACCAGATACTGTCGCTGACACTTTTTATAGCTCTATTGACAAATTCGGCCTGGTTATAATACAATGAGAGATGCACATCAGGCGGAAGTATTTTCTGCAGCTCCTTCTCCTTTTCCGCAACACTTTGTGCAAGATTAATCAGGTTGGCATTCGGCTGCTTCAGGATTGCTACCAGAAGACCCTGCCTGCCGTTGGCATTTATCCTTGTATATTCGGTCCTTTCCCGAACATTTATTTCTGCAATGTCCTTAAGTTTTATTATTCTTTTGCCGTCGTTCCGGATAACGGCATTCTGAATGTCCCCAAGATTATAAAGCCCGGCATCGGTTACTGTAAGGTACAATCTGCGATAATCAGAAAGATATCCGTTTGAGTCTATAAAATAGTTCTGGCTCAAAACGTCCCTTATCATTTCGGGAGTAATTGAACTGGCTGTCATCTTTTGCTGATTCAGCTCCACCCAGTATTCTTTTGTCCTCCCGCCTATAACGCCAACAGATGAAACACCCTCAATCTGTGAGAGAAATGGCTTGATCGTATAGAGTGCCAGCAAATTAAGCTCAATTGGCGTCCTGGAATCACTTTCGACAGTATATCCTATTACCGGAAGAATAGAAGGATTCATTTTTTCTATCTGTATTGAGACATCCGGAGGGAGAACATTTTTGATCTGCGAGATCCTTGATTCAAGCATCTGCTGATTAACGTCAATATTGGCATCCCAGTTGAGGAAGGCAGATATTTCGCATGTTCCCCTGCTTGTTGTGCTTCTCAGCATTTTAAGATCGGGCACCTGCTTGATGGCATCTTCAAGAGGACGTGTAACTGTAACCATCATCTTATCCACCGGCTGTTCGCCGTTATCGGCTATAACCTTAATCTTGGGAAATGTCACTTCCGGGAAAAGGGATACCCTCACCTGTCCGTACAGGAAGAGCCCGCCTGCAATAATTACTGCAAGCAGGATTGAAACAGGGTTTTTATATGCAACAAAAAAATTCTTCATCTCATTACCTGCCAACTATTACTGCTGCAGTATCAGGCAGCCCGTAGTTGCCGGAAATCAGGATCTTGTCAGTTATTAAAAACAGGGGTTCAATGATTTCGACTTCTCCACTGTTTTCAATACCCGTCCTGACAGGTACTTTGATTGCAACGGAATCATTGATCAGTTTCATTACCCAGAAATTTGTCAGTGTCTCATTCCCCAGAACTGCGGATCTTGGCAGGACCTGGATATGCTTTCTGCTTCCCTTGACAATAAGCGCGGATGCAATAAGGTTTTCCGGGAGCTTTGATGTTTTTTCAGCAGTTACGACATATCTGACTGTCTGATTCTGCATATTCATTTCAGGAAGTTTTGCCGTGATTTTTCCAATCATCCTGGTATTATCAGGGAGAGACAGGGCGCAGTTCCTGTTCAATCCGATATAACTTATCATTTCAAACGGCACTTCCAGGATGAAAACGAGGCTTTTGCTGTCTGCAATAACGGCCAGCTCATCTCCCTCCTGGACAAAATCTCCTGTCTGATGAGACACACTGTTTATCACTCCATCCTGAGGGGAAAATATTCTGATTACACCCTTGAGCCCAAGGGCTGAGTCTCCCGGCTGGCTGTTCCTCATTGCAGAAGCCTCCCTTGTTCTTAAAGTGAATACCTGATTACCCTTTGCAATGGTTTCGCCCTGGATTGCAGAGACTGTTTCAATTACACCGGTAATTGACGACTTTATAACATTCTTTTTCAGGTAACTCGTTATTGCAGGAAAATCTATCGTGTCGGAAATATCCCTGAACGCAGGGATTCCTATACTGACTGGTGTTTTCGCAATTATCTGGCTCTCTTTATTCTCGCTCTTATGCCTGCATGAAGGAGAGAGGACCAAGATCAGGGTTAGCAGCAAAAGTGCCGGATATTCTGGAAGCTTTTTAATCATTTGATTTCTTTTTCCTGGTTAATCAAAAATTATTACCGGGTAAGGATGTAATTAATTTCATTTTTTACCCGTAAAATATCAATATCAGAAAGTATGATGCTCCGGTTTATATTCCTGTAATTCTTGATTGCAACAATATAATCCTGCATTTTAATAATCCCATTTTCGAGCTGCACCCGCAGAGATTTTACAAGCTGATCGGAAATGGTCAGCTGCTTTTCAAGCCCGGTCTTCACCTGTTTTATTCCTTCAAGTTCGCTATTCAGCCTCAGATAGATTTGGTCGTACTCTTTTTTCTTACTGTCAGAGTAACGCGAACGTGAATCTTCCTTTAACGACAGTTTATCCGCCTCAACTTTTTTCTGATGCCCGTCATATATTGGGACTGTCAGTGAAACACCGGCGCTTGCACCTGCATGCCTGTAGAAATTGAATGGATTACTTGTAAGTATACCTGCATCAGCAAACCAGTTTACCGAAGGCTTGTACCTGAGCGCCAGCGCTTCCTTCTCATTTATAATCCGGAGGCTGTCAAGAGAATATTGCCTGAGAATCAGGTAGTCAGAAATTTTTGCTGTCCCCTGGGGTTCAATAACAGGGACCTGAAGCATGACTTCGGATGTGTCAACGATACCGCAAAGCTCGTTCAGCGACATAATATTCTTCCTGTACTGATTTCGCAGCTGGGTGATGATGACTTCCTGACCTCCTGTTTCGACAAGTAGAGCCAGGTAATCTGACTGCGAATAAATCCCATTCTCAACAAACCTGCTTACCACCATGTTCTCATTTTTCATCAGGTTAAGGAATGAAACATTGAACATTAGATCAGAAAAAACCGAGTATGATTCAATATAAAGATCAGTTATCGTTTTTTTTAGTTCAGCTGAAGAGAGCTTAACTGATAAGTTCAGACCCTGTTTATCGTAATTCAGGGCCTGGTATTTATTTCCAATTTTTTTATTTACGAATAAATCCTGCGAAACATATGCAACAGCCTGATAATTACCACCATCAGTAATCACTTCATCATACCCAAAATGGTCGTTATAGGGTGAGTAAAGCAGCTGGGACCTTCCTTCAACCTGAGGCTTATGCTGAGCTGCGATTATTATACTGTCGAGTGATGCAGAATGAAACTGGTTTTTCAGATCATTAATAAGAGGACTGTTTTGCAAACCTTCCCGCACATAATAATTCAGGTCCCGTGACTGGGAAATCCCTGTCAACGACAATCCTGAAATTATAAAGAAGAAAATAAATCTCCTGATTACCATTGTTGCGAATAGATTTTGCAAATTAGTAAAACGGCGTAAATATGAATCATGATTCTGTAGAAATTTAGCATGTCTCCAACTACAATTATTTAGTATGTTTGAGGGTTGTATAATCATCCCTGATTTTATTGTCAAGCCAATTTCTTAACACTTAATAATATGGAAGATAATTCAAAAAAAGAACCGGTAAAACGCGAAGAGGAAGGTTTTCTGGGCAAAGCAAAGAAGCTTGTTGACAAAGCTGATGATCTTATTGATGAAAATGTAGAAAAACTTAAGAAAAGCAAAGCATTTGAATCAGTGACCGGTGCTATGGATAAAGCCGGAGATTATATTGAGAATAAGGTAGAAGAGGTAAAACAGGGTAAGATAAAAGAAAAACTCGGAGCTTTTGCCGGCAAGGCAGAAGTTAAAGCTGAGGAAGAAATATCCAAAGCCAAAGAGGCTGGGAAAAAATTTGCAGGCAAGGCAGCCGATAAGCTTGAAGATATCGCTGATGAAATCAGGAATAAGACAAAAAACGATAATAGACCTGACTAAATTGCAGAGCTTCCGCGTTCTCCGGTGCGAATCCGGATGCACTCTTCAAGAGGAGTGATGAAAATCTTGCCATCACCTACATGCCCTTCTTCGCCGTCTGTTCTGGCAGATTTCAATATTGTCTCAACTGTAATGTCTACAAATGCCTCGTTTACTGCGATGTCTATCTTAATTTTGGGGATGAGATCCGGAACAATGCGCTGTCCCCTGTACATCTCCTCAATTCTTTGCTGACCGTGACCCGAAACCCGGCTCACAGTAATCCTGGTAATCTCTGCAGCGATCAGCGCTTCACGTACTTTATCAAGCTGTACTTCGCGGATTATTGCTGTTATAAGTTTCATTATCGTAGTTTTTAGGAGATTTATAAAATTAACTTGGATTCAGCATGCCATATCCTCTTTCGCCATGGTAAGATCTGTCGAGTCCTGCCATTTCATCATCTTCAGAGGATTTTAATTTTACTACCTTGTTGAGAAGGTATAGTATTATAAAAGTCATACCGGAAGCAAAGATAATTGCAACTGAGACAGCCAGAGCCTGTACGCCAAGCTGGTTCCACACGGTCCATGAACCACCGTGAGCTGCAGCAGCTTCCTGCATCCATGACTTGCGGATAAAAAAGGTCAGGAAAATTGCACCGACTATTCCGCCAATTCCGTGGATCCCGAATGCATCAAGGCTATCATCATACCCAAGCTTGTTCTTGAGTTGGATTGCCATATAACAAAGGAATGATGCAAGTATTCCCAGAGACATAGCACCCCATGGCTGAACCACGCCGGCAGCAGGTGTCACAGCCACCAAACCTGCCAGGATACCGGATGCAAATCCAAGCGCAGTGGCTTTGCCCTGGTGAAGAGATTCAATTATAATCCATGAAAGCGCACCTGTTGCAGCTGCCATCTGAGTAGCAGTAAGAGCCTGAGCCGTGCTCAGACCGCTTGAAATACTGCTGCCTGCATTGAATCCGAACCATCCAACCCAAAGAAGCCCGGCTCCAAGCATCGTGATCACCATATTATTGGGACGAATTACCTGGTAAGGATATCCACGACGGGCTCCCAGATAAAGAGCAGCTACCAGTCCGCTTACACCTGCAGAAATATGCACCACTGTGCCTCCTGCAAAATCGATAGCCCCCTTTGCTCCCATTTTAAAAAGGAATCCATCTGCTGCCCACACCCAGTGACAAAGCGGATTATAAACCAGCAGGCTCCAGAGTGCAATGAAGAAGCAGTATGCCTTGAAGTTTACCCTCTCTGCAAATGCTCCTGCTATCAGGGCAGGTGTTATAATTGCAAACTTACACTGAAACATGGAAAATACGTATTCGGGGATTCCTGCATCCAATACGCTGTTATCGATTCCCTTAAGAAAGAAGTAATTGGAGTTCCATCCGAACCATCCTCCAAGGATATTGTTCCCGAAACACATGCTGTAGCCGACAATAACCCAGAGAACGCTGATGATACCCATTGCAACATAACTGTGCATTATTGTTCCAAGGACATTTTTAGAACGCACGAGTCCTCCGTAAAACATTGCAAGCCCAGGTATCATAAGGAGCACAAGTGCCGTAGATGTAAGCATCCATGCTGTCGCTCCGGAATCAATAGGTTTACCGTCTGCTGCAAATAATCCTGATACGTTCACAAACATGAACAGGAGTACCAGAATAACTCTTTTAAACTTTTTTTTCATTAATTATTGTTTTTAATCACACTTTGGTCAGTTTCCATGGCAAACATATATTATTTTTAGGGGTATTACAATATTTTATTATACTATTTCTATGTTATACCCTATTGTTTATAGGGTATATATTAATATTTATGCACTTTTTCTACACATTACCCCTTTTTTTATTGGGGGTTATTGATTTATTTATAATTTATATAAATTACATAACGGAATCAAAAAAAAGGCACCTCCATGAGGTGCCCTATTTAAAAGAATTATTCTGGAAGGATTATTGCAGTGTAAATCCAACCACTACATACATCTGTTTCCTGTCAGGATTTAATATCACTTGTCCGTTTACCGGTACATTGAATGAATCGGTGACTTTAATAGTTCTTGAAGTTCCAAGTCCAAGGGTACATGTTATTTTTTACTAATTTCTATTATCAACTCCATAAATCAGGAAGACTTAAATACCTCTCTCCTGTATCATAGGCAAATGCCAGGATTCTGCTGTTGTTTGGAACCTCGTTTATTATCAATGATATAGCATGAAGAGATGCTCCTGTTGATATCCCTGCCAGAACTCCCTCGTGCAATGCTGCTGAACGAGCCATCGCCAAAGCATCCCTGCCATCAATCTTAATGATCCTGTCAGCAATTTCAGGATTAAAATTCTTTGGAATAAAACCTGCCCCGATACCCTGTATGGGATGAGGTCCGGGATTGCCTCCGCTGAGAACAGGAGAGGCTGAAGGTTCCACGGCAATAATTTTTATCCCGGGATATCTTTCCTTTAATATCCTCCCTGCACCGCTTATATGACCACCTGTACCCACACCGGCAACAAAATAATCGAGTCCTTCAGGAAAATCTGCAATAATTTCCAGGGCTGTTGTCCTTGAATGTATGTCAGGATTGGAAGGGTTTTCAAACTGCATGGGCATCCAGGCTCCGGTTGTGGAATTCAGGATTTCTTCAGCTTTGCTTATTGCGCCTTTCATACCTTTATCTTTTGGTGTAAGCACAAGTTCAGCTCCATAAGCTTTCAATATCTTTCTCCTTTCGATGCTCATCGAATCTGGCATCACCAGGATAACCTTATAACCTCTTACGGCTCCGGCCATTGCAAGGCCTATTCCTGTATTCCCTGATGTAGGTTCCACTATCACTCCTCCCGGCTTAAGTCTTCCCGAGTTCTCAGCATCTTCAATCATGGAAAGTGCAATTCTGTCTTTAATACTGCCACCCGGATTTCTCCGTTCATCTTTTAACCAGACTTCATGAGCTGGAAAAAGTTTTGAGAGACGGATATGCGGTGTATTGCCTATTGTCTCAAGAACATTTTTGTATTTCATCTTTAAATATTTGGTTTTTAGTACTTTAAGTCAAAGGTGCTAAGTTTATAAAGAATTATTGTCTAATTCTCTTACTTTCATAATATTCTCATGATATACAAGCGAGAATGGAGGTATCGATTTTGTGAGCCATACATTGCCTCCTATGATACTGTCATGTCCGATTACCGTATCCCCGCCAAGAATTGTACTTCCTGCATATATAATTACATTATCTTCAATAGTCGGGTGTCGTTTTGTGCATGCCATCTCTTTGCTGACACTCAGGGCTCCTATTGTCACTCCCTGATAAAGCTTTACCCTGCTGCCGATTACCGCAGTTTCTCCAATCACTATCCCGGTGCCATGATCAATAAAGAATGGCGAATCAATTGTTGCTTTAGGATGGATATCTATTCCCGTGAGAGAATGTGCATGTTCAGTCATTACCCGAGGGATAAGAGGGACTCCGGATAATGCAAGTCTGTTAGCCAGCCGGTAAACAAGTATTGCATAAAAGCCGGGATATGTCATGACAACTTCTTCTATACCTGATGCCGCAGGATCACTTTCAGCAATCAATGCCGCATCCTTTTCCAATTGTTCCCTGATATCTGCAAGAGAATCAAAAAAAAGTGCTGTGATCTTTCCCGGAGTATCCGGCAACCTCTCTTTCATGGGTCGCAAAAGCCTGAGTAACCGAAATCTGAGAGATACAAAAGAGTCCGGATTGCATTTTCCGCCTTCAGTAAATGGGAAAAGTGATGTTATCATCTTTTTTGTGAAAGTAGTTATTCCTTTCTTCGATGGCATTCCATTATTTAATATTCGCCTCATCTTTAATGATTTATAAAAAAGATCCGTTTATAAAATATTTTTGAAAAACAGAGGCATGGCACTTACGGTATTATTCCCTCCCCTGATTTTTCTTATGAAAGAAGTGATATTATTCTTGCTGCTGCCGGTTTCACCAAGCATCCTGATAAAAGCACTGCCAATGATTGCTCCCTGAGCCACGTCGCAAGCCACTTCAAATGATTTATTATCGGAAATACCAAATCCTATCAGCCTCGGATTTTTCAGGTTCATACTATTGATCCTTTTAAAATAGGACCTGTGATCTTCAGAAAAACCTTTTTTGACTCCTGTAGTAGTTGATGATGATACCATATAAATGAATCCTCTGCTTATTTTATCGATATATTTGATTCGGCCATCATCTGATTGTGGTGTTATCAGAAATATGTTATACAGACCGTATGATTCAAAGAAAACAGAATATTCCTTCAAAAAAAGTTCCGGAGGCATATCAGGGATGATGACACCGTCAATGCCTGTCTCAAAACAAAGGCGGCAAAAGTTCTCCAACCCGAATTTAAGCACCGGGTTTATATATCCCATCATTAACAGAGGAACATTGACTTTTTTACGAATATCTGCTAATTGTTTGAACAGAAGATTTATGCTCATTCCATTATCTAATGCGTGACGGCTGCTGTTTTGAATTACAGGCCCGTCGGCGAGAGGATCGGAGAATGGCATACCGATTTCGATCATGTCTGCTCCTGCGGCTTCAAGTGCTTCAATAATTTGTGAAGTTGAATGAAGGGAAGGAAAACCGGCTGTGAAATATACTGAAAGTATTTTCCCGCTGCGATTCTGAAATAATTTATCTATGCGATTCATATATATTTTCCTGAAAAGATTAAATATTCTTATAATCTGATTCTCCGAGATATTTCATGTAGGCAGCCATGTCCTTATCGCCGCGTCCGGAAATTGTAACCACAACAATATCATCCTTTTTAAATTTCATTTTACCCAGGATAGCCAGAGCATGTGCTGATTCAAGCGCAGGGATAATACCTTCAAGCCTGGTCAGCAGAAATGCTGCCTCGAGTGCCTCTGTATCAGTTGCATTATCGAAGGTCACTCTCTTCATTTTATAAAGCCAGGCAAATAATGGCCCTATGCCCGGGTAATCGAGGCCTGCTGAAACTGAGTAGGGTTCAGTAATCTGGCCATCTTCATTCTGCATAAGAATTGTCCTGCTGCCGTGGATAACGCCAGGAGACCCGAGTACCATCGTTGCAGCTGATTTTCCGCTGTTGATGCCTTTTCCTGCAGCTTCGACAGCCACAAGCTTTACATCTTCATTATCAAGGTAATGGTAAAAAGAGCCGGCTGCGTTGCTTCCGCCGCCCACACAAGCGATTATATAATCCGGATTTTCTTTCCCAATATGTTCAGTGAGCTGCCATTTTATCTCTTCGCTTATCACTGACTGAAGTCTTGCCACAAGGTCTGGATACGGATGAGGTCCAACAACAGAGCCAATTATATAATGTGTATCAACCGGATTACTTATCCAGTCACGTATTGCCTCATTTGCAGCATCTTTCAGGGTCATATTACCACTTGTCACAGGGATTACTTCAGCCCCAAGCATTTTCATCCGCAGTACATTCGGAGCCTGTCTTTCCACATCAAGCTTCCCCATATATACAAAACATTTGAGGCCCATCAACGCGCAGACAGTTGCAGTTGCTACACCATGCTGTCCTGCTCCGGTCTCCGCAATGATCCTTGTTTTACCAAGCCTTTTCGCTATAAGTATTTGACCGATAGTATTATTGATCTTATGTGCTCCTGTATGGTTAAGGTCCTCCCTTTTCAGGTAAATATTCGTATTATGATATGCCGAAAGTCTGCCGGCATAATATAAAGGTGATGGTCTTCCTGCATAATCCCTTAGAAGCAATGAGAATTCTTTCCTGAAAATCTCATCATCAAGTATTTTAAGATAATTATCCTGCAGCTCTTTTACGTTAGGATACATCATTTCCGGGATATATGCTCCTCCATATTCCCCATAATAACCACGTTCGTCAACATTAAATTTCATCATATAATAATTTGTTTTGATGGAATGAGCCCGTCTGACCCATCGGGCAGAGAACCCACATGCAGCTTATTATAATATTGTGTTTGTGTATTTAAATACATATGGGTTTCATATCTGATTATTTTTGATATTATCAATAAATGTTTTTACCAGGGAAACATTCTTTATTCCTGGGGATGACTCAAAACGACTGTTAATATCGACTGCAAAGAATTCCCTGCTTTCAATACTCTTTATTAAATCAGTATCTTCAGGTCCAATACCGCCGCTGAGGAAAAAAGGTTTATCAAGGCCATACTCCGCTAGTTTATCCCAGTTGAATTTTTTGCCGCTCCCTCCGGTCTTTTTGGTTTTTGTATCAAATAAGAAATAATCACATCCTACCATATATGGTTTAAGAATTTCAAAATTAAAATCATCATCAATATTGAATGTCTTTATGATTATCAGTCCCGATGATTTCAACTGGAAACAGGATAACGGTGATTCATTGCCATGCAACTGTACCATATCAAGGACGTAATTGATTGATAAATCAAGTATCTTATCATTATCTTCATTTACAAAAACTCCTATCCTTTTAATGCCGGGAGGAACGTTATGGAAAATAGATTTGTCAGGGTTGGCACCCATGTACCTTGGAGACCCCGGGTAAAAGATAAAACCCATGAAATCAGGATTGGTTTTAGATATTTCTTTTACGTTCAAAGGATTGCACATCCCGCATACCTTAATTCTGACCATGGTTTCATTTAATTAATTTAACAAATTCAGAAAATGCCTTTACCGGATCAGGTGTGCACATAAACTTCTCACCAATGAGAAAACCATGGTACCCGGCATCCCTGAGCTTCTTTATAATTTCAGGTGTTGATATTCCGCTTTCTGATATTCTGACAAGATTCGCGGGAAGAGCATCTGCCAGCTCAACTGAAGTATCAGTATTTGCAGCGAAAGTCTGAAGATCGCGATTATTTACGCCGGCAACATTGACATACTCATTTATTATTCCGGCTTCACTCCTGTTATGGATCTCCAGAAGTACCTGCAATCCAAGAGAGTGTGCAAAACGGGCAAGCCTGAAAACCTGCTTTTCACTGAGGACAGCAGCAATAAGAAGGATCGCATCAGCCCCGATTGCCCTGGCTTCAATAATCTGATATTCATCAATGATAAAATCCTTGCGAAGCATGGGAACACTGCATACCTCGCGTGAAACTGAAAGATCAGAGTTTACTCCCCCGAAGTATCTCTGTTCGGTCAGGACAGAGACTCCTGATGCACCATACCGCGAATAGCCTGAAATTATTTTTTCAGGATCAGCAGTATCATTAAATATACCTTTGGAAGGTGACTTCCTTTTAAATTCTGCTATAATTCCTGTCCTGGCCGGATCCATCAGATATTCTGCAAGCGGTACAACCTGCCTCCGGAACATGGGGCTTTTTTCCAGCCTGCTGACAGGAGTCAGCCTGATGGTCTCTGCAAGTTCCCTTTTCTTATTTTCAATTATCTCTTTAAGGATATTCATTTTTGAACCTCTAATAACTTAATCAATGATTTGTATGCTTTTCCGCCATACAGAGAATCTTCAGCCATGCCTCTGCAGTCATCCGGGGAAAGTGCCGGGAAATAACACATCAGGGCTATCTGTGAATTTGCAATAACTACTTCGTTCCTGGCCGGCGTTCCTTTTCTCTGCAATATTCCGATAAAAATATCTGCCGCTTCCTGAACATTGGCTCCTCCTTTAATATCTGAGGGTTGGATCGTACTATAACCAAGGCTTTCAGGAGACAGAATTTCTTCGATCCCGTTATGAATATATTTGAAGTCGGTGGTCAGGGAAATCTCATCATAACCATCTATAGTATGGATAATGGCATAAGGATTATCTGACTGCTGATAGAGGTAATTATAGAGTCTGGCCAGTTCAAGACTGTTAACCCCTATAAACTGCTTTTTCGGAAATGAAGGATTCACTATAGGTCCGAGCATATTGAAGAATGTCTTTATTTTTAAAGCCCTTCGTACCGGAGCAACATTTTTCATTGCGGGATTAAATAACGGGGCATGTAAAAAGCAGACTCCTGCTTTATCAATCTCTTTACGCAGCTTATCAGTGTCAGTTGAAAACCTGTAGCCCAGATGCTCAAGAATATTGGATGAACCACAAGCGGAAGTTACACCGTAATTGCCGTGTTTGGCTACTTTTGCACCTGCACCTGCCAGAATAAAGGTAGCAGTCGTGGAGATATTAAATGTTTCTTTCCCATCTCCTCCGGTTCCGCATACATCTATTGTATCAAATTCTCCAAGGTCGACACGGATGCAAAGATTCAGCAAGGCATCCCGGAAGCCGGTTAATTCTTCAACTGTTATACTCCTCATCAGGTAAACTGTCAGGAATGCTGCTATCTCTGATTCTGAATAAATGCCTTTCGAAATATTTGTAAGAACGTTTTCTGCTTCCGTGCGGTCAAGTGTCTTGTGCTCAAAAAGATGGTTCAGTATTTCACGCATAATAAAAAATATTTTAAATTAATCTGACTGATATCTCTATCCCTCAATCCAGTTTTTAATGATAGCGATACCATATTCTGTAAGTACTGATTCCGGATGGAACTGGACCCCATATACATTATATTCTCTATGCCTGAGGGCCATTATCATCTGGTCATTATCAATACAGGTAACCTTAAGACAATCCGGGAGATTAATATTTGACACAACCCATGAATGGTATCGTCCTGCTTTAAATGTTACTGGTATATCTTTAAACAGAAGATCCTGATTATCAAGCACAATCATCTGGGTTGCCTGTCCATGGTAAACCACCTTGAGATTAATAAGATTTGCTCCAAAAGCTTCACCAATGGCCTGGTGGCCCAGGCAAACGCCGAGGATGCTTTTTTCGGAAGAATACCTTTTTACCAGATCGAGACAGATGCCTGCCTCGACAGGAATACCCGGGCCCGGAGACAGAAGTATTTTATCATAGTATCCAACCTCATCGAGTTGTATTTCATCATTACGAAATACTGCAGGTTCAGTACCTGTGAGATTTTCAATATACTGAACAAGATTATATGTGAAAGAATCATAATTGTCAATTACAAGTATCTTTTTCATCCTTATGTAATTTATTTAATCAATTAATTTCCTTAGCCATTTCTATTGCCTTCCGCAGGGCCCCAAGCTTGTTATTGACCTCCTGCAGTTCATTTTCCTCGTCTGATACAGCCACAATGCCGGCACCTGCCTGGTAATAGAGCCTGTTACCTTTACTGAGAAATGTACGTATCATTATTGCATGGTTAAACTGACCTCTGAAATCCATGAAACCGATTGCTCCTCCATAATATCCGCGTTGCCGGGGTTCATATTTGTCAATCAGCTGCATGGCTTTGTATTTAGGCGCACCTGTCAGGGTACCGGCAGGAAAAGTTGAAGTCATCATATCGGTAACTGATGAGTTTTTTTTCAACTCACCGGAGACAGCAGATACAAGGTGGATGACATGAGAATAGAACTGTACTTCCCTGAAGCTCTCAACTTTCACATTTTTAGCATGGCGGCTCAGGTCGTTCCGTGCAAGGTCGACCAGCATTACATGTTCTGCATTTTCTTTAAGATCGGATGAGAGCTGCTGCGCCAGGATTTTATCTTTCTCGTCATCTCCGGTACGCCTGAAAGTCCCGGCTATCGGATTGATGCTGGCTTTTGATTTATTGATTTTCAGATGAGCCTCGGGTGATGACCCGAATATTTTGTAGTTCCCATAATCAAAATAAAATAAATATGGGGAAGGATTAACAGAGCGCAATGCCCGGTAAACATTAAACTCATCACCTTTAAAATCACGGGAAAACCGGCGGGAGAATACGACCTGGAATACATCGCCCCTGTAACAGTGTTCCTTACCTTTTGCAACAATGGCCCTGAATTCCATATCAGACATATTTTGATTTTCAGTTTCCCCGGGTCTGAATGAATAAACCGCTATATTTCTGCTGAACAGAAGTGATCTGATCTTTTCTATCTCTCCTTCACCATCATCGATCTTATTTTCAATAATGTAAAGAATATTCTGGAAATGGTTTATAGCAATAATATAATTATAAAAGGAATAATGGAGATCAGGAATTTTCGCTGCCTCATCAGGTTTTGCTGTCAGGCTTATTTTCTCGAAATATTTTACAGCATCATAAGAGGTATAACCGAAAAGTCCGTTCACAGGGATCTCTTCATCTGTATCTGACTGTTCAAAAGATCCAAGGAATTCGCTGAACCTTAAATTGAAAATATCAGGCCCCGAAACAGGAGTGTTGATAATTGACCCGTCAGGATATATTTCAGTAATATTCCCGTTGTTTGCCTCAATTGTAACAAGCGGTTTAATGCAGATATAGGAATAACTGTTTTCGTTACCATGATAATCGGAACTTTCAAGAAGAAGGGAATTTGGATATATATCTCTTATTTTCAGATATATACTTACCGGAGTAATAGTATCCGAAAGTAATTTGACAGCTTTTGTTTTTACAACGATCTTTTTCATCTTACCAGGGTTCATTTTTGCCGAAAATTAAAACGGCCTGTCGTGAGAACGACAGGCCGTTTTTTAATATTTTTAAGTATTATATACGATTAGCTGATAGTCTCACATTTTTTTGTGAAATATAACAAGCTGCCAACACCAATTCGTATATTTTACTTCCATTTTCATTTCCATCTGTGTGCAAAAATAATCAATTTTAATTAATAGCAAAATAAGATTGTTTTTATTTGTGCCGGCGTGACAAATACATTCCCTTACTTTAAGGAAATTATCCCTGTTAGACAGAACTTCTATTTCGACCAAATAACAGGAAAGACATAATCAGGTTCAGCCTTAATGCCGGGCATCTCTATAATACCGAGACCGCTGAAGCTTTTATCATTTTCAGGTTGGTCTCAAGGCCGTCGAGGTAAATAAGTATCCAGGAAAAATTGGTGACTGCCACATTCCTGATGGTCCAGTCCGGGTCCTTCCCATTCTCACCTGCAAACCCCAGAATTGAAGGCAGCGCTTTTGCTGTCGCTTCATATCCCTTGCTTTGTTCCATCTGAGCAAAAAGTTCCTGAAGAGCCGCCTGAAGCTTGTCTCCCGGATATGACTCCCCGTTACCCGTCAAAATAACCATAGGCGTGTTTACGGATTCGGCATCAAGTAAATTTCCCGGATTCTCCTTCCATTGTTCACGGGTTATCCCTTCATATTTTAATAAAAGATCCTGGTAATCATATGCAATTTTAAGAACCTCATCAATTTTCATATTAACAGCCGATTGCCCTCCAGCAACCGGAAGATCGACCATGGCTGCTTCGACCATGCAGTAATTCTTTGAGAGTTTATAACTATCAGTTATGATCTCCTTCGAGACATTCAGGGCAAGAAGAGCCGAAAAAACTGAATTAAGTGCAAGCAATAGCAGGACAAATACTGTATTATAAATGTTGAAATTCTTGTTCTTCGAGGTAACCACCAGGAATACAGGAAGGAATACAACATAGGGGAACGGGAGCGCAATCACAAGTCCCAGGCCGGCATATGGCCAATGCATTATTTTAAAAAGCATTGCAGTAAAAACGACGAGACATGTAATATATGTAACTATATAAAGAACCTTGTTCTGTTTATTTCCTTCTGCCTTGTAACTATTTATCAGCGCAGCCGGAAGGAAAATGAATACAAGGATCAGGGTTCCGGCAACAAGTAATATCCCTGCTGCAGGCCAATGGTTCACTTTGAATATTGCTCCGGCAGATGTAATCATTGCCGTAACCACTCCGAGTATATATAATTTTTGTTTCATAATATTATAATTTTGATTTTAAAGGTATTATGCAGCCCACATGTTGATGAAATTAAACTTATCCAATCAGGTTTGTAGAACATGTGGGGTCCATGGTTTTAATTATTAAAGTGATTATTTATATCTGGTAATTTCATTTAAAACACATGATTCAGCGGTAAGTATACCGTTTTTCAAAACCTCAAGCGAATGCAGCCCTGACATTAATGATATCACATCTTTGCCAGAGTCATCACCGGGCAGATATGTCGATGGGTCTAAAAGCTTTTTATACCTGAGAATATCTTCCCCGGGAACAATTCCTGTCAGATAATCCAGGTATCCGGATATTGCGAGATTAATATCCTGGCGTGACTTGCAGTTTGGTAAAAGATGGTCCCGTACAGGCAGGATGTCAAATGGCATTGAAAGTTTCCTATACAATATTTCGTGACCGGTTTCAGTCTGACTTATCTGACCAGCGCTCACTGCAGACTTGCCGGGTTCTCCTTCCGATTCCCGGACCATTTCTTCCTGGACATTGCTGACGACTGAAAGAATTCCGGTGGTTCTGGCATGCAGCTGGTCAAGCTTCTGGTAATTTAACGAATCGTGATACCTGCTGACCAGCGAACTGTTATTCATGAATAAATAATCGTATAAGGCATTTTGCTGATTATTAGTTGTATAGTAACGATCCTGATAAGAGTGCTGCAGGTTCAGGTTTACTATAGCGCCCGGTATAATAATTAAAAGAAATCCTATAACCATGAAAATGAACGTGGAACTGAGATGGTTCTCCTCTTTCCACGTAAGCCACGTATACCATGGGAACGCCAAGATGCATAAAAGGATCAGCCCGGTGACCATAAATATAGTTGCGAGTGGCCAGTGCTGTATTTTACAGAGCAAACCGGCAACATATAAGACTACTCCGGCGGCACCAAGGATGTAAACAGGCCGCTTAGCCTTGTTTTCCTGGTCATTCAGCCTGCTTATCAGCAAAGAAGGGACAAAGAAAAGGATACCTGACAGTGTCCCCAGTATCAGAATAGGCCCTGCCCCTTGCCAATGCTGAATCTTGAAAAGAGTCCCGGCAATAAAGCAGGCTCCTGTCAGGAATGCTGAAATGAAAAGAAAAAGTCTTTTAGTGTTGTGGGTCTCTTTCCAGAGTACAGAGAGGGCTGATGGCAGGAAAACCAGTGCCAGTGTCAGGGCCCCGAGGGTCAGCAGGATACCAGCACCGGGCCAGTGCTGTATCTTTAAAAGTGCAGCAAGGCCGACCATTACCGTGCCTGCCACACCAGAAATTTTCATTGTTGTTTTCATAATTCTGTATTTAGTGTCAACTGCATAAAGTGTCTCTTCCTGTATCTCCTTAAGCCTTCGTTTCCCCATTTTCTGCTTTACCATAAGATAGGCTTCCTGGAAATTCATCCCCTTCTGCATTTCATATTCGACATCACAGCATACATGATCTGTCAGCTCATCAAGAAGGTGGGAGAAGGTGATCTCCTGTTTCCTGACGTCCTGGCTTATCTGGTCAATATTATGCAGGCTTAGTTCAGGCATACCTCAAACCGGGTTGGGGATTAACGATTTTCTCAAGCGATTCGATGAATTCTTTCATCTCTTTCAGCTTTTCGACAACAACAGAATGCCCTTTCGGGGTCAGACTGTAGTAGATACGAATACGGTTATTGAAGTTTTCGGATTCCGTGACAAGCACCTCTTCGCTTTCAAGCTTATGAAGAACAGGATAAAGAGCTCCGTATGTAAGCTTTATCTTCCCTTCAGTAAGCTCCTCGACTTTTCGCGTTATTTCATAACCATACATGCGCCCGTTCTCTTCAAGAAGCTTCAGGACGATTGTCTTTAATGAACCTTTAATTAAATCTGTTGATATCATGTTTTCAGTATATTTAAGTATCTTATATATTGTAAAGATAAAATATTATTTATTAATAATACAAATTTCTTAAGGTTTTTTTCAATTTAATTGAAGAAGATTCCTCATTTATCCTCCTTCGTCGGATTCATTCGGAATGACAAGACTGAATTGAAAAGAGGGGAGTAATTGAATATGGAGATTCCTCGCTGACGCTCGGAATGACAAGGTTTATCGGGGAGGCATAGAAAGGGAAGGCGGTTCGCATATGCGAACCGCCTTCCCTTTCCCCACCATAATAGATGAATTGTCATTCCGAATGGAGCGCAGCGCAATGAGGAATCTCCCCTGTTATATAACTGCATCCGTAGTAATGATGAATTGTCATTCTGAATTGATCCGCCAGCCGGCGGAGGAATGAGGAATCTCCCTCCTCAAAAAAGAATTTACCTTGAAATCTGCCTATATGATTAACTTGGAAAAAAGACATTGATCTGAAATCCGTGCCAGCTTTTCATATCAGATACTTGAGTTGAAAGTATCGCCCTGCTCAAAATCGCCTGTATCATAACCTTTTTTGAACCATTCCTTTCTCTGGGCCGAAGTCCCGTGAGTGAATGAGTCGGGAATGATCCTTCCCTGGTATTTCAGTTCCAGATTGTCATCGCCGACAGCTGCTGCTGCGTTCATCGCTTCTTCAATATCTCCGGCCTCGAGTGTTTTCAGCATCGATTCCTCATAATGAGCCCACATTCCTGAAAGAAAATCAGCCTGGAGCTCAATTCTTACAGATATCTTATTTGCATTCTTTTCGCTTGATCTTGATCTCAAGTCGTTATATTTTTCAAAAATCCCAAGCTGGTTCTGCACATGATGCCCTATCTCATGGGCGACCACATAAGCAACGGCAAAGTCGCCATAATCCCCGAATTTTGTCTTCAGCTGTTCGCAGAAGCTAAGGTCAATATAAACCTTCTCATCTCCCGGGCAATAGAAAGGGCCGCTTGCCGCACTGGCATAACCGCATGCCGACTCAACCTCGTCGCGGAACAGTACCAGCTTCGGTTGCCGGTATGTTTGCCCTGAAACTTCAAATATTTTTCCCCATACTGTCTCGGTATCTTTCAGAACGACTGAAACAAACCTTGCAAGTGAATCCTCTTCAGCAGTAGTCTGAACCTGTTCGGTGTCATTAGCAGTGCCCTGGGTGTTCAGAAGCTGCGATGGATCTCCGCCGAGCAGCAGAACAATAATCGCAATCACTATCGTACCAATACCACCACCTATTGCCACATGCTTGCCTGATATGCCACGGCGGTCTTCAACGTTATCGCTGCCTTCTCTGCCTTGCCATTTCATAATTCAGAAGATTAGATTAATGATCAGATTGGATGATACAAATCTAATTTTTTCAGTTCTAAAATTCAACCTTTTCAGGAATTAAGTGTTAGGTCTATTAGTCAGCTCAATAATATTTTAATGAGTTTTAGATTACCTTTGCGGGCGATTGGATAAATAAATCATGGCTTCAAAAATTAAAATAACAAAAACATACCCAGTTACTGGAATGCATTGTGCGTCATGCGCAGTCAGAACCGAAGCATTTGTCAGGAAGCTTCCGGGAATATCGTCCGCCAATGTGAATTATGCCGATACTTCTATTAACGTTGAATTTCTGCCCGGAGAGATCTCTCCCTCGGAAATGAAAAAAGCTATCCAGTCGATCGGGTACGATATAATCATTGACGAAGCCAACAGCCTTGAGCTCAAAGAAGAAGCTCAGAAGACTTATTATGAAGAAATAAGATCAAACACAATCGGGTCAGCGGTACTCAGTATACCTCTTTTCATAATTGCAATGTTTTTCATGCACATCCCCTACGCCAACTTTATAATGATGGCGCTTGCCACTCCGGTTGTCTTCTGGTTCGGGCGCCAGTTTCCTGTTGGCGCATGGAAACAGCTGAAACATGGCTCCTCAAATATGGATACCCTGGTAGCATTAAGCACCGGTATAGCATATATATATAGTGCTGTTATTACCCTCTTCCCGAACCTTTTAGCCGGGAAGGGTATCGATGCCCATGTATATTTTGAAGCCTCCGCAGTTATTATGACCTTTATTCTTCTTGGTAGAATGTTTGAGGAGAAGGCAAAGGCCAACACTTCATCGGCTCTTAAAAAGTTAATTGGCCTGCAAGCTAAAACCGTAATTGCCATTTTGAGTAACGGGGAGCAGAAAGAGATCCCCATAAGCCAGGTTGTTCCGGGTGATATTCTTCTTATAAAACCGGGAAATAAAATCCCTGTCGACGGGATAATCGTTTCAGGCTCCTCGTTTGTTGATGAGAGCATGATCAGCGGAGAACCTATTGCTGTTGAGAAAACAGAGGGATCGAAACTGTTTGCCGGTACAATCAACCAGAAAGGAAGCTTTCAGTTCAGGGCCGAAAAAGTAGGAGGCGATACCTTACTGGCTCAGATTATTAAAATGGTCAGGGAAGCTCAGGGAAGCAAGGCTCCCATCCAGCACCTGGTGGATAAAATTGCCGGGATATTTGTTCCGGTTGTTATTTCAGTTGCAATCCTCAGCGGATTGATATGGTATTTCTCCGGCGTCGATAATGCACTTACTCGAAGCCTGCTCGCCATTGTTACTGTACTTATTATAGCCTGCCCCTGTGCACTGGGGCTGGCAACACCTACAGCAATCATGGTCGGGATCGGGAAGGGAGCCGATAACGGTATTCTCATCAAGGATGCCGAGAGCCTTGAAATTGCGCATAAGATAAACGCAGTTGTCCTCGATAAAACCGGGACAATTACACTTGGAGAACCAGCTGTTCAGAACCATGCCTGGATAAAGAATACCGACACTGATAAGTATGCCGCTATTCTTCTTGCCATTCAAAGGAGCAGCGAGCATCCGCTAGCGGAACCAATGGTCCGCTTCCTCGAAAAATCAGGCGTCAGCAGTAACTCTCTTAATGTACATGACGAAAGTATTCCCGGGAAAGGCATTAAAGCTGTCATCGGGACAGATACTTTTTTTGTCGGCAACAGAAAGCTGATGGAAGAAAATGGTATCGCTACAGATGATGAACTAATGGCTCTTGCAGATTTATGGCAGAATGAAGCCATGACGCTATCCTTCTTTAGCGATTCGGGCCGGGTCCTTTCAGTTACTGCAATTTCCGACGAGATAAAGGAATCATCAGTGGTAGCAATCCGTCAGCTTCACGATCTTGGAATTGAGGTTCACATGCTTACCGGCGATAATGAGCAGAGCGCGAAGGTTGCTGCAAAAAAAGCCGGTATAGATAGTTTCAGGGCTGAAGCCCTTCCACAGGATAAAGATGATTATATAAAATTCCTTCAGAAAAACGGGAAGGTTGTTGCAATGGCAGGTGATGGTATAAATGATTCGCAGGCAATGGCCAGGGCTGATGTAAGCATTGCCATGGGCAAAGGATCGGATATAGCTATGGATGTAGCCAGGATGACGATCATTTCATCAGACCTCACGAAGATACCACAGGCCATAAAATTATCGAAGCTTACAGTCGCAACAATAAAGCAAAATCTTTTCTGGGCATTCATTTATAATATCATAGGAATTCCTGTTGCAGCCGGAATATTATATCCGTTCACAGGTTTTCTGCTCAATCCAATGATTGCAGGAGCCGCTATGGCACTTAGCTCGGTAAGCGTCGTTACCAACAGCCTCCGCCTGAGGTTCAAATCGCTCAAAAGATAAAACAAATAAGAATCGCTTTCTTTTTGGAATTACAAATGAAAAGAATATTTGATCATTGCAAAATGTTCTCGATAAAGAGATTTAAAAAGGCTCCCGATAAGGTATGTTTGATAATCACAACATCGTACTTGAGTGTCTCTCAAGGACAAGGTTCTTTTTTTTTGAGTAGTTGATCAAAAACTCGTAAATCTCTCTTTTTTGTTCCTTTTCAAGGAATGTAAGATCCATCTTCATCGGCTTGTCATCTTTACGGTAAATCATTACCCTGGTTCTTTCGAGGCTTACCTTGAATATCCTTGAATTATGGATCTGAACAGGAGCTATCCTGTTTATCCATTTAATTATTATGCAATTATCGCCAGTTCTGAACCAGCATCTCTCCAGGCCAAATCCGTTTGTCAGGAGGTAAATGCCGAAAAAAACAATAAAGAACGGGGTGATCTTTATTATTATTTTGTCTGAATCAAACGAAACAAAGAACATCAATACTCCGGCTGCAATATTCAATATTGCTATTGCAGATCTGATTATTTTAAAAGGTCCGTTTTTGATTTCAAGGTGTTCCATAAATCGATCAATTTAACAAAGATCCAATAGTGCTGAAAATATACAAAACTAAACAAAATTCACAAACCCCGGACTTCAGTCCTGGGGGACAGATCATCTATTAATTATGGGCTTCAGCCCTCAAAAACATATACTTTATAATTCATCAAATGTATATCGTACCCTGATGTTGAGGGCTAAAGCCCGTTCCTTTACTTCATTATCGACCCCGGGCTGAAGCCCGGGGTTTATACTTATAAAATGAATCAAGCCCTAAAGGGGCTTAATATTGAGCTCCTTCAGAGCTCAAATCCTTAGAGCGGTCTGTACCCCCGGTTTAGCTTCGCTGATCTTCGATTCACCGGGGGTTATTCATATTTGGCTCTTTCAGAGCCTCAGATGCTCCAGCTTTATAAAAGCCACGAATAATGCACTTTTGCCCCTTTATGGGATTCTTTTCCCAAAAATCTTTAAACTAATCCCGGACTTCAGTCCGGGGTATTGCACAATTCCTGTTGAGGGGACTTTAGTCCCGGAATTCTTTAAAAATATTTGCACATATTAAAAATCTGTTTTACTTTTGACCATCTGGTTAAACTATTTGATTAATCTTTTGGGTTAAACTTAATGGTTAAAGACATGACGGAGAACGATAAACAAACTGAGGAGAAGATCTTTGAAGCAGCAACGGATGTATTCATTGAGAAAGGAATGGATGGGGCAAGGATGCAGGATATAGCCGATCATGCAGGAATAAATAAGTCCCTGTTGCATTATTATTACCGCACAAAGGATCATCTTTTCAATGCCGTATTTGAAAAGATCGCCGGACAGATGTTTAAAAAGTTTGCACCTGTATTAGATGAGAATCTTTCTCTGGAAGATAAGATAAGGTTCTTTATAAGGGAGCATATTGCATTCATGCAAAAGAATCCGAGACTCCCTTCATTTATTTTAAACGAAATCCACCGGAATCCTGAAAGAATAAGAAAACTGATCCAGAGTATTGATATTAATAAATTATGGACTACCCTGGAAGCTCAGCATAAGGAAGAACTGAAAAGATACAATATTACTAAAGAAAATCTTCCCCAGTTTATGACAACTGTTGCCGGAATGAGTGTCTTTCCATTTGCAGCCAAACCGATTATTGCCAGCATAATGGAAAAAATGGGCTACAATTTTGATGAATATATTGAGGAGAGGAAGGAGTATGCGGCTGATTTTATCATTAATGCTATAAAGAAGTAAATTGAACTTTTAGGTTTTAGGTTTCAAGTTTAAAGTCAATATGAAAAAGAGAGGTTTGATTTTAATTATTGTATTAGTTCCCTGGTTATCATTTATTGAGGGACAGAAGATTTTAACCCTTAAGGAGTGTTACGATATGGCCTCCAAAGCTTCAGCCCTGGCAGGCGAGGAAAATGCATATTCCGATATCTGGCAGCTGAAGGATAAAAACCTTGCCAAAGGATGGCTTCCGTCACTCGATGCAGGAGGAAGCATTCTCTATAACTCTTCGGTCGTTGACATGACTAGTGTTCTTGGCTCGCTTCCGATTCCAGGGATTGCAGGAATGATATCGCCGCTGCCTCACGAACAGTATAAAGTCACCGTCGATATCAACCAGGTAATATATGACGGAGGCGCAATCAAAAATGCGCGTACACTTGAAAAGGCAGGTATGAATGTAAGCGAGAAGGAGACAGAGACAGACCTTTACAAGCTGCGCAGCCAGGTGAACGGATATTACTTCAACCTTCTCCTGATCGACAGGCAAAAAGAAATTCTGAATAATTATCTGATCCTGGTAAACAAGCGCATAAAGACCATGGAATCAGCACTTGCCAATGGTGTAATAATCAAATCCGATATCGATGTAATGTCATCAGAGAAGATTAAAATTGATCAGCAGATCCGTGAAAATGAAATCTTGAAGGCGTCTCTCCTTACACAGCTCTCTGATCTGACCGGTACCAGAATTGATGACGGTTCCAAATTCATTCTGCCCTCACTGCAAGGCGAAATTTCTGATGAACTGCTGCGTCCTGAGCTTCAGCTTTTTGACCTCAGGAAGGAACAACTGGCAGCCGGGCTTAAGGCTGTTGATAGTAAGCGAATGCCTAAGGCATTCGGTTTTGCCACGCTGGGATATGGCAATCCTCCGGGTAACAACTTCTTCAAGGATGCATTTGAACCATATTATATTCTCGGCGCCGGGATCAAATGGAACATATACGACTGGAACAAGGCTAAGAATGAAAAAGAGGTAATAGCGAGGCAACAGCAGATATTGGATAACAGGAAAACAGACCTTACAGATAATCTTAAGCGTCTCCTGCTGTCTAAAAAAGCAGAGATTGAAAACCTGAATTCGCTGGTTGAATCTGATTCCTCTCTCATTGTCGTCAGGAAGAGGATCACTGCATCATCCGAATCACAGTACAACAACGGTACTATAATTGCTACAGAATACCTCAGCGAACTGAATGCTGAACAACAATCCGTGATCAATTACGAGATACATAAAATCAAGCTCTCAATGGCTAAAGTCGAGTACCTGAATATAAGCGGCAAGGAAATTGAATAACAATATATTGTAAGTATATGAAATACAAAACATTAATTATCATTGCAATCTTGTTTTCCGCCGGCTGCAAAAACAAATCTGACCAGCCCGATGCATACGGGAACTTCGAGGCTACCGAGGTCATTGTTTCAGCAGAGACCAGCGGCCGGATCCTTCAGTTCAATCCTGCTGAAGGAACAGAAATTGAAAAAGGCGCCGAAATAGCCCTGATCGATACTACCCTGTTCCATCTTCAGAAAGCAGAAATTAATGCCGGGATGAGGAGTGTTACTTCACGTATTGGTTCAATAAATGCCCAGAATGACATCCTCGATCAGCAGATAACGAACCTGAATGTCAATATTGCCAGGATTGAAAACATGCTTAAGGATGATGCGGCAACAAAGAAACAGTATGATGATCTTACAGGCCAGACAGCAGTACTCCAAAAACAGATTGCAGCCAACAACACCCAGAAGGTCTCGGTTGCAGCTGAATTGTCAGTTTACCAGTCGAAAGAAGCTACTCTGAACGAGCAGATCTACAGGAGCAGTGTAAAAAGTCCACTGAAGGGAACTGTAATTGAAAAATATTCCGAGGCCGGGGAGATGACAGCTGCAGGCAAACCACTAGTTAAAATAGCCGACCTTTCTATGGTCAAACTGAAAGTATATGTTAGCGGTGCCCAGATTGGCTCCCTTAAGCTTGGACAGCAGTGTAAAGTCAGGACTGACAACGGCAGGAAGGGATACAATACTTTCGGGGGAACTATCAGCTATATTTCAGGCAAGGCAGAATTCACGCCAAAGATCATCCAGACAAAGGAAGAGCGCGTAACATTCGTATATGCCGTTACGATAGATGTTAAAAATGACGGCACACTGAAGTCAGGAATGCCCGGAGAAGCAATATTCTGATAAAAGCAGAAATGCAAAAAGTAATTGAATCCTTCGGAGTCGGAAAGAAATTCGGAGCAACACAAGCTCTGAATGACATCTCGTTCGAGGTAAATGAATCGGAAATATTCGGTTTCATTGGCCCGGATGGAGCCGGAAAAACGACTCTTTTCAGGATCATTGCAACGCTCTTGCTTCCCAATGAGGGGGAAATGAAAGTTTTAGGGCTTGATGCAACAACAGGCTTTAAGGAGCTCAGAAGTAATATTGGATATATGCCGGGAAGATTCAGTCTGTATCAGGATCTCTCTGTCGAGGAAAATCTGAATTTCTACGCCACTGTCTTCGGAACTACCGTGCAGGAGAACTACGATCTGATCTCCGATATATATTCACATATCGAACCCTTTAAAAAACGTCTGGCAGGTAAATTGTCCGGAGGGATGAAGCAGAAGCTTGCCTTGTCCTGCGCGCTTATCCATAAACCAAGGCTGCTTGTTCTTGATGAGCCTACCACCGGAGTGGATGCGGTATCAAGATCCGAATTCTGGAGTATGCTTGCAAAACTCAGAAAATACAACATAACTATAATTGTATCAACCCCTTATATGGATGAGGCAATGAAATGCGACAGGGTGGCCCTCATTCAGAATGGAAGGATATTATCAATTGATACTCCGCAAAAGATCAGGGAAGGATTCAGCAAGAGGCTTTATAGGATCCGGGCACAAGACAAATACAAGCTTATAATTGCGCTTAGGAAATATCCCAATACAAATACTGCTTACCCATTTGGAGATTCAATACATGTCACATTTATCGATAACGCCCCTGGCGATTCGCTTCCGGGTTTTCTTGAATCAGAAGGGATTCCCGGAGTAACTATTGAAGAATCTGGTGCAGGTATTGAGGACAGGTTTCTTGAATTAATGGAGAAAACAGCATAAAGAGGCAGAATGAACGACATTGTAATATCGGTTCGCAACCTGGTAAAGAAGTTCGGAGATTTCGTTGCCAACGATAACCTGAGTTTTGAGGTTTACTCCGGAGAGATCTTCGGATTCCTTGGGGCTAATGGTGCGGGGAAGACCACCGCTCTCAGGATCCTGTCAGGATTGTCGTCTCCTACTTCAGGTGAAGTGATGGTTGCAGGGTATGATGCAAAAAAGGAGCCCGAAAAAATTAAAAAGAATATCGGTTATATGTGTCAGAAATTTTCCCTTTACGAGGATCTTACGGTAAAAGAGAACACTATGCTTTACGGGGGAATTTATGGAATGAGCCTTCCACTGATAAAAAAGAGAACCGCAGAGCTTATGGAAAAACTGAATTTTAGTGATTATGAAAATAAACTCATATCCGATCTGCCTCTTGGGATGAAGCAGAAGCTTGCCTTCTCCGTTGCAGTCCTGCATGAACCAAAGATAGTGTTCCTTGATGAGCCTACGGGGGGTGTCGATCCGGTCACACGGCGCCAGTTCTGGGAAATGATTTATGAAGCTGCATCAAGAGGAATAACTGTATTCGTGACAACGCATTATATGGATGAGGCAGAGTACTGCGACAGGATATCGATAATGAGCGATGGAAAAATCGTCGCACTTGACACTCCCGCAAACCTTAAAAAACAATACAATGCTGAAACGGTTGAAGAAGTGTTTATTAAAATAGCAAGACCTGATAGCCCCCCATCCCCCCTGAAGGGGGGCTAAGAAAGAAGAAATTAATAGCCCCCTTTAGGGGGTTGGGGGCAGATTAATGGAGTGATTGGAAAGATTAAAGTTTTTAACCAACAATCAATGAAGCGATTTCTCGGCTTTGTAAAGAAAGAGTTCCTGCATATTTTCAGGGATCCCCGCACTTTATTCCTGTTGTTCGGGATACCTGCCGTACAGATATTATTATTCGGTTTTGTTGTCAGCCAGGATATAAGAAATGCAGGTGTAGCTTTTCTTGATCTTTCAAAAGATGAAGTGACACAGAAACTTACAGATAGAATTATCTCTTCAGGCTTTTTTCGGCAGACAGATAACCTTCTCACCTATAATGATATAGATAAAGTACTGAAAAAAGGCAAAACAAAGGCTATAATTGTTTATGAGGATAATTTCGGCAGGAACCTGCTTGAAAAAGGGAAAGCTTCAATGAGCATCATAGCTGACGGATCGGAACCAAATACAGCAACTCTGGTCACAAATTACATAATGGCAATCACCGTTGATTTCAACAGGGAAATAGCAGGGAATTCAGCAGGTTCAGGCTCATTGATTACTCCGGAAGTCAGAATGTTCTATAACCCTGAGCTTAAGGGCCATTTCATGTTCGTTCCTGGTGTTATAACGCTGATACTTATATTGATCTGCGCCCTGATGACATCGGTAACCATTACCCGCGAAAAAGAGTTCGGCACAATGGAGGTCTTGCTTGTATCGCCCCTGAAACCTCTCCAGATCATTCTCGGAAAGGTAATGCCATATTTTATCCTCTCCCTGATAAATGTAATTGTGATACTTATCTTATCATGGTTTGTTTTTGGACTGCCGGTTAAGGGAAGTATTGCATTGCTTCTTGCTGAAAGCATGCTCTACATTCTCATGAGCCTTTCCCTTGGAATCCTGATATCCACGGTTTCCAAAACTATGCAGCAGGCTATCTTTATCTCTCTTATCGGACTGATGCTGCCTACCATTCTCCTTTCAGGCTTTATCTTTCCTGTTGAAAACATGCCTGCAGTATATCGCTGGCTCTGCACCATTATCCCGCCGCGATATTTTATAATAATCATTAAAAGCATTATGATAAAGGGAACCGGCTTCTTCTATGTCTGGAAAGAGACCCTGGTGCTTGTGGTGATGACTTTGATTTTTATAGGCCTGAGTGTGAGGAATTTTAAGATAAGGTTGGAGTAGAAAGGGGTAAAGACGAAATCAGAAGCAGATGAGGACAATATTATATCTTATCAGAAAAGAGTTCATCCAGATCTTCCGGAATAAGTTTATCGGGAAGGCAATTTTTGCTGTCCCCATTGTTCAGATGCTTATACTCGTCCCGGCAGTCACTTTCGAGATCAGGAATGTAAGGCTTTGTATTATCGACAGGGACATGACGCCTGAGTCAAGGGGTTTGATAAGCAGGCTGGAGGGTTCATCATTCTTTAAGGTCAATTATTCAACTCCATCCGAAGAAGAGGCAAATAATCTGCTCCTCAAAGGCAAATGTGACCTGGTACTACAGTTCCCGTCAGGGTTTGGCAAGGAGATAATTACCGGAAAACCGGGAAGGCTGCTTGCTTCGATAAATGCAATAAATGCCTCATCGGCACAGCTGACATGGGCATATCTGAACGGGGTGATCCGCGACTACAACATGGATCTTATCCGTGAGAACATCAATATTAATACAGTGTCATCTCCCCCGATAATAAGCGTTACAAACAGGTACTGGTACAATGAGATGCTTAATTACAAATATTACATGCTTCCGGGCATCCTGGTGATACTTGTTACTGCCATCGGTTTTATACTTGCAGGGTTGAATATGGTAAGAGAGAAAGAGGTCGGAACAATTGAGCAGATAAACGTCACCCCGGTCAGGCGGTATCATTTTATAATTGCAAAAATGGTTCCCTTCCTGTTGATTGGCCTTGTTGATCTGGCTATTGGAATGATCATGGGAAAGCTCGCATTCAATATCCCTTTCGAAGGAAGCATTGCATTGTTATTCCTCAGTGCGACCCTGTTCCTGATAGCTGTTCTGGGACTTGCCCTTTTCATTTCCACATTCTCATCCACTCAGCAGCAATATATGTTTTTAGGCTTCTTCTGCATGATAATCTTTATACTGATGAGCGGTGTATTTACGCCTCTTGAAAGCATGCCTGACTGGGCGCAGAAGATTGATGTTATAAACCCGGTAGCCTACCTGATGCGCATCAACAGGATGGTAATGCTGAAAGGATCAACTATTCATGATATCAGCCACGATCTTTATTCATTGGTGGTGATTGCGATTGTATTCACCTCACTTGCCGTAAACCGCTACAGGAAGACAGCATGAAAGTTCATAAAGCCGAAAGGTTATATCATTTTGTAGAGATGATGGCTTCAACCGGCCAGTGATCGGAAATAAAAAGCTTCCTTTCTTTCTTTGCAATTGTGTTCTGTTCCAGTACTTTCATTCCGTTTCTGACAAAGATGTAATCTATTCTTCCGGATCCGGGCTTATCAGAAAATCCGTTAAAAGTGTAAGCCGGGCCTCCTGGTTTCTTTTCTGAAATAAGATAACTGTCGCTTAGCAGAGGAACACTTTCAGCCGGACCTGTAAGAATGCCATATCCCTTTTCAGAAGGAAGCATATTGAAATCGCCGGTAATAATAAACGGAAAACCTGAAGCTATACTGTCAACCTTAAATAAGAGCAATCTTGCGCTCATCGTTCTGGCTGAATCGGAATCGTGCGCAAAGTGAGTATTAAAGAAATAAAAATGATCATGGCTTTTTTTATCCACCAGCTCAATCCATGTAACAATCCTTGGCAATGAAGAGTCCCAGTCCATTGAACCGGCTGAATCAGGTTTCCCGGAGAGCCAGAATGTTTTGGTTCTAGCCAGGTCAAATCTGTCTTTCCTGAAGAAGAGAGGATTCATCTCTCCATCCTTGGCACCATCGCTCCTGCCAACTCCGACTGACAAATAATCCCTGAGATAAGTCTGTATCACATCATACTGGTTCAAAAGCACCTCTTGCATACCCAACACATCAGGTTTCTCATTTTTAATGAATCTGCAGACCATGGATGCCCGTTTCGGCCATGCATTGGCACTATCATGTGGATTGTCATACCTGATATTCAGAGTCATCACTTTTATTGTATTTTTTCCTGCTTTATGCGAACAACTCAAGAGAAAAACAAGAAATATCAGGGCAAGATAATATGGAAGCTGTTTCATTATCTTCAAGTTTTATTCAAAGATAGTCATTATGATTTATATGTCTCCAAGAGGCAATGTTTGAGAGCACGAAGCTCATCCGTGAATTATTTTTATATTTGCTGCTGAAGAATTTTGGGAATAAAAATCAAATGCCTGATATCATTAAACTCCTTCCCGACTCTGTTGCCAACCAGATAGCAGCAGGTGAAGTCATCCAGCGGCCAGCCTCGGTCGTGAAGGAACTTATGGAGAATGCAGTCGATGCCGGAGCCAAGAATATCAGCGTAATTATTAAAGACTCAGGCAAAACCCTGATACAGATAGTCGATGACGGTGATGGAATGTCGGAGACGGACGCAAGGCTATCTTTTGAGCGTCATGCCACATCAAAGATCTCGACTGCAAATGATCTCTTTTCCATCATTACCAAGGGTTTCCGTGGCGAAGCACTCGCATCAATAGCGGCTGTGGCCATGGTTGAGCTCAGAACCAGGAAAGAAGAGAATGAGACAGGAACAATTATTGTCATAAATGGATCAAAGGTTGAAACCCAGGAACCATGCAGTTGTGCTAAAGGGTCAAGCTTTTCAGTTAAGAACCTCTTTTACAATGTGCCTGCAAGAAGAAAATTCCTGAAATCGGATACGACCGAGATGAGGCATATTATAAATGAATTTCAAAAAATAGTCATTGCCCATACAGATATCAGGTTCATCCTTCATCATAATGATACTGAAGTATATAATCTGCCTTCCGGGAATCACAGGCAGCGCATCATTGGTGTTTTCGGGAAACAGATCAACCCGGATCTCATAACTCTTGAAACGGAGACAACCCTTATCTCCCTGAAAGGGTTCATAGGGAAGCCGGAGAGCGCCCGGAGAACCTACGGCGAACAGTTTTTCTTTGTGAATAACCGCTTCATGAAGCATCCCTATTTTCATAAGGCAGTAGCAGAGGCGTACCAGAATATACTGCCTGCAGATGTAATTCCGACATATTTCATCTTCATGGAAACCGACCCGGCATCAATTGATATAAACATCCACCCTACAAAAACAGAAATCAAGTTCGAGGATGAAAGGTCTATCTGGCAGATACTTATGGCTTCCGTTCGTGAGGCCCTGGGAAGATTTAACATTGTTCCGTCTCTCGACTTTGAAGATGAAGCTCTGATCGATATTCCGGTCCGGAGCTCATCGGATACCCTTCCCCAGCCTCCCGGGATTGAAATCAATCCGCGCTATAATCCCTTCGACGGAGATGAAGCATCAATGAGCAAACCCGGATTCATCGAAAGGTTCGAACGTGAAAACAACGCAAACTGGGAAAAGCTCTATACTACCTTTGAAAAAGAAAATGAATCTCACGGGATTATCGAAAAGATCAGTGAGACAGGAAGAAAATTCTTCCAGGTAAAAAACAAATATATAGTTTGCCCGGTAAAATCAGGGTTGATGCTCATTGACCAGAAAAGGGCCCATGAAAGAGTCCTGTATGAGAAATTCCTCGAATGCCTCAATAAGAACGAACCGGTCAGCCAGAGTGAATTATTCCCTATAGCGGTCGAGCTGAATCCTGCAGATATACTTGTATTAAAGGAGATTGAAGATGGCATAAGAGTGCTCGGCTTCAATATTCTCTTTCAGGATAAAAATAAAGTACTGATAAAAGGACGTCCTTCAGAATTTCTTACAAGCGATCCGGCAGAAATGCTTGGTATAATAATAGATGAATTTAAGACAAGAGAGTCCGATCCTTCATTGGGCCTGAAAGAGAGACTTGCCTCAGCAATGGCCGGAGCCTCCGCGATTCCTTATGGTAAGATTCTGGATCAGAGCGAAATGGAGAATCTTTTCGACATTCTCTTTGCATGCTCATCGCCAAACTATTCTCCCAAAGGAAAACCTGTAATAATGATCATCACTCTGGAGGATATTGATAAAAAATTCAAATAGCGTTTTATGACATATTGTCGGATTCATTCATAAATAATAGCTTTGGCCCGACAATTGAAGGAAATGAAATCATTTAAAATCAACTGATGAACGGATACGGAAGAGGATTTGCGGGATTGACACCGGTGGTTAAGAATATCATCCTGATCAATGTACTTATGTTTTTTGCCTATTGGGTAGGTACTAAGTTCTTTAATCTGGACCTTAACGCAATACTTGGACTATATTTCCCGAAATCTGATAATTTCAAGCCTGTCCAGCTTCTGAGCCATATGTTCATGCATGCCAATTTCTGGCATATCTTCTTCAACATGTATGCGCTATTTATATTCGGAGTAATGCTTGAAAATGTGTGGGGCCCGAAACGATTTTTAATTTTTTACCTGGTTTGCGGATTCGGTGCAGCTCTTGTTCATGAATCAGTTATTGCCTACGAATACAGTAAAATTGCCCATACTCTCACTCCTGAAAATCTTCAGCTCGTATTGAAGGAAGGATCAGCTTATTGGAGGGAAGGAAAAGCGTTTACTGATCCTTCAATGAAGGATCTTCAGTTCCTGCTGAACATTCCGACTGTGGGAGCATCTGGTGCTATTTTCGGAGTACTGCTTGCTTTCGGAATGCTCTTCCCGAATACACAGCTCATGATAATTTTCCCGCCGATTCCAATAAAAGCCAAATATTTTGTACTGATATATGGCGGACTTGAACTCGTCCTTGCAGTTACCCAGCCCGGGAGCTCAATAGCACATGCAGCACATGTCGGTGGAATGCTCTTTGGCTATATCCTCATCAAGTACTGGCAAAAAACGACCACAACTCTTTACTGATGGGACTGGCTGACAATATAAAATCTTCATTCAGAAAAGGGAGCAGCGTTACAAGGCTTATCTATATCAATGCCTCCGTATTTCTTTTAATTTCGATTACCTTAATTATAGGGTACCTTCTGAATAACCAGGATATCCCAACAAAAACGCTTGATCTGCTCTCTGTCCCGGCTTCGCTGAAATCTCTGGCTGGCAGGCCCTGGACGCTCTTTACCTATATGTTTACCCATAAGGATATCTGGCATATCCTTTTCAATATGCTATGGCTCTACTGGTTTGGCATTATTTTCCTTGAGTATCTCGACCAGAGAAAGCTTGTTTCGGTTTACATTCTCGGCGGGCTCTGCGGGGCTGTGGTATACATACTCGGTTTCAACATTTTCCCTGCTTTTAAGGGTGTAGTGAATGAATCGGTTGCTATTGGCGCATCAGCATCAGTTATGGCGATAGTCATTGCAATTGCGGCTTATGTCCCTGATTATACAGTGCAGCTCTTTCTTCTGGGGAAGATAAAGATTAAATACCTTGCACTGGCGATTTTTGTGCTTACATCAGTTATGGATTTTTCTGTCAATTCAGGTGGAAAACTGGCGCATATTGGCGGTGCTCTTTTCGGATATTTATATACCCTGAATTTAAAAAAAGGACGTGATATCGGGAGAGGCATCAACAGGATTATTGATTTTTTTGCGACCCTTTTCAGGCCGCGCAAAAAGCTTAAAGTGACATATAAGAAACCTGTCACTGACTACGACTACAATAAAATTAAAAAGGAGCACCAGGAAAAGATCAACCATATCCTCGACAAGATATCCAAAGGAGGATACGATAGTCTCTCAAGGGAAGAAAAGGACACGCTCTTCAAAGAAAGCCAGAAGAAAAACTGACCAGTGAAAAAAATTGCATATAGAGCCCTGCTGGCTGTAAATATACTCTTTGCAGCATCTCTTCTTATATCTTACCTTGCCGTACATGTAAGCCCTGATAAATTTGCTCTTCCTGCTTTTTTCGGTCTTGCCTACCCCTATCTTCTCCTTGTGAATATCCTCCTGGCACTTACATGGGCTGTATTGCTGAAATTTGAAGCGCTGATTTCTGTTGTGGTAATAGCTGCGGGTATTACCCATCTCACCAATTATTTAAAAATCAGCCGGTCAACGGGGAAAAAGGAAGGCACATTCAAGGTAATGAGCTACAACCTCCGTCTTTTCAATAACTTCGAGAGTCAAAACATCAGTTCAGAGAAAAAAGTACTTTCCTTTCTGAAGGTACAGAAGCCTGATATTCTCTGCCTGCAGGAATTTTATGTCAATGGTGATCCGGCACTTAAGGATTCTTCTGTGAAAAGTGCACTGGGGGGAGGCTATTATTCGCATATGAAAATGATCGGAAACGGTAAAAACCGTTACTACGGTATTGCAACTTACAGCAAGTATCCTATTGTCGGGAAGGGCGAGATAATACACACCGGGTCATCAAGTCTCTCAATTTATACAGACATAGTTATTAAAAAAGACACTTTCAGGGTCTTTAACAACCATCTGCAATCTTTCCGGTTAAGAAGTATCGAGAAATCATTTCTGGAGGAGATGACAACACCTGACGATAAGGAGACTCTCGATGAGGTTAAGAACCTTTCCGTAAGCCTTAAGAAGGGATTCGTCAGGAGGGCCAGGCAAGCCCAGACAGTGAAAGCTCAGGTTAACTCATCGCCTTATCCCGTGATTGTTGCCGGTGACTTCAATGACACTCCCGTGTCGTACTCATACCGCAAGATCCGGAAAGGACTGAATGATTCATTTGTAAGCTCAGGGTACGGGGCAGGTTTCACCTACAGGGGCAACTATCCTCCTAACAGGATTGATTATATTCTTTATGACAACGCTCTTGAATGCCGGATATTTAATATTATAAGAATAAGGTACTCAGACCATTACCCAATTGCAGCTTATTTTATTAAGAAGCCTTAAAAGGGCAGCTTCCTGAAATCAACGTTGCCACCGCTTATTATAAGACCGGTTCTCTTATTCCTGAAAAACTCCGGATTTTCCTTCACGATTGCCAGAACGGTTGCTGATGATGGCTCAATAACTATCTTCATCCTTTCCCACACCAAAAGCATGCATTCAATGATCGTTTCCTCGCGGGCGGTAAAAATATCATCGACATTTTTTCTGATTATTGTAAAGGTTAACTCGCTGAGCGATGTGAGCAGCCCATCAGCTATTGTTACTGGATTTACAGAGGGGATAATCCTTCCGGTCTTAAATGATTCCCTGGCGTCGCTGGCATTGAGAGGCTCGGCGCCGATGACACTTATATTGTTGTTAATACCTTTTACGGCCGTCGAGGTTCCGCTCATCAATCCTCCTCCACCAATCGGTGCAACAATAATTTCCAGATCAGGCACCATATTCAGTAATTCAACCGATGCGGTGCCCTGTCCGCAAATTACATTGAAATTATCATAGGGATGAACCAGAATTGCCCCGGTTCTGTCAATTATTTTTTGTGCTGTCTCTTCACGTGCCTGAAGGGTTGGTTTACAGAATGTGATTTCAGCTCCATATCCCTTTACTGCATTTTTTTTGACTTCAGGAGCGGTTTCAGGCATCACAATGAAAGCTTTAACATCGTTCATTCTTGCTGCCAGGGAAAGCGCTGCCGCATGATTTCCCGATGAATGAGTTACAACTCCCCTTTGTTTTTCATCATCTTTCAGTGAGAGGACAGCATTTGTTGCTCCCCTGAACTTAAATGCTCCCACCTTCTGGAAATTCTCGCATTTGAAGAACAGCTCACAGCCGAATATTTTATTAAGCTGCTGTGAAGTCAAAACAGGTGTTTGATGAATAAATGGTTTTATCCTGGAATGAGCAGACCGGATATCAGAGAGGGACGGGAGATTCATTTCTCATAAAATTAGTGACATACCAAATTAACAAAAAAAGCTGCCCGTAATGAGCAGCTTTTTAATATTATTATTATCAACTATTATCCGAAAATACTGAACGCAACGGTCACACCTGCCATAACTACGGCAACCATCGACATAAGCTTGATCAGGATATTCATAGATGGACCACAAGTATCTTTGAACGGATCACCAACGGTATCACCAACGATACTTGCTTTGTGGCATTCGCTTCCCTTGCCGCCGTAATTGCCTCTTTCAATGAATTTCTTGGCATTATCCCATGCACCGCCGGCATTATTCAACATGCTGGCCAGAGTGAAACCTGTTGTCATTCCGCCCATAAGCAGACCAACAACTCCGGGAACTCCAAAAATGATACCTGTTACAACAGGAACTATAATAGCCATAAGGGCTGGAATTACCATTTCTTTCTGCGCCCCCTTGGTTGCAATAGCAACGCATTTTGCATATTCAGGTTTCCCGGTTCCTTCCATGATGCCCGGGATTTCCTTGAACTGGCGTCTTACCTCATCGACCATTCGTCCTGCATTCCTTCCGACTGCTTTCATTGCCATTGCCACGAACACGAAACACATCATGGCGCCAATGAAAAGACCGGCCAGTAATATCGGATTGAATAATGAAAGGTTATATGCCGATACAAAATCTTTTATACCTGCATCAGTAACCAAAATTGCATGCTGTCCGGCCTGAACAACTGCAGGTGCATGGCTCTTATAAAACAATACATCGCCAATCTGTTTATAACCATCGACGCTTTTGTCAGCAAGCCTGCCAAGCCATAGTTTTATTTCTTCTATATATGCTGCAACCAGAGCAAGTGCCGTAAGAGCTGCTGAACCAATTGCAAAACCTTTACCTGTAGCTGCGGTTGTATTTCCGAGTCCGTCAAGTGCATCAGTTCTTTCTCTGACTTCTTTTGGAAGTTCTGACATCTCAGCGTTACCGCCTGCATTATCAGCAATTGGACCAAATGCATCAGTTGCAAGTGTAATTCCAAGAGTAGATAGCATTCCTACTGCTGCAAAGCCAACGCCATAAATGCCAGTTGCAAAATTGTGGAATCCGCCGGCGAAACCGTATGCAGCGATAATCCCGGCAATAATTGTAAGAACCGGAACCCAGGTTGAGAACATTCCAACAGCCATACCTTCAATAAGTACAGTGGCCGGACCTTGCTGTGATTGTTTTGCTATACCTTGTGTGGGTTTATATCCGTCAGATGTAAAATATTCCGTAGCCTGACCGATAATAACACCGGCAACAAGACCTGAGACTGCAGCACCGAATACACCCCATGTAATCCAGTTTGCCCAGGCCATAACTGCAAGCACTGCAAGGATGAGGGCTGAACTGCCTCCGGTGCCAAGAAGAAGGGCGCGAAGAAGAGTTTTCGGAGATGCATCCTCTTTAGTCCTTATCATATAAATACCTGCTATTGAAAGCAATATGCCGATTGCTGAAACCAGCATCGGAGCTATAATGGCTTTTATCTGATAATCACCCTGACCAACTATGGCCGGAAGAGCGGCACCAAGAGCTGCGGTTGAAAGGATTGATCCTGCATATGATTCATAAAGGTCTGCACCCATACCGGCAACGTCACCAACATTATCACCAACGTTATCAGCAATTGTAGCTGGGTTACGAGGGTCATCCTCGGGTATGCCGGCCTCAAGCTTGCCAACCAGGTCTGCACCTACGTCAGCAGCTTTTGTAAAGATGCCGCCCCCGACACGTGCAAAGAGAGCCTGAGTTGATGCACCCATACCAAATGTGATCATTGTTGCAGTAATTTCGACAAACGCCTGGTGTTGATCAATTCCCTTTTGAACAAATGTAAGACCAAGCCACTGGAGACCCGTTGCCATGTGTTCAGGTGTAAAAATAACCCTGGTAAGCAGGAGGAACCAGAGGGCAATGTCGAGTAAGCCAAATCCCACGACAACAAGGCCCATAACGGCACCGCTCCTGAGAGCAATATTTAAACCTTTGTTTAAGGATTTTGAAGCGCCCCATGCAGTCCTGTTGGATGCATATGTTGCAGTTTTCATTCCCAGATAACCACAAAGCCCGGAGAAGAAACCTCCTGTAAGGAAGGCAACGGGAACAAATGGGTTCTGTACACCCATATAGGCAAGAATGGCCAACAAAACAGCAAGAACAATGAATACCTTGGTAACAACAGTGTACTGGCTTTTAAGGTAGGCCATAGCACCTTCCCTGACGTACGCAGCAATTTCCTGCATTTTTTCTGTTCCTTCCTCTTCCTTCTTCATTCCCTTGAAGAAGATCCAGGCGAACAATAATGCAGTTAATGCTGAAATTGGAACAATCCAGAATAAGCTACTAATCATAATTTAAATTTTAAATATTCAACAAGTATCATTACAATTATTTAGTAAACAATAATTTCTATAATTCTGTAAACAGGGAGATTAAATTCAAACCTATTTACATTTTTTTTGAAAGGCTGATATTAATAAAAAAAAATTGATTTGCATGATTTAAGAATAATTTTAAACCCCTCTATTTTTAAACAATAAGTCTGCTAATAAGAAAACCTGTCATCTTTTTTCAGACTGGCAGGTTTTAATATTGTTTAAAAGAGGACAGCTCGGCCCTACAATAGGTTATTATAAATTATCTGCTTTAATGTGATTTTGCCGTGGCGATTATCATTTTGGCATTCAGTGCGTTTCCTAAGGAAAGGACATTTACCAAATCCTGAATGGGCAGCGTGTTATCAACACGCAGCATGATGAAGGCATCGGGATAATGTGCCAGTTCTTTTTTCAGTTGTGCTTCAAGCCCATCAAAAGGGACCTGGGTATTATCCACGAAATAAACCTTTTCTTTCGTCATTGTCAGATTAATCTCTCTCTTCTGAATCGACTGGCTGCTCTTTGAACTGGGCAATGAAACCTTTATCATGCTTGGATTGAGAAGCGTGGATGTGATGATGAAGAACAGCATAAGAAAAAACATGATGTCGTTCATCGAGGAAGTGAATACTTCGACAGTAAAGTCTTTTTTCTTGCGAAGCTCAATCATTTTGAAGGGCTTTTAAGGAGGTCTATGAAATTCATGGCGTTCCATTCAAGCTGGTGGATGGCTTTATTTAAGAGCTGGTTGAGCCAATGGTAGCCTATATAAGCAAGGATACCGACAATAAGTCCCGAAGCGCTGCTCACCATCTTGGTATAGAGCCCGGCAGAAACAGTGCCGATACTGACATCGCTCGTCATCGAAATATTATAAAATATCTTTATTACCCCGATTATGGTCCCGAGGAAGCCGAACATCGGAGCAATTCCGGCAATGACTGCAAGAATCTGTACGTTTTTTTCAAGGTCATAAACCTCAAATTTTCCGGCTATCTCAATTGATTCTTCAATCTCTTTGATAGGCTTGCCTATGCGTGAAATCCCTTTCTCGATCATTCTGGCTATAGGCTTGGGCGTATTCTGGCAAAGCGTAAGGGCAGAATCGGTTTGTCCCTTTAGAATAAAGTCATGGATACTGTTCATGAAGTCCACATCTGCACTTATATGACGCCTTATAGTCAGGTAGCGCTCAATGAAAACATAAATAGCTATTATGGAAAGGATAAGGATGGGGATCATGATAATACCACCCTTCATCACGATGTCCATCATAGACATCATATGAGGGGCCGGTTGCGAGGGAAGCGCGGGTGCAGCCGCAATAGCTTTATTCAGCGTATCAAAAGCCGTAGTACTATACAAAAGAGTTGCTGTCATATTGATTTGATTATATCATTATACTCTGAAACAAAGTTTTTTAAGAAAAATTGTTCACAATCGTGGCATTTCCCAATCGAACTGACAACAGAACTTACTGTTGGCTTGTTAAAGCCCTAAATATATAAAAATTCCGGCAGGTTTCCCTGCCGGAATTTATAATGATAATATTAAGACTCGAAAGGTTGTTTCTTAAATCCGCCCCGTTTAGAGAACATGATTGATCCTACAATTATTGCAATACAGAAAAATCCAGAGGTTATCATACCTGCTTGTGATTGCCCTGGCATCTGATAAACAACCAGGACAGGAGCACAAAGAAGTGAAACCATGTTTATAACCTTGATCATCGGGTTAAGAGCTGGTCCTGCTGTGTCTTTGAGAGGATCTCCAACAGTATCACCTACAACAGCTGCTTTGTGAGCTTCCGATCCTTTGCCGCCATAGAGGCCGTCTTCAATGGTTTTTTTAGCATTATCCCATGCACCACCTGAAGTTGACATAAATACTGCAAGCATCTGTCCTGAAAGGATTACTCCGGCAAGGAAACCTCCAAGGGCTTCAACACCCAGCAAAGCTCCCACACAAATAGGAGATAACACTCCAATTAATGCCAGGGGGATAAGTTCTCTTTGTGCCGATTTGGTACAAATATCAACAGCATTCTGATAATCAGGTTTTACTTTCCATTCAAGAACCCCGGGGATTCTGAACTGACGGCGTACTTCATCGACAATCTGAGCAGCAGCTCGTGTTACAGCATTTATTGTCAGAGAAGAGAATAGCCATGGTATAACTCCACCGATAAGGAATCCGACAAATATCATCGGAACCGAAATACGTATACCGGTACCGAGCAATGATGCTGCCTGATCAAGTCCTGCCTGGATCTGAACTTTACTTACATCTGTAATGAAAGATCCGAACAATGAAACTGCAGCAATAACGGCTGAGCCGATAGCAACTCCTTTGGTAATAGCTTTGGTAGTATTCCCGGTAGCATCGAGTGCATCCATGATCTTGCGCGACTCCTTATCGAGATGTGATAATTCACCGATACCGTTTGCGTTGTCAGCAATAGGCCCGAAAGCATCCATGGCTACATTGTTCCCGGTAAGAGTAAGCATCCCTATACCGGTCATTGCAACTCCATAAAGAACATAAGTTACAGGCATCCCGTGATAGATCATAATTGATGCAAAAATTGTTAATGCAATCACCAATGTCTGCCATACGGCAGCTTCAAATCCATAACTCAATCCCTTTAATAACAGAGTAGCGGAACCGGTTTTTGAATTTTTAGCGATTTCTCTGACAGGACGAAATTTCCCGTCTGTAAATCGTTTGGTGATTTCATCAAGTGAAATTGCAAGAATAATACCAACTACAACTGACAAAAATGAACGCCAGTCATGAAGATAGAAATGTGAAACTATCCCAAATAATATAACACTGATTGCAGCTGAAGAATAGAAACCTTTGTTAATTGCTGAAAGTGCATTGTGACTCTCTGAATTTTTATTCACTTTTACAAGGTAAGTACCTATTACGGAAGAGAAAACACCAATACCTCTTACCATAAGCGGGAAAATAATCCATGAAAGTTCATGTGTATGAGTAAAAAGAGCAACCCCGAGTATTAAGGTTGAAACTATTGTTACCTCATACGATTCAAATATATCTGCTGCCATACCGGCACAGTCACCAACATTATCGCCAACGAGGTCAGCTATAACTGCAGCATTTCGTTCGTCATCTTCCGGGAGTCCGGCTTCGACTTTTCCTACAAGGTCAGCGCCTACGTCAGCAGCTTTTGTATAGATACCACCACCAACTCTCATGAAGAGGGCCAGCAATGTGCCGCCAAAGCCAAATCCAAGCAGTGTATCAGGTGATGCAACTCCAAAAATAAGAAATATCGCGGTGCCACCAAGCAGTCCTAAACCATCTGTAAGCATACCGGTTACGGTACCTGCACGGTAAGCAATTTTCAGTGCCTCACCAAAGCTTCTTCTTGATGCTGAAGCTACCCGGACGTTTGCCTGAACAGCCATTCTCATACCGAACTGGCCAACCATCAGAGAAAATACAGAACCCATTACGAATGCTATTGCACGGCCAAAGCCCATGATCAGCTTAAGTGTCTGGTCGGGATAACCGGCAAAACGTAATTTCGCCTCATCTGATGGAGGAACCACGTAAACTGATAGGAAAAGGATTATTGTAAAAACCAAAATAAGAGGGACAATAGTTTTTAATTGCCTTTTCAAATATGCGTTAGCTCCCAAGCGTATCCCATTCCACACATCCTGCATCTTTTCTGTTCCCTTATCGTAAGCCAATACCTGCTTGCGAAGAAACAACGCATAAGCCAATCCCAGGAATGCTATAAGAAGCACAATCCAGAGACCTATGACCTCAAATGGGGTTGCCCCCGGTAAGCTTAACATAATTGATTATTAATTAATAATTTGTACTAAATAGCTCTAAAAAATTCATAATTAATGTTCTCCAGTTCCGACATGGTTGGATAAGGATAAAAAGCTATTTCCTCTTTTGCTCCTACATAAAATCCTGTCTCAATTGTTCTGTAAAGCAGAAGACCGGAAAATACTCTCTGGACAGTTTTCATGTGCTTCTCATATTCGCCTTTCAGTATCTCAAGACAATCCCTCAGATGACCGACATTTGAATATGGAATCTGCTCTGCTGAACCGTTTAATGGATTTGTAGATAACTCTCCGAGCTTCAGCTCTACAAAAAACAGCTTAGGCAGAACTATAGAAGTCGAGCCGTCAGTAAGCCTTTTCAGAAATACTGATGGAGGAAGTCCGCTTGCAACAAGCGGTGTTACCGGACATAATTCCTGGTAAAGATGCAGGGCGTTTTGGGGCTCCTGGCTTTTGTTATAATCTGCTTTTTTCAATTCCAGAATACAACCATTATCTGCTGTCAGGTACAGACTTTTTAACGCTGAAACCGGGATCGTTTCCAGAACTCTGTAAACAGAGAGATAGACAGAACTTTTCGGGCTGCCGTCTTCCTTGGCAACACACCTCTTGTTCAGGCTATCCATATCTATGAGGTTTTCAATTTTTGAAAGGTCGACCTCAAAAAAGATTACCTGCCCTTTGTTGCGTTTTTTTGTACCTGTCGAAAGATACATTCCAAATCCTTCAGGGGGAAGCATTGAAGCAACAAGTGCTTCAGGAGTGCATGTTAGATAAATGTATTTGCTCATGATATTATTATTAATGTTTTTACTGATCAGCATCCAAATGACCTGGAAATTATAATCGCCACAAAGATAAAACAGATTTATTTTCCATGAAAGAGAAAGTCATCTTTTCATTCCGGTTTATCTTAAACTGATTTTAAATATTTCACTGTTACATTTATTACCTTTGCCGTGAATAAAAAATGTAAGTATAACTAAAAACATAACTGAAAATAACTATGACTGACTTCTTTTATGATAAAATAGCAGATAGACTAGGCGGCACAAGCTTTGGAAAATCGACAGTTATATACAAATTTGAACTTATCAAAAGGGCAAAGGCTGCAGCTAGAATTGCTCATCCCGATATTAAGCTTATAGATATGGGTGTCGGTGAACCGGACTGGCCGGCCGATGACCTTGTTGTAAAATCTCTGGCCGAAGAAGCGGGCAAGCCTGCCAATAGGTGGTATGCCGATAACGGGATCCCGGAGTTCCAGGTGGCTGCAGCCGGTTATCTCGAAAATATTTATGGCTTGAAGGGGTTAAACCCGGCAGAAAATATCGTTCACGGTATCGGCTCGAAACCCGTGCTTGCCATGCTCCCTGTTTGTTTTATCAATCCCGGCGATGTTCTCCTTACAACAGTTCCCGGCTATCCTGTAACGGCAACATATACAAAATACCTGGGAGGTGAAGTATATAACCTTCCTTTGCTTGAATCAAATTCATTCCTTCCTGATCTCCGCTCAATTCCCAGGCCGATCCTTGGGAAGGCAAAACTACTATATCTCAATTATCCGAATAATCCAACCGGTGCCGTTGCCAGTAAGGATTTCTTCAAAGAGGTGGTTGATTTTGCGCTGAAAAACAATATCGTGGTCGTTCATGATGCAGCCTACGCCGGTTTGACATACGATGGTTATAAACCTTTAAGTTTTCTTTCGGTAGAGGGAGCCATGGAGGTAGGCATCGAAGTCCATTCACTCTCAAAAGCCTTCAATATGACAGGATGGAGGATCGCATTTGTATGTGGAAACAGCAAGGCGATAAATGCCTATGCTACTGTCAAGGACAACACCGACTCAGGACAGTTCCGGGCTATCCAGAAAGCAGGTATACAGGCACTGAAACATCCTGAAATTACCGAACGAACCATTGAAAAGTATTCCAGGAGATTCAATCTCCTTGTTGATGCCCTTAATGAGGCAGGTTTTGCGGCAAAAAAACCTAAAGGATCCTTCTATTGCTATGTTAAGGCTCCTGAAGGCACTGAGGACGGAAAAGTATTCAAAACAGCATCTGAATTTTCTGAATTTCTCATCAGGGAATCATTGATCTCAACAGTTCCATGGGACGATGCAGGTAAATATATCAGGTTTTCAGTTACCTTTGAAGCAGATACTGTCGACCAGGAAAGAGAAGTAATAAAGGAGATGAAAACCAGGATGATTAAGCTGAAACTTAAATTCTGATTAATGTTAATTATTTTACCATCAATAAAATAAAGAGGCTTTGGAAAAACCAGGGATATCTGCTATTATTATAACCTTCAATGAAGCATTGTCAATCGAAAGGTGTCTCTCATCCATCGTGGGAATTGCAGATGAGATAATTGTAGTTGATTCCTTCTCTGCTGATTCCACCGAAGATCTCTGTCGGAAATATAATGCAAGATTCGTAAAGCATGAGTTCACCGGTTTTATGGATCAGAAAAATTATTCTCTTACCCTGGCATCATATAAGTATATCCTGTCGCTTGATGCCGACGAAGCATTAAGCCCGGAGCTTCGTGATTCACTGGCTGAAGTTAAAAATAACCTTGTTTCGGACGGCTATCTTTTTAACAGGCTCGGAAATTTCTGCGGGCAGTGGATAAGACATTCAGCATGGTACCCGGACAGGCAGCTCCGTCTTTTCAATAAAGAGATGGGAAAATGGGGAACGAAAAACGTCCATGAAACCTTCAGAATGGTCGCCGGCAGTAAGATCACGAGACTTAAGGGGGATCTGCTTCACTGGTCAAGTGATTCTGTCGATGATTTTTCTGATAAAATAAGATCCTATTCCGATATCGCTGCGAAGGAGCTTTTCAAAAAGGGGAAGAAAGCCACGGTTTTTGCACCCTCGATCCACTATATCTGGAGGTTATTCCTTACGTACTTCCTGCACCTTGGATTTCTTGATGGCAGGAATGGATGGATAGTTTGCTCACTGGGAGCAAAGTCGAGCTACCTGAAATACTCATGGTTAAGAAAACTTCGCCGTGAAGAGATTAATAACAAGGGAGCTGATGACAAGCTTTGAAAAAGATATAAATAGTTCAATTAAGGTCCTTCGGGAGGGAGGGGTAATCCTTTATCCCACGGACACTATATGGGGTCTTGGGTGTGACGCTACCAACCCTGCTGCGGTTGAAAAGATCTTCGAGATAAAATCGAGGAGCGGAAACAGCAGCCTTATCATCCTTGTCGATAGTGACGCCATGCTGGAAAGATATGTAAGGGATATTCCCGAAATAGTTTTTGAGATCACATCAGTCTCGGATTCTCCTCTGACAATAATTTATCCGGAAGGAAAGAATCTTGCACCGGGTGTTTGCAACAAAGACGGTTCAATAGGAATAAGGATCTGCAACGAGCCCTTTTGCAATGAGCTGATAACGAGATTCCGCAAGCCTATAATCTCAACCTCGGCCAATATCAGCGGGATGCCGTCTCCTTCAAATTTCAGCGAGATTGACAGTGAGATTTTAAAATCTGCCGGCTATGTCGTAACATACCGGCAGGAAGACAATAAGAAATATAAGCCCTCGTCTGTTATAAAAATCGATAAGAACGGAACCTTTAAGATTATCCGTATGTGACCTATTTCATTGACCTTACATGGCCTGAACCTGAAACTCTTGCATCTATCTTCGGATCGCCATAATAATTTACATTACCGCTTCCCGAGATACCTGCTTTCAGAGAATCGCCGGCCTTACATGTGCAGTTGCCGCTTCCCGAAACATGAACGTCGAGATGATCTATATCCATGGATTCACCCCTGTAATTACCCGATCCGCTGATTGAAATGCTTCCCCTGTCGGCATTCCCGGATGAACCTATTGTTATGTTGCCTGATCCTGAAATGCTGCAGTCCAGGTTATCTGTTTCCACTCCTGCAGTCAGAAGCCTTCCGCTGCCGCTTACACTAAGGTTAAGGTTATCAGCATTTTTTATCGGGTCAACCACCTCAGCCTTACCTGATCCGGATACACTGAGTCCACTTAATTCAGGCAAGGTAATGTATACGTTCACCTTCTCATTCAAGTTGAAATGCCAGTTTTCCTGCTTTATTAAAAGCCTGTCGCCTGACACTTCAGTGATTATTTCACTAAGATCGCTTTTGTCTCCTTCAAGAACCACGTTGAATTCCGGACCGATCTTGATTTTCAGGTCACCCGAAATTCCGAAGTTGACTTTTGTAAATCCCTTTACATCCCGGGTTACCTTTTGCTGACCTGATGCAAAGCTGCTCAGAATGACAACTGCAAACAATAATGATACTGCCTTTTTCATTATGATTTTATTAAGGTTACAATTAATTTTAGATAAAGACAGCGATTTTTGTGAAATGTTGCATAAGATTTACAAAAGAGGCTATCCTTCATCCAAATATTATTTGAAATCCTTTAATCACAGAGATTCCTCGCTGGCGCTCGGAATGACAGGACTCTCCGGGGTTATATGGAAAGGGAAGGAGATTTGCCTAAGCAAATCTCCTTCCCTTTCCCCCCTTATACCAAATTGGTTGTCATTCCGAATGGAGCGCAGCGGAATGAGGAATCTCCAACTTAAAAGTACTTCACTTGCGAAACGAATAGATCTGTCATCCTGCATCGGAATGAGGAATCTCCAACTTAAAAGTACTTCACTTGCAAAACGAGTGGATTTGCCATTCTGCAGCGGAATGATGAATCTCTAACTAAAAAGTACTTCACTTGCAAAGCGAATGGATCTGCCATCCTGCAGCGGAATGATGAATCTCTCCAGATAAAAATGAAATGATTAAAATGATGTGCATAAATGGCAACTCCCTAAGTGTAAGGAGTCTTGTTATCGTCGATGCTTTTAAAAGCCGGGGTTAATTAATTTCTGTCAATCCTTCAGGCAGATCCATTTCAATGAGTTTCTTTCTCTTGTCGATCGAGATAATAAGGTCTTCATGAAAAGGGATCAGGATTTCTTTTCCTGTTGGTGATTTCAGAATCAGGAGAATTTGTCCGGGGTTTTCTATAATATCAGTTACTGCACCAAGCAGCCTGTTCCCGGGGAGAAAAACAGTAAACCCGGTAAACCCGGAAGAATTCAATACCTTGTTTTTGCTCTTGCCGGCTGAAGTCAGATATACTTTACATCCAATGAATTCATTAATTTTCTCAATTGAATCATAGCCATTAAATTTCAGCCTTAGAATATCATTGCCTGTGCTTTCCGATTCTGAAATAAAAAATGGAACCGGTTTTCCATCTATTTCAAGGAAAACCGATTCCATCCCGGGTATCTTTTCTCTGAAAGCTTCTTCAAGCTTAATTGTTACAGAACCGTCGAAGCCGTCAGCTTTTATAATACGTCCAAGCAATATATGGGCATTGTATGCCACCGGATTGCTGATCGTGTTAATCCGGAATTATTCCTGCGGTTTTTCTTCAGCAGCTGCTTCCGGTGCTTTATCGGCTGCAGGTGCTTCAGGAGCTTCAGCTGCTTCCGGTGCTTTATCGGCTGCAGGTGCTTCAGGAGCTTCAGTTGCAACAGGTGCTTCTGCGGCAACGGGTGCTTCGGCGATAACGGGTGCTTCAGGAGTTTCAGGGGCAGAGGCCTGTTCTACAGCAACTGCCTCAGCTTTATCGGCTGCTTCAGCTTTTGCTGCCAGATCTGCTTGTTTCTTGACAAGCCTGGCAGCTCTTGCTTCATTAACCTTCTTCTCTGCAGCAAGTTTCTTCACCACTTCATCATCCCTCGATTTCTCAAGACCTGATTTTTTGGATTCAACTTTTGCTTCATTCTGCTTCATCCACTCTTCAAATCGTTTCGTGGCTTCAGCTTCATCAAAAGCACCTTTCTTTACACCATCAAGAAGATGCTTTTTAATAAGAACACCTTTGTAAGACAGGATAGCCCTGCATGTTTCAGTGGGCAATGCGCCATTTTGCAGCCAACCTAGAGCCTTATCGAAATCGAGTTCGATTGTGGCGGGGTTAGTGAGCGGATTATACTTTCCGATCAATTCAACGTATCTGCCATCCCGTGGCGACCTGCTATCTGCTACCACAATGTGGTAATAGGCCAGTTTCTTGCGGCCTTTCCTAGCTAATCTGATTTTAACTGCCATTAATTTTTACGCTTTTTATTTAACCTGCTTTTAAAATTGTGGGTGCAAAGATAAATAAATATTTATTGTAAACAATCTCATTCAAAACAGATTCGGGACAATGTTGGTAAATTCAAAAAATATATTATTAATTCTTATCCCTTTTTTACCTATTTTTGTATACCAACCCAAAACGTTTTATCTCCTTGTTCTATGGCCGTTTTTTCGCACTTACACGTTCATACTCAATACTCTATATTAGATGGTGCATCGAATATCCCTAAGCTTATAGACAAGGTGAAATCTCTGGGGATGGAGGCCGTGGCAATAACCGATCACGGCAATATGTTCGGGGTCAAGGAATTTCATAATATAGCCACAAAAAAAGGGGTAAAGCCGATCATAGGCTGTGAGATTTATGTCGCCAGAAGATCAATGGCCGACACCACAGGAAAAGAGGATCGCTCGGGCGATCATCTCATTCTTCTCGCCAAAAACCTCAAGGGGTATAAAAACCTTATCAAGCTTGTTTCGACAGCCTGGATAAAAGGATTTTATTACAAGCCACGGATAGATAAGGAATTGCTTTCAAAATACAGCGAAGGGCTAATCGGCTCTTCAGCCTGCCTCGCAGGCGAAATACAGGATGAGATACTTAACGGTACAATAGCCGGGGCTGAAGCCGCATTGAAAAGCTATATTGATATTTTCGGAGAAGATTTTTACCTCGAAGTCATGCGCCATGAAACTACCGATCCTGAAGCTGACAGAAGTGCTTTTCCCTTGCAGCAGAAAGTAATTGAAGTGCTGAAAAAGCTCTCGGTAAAATATAATGTGAAGCTCATCGCCACTAATGATGTGCATTTCATCAATGCGGAGGATGCTGAAGCACACGACCGGCTCATTTGTATAAATACTGCAAAGGATATAGACGATCCCAACAGGTTAAGGTATTCAAAGCAGGAATTTATCAAGACCGAAGAGCAGATGCGGGAGATTTTCAGCGATATTCCGGAAGCAATTGACAATGTTGCCCTCCTGGTGGCAAAAATCGAAAAATACAAGCTCGACCACGATCCGATTATGCCGGAATTCGATCTGCCTGCAGGCTATACCGACAAGGATGAATACCTAAGGTTTCTGACATACCAGGGAGCAAAAACCAGGTGGAGTGATCTCACTAAAGAAAGAACCGACAGGATCGATTTTGAACTGGAGATGATAGCCAAGATGGGGTTTCCGGGATATTTCCTGATTGTTCAGGATTTCCTTAATGCAGCCCGCGCAATGAATGTGTCTGTTGGCCCCGGAAGAGGCTCAGCAGCCGGATCTGCTGTTGCCTACTGCCTCAGGATCACCGACATCGACCCTATCAAGTATGGACTTCTCTTCGAAAGGTTCCTTAACCTCGATAGAATTTCAATGCCCGATATTGATATTGATTTTGATGAGGATGGCAGGGATTCGGTTCTTAAATATGTCGTCAATAAATACGGCCACGATAAGGTAGCGCATATCATCACATTTGGGTCCATGGCGGCAAAAATGGCTATCCGCGATGTTGCCAGGGTTCAGAAGCTTCCGCTGCCTGATGCTATCCGGCTCGCCAAGCTTGTTCCTGATAGGCCCGGCATTACCCTGGCAGAAGCTTACGATGAAGTGCCGGAGCTTGCAAAGGAAAGAGAGTCGTCAAATAAGCTAATCACCCAGACACTGAAATATGCCGAAGTCCTTGAAGGCTCGGTACGGCAGACAGGAGTTCATGCATGCGGGATCATCATCGGCAAGGATTCGCTTGATAATTACATACCTCTTTGTACAGCAAAAGATACTGACCTCTATGCCACCCAGTATGACGGAAGCCATGTTGAGTCCGTCGGGCTGCTCAAGATGGATTTCCTGGGTTTGAAAACACTTTCAATTATCAGGGATGCAGTAGAAAATATAAAGAAATCAAAGGGAGTTGAAATTAATACCGAAGATCTTCCCCTTGATGATAAGCAGACTTTTGAACTCTTCAGTAAAGGCGAAACCACAGGAATATTCCAGTTTGAGTCTACCGGGATGAAAAGATACCTGCGTGACCTTAAACCCAACAGGTTCGAAGATCTTATTGCCATGAATGCCCTCTACCGTCCCGGCCCAATGGAACATATCCCCAAGTTCATCAGGAGAAAACTCGGGCAGGAGAAGATTGATTACCCGATCCCCGTGATGGAAAAATACCTGAGTGATTCTTACGGCATAACGGTTTACCAGGAGCAGGTAATGCTTCTCTCGGAGGAGCTTGCCGGGTTTACCAAGGGTGAAGCCGACTCGCTCAGGAAGGCTATGGGCAAGAAGAAGAAATCCATTATGGACGAGATGAAGGTCAAGTTCTTCGAGGGGTGCGCCGCCAGGGGTTATGATGAAGCTGTTGTTACCAGGATATGGACCGACTGGGAAGCATTTGCCCAGTATGCCTTCAATAAATCGCACTCTACCTGCTATGCCCTTGTAGCCTACCAGACCGGATGGCTTAAAGCCCACTATCCTGCTGAGTTTATGGCAGCAGTGCTTAGCAGGAACATAAGCGACATAAAGAAGATCACCAACTTCATGGATGAGACGCGAAGGATGGGAATGGAGGTGCTCGGTCCTGATGTAAATGAGAGTAACCTGAAATTCACAGTCAACAAGGACGGTAACATAAGGTTTGGCCTGGGGGGAATCAAGGGAGTCGGCGAGAGTGCCGTCCTTCAGCTGATTGAAGAACGGGAGAAGAACGGGTCATTCACCGATATTTATAATATGGCTGAAAGAGCCAACCTCAACTCGCTCAATAAGAAAAACCTTGAGGCAATGGCTGTTGCAGGAGCACTCGACTGCTTTGAAACTTTCTCAAGAGCCCAGTATTTTGCTCCTGATACTCATGGTTCAAGCTTTATTGAAAGTATAATACGATACGGCAACAATGCAAAAACTATCAGGCAGTCAAGCTCTCATTCCCTTTTTGGTGATTCAGGCGGCTTTGACCTTATCAAACCAGAACCTGTGGCTTGTCCCGACTGGCCAAAGCTTGAAAAGCTTAACCGCGAGAAAGAGGTTATAGGAATTTACCTTTCATCACATCCTCTTGATGACTTCAAACTTGAAATATCAACATTTACGACTGCAACTCTTGCCGATCTTCAAAACCTCCGCGATTATCTCGACAGGGAGGTTGTGGTCGCCGGAATGATAACCGACACTAAAAACGGGATAGGGAAAAACGGAAAACCATACTGCTCATTTACACTGCAGGATTATTCCGATTCATTCAGGTTAATAATGTTCGACAAGGATTATGTCGACAACAGCAAATTCATTACCACCGGCTATTACCTTTTAATTAAAGGGAAAGTCCAGAAAAAGAAATACAGGGAAGATGAAATCGAGTTCAGCATAAAAAAGATCAATCTCCTTTCGAGCGTAAAAGATGAACTCATAAAAAGTGTTACCATAAGAATCAATCCCGAAAATATAAACAATGAGATGATCAGCGAATTGAAAGAGCTTATCCGGGAAAACAAGGGTGAAACAGAATTGAAGTTCTTATTCACAGATCCTGATGACAAGCTGTCTCTGCCGATGTTTTCACGAACATTACGGGTAAGGCTCAACAACGAATTAATTTCCTGGCTCGACGATCGTCCCGGGATCGAATATAAAGTTAATTAGCTATCTTTATCAACTGTAATTTTAAACAAATCCTTAAAAGTTAATCATATGGCATTAGAGGTAAATGACGGGAACTTCGATGAAGTGGTGATCAAATCTGACAAACCTGTTATTGTTGATTTCTGGGCTGAATGGTGCGGACCATGCAGAATGATTGCCCCGATAATTGAAGATATTTCAAACGAATATTCAGGCAGGGCTGTAGTCGCAAAATGCGATGTCGATAACAGTCCGCAGGTTTCTGCAAAATTTGGCATCAGAAATATTCCGACCGTGCTCTTCTTTAAGGATGGTAAAATTGCTGATAAGCAGATCGGGGCTGTTCCAAAATCCAATTTTATAAACAAGCTCAATGCCCTTCTGTAAACACCGAATTGTTATATATCGGCCGTGTAGGTAACTGCTACGGCCTTTTTTAATTCTGTGAGATGAGAGTATGTATTTTTGCCGCTTCCAGCAGCCGCATTGCTGAGGATTACCGCACTGCAGCAACCGAATTGGGAATGTTGCTTGCAGGATCAGGAATTGAAGTAGTTTTTGGAGGCGGAGGGATTGGACTCATGGGGACGCTTGCAGATGCTGTCCTTGAAAAGGGGGGTAAGATAACCGGAGTAATCCCGGCATTCATGAAGAAGGAAGGATGGGGACATAATGGTCTTACCAATATGATAATCACATCTGACATGAGCGAAAGAAAAAATAAAATGTTCGCACTTTCCGATGCCATTGTCGCCCTGCCGGGAGGAGTCGGTACGCTTGAAGAGCTCACCGAAGCCATTACACTGAAGCAGCTCAGCCTGTTCGACGGACCTATAATAATTCTTAATACACTTGGTTATTACAATTCTCTTCTTGGTTTTATTGACCATATGATCTCCAGCAATTTCATGCGGTTTGAGCACAGGGGTATATGGGAAGTAGTTAACACCCCGGAAGAGGTAATTGCTTCTCTTAATAAAAAAGGGAGCGGCAATGAGGAGTGGCGGAAAATAGCAAAAATCTAACGTTCAGGGATCTTTGTTCCCAGGAACATGATATCATCCACCTGTTGCAGGTCTCCTTTCCAGTCGAGTATCTCCTTCTTCAGCTTTTCGCGTTGCTCATCGATAGGGAGATCCCATATTTCAACCAGCAACTTCTTAACATTCCCCGATTTATACTTTTTGGCGGTAGCATATCCAAACTGATCAGCATACCCGTCGGAGTTCATATAAAGCATGTCGCCAGGCTGAATGTCAACCTGCTGGTTCCGGAAGTTCTTTTTCGAGTTAATCGACGACATGCCTATTGGGAACCTGTCGCCCTTGTAAATGATGAGTTTCCCTTGTCTTACAACATATAACGAGTTATACGCTCCCGCAAATTCCAGTGTGAATTTCTTCCGGTTAAAAGCAATAAGAGTGAGATCCATACCATCGTTTATTGACTCCTCTTTCCTCTGCATAAGAGCCTTGACGACCTCTGCATTCAACTGGTCGAGAATTGCCCCTGGCTCCTTAATTCCATATTCCCTAACAACTTTATTGAGAGAGTTATGTCCTATGATAGACATGAAGGCACCCGGCACGCCATGACCCGTGCAGTCGCATGCAGCCATAAACTGAATATCACCGTTATCGTACATCCAGTAAAAATCTCCGCTGACAATATCTTTCGGCATGTATAGAATAAAAGTCTCATGGAATGTATCTTCCCTTGGAAGCATAGCACGCTGTATCCGCTCTGCATACCTGATACTTGCAGTAATATCCCGGTTTTTTTCTTCGATTTCCATACTTTTCTGCACAACTTCGGCTGTTCTCTCTTCAACTTTTGCCTCAAGTATCTTCTTCTCATTGATCAGTTCCCGTTCCCTGATTTTAATGTACGACATTATAGCAATTGCAGCTAACACAAGGCATAAGGAAATAAACCACGGTGTCTTATAGAACGGAGGCCGGATGACAAATGAATATTCAACTGGCGTATGGTTCCAGTATCCGTAGCTGTTCGAAGCCTTTACGCTGAAAGTATAGCGGCCGGGAAGGAGCGAGTAATCTTTCATCATCTCTGTACCCGGATGTTTCCAGTCGCTGTCGAATCCTTTGAGCATAACTTTGAATTTAACTGCATAAGGGTCGACAAGAGAGACGCTGTAATAATTAAATAGTATAGCCTTCTCCTTATAATTAAGTTTCATGTCACTTTTCATTGCCCTCGGGCTGGAATTCACCTCCATTCCGCTTATGTGAACAACCGGCTTCATATCAACCGGCGGCATAATCTTCGGATCGAGGCGGGTAACGCCATTTGATGTCCCAAACCAGATATCGCCCTTGGTGTCAGTTATTACTGCATTCTGACGTGTTTCAATTCCCGGGAATCCATTTCTCTTCGTAAACGAAGCAATGGTACTGTCTGAAAGGTTATACCTGTTAAGCCCATAATTTGTTCCGATATAAAGAAACTTGTCTCCCTGGGGCTGTAGAAGCTTAATATTGTCGGATAATAAGCCGTTAACTTCATTAAGTACAGTCACAACTGAATCGTTTTTCATGCCCAGCAATCCGCTTGTAGTCCCAACCCATATAAGTTTGTCGGGGGTCTGAGCTATTGTTTTCGGTATATATCCTTCTCCGATTTTCAGAATCTTGAATTTGCCGGTTAAAGGATCAAATTTTGTTAGTCCTGCCTTTTCTTCAGAACCTATCCAGATATTATTATCCCTGTCGCAGTATAAAACAGTGATCCAGTTTCCGGCCAGGCCGTTTTCCTGGGTATAATATTTAACTTCACCACTGGTCGCGTCAAACATTGCCAGCCTGTCCTGATTACCTATCCAGAGCCGCTCTTTATTATCGATGGTCATTGCAGTGATGATGCCATTGGGGTGCAGGAATCCGTTAATCTTTGTGTCGTATATAAATTTACTGGTTTTAATATCATACCTGAAGAGTCCAAAGCCGTCAGTCCCGATCCAGACTGTCCCCTTCTTGTCTGATTCAATGAACCTGATCTTGGTGGCTGAATTGAAGAACTGAACCTTTTTATCAGCTTTAGCCTGCGGGTCATAAACAGATATCCCGGTATTTGTGCCGAACCAGTATCTCCCAAGTTCATCCTCCTCGACGGCAAAAACGCTTTTATCGCTTTTATCGGGAAGAAACTTATCATCGGACCATGTGACGAAATGATTCCCTTTAAAAATGCTGATACCGGTAAAATGATCTGCAATGATCATATTCTTCTCATTATCCTCGATCAGGCAATGGATTGAAGTTGCATCAAGCCCATTCGATTTATCGTAGACCGTAAGTTTTTCGCCGCTGAAAACAGTAATCCCACCACCAAACGTACCTACCCAGATATTCCCCTTGTAGTCCTCAGTTATATATGAGATCATATTTTTAGAGAGGCCGTCGCGGACATCAAAAATTCTCATTTTCCCGGAATCGACATCAAATTTATAAAGGCCTCCGTTATAGGTGCCATACCAGTAATTGCCTTTTTTATCCTGGTACATTACTATTACATTAAAATATTTCGTCAGGCCTTCGGGAAGAAAAGTCTCAAATATATTCTTCTCCGGATTGAATTTTTTGATACCTGCGGGAGGCGTGATACAAAATAATTCTTTATTGTTATCGATATAAATGTTAGAAACCTGGTCGCTTAACCCGTCCTTCCCGCTATAGGGTCTGCCTGTAAGAATCGTATCGCCGTGTGCAGGAAAATCTGTAAGGATCGCACCAGAGCTCATTGTCGCAATCCAGATCTTGCCAGCCTTCTGCCTGATGCTTGTCACATCGCCGCTTATGGCCAGAGAATCGAACCTGAGCTTAAAGAATTTTCCACCGTCATAAATTGAGATTCCCCCGTTCAGATGCCCGAACCAGATTCTTCCCAGCGAGTCTTCAGTAAGGCTGTACACTCCTCCGCTTGCCATTCCGTTGCGGGCAGAAAAGTTTTCGAAATTCAGTCCGTCAAATCTCGAAACTCCGCTTTCGGTCCCGAGCCATATCCAGTCATTCCTGTCCTGGATTACTGAATATACCTTCGATGAGCTTAATCCCTGCTCGACGCCGTATTTTTCAAAAAAGTATGTCTGTGCATTAAGATTACCTGAAGCAAACATAAAAAATAAGGTCACCAGGATAATATTCCTGATGACCTTTATATTTACAGACCAGATTTTTATTCTCATCCGATTATAGTTTTGTCAAGGCCGGATGGAACCCGCATGAGAGATCTTCACCCAGAATTATTTTAACGATCATGCTCGTTTCATCATACTTACCTTGCTATAAAGAAGAAGGTTCCATCTTCATCCTTCAGACCGGTGATCTTGCCAAATTTGGGCTTTTGCTGATTGCTGGCACCCACAGCTGAAGATACCTTGGATACAATTTCTTCGATCGGCATACAGGCATTCGGGTTGTTTGACAATGCCGTTGCAAAGGTCCTTGTAAACTGGGAATCGTCTACAGCAAGCTCATAGCCTGCTGAGGAAAATACCTGCGATGATTTGAACTGGGTTGCCTGCCAGTCGTCGCAGCTTCTTTTTTTAAGGTCCGATCTCATCGCCTGGTAAAAGCTTGGACCCGATTCGCATGCGTCTGTAACAACAAGTGTATGGGTAAGGTAATTCAGGTAAGTCTCCATTGCAGCCCTGAGGGTATTCAGGTTGAAATAAGTAAATTCATCGTCGCGCTTAGCATCAACCGGAATCCAGTAACCTACATCGTTTATAAATTTTCCATGGCCAGCGTACCATATAAGAAGCGACTTAACCTGGTTTGCCTTGATCTGGTCCCTGAGGTCTATGGAGAAGAATTTTTCCATTTGCTCCTTGGTCATATCCTTCATATGAATGATGTTCTGGATCGAGTAATTGGTAAATGCCCTGACCATCAGATTAATATCCTTAACCGGCCCGTCGAGGGAAGCGAATGAAGTATAGGCCGAGTTCTCAATAAATACCACCCATGTTTTTCCCATAGGGTTGGTTGCAGATAATTCCGCACCCTCCCTGTTAAGACGGAATTCTGTTGTCTGGTGGTTGCCATAGATATCTTCTGCCTCGACAACGATCTTGCTCTTATTGAGAATATTAATAGTTGCAGTAAAAACGGGATTCAAATCATTTGTCGAATAACTGCCCGAAACCCCATCGATAAAGATAGATTTGATCTTGCTTTCATCAGCAATTTTCCCCTGGATGTTAAGCAGCTCGGAGTTATTATCAATATAAACCTGGCCGTCATCTGATGCATATGGAGCCACAATCGTAATCTTCGGCGGATTTGTTTCGGTTCGGGTCAGTGGATATGTCAATGTTTTCTGGTTGTCATAATCATCGGTAGCAACCAGTACAACCTCGTTAATACCGTCGACATTGACATTGGACAGGAAGTCATATTCGCCTTTCTTTTCAGCAAACTGAACCGATTCCTTATTTATAGTGAATGATTTTATCTTGCTGGCATCCTTTATTTTCCCTGTGATCAGCAAGGTCTTACTGTCTCCCTTCATTTTTATCGAATCATTTACAGGTTCAGGACTTACGACAGTTACAACAGGAGGATCCTGTTCCCTGTTAAGCTCATAAAGCCTGTCCTGGGCATCCTTCAGCATCTTATGGGCCCTGGGATCAAACTCCGACAAAGCGGTTATTTTCTTATAATCATCCATTGCCTTGTCAAAACTCATGATATCCTCGTATGATTTGGCCCGGGCGAAGTAAGCATCCGGATTATTGTGATTCAGGGAAATACATTTCGTAAAATCATTTATTGCATTGGCATGCTGGTTAAAATCCTGGTAACACTGGCCCCTGGCAAAATAGAAATCAGGATTATTCGGCTCAATGAGAATATTCTTGGAGATGTCATTAATTGCACTCGGGTAATCGAGGTTTTTCTTGTAGACTTTACTTCTCATCAAATATGCGGCAGTGTTTCTGTCGTCGTTCTTAAGTATCTCGTTACACTGGTCAAGAGCTCCCTGCGCGTCATTTGCCTTCAGAAGAAGCTCTGCAAGTTCAAGCCTCGGTTCAGGCAGCTTTTTATCCTTTGAGATGGATTTCTCAAGCTCTTTCTTCGCTAAAATGTCATTATTCAGTTTCGTATAAACAATACCCCTCCAGTAATAATTCATCGGGGTGTCTTTAATTATCAGGGCAGTATCAGATGCCCTGAGGGCCTGATCATATTTCTCAAGCCCTATAAATGTCAATACTTTTTCCGAATAGGCCGTGGAATTTCGCTTATCAACATGTGATGCGCGGTTCAGGAAACCAAGCGCATTGGTAAAGTCACCCATCTTGTTGCAGACTGCTCCAAGGCTGACAAGTGCATCGACATTCTTCGGTTCAAAAACAATGGCCTTTTCAAAATCTGATTTAGCTTCATTGTTTTTGAGAAGTGCTATATAGGCCTTGCCTCTTGCATAATAATAGTCGGCATTTGATGGTTCAACCCCGATGGCGCTGGTGAATTGCGCTATGGCATCCTCGTATTTTAGATTATCTACAAATTCATTTCCGGCTTTGTAAAATTTCTTGCCGTTCTGCCCGTAAGCGCTTATGGACAGGAGAGCCATCGATAATACCAGAAATAATACTCGCTTCTTCATATTTTTAGTTCTAAATTGAAAAACTATTAACTATCAAAATTATAAATATTTATTCGAATAATCAACCGTTTAACTACCCTTGCCTTATTCATTCAAAATTACCTTAAGAGTACTGGAACTGAATTTCGTCGCTGAATAAACTTTCCCTTTTATAACAGGTGCCTTAATGCCTTGCATAAAATTCTTATTTCCGTAAAAAATCCTTGCCTCATCCCACAATCCGGTCGAGATAAAATTATTCAGCACCTGCGCCCCCCCTTCCACAATTACCGACTGAATGTTTTTATTATACAGATATTCAGCGACTTGCTCTATAGAATCTCTGCCTTTATCCAATTTCACAATCTCAGAATCAGGGATTCGGGCAGAAGTGTTATGTGTAAACACAATATTTGTGCCAATTGTTCTGAAGAGAGGCTGGTCAACTCCCATATCGCCTGAACCGGAGAGGACCAGTCTCAAGGGATTTTCCCCGGTCCAGTCCCTCACTGTAAGGTCCGGATTATCTGAACGTATTGTCCCTGCTCCCGCAAGAATCGATTGTTCAGACGCCCTCCATTTATGGACCAGGACTCTTTCTGCCTTTCCGATTATCCAGGTCGGCTTCCGTTCAGATTTTTTATCTCGTTCAATATCAATAAATCCATCGCTGCTCTGAGCCCATTTCAGAATAACATACGGCCTTTTCTTCTCATGAAAGGTGAAAAACCTCCTGTTCAAATAACGGCACTCTTTCTCAAGAATTCCAGTGATTACCTCGCATCCTGCACTCTTCAGCTTTTCTTTTCCCTTGCCTGATACCTTTTCGCTGGTATCCTTTGTACCTATGACCACCTTCCTTATCCCATTCGAAATAATAAGGTCTGTACATGGCGGCCGCCTTCCGAAATGTGAGCATGGTTCAAGATTTACGTACAAAACGGAATTTCTCAGAAGATCTTTGTCTTTTACCGATAAGATCGCATTCTCTTCTGCATGGAGAGCGCCAGCTTTAAGATGGTAGCCTTCCCCGATTATCAATCCATTGTATACAATTACTGATCCTACCATCGGATTTGGATAGGTCAATCCTTCAGCCGAGAGAGCCAAATCGAGGCATCTTCTCATGAATTTTATGTCGTCTTCCCCCTGCATTCTGATGAAATCGCTAATTTTGAAGAATGGGTGTCAAGTTACAAACAATAAAAGATATTAAGTTGTACCTCGAAAAGCAACTATCCGGGCTTTATCCTGAAACTGAAATAATTGCCTTCGCCAATATCATTACGACTAAATTAAAGTTCACAAAGTTGCAGATGTTTGCATTTCCTGAAAGCCCTGTTACAGGGAAACAGGCCGCTGAGATTACGAATATCTGCAAAGAGCTGAAAACCGGGAAACCCATTCAGTATATTACCGGCGAGACAAGCTTCTATAACTGCATCATTAAAGTCAACAGCTCCACACTTATACCAAGGCCGGAAACCGAAGAACTGGTTGACCTTATAATCAAAGAAAACAGGGGATTTACCGGTTCACTACTCGATATCGGTACCGGCTCAGGCGCTATTGCAATTGCCCTTGCAGTCAACATGCCAGGAAGTGCAGTTAAAGGGACTGATATTTCAGAATCTGCATTGGAAACAGCCGGGGAGAATGCGGCTCTGAACAACTCAGCAGTTGAGTTTATCATGTCGGATATGCTTGATCCCTATGCCGGTATCTTGCCCCCGGCTGATATCATTGTGAGCAATCCTCCCTATGTTCGTGAGTCAGAAATGAGCCTGATGGGGAAAAATGTCATTGACTTTGAACCTCATTCGGCGCTTTTTGTTCCAGATTCCGATCCTCTGAAATTCTACATCGCTATCCTTAATATTGCCCGCAGTATTCTTACACCTCAGGGAAAGATCTATTTTGAAATAAATGAAGCTCTTGGAAAGGAAATGTCAGACCTGTTTACTGCTAACGGATATTCTAAGATTAGAGTAATAAATGATATTAATGGAAAACAACGATTTATAACAGGAATTAAAAATGGCTGAGGAAAATCTATATAAGGCATCCCTGTCGAAAGCAATGGCACTTTGTTCGCGACGTGAGTATTGCCTGGAAGATATACGGTTAAAGCTTGAGTCGTGGGGAGTATCAGAAGATGATGCCGGCAGGGTTATCGGGATCCTCATAAAAGAGAACTTCCTGAATGAGAACCGCTATGCGGAAGCATTTGTAAAAGATAAATTTAATTATAATAAATGGGGAAAGGTAAAGATAGCTGCTCACCTGAAAATGAAAAAGATACCGGTTGGCATCGTCAGGAGCGCACTGGGAAGTATTGACGATGAATTGTACAGGAGAACTCTTGGTGATTTAATTGTCTCTCATCGCCGGAGTGTCAAGTCCAAAAACCAGTACGATCTGAAAGGAAAGCTCCTCAGATACGGACTGTCTAAAGGATTTGAGAGTCAGCTATTGTATGATATTATTACCCGAATTGTCTGAAAAGTCCTTTCAGACATCCTTTGTGTCTTTTGTGGTTAAATCTTTCCTTAGAGAACTATCAGGAAAATTTGAAAATATAAGTCAGAAATGGCATGAAAGTAACCAGGAAGAGAACAGATGATCCAACTATATCAAACAGGATCAGTTGTTTACGGGTTGATGAGTATCTTGAATATAGCAGAGAAAAAATGATCCTCAGAATAAGCTGCCCGGCAAAGAAAAGAAAAACCCTCATCCCATACCTGTTCCACTGGTAAGCCTCATCAACTCTCCCTCTCAGAATCAATGAAAAACTGTGTGAAAGCCCGCATGAAACACACGGCTCACCTGTAATTTTTTCATGAATGCAAACAACAGGGTAATTATCCTTTTCGGGCGAAAAAATGCCCGAGTATGCCATAATCAGCAATATTACTCCGGCAAGGACAATATTAATTTTCAGGTAAGGCTCATTTCTGAGCTTTATCTGCGCGATGCTATTTTTTAACTTTGACAGTGTCATTGGCAGAACTATTCCCTTTTTCAAGGTCCTCCAGTGTCTGTTCCTTATTCCTCTTATCCGGGGTGGTGACAATTTTGATTGTATCCCCATTGCTTTCAACCTTTATCGAAACATTGGCATCCTCAAGATCCTTGACGACATTATCCTGAACATCATTGACGATATTCTCGATTTGTTTAGGCCATTTATCTGCATGACGTGCGATCTTTCCTGCAACAAAAATCTGCGAAAATGATATCATTATGGCAATGATCCCGATTATCAGTCCGGCAAGAGCCACTCCATGAGATGAATCATTCCTGGTAGCCTGCGAGAGCCCGACAGATGCAAGTACAATGGCAACTATTCCCGGGATAATGGCAATCAGCCCCACACAGGGAATGACTGCAAGCACAAAGGTTAATATAGCTGTAATCAGGGCAGCTATTCCCAGGTTTTGTCCTGAGTTATTTTTTACTTCTTCCATGGCATTAAATCTATTTGTTATTTTTCATTCCTTGTAAGAATATTTACTATATCCTGCTCTAAAGACGTTGCAGGATTTTCAATGATGCGTCCGGCTTCAATATTATTTTTATAGAAGATGAAGGTGGGGACTCTCTGGATTCCAAGGCCTTCATATTCACCAACAGGCGATTTCTTTGCATCATCCACGCCGATGAAAGTGACTCGTTCAGGCGGAAATTTCCAGAGATCGAGTACATGAAGAAACCTTGGCACTTCTCTCCTGCTGTCGGGGCACCATGTTCCCATAACTACCTTGATCGCAATATTATCTGCACCGAGTGCTGTTAATTTTTTAACAACCAAAGTATCAGGATTATAACTATCATAACCTGTCAGATACCATTCACAGTGCGGTGTGCGGTACAACTGCTCCCGCTTAAAATATCCCAGAATCCACGTAGTCTGATCGGCAAATTTCAGATATGGTGATTCTTCTACCGGTTGCTGCTCCATTGCAGGTTTGGTTTCAGCCAGCGGCATTTTTGCTTTGCATCCGTAAGTCAGACAGAAAACCGGGATAATAATAAATAGGATCTTTTTCATCTTGTATCAATTAAACTCAATCTTGCTCAAATGAATGCAGCATTATCTCGAGGATCTGCCTGGCTGCTTTGGATACTGAGGTTCCGGGACCGAAAATAGCAGCTACCCCGGCATCATAGAGAAATTGATAATCCTGAGGGGGAATTACACCGCCTGCAATCACAAGAATATCTTCCCTGCCCAGTCTCTTAAGTTCCGAAATGACCTGTGGAACAAGCGTCTTGTGTCCTGCAGCAAGGCTCGAAACTCCAAGCACATGGACATCATTTTCAACTGCCTGCCTGGCAGCCTCGGCAGGGGTCTGGAAGAGGGGACCTATATCTACATCGAACCCGATGTCGGCATAACCTGTTGAAACAACCTTGGCGCCTCTGTCGTGACCATCCTGGCCCATTTTGGCGATCATAATCCTGGGCTGACGCCCCTCTTTTTCAGCAAACCTGGCAACCAGTGCCTTTGCTTCTTCGTAATCCTTATCAGACTTATACTCTGAGGAATAGACACCAGATATTGTATGTACCACTGCTTTGTACCTCCCGACAATTTTTTCACATGCATAAGAAATTTCTCCAAGGCTTGCCCGTTTTGCAGCTGCCTCAACAGCCAGTTCCATCAGGTTGCCCCTGCCCGATTTAACGCATTCGGTTAACGCATCAAGAGCAGCCTGGCACTCTGATTCATTCCGGTTTCTGCGAAGTGCTTCAAGCCTCTTCACCTGGGAATCCCTGACGGCTGTATTGTCGACTTCGAGGGTTTCGAGGGGCTCTTCGCTGTCAGGCCGGTATTTGTTTGTTCCTATAATCGTCTGAACGCCAGAATCTATCTTTGCCTGGGTTCTTGCAGCTGCCTCTTCGATCCTCATCTTCGGGACACCAAGCTCAATGGCTTTTGCCATCCCCCCGAGTCTTTCAATCTCCATTATTAGATCCCATGCCTTATGTGCAATTTCATTGGTGAGCGACTCAACATAATATGATCCTGCCCAGGGATCTACAGCTTTGCAGATATCTGTCTCCTCCTGCAGATATTTCTGTGTATTCCTTGCAATATTGGCCGAATAATCAGTTGGCAGGGCAAGCGCCTCATCCAGCGCATTGGTATGCAGACTCTGGGTATGCCCGAGAGCAGCAGCCATAGCTTCGATACATGTTCTTCCCACATTATTGTAAGGATCCTGCTCGGTAAGGCTCCATCCCGATGTCTGACAATGTGTCCTTAGCGCCAGTGATTTAGGGTTCTTTGGATTAAACCCTTTCACAATCTTCGACCACAGAAGCCTGGCCGCTCTCATTTTTGCGATCTCAATAAAATGATTCATTCCGATGGCCCAGAAGAATGAAAGCCTTGGAGCAAAAGTGTCGATATCGAGACCCGCCCTTATACCGGCCCTGATGTATTCCAGCCCGTCAGCAAGAGTATATGCCAGTTCAATGTCGCAGGTAGCCCCTGCCTCCTGCATATGATAACCCGAAATGCTTATCGAATTGAATTTCGGCATGTTTGCAGTTGTGTAGGAAAAAATATCTGCAATGATTCTCATTGAGAATTCAGGTGGATAAATATATGTGTTCCTTACCATGAATTCCTTGAGTATATCATTCTGGATGGTTCCGTTGAGTTCCGAAAGCTTTGCCCCTTGTTCAAGGGCAGTGACAATATAAAAAGCCATTACCGGCAGAACAGCTCCGTTCATTGTCATCGATACCGACATTTTATTCAGCGGTATCTGGTCGAACAATATCTTCATATCAAGAATAGAATCAACTGCGACTCCCGCCTTGCCGACATCTCCAATGACTCTTTCGTGGTCAGAATCATATCCCCGGTGAGTAGGCAGGTCGAAAGCTACAGAGAGACCTGTCTGCCCGGCAGCCAGGTTACGCCTGTAAAAGGCATTTGAATCCTCTGCAGTCGAGAAACCCGCATACTGCCTGATAGTCCAGGGCTTCAAAACATACATTCCGGAATATGGCCCTCTCAGGAATGGCGGGATGCCCGCTGCATAACCCAGATGTTCCATACCTTCAAGATCATGCACACCATAAACACCTTTGACTTTAATACCCTCAGCAGTAACCCATGGTTCACCATCTTTTTCAGCGCTGACCCTTTCGGGCTGCCTCTCTTGTTCAATGCGGAGAGCATATAAATCATTATAAGTGTACTCCATACACTTTCTTCCGGGTATCTCTCCTCCGGTTTCAAAAGATAAAAGGACAGGTATTATTTTCTTTATGGTTTCATCTTTCAACTCTGCTGCATCTTCATTGATTTTCTGACTGATGAATCCATCGACCAGGGATTTTAGGAATCCCCCGTTTTTTTCTGTTTCAATGAAGAGCTTCCAGGCATTACCGGCAATCAGGCTGGTGAGATTCTCAATATAATAAGATCCTCCTGCCGGGTCGGCAACTTTATCAAAGTACGATTCTTCCTTCAGTATGAGCTGCTGATTGCGGGCAATTCTTTCGGAGAATTCGCCCGGCTTTCCTGATGTTATGTCAAAAGGCTCCACAGTAAGAGAATCTGTCCCTCCAAGTATGGCCGCCATTGCCTCAGTCTGTGTCCTGAGAATATTCATATGCGGATCTGACTGCGACTTATTCAACCTGTTTGTCACACTGTGTATCTCCATTCTTGCAGCAGCGTTATTCCCGGGAGCATACTTTTGCATGACAGCGGCCCAGAGAAGCCGTGCAGCCCTCAGCTTTGCAATTTCCATGAAGTAACTTGAACCGGTTCCGAATGAGAACCTGATCTTTGAAGCCGTTATTTCAGGTTTTATGCCACTCATCTCCAGCCGTGCCATATATTCAGTACCGGCGGAAATTGCGAATGCCAGCTCTGTGACAACCCCGGCACCTGCATTCCTGAACTCTGATGCCTTGATATCTATGGCCCGGAATTGATTAAGAGGAATGGTAAGCCCAGCTGTTTCTGCCAGGTAATCGAGTCCCTTCTCAATAGGGATGCAGAGGGTTCCGTTGTACATAAGCCTGCCAACCGGGTCTGCCTCAACCGCACCTTTAACTTTCCCGGGGTCATATCCGTTTTTCTTTATATAATCGTGAAAAGCTGAAACAATTTCTTTCGCCTTGCCGAACGGGTAAAAATTCAGCTCAACCTTTTCCGGGTCTATCCCATTCAAAAGGATGTCAAAATTATGGCTGCTGACGGAATCCGGGTCTGAAATAATAAATCCAATCGAATCAATACCTTTCATCAGCAAACCGAGAGCCTTCCTGTTGGATTCCGGGTAATCGGTGACAACAATATCCTGGCGGATTCTCCAGTTATTTCCCGTTGTTCTGCTTCCTCTTAAAAATGGAAAAGATCCCGGGAGCGAATCAATATATTTCAGTTTTTCGTTGTCATCCTGCCTGTAGAACGGCATCACGTCAAAACCCTCCCCTGATTTCCAGATCATCTTTGAATTGAAATCGCTTCCCTTCAGATCTGAAGCGATCTTATCCATCCATTCTTTTGTGCTGACCGGCGGAAACTCTCCGAACAATTTCTCCTTTTTCACAATTAAACAAAAATATAATGTAATATATATAATTTATAATCAGTTAGTCGATTATTTGCCGGCAAATTCCATCAGGTAGGCTTTGATGAAACCGTTGAGATCTCCATCCAGAACTGCCTGTACATTCCCTGTCTCATACGCTGTGCGCAGATCTTTCACCATTTTGTAAGGCTGAAGCACATATGACCTGATCTGGGAGCCCCATTCAATTCTTTTCTTTTCGCCTTCGATCTTTGCCTGCTCATCCATTCGCTTCCGAAGTTCAATTTCGTATAATTGTGACTTCAGTATCCTCATGGCATTTTCCTTATTGTTAAGCTGAGATCTGGTTTCCTGGTTTTCGACCACCAGGCCTGAAGGGTGATGCCTCAGCCTTACTGCTGTTTCAACCTTGTTGACATTCTGGCCGCCTGCTCCGCTTGACCGGAACGTATCCCAGGTGATATCGGAAGGGTTGACCTCTATTGTGATATTGTCGTCAATGAGGGGAGATACGAAAACAGAGGCAAAGGTTGTCTGCCTCTTGCCCTGTGAGTTGAAGGGTGAAATCCTGACGAGACGATGAACTCCGTTTTCGCTTTTCAGGTATCCGTATGCCTGTTCGCCTTCAATTTCGATGGTAACTGATTTTACTCCGACCTCATCGCCGGGCTGAAAATCGAGTTCCTTTGTTTTATAATTATTCCTTTCGGCCCATCTCAGGTACATCCTGAGGAGCATCGCAGCCCAGTCGTTGCTCTCAGTACCGCCTGCTCCTGAATTGATTTTCAGTATCGCACCAAGCTGATCCTCATCCTTGCGCAGCATGTTCCTGACCTCAAGGTTTTCGATCATCTTCAGACAGCTGTTGTACTGGGAATCAAGGTCCTGTTCGGTTGCTTCTCCCTCGCGGTAGAAATCATTTATAACTGTAAGATCGTCTATTGCTGTTGAGACCCTGTCAAAATCTGTAGTCCAGCTCTTTAGCAGGGAAATGTTCCTGAGAAGCTCTTCGGCCTGTTTCGGGTCGTTCCAGAAATCCGGTTGCCTTGATATCTCCTCCTTCTCCTGTATCAGATTCAGCTTGCCTTCAATGTCAAAGATACCTCCTCAACGCATCTCTGCGTTCCGAAAGGTCTTTTATCTGTTCGTTATTGATCATAAAACAAGTTTTGGCAAATGTAAATAATTTAACGGGAAATAAAGAAAGGTGCAAAGGCACAGCGGTGCAGAGGTTCAGAGGAAGTACAGAAAAAATCCCCTCTCGGGAGGGGTGGGGGTGGGTTAAGAGGTCATGCAATCATGTAATCAATATACCTTATACCCGGAAAATGTTCCGGTGCCGGTCGTTGTGGCAAGTCCAGTATAAACAACAACGCTGACAGTATTTAAAGTACTAAGTTTAATCGTTATCGACTTGACAGGAATTACACTGCCACCTGCTATACTTAATGCGAGTTTTTCGTAAAGTACCGAATTGACATAAATTGCAATTTCTCTTGCATCGCCAGAACCATCTGCAGTATAAGAAATATTGAATGTGTATATGCCATCATATGGTGCCGTAAACACTCCTGTCGATGCATTTAAACCATTACCAATATTATAATCAACTGCATCATAGGTCATTGTTGGATATGAATTAATAGCAGAAAGATCTGTAACGATATTTTTCGCCCTGAATGCCACTGGTGTTCCAAGTGTAACACTATTCCCATTGTCAATTGTAAGTGACCTGGTTGACTCGTTATAGGTCAATTGCTGGTTATCAGTATTATCTTTGTATTTGCTCAGTTCCACTCCTATTGATGATGAATTTTTATCTATCGTAAGCAAATCTCCGGTCAGTTTGATATCCTGAATAGCATCAGTTTTAAGAGAAGAAAGATCAGCTCCTGTGCCGTTCGATATGCTTAGGGTTCCCGAAGCAGGATTATAAGTAAGGTTTTGTTTATAATAGCCGAGGTCTATTTCAGTCGCGGCAGGATTCTTGGTAATTTTAAGCTTATGATTTACATCGAGCTGTAAATCCTGAATCTGATTCTTTAAGGCAACCTTATTCCCCCCCAGTATTGAAAGAGTATCTCCTATAAAAGAAAGCTGATGAGGAACATTCAGGGTTGAAAGGTTGACAGTATTGCCATTGTAAATTTTGAGGTTGCTTCCATCAAATGAGAGAGTCTGATTGTCTGATGCCGGATCGCCCGGATCGCCTTTGTCACCCTTCGGACCGGTTGGTCCGGGCTCGAGCGATTTCTGAGCATAGAGTGCATAGGGAACTGCAAGGAACTGCATTGTTCCCATATCCATGAAATCATTCCCGAATTTCACTTCAACCTTAAGATAATGGTTGGCATCCTTCCACGATATATCTGATAAAGAAGAATCAGGAGAAGGCCCTGTGGGCACTCCGTGACCGATAACAAGAGAAAAAACGCCAAATCTCGATGTAATTATATCCTGGTGAAGCTCCTGGTAAACAAGAGTGCCCAGCGGATCGCCGGAGATAATTGAAAATTTGACGCTTATCTTCGTATTGGCCAGCTCAGTGCCGTTGTTATTCCTGGCAACAGCCTGGTAATGAATTCCGAGAGGAACACTGTTCTGTGCGCAGATGCAGCCGCAAACCGTGGTAAGCGCCATTATCATAAAGTATTTCTTCATAACTTTTAAAGCCATAATTGATGCTTTATAACTTTTCTATCTTGAATGTCCTGTTTATTACTCCATCCTCGCTGTATACCCTGACAAGATAAAAACCCCTGATAAGATTCTCAATGCTCAGGGGATCCTTGAACCAGAATTTATCATTAAAGACTTTCTTTTCAGACATCACCACATTGCCGGTAATGCTTATAAAATCGACCCTGAAGGTTTTTGCCGTCTCGCTGAATAGCTCAATTGTAATAAAATCCGAAACCGGATTCGGATAAACATTTACTCCCGTTCCTTTCGGAATCTCTCCGGCAGTGATCTTAAATCCGGGTTGCTGAAAACCCTCCGTAAATATATATTCGGAGCATCCGACTATCTCAGTGGCAGTCTCCCCCACGGTCTGAGAATAATTTATGGAATTACCCGAAGCAAGACCGGCAAGAGGAACAAGCACCTGATGCGACAACTGCTGCGAAAACAGAGTTGCCGGGATGCAAAGCAGCCAGAACATCAATATTTTATAGCCTTTTATCATTCAATATCCCCATCAAGTAGCCAAAAATAAATATTTTTTTAACAAATCACCGGTTTTTGTTGATAAATGTGTTAATAACTTACTTATGAATCAAATCTGTATCAGAATTTTTTTTCTTATTGCCACAAAAGGAATAATTGCATATTTTTATCAGGCTCTATCAAAATAACAAGGATGCTGAAATCATTCCACTATCACAATCTAATAGAAGCCGGCTGCGATGAGGCAGGCAGAGGATGCCTTGCAGGGCCGGTGTTTGCAGCTGCAGTGATTCTCCCGAAAAACTATAAGCATCCGGTATTGAATGATTCAAAGAAGCTGACTGCCAGGCAGAGAGGTTATTTAAAGGAGGAAATAATTTCCGAAGCACTGGCATGGAGTGTGGCTTCGGTAGATAATAACGAAATAGACGGAATGAATATTCTCAGGGCATCGATAAAAGCAATGCACCTGGCAATTGACGGATTACGGCAAAAGCCCCAGTTCCTTCTTATTGATGGGAACAGTTTTTATTCTTATAAAAACATCGGGCATGAGACAATAATCAAGGGCGACGGACTATATTTTTCCATCGCTGCAGCTTCGGTTCTCGCAAAGACTTTCCGTGACGAGTATATGGAAAAGATACACTCAGAGTACCCCGATTATGGCTGGGACAGGAATAAAGGCTATGGAACGTTATACCACAGAAAGGCTATTTTGAAATATGGAATCACTCCATACCACAGAAAATCATTTTCGCTTTACGATATGCAGTTGTCAATTGACTTTTGATATCTGCGTTTTTCATATAAAGAATTATATTTGCCTTTTAACTTAAAATAAATTTCAATAAGCAATACTGCTATGAAAAAAATCCTTTCCGTTCTTTTGATTATTTTCTTCAGCTTCGGATTCAAGGCTAAAGCTGATGAGGGCATGTGGCTTCTGCCCCTGATCGAGAAGCTTAATATAGGTACAATGACCCAACTCGGACTGAAACTCTCGGCCGAGGATATCTACAGTCTTAATAAAGCGTGTCTCAAGGATGCTGTTGTGATATTCGGAGGAGGATGCACCGCAGAGATCGTTTCATCACAGGGACTTATCCTTACTAATCACCATTGTGGTTATAGTTCGATCCAGTCGCACAGCTCAGTAGATCACGATTATCTTAAAGACGGCTTCTGGGCTAAGACAAAAGAAGATGAGCTTCCAAACCAGGGGCTCTCTGTTACCTTCCTTGTCCGGATTGAAGATGTTACCGACCAGGTACTTGTCAATGTAAAGCCGGGCATGAGTGAAACCGATAGGAACGCTGCAATAAGTGATGCAAGATCGGCTGTCGAGAAAAAAGCTTCTGAAGGGAATAATTACAGGAACTCTGTATCTTCCTTCTATGGAGGCAATAATTTCTACCTTCTTGTTTATGAAAGATATAACGACGTAAGGCTTGTAGGCGCTCCCCCATCTTCAATAGGCAAGTTCGGCGATGATACTGATAACTGGGAATGGCCACGCCATACCGGCGATTTCAGCGTATTCCGCGTATATTCAGCTCCCGATGGCAAACCAGCATCCTATTCAAAGGATAATGTTCCGCTCAAGCCAAAATACTGGCTTCCTGTATCACTGAAGGATCTCAATAAAGGTGATTTTTCAATGATCCTGGGATATCCCGGAGGGACACAGCGGTATTATACTTCCTACCAGGTAGGTGAGATAATGAATATTACCAATCCTAACAGGATAAAAATACGCGGTATCAAACAGGAGATATGGATGGCTGATATGAATTCAAGCGAGAAAATCAGAATTCAATATTCTTCCAAGTATTATGGTTCCTCAAACTACTGGAAATATTCAATCGGCCAGAATAATCAGCTGAAGAATCTCAATGTAATGGCTAAAAAGCAGGCTATCGAAACCCAGTTCAACGCATGGGTAAATGCTGATCCTGACCGTAAAGCTAAATATGGAGAAGCTCTTAACATGATTAAAACTTCAATCGAAGGAAGAGCTGAATATCAGAGTGCTTTGCAGTACCTTAATGAATGTATCCAGGGCTGTGAATTGCTTCAGTTTAACCAGGTTGCAAATGGGCTTGTCACAGCACTGAAGTCGGGTGATAATGCCAAGATCACCGATGCCGTCAAACAGGTTAAAGACAATATTGGTGATATTTACAAGGATTACAGTGCTCCTACCGATCAGAAATCAATGAAGGCTATGCTTAAGCTTTATCGGGCTGATGTTCCTGCCAGGTTCCATCCTGATTTTTATACAAATGTCGTTGATAAAAAATTCAAGGGGAACATCGACAAGTTCGTTGATAATATGTTCGCTAAGTCTGTATTTGCAAGCGAAGCCAGGCTGACGGCATTTCTTGATAAACCCGTTCTTAAAACCCTTGAAAAGGATCCTGTGGTTTTAACTTCTACCTCAATAAGAACGGTTGCCATGGATGTATCAAAGGAACGCAGCAAGTTCGACGATAACCTGAATATCGGAAACAGGCTCTGGGTTGCAGCGCTTAGGGAGATGACTCCGGAAAAGACGCTTTATCCTGATGCAAATTTCTCAATGCGTCTCACCTACGGGACTGTTCAGGATTATGACCCGAAAGACGCAGTGACTTATAAATATTATACGACTCTCCAGGGCGTTGTTGACAAATACATTCCCGGAAATTATGAGTTTGACGTTCCTCAGAGGCTCATTGATCTCAACAATAAAAAAGAATACGGGAGATATGCTTCTCCAAAAGGATATATGCCGGTGTGCTTCCTTACAACGAATGATATTACCGGAGGCAACTCGGGAAGTCCTGTTATGAATGGCAATGGCGAACTGATAGGCCTTGCTTTCGACGGCAACTGGGAAGCCATGAGCGGAGACGTTACTTATGAGCCTGCACTCCAAAGATGTATTGTCGTAGATATAAGATATGTCCTGTGGATCATGGATATTTATTCGGGTGCTAAAAACCTGGTCGACGAAATGACAATCAGACAATAAAGGAGTACCTGTACTCACCCCCTTTTATCCGCCCTGCAGTCTGGCTCCTTCGCTAAAATAGCCCTGCAGGGCTATTTTTTTACGCTCGGCCCGCTCTCTGCTTTGCAAAGAGGGGGAAATTTTTATAAACAGCATGGTTCCTCTCCCCCTTCTTTGCGAAGCAGAGAAGAGCTTGTCCCGCTTCGGCGGGAGGGCCGGGGGGATGAGTAAATGGGATTCAGGAGGATGCGAGGAGGTCAGGGAAGAGTTCATGAATTTTTTTATCTTTGCACCAAATTACAATATAATGCATTTAAGCTTTATCGAGATACTGGCAGCCTTTATGGTTCTCTTTGCCATAATTGATATCACTGGTTCAATTCCTATCATAATCGACATAAAATCAAAAGCAGGAAAAATCGACGCCGGAAAAGTTACTATTGTGTCTTCATTAATCTTCTTTGCATTTCTTTTTATCGGCAGTCCGCTTCTGGGAATTTTCGGCATCGACGTATCTTCATTCGCTATCGCCGGTTCGTTCATTATCTTCCTGATTGCTATGGAGATGATTCTTGGAATAGAACTTTTCAAACAGGACCCTCGCGGTGAAGGTGCTATATTTCCGATCGCTTTCCCTCTCATTGCAGGAGCCGGTTCTATTACAACAATTCTGTCACTTAAAGCTGAATATCAGACTATCAATATATTCATTGCCCTGGTACTTAACATGGTTGTTGTTTATCTGGTGCTTCGTCTTACATCAATATTTGAAAAATTTTTCGGGCAGGGGGGATTACAGCTGCTGAGGAAAGTGTTTGGTGTGATTTTGCTTTCAATTGCCATAAAGCTTTTCCTCACAAACACCGGCATAGTTTTGCATCATGCAAGGTGAGATCACAATATATACCGACGGTGCTGCAAGCGGTAACCCCGGACCAGGGGGTTATGGTGTTGTACTGATCTCCGGTAAGCACAGACTTGAGAAATCGGAAGGTTTCAGACTCACCACAAACAATCGCATGGAGTTGCTGGCGGTAATCATCGGGCTTGAAGCTCTTAAAAAACCCATGAGCAAGGTCGTAGTGTACACCGATTCAAAATATGTCGCAGATTCTGTGGAAAAAGGATGGCTCTTCCAATGGGAATCCAAAGCTTTCAAAAAGAAAAAGAATCCCGATCTCTGGATAAGATTCCTGAAGGTTTACAGAAAGCATAAGGTCAGGTTCATCTGGATTAAAGGCCATAACAACAACAAGGAAAATGAGCTTTGCGACAGGCTCGCGGTCGAAGCTTACAGATCAGACTCCCTCCGGGAAGATTCCGGATACACACCGGGAGATGATAATAACGAGCTATTCTGATACATTACCCACTTAAAATAATTTTTGAAGTTGCAAAATAATGGTGCAATTTTGCAAAAATGCCTGCATATGCAAATACTTCATATAAAAGCCACAGATCTCTCGCCGGAAATTCTTCTTTCTCCGCAAAAGAACAGTTTCTTTATCCGGGGTAAATCATCGCCTGAGGATGTGCGTGCAATTTACTATCCTGTAATTGAGTGGATTAAGATATTTATCGATGATATTCTTGAAGGAGAATTCAAAAACTTCAATGCTGAAAACCCGCTTAAATTTCAGATCGACCTTTCATATTTCAACTCATCATCTGCAAAATTCCTTTATGATATTCTTCAGGAATTCAAAAGGCTTATCGCCGCCGGTATCCCGATTATCGTAGAGTGGATTTCTGAGGAAGGAGATACAGATATGAAAGATGCCGGGACTGATATATCCCTTCTTGCAGGTTTCGATTTTTCGTACATCACAAAAAAGTCCGGGGGCCAATGACCGGGCAGAAAGAACTCTACCTCCTGCTCGACAAGCTCGGTATAAGTTTCGAATATCACGAACATCCGCCACTGGCTACTATTGAAGAGGCAAAGATCTTCTGGAAAGATTATGACGCCGCTAAATGCAAGAATATTTTTTTCAGAAACCATAAAGGCAACAGGCATTACCTTGTAATACTTGAGCATTTGAGTTTACTCCAGATCCACGATCTTGAGAAGCGGCTTAAGCAGGGCAAGCTATCCTTCGCCTCTGACCATCGGCTTAAGAAATACCTGGGACTTGAGCCCGGTTCAGTATCGCCGTTCGGACTGATAAATGACGCTGAGAAAAATGTTCATCTTTTCATCGATGAAAAGCTTAAAGACTGCGAGCGCCTCACATTTCACCCAAACGATAACAGGGCTTCGCTGGTAATATCAAAATCCGATTTTCTCAGGTTTCTTGATTATACAGGCAACTCGTATGAGTTTATCAGGCTCTACGATTGAAAGAAGACGCCCCCAACCCCCTGAAGGGGGCTCTGATAAACAGTAACTATAAGTCCCCTTCAGGGGATTTAGGGGCTGTTCTTGGTTCGAAAGCAGGAATCTTCCACTTCTACACTGTTTAATATTTGACTATGCAGGCTCCCTGCTTAAAAATTTCAACCGGAGTTAAAACTTTGTTTTTCTGATTTTACAATAGGGGGAAATTGACTTTGTGTGTCTTTGATAAGGACTTGTCATTCCCTTTAAGGATTGTTTAAAATGATTCTAAATATCTTTTTTATTGCATCAAATTACTCTGTTGTCCGTCCTTATCCTGAAAACAAACCAAAAACTGCCTAACCAGATGAAAAGATCAATAACCTTAATTTTGCTTGTTCTACTGGCTTTCACTATATCGACAGCACAGACTGTAATCAAGAAGCAGTACCATGCAACAAGAGTTACCACGGCTCCGGTAATTAATGGCATTCTTGACGATGAAGCATGGAAACAGGGTGATTGGGTTGATGATTTCACCCAGTATGAACCGTATAACGGGAAGCATACTACGCAGAAAACCGAATTCAAGATTCTATTTGATGACGATAATATATATGCTGCATTTAAAGCTTATGATACTGCTCCCGACAGTATTGTAAACCGTCTCACAAGGCGTGACAATGTCGATGGCGATCTTGTAGGCGTTATATTCGACAGCTTCCATGATCTTCGGACAGGATTTCTTTTCGGGATCAGCTCCAGCGGGGTCAAATATGATCAGATGTTCACGGGCGACGGGCAGAACCAGGATGGATCCTGGGATCCAAACTGGTGGGCAAAAACTTCAATCAATAGTGAAGGTTGGATCGCCGAAATGAAGATCCCGTTCAGCCAGGTAAGGTTTGATAAGAACTCTTCCGGCACATGGGGTCTTGAGGTTGCCAGGATCTATTACAGGAAGAATGAAACAGACTTCTGGGAGCATGTACCTAAAGATGCGCCCGGGCTTGTTCACCTTTTTGGCGAACTCACAGGCATGGATAACATTAAGCCAAGGAAGATATTTGATGTCACTCCTTATGCAGTTGCAAAAGCTGAGACTTTCAAGAAAGAACCCGGGAATCCTTTTTTGGCCAAAGGACAGAAATACGGATTAAACGCGGGAGTTGATGCCAAGATCGGGATTACCAATAACATGACAATGGATCTCACTGTTAATCCTGATTTCGGACAGGTTGAAGCAGATCCTTCAGTTGTTAACCTTTCTGCCTACGAAACATACTTCTCTGAGAAAAGACCTTTCTTCATTGAAGGGAATAATATTACAAATTTCAACATGGGGATAGGTAACGGGAATAACGGGAACGATAATCTCTTTTATTCTCGAAGAATAGGCCGCCGGCCTGAAGGGAATCTCGACCTGAAAGACGGATGGCATGCTGATATTCCGACATATACAAACATCCTTGGTGCGGCCAAGCTTACAGGAAAGACAAGCAAGGGTCTTTCTGTTGGTTTTATTGAAGGTATGACCGCGGAAGAAAAAGCAGAGATAGATACTGTCAGTGGCAAGGTACCACCGACACCAAATAGCAGGATATTTCAGACAGTTGAACCATTTACTAATTATTTTCTGGGAAGGATACAGAAAGATTTCAAGGAGGGCAATACATTACTTGGCGGAATTTTCACCGGAACCAACAGGAACCTCGATGATAATCTGGCAAAAACAATGCATAAATCAGCATATACCGGAGGATTCGATTTTACCCAGTATTTCAAAAATAAAGCCTGGATGTTCAACCTTAATGCAGCTTTCAGCCAGGTAAACGGATCAAAAGAAGCGATTGCACTTACCCAGCAATCATCGGCTCACTATTACCAGAGACCTGATAAAGATTATGTGAACTTTAATCCTGACAGAACATCGCTCCTCGGTTCGGGCGGGAGAATGCAGATTCAAAAGCTTAACGGGCATCTTAATCTTATGGGATGCGTGATCTGGAAAACCCCGGGATTTGAGATAAATGACCTGGGATATATGCAGCAGGCTGATAATGTTCTCTCTGTTCTGTGGGCAGGTTATAACCAGTGGGAACCAAAAGGAATTTATCAAAGGTTCAACCTTAACGGAGATTTTTACCTTGTTAATAATTTTGGCGGAAATATTACAGGGAAAGGAATCGAATTTAATCCCAGTATGACTTTTAAGAATTACTGGAGCGCATGGATGTACGGAAATCTTAACGGTTCAGCGTTTTCTACAGATATGCTTCGCGGTGGTCCCATAATGAAGATGCCGGGCAGCATGACTGCTAATGCCGGGTTCTCTACCGATTACAGAAAGAAGCTTAATTTTTCGGTATCTTTTAACTCAAACGCGGGATTTGAGAAAAGCTATAAAAACTTTTATATAGGTTCAGATATAACTTATAAGCCCAATAATTCTCTGGTTGTCACTTTGAGCCCTGGAATCAGCAAGTCGTTCACAGATCTGCAGTATGTCACAGAACTGAATTACAACGGCGCTGACAGATACATTTTTGCAAGCATTGACAGGACGACAATCAATGCATCGATCCGGATCAATTTCAACCTGACACCCGATCTCACCTTGCAGTACTGGGGTCAGCCATATATAGCCTCGGGAAAGTATTATAACCACAAATATATTCTTGATCCTCTTTCAAAGGAATATACCGACAGGTTCCACGTTTATACTGATGCTCAAAAGACATTTGACACAGATCATTATAATATCGACGAGAATACGGACGGTACAACCGATTATACCATCGGCAATAATGACTTTAATTACCAGTTTTTCCTGTCAAATCTTGTCATAAGATGGGAATATAATCCGGGTTCGACAGTATTTCTTGTATGGAGTCAGACGAGGAATAACTATAATGATTCCGGACGCATGGATTTTGCCAACAATATGGGTGATCTGTTCAACAGGGAAAACGATATACCTCATAATGTATTTCTGGTAAAATTCAGTTACAGGTTTGGAATAAAATAGGTTTATTGATCTGATTTGTTTGAAAAGGAGACTGTCCGGGGGTAGCCTCCTTTTTTATTGAAAAAAAGGGCAGGTATATAATGGCATGGAAAAATCCTGAAAATATCTTTTCTTGTTTGCTACTATGTAATTTATATTTTGTAAATTGCAAAATGTAAATTGTATAAATATGAAGAAACCTACAACTCCATTTTCTGTTACAGGATATTATGGTCCCTCCTACTTTTGTGACCGGGAAAATGAAACAAAAAATATTCTTGAAAATATAAGGGGTGGCAGCTCAACTATACTGACTGCCCAGAGAAGGATCGGGAAAACATCGCTTATTATGCATATCCTTGCAAAGCTTCCAAAAGGAACAAGAGGCATTTATCTGGATATTCTTCCAACAGAAAACATGAATGGATTTCTCAATGAGCTGGCATCTTCAGTAATTAAGAATATCCCGGACAGAAAGGGATTTGGTAAAAAGATCTGGGATTTTATCAGATCACTCAGGCCTACTTTAACATTTGATATGCTTACCGGGGCTCCCCAGGTCTCATTCGCCCTGAAGGATCAGGAAGTTAACCGTCAGATTGAAGCAATTCTTCAGTTCCTTGAAAGTCAGGATGAAAAGATAATTATAGCCATTGATGAATTCCAGCAGATTCTGAAATATCCTGAAGAAAACAGTGATGCCTGGTTCAGGAGCATAATACAGAAAATGAAAAATGTTGTATTTATTTTTTGCGGAAGTCAGCAGCATCTTATGAATGAGCTTTTTACCCTGCCATCCAGGCCGTTTTATAACAGCGCCAGGATGCTAAAGATCGATAAGATTGACCATAAAAAGTATAACTCATTTATATTGAAGAAATTTTCAGAAATCAAGATGCTAGTTACTGAAAATATTGTTGATCAGATGCTTAATTGGGCTGATGATCACACCTTTTATGTCCAGCTTATCTGCAATCGGGTTTTCATAAGAGGAAACAAAGTTGTAAATGAGGACGACTGGAAAGAAGAAGCAGACAGGCTGCTACAGGAACAGGAGCCGGTGTTTCTCAATTACAGGGGAATGATTACTTCAGCACAGTGGAATATGTTGAAAGCTTCTGCTCTCGAAAATGAGCTATATGAACCAACCGGACATGAATTTATTTCAAAACATTCTCTCGGTAATCCGGCAACTGTTTTGAGAACTCTACAGGCTTTATTAAGAATGGAACTGATATATTTCGACTATAACCGGGAGGGAAGAAAATATTACAAAATAAATGACCTGCTTTTCAGGAGATGGGTGGAGACCAGGGATCTTTAAAAAGACCGAACCGCGCGAACGACATAAGTGCCAAATTTCGCAGCACCAATAGGGAAACCAGCAAAGTACCAAGCTGAACCATCGTTATACTCGGTTGAAGACCAATAGTCGCCCCCAGTAAAACCTTCAATTGCAGTTTTATTTAAATAAAGTTTGTTCAGTTCATCCAAACTTGGCAAATACCAATCGCTGTAAACACCTGTGCCTATTTCAGTATTTGTATAATTATAGCAAAGTTGAACTGCACTAGGAATTCCATTATTATAACCTGCCTGATTTACAATCAAGGTTGTATTAGCTTGTCCGGATCCTAATGTGCTTACAGTTCCACCTACCGCTGATGAAGTCACATTACTCCACATAATTCCAGGACTTAGATCGCTTATGGAGGCAATAAAGCCATGAGTTTCGCCAATAATGTAACCAGGATCTCCAGGCTGTAAAATATACGCAACTACGCCACCTTCATAACTTTCTCCAATTGAAAGTGTCGCTGTGAAACTCATGTCATTACCATAACTTGTTCCCCCTGAATTAATCGCTCTAACCCGGTAGTGATAAGTATTTCCTTTAGTTAACCCTGTAAGATTTGCACTTACGCCAACTGGACTTGCACCGGAAGGAGGACTTTCCATAGCTCCGACAATAAAACCATAGGAGGCTGTTACTCCATATTCAAATGATACAGTAGTTGAAACTCCATTTGGATTTATCCTACCATTAAGAGTTGCAGTTACAGATCCAACGGCAGTAGCTGCGACTGTTTCAGATAGAGGCAATTCTTTTTTTATACATCTGACTGACATTCCCATTTCCCCGCCACTGACACTCATAATTCTAAATATTTCTTCAGAAGTATAATTCATATTACGAAACCCTGCAATTGTGCTTGATTCACTCTGAGAAACCCAAATCCCAGCCCAGGTATTCAATCCGGAAAAAGTTCCCCAGGCAGTACTACGGTTTCCTCCGGGCATTATTGTCAAGCCACTGCTGTTTGTTGCGCCTGTATTAGGATCTGTCCAATGGGTAGTTCCCGTTTCTTTGAGTTTCCCTCCTGCAACAGTTGATCCTGATAAAAAATCAGTTAATATTGTCCAATCTTCATCACTTGCAGTATGCCAACCAGTTGGACAAATGTTCCTTACATCACCCGCTGCATAAATTGTGTATAATGCTCCATAAATATTTTTATAGGCAGCTTCATTATTGTTGTACCAACAATACGCTTCTGAATATAATCCAGCCCAGGTTAGATTGTCAGTAACATTTGGTATTGGGTCTCCATTATTATAGGAAGTCGTTTTCAGATTTTCCTGCATCCAATCTTGTGTTCCGATCTGAACAGTATTATAAACATTCCCATCATAATCCGTAACTGTTGGCGGAGGGGCTTCTGTCGTGAATGTCAGATCGCTCCCATTAGTTGTTCCTCCTTCGCTGGTCGCTTTAACCCTGAAATGATATGTCGTCGATGGATCCAAACCTGTGATCACTGCACTTACATTTGCTACCGTAGTCCCTGTAACCGGACTCTGTGATGCTGTTGCCGAATAGTCGTAACCTGTGGTTGTTCCATATTCAAATGTCACGGTGGTTGAAGTGTTATTTGCATTTACCGTTCCGTTGAGCGTGGCGCCTGTTGATGTCACATATGTTGCCGCTGCAGAAATTACCACCGGCGGCGGAAACAATGTCGTAAATGTGTCGTCCATGCCTGTCGACGTACCTGCCGCACTTACAGATTTAATCTTATAGTGATATGTCGTTCCAGGGGTTAGTCCTGTGATATTAGCACTTACACTTGTTGCCGTATTCCCTGTGACCGGGCTCTGGGTTGCCGTTACGCTCTGCCCGTACGATATTGTTGTTCCATAGTCAAATGTAACGACCGAAGATGAGTTGTTGGCATTGACTGTTCCGTTAAGTATTGCCGAGCCGGTGGTTATTGCCGTCGCTGCTGTTGTCACTGCATCTGAAAGCTGAAATGTCGTAACCTGTTTATCATCACTGTATCCGACCCCTTTGGCATTTATTGCGTAGGCTCTGACATGATATTCGGCACCGGGATTCAAGCCATCCATTTTACCTGTAAAAGCGCCCGGCCCCGATCCGTTTATTGTCGTATCAATGCAGCTTGCGATATCAGGACTGGGGGAGGAACCCCAGCAGAGTCCTTTCCTGGTAACCGCTTCACCACCTTCATCGGTTACACTTCCGCTGATCTTTATAGTGTTAAGAGTTTTGTCCGAAGGATCACTTATTGTCACAGTAGCTTTCCTGGTCGCTTTTGTTGTAAAGCTTTTATCATCAAGTGCATATATCAGTTCCGTTGATGATTTCAGCTTCGCATACGACCTGTAATAATACTGGATGCCGGGATCAAGGTTCTGAAATTTTACTCCAAAAACTCTTTTTGAAGCTGCACTATTTACCTTCAGCGCTTCGGGCTGCAGAAATAATGAGCTTTTTGAAATTTCAATTCCAAATTCACTTATCGGATCAATGCCGAGGTCAGTAATTTCGACTTGAAGAGTTGCACCTGCATAAGAAATAAGCGAATCTACAGGTGAAAGGGTGGAGATTTTTAACAAACGCTGAGGCTTTTCGCAGTTGGTAACAGCCAGAAGAATCAGCATCGAAAGACATATAAATCCGATTTTCCTTGAATAGCTGAATCCGGAACCAAATTTTGCTGTCATACAAAAACTTTATAAACTTTCACTATTACAAACCCTGCAATTGCTTTCCTATTTCTCCCTAAGGATAAAAACAAAATCGCCATGCATGTCATTGGCATCTTCAATTATGCCGAACCGCGGAGCAGTGCTGTTTGTTTTCATCACTGCGTTTTCAACCTCCCTGAAGAGCTGGCTTGAAGTCAGGAACTGATTTGTATTTTCCTTAAGGTGCATTATAAGCATTTCAGAGAATTTACTATCGTCATTCACTTCTGTTGTGCCACCGCTGGTCATGGCCGTCCTGCTTTTATTCTTGTAAATATCCTGAATTGGCGGCGGCGCATCATCAAAGACACTCCTTGCATAGAATATCGATCCGGCAAAACATGCATCGGCAATAAGCAGGATGTGCTTTGCTTTGTAGCTCTTGATATAATCCGTCAGGTTACTGTTACTGAACCAGTCAACCCTGCTCGAGGGCACTGCATCTGCCAGCAGCCAGTATCCCCTTCCCGATTCCTCATCCATTTTACCATGTCCTGCATAATATATGAGAAGATTGTCTTCCGGTGTCAACTTTGTCAGAAGTTCGTCGAGAGCCATTATCAGTTTAGCTCTTTTCATATCCTGAAGAAAGTAGATATTCCCGGCATCAAAGGTGTATTTGGTTAACAGGATCTGCCTTAGAGCCTTGGCATCCTCTATCGGTCTCGCAAGTGGGGGTATCTCGGGACTAATATAATTGCTATTGGCTATGATCAAAGCGTAAAATTTACCGGGGTTAAGAACATAAGGTGATATGTTCTTAACAGACGGAATATAAAGCATGCTGTAAACATTTTCCATTATGAGTTTATCCTTCTCCCTGACTGTAACCATAACAGAATTTGATCCGTTTTTCAGTTCAATATCTTTCAGCAGAACATCCCCGGCACCTGTAAAAGGTATCTCTATGTTATTTATAAATATCCTTGTATTTTCTGTCTTATTTAATACCCTTAAACCTATCGTCAATGATTGCTTAGTTGCCTGAAATGTTATTCCCTGTGTCAGACCTTCCGGACTAATAATCTGAACATCTGGAGGTTTAATCACCTCGGTAATAGTGCTGTTAATGTGGATCTTCGCCTTTTCGCTGATGATTGTTTGCGCTTGTAGGCTTATTACAAACAGGCTGAAAAAACAAATGAATATCAGTTTTAAGGAAATAATCCTTTTCATATCAATTAATTCTAAAATGTCCATTTTGCAGATAACATTAAATTCCTGTTGGGAGTGGTAATAATTCCCACTCCTGGTATTGCAGCTGATTTTGCTTTAATCGGGATTACAGCCGACCAGATAAAATTTGTGACCCATGCACCAGCTGCTCCATAAAGTAGATACCGGCCCATATTGTAACTTTTTTCTGATTTGCTGAAATACCCATCAGCTCCAGCTCCCGATATATTCTTATAATCTGTATAATATTTCTTATTCATCACGAAAAAATATGCCGAAGCACCTGCAACCCCGTATACCAGTCCGCTAAAGAGAAGATAACCGCCTTTGCCCGAGGCCATCTTCTGACCAAGTCCCGGAACAAAAATTGACGAGCCAATGACTTTCCTTCTCGTTATCCTGTTTGCAGCCTGATAGTTCATAATGGAAACAGCCGGCGCAACTTCTTTACCGACAATCACCACCTCGATGTCATCATCGATTTTGATATTATCCTTAACTACATTCCATTCTATTACTTTACCCATACCGCAATTGACCCGGGGTCCAATATCTCCGCTTATATACGATGGCCTGATCGTATCGCCCTTTGAATTTATGGCTTTTAGCGATATATCAATAAATTGCCCCGTGCCGCATCCGGTAATATCATATTTTACAACCAAAGTATTATTTGCATAACTCGGTTCTGGCTTGGATATCAATATTTTAGACTGCGATTTCGCAGATAGTACACACAGTATGAAAAGCAGAAACAGCAATAACTTTTTCATGACATGGAACAGATCAGCGTTTGTTTAATTCGTCAGGCACAGTTTAACAGAGTGAAATTAATAAAAAAACATGAACAACCAAACTGCAAGTAATCTGAAGCATACCTGATTTTGACGAACGCAGGCTGAACAGGGATGAGTATCAGAGTGCGAGAAGGGGTCAGGATGAGATATAGATCCCGGTCTTCCATTTCCGCTTCGCGGAACTGCGTCGCTTCACTCCTTGTCTCCCACTCTCCATTTCTCACCCTACTGCTATAACTCCGGCACTCTTTTTGCTATAGTATAATTATAGCAACACCTCTCTTTAAGCGTAGTTGATAGCGATTGACCTGTGATTGTTTAACAACTAAAAACTACTGATATGAAGAGGAATGAAAAAAAGGTTCCCGGGTTTGATGAGATCATATTCCGGAACCGCAATAAAGAGTACGGAGCCTACGATCTCCGGAGACGCTATAAATCAGCTGCAAGCCTTTCCGTCCTGAGTGTATCGGCGTTTTTTATCCTGCTTACCATACTGATATCCAGCCTTATGCCGAAGGCGGCTTCCGCAGGACCAGACCGTGTAATTTATATTCCTGTCACTCCCGGGAATTTAATCAATCCCAATAAAGTGGAACAGCCGGAAGTTAAAAAACCCCTAAGTCATACGGAACAACTAAGATATGTACCGCCTAAAGTAGTTTACGATACATTTGATATTTCAGGCACACTGATGACAAACGAGCGCGCTGCTGAAACAGTTAAGAACGGCGAGGTAACGGAAAATATTGATTCAGCAATGAAAGTTATCGCGCCGGAACCTGTCAGAAATGATGAAATTATTGTTTTTTCGCAGGAACCACCGATATTCCCGGGTGGCCCCACAGCTCTTCTGAAATATATAGCCGACAATACAAAGTACCCTCAGGAGGCTATTGATATTAATATGCAGGGCAAAGTCATTGTAAAATTTGCAGTGATGTATGACGGATCTGTTTCAAGAATAGAGGTTTTGCGCGGAGTAAGTCCGCTTCTCGACAATGAAGCTATGAGGGTTGTAAGTACACTTCCGAAATGGAGACCCGGGAAACAGAATGGCAACCCGGTATCGGTCTGGTTCATGGTACCGGTCTCTTTTGAGCTGAAGTGAAGCAGAGGAATTAGCTTCGCTCAATAGTTCTTTTCGTTGAAAAGCGTCCTGAAGCAGTCAATTTCCGAAATCCTGCTGGTGTCGGGCTTATTACCATAATAGATGTCAAGAAATGATTTTTCGCCCGACCATACAGTCTGGATTATTCCCCTGAAATGTTCTTTCATTTCCCGGGTTGAGTGATCACGGAAATTCTGCATGTCCTGTTTTTGCAGAATTGCGACGGCGGATTTGTTCCAGTAACAGGTTGCTACATCAAAGCCTTTTATTGCAAAATAAACCGCTGTCTGGTCAGGACGATCATAATGCCAGTCACAGATCATAACATCCTTCGGTATCATGTCAATGGCCTTGTAAGTGCTGTTGAAGCTTCCCTCCCATTCTCCGATCCCGGTACTCTTACCGTCAATAAGCCGGTCGCCCCATATCAATAAATGCCGTCCTTTCTCTGCAAGATGATCATGTATTGCCCTTACTTCACCTGCAAAGAGTTCTGCCTTATCTTTTCCGTAACACCTGGGACACTGGCTTTCACCAATGTAGAAAACCTCATCCATACCTGCATGAAAAGAATCAGCATCAAAAGCATCACAAAGCTCATCAACCAGATCAAAGACAATCTTATGAACTTCCGGATGAAGCGGACAATAGCTTTTACAATATAACCCGTCGGGGTTCGGCCATACATATTTATCAGGCATCTTTATCAGCGGCGTTTCATCAAACTCCGGATGTACCCTGAGCAAGCTACCTAAAGTTCCGGCCCACGACTGATGACCGAGAAGATCGATCGAGGGTATAAGATCGATATTGTACTTTCTGCAGGTTCTGGCCAGCCGTTTGGCATCTTTTACCGAAATTGCCGAATCATTCCGTAGCTCAGGATGGCTCCTGAACCTGAAATTATAATTGACCATAAGAATAAGAGTGTTCACATGCCTTGGTGCAAGCTCTCTTTCAATGAATCCTATAAATTCATTCATTCCTTCGGGACGGGGGGCATCTATGCAAAAGCCACGGATCGGCACGGATTTATCATTTTTCACACGAACATCTGCTCCGCTCTGTGAATTAAGTGTATAACATACACTAATTAACAAAACTGAAATAAGATATCTTTTAAACATTTCATTTCTATTAATATCCACTTTAAGGAATAAAGTTACCTAATTTCATCGGTTCAGTCAATTACCCTGAACAGAATTTATAACTACCTTAGCGCTGATTTAAAAAAGTAGTTAATATTTTCCCCGGGGGCAAAATGAGAATCAAAAATAGAATCCACATTATTTTTCTGGCATTCGTGCTGTATTCGCTTCCAGTTATGTCGCAGGCACCCTTCAGCCGTGGGGTTAATCTCACAAACTGGTTCCAGGTATCAGGACCCAGGGCAATTCAGTTTACAAGATTCACTGAAAATGATATAATCAATATTAAAAGCCTGGGCTGTGATGTGATAAGACTTCCAATAAACATGCATGACATGACAAACGGGAGTCCCTCATATATTCTCGACCCGCTCTATTTCAACTTTCTTGATTCGGCCGTCTCCTGGTGCGTGAAGCATCAGATCTATGTGATCCTCGACAACCACAGCTTTGATCCTGCAGGCTCCACAACCCCTGGTATTGAAGACATACTCACAAAGATTTGGATACAAATGGCCAGACATTATAAGAACAGTTCCGATTATGTTCTGTATGAGATCCTAAACGAACCCTACGGTATGTCAACTGCCACATGGGGTGCAATACAGGGAAGAGTAATCGCGGCAATCAGAGTCATTGATATAAAGCACACTATTGTAGTGGGGGGATCCAGCTATAATACTTATACCGAACTCAAATACCTGCCGGTATATTCCGATAACAACCTGCTTTATACCTTTCATTTCTACGATCCTTTTGTATTCACTCACCAGGGAGCTACATGGCCATCACCCTCGCTGGGACCGCTTTCAGGGGTTCCCTTTCCGTATAATTCTGCAACAATGCCTGTATGCCCCGAATCATTGAAGAATACCTGGATCGAAAGCGGGCTGAATAATTACTCCACGCAGGGCAATGCTGCGTATATGAAGCAGCTCATCGACAATGCAATAAGCTTCAGGGATTCAAGGCATGTCAACATATTCTGCGGTGAATTCGGTGTCTATATGCTGAACAGCAATAATGCAGACAGATGCGCCTGGTACAGTGTTGCAAGGCAATATCTCAATGAAAAGAACATTCCCTGGACGATCTGGGATTATAAGGGAGGGTTCGGAATATTCAACAAAGGCTCTCAGCAGCAATTCAGGTATGATATAAATACAAGAATGGTAGATTCGCTGAAGTTTACAGTGCCTCCACAGACATCCTATCTTATAAAGCCCGATTCGACGGGCTTTCTTATTTATACTGATTATGATGCTGCCGGCATTGAAGATGAAAGCTACAGCACCGGAACCCTTGATTTTTATTGCTCCGACCTGCCGGAAGCCAATAAATATTGCATTTCATGGAGCGGGTTTTCGCTGTACAATAAAATAGGTTTCGATTTTGTCCCGGACAGGGATCTCTCAAAACTTGTTGCAGGTAACTATGCTTTAGATTTCATGGTAAGAGGAGATGTGCCGGGAATTAAATTTGACGTCCGGTTCACCGATACAAAAACGACTGAACCAGGCGACCATCCCTGGAGAATAAGGAGCGTGGTAGATGGTTCCGTGGCGCCATGGGACAGGAAGTGGCACCATGTAAGAATCCCTCTTTCTACTTTTACGGAACAGGGTTCCTGGGATGTGGATACCTGGTACACACCCCAGAACAAATTCGACTGGACAAAAATCGATAATTTCGAGATTTCTACTGAGTGGGCTGAAATAATCGGTAAAAAAGTCTGGTTCGACAATATCCACATCTCTAACCTTGATACTGCAATTGTAAGGGTAAATGATGCCCTGGGCATTGAAAGAAATTACGGATACGGGAATATTGAAGTAAAAATTGCTCCCAATCCCATGAATGAAATTGCTGAGATATCTTTTGACCTTCAGTCTGAAAGTGCTGTGAAAGTGAATATCTATTCCATTTCAGGGATTATCATCAGGAGCCTATATGACAAAACCTGCATGCCAGGGAGGAATTTATTGACATGGGATGGAAGCACTGACGGTGGCAGTGAAGCCGGGCCAGGGATTTATATCTGCAAAGTTGAGGCATCGGCATTTACAGGCACAGCCAGAATTGTCAGATTCTGATACCGGACGCAACTTATAAAGCTTTTCTGCTAAATCTTAGAAAATTACTTTTGGGCTGGTTGAAGTGAAGCCGACCAGTCGCAGATTGTCTTTATATCGGCATCGGTCGGAGCTGCTTCCGGATTTTTCTTAAGAAAGTTTTTCGGAGGCATGATCTTATCAGAGACAGCATTGCACATTGCTTTGGCCTTTGCTGTTTGTTTCTCCGGGGTATAATTATCCCACTCGGTAAACTTAAGCCCGCCCATACCTCCGTCAATGTGGCATTTTACACAAGATTTCTGCGCAATTTTCATCACTTCCGAAGGCAAAGGTTTTTTGTCACCGGTTGTTTTCTGCGATGACTGGGCCAAAACAGGTATTCCTGTCATGGCTGCAAAAAAGAGGACACTTGTCGTTGCTGCTGTTATTCTGATAATCTTTTTCATAACGAGATTTTTAATTCTCAATAAATGTCTTTTATAAATTACCCTATAAAGATATCTGAAATCCCGGATTATTAATGAATGAAATCTATCCGAATCCGATATGCAATATTTCATCCAGCCAATACCCCCGGAGGAGTCAGCATATTCATCATTTCTCAGGGATAATCAGCATTCTGTTAGTCACCGAGCATACGTTGAAATAACCCAGTCCATTGTTAGAGATATTTGAGATCGGATTAGAAGGCGATGCCGATAAAAAGCTCAGTCCGCCTCCTCCTTCCCTCAGTGTACGGAAGAAATTGTAAGCGCCTCTGTCAATACTCTGAAGCTCAATCATTACAGTGTCGCCCGGATTGAAATTAACTGTGTCGTGAAGCTCAAAGTCATCAGCAATTATTTTTCCATTGTGAAACTGGTCGTCAAATACCCTGCGTGACATCATAATTCCATTCTTATAATAAACGGCAAACCTGTAATAGTTTTTATATTCCACGGGGTCACTTATTTCATAATTGACAACATAGCGTACAGACTGATCGCCGGAGCCACCGAATCCGGGTCCGTTGTCAGCTTCACGCTTCACTTTCAGGTTAAGTATTCCGACAGGAAAAGGCATTCTCGAAACCGATTCATATGTCTGACCGCCGGTCTTAACTGTCAGCGTATATTTGTGCCCGGGAGTGCCCTTCAGAGTGCTTGACCGGTAAATGCCATCACCTGTTTCCGAAAGGGTTTCACTGTTTCCGGATGAGTCAGAAATTTCGACGGTTGCGCCGGTAACTGCAGGGACTTCAGTGATCTCACTGAAATTCACCGTATTAGACAATTTGACAAAATACGGTTCCGGTTTGTCCGAAACATTTGCCTCAACCACCAGCTGGGGCGAAGCACTGTTCAGATCAATGCTGATCACTTTCTGGCATGAAGTCAATCCGTAAAAAGCCGTTATTAGCATACAAATACAAACTACTGCCATAGTGTTTCTTACATAATCCTGAGATTTGAACTTTTTCATTTCGGAAACAGAATGAAACTGATCCCTGTCAATTCGTTTTGTGATATGTTGTGACAGTAATTTCATCGCTTAAAATTTAAAATTGTATGTAACTGAAGGGACAATTCTGAAGAGGGTAGTCTGAACAGCTTCTATCTGCCTGGTGGTTTCATTCTGCCTGAAAGTTATCATGTACGCATTGTCGTGCATATAGGCATTATAAATGGAAAAGTTCAGGTTCGATTCATAATGACCTTTTTTTGCAAACTGCTTTGTGGCACTGAGGTCAAACCTGTGGTAAGCCGGCATCCGGTCCCCATTCCGGTCGGTATACAAAAAGACTACATTGTTCCCAATTATATACGCTCCCTTCGGGAAGGTTACGGCATTTCCGGTATTATAGACCCATGTGCCTGAAAGTGTCCATCCTCTCGGCAGATCATAGACGGCAACAACCGAAATGTCGTGAGTACGATCCTGTTTCGCCGGATACCAGTTCCCGTCATTAATATCCTCGAACCTTCGTTCAGTGCGTGAGAGAGTATAGCTTATCCAACCATTAAACCGGCCATATTTTTTCTTTAGAAGAAGTTCAAGGCCGTAGGCACGACCCTTGCCATAAATCAGCTGTGATTCGACATTTGCATTAAAATTCAGAATTGCGCCTTTTATATAATCAACCTGATGGAGCAGGTTTTTATAATATATCTCGGCTGAAAGCTCATAGTTGTTATTTTTGAAATTCCTGAAATAGCCAAAGGCAACCTGGTCTGATATTTCAGGAACCGTATTGTAGCTGCTCGGGATCCACATATCAGTGGGGCTTCCCGTGGTTGAATTCGACAACAGGTGAAGGTATTGTACGTTTCGTGCATATGAAACTTTTAAGGAATTCCTGTCATTGATCACATAGCTTAATGACGCCCTGGGTTCGGGCCTGACAAAGCTTTTTACTTTCCTGGTCGAATCGATAACGTTTTTCACCGAGTCGATAAGATTATATGAATCGTATATGTAAAATGGTGCTGTGCCAAGCAAGCTGAATTCAGAAATACGAAGTCCATAATTTGCCGTAAGCTTTAATGAGATCCTGAAATCGTGCGAAAAATATATGGCATTTTCAACAGAGTTTCTGATCGGCAGGCTTTTCCTTATTGTATTTGTATCGCTGGTTGTTATAGTGCCAGGCACCATTTTGTGAAAAGTGGAAATGAATCCGAATTTGACCTGGTTGTTATTGCCCGATGAGTACTGATAATCCTGTTTGACAGTATAATCGCGGATCTTTGAAATAATATTTATCGGATGTGTTGTCGAACCATTATTTATGGTATAGTTAAAATCGTTGAAAACCAGTGATGTGTTTGAAAATAGCTTATTGTCGAACAGGTGGTTCCAGCGCAATGTAGCAGTCGAATTTCCCCAGTCAAATCCGAAAGAAGTAATGCCCAGGACATCCTTCCCGAAATAGCCCGATAAAAAAATCCTGTCCCTGTCTGACAAATTGTAATTGGCTTTTGCATTAAGATCGTAAAAATATAGCCGGGAATCTTTCAGAGTTGAATCCCTGATTATATTGGTGCTGACCAATGAATGCAGTATCAGATCGGCATAGGTGCGCCGTGCAGAAATAATAAATGACCCTTTATCCTTTACTATAGGTCCATCTATGGTCACTCTTGATGAGATGAGGCCTATTCCACCTTCCACCTCATATTCCTTGTTGTTCCCCTCATTCATTTTAATATCAAGTACCGAAGAGAGACGGCCGCCGAACTCAGAAGGTAAAGATCCTTTATATACAGTCACGTCTTTTATGGCATCAGGATTAAAAACTGAAAAGAATCCCATCAGATGAGATGCATTATAAACAGTTGCTCCGTCAAGAAGAATAAGGTTCTGGTCGGTTGTGCCGCCGCGAACATTAAAGCCGCTGTTGCCTTCGCCAGCCGATTTTATGCCAGGCAGCAGCTGAAGCGTTTTCAGCACATCACGCTCGCCAAAAAATGCAGGAAGGCTTTTAATCTCCTGAATGTTAAGTTTTTCAACGCCCATCTGGTTTTTAGTGACATTGTCGTTTCGCTTTTCAGACATCACTACGACCTCGTTCAGTTCCTTCACCTTCCGGGTGAGATTGAAATTCTGCTTAAGGTTCCCGGTAAGGTCGACCGGAAAAGACAACATTTCATAACCAATGAAGTTGACCATAATTGTGTATTTACCCTTGGGAATAGTCAAAGAGTAGTACCCATAAGCATTGGTGGATATTCCGATTGAAGGCAATTCATTGACGCCGATCGCTGCCCCGATAAGCTCCTCACCCGACTTATCATCACGAACATAGCCGCTGATGGTATATCTGCCCTGTCCCCAGATGCATAATCCCCAAAAAATAGCTGCAAGGCAAGCGATGATCTTCTTCATAAGACATTGAAAGCGTTAATACGGAATAAATATTGTATGGATAACAAACGAAAACGGGATTTTCCTATTGCTCGTTATTTTCATTTCTCACACCTGCAAGCAGCGTTCGGCCTGAAAACAAAAAATCCCCCGGCTTCGCCTGGGGGATTAGTTGAGGTCGGTGGCGGATTCGAACCGCCGTAAACGGTTTTGCAGACCGCTACCTAGCCACTCGGTAAACCGACCGTGTGTTTGGACTGCAAAAATAGTAAAATTTGTAAAATTCCTATCACTTAAAGCACCTGCTCCTGTCTTTATCTCTACTTCATCTTGAAACAACCACACTGACCGACTGAATTTTTCCCCCCATTGGCGGATTCATCTTCGAGACCTTCACTGTGACCTTAATCACTCCCTCCAGCTCTGCATATATTGAATCAAGGATCCTTCCCGCAATATGCTCGAGCAGATGAGATTTCTGTTCCATCTGCATCTTTACAAGCTCATAAGCTCTCTGGTAATTTATCGCATCCTTCAGATTATCACTCTCCATGGGCTTCGACATATCTGTTTCAATTGTAAGGTCGACCAGAAACCTGTTGCCGACAATCTGCTCTTCCTTATAATGCCCGTGGAATGAATAAAACTCCATCCCTTCAATCTGTATCAACCCCATATAAAAATATTTTGTATTATAACCTGCTGATTTACTTGCATATATAATTTATATAAACCTGACAGTGAAAAATAACCGTAAATATATTTGGTTTATATTATAAACTACTTTATATTTGCAATATATTTATATTATTTCTTAAACTCTTATAAAAGTAAACATTATTATGGAAAACGAAGAAAAAGTGATGACAGGCGAAGAGAGCCTTAAAATCATTTCAGAGATGATAAATAAAACAAAATTTGACATCCGCCAGGGAAGCTTTTACCTGCTCTTCTGGGGCTGGCTGATTTTTGTATGTTCCCTTTCAGAGTTCCTGCTAAAGAAATTTGCCGGTGTCGGACACTCTTACTATGTATGGCTTCTTGTAATCCCCGGCGTATTCGTATCTATGCTTTACGGATTTATAACCGGACGAAAAGCAAAGGTGCGTACATATACCGGAATGCTGTATATGTGGATCTGGCTGGGATTTTTTATTGCAGCAATGGTGCTGTTCATTGTACACTCTAAAAGCATGTACTCAGTCGCCCCATACATCCTTTTGATGGCAGGATTACCCACTTTTATCTCAGGATTCCTGATTAAATTCAAGCCACTAATTGCCGGAGGTATTTGCTTCTGGGTCATCGCTCTTGCTATCTTTTTTGCCGGAACAGATACTTATTCCCTGGGCACTTCAATTGCAATGCTTCTGGGATATCTGATTCCCGGATATATGTTAAAAAACAGAGTCGATCATGACGCGGTTTAAAGAACTCGATCCCATTCTGCACTCGCAGTTGCGCCTGGCTGTCGTTTCTCTGCTTATCGGGATAGAAATGGCTGAGTTCACTTACTTAAGGGAACAAACAGGGGCAACAGCAGGGAATCTCAGTATCCAGATAACCAAACTAAAGGAGGCCGGATATATTGAGGTTACAAAGAAATTCAGGAATAACTATCCGCAAACCCTTTGCAGCATTACAAAACTTGGCAGACAAAAATTTGCTGAATATGTTAATGATCTTAAAGATTATCTGAATCCTGACCAGAAGCAGTAAAATAGCTTGTGCTCCTTTATGTCTCCGTCTCTTTGTGGCAGATAAAATGACCATAAAGAGACATTGGCATTAATGGTCGCAATGGAAAAAAGCGCAGGCTTCTGTATTATAGTCTCAAATTCATCCTATTTTTGTAATTCAAAATTTGTTAGGATGTCTGAAGAAAAGAAAGATGAGCTGAAACCGTCAGTAAGCTTCATCGAACAATTTATTATCGACGACCTGAAAGATGGAAAGAACAATGGAAGAATTCACACCCGTTTCCCTCCTGAGCCCAACGGTTATCTTCATATTGGCCACGCGAAAGCCATATGCCTCGATTTCGGCATGGCGGAAAAACATGGTGGAAAATGCAACCTCAGGTTCGACGATACCAATCCTGTAAAGGAGGATGTTGAATATATCGATTCAATTAAGGAAGATATTCACTGGCTTGGATTCGGCTGGGATGATCGCGAATTCTATGCTTCTGATTATTTCGGGAAACTCTTTGAGTTCGCTATTGACCTCATAAAAAGAGGTCTGGCATACGTCGACGATCAGCCCGCCGATGTAATTTCTTCACAGAAAGGGACTCCCTCCCAGCCCGGGACAATGAGTCCTTTCAGAAGCAGGAGCGCGGCTGAAAGCCTCGACCTGTTTTATCGCATGAACGAAGGTGAATTTGAAGAGGGTAGTCATGTACTGAGGGCGAAGATCGATATGGCCTCACCCAACATGCACATGCGCGACCCTATTATTTACAGGATACTTAAAACTCCCCACCACCGCACAGGTGATACCTGGAAAGTATACCCGATGTACGATTTCGCGCACGGGCAGAGCGACTATTTTGAAGGGATAACCTATTCTCTTTGTACACTGGAATTTGAAGTGCACCGGCCACTCTACGACTGGCTCGTCGATCAGCTGAAAACCAGCGATTACAGGCCAAGGCAGATTGAATTCAACCGCCTCAACCTCACTTATACAATGATGAGCAAGAGGAAGCTTCTTGAACTTGTTCAGGAGAAAAAAGTCAGCGGATGGGATGATCCAAGGATGCCGACTCTATGCGGCCTGCGAAGAAGAGGTTATACTCCTGAATCAATAAGAAGGTTCATCGATCTCATCGGTTATACCAAAGTTGAAGCGATCAATGATGTTTCGCTCCTTGAATATGCTATCCGTGAGGATCTGAACCTGCGGTCTCCCAGGGTATTTGGAGTTCTCGACCCGTTGAAAGTTGTGATTACCAACTATCCGGCTGATAAGGTTGAAGAGATGGAAATCATAAATAATCCCGAAGATGAAAGCAAGGGAACGAGAAAAGTCCCCTTTTGCAACGAGGTTTTTATCGAACGCGATGATTTTATGGAGGATCCGCCTCATAAGTTTTTCCGCCTTGCTCCCGGCACCGAGGTTCGTCTGAAAGGAGCATATATAGTAAAATGCGAATCATTCCGGAAGAATGAATCCACCGGTATAATAGAAGAGGTTTACTGCACTTATGATCCAGCCACCAGAAGCGGCAGTGGCTCAGAAAAAAAGGTCAAGGGGACACTGCACTGGGTATCCGCAAGGCATGCAATTGATGCAGAGGTCAGGCTCTATGACAGGCTCTTCGATCATGAGGATCCTGCCGGACAGAAGGATGATGATTACAGGAATTTCCTTAATCCTGGTTCTCTGAAGGTTCTCACCGGATGCAAGCTTGAACCGTCGCTGAAAACGGCAAAAAAGCTTGAAAAGTTCCAGTTCCAGAGACTTGGCTATTTCTGCGTCGACTATGATTCCACAGAGGCTCATCCCGTGTTTAACAGGACTGTCTCGCTTAAGGATACATGGGCGAAAGTAAATAAGTAGATCGTGCAACTTTTTGCCGGGATTTTCGTTCTTGACTTAGAGCCTTTTTTAAAGTAACTTTATATCGTATTAATACCGGAGGTTATGAAAACACTTAACAGAACTTTCGTCTTGATGTTAGTAGTTACCTGTGTAACTATCCTGTCGTCGTGCGAGAATAGGTTAAATCAGACCGGCTTGAAAGGAAACGCCGAGTTTTCAGTCGCTCTTCCTGCAGACAACGGTACAAAATCAGGTGGCGATTCTGTTACAGCCTCATATCAGATCCTGGCATCTGTCGAGGATTTAAATGGTAATTCAATATTTACAGACAAACTTATACCGCTGTATGTTTTCGGGACGGATTTTGTAAGCGAATCCATCGAGATTGAAGCTGGAGAATATAAGCTCACCAAATTCATGATCATCAATATGTCGGGTGAAGTGGTTTATGCAGCGCCTCTTGAAGGATCGCCACTTGCTTACTTGTCGGAAAAGCCGCTGCCTCTGAATTTTAATATCTTACCTTATCAGGTTACCAGGATCTTGCCCGAAGTGCTTGCTGTTGGCAGCCAGACTCCTGACAAGTTCGGGTATGCAAGCTTTGGCGTGCAGATCATCAAGCCGGTTGATTTATGGGCGATGTGCGTCCTGGATCCGGGTATCTTAATGCCTCCTGTAACGATCACAACGGCAAAGCTTACCGTTTATGCTCCTGACGGATGGCATTATACATTTAATCTGGAAGCAGCAGTAAATCATCTTGTTATCAGAGGCGGCTACAATTCATATACGCTTGTCCTTGAAAAAGATGGCTATCTGCCGCAGAAGCTGCAGTTCAGCGCCACAGAGATACTGGCAACAACAAAGGATAATCCCCTGGTCCTGAAAATTCCATGGAGTTCAAGGTATAATGAAATTAATATTCAGCCCGGTCCCGAAAAAGGAAAAGATGCGATAGTATCCAATCTGAATCCCGATAAGAACTTTGGCGATTACAAGTATTTTGAAGCGACCTACCTTTCAGAATCGGTTCTTACGGTAATAAGGTCGAACAGGGGCCTTATCGCTTTCAATCTCGATACCCTGCCAAAATCGGCTGTAATAAAGAAAGTCCTTTTGACTCTCAGGTATGATATGCCAATACCATTTGACAGTACATATTATACAACCAACACCAGTCCTGTAGCCGGTATCGCATGGTACGGAGCTGTATTGCAGCAGATCGTTGAGCCATGGGAAGAGAATAAGGTAACCTGGAACAACCAGCCGAAAACCATTGAAACCAACCAGGTATATATCGCCCCTTTCATCAGGAATTCAAATATGATAACCGTGGATGTCACTAAGTTGTTTGTTCAGTCATCAGCTACGGACATTGCAGCTTATCCTAATTATGGCATGCTGTTCAAAACATGGCCTGTCGACAGGTTCCCGGGGTTCAGGTTTGCATCAAGCGATTACGCGGATGCATCTATGAGGCCGAGGCTGACGGTGTATTATTCGTTCCTTTAGGAATTTCTTCTGAGGAGAAAGCTCAGTATATTGTCAGGAAGTTACGGGTTGCAGGTTGCAGGCTAGTGTTGCAGCTCACAACCCGTAATCTTTAACATTTAATCTTCTCTTGCAATTTTTCAGAATATAATTTATATTTGCAACCTCAAAATTGTCCCGTAGTGTAATTGGCAACACGTCTGATTCTGGATCAGAAGAGTTCAGGTTCGAGCCCTGACGGGACAACTCCAAACAATTACACTCCTTTGTAGATCACGTATTTACAGAGGAGTGTTGTTTTAAGGGTACAATAGAGGGGACAGTATTTAAATAAGACATCAATTATAAATGGCCCAGCTGGGCCCACAATTTCAAAACTGAGAACCCTCTAATTCAATTGATTAGGGGGTTTTTGATTTCTTGGGGGACAATAAAGGGGACAGAAAACCTTGTCAGTTTCTTACTACACATTCAATAAAGTCTTTACCATAATTTGTTAATTTTAGTATTCCCCTCTGTATTTCAATTGTCTTTCCCAATTTTTTTACTTCTTCTCTTGTGTAATTTATAGTCTCACAATTCTCTATTTTTTCATATTGCTTATCCTCTACAAAATAAGTTCCGTAAGGAATCTCAAGTATCCCAAGACGACAAAGGTTAGTTATATAAACAGGAATAATGAATTCTCTCTCTAAATTCAAATATTCATTTAGTAATGTGTATTTTGTAATTAATGAAGTGTGACCTGATTCTGCTTTAATATTTACATCAATTAGAGGAATACTTGTTTCACTTGCAAAAAATTTTAATAACCGAGCTTCAGCAGGAGTTAAATTCTTAATTATATCAACATATCCTGGATGAGCCTTATCAGATGTATCTTTATTCATTGATGTTGCCAATAGATTTGCATACAGTTCTCTTAGATCTTCACTATTCCCTGAAAATCTTAAAGCTTCAATAGCCGGTCCTGCCAGATATGCTGGCGGTGTAACAATTTTTTCTTCTGGTATATCTTTAAGCTTTTCAGCCAGCTTATTGTTTAAGAACACTTCAATCTTATCATATCCCCAAACTAATAATTTTAATGGAGCCAAGGCACTATCCACGGCTTTAGCCACGGTAACTAATGATTGCCCTATTATTTTAGCTGCAGGTTGAATCGCATCTTGATATACTGGTACGGCTTTTATAATATCTGCTATATTCTTTAAATCCTCTTTTTTCATATTATCCTCCCCGCTCATGTTTGCTGGTTTTTAATAGAATTCAATTATATGTTTATTCCTATTACATAGATAGGAACTTGAATTGCACTTTTAAAATGAGGTAAATATTTTACAACCTTTTCAAAGTTTAAAGATCCATCCCAATTATTATTATATTCTTCCTTCATTACTTTTTGGAACCTCTTTGTTGTAACTATATATATTCCCACATCTATTGTATCTAAATTGGAATAGGATGAAACTTAGAATTTTAATAAATCTATCCCAATGAATGAAGAATGCCCAAATTGAACTTCAACTCCTATTCTTTCTTTAAAGAAATCTAGTTTTGCCGTTGGATCATTTTCTTCGCCAAAAACGTATGGCTGATTGTTCCAATTCTTAGCAATAAAAAGATCCTTTAATACTTCATTAAACTTTGGCCTTGACAAGTCTCTTAATAAAATCCTCTGATCCAGAATTATGTTTTCAATCTCCTGCTTTAGAGCTAATTTTGAATTTAGTACTTGTTCTGCAAAGCGAAAGGAATACCTTTCAATCCTTAAACTCATTGTATAGTTATTGTAGAAAGTGGAGTATGTTTCTTTTCTTCAGTTGTTAATTTATTACAAGGTTTACAAATCTCCACAATGTTATTATCATTAAGTAAATTTGCGTTTTTTCTTCCACTGTAAATTTTGGGTTTTTTTTGTGGTGATTTATAGAATATCTTATTTGTTATGAAAGGATAAGATTTTTTGTCTAGAGAACAAATTAAAATACATCCGGACGCTAAAACTAAGCCTACAAGATGCTGATCATTAAAATTTTTATGAGAAAGTAACTTTTTAACTTTATCTGTTTCTCTATCAACTAAATCCTCTTTTACTGCTATTGCTTTTCCTATTTTATTTAACTGAACAAAAATACTTAGGAATTTTGTCCCTGAGAGTTCTTCTAAATATTTTGATCCACCATATATAAATTTACCTTTGCCATTATATACCCAGTCAAAAATAGGCTCAAATTCATTGTATTGAGCATTTTTGCTATCAAAAACTGGCCCAAATACATTTGTGTCTATTATAATACACATAGCAATTAAATTTTTAATAGATTTAATTGCTCTTTAATAAAAAACTCGCGAAATTCTTTTGGCTGGTTATCGTCATATGATCCATCTGCATTAATTTTAATACAACACAGATGGTTTACACCATTAACCCTATCAAAGAATAATACTTGGCTATCAATGGGACTTTCTTTATCTTTTTTATCTCTTAGTTTTAATCTATATCGATCTATTATAAAATCACTATGCGTTTCAATTATAAAACATTTCTTTTCATTTTGATAAGATTTATAAATAAAATCTCCGAACGCTGCTTGACCACGAGGATGTAAATGTATTTCTGGCTGTTGAATTGCAAACCAAGATTCGTTAGGCCTAGAAATAACTTCAACTATTAATGGAAGAATTTGAGAAACTCCATACCCTACACTGGTTATTTTAATGGGATTCCCTTCAAGGGATACAAGAATCTCAAATGCAGATGTATCATTCTTCCCCAACGGATTAATCGATATATTATCAAATAATCCACTATCTGATCCAAATTTAGCAAGTATCCCCTCAACTCTTTTTGCGTAAGCTTTATGTTTTGTATCTGTTAAAATCCTTTTCAGCAAATAAGGTGAATGAGTCCCATCTGGTTTGAAATTTATATTATACCTGTCATAAGTTCTTCTCGGTTCTGTTCTTATAGGTGCCAGCCATGCTATATCTCTCATAAACAAAGGTATTTTATCAAAAGAAATTTTAGGCTCAATTTTTAATTTATTAAAAATGAGCATTTGAATATAATAATATGCGCGAGGGGATATCCCTTCTCTTATTTCAATCTCTGCGTATGTTTTATTTTTTAATCCGTTTTTTTGTATCCAAGTTTTAAAACATTCAATCTTATTTTCTTCTGTTATGTTTTTAATTGAAATTTTATCGTATCTATATCTAATTGCCCTTTCAGAAATTTGTGCTTGTATATTATATCCTTGTTCAATAAAACACATTTCTGATATTGTAGGAATGCCTTCGTTAGATATAAATTTCATTTTTATTGCATTTATGCTATTATCTTTATTTATACCGTCACCTAGTATCCCTATTATAAAATCCTTTCTATTTGGATTAGAATAACTGGCAATTTCACTGAAATATCCCAGCTCAGTATCTTCACTATCAAAATCGACGGCAAACCAAAATTTAAAATCAGTAAGTGCCTTAATAAGTTTTAGAATCGATGTTTTCCCGGTACTGTTTTCACCCACTAAAAAATTTATACTTTTTAATGGGATGAACGTCTCTTGGAATCCCCTGTAATTATCAACGTATACTACTGGCATTTTTCTATAGTTTATTCAGCAAGTTACAAATTTTTATTGATTCTTGTAAACCACCTCATTAGCTATATCTAATTCTTCAAATATTTCTGGATTAGGTTTGAATTTAAAACCCCATGCTTTAAATTCATTTCCTTTATGAAAACTATAAAACTCTTTCTTTCTGGGTAATTGGTTGGCGTAAATATCCTTTTCTTGCTCGTTGAAATTTATAGTGGTAAACATACGAGAAACATCTCTTGAGCAATGCCAAGGTAAATGAGTGAACTCAATATCATTCTTAGTGATATATTTTGTTAGATATCCTATTAATGATTTTCTGTCTTTGTCTACTTTCTTTACATCGACTCCATTATATTTTTCAGTATTAATATCCTTAAGCACTTCATTCCCTTTAGCCTTTTCAGAAGCCAAGCAGGAGGCCATAAAACCATTTACTTTCTTTATTGTCATATAATCATTTGTCAACAAGTGGAAATGAATAGTGCCATTTCCTTGCCGTTCAGCAACCCATAAATAAGACTTAAGCCCAGAATCTCTTCTGCAACGTGTAAGCCAGGTATTAAAAATTTTATATACTATTTCATCTGATAATCCACAAGGGAAGCTTATTGAATAAAATGCAAGGAACTTTTTGCTTTTTTCAAGTCTGCTAAATGCTTGACATTTTTTCCTGACTTTCGATTTATTCAGTTTATAGCTTTTCCTATTCTCCTTTAATAGTTTTTCATCAATATTTAATTCTTCTATTATTTTCTTGATTTCTTCACTTATCTTTTTTTGTTCTGCCCTATTTCTCTGATCTTTCTTTACAGTTATCAATTCTCCGTCAATAAGCCTTTTATTTGAAGATCCACTAAGCGAAGAAACTAGTTTCCTTCTGTTAATTGATATGCTCGAATATGATAATTGATAGGGCATTTAGTTTGTTTGAAATGTCGGTACTAGAATAAATCCATTATAGGTTACTATAGGTTATTATTATAGGTTAAAAAAAATTACAGGAAATCGGGAATAATATTGCCCTTGTAGAATCTCTTCAGATATTTGCCATTTCGACGATCATAAACATTAAAATACTTCCAATCTGAATGTTTTTTATCTAGAAAATTACTGGCAAAGTAATTCAGTCCATTAACAAAACCCCACTTTTTAGCTTCTCCTGAAGGAAAAAACACAGTCACGGAATAATCATTTTTATGTGCCATGATTACCCCCTTTTGTATTTCAAATTCTTAACTGAATGGATTGCATCCTCAATTTCCGAAGCTTTATACAAAATTCTATTCCCTATTCGATAAGATTGCACAATCCCCGATTTAGACCAGTTGTTTAGAGTAGGCAGAGAAATTTTAAGAAGTTCGACAACTTCAAACCGATTAAGATAGACAGGTCTTTTACCTGATTCTTTTGGTTTAGATTCCTGTTTTGTTTCTTCGAGAACTTCCCGAAAAATCTTTTTGAGATCATCTGTATTGATCCCTTGTAAAATTATAGAATTCATACTTTTGTGTATTATTTCAACAGCAAAAGTATTCTATGCTTTAGGTTTTATTTTTAAGTGTAGTACTACTCAATGCTTAACTATTTTCCATCTAATTCTTTCTGAACTAGTTTCATTTTGTCAGTTAATCCTGCTTTTTCGAAATAATCAAGCACAATTTTTAAATTTTGGGGAGTTCTCTCATTATTTAATTTGGAAAAATATTGTCTTGTTGTTTCCACATCCCTTCTAATCAATGGGGCAAATATCTCTGCCCTTTTGGTATTGTCCTCAATGTTTTTTGCTATACCTAAATAATCTAATATAAGCATCTGAACTATCTGTGAAAACTTATCTTTCTTAACTTTCTTTGCTTCAAGAAGCTCATCGAGTTCTTTTTCAAGAGCTTCAATTCTTGAATTTGCTCCATGGGTAGTTGATCTCATAATATCTAGTTAAAAAATGGATGATCTAATAACTTATTTGCATTCTCTTCCTGTGAGATGCGAATATACCTTAAAAAACTGCTTTCTGATTTGTGTCCGGTAACTTTCATAATAGTTATTGCAGGAATACCAGCCAAATAGCAATTACTTGCAAAACTTCTTCTGGCTGTGTGAGTAGAAATAAGACTAAATTTATCCGGTGTTGATTTTTTTAATTCTCCTCCTTTGGTTATTCTGACCTGAATTTTACCATTAATTTTGGCATCCTCTCCTATCTCTTTAAGATATTTATTCATCTTTTGGTTTGAAATTGGGTCAGGTATATTCCATTTATATTTCTCAAGTATTTCTCTTACATACGGATGAAGCGGGATGATAACAGTATCCTTTGTCTTTTGAGTTCTAATTTTAACCTTGTTATCATCAATTATATTTTCTTTTCCTAGTTGAATAAAATCGGAAAATCTTAATCCGGTAAAACAACCGATTATAAAGAGATCCCGAACACGTTCAAGTTTTTGGTTTGCTGAAAGATCATGTTTATAAATCATTTCAAGTTCTTTCACATTTAAATATATCTTATCTGTTTCCTCTGTTGTTTTTTTAAATTTTCTGCTTCTGAATTCCAGATTTTTATGAAGACCTCTTTCGTATGCTTCTCCCATAAATACTTTAAGGTTTTTAATTTTATTCCCAACCGTATTTTGAGCTAAGTCAAGATCTTCAATAAGATATTTTGTATATGAATTATAAAATGACATATCAATAGTATCAAAATCAATCTTACAGTTTTTGTCCCTGCAATAATTCTTGAGATGATTAAGTGCGTTCTGATAAGCTTTTGTAGTATTATTTGATCTGATACCTGTCGTTTCTTTTATGAACATTCCTATAAATCCTAAAAGATCTAACTTTTGAGCTTTCTCTTGTTTTTTATATGTAGAATCTAGTTCCTTCCTAAGATTAGTTAAGGTAACACTTTCACCATCATTTAGAATCTTCCTGTAAGCTGATCTTGCTTTCTCAGCACAATCATTAAGTCTGGCATTAAACTCCGGATACTCCTTGAAGAGTTTTGTTTCTTTTGCACGTTGATTTTCATAATTCCAATATTTGGGATTGATCTTTTCTCCTGTAGAATATTTCATTCTTCTATTTCCAAAATTAAAATACAGGAAAACGAGTGTGTCTGTTTTTGAAGTGGGTTCTTTGAGGAAAAAACTAGCTTTTGCCATGTCATTTTTATTTGACTCAAAGCTAATAATATTATTGATTAGGGTACACTACAGGGGACACTTATTTTTAATTTGAATGCAATTACTGAATTTTGAATATTACTAGAAATGCCATTAAATGATTGATACTGACAATAATTAAGGATAAGTAAGAATATCTAGATAAAGAAAATTCGAGACCTGACGGGACAACAAGATAATCAATCACTTACTATTTATTTTGTAGGTGATTTTTTATTTGTTGCCAGGTTCTTGCCAGGTTTTGGGGACTTTTTTAACAATCTGTTTAAATTTAAACACAGGTCGGTGGTAGTTAACACCATTCTTTTATTATTTAAAAATCGATGACTATGACCATAATTGGTAAGATCAAATTGATAATCTTGTTAAACATTAATTTAAAAACCACACCTTAAAATTATATATTTACTGGTAAACATTTGGCTGACGATTTACATCGGCAATTCCCTTAAAGTGCGTAACATTATGAATACAATATGTGACGCCAGCCAGCTTGCAAGAAAAATGTAATTCGGGAAGACAAACCTTTGTGCAAACAGACACAGTTACTTAATAAATTGAAATTACTTTTACATTTCTTTAAGCAAAAGCAGTAAGTTTAAGAAAAGTTTTAAAATAAGTCATTATGGATACAAAAGCTAACAGGATCACTTTACAGCATATTGCCCGGAAGGCAATGATCGCAAGAGGACTGGAACCTGATTTTCCGGCTGATGTGCTTGACGAATTAACGAAAATAACCTTGCCGGCTGTTTATCAGCATTTTGTTGTAAAGGATCTGCGTGACAGACTATGGTGCTCAATTGATAATACTGATTCACTTGATCTCGATCAGTTAACTTATGCCGAGCAGTTATCCGAAAACAAGGTTCGGGTGTTTGTCGCTATATCGGACGTTGATGCTCTGGTTGGTGAACAATCAAAAATTGATCTTCATGCCAGCAAAAACACGACATCTGTTTATACTGTAGCCCAGATGTTTCCAATGCTACCTGAAAAACTATCTACCGATCTTACTTCCCTGCGTTTCAACACCGACCGTTGTGCTATAGTAGTTGAAATGGTTGTAGGTGATAATGGTGCTGTGGAACAGTCTGTTGTTTACATTGCAATTGTACAAAATCATGCAAAACTCGATTATATAAGCCTGGGTTCCTGGCTCGAAGGAACAGGCCCAATTCCGATAGAACTTACCAGGATCGCAGGATTAGCTGAAAATATTAAGCTACAGGACAACATAGCACAAAAAATGAAAGAGTTACGCTTTGAGCATGGGGCCTTAAATCTTGAAACTATTGAAGCCGTCCCGGTTTTTGACGGTGATTCTTTAAGTGAAATGAGAGTGGAGCAGAAAAACAGGGCAAAAGATTTGATTGAAGATTTTATGATCGCATCAAATGGATCTACGGCCCGATTCTTAACCGGGAAACAATTTCCTTCGTTGAGGAGAGTGGTCAGGGTTCCTAAACAGTGGGACAGAATCGTTGAACTGGCCTCAGAGCATGGATTTTCGCTACCAGTAAAGGCTGATTCCAAATCACTTTCTGAATACCTGAAGTTTTTCAAACAAAAAGATCAGGTTCATTTTACGGATATGTCGCTTAGTGTGCTTAAACTTTTAGGGTCGGGCGAATATATTCTTGAAAAACCCGGAGACAGCGAGGAAGGTCATTTTGGCTTGGCCGTAAAAGATTATATGCATTCTACTGCTCCCAATAGACGGTATCCTGATCTTGTCACACAACGACTGCTTAAAGCAGCAATCGCGAGTAAGGCGGTTCCTTATACCCTGGAACAACTGGAACAAATTGCGAACCAATGTACCTCGAAAGAAGATGATGTAAAAAAATTGGAGCGGCAGGTTGAAAAGTCAGCCAATGCCATACTCCTTGAATCCAGGATTGGAGAAGAATTTGATGCCATCGTCAGCGGCGCTTCTCCAAAAGGAACATGGATACGCCTTTTCCATCCGCATGTTGAAGGGAAACTGGTGAAAGGATATAGAGGATTAAAAGTAGGTCAGAAACTAAAAGCACGACTCATACAAATCAATGTTGAACAAGGTTTCATCGATTTTGAACTGGTGGAATGATGTATTTCTCAATTGGAAATTATTTCATCAATTCTGAAACAAATAATTGAAAAACAATCTGTTTCATATCCGGGGCAGTAAAATGAATCCTAATCAGGGTATTCAGTTTAACTGCGGATTTCTTTATTTGAATGATCTTTTATTATTGAAATGAAAGAGTATTTTCCATTTTTTCGAAACTATCGAAAAGCGCTGATCCTGGCTCCAACACTTGTCATTATTGATGTTTTTTGCGAAATTGTCCAACCCAAACTCATGTCAAAAATTGTTGACCTGGGCGTAAGCCAGAAGAACATGTCATATGTTCTTCATACGGGTGGTATTATGGTGGCCCTGTCACTTCTGGCTATTGCTGCCAATGTTGGTAATATTTACTATTCATCACATGCTTCAGTTGGATTTGCCGCTGAGCTTCGGAAGGGTATGTTCAATAAAATTCAGAAATTATCTGTTTCAAATATAGAAAGCCTGAGTTCTGCATCGCTGGTTACAAGACTCACTAACGATGTAAATATCCTTCAGGAGGTAATCATGATGTCGTTGCGCTTAATGATACGCGCCCCATTAATGTTATTATTCGCCGTTGTCATCGCCATAAACATCAATGCCGGATTGGCATCCATCATTGCCATAGCTATACCGGTACTGGCTGTAATTATTTATTATATTCTCCGCCGTGGTCTTCCTTTTTTTGAAAAAGTACAACGAAAGCTCGATAAGGTAAATGCAACAATTCAGGAAAATCTGGTCAATGTACGCGTGGTGAAATCTTTTGTACGGGAGGACTTTGAAAAGAAGAAGTTTGGCTTTTCAAACAACGAATTAAGGGAAATTTCTGTTAAAGCATCAGGTACAGTTGTGCTTATTCTGCCGGTTATGCAACTGGTAATGAATATTTCTATTGTTGCAATAGTTTGGTTTGGAGGCAATAAGATCATTTCAGGCACATTTCAGGTGGGTCAACTGATGTCATTCATTACCTATATAACTCAAATTCTGATGTCGCTGATGATGCTCTCAATGACCCTCATGACTTTAGCCAGAGCTGCAGCCTCTTCTGAACGTATTCTTGAAGTATTAAATGCCAAAGTGGATATCTTCGATTCCCCTTCTGCGATAGAAAAAAATCTGACAGTAAAACTTGGAAAGGTGGAATTTGAAAATGTTTTTTTTAAATATCATTCTGATGGCAGTGAGTATGTTTTGAAAAACATAAGTTTTACCATTCTTCCCGGCGAAACGGTAGCCCTGATTGGCGCTACAGGTTCTGCTAAAACCACTCTGGTTCAGCTGATTCCGCGATTATATGAAGTATCAAAGGGCCGTGTATTGATCGATGGTACCGATGTTCGTGATTATACGATGCAAAACCTGCGGAAGAACGTTAAACTGGTGCTTCAGCAAAATGAATTGTTTTCAGGTACAATCAAACAAAACCTGAAATGGGGTAATCCTGAAGCTTCGGAAGAAGAGATTGTGACAGCAGCCAAAGATTCTCAGGCTCATGATTTCATTCAATCATTTCCAAAACAATATGAGACAGTTCTGGGACAAAGCGGAGTGAATATTTCAGGCGGTCAAAAACAAAGACTTTGTATCGCCCGTGCAATTCTGAGAAAACCGTCAATTTTAATCCTGGACGACAGTACCAGCGCCGTTGATACAACAACCGAAGCTAAAATAAGGGAGTCATTCAACGGACATCTTAAGGATACGACCAAAATCATTATTGCACAAAGGATCAGCTCCATCCTGTCAGCTGATAAAATTATATTGCTCGATAATGGAGAAATAATCGGAACAGGCACTCATACCGAATTGATGATCAACAATCCGGTTTATCAGGAAATCTACAATTCACAACTTCTGCAGAAGGAGAACGAATTATGACTAACCCAACTACTTCCAGCGGCAAATTAACCTTGTCTGGTCTCCCAGGAAGACGTGCCAGGATTGCAGTAGAAAAACCCAAAAATTCAAAACAGGTTATTTTCCGATTATGGAAATATTTAATTCGGGAAAAATCGCTTTTGTTCTTCATTGTAATCCTGTTGCTGATCAATACCGGCGCTACTCTGGCGGGATCTTATTTATTACGCCCGATAATCAATAACTATATCCTTCCCCATAATACACCCGGATTGATCCGTATGATACTCCTGTTACTAAGTATTTATATAGTTGGCTCACTAGCTGCAATCTGGCAAAACAGGATGATGATATCAGTGGCTCAGAAAACAGTTAGTATAATCAGATCTGATCTTTTCAGCAAGCTTCAGACTTTGCCTCTTAAATTTTTTGATAGCAACAACCATGGTGACCTGATGAGCCGATTCACGAATGATGTCGATAATGTCAGTGATTCTCTGAATACCAGTATCTTGCAGTTATTTACCAGCACCATAACCCTGACCGGTATATTTACTTTAATGGTCTATATCAGCCCGATGCTTACGGTTGTTACATTGTTTATCGTTCCGTTTATGCTCCTGGTGGCTTCGAGGATAATTAAAAAAAGCAAAAGTTTTTTTACATCACAACAGGTTTCGCTAGGTATTGTGAATGGCTATGCGGAAGAAATGATCAGAGGCCAGAAGGTGGTAAAATTGTTCTGCTACGAAGAAATTGTATCAGCAGATTTTGAAAAAATCAATTACGAGCTGCGCAACAAAGCCACTAAAGCTCAGTATTATTCAGGTGTTATGATGCCTGTGATCCAGAATTTGAATACCATTAATTTTGCCCTTACTGCTACGGTTGGCGGATTACTGGCAATTTTCAGGGGGTTAGATCTAGGTGGTCTGGCTGCTTTTCTGCAGTATTCCAAACAGTTTGGAAGACCGGTTAATGAAATCTCAAGTCAGTATAATACTTTACAATCGGCTCTGGCCGGAGCAGAACGCATTTTCCAGATTATGGATGAAATTCCTGAAATACCCGATATCCCGGCCGCTGTTTCCCTGACAGATGTGAAAGGTGATGTCAGTTTCAATTCAGTGACCTTCGGATATGATGCAGGTAAAGTTATTCTGAATAATATTTCTTTCGGGGCTAAAGCAGGACAGAAGATAGCATTGGTTGGTTCTACAGGCGCCGGGAAAACAACCATTATCAATTTACTTCCAAGGTTTTACGATATTCAATCAGGTCAGATCACCATCGACGGACTTGAAATACAAAAAATTCAGCGTATTAGTTTGCGCAGGTCGATGGCCATGGTTTTACAGGACACACACCTTTTTACTGCTTCTGTTATGGAGAATATCCGGTATGGAAGGCTTGAAGCCACTGATAATGAGGTTATAGATGCTTCCACTCTTGCAGGCGCTCATTCATTTATACAGCGATTACCAAAAGGCTATCAGACAATACTGCGTAACGACGGAGATAATCTGAGTCAGGGGCAGCGCCAGTTGCTGAATATCGCAAGGGCAACGGTAGCAAAGCCACCTATTCTGATATTGGATGAAGCAACAAGTTCGATTGATACCCGAACGGAGCAGATCATTCAAAAAGGGATGGACCAGTTAATGCAGGGGCGTACCAGTTTTGTAATTGCTCATCGGTTATCAACTGTCCGGAATGCAGATGAAATTCTGGTCTTGGAAAATGGCGAAATCGTGGAAAGAGGCAGTCACGAAGTTTTATTGAAACAGAAGGGACACTATTATCAATTATATGCCGGACAGTTTGACTAATTCAGGATTGTGGAATTTACAATTATTGGTTCAGAATTATTTGATGGTCGGTGGTACTTAATACTATTCTTTTCTTGATCCATCTTTTTAGTTCTCTTTCTTTAAACAAATCTGTCCAAATTATAGGGGATAAAGACAAGACTTAAGATAAATGACTATGAATTAGAATGAGGCATTTGATGTGCTCTATGTAATTGCTTTACAGTTTTAACATATCGTTCCGGGAAATGAGTGAATTATGTAATCTTTTTCTATAGTTGTGTAACATTTTTCAGTATAAAGATGCTCACCTTTATAAACAATTGATAGATAATTTCCGCTTTTTGTATTATACCTGGATCTCTATAAGGTTATCCAGCATAATTTTGATAAAACTCTGAATGGAAATATTTTGACATTTTTCATATACATCAAATTTATATCACTTAACGAGTAAAAACATTTTAAAATTAATTTATATGAAAACAAAAAGAATATTTATTGGATTATTATTATTGCTGGTTCTGTTTTTTGTTACTTCCTGTGCTCCTGTTGGCATGACCAAAGAGGAATATGGTTTTCTATTCGGTATTGTTCACGGGTTCATTTCCCCTTTCGTATTGATTGCGAAATTATTGGGGGTGAACATTGGATTGTATGCTGAACATAATACAGGTTCGTTATATTGGTTGGGATTTATTTTGGGAGTTGTTCTTCTTCTTGGCGGTGGTGGTGGTAGTTACGCAACAAGAAGAAGATGGTATGACTAAAGCAGAAATCGCAAAAGACCTTCTCCATAGTTGGCCGGAATAAATTGACCACCAAAATCCGGAGTTAAATCTTTGTTGTTTTGTTATGTATTTTATATGTAATCAGACCTGTTTTTGAAGTGGTCAATGAAGTACGGTTTTTACATTATTCATTATCTTAAAACCTACTGTAAAATGAGGAATCTCCTTGTGCTTCTAATTTGAAATATTTTTCAGCTTCCTTTTTATCACCCAGTTTTAACATAATATTACCAAGATCCTCATACTCAACCGGAGTGCTTGTTTGGCCTTGTTCCAGATACTGTTTTACCATTTTTCTGGCTTGTTCAATCTTGCCTTCATGGATTGCAGCCTGAATTAATAAGGTGTTAATGTATTCATATTTCATATCGAATGTAAAAGAGGGATCACGATTAATAAATTCCGGGTAATTTGCCGCACATCTAGGTCTTTTTGAATCTTCGAGCCATACAGGTATTGAAGCATGACCCTTGTTATCGATATGTGTTAAAAACATATCAGTATAAATACTTAAGCTTTTAGAAACAAAGACCATCCATTTTCCATTGGGTGACCAGGCGTGCCAGGAATTCATCTCCAGGAAATTACAAGCTAGTTTTATTGCTCTTCCGCCCTCACGTGGAACTATAAATAGCTTGCTATCTTTTTGAATCATCATATAATTATTTGACTCACAAAATACTAACCACTTGCCATCGGGTGAAATGGCTGGAAAATAATTACTTTGGCCATTGAATGAGGCTCCCTTTATTGGTTTGGCTTCGCCACCTTTTCCATCATTAAAAGGTATAATGTATAAATCGAACTTAAGGTCTCTTTTTCTGCTAACAAATGCGTTAGTAATGGTCGTATCCGATATCAAACTTTCATAACGGGAGCTTTTATCAGGATAAGGTAATGCTTTTGCTCTTGCAAATATTATATATTTATCATCAGGTGTCCAAATGCCATTGGACTGTATATAAGCTGTATCATTTGCACCAGGGAGTTCGGCTAATTTTTTGGTTGCCCTGTCATAAACTGCTATCACACCATTTATAGGGAAAAACAATTCAGAATAGGCTATTGTGCTTGGGGCTTCGAATTTTACATTAATTACTCTGTCCTTTATCGTTGTCAACACATACCTGCCTTGGTGTGAAATTTTCGAAAATAATCCAAATGTAGCTTTTCCTTCAATTTTCGACCAGGACATGTAATTATCATTATTAAAAACAACCTGGGAATCTATATTAGCTATAAAATAGCCTCCTTTATCCCTTGAAACTGCATCGAAATCAAGGGCAATGGTTTTTCCGTCACGTGTAGATGAATGGCAATTACCACAAACCATAAATTGACCTAATGCTTCATGCCTGGGATTTGAACTGCCAACTTTGTATAAAGCATAACTGGTTTCCCAAATATGCTTTTCTGCATAAATAAAAGGCAAAGGTATTTCACGGTAAAGAATTGGCGCTCCAACTTCATCTTCTGAAATACGAATTGGTAATTCAGCCTTTTGATCGAGGAAAGCAATTTTCGAAGATTTTTTTCGGTTGATAACAATTTTAATGTCTTTATAATTTGAGAAAGTTTTAATACTGTCCCACATACTTAAATCGGGTTTCCATCTGTTCTGGTAAACCGTTTTGGTTATGAATGGATGATGACCGGCCAGATTTATGCTGATATTCCACACATGGGCAATTTGCGATTTATCTGATCAATAAAATGTAGGAGGGGCAAATTCACGAGGAAATAAAGAATGTTTCCAGGGATATATAAATCTAATCTCCCGGTTTACAGAGTATTTCTTTGCAGCAGAATACAACGATCCCAAAAATAAAACCGGAATAAAAATATAGATAAGAACTTTTCTAATGGATCCCATGATTTGCTGTTATGAATAGCTATTAAATCCAAAATTAAAATACAGGTTTAAATCTACTATTAAATTATTTTAATTGGGCTTTAGCCTGAAATAATTTTTTCAGCAGGAATTATTTAGATCAAATATGGATTTGGTAGAATCTTTTACCTTACTACAAAAGCCGGACAATCTGACCACATTTAGCCGGAGTAAATTGAAATCTATAAATTATTGAATAGCTATAAGGTCTTTAGTATTAATAAAAAAGATTCTTAAGTATTATTAAAAACTTGCCAGGTTTCTTGCCAGGTTTTGGGGATAACAGGTATTAAATAATGGAAATATAAAGATTTTGTTTTTTACATTAGCCCTGATAATAAATGTGTTAAGGTTAGACATTTATATTTTGTTATAATTCTGGATCAGAAAAGTTCAGGTTCAAACCCTGACAGAGCAACAAAACAGTCGCTTTCGCAGCTTTTTTGTTGCAAGAGGCTGAAAAGGGATATATATGCAGGTTCATAAAAAAATATTACCTTAGAATAATGATTCATAGGTTAAACCACTTATCCTTAAAAATTATGAAACGATTCGGGTTTTTAAATCGCAGGAAGAATTTGATTTTAAAATCGTTAATTCTTTTCTCATTGATTTTCTATGCATCGGCATCATATGCCCAGTCTCCGGTAAATTTTTCAGGCGAATGGACACAGGATAATGCAAAAAGTGATGCTTTTTATAAAGAGTTTAATGTGAAATGTGTAATTGCTCAAACTCCTCAATCAATTACTCTTACATATACTTTTTATGATAAAGGTGCAAAGCAAGTTACATCACATGTAACCTCATTCACCCTTGACGGCAAAGAGACAGTTAAAGAGGAATATGGTGGTATAAACAGGGAATCTGCCGGATGGTCACCTGATAAAAAAATTCTCACAACCAAAAGCACCAGGACAGTCGGCAAAGACGTTTACGGAAGCACCGTAACTTATACTCTTTCAGACAATGGTCTCGTTCTGACTGTGCAGACTACAGACATAAACCCGCTTGGGCTATCGGTAAAGCAGATCTTTAATAAGAAACAGTAATTTATTCCGATTCCCAGCTGATCGGATTGATTCTTTTTCTGGCATCTCTACTTCAAAAATTCCTTGAACCAAAGACCGGAATCCTTAATATACCGTTCAAGTGTTTTAAAGTCCACGTAAACCAATCCAAAACGCGGAGTGTAGCCGCTATCCCACTCAAAGTTATCGGTTGGCGACCACACAAAATAACCAGTTACATTTACTCCTTCCCTCCTGGCTTTTAACACTGCAGAGAGGTGATTTTTAAAATAGTCTATTCTCTCCTTATCATGAACTCGTCCGTTTTCAAGCTTGTCAGGAACACAAGTCCCATTCTCGGTCACAATTAAATTTCTGATTCCTTTGTACCGGCTGAACTTCTTGAGAATATGATATAACCCTTCAGGATAAATTTCACCTCCCATTGAATTTACAGGTACACCCCTTTCCGATGCCATTACCTCTTTAGCCCTCATTCCGGGTATTATCGAGTTTTTAGCGATTGTCCTGTAATAATACTGTATGCCAATAAAATCGAAATCGAATATCATCTTTGCTTCATCACCATCTTCGTACAGCGACTTCAATTTCTTTAATATAGGTAAAGTATCTTCAGGATATCCCATTCCAAGACATGGTTCAATAAAAAGACGGTTCATTATTGCATCCATCCTGGCAGCAGCTTTAATGTTCTTTTCTTTCTGATCAACAGGTTCCACGTAAGTGTTCGCCAAAGTAGTTCCGATATTTGCTCCGGGAACATTTTTCCGAACGATTCGTCCCCCTTCCGCATTACAGAGTGTAGCATAATGGACCGATTTCATGAATGCACCTAAGCTTTTTCTGCCTGGTGCAAAAACACCATTCATATAGCCATTCCCTGTGAAAGAAAGCTGTTCATTCATCACCATCCAGTTTTTTACCTTACTCCCATATTCCTTTGTTATTACTTCAACATATTCTGAAAACCAGTCAATTATTTTACGATTGGCCCATCCACCCTGAGCTTCCAAAACCTGCGGCATATCCCAGTGATAAATGGTGATCCACGGTTCTATGCCGGCCGATAAGCATTTGTCGATTACCTTATGATAAAAATCCAGGCCTTTGCTGTTTACAGCTCCGGTACCGGCCGGAAGGATGCGCGGCCATGAAACAGAGAACCGGAATATCTTAAAATTCATAGCCTTGATGAGTTCTATATCTTCCGGATACCTGTGATAGAAATCGGCTGCGACATCAGCATTTTCTCCATTTTTTATTTTACCGGGAATACGTGAAAAATAATCCCAGTTAGATTCGCTTTTCCCATCCAGGTTCCAGGCACCTTCAGTCTGATATGAAGCAGCAGCCACTCCCCATTTGAAATCAGGGCCAAAATCGGCTTTTACAAAATCGCCGGCAGGCATATACCTGAAACGATCAGCCGCGTCCAGATACCTGCTTAGCAATAACCCGGTGCCAGCTATTCCTGTTTTTATTAACCACTCTCTTCTGTCCATATGATCTTAATTGTTGGTTTTGAATTAATGGAAATATTTACTGTCGGACCTGATTTGTTCTTTCTTAATGTTAACCGGGGATAAAATCAAATTTACAACTTGATTTGAATAAAGGCAATTCCTTTCATACAAGAGGCTAAAACAATATCTTTGTTTAGTACATGCAACAAATTGTGAAGAACGGACTATATATCTTAGTACTATTATTGACCGGTCTGGTAATTAATGCACAATCAGTCACCCGACCGATCATTATACAGACTAAGATACATTCAGGTCTGGCTCTTCCTTTTTACGAAGCGCTGGACTATCTTATTAAGGATGATATTTATGCTCTCGACCTTTCTGTGGGTTTTCCAACCTTTGGAAAGGATTACTGGGAAAAACTCTATCGTTACCCTGTAACAGGAGTTGGATCTTCAGTCTGGAGCCTGGGCAATAATGAAGTATTCGGGAAAGCAATTACCTTATACGGTTTTATCAATGTCCCTTTTATTAAACGCTCAGAAAAATTTTCTATTAATTACCAGTTATCTTTCGGAGGAGCTTACCTTACCAGGAAATTTGATAAGGATAAAAATCCTCTTGACAGAGCAATCGGATCACATGTGAATATATACTTCAGGCTGGGAATAGATAGTAAAATAAGATTATCTCCCCGCAGTGAACTGCAGATTGAAGCCGGAACTACACACTTTTCCAATGGAAAAACAAGATCACCTAATTACGGAATTAATGCCGCTTCCCTTACACTGGGATTTAATTATCTGTTAAATAACAAAGGCATTACAATACCGGAGCCCGAAATTCCAGTTATCGGAAAACGGTATGTTCAGACAGCTGTTTATTCAGCAGGATCCAAGGTTTATGATAACCTATTGGGTAAGAGATATTTCACCTCTTCGGTTTCTTATAATCTGGAACGCGTAATGAATCTTAAAAGAAAAATCGGATTGGGAGCTGATATATTCTATGATGGCTCCATAAAAGAAGCCCTTGCCGGTGAAGATGGCACTCCTGAGAATGATGTAAGTAAGCTTTTCCGGTGCGGTCTGCATACATCTTATGCCATCCAATATAAACAATTAATAATGGGAGTTCAGGTCGGATATTATCTGTATTCAAAATATACTGTCCTTACCCGGATTTACAACAAAGTATCACTCCAATATCTTTTCACAAATAATATAGTTGGGAGTATTGCTATAAAATCGCATATAGGGAAAGCCGATTGCCTTGAATTCGGAATGGGGTATTACTGGTGAAAAAAACATGAAGAAGCGAATAAAAAAAATAGTAGTTTTTCTTGTACTGGCCACAGTTTCCATTGTTTCATGTAAAGAAATATTTTTTAATGGCGATGAAAATACCCGTGTACTTTCTCTTGAGGATTTTCACGCTGTAGAGATCACAGGGATCTATAATATCGTTCTTGTACAGGATTCAACAAACAGGCTTGTTATTACAGGAAAAAATGATATTAATTCTATCGATGCCATAATTAATAATGATACTCTTTTTATCAATGACCATAAAAAAATGTCTCTGAATACTGAGAGGAATACAATTGCCCTCCATTTCAGCAACATCGATTATATGGTGACTTACGATCCGGTAAATGTTACAAACACAGGCATCATAAAAGCTGAAACGTTTATATATCTGGCTATAGGAGAAATAGTTGAGGTCAGGCTTGCGGTTGATTGTAATTTTTTATATGCGGTTGTTTCTGCCAATACACTGGGTTATTTTCATTTAACCGGTAAAGCCAATGATTGTGTGTTTTTTAATCGCTATGGGTGCAGCATGTTTGCCGACAGCCTCACTAGTGAAAACGCTGAAATAGTTAATGAATCTATTGGTGATGTGCATGTTAATGCTTCTGAAAATATAAAAGCATTTATCTGGGGACCCGGAAATATTTATTATTATGGGACACCTATTATTGAAATTGCAGAGAAAAGAGGTGGTGGCAATATGATACGGGCAGATTAATGTTCAATATATGCCTTCAAACCAAAGTGCACAATTTAACGCAAAAATTAAGGTGCGATTACATACAGATAATTCAAAATTTCTTATCATTAGCGTTAACTAATAATAAAGCATAATTAAGACTATCATTGCAAAAGCCGGGTAATTTTACATATTTGGCTTAACAGATAAATTTTTGCAGACAAGTCTGTGATTTCAGAGATTTGTCCTGTTATTTTTTAAAAAATTGCCTTTAAAAATATCAAAATTGTTTAAAAAGGCAATCCCTGGTTATCTCTTAGTTTTACCTTTGGGGTTTGTATTTTCCCCTGAACCAGAAGCAGCATCATATTTTGCCTGAATTGTTTTCAGAGCTGCCTGCGAAGCTTTGAGTGCATCCTGAGCACTTTTTTTGGCTGCCTTACCTTTTGTGAGGGCAGCATTGCCTGTTGTTGACATTTTTGTTGCATCCTTTATGCGGGTCTCAACAGCTTTGGAATCTGTTTTGTACTGCAAGGTGAGAGCCTTAAGATCGGCCTTAGCCTTGGTTGCTTCTGCCTTATCCTTTGAAGTTGAAAGCTTGGTCAGGGGCTTTTGACTGGCAGCATATTCCTTTTCAAGTTTCTTACTATCGGCATCAATGGCCTTGGTCTCTGTTTTCGATTCAGCTATCAGCTTGGTTCCGGCAGTAATAAGGGAGTCTGCAACGGCCAGCTTACGTTCATTCACTGCAACCTTTGCTTTGGCCGTTGCTACGCCCGTCTCAAGGTTCTTTAATGCGGCTGCCTTTTGATCAGTTTGAGCCTGGACGAGAACCGGGATAAAAATCAAAAATGACAACATCAAAAAACTCCTGAAATTAATTAGTCTCTTCATTTTGGTAAGTTTTAATTTATGATATATTGCTAATTCGTTAAAAATTTCCGTTCCCCTTTACATACAAAGCTAATATTTATTTTATTCTGTCTGATGAAAGAGTCTTCATCAACCTGTACATGAACTCGACACCGTTATAGAATTCCTTTACGCCGATACGCTCATCCTTGCCATGCGCCCTCACATCATCGACATCTCCGAACATGCCTGAAACGCCATAGACCGGGATCCCTGCAGAGCGAAGATGCCTTCCGTCGGTGGCGCCGGTAGCCATGACGGGAGTAACCACAACGCCCGGCCACATCGATGCTGTAATATTATCAACTGCATCCAGTACATCTTTTCGCATGGGAGACAGGGGTCCGGGAACAGCAGCATTAGTGCATGCCAATTCAACCCGGGGGTCATCGATTATGTTCTTAAGCACTGCAGTAACATGGTCTATATTATCATCAGGGAGCAATCGGCAGTTAATATTTGCAGTGACACTCTGAGGTAATGCATTGTTAGCATGACCGCCGCTGATCCTTGTTGCAACGCATGTGGTCCGCATCTGGGAGTTATAATTAGGAGCGCTTTTTGCCAGACGGTTCGCAGCAGAAGTGTCAACCGGCAACGCTGATACGGCCAGCATATCTGCTTTTACCTGTCCTGTTTCAATCTGAGCGCTCCGCTGGAAGAACATCCTGGTTGTCTCATTAAGAGAAATCGGGAAGTCACAGCCTGACAAGCGTGTAAGCGCTTCAGCCATCTGATAGATCGCATTATCCTTTACAGGCAAGGAACTGTGACCGCCCTTATTGTGTGTTTCAAGGGTAAAATCCGCGTAAACTTTTTCGCTGGTCTGGATTGCCATGATCATTTCCCGGCCGTTCTTGATGTCCCCTCCGCCACCATCAGGATTTATGCAATACTCGGCTTTGATAAGATCATTGCGATTTTCCAGCAGCCATCGTACTCCGTTGGCATTACCACCCTCCTCATCCTCCGTGAGTGCAACGATAATATCGCGTTCTGGCAGGAATTTTTCCTGCCGCAGCCGAATAAGGATTGAAATCATGTCGGCATCTTCGTCCTTCATGTCGGTTGTGCCTCGCCCATAGAAATACCCGTCGATTTCCCGGAATGTGAAAGGATCGAATGACCAGTCCTGCCGCAATGCTTCCACTACGTCAAGGTGCCCGATGAACAAAATGGGAGGCTTGGTTCCTTTTCCATGATATCTCACAACCAGGTTCATATGCTGAGGCTGAGGTCCGGCAAGAATAATATCATTTTCAGGGAAGCCTGCACTCCTTAGCCGCGCAGCCATTGCTTCTGCAGCTTTTGTGCATCCCATATTCACTGTTGTGTTGATCTCTATAAGTTCCCTGAAAATATCCCGGGCAAGCTCCTGATTGGCATTCCGGGCCTGGGAAATTCCTGTTGTCTGGGAGAATGCAACTTCCGTATAAAGGAATATTGCAAGTGTAAAACAGGAGGCAGCAAACAGTTTCATAATGATTTTATTATTGATAATAAGTTGAAAATTACAATTAACTTTCGTCTTTACCGTATCAAAACGGATCAGGTGAAAAAATTTGTATCCCAGGTTGTCAGCATGATCTTCCTGTCAGCAATGACGGAAGTGGCTGCTTTAGCCGAAATAAAAGATATCGGGACGCCCTTTATCCGCAATTTCTCGAAGCATGAGTACCATGCAGGTACTCAGAACTGGGCTATTGCACAGGATCAGAAGGGGTTCATGTATTTTGCCAACAACGAGGGACTGCTTGTCTTCGACGGCGTTCAGTGGGAGCTTTACCGCATGCCTAACCTGTCGATGGTACGATCGATTTATATTGATGATAAAGGCGAAATATATATTGGCGCCTACAACGAGATCGGGAAGATGGTTCCTGATGAAAACGGAAAACTTGTTTACCATTCCCTTAAAGATAAGATACCTCCTGAATTCCGGAATTTTGATGATGTCTGGAATATCCTTCCCTATAAAGACATGATCGTTTGCCAGTCTTATAACGCAGCATATGTTCTTAAGGAAGGAAAAGAGTTTACAGTTATACCATCGCCCGTAAGATTTCCGAATGCCTTTAATGCAGGAGGCAGGATCTTTTTTTATGACACCAGGGAGGGAATCTTTGAGTTTAACGGGACAGCCATGGTGCCCTTAAAGGGGTGTGAGAAGCTTAAGGGAGTGGAGATAAACTCAATAATGCCATATAACGGGCAAGGCGATCTGATTATATGCACTCTTGATAAGGGATTGTTCCTGTACCACGGGAATGAACTCAGGGAATGGAATGTTCCGGTAAATGATCTGGTAAAGAGCTCCCAGATATTCTGCGCCTCCACACTACAGGACAAGTATTACGCTCTCGGGACGATCCAGGACGGTGTGATAATGATTGACGGCGATGGGAATATAATACAGCACATCAACCAGAAAAAGGGGCTTCAGAACAATACCATATTGAAAGTCTTCCCGGACCGTACCGGAAATCTCTGGCTGGGCCTTGACAACGGTATTGACTATGTGACTGTCAACTCACCAATTACATTCCTGCAGAGGCCTGACGGATTCGGGGCCGGTTACACAGAACTGATTTATAAGAACAAGCTCTACCTGGGAACCAACCAGGGTCTGTTCGTACAGGACTGGATTGACGGAAAGACAAATAACATCCCTAAAATGATCCCCGGGACCTATGGCCAGGTCTGGTATCTTGGAGTTCATAACGGGGTTGTACTCTGCGGTCACAATAAAGGGACCTTTATAATCGACGGTGAAAAAGCCATTCATATCAATGATATTCCCGGAGGATGGAAATATCATATAATGAAAAAATATCCCGGCTATCTCATCGGAGGGACATTTGGAGGATTGATCCTTTTCAAATGGGAAAACGGGACATGGAAATTCGTGAGAAGAATTCCTGGTTTCAATGAATCGTTCAGGGTGTTTGAAGAAGATGAAAACGGCGAGCTCTGGATGAGCCATATATTCAAGGGAGTCTACAGGGTAAAAATTAATAATAGCCTCGATTCTGTTGAAGAAGTGCATTATTATACTGAAAAGGATGGGCTTCCCTCAAAATATAACATCAATGTTTTCAAGGTCAAGGGCAAAATAATTTTCGCTTCCGACACTTCTGGTATATTTGAATTTGAGAGCCAGAATAACCGTTTTAAATCTTCGGCCTATTTCAACCAGCTGTTCAACCCTATTAAAAACCTTTCATTCATCCAGGAAGATGGCAGGGGAAATATCTGGTATGTATCAAATAATAAAGTTGGCGTCCTCAGGATCCAGGAAGACTTCAGTTTTCAGCATGTCACCTCCCCCTTTACACTTCTTACGGGCAAATTTCTGAATGGTTTTGAGTCTGTCTATCCATACTCGGAAGATCATCTCTTTTTTGGGATTGAAAACGGTTTCGCGCATTATTCCCCGCAAGCATATTTCATGAGCTTTCCTGAGTTCTCGACATACATAACCAGGGCCGATGCCATATATCTCAACAGAACATTTTATTTCGGCAACACCAATCCGGGAGCCCGTTCGAGGCAACCGGGCTACAGTTTCCCTTTTAAAAACAATTCATTCAGGTTTTCCTTTTCGGCTCCCGTTTATGATAACCCGGGTAACATTGAATACAGTTATAAACTTTCCGGGTATTCCTTCACCTGGTCGGCATGGAGCGCTTCTTTTTCGGAGGATTTTTCAAATTTACCTGACGGGAAATTCACTTTTATGGTAAAAGCAAGGAACCAGCTTGGAATAGAGAGCCTTTCCGATTCCATTGAATTTACGGTAATGTCGCCATGGTACAAATCCCTTATCGCATATATAGCCTATTTTGTGATATTTATCTTCCTGGCTTTTCTCCTTATCTGGACGGTCAATAAAAGAATTGAGATCTCCAACAGGAAGGTTAAGCTGAAAGAGCTTCGGGAATACAGGGAGAAGGAGCGGGAATATATAAGACAGGCCCTGCAGTCGGAGAAGGAACTCATAAGCATGAAGAATGAAAAACTTCGTGCGGGAATGATTCAGCAGGACAAGGAACTTGCCAATCAGGCAATGAACCTCGTCAGGAAAAACGAATTTCTTCTCAAGATTAAGGAAGAGCTGATGGGTATAAAGAAGGCTTCATACGAGGAACCCGTAAATGAGAAGATATTATCATTGATCTCGAAAATAAATAAGGAGGTCGGACACAATAAGCAACGCGAGGTTTTTGAAAAAGTCTTTGATGAGGTTCATGAAAACTTCCTGAATAAGCTGAAATCTAAATATCCTTCCCTTACCCCGACCGAACTAAGGCTATGTGCTTTTCTGAAAATGAATATCTCTACCAAAGAGATTGCACCACTTATGAATATCTCAGTCAGGGGTGTTGAAATATGCAGGTACAGGGTGAGGAAAAAACTTGGAATTGGAAGAGATGTAAACCTTACAAGCTTGCTTATTAACCTGTAAATGCATTCAAGATGCTGTGTTGTATTGCAATCCTGTCCTGATGTATTGATTTCTTCTTATTAATTATCGATATGTGTTTAATTATATGCGTTTTACATTATTAACTGATGTATTAATGTAGTAGTTATATCTTATAACTGACGTATTTTTGATGTAACATATCACCCCCCCTTGTTTCATACGATTTCATAATTTTTCACTTTTAAAAGCAGGATCATGCTAAATTGATCCCGAATCTATTCTTAACCTAAACATTAATTAAAACCTATGAAACAAACGATCTTGACTCTTTTATTCATTTTCTGTTCCCTTGCCTTAAGCGCACAGGGACTTCAGGTGAAAGGAGTTGTAACATCAGCAGATGATGGTCAGCCATTGCCGGGTGTCAGTATTTCCATAAAAGGAACTGCCTCCGGATCCCTGACCGATGCAATCGGGGCTTATACTATTAACGCGCCCGCAAATTCTACCCTGGTGTTTTCATTTGTTGGAATGAAAACGCAGGAGATCCGGGTTACGTCCAGCACAACTCTTAATGTCGTCATGCAGTCAGATCTGGCAGTGATGGAAGAAGTAGTTGTGGTCGGTTATGGTGTGCAGAAGAAAAGTGTAGTTACCGGAGCTATTTCAAGTGTAAAAGCAACGGATCTCGTGGACATGGCTACACCAAGGATTGAAGACGCTCTGAAAGGAAGAACTTCAGGTGTTACTATTGCTTCCAGCTCGGGTGTTCCCGGAGCTGACGCTACAGTAAACATCCGTGGTATCACCTCCATAAACTCGGCATCTCCATTATATGTTATAGATGGAGTTCCCGTTGTAGGTGGAATTGATTACCTGAACCAGGGAGATATCGAGTCAATTGAGGTTCTGAAAGATGCTGCATCAGCTGCTATTTATGGTACTCAGGCTGCTGCAGGTGTAATACTTATCACAACTAAAAAGGGTACTGCAGGTGCCCTGAAGGTGAACTACAACGGATATGTAGGCACACAGGCTCCCGAACACAAGCTGAACCTGCTGAATGCCACTGAGTATGCAACAATAAGGAACGAGGCACTTGTAGGTGCCGGAAGTCCCATGCTATTTTCCAATCCTTCTTCACTGGATGTTGGTACCGACTGGCAAAAGGTTATTTTCAATAACAATGCCATGATCCAGAATCACGAAATAAGTTTCAGTGGCGGATCGGACAAATCGACCTATTATGCTTCTGTTGCCTATTTTGACCAGGAAGGAATAGTTGCAACTGATATTTCAAAATATCAAAGAACGACAGTCAGGTTGAACTCTGCCCATAAGGTAACTAAATGGCTGAATTTCGGAAATAATGTCTCTTACTCTCATATAAAGGTAAAACAGGGATTCAGTGCAAACGATTATTTTGGTGGTGTACTGGCTTCGGCCGTTAACCTGGACCCTGTTACTGCTGTGACCATGACAGATTTAAACCCCACTGCGGAACCTTATGCTTCGCATCTGACTTCTATTGTCAGGGATGCCAACGGTTATCCATACGCCATATCATCATACGTCGGACAGGAAATGACTAACCCGGCTGCATATATCGTGACCCAGGCGGGTAATAACAGCTGGAGCGATAACTTAGTCGGAAACATGTACCTGGAAGTTCAACCTATTAAAGGACTTCAGCTCAGATCGAGCATCGGAACCAAGCTGGCTTTCTGGGGAAATGATTCCTTCAGCCCGATTTATTTCCTTAGCAACACGAATTCAAATCTGACCACGAATTCATACAACCGGGGTTTAAACAGGACTTTTACCTGGACCTTCACCAATACGGTGTCGTATACCCGCTCATTTGACAAGCATAACTTCACTGTACTTCTGGGTACTGAAGCAAGGGATCAGAGCAATACTTTTGGAACCGGCGCAAGCCTCCATGGTATTCCGGCAACCACTTTCTACAACGCCTCAATGAACTTCAATGTCCCTGCCACACAGACTTCAGGATGGGGATATGAAAATCAGCCTTACACCTTGTCGTCAATTTTTGCTCGTCTGAACTACGATTACCAGGGCAAATATATGTTGACAGCAATTATACGCCGTGATGGCTCCTCACACTTTGGAAGCAATAACGTTTACGGATACTTCCCATCGATTTCTGCAGGATGGGTTGTTTCACAGGAAGGTTTCTGGAAGACCAACGATTATATCAATTATTTAAAATTGAGAGTAGGTTACGGGGTTAATGGAAATGACAACCTTTCTCCATTCCTGTACACATCTACTATTGGATCCATAGGCGGATATACAATAGGTAATTCGAACTACACCGGTTATGGACCGACAGCTCCGGCCAACCCAAGCTTAAAATGGGAAGAGACCAGCCAGTTTAACTTTGGCGTTGATGTAAAATTATTCAAGAATTTCACTGCAGCAATTGAAGTTTTCCAGAAAACCACTACCGGTATGCTGATGCAGGTTGTCATTCCTGAATATGTAGGTGCTTCAGCTCAGCCATGGGGCAATATAGCTACAATGTGGGACAGGGGACTGGAACTGGAACTTGGTGTCAACTATAAGATTGGCGATTTAGCCATTAGTTTTAAAGGGAACACTTCCTTTACCAAAAACAAGATTACTGATATAGGTTCCAATCTATACCTGACAAACGCTACTATGCAGTCAAGTGCCTATGAGGTAAGCCGTAAAGCCGTTGGACAGCCAGTGAATGAGTTTTATGGATTTAAATACCTGGGTGTATTCCAGTCGCAGACTGAGATTAATGCATATGTCGATAAGGATGGAAAGATTATCCAGCCCACTGCTAAACCTGGTGACTATAAATGGTTAGACGTTGATGGTGACGGATCCATAACCAGCAGCGACAGAACATGGTTAGGCAATCCAAACCCGAGCTTCACTTACGGATTTACTCTTAATTTAGCTTACAAAGGAATCGACTTGGTAGCTTTTGGCCAGGGAGTATCAGGGAATATGATATTTAACGAGCTTCGCCGTCTCGATATTCCCGGAGCTAACTACATGAACAGCGCTTTAGGCCGCTGGACCGGACCTAATACTTCTAATACTTACGCCCGAATCGTAGAAGGTGATCCGTCGAACAATTTCAGCGTACCGAGCCAGTTCTACCTGCAGAATGGTTCATATTTCAGGCTAAAGACGTTACAGTTAGGATATACACTGCCTATGTCTCTCTTGGATAAGGTAAGCTTTTCGAAAGCACGTATATATGTCAGCGTCAACAACCTGTTCACCCTTACAAAATATGAAGGATATGATCCGGAAATCGGGGGAGGACAATCTATCTACGGCATTGACCGCGGTGTTTATCCACAGGCCCGTTCGTTCATGGCAGGGATAGATTTTACTTTTTAGTTACTTAAAAAATCTACAACAATGAAAATAAAATTCATTTTATATTCAACGCTCTTCACTGGATTATTGTTAACAGGAACTTCCTGCAGTAAGAGTTTCCTTGAAGTATCACCTAAAGGAGAAGTTCTGGAATCGAACTATTACCAGACTCCGGGACAGGTATTCAGCGCAATGGTTGCAGTATATAACTGCACCGAGGCAGAAGCCGGATACGGAATTAACTGGTATTCAAATAAGCTCGGTCCGCTCAATTCAGCTGCAGACGAATGCTGGGCCGGCGGTGGTTCATCAACCGATATGATGTTTTACCAGGTATGGAATAATTATACAATGACTCCCGCAAATGCTGTATCCTCAAAATTCTGGGCAATGGATTATGCCGGGATTAACAGGGCTAACATCCTGATTGCAAAATTAGCAAATCCTGTAACGAACTTAAGCAATGCTGACAGAGACAGATATGTTGCTGAATGCAAGACCCTCAGAGCTTATTTCTATTTTGAGCTTGTAAGGCTGTTCAAAAATATTCCTCTTACAACAGTACCGATAGCTACTTCTGATATGTACAATATAGTACAAGCTAGTCCGGACTCCGTGTATGCCCAGATCGAAAGGGACCTTAAAGCAGCTATTCCGGTATTGCCATCTACTGTTGCCACCTCGGAATACGGTAGGCTTACAAAGGGATCAGCCATGGCATTGCTGGGCAAGGCCATCCTATATGAGAACAACACTGCCCGCATGGCAGATGCTGCTTCCTGGTTAAATAAAGTGAATACATCGGGAGTCTATCACCTGCTTACCAACTACAAGGACATATTTGACCCGGGAAATAAATTCAATGCAGAATCCATCTGGGAGATCAGCCATAGCGGAACAGCACAGTCACAGTGGGGCCCAAGCGATTTCAGGGGCAACGTATATTGCATAATGATCGGGCCCAGGAGCTACTCTGCCGTTGGCACGCCAGACGCCGACCATATATATTATTCAGGATGGTCTTTTAATCCCATCATTAAAGCTTTCGCTACAAAGATCCACAACGACCCGCGTTACAAGTATACGGTCGCCGACCTTGACAGCCTTGTAGCTATAGGGCAGGCTACTTATGGGTCCGGCTTAGGTTATATGAACACAGGATTATTTATTCAGAAATATGCACCTCTTTTAAAATGGAAAGCAGCTATAGGTGCAGATGCATTGAACTTCCCAAATGATGTTATCGAGATTCGTCTTGCTGATACTTATCTTATGGAAGCTGAAGCGCTGGTTCGCGGAAGCGGCGATCTTGTAAGGGCTAAGGCACTTCTCGATGCTGTACGTGCACGCGTGGGACTAGGCTCTGTACCGGTAACCCTGGACAATATTTATAACGAGCGCATGCTTGAACTGGCAACTGAAGGACATCGCTGGTTTGACCTTGTGCGTACCGGGAAAGCAGCTTCTGTGCTGGCATTTAAAGGATTTGTAGCCGGGAAAAACGAAATATTGCCTATCCCTCTTGAAGAGCTTAATAACACAAAGCTGGTTCAAAATCCGAATTATTAATGATTAACAGGTGATTTACAGATTAAAATGTATTACTATGAAAAAACATAATAAACTTATATTCGGGGCTTTCTCTGCCGTGATAGTGTTCGCCGGGCTGGTCCTGTTCTTTGGTTGCAAGAAAGAGGCAACCCTTAAGCTGGGAACTTCACCAACCGCCGGTTTTGATGCTATTGTCGGCACCGATGGACATACAGTGACCCTGGTAAACAAATCGAATATGGCAACTATCCCCTATTGGGCTGCTCCGGACATCAACCTGGGCTATGGTGACCTTCAGGGCGATTCGGCAAAAGTGAATTTTATATTCCCCGGCACATACACAATTAAAATGCTGGTTGTCGGACAGGGTGGAATGGATTCTCTGACTAAAACCGTAACCACTACCAATCCTGATCCAAATGCCTGCAGCTCTACAACAGCGTTAGGCTTTCTTGCCTCATGTACCCAAAAAACCTGGAAGCTTAATCCAGCAGCAGGAGCATTTGCGGTAGGTCAGTATGCCGGAAACGTAGGTTGGTGGGCAAGCGGATCAGGAGATGTGACTCTCAGGTCATGTATGTTCAACGATGAATACACTTTCAAATTCAATAAAGCCGGAGATTTCATATTTAATGACCACGGAGATTTTTGGACTGATGGTGGAACTGGTTGGCCAGGTGCCGCTGGTTGTTATAATAGTTCTCAGTATTCAACCGGTCAGCAGGCATGGGGATCTGGTAATTTTCATTATGTGATTATTCCAGGAGCAGGAGTAAAAGGATTAGGACAGATAAAATTGATCGGTTCGGGTGCTCATTTTGCATTACAAAAACCGATCAATGGGACTGATGCCCCAAATGTTGTAACCGCAACCTCAGTTACTTATGATATCTGGAGTATGCAGCATATTTCCGATTTATCTGGAACGTATGACCTTCTTACCGTAACCTTGCATTATAGCCAGGGAGATGGCTGGTGGACATATACACTCAGGTCGTACTAAAATATATATTGAGCATTAGTCTATTGGGTTAAGAGAACCGTTCTCTTTTAGATTAATCTATCTTAAATAGCCGGTCAATAAATTGATTGGCCGGCTATTTTTCACAACTTTGTATGCATAAACCTGCAAAACCATGAGGGCTTTAGCGTTAATAACATGTTTCTTATTCGTGTGTACCGGCTGCACCAAATCAGATAATACAAACAAAACTCCTTCTTTGTCATCCTTATCGGTGGGAAATGTGTCGCAGATACGCAGTGGGACGGCTACAACAACTTTTCGTTTCGCGATAGATGTTAACCCTGTTAATACTAAGGATATAACGGTGGACTATACCACAAAAGACGGGACTGCCATAAGCGGGAAAGATTATACTGCAGTATCAGGCACGCTGACAATACCGGCTAAAACGTATTCCGGCTATATCGATGTAATAGTTACGGCAGACAGCCTCCGACAGGATGACCAGACCTTCACACTGGAACTGAGCTCTCCGGTTAATGCCACACTTTCAGCTACTCAGGCAACGGGAACCATTCAAAACACTGGAACCTATATGCCGATAGACAATGCAGGCTATACTTCAGCATCAAGCTATTCAGGCATGACTTTGGCATGGAGCGATGAATTCAATGGTAAAACCCTTAATACATCCAGCTGGACTTACGAGACCGGAGGCAACGGCTGGGGTAACAATGAGCTTGAGTATTATACCAATAGCGTTAAGAATACTTTTTTAACTGGCGGATATCTGGTTATTGAAGCCCGTCAGGAAACGATCGGTACAAATAATTATACTTCAGCCCGGCTTAAAACAGAGGATAAAAAGACTTTTACCTATGGGAGAATTGACATACGTGCTAAATTACCAAAAGGGCAGGGATTATGGCCGGCACTCTGGATGCTTGGCAATAACATAAGCCAGTCAGGCTACGCCTGGCCGGCCTGTGGTGAAATAGACATTATGGAACTGTTAGGCCAGGATTATCAAAGAGTTTATTCAACTGTTCACTGGGGCCAGGCAAACTCCAGTTTTCATGATTCCAAAGGTGGCAATTATACTCTTACTAGCGGCAACTTCTATGATACATTCCATGTATTCAGTATGCAATGGGATACGAGTAAGATGGTATTTCTTATAGATGACTATACCATTTTTACGGTTAATAAAAGTGATATGACAACAGGCACTTATCCGTTCGACAAGCCTTTCTTCTTCATCTTCAATGTCGCCGTAGGAGGAGCCTGGCCGGGCAATCCGAATTCATCCACTCCATTTCCCCAGCGGATGATCGTCGATTATGTGAGGGTTTTTCAGGTTTTATAATTTATTATTTAAAAGTGCAGCAATGAGTTCTAAAGCATATTTCAATTCGTTAGCGGGGATATTCATTATCTTGTTTTTGATATGTGTGAGCGGGTGTTCAAAGAACAGGAAAGAGGCTTCCTCTTCAACCGATACTACAACAACTACTCCGGAAAAGTTTGTTAAAACGGATGTTATGTTCTGGCTGACAAAATCAGATTCAACTATCCGGTTTAAAAGACAAAATGTTGCATTGAATTTTGCCAGCTCAGGCACTGTCACTAACTCAATAGTTTTAGATTCAACCCAGACCTATCAAACCATTGACGGTTTCGGATTTGCATTGACTGGAGGAAGCGCTTACCTTATAAACAGGCTTCCGGCAACCGACCGGAATAACATTCTACATGAATTATTCGCTTCTGACAGCACCTTTATTGGCATAAGCTACCTGCGAATCAGCATAGGCTCTTCGGACCTGAATTCCAGTGTCTTCTCGTACGACAATATCGATGCGAATCTTACCGATACTGCTCTCAAAAATTTTGACATGTCACCGGATACTTATGATCTGATACCTTTGCTGCAATCCATCGTAGCAATTAATCCAAACATAAAAATACTGGGATCTCCCTGGTCTGCACCAACCTGGATGAAAACAAATAAAAGTTCAGTTGGCGGTTCTCTGAAGCCTGAATATTATAAAGTATATGCCAACTATTTTGTGAAATATCTGCAGGCCATGAAAGCAAATGGTATAACGCTTGATGCCATTACCGTTCAGAATGAGCCTGAGTATGGAGGGAATAACCCAAGTATGGTGATGTCGGCTGCAGAAGAGGCTGATTTTGTAAAAAATAACCTTGGCCCCGCTTTCAGGGCTGCGAATTTAGCAACCAAGATCCTTATTTTTGATCATAACTGCGATCATCCAGATTATCCTATCACTGTCCTCAGCGATGCTGACGCCCGTCAATATATTGATGGATCTGCTTTCCATTTGTATGGAGGAGACATATCGGCCCTGTCAACGGTCCATAATGCTTACCCTGACAAAAATGTCTATTTTACTGAGGAATGGGTTGGCGGCAGCTCGAGCAACAATTTTGCTCCTGATCTAAAATGGCATGTAAAGAACCTTATCATCGGGGCTCCGCTGAATTGGAGCAAGAACGTGATTGAATGGAACCTGGCATCTGATCCTCATTATCAGCCACATACACAGGGAGGATGTTCTACCTGCCTTGGAGCGCTTACTATAGGAACATCCATTAGCCGGAATGTTTCCTACTATATTATTGCACATGCCGCCAAATTTGTCAAATCGGGATCGGTCAGAATAGGATCATCAGTTGTTGCCGGCTTGCCTAACGTTGCTTATAAGACACCTGAAGGCAGGAAAGTGCTGATAGTATTGAATGAAGGAAGCTCAACCCAGTCATTCAACATAAAGTCTGGCGATAAATATGTGACATCATCCCTTGATGGAGGTTCTGTGGCAACTTATGTCTGGTAATACTTTTTAAAACTTATTTTTATTATAAATCATGAATTCAATTAAACGATTATCAACCGCTCTATTTGCCCTTTTGATGATCCTGGCAGGCTCCTGCAGCCGTAACCAGGCAGGCAAAAATGACGTGGAGGGCAGGGTTGAGAAGCTCCTTGCACAAATGACACTTGATGAAAAAATAGGTCAGATGTCCCAGCTCGAGGTCGGGATGGTTGGCACTGAGGAAAACCTCAAGAAAGCCGTGAGAGATGGAAGATGCGGTTCCTTGCTGAATTGCTGGGGTGTCGAAAGAGTCAATGAATTACAGAGAGTTGCAGTTAAGGAGAGCCGGCTGGGAATACCGCTGATCATCGGAAGAGATGTTATCCATGGCTATCGTACAATATTCCCTATTCCTCTTGGAATGGCAGCCTCCTGGGATCCGGAAATAGTCAAAAAAGCTTTCCGTATCGCAGCTACTGAGGCTTCATCACAGGGAATCAAGTGGGCCTTTGCTCCCATGATCGACATTACCTGGGATCCTCGCTGGGGAAGAGTTGCCGAGGGATGCGGTGAAGATCCTTACCTTGCATCAGCATTGGCAAAAGCAATGGTTGAGGGTTTCCAGGGAGACTCGCTTACGGATCCAACATCAATTGCAGCCTGCGCCAAGCACTATTGCGGATATGGCTTCCCCGAAGGAGGACGCGATTATAATACAACCTATATTACTGAACCGGTTCTACGAAATGTAGTCCTTAAACCATTCAAGGCAGCAAAAGATGCAGGTGCTCTTTCTTTCATGTCAGCGTTTAATGATCTTGACGGCGTTCCTGCCTCAGGAAATGAATTCACCCTGAAACAGATACTGCGCAAGGAATGGAAATTTGACGGACTTGTCGTCAGTGATTGGGGCTCTGTACCCGAAATGGTTGTACACGGTTATGCAACTGACGCAAAAGATGCTGCCTCAAAAGCAATAAATGCAGGGGTCGACATAGAAATGGCAACCACAACTTACTTTGATAACATCAAGAGCCTTCTCGAAGAGAAAAAAATAACCCAGGAGGAAATTGATAATTCCGTACGGAATATCCTCAGGGTAAAATTCAAGCTTGGGCTTTTCGATAACCCATTCGTAAACCCTGAAGCCCAGAAATCAATTCTTGAACCTGCTTCACTTGAACATGCACGAAAAGTTGCAAGGGAAAGCATCGTTTTATTAAAAAATGTAAAAAATACACTTCCGCTTTCAACCGGAATTTCATCAGTCGCAGTAATCGGCCCTCTGGCCGATTCTCCCCGCGATCAGCTTGGAACATGGTGCTTTGACGGCAATGCCGAAAATTCAGTCACCCCACTGAAAGCCCTGAGAGAAGTCCTTGGAGATAAGAAGGTTATTTTTGTAGCAGGGCTGACCTACAGCCGTGATAAAAAGACTGACCAGTTCAGCAAAGCGGTAGCTGCTGCAAAAAAATCAGATGCAGTTATCTTTTTTGGTGGAGAAGAATGGATCCTGACAGGTGAAGGCCAGTGCAGAGGTGAAATAAATCTTCCCGGCGCTCAAAGTGAACTTATAGCAGAGCTCGTAAAAACAGGAAAGCCTGTTATTCTCGTAATAATGGCAGGACGCCCGCTTGCAATCGGAAATGAAATTGACGAAACTGGTGCTGTTCTCTATGCATGGCATGGAGGAACAATGGCCGGACCTGCAATTGCCGACCTGCTTTTCGGCAAGGAGTCACCCTCAGGGAAGCTCCCGATTACTTTTGTAAAAGGATCCGGACAGATTCCATTCTATTATTACAGGAATAATACCGGCCGGCCAGGCACCCAGCAATCCTGGACTCCCATTGACAGCATCCCTGTTGAGAACCCTCAGACTTCACTTGGTTACAAATCATTCCAGCTTGACTACGGCTTTACGCCACTGCTTCCATTCGGCTATGGGTTAAGCTATACTACCTTTGCTTACAGCGATCTGTCTCTCTCTGCTTTATCAATGAAGACTGACGGGTCGATTGTTGTAAAGGCAAAAGTGGCCAATACCGGGAATATGGACGGAGATGAGATCGTTCAGCTTTATATCCGGGATCGCGTAGGAAGTATTACCAGGCCAATAAAGGAGCTTAAAGGATTTAAGCGCATTCACATTAAAAAAGGTGAGTCGGCAGATGTTGAATTTACTCTGAAGGGAGAAGATCTTGCTTTCTTTAACGGTAAGATAACCGCAACCGAACCAGGTAAATTTGATGTATGGGTAAGTACAAATTCTGACGAAGGACTGCATGGAGAATTTGTTATAGAATAATTGAAGCATAGAAATAAGAAAATATGAATATCAGTTATCAATAATAATCTCAAAACAATTGATTATGAGATTCCTCGCTAACGCTCGGAATGACAGGATTTTATGTGGCATAAGGGAAGCAGTGGAGATTCGCTGAGCGAATCTCCACTGCTTCCCCATCACACTTCACCAATTGATGTTGTCATTCCGAACGAATCCGCCATCAGGCGGAGAAGTGAGGAATCTCCAATTAAGAGAAACTGTATCCTGGCTCAAAAAGAAATACGTATTATATGCATGATTCCCGATACTCATTTAAGAAAAAAGGGATGATCAAAAATGATTATCCCTTTTTTTATTAAATGGTCCTGATCAGTAAATCCCTGGAAATACTTATCGTTTGATAATTCCTTTTGTATATGCCTTGCCTGCGCTTACCACTCTGATTATATAAGCTCCTTTCGGGAATCGGCTGACATTCAGCTCGTAAGTATCGGAGCTGATGCTTTCAGATACAAGCAGCCTCCCCTGCATATCATATATTCTTAACTGGCCTATTGCCTTATCTGAACTTATTTTCAAGAAATCGTCGACGGGGTTGGGATAGATCTTAACAAACTCTTCGCTTTGGAAACTATCTCGCTTGATGTCGGCTTCATTTGATGCTGTCCAGCTTTCTGCCACATTATTGTCAAGAGCCGGGTCTGTCAGCTGAAGATAATATCCATTGCCATCAGCATCCGGCCAGGGAGAAGAATCATAATAATAAACATTGTCTATTACGTTTCCGAAACCATCGGCAAGAACAATATTCTGACTTTTGTTTGAAAGGTCGCGTGTAAACTTGCCAAAAGGAGAGAATCCATACTTTACCTGGAAAACAGCTGTATTGCCCGAAAGAAAAACAGACGAGTCAGGAGGGAGCGTAGAATTAGGAGGAAACTGATATACAAGACCTGTCCCGGCAAAATAGATACCTGTCAGATCGACAGTAACTGTACCCGTATTGCTGATCTCGATAAACTCCAGGGCATCACTTTCAGGAAAATCAATCGATGCTTTTGGGTTATAGTTGATTTTTGTAATCACCAGGGAGGGCATGACAACATTGCTGCATGACGAATATGAGCCCAGTGTTGAAGTCATCCAGGCAATCCTGGAATTCAGAAATGATTTTATTGATGCAATCTGGGAAGTAAAATTTCCAGTTATGCCCCATATTGCATATTCCCTTCCAACCGCTTCAGTGATAGTTGCTGCTGTCTGATCAATGAAGTTGTTCAGGCTGTTCAGGTTTAACGGCTGACCCGGGGAAATGAGCTTATTCCATCTCTTTGAAAGGTAGCATTGGAATTTCGAAGTATTAAAAAGGTCGCGCCAGAATCGTGAACCATCATTATCGCCATTTGAAAACTGCCAAATATTTGTCTTACTCCGGTCAAGACCCCAGAAAAACAGATCATTCCCATAGGTCAGGTCATTGTCCCAGATAGGCCCTGCTCTTAGCTTCCCGTTCCTGTCCTTATGAAAATAAGTACTGAACTGGTATGCGTCTGCATTTGAGCTGAGTTCACTTATTATCATGTGATCGATAAAAGAGGGGACATCAATTACAGAGGAAATGCCATCAATAAGAGAAACATTATGATAAATTGCCGCATTTGCAAGGTTATCAAACTGACTTTTTATGTAGTCGTTTTGCTCCGGAGTCACGTTTTCGGGCTTGGGAAGCTCATGAATATAATCTACACTTCCTCCGTACCATTGAGACATTGTCCAGGCAGGAATGTCGCCTCCCGTTAGCTTATCGGCCTTGGTTATATACCCTCCTGTGACTTCAGGAGTATAAATATCCCCCGTGCCTATCTTAATTACATTCACCCTGTCCTTATCAGCCTTTATCTTTTCCTGCAGAAGGTAAAGGCCCCTGTAGTCGCCATTGATAATTACTTCACAATAAGCAGTGCGGGAGGCATATTCCCCGATCTGCCTCGACAGGTTATAGCAGAGGTAATCACGCATGCGTGCCGGGTCAAAAACCATCCCGTTCAGTATCCAGTCATTTTCCGAGGGCATTCCAAGCAGGCTTACATTATTATTTGTGATGTTATCAGCCATCCTGGTTGTAAAGCCATACTGCTTTTTATCAGTCACCTGGGATGATGAACCTCGTATTTCAATATCTATTCTTCCGTTATAATTTAAGTAGCCGGCGATATTCTGGTCCGAAACATAATTTCTTATCCCCTGCCCCCTATAAATAATTTTCATGTTTGCCAGAACCCTGGGGTTATCTAATATCGGTACATTACCATCAGTGTTAATGATTACGATCGGCAGGTTGCTGTTGTTAAGGATTTGAGCTGATGCCTGCCAGGCAAGAGAAATCGTAAATAGTACAAAAGTGAAAATATATCGCATCACAACGCTCGATTCAAGTCATCAAAAGTAACATATTCCCGTGTTTTTTCAACCAGCAAAAAATATGCTATATTTATCGCAGTTAAGTTTTAGCTTATTGTTTTATTACCAAAGAATTATGAACAAACTGACTAAGATCACTCACTGGACTCCGCGAATCCTTTGCATGCTCGCAATCCTTCTGATAAGTGTGTTTGCATTAGATGCTTTTGGACCGGGACAGACGGTCTGGCATCAGCTTCTGGCTTTTATTATCCATATGATTCCATCATTCATCCTGATTATTCTGCTTATTGTTGCCTGGAAATGGGAAAAGATTGGTGGGATAATACTTTCTATAGTTGGTCTGGCTATGGGACTTTTTCTTATCAGGACCAATTACATGCATCATGGAAATTTCTGGAATGTTTTCTATCCTGTTATGGCATTAGCGTTTCCTTTTATCCTGTCTGGTGTATTATTCATTATCAGCCATTACCTGAAAGAAAAGAATCTCGCGGAGGGGAATAATATCCCTGCCGAATAAATATACCAGGGACACTTCTTAACAAGAGCGTCAGACAGATTCTTCCCTGATTTTGTCGCGCATTTCGGTCTCTGAAAGTGTATGAGTGATTACATCATGCACTGAATCTCTCCTGCTTACGTGTCCGAGAAGATGCTCGATATCTTCAAACCTCAGGATGTCGCGAACCTCTGAATGTGCTTCCGCAACTTTGAATATGATCCCTTTTGATTCCATGTTCAGATAAAGTTTCTTTATCAGTCTTGCACCGCTTGAATCAATATATGCAGAGGTGCTAAGATCAAGGATAACGATTTTCACTGTTGCGGCATTCTCTGAAATTATGGGCCAGATATGGCTGTAAACAAAATTGACGTTAAAATAGACCAGCGGCGATTCGACCCTGAAAAGGAGAATGCCGGGAGTAGTCTGGTTATCAGGGTGCCTTTTAATATCAGTATATCTTTCCGTTCCCGGGATCCTTCCAAGAATTGCCACATGCGGACTTGAAACAAACTTAATGATCAGGATAAGTGAAGCAAGAGCGCCTATGAGGACTCCCTGCAAAATGCCAAAACAGATAACACATACGGCAGCAAGCATGGCAATTACAAAGTCAAATTTATTTACTTTCCACATCCTCCTGAATTCCTTGATATTGATCAGCTTTTCGACAGCTACAAATACAATAGCTGCAAGAATAACCGTGGGCAGGTTCTTCAGCAAGCCTGTCAGGAACAGAAGGCACAGCCCTATAAAGAAGGAAGCAAACACAAGTGACATTGGTGTCTTGGCCCCGGCTTCGTCGTTTACTGCTGATTGAGATAATCCGCCGCTTACCGGGTAACCGTTACCAAAGGATGTTGCCAGGTTGGCTAAACCCAGAGCCAGCAACTCCTGGTGAGCATTTATCTCATATTCATTCTTTTGTGCTAAAGTCCTGGCAGCCGATACTGATTCTATGTACGCAAGCAGGAAACAGGCAAATGAAAGAGATATAACGCTCTGGATATCATCCCATTTCAGAGATGGAATATGAAATTTGGGTAGCCCTGCCGGAATCAACCCGACTGTTTTAAACCCGTGTTGTGCAAGCGGAGTGAAAGAGATGATCAGTACTGAAAGGATGACGATATATATCGCTACGGGTTTCCCATGGAAGAATTTTTCCCCGAAGAGGATCAGTAGAAAAGCAATAATTCCAAAGACCAGCACATAAAAATTGGTGTTAGGAAGCTGGTGTACAATTTCACCAAGCCTCGAGAAAAAATTAGTTCCCCCTCCTGGAACTCCAAACATCTTTGGCAGCTGGGTAAGCATGATTGTAAGTGCCGCTCCGGCCTTGAACCCTGTAAGCACGGTCTCGCTTATGAAATTAATAATACTATCGAGATGCAGGATATAAGCCAGGAAGCTCATTGAGGCCAGTATCAGGGCAGTTAATGAGGCAAGGTCGAGCCATCGCTGGGGGTCGCCTCCTGAAAGCTTTGCCAGTGTTATTCCCACAACCATGGAAATGGCTGATGTCGGTCCTATTGCCAGTTGCTTGCCGGTCCCAAGCATTGCGTAAAAAAGCCCGCCAAGGAGGTATCCGAAGATACCGTATTGAGGCGGCAACCCGGCCAGGGTAGCATAAGCAAGAGATACCGGAATAGCATAAGCAGTGAGTGTAAGGCCGGCGATGGCATCAGAGCTTAAAAATTTAGTATTGTAGCCCGGGAGCCATTGCAGTGGTGGAAAAATGCTTTTAAAATTTCTGGGTTTATCCATATACATAAAAAATATAGACCCGACGAATAGATTTACTTCGGAAAAATAAAGTTAAAATAAATTTAATACTGAATGACCGGAAAATTATTCCTTAATTTTCTTTTTAAGTTCAGCAATCTCCTTCTCCTTATTCCCTGCTTCCTCTTCCAGCTTCCCTATTTTTGAATTTAGCTCGTCAACTTTATTATTAAGCTTGCTGACGTTTTCCTTCAGATCTGCGACCTGCTTCTGGAGATCAGCCTTTTCGGCTTCAAGACCTTTGATTATCGGAGTATAAATTGACTTGGCATAATACCATGCAGTTAAATATCCGATGAGTGCTGCGACGAGAAGCAATGCCACAATGGTTATTACTGCTCCTGTGACAGACTGTGCCAGTTGTATGAATAGTGGTGTCATATTATTGCATTTTAATTGAAATATCTGTTCTTCTGCTTTTTGCTCTGCCGTCCGCGGTAATATAATCTACTGCATGGGTATCTTCACCTTTCGATTTTGCCATTATCTTGTCGGTGGTTATCCCATGCCCCTCGAGGTATTTACCAACGATATAGGCTCTTTTCAGCCCCAGAGCCTGGTTAAATTCGGTTGTACCGACAAGATCGGTATATCCCTCCACGGAAAGCATTGATCCGGGATATTTATCAAGCCAGGCTTTGAATGCAGCTATGCTGTTGTCATATTGCGGATCAGGTTTGAATTTGGAATCATTAAATTCAAAGTAGATCGATAGATTCTTAGGCATCATTGCTTTAAGTTTCATTAAAGAATCAGCCTCATTAGTTTGACTTACGGGAGTTGCCAGTGCAGGAACGGGCTTCCTCATGACAGGCAGCAAAATGTCGTTGTAAAGCCATGATGAGAAAAAGCACCAGATCACAAACACTATGGTCCCGGTAATTAAGATTCTCATTTCAATATTTGTTAAGTTACTGACCAGGTATATATTCTGAAAAGTTAGTAAATATTTATAAAACGGAGGGTAATTAAATCAAAATAAAACACTGACTTAATTACTTTTATTATGATCTGCAGGTAACTCAGACAACTTGGGTACTTTTCTTCCTACTTATCCTGCCTTCATTGTCAATAAAAGACCTTTATTCTGCCAGCCTGACTTTCACCCTTACCGGGTTGTGATCGGAATTCTCGAAATTAAGGTTTATGCAGTTGACTGATATTCCCCTGACATTCGGCGACAACAGGAAAATATCTATGACTGTTGTGGTAGTAGTTGACGGATCATAAGCAGCAATAACTGTTCTGTTGGAAGGATTATTATTGTCATAAACCCATTTCCAGTCAGGGGGCAGGTAATCGGAGGTCATCATCATCTGATCTTTATTAACTACGTTTCCGCTGAAGACAGGCTTAAAATCAGGAGGCGACTGGTTCCAGTCTCCGCCGGCGATAATGTAATTGCCCTTTGCATATTCTGACAGAAGGAATTCCTTAAGGTATGCCATCTGGGCTTTGCGGATCTCTCCGGGGTCAAATGCTTCATTATGCGTATTTATCACCAGCAGCTCCTTGCCGTTGTGCAATGGATACCTGTTAACCAGAAAACACCTGTCGAGCATGAAAAGCTGCTTTGGAAAACCATACTGCCCGGGGAAGGCATACCTTACCGACGATGACGGCTGATGCCTGCTGAACAGCGCAATTCCCGAAAGCACCTTTCCCATTGGAGATGCCAGTGGTACGGGGACAAAAAAGACTTTATAATTCGTGGCAAAAAACGGATGATAATCCTCAAGAACTTTTGTTATGGTATCGTATTCATCGAAATGATAGCTCCTCTTGCTGTTCCTGTCAACTTCCTGCAGAAGAAAAAAATCAATTGAATCATTCTCCCGGAGAAGATTCTTTACTGCCTCAAGGTTTTCAAGGCATTTTTTCTTTGGGGTCATCACTTTCGTTCCGCCGTCATAGAAGAAATCCATCTCTTTGTCAAGCCCGCAATATCCTATATTCCAGGTCATAAAGGAAATTTCAAGTGAATCATTCAGGGTGTCAGGCTTGTTTGAATGAAAAATAATAGTTTTTTCTTCAGGCTTATAGTCGGAAATGACTGCATAAACTATAATACCTGCAAATACAAGAACTAAAAGCAGTATCACTGCCAGAATCGCCTTAAGGATCTTTTTAATGATCTTCATAGTTGTAATATTTAATTTTATGAGTATCGGTAATCAATAACATACTTTTGTTGATTTTCTTCGTTTGCCCCTTACCCTAAAGGGTGCGAAGAACCGAGCATGTAGTGCGAGCTCGACGCAGTCAAAATCAATTACTCCCTTTAGGGCTGGGGCAAATAATTGATTTTCAAGCACAATATTTGTTTTATTATTGATACCCGATAGTCATATAAAGTTAAATGAAAGAAATGAAATGAGTTGCGTCGTGATGAACTTTTATATTATTGCCTTGCAGCAGGCTTTGTTAATTAGGGCTAAAATGTTAAATAGTACTTAAATATGATATTCTATACAACTTTTTCGTTCCTTTGTTGTTCATGCTTAAGATGAGAAAGGTCCTGACCATATTAATTGCGACTATTTTACTTGCCTCTGGAATGCAAGTAACCTTAGATCGTCATTATTGTGGTGGCAGCCTTGCTGGTACCAGGATTTCCATAACAGGAAAGCTGGCTTCATGCGGAATGGAAGAATCTGAATCCAGTTGTCCGGGGCATCCTGTTATTGATAAAAAATGCTGCGAAGATCGGGTCTCTTATTTCAGTATCAGCAGCAATTATTATCCCGAATACTTCAAATTAACGTATCCGACTTCGGAAAGAGGTACAATTCACCTGCACACAGGTAATCTTATTTCTGATAATTCATATAATCCTGATTTAATTAACTGGGTCTTCCCTCCCGGAGACAATTTTAAATCCAGGTTCACACAATCTGAAATCTGCGTTTTTCGCATTTAAATTCACTTTATTATACTTTCTCAATTCTTATCATGGTTACAGATTATCCGAAATGGATAATAGCTGGACTTTCAGGATTGACCTGTTTTGATATTTATTCACTTTAATAATTCATTCATTATGAAAACTTTAAATCTTTTTCTAACGGTATTATTTGCCTTAGGGCTCAGTGTTTCTTCTTCTGCACAGACTAATGATCAGAGTAACGTGAAGATGACTTCGGCGAAGACTGAATCATTTAAAGTCTGGGGCAAATGCGGCATGTGCAAAGCACGTATCGAAAAGACTGTTAAAGCTGAGGGTGCCACCAGTGCTGCCTGGAATGAAAAAACGCAAATGCTTACTGTGACTTATGATCCTTCAAAAACGAACAGGGACGATCTAAGTAAAAAACTTGCTGCTGTCGGTCATGACACAGAAAAGTATAAAGCGCCTGATGATGTTTATGCAAAGCTTCCCGGTTGCTGCCATTATGAAAGAAGTAAATAAAGTCCAGAGAGGCAGGTTATAATTCTGCCTTAATCCGGAAGGCCACCGGATCTGAACATTAACAAAATCCAAATCTGGTGGCCTCTTTATAATTTCATTCATCAAAGAACATCCATCAAATGTTTAACCGACTTGTAAAATATTTCCTTGAGAACCGGCTGATAACCTTCATCTTCCTCATTTCATTCATTGTTATGGGACTGGTTACCATGCCGTTTAATCTTAAAACATCAATCCTTCCCAGAGATCCGGTCCCTGTTGATGCAATTCCTGATATTGGTGAAAATCAACAGATTGTTGCGACTGAATGGATGGGACGGTCGCCCAAAGATATTCAGGATCAGGTTACTTATCCGTTAACATCAGCATTACTTGGCATTCCTGGAGTTCAGGCAATAAGGAGTACCTCGATGTTTGGAATGTCATTTATCTATATCATCTTCAAGGATAATGTGGAGTTTTACTGGAGCCGATCAAGGATCCTTGAAAAACTTAATTCTTTGCCTTCAGGAACGTTGCCCGATGGAGTCCAGCCTACTCTTGGACCTGATGCAACAGCTCTTGGTCAGATCTTTTGGTACACCCTTGAGGGGCGCGATCCGAAAACAGGAAAGCCAAATGGCGGATGGGATCTTTCAGAACTCAAAACGATTCAGGATTTTTATGTCAAATACAGCCTTTCCACAGCTGAAGGTGTTTCAGAAGTTGCATCAGTAGGAGGATTTATAAAAGAGTACCAGGTCGATCTTAATCCAAATGCTCTTAAGGCTTACAATGTGTCTGTTATGGATGTTATGAATGCTGTTAAGAAAAGCAATCTTGACATTGGTGCAGAAACCATTGAACTTAATAATGTTGAGTATATCATTCGTGGACTGGGCTATGTAAAGAGTCTGAATGATCTTGAATTGTCAGTTGTTGCTGTCCGTAACAATGTCCCTGTGCGGATTAAAGATGTGGCGCAGGTCACTTTTGGTCCGGCAACAAGGCGTGGTGGCCTGGATAAAGGAGGTTCAGAAGCTGTTGGTGCAGTGGTTGTCGCACGATATGGCTCAAACCCCATGGAAGTAATTAATAATGTAAAAGACAAGATTAAGGAAATCGAAGCGGGATTACCACAAAAAACTTTGCCTGACGGAACTGTTTCAAAGGTAACTGTAGTACCATTCTACGACAGAACAGGACTTATCAAAGAAACAATCGGAACACTACAATCTGCTCTTTCCCATGAAATTCTTATAAGTATAATTGTGATTATTGTCCTGGTAATGAACCTCAGGGCTTCTCTCATTGTTGCCGGATTATTGCCATTAGGTGTTTTACTTACATTTATCCTAATGCGGTTTTTCGGCATAGATGCCAATATTGTCGCTCTGTCAGGGATTGCTATTGCTATTGGAGTTATGGTTGATATAGGCATTGTTGATGTGGAGAACATTCTCCGGCATCTCGAAATGCCTGAAAATAATGGGATACGCGGCAAAAAATTAATGCAGGTTATTTATAATGCTACTACAGAAGTAAGAGCTGCAGTTGTGACGTCAGTTGCTACAACAATTGTAAGTTTTCTTCCCGTGTTTGCAATGCAGGCTCAGGAAGGAAAAATGTTTCACCCTCTGGCCTGGACAAAGACCTTTGCCCTGCTTTCGGCATTTATTCTTGGTATAGTAGTACTGCCGACACTGGTACATATTTTCTTTGACATCTGTTTCGACACAAAGAAAATCAGGAAGATATGGAACGGTGCACTTATATTAGCCGGCATATTCTTTGCAATTTTCTGGCATTCATTGCCTGTACTCGCATTGACTGCTGTGGGGATAAATAACCTGCTTGATTACAGATGGTCTGAAAAACGTAAAGAGTTTCCAAACTATATTAATATAGGTATAACTGTACTGGTCGCAACATGGTATCTTTCCGGCGAATGGCTGCCACTCGGAGCGCATAACAGCGAGCTTGTCAACTTTTTATTTGTAGTCGGAATTGTATCGATAATTCTTCTTGCCCTGATGTCGATGGTACATTTTTACGAAAAGATACTTCGCTGGGTATTACTCAATAAATGGAAATTTCTCATGATCCCTGCTTTTACCCTGTTTTTTGGACTATTAGTCTGGCAGGGATTTGATAAAATTTTTGGATTTATAGCAACAGGAGCTGAAAAAGCAGGATGGAAAAGTTTCCGGCAGACTTCGGCATGGCAGAGCGCAGTCAAAACATTCCCCGGTACCGGAAAGGAATTTATGCCATCGCTGAATGAGGGTTCATTCCTGCTTATGCCGACAAGTATGCCTCATTCGAGCATTGAAAAAAATCTTGGATATATAGAGATTCTCGATAAACGCCTTTCGACAATACCTGAAGTTGAAGTAGCAGTCGGTAAATGGGGCAGAGTAAATTCAGCTCTTGATCCGGCACCAATCCAGATGTTTGAGAACACTATTAACTACAGGCCTGAATATATACTCGATGAAAACGGCTACAGAATGCAGTTTAAAGTTAATAAGGACGGTAGTTATATTTTAAAGGACAATTCATTATACAACCCCGAAAAAGAATCATTCAGAGTTATTCCTGCCGATAGCCTGATCCCTGCCAGGAAAGGGGAATATTTCCGTCAGTGGCGACCGCAGATCAAAAAGCCTCAGGATATCTGGAATGAGATCGTTAAGGTAACCGATATTCCGGGTCTGACCTCTGCTCCCAAATTGCAGCCAATTGAAACCCGGCTTGTAATGCTTTCGACAGGGATGCGCGCTCCGATGGGTCTTAAAGTTTATGGGCCGGATCTTAATACTATTGAAGAAGCTGGGATGATGTTTGAGAAAGCTTTAAAAGATGTACCTTCTGTTAAAGCCTCAACAGTTTTCTATGACCGTGCCGTTGGCGCACCTTATCTTGAGATAAAGCTTAATCGTGAAGCAATGGCCCGCTACGGAATGACAGTGAATGATGTGCAGGAAATTTTGCAGGTGGCAGTCGGAGGAATGACACTTTCAACCTCTGTTGAAGGTCGTGAACGATTCCCGTTGAGAGTCAGATATGCCCGTGAATTACGCGATAATCCGGAGGATTTAAAACGTATTCTTGTTCCGGCTATGAATGGAGTTCAGATTCCGCTGGGTGAAATTGCTGATATTGATTATACACGGGGTGCTCAAATGATCAGGAGCGAAAACACTTTTCTTGTCGGCTTTGTCATTTTCGATAAACTTGAAGGAAAAGCAGAAGTGGATGTGATAGAAGAAGCCACAAAGATTTTAAAGGGTAAAATTGATTCGGGAGAAATAATGATGCCTCCCGGAGTTACTTACAAATTTGCAGGTAATTACGAAAATCAGATAAGAGCTACAAAAAGACTGGCTATAGTTATCCCAATAAGCCTGATATTGATTTTTCTTTTATTGTTTTTTCAATTTCGCACAATTACTGCTTCATTTATTCACTTCTCCGGTGTTTTTGTTGCTTTCTCCGGTGGATTCCTAATGCTATGGTTATACGGGCAGGATTGGTTCATGAATTTTTCCGTTGCCGGATTAAATCTTCGCGATATATTCCAGATGCACACAATTAACCTTAGTGTGGCAGTATGGGTGGGATTTATTGCCCTGTTCGGGATTGCGACCAACGATGGAGTAATAATGGGTACCTACATTCACCAGGTCTTCGAAGATAAGAAGCCGGGAACAGTTCATGATGTACGTGAAGCAGTTGTCATGGCCGGGAAAAAGCGCGTACGTCCTGCAATGATGACAACAGCTGTCGCAGTTATTGCCCTGCTGCCGGTTCTTTCATCAACTGGAAAAGGTGCTGATATTATGGTTCCGATGGCAATTCCAATGTTCGGTGGAATGGTAATACAGGTGATGACAGTTTTTGTTGTCCCCCTGTTTCAGTCAATGTGGCGAGAGGGAGCCGTAATTCATAAAAATAAAATAGCTGTTCAAACTATTAATAATCAATTGGCAGATGAAAACAACAGCATATAAAAAATTACTGATCACATTTGTTGCTTTGAGCAGCTGGCTTGTCATTCACTGCCAGCAGTACCCTGATTCGCTTATTAAGTATCTCGAAATTGCTGCGAAAAATAATCCGGCGGTACGGCAAAAATTCAGTGAGTACCAGGCTGCTCTTCAGAAGATCCCACAGGTCGGCAGCTTGTCAGATCCTGAATTAAGCATGGGGTTCTTTCTAAAGCCAATGGAACTGGTTAGTGGAAATCAGATTGCTGATATAAAACTGATGCAAATGTTTCCATGGTTTGGAGTTCTCAGGAATGCCAAAGACGAAATGAGTCTTATGGCAAACGCCAGGTTTGAACTTTTTCGGGACACCAAATTGCAGGTTTCTTATGACGTGCAGCGCACCTGGTACGATTTATATAAAGTTCAGAAGGATATCAATATTTCTGAAAAGAACATTGAAATCCTGAAAGTAATCGAACGTCTTGCACTGGTAAGATTTAAGTCAGCTCCATCAAGTAACGCCGGAACAACGTCTTCCAACACAGGCATGTCCTCCGCTTCCAATCAAGCTGGCAGCGCAGGTTCCTCAGGAATGCAGACCATGGGCGCCGGTCAGGGAAACTCTGGTTCATCATCATCAAATCAGCCTGCAGCATCAATGCAAACCGCTTCAATGGGTTCATCATCTGGCAGTTCGGGACTTGTCGATTTGTACAGAATTCAGATAGAAACCGGCGAACTTGAAAACAATATTGCGCTACTGAAAAATCAGGAACAAAGCATAACTGCCAGGTTTAACAGTTACCTAAACAGGTCACCCGTTGCTCCGGTTTTCACAAGTGAAGCTTTAGCCGCTGATTCACTGGGACTATCACTAATAGTTGTTTCCGACAGTATACTGGCAAATAATCCTATGCTGACTATGCTTGATTATGAGAAGCAATCACTGGAAGCCAGAAAAAAAATGGTTAGCCATATGGGATATCCGATGATGGGAGTAGGTTTAAATTATTCTATTATCAGCAAAACTCAATTCCCCATGGGAATGCCGTCTATGAATGGCAAGGATATGATAATGCCAATGGTAGTTTTTACTTTGCCTATCTACAGGAAAAAGTATACTGCAATGCAAAACGAAGCTGAACTCATGAAAATAGCCGCTTCTGAAAATTATCAGGCAACTGCCAACTCATTGCAGACAGAATATTATCAGGCAATTCAGCTGTATCAGGATGCACAACGCAGGGTAAAACTATACGGAAATCAATATCAACTTGCATCTAAATCTTTTGATATTTTACTAAAAAGCTTCTCAACATCTTCATCAGGACTAACTGATGTCCTGCGCGTCCGTCAGCAGACACTCGACTATGAACTTAAGCAAGTAGAAGCTGTCGCTGACTTCAATACGGCTGTTGCATGGCTTAAACGATTGATGGCATTTTCTCAAATACAATAAATCTGAAGTACAATGAAAAAGCTAAAACTATATAAAATATTCTCGGATAAATACATGAATTATAGTCTTTTACTGCTGCTCGGTATCTTTATCGGATGGCTTTTCTTTCATTCTTCACGAAAAAAAGAAAAGAAGCCTGATCAACTTACAGAAGTGGTTAAAAGTACTATCTGGACATGTGCAATGCACCCTCAGATACGAATGCCGGAGCCTGGTAAATGTCCGATCTGCGGAATGGATTTGATTCCTCTTGTTCAAACCGGCAATTCCTCCATCGATCCCAGTGCAGTTCATCTGACCAAAGAGGCTGCTCAACTGGCCAATGTCCTGACTTCATTCGTTTCGAAACAGATACCTGTAAAAGAGGTACGTTTATACGGCAAAGTTCAGGCTGATGAGAGATTATTGCAAAGTCAGGTAGCGCATGTCCCTGGACGAATAGAACGCCTGGCAGTAAACTTTACCGGTGAATCTGTTATTAAAGGTCAGGCACTTGCACAAATTTATTCTCCCGAACTGATTACATCGCAGGAGGAGTTACTGGAAGCAGCTAAAACCAAACAATCACAGCCTGCAATCTATGAAGCAGCAAAAGAGAAACTGCGTCAATGGAAACTAACTGATAATCAGATTGAAACAATTGAAAGTTCGGGAATTGCTCAGACAGCTGTTGATGTCGTATCAAGTACCAGTGGAATTGTAACAGCTCGCCTTGTAAACACAGGCGATTATGTCTCACAAGGGACAGAATTATTTAAAATTGCAGACCTTTCGAATGTATGGGTCATGTTCGACGCCTATGAAAGTGATCTCCAGTTCCTTCGCAAAGGTGAAAAAATTTCTTTCACCCTTCAGGCATTACCTGGTACAGAATATTCCGGCAATATAGTATTTATAGACCCTGTAATTGACCCTGTTACGAGGGTGGCAAAAGTACGGGTTGAAACAGGGAATCAATCAGCCAGGCTTAAACCTGAAATGTTTGCTACAGGAATTGTCTCCTCAACTCTTGATGAATATCGCAACAATATAGTTATTCCGCGTTCAGCAGTTTTGTGGACTGGCAAGCGCTCCATTGTTTATGTAAAGCAGCCGGGTTCAGATGAACCAGTATTTAAAATGCGCGAAATTGGGCTTGGACCTATGCTTGGCGAAAGTTATGTCGTTACTGATGGCCTGAAAGAGGGTGAAGAGATTGTAACAAGCGGTACTTTCAGTGTGGATGCAGCAGCACAACTTGAGGGAAAGCCAAGCATGATGAACACTTCCGTTGGAATTGATACCGGGAATCATGATCAGGGTAGCATGCAGGGGATGAAAGGTATGCATGACATTAAATAAAACACCTTTGAAGTATCCGGTAATTGCGAAAAGGGTCTGCTTTCACGTTCTATCTCTGAATCCCTGCCAGATCGCGTATAACGACCGAGGCACAGGCAATTCCGAAAGCGGCAGGCATATAGGAAACAGTACCAACGACTGATGCTTTGTTCTGCTCGCCAGGAGAAGGAAGAACTTTGGACTTATCAATTGTTTCTGGAGAATAAACTGCTGTAAAACCTTCACGAATTCCAAGCCTGTGGAGTCTTTTGCGCAATATCCGCGCCAGGTTGCAATCCGTTGTTCCGGAGATATCTGAAACAGCGATTTTAAGAGGATCAAACTTTCCGCCGGCGCCCATTGAGCTTACCAGCTTGTATTTTTTCTGAAGAGAGTGAAAGATCAGGAATATCTTTGGCGACAAAGTATCTATGGCGTCAACCACATAATCAAATCCGGCATCCAGAATTTCAATCATCCTGTCGTCTTTAATGTACTCATTGACAACGGTAAGATGAAGTTCGGGATTTATATCGAGAAGCCTGGCTCCCATTAATTCAGCCTTTGCCTTGCCCTGTGTGCTTGTAAGGGCCAGAAGCTGCCTGTTGCGGTTCGATGAATTGATTTTGTCGCCATCGACAATGGTCATTGAACCCACTCCTGCCCTGCATATCAGCTCTGCAGCATAGGCACCCACGCCGCCAAGTCCGACAACAAGAACCCTGGCTGATTTAAGCCTGTTCAGACCTTCTGTCCCAAGGATCATTTCTGTTCGCGAAAGCCAGTCTGTCATAGTGTTATATCGGTGTAGGTGTAGAGACGGGTCTGTTTTTAACGGTGTAGAGACGGGTCTGTTTTTAACGGTGTAGAGACGGGTCTGAGACCTGTCTCTACACCTATACCGTAATTATTAATTGTTCCGATTAAAGAAAACCGTATAATTCTTTAACATCTGTATTTTTAATTCATCAACCCCGATACCAAGATCTCCTGATACCTTTTTATATATATTCCTAATATCAGCGCCTGAACCATCTGTCTCAAGAAAAATACGATCGACAGGAAGGCTTTGAATCAACGGAGTTGCCTCTCTCCTGGTTATAAAATCGAACCAGAAAGAGAGGTACATGCCTTTTGAAATCAACTGCATACCCAGCTCCTTCTTCCCCCTGAAACCATGTATAAGCCAGGGTGTTGCCGGTTTAAGCTTCTTATGCGCCGAGATAAGCTCCTCCCAGGCCCTTACACAATGTATTACTACAGGTTTCCTTAACTTCCCTGCAATATAAACCTGTTCTTCAAATGTCCTTTGCTGCAGATCCATAGCCGGACCCTTTATTTTGTCAAACCCGGCCTCACCAATGGCGATGACACTTTCATATGAGGCGATTTTTTCGACGTACAACAATAACCTGTCATGATTTTCATCATTGAGATTCCATGGGTGAATGCCTGAAGTATATGCGAGGCCTGCTGTTTCCACAGGAATCTTCTCTTCATGCGCCATTAGCGTTTCGACGGAAAAAATCCCGGGAGATGGCACTGCACCGTGGGTATGAATATCTATAAAATCGTTTTGCTTCGGGAAGCTCATTATAATGACTTGCCAATAACGGAAACACCCTTATCGATCCTCTTAAGCGTCTCTTCCTTCCCTAACCATGAAATTATATCAAACATATGAGGTCCTCTGGATGCCCCGACAATCACAATCCTGAATGCATTCATAATGGCCCCGGTATTATATCCTTTCGCCTCAATCCATGATTTTACCTTGCTTTCCATTGCATCAGGCTTAAAATCTTCGATCCCTGCGAGTACCTCCTTCAGCTCAAGTAACTGGGCCGGAGTCTCCGGTTTCCATCTTTTCTTAATTGCATCCTTGTCATATGTCTCCGGGCTTTTAAAGAAGAAGTCAGTCTCGTTCCATATCTCACTGACAAAGCTCACCCTGTCCTTTACGAGTCCGACCAGAGTCTCAATCTGACCTATATCATGATGAAAACCCTGGATCCTCAGGAATTCCCTGAATTCGATCGCCAGCTGTTTATTGGTTCTTTGCATTAGGTATTGGTGGTTGAACCATTTTGCCTTTTCAGGATTAAACCTTGAGCCTGATTTATGTACCCTGTCAATTGAAAATGCATCAATTAGCTCGCTCATGCTGAATATCTCCTTTTCTGTTCCCGGGTTCCATCCCAGCAAGGCAAGCATGTTTATAAATGCCTCAGGGTAATATCCTTCCTCGCGGTATCCTTTGGCAGTTTCTCCATAGGGCCAGTAGAGCGGGAAAACAGGAAATCCCATCTTATCGCCGTCCCGTTTGCTAAGCTTCCCTTCCCCGTCGGGTTTAAGGAGAAGCGGAAGGTGTGCGAACAGCGGGGCATCCCATCCAAACGACCGGTAAAGCATTATGTGAAGAGGCAGTGAAGGAAGCCATTCTTCACCTCGGATAACATGACTAATCTCCATAAGGTGGTCATCAACTATATTAGCCAGGTGATAGGTGGGCATACCGTCCGATTTAAACAGCACCTTATCGTCCAGGGTACTTGTGTTCACAACAATATGGCCTCGTATTAAATCGTCGAAATGAATATCCTCATTCAATGGCATCCTGTAACGTATGACATAAGGTGCGCCATCTTTCAGACGCTGCTTCCATTCAGCCTCAGGCAACGAAAGGGAATTCTGACGGCTATTTCTTGCCGATGCATTGTAGATGAAGGTCTTCCCCTCTTTATCTGCATCCTTTCTCAGCTTATCGAGCTGATCCCGTGAATCAAAGGCATAATAGGCATCATTTTTATCAATCAGAAGATCTGCATATTGCCTGAAAATATCCTTTTTGTCACTCTGACGGTAAGGACCATATTTTCCTCCCTCATTTATCCCTTCATCCACGGTTATTCCGCACCACTTCAGGGATTCCATTATATACTCCTCTGCACCATCGACGAACCTGGTCTGGTCAGTATCCTCGATCCTTAAAATAAATGTTCCATTGTTCTTCCTGGCAAAAAGGTAGTTATAAAGAGCTGTCCTTACGCCTCCGATATGCAGAGGACCCGTCGGGCTTGGGGCAAAACGTACTCGTACTTGCTGCATAATTCAATAGTCTTTTTTAATAAATGCAAAGATAGGCAAACGCTCATATAAATAACAGATATGGCATTAATCAGGTTTTGGACAGCAGATTTGTATTAAATTTGTGGTAATGCTAAAACACGTTTCCGTTTAAAAATTTCCTGGTATGAAAAAGATGAAAGCACTGGTAAAAGCCCGTCCGGAAAAAGGGTTATGGATGCAGGAGGTTCCTGTTCCTGAACCCGGACTCAACGACGTGATAATAAAGGTTAAGAAATCGGCAATATGCGGCACTGACCTTCATATTTACATGTGGGACGCATGGTCGCAGAAAACCATAAAGACGCCAATGGTGATAGGCCATGAATATATGGGTTATGTAGAAAAAATGGGGGCTGGCGTAGCAAATCTCCACATCGGCGACAGGGTTACCGGCGAAGGGCATATTGCATGCGGCCATTGCCGCAACTGCCGGCGCGGAAAAGAACATGTCTGTGAGAACACGGTAGGTATAGGTGTTAATATTGACGGATCATTTGCCGAGTATGTAAAAGTCCCTGCTTCAAATGTGATCCTTCTCGATCATAGGATATCTGATGAGTGGGCTTCTATAATGGATCCGTTCGGAAATGCCACTCATACAGCACTATCCTTCCCGCTTCTTGGTGAAGATGTTTTAGTCACAGGTTCGGGATTAATAGGCAGCATGGCTATTGCAATCGCAAGATTTGCAGGCGCCCGCTTCATCGTCGCCAGCGACCTGAGCGATTACAGGCTTGATATTGCAAGGAAAATGGGAGCAACGCTCACTGTCAACCCGTCAAAGGGTGAAAAGATATCTGATGCGGTTAAGAAACTGGGGATGAGAGGGTTTGATATAGGTTTCGAAATGTCAGGATCACCAAAGGCTTTTATAGAAATGATCAGCAACATGTACAACGGGTCAAGCATCTCACTGCTTGGGCTTCTCCCCTCTAATTTTGAAGTGCCATGGAGCGATATTATATTCAAGGCAATAACTATGAAAGGTATTTATGGAAGGGAGATGTGGGAGACCTGGTACAAAATGGAACAGATGATCATCGGTGGAATCAACCTCGAGCCAATCATCACTCACAGATTTCCTATTGACGATTTCCAGAAGGGATTCGATGCAATGGAAGAGGGAAACTGCGGCAAAGTTATCCTGAATTGGGATTAATTTATTTTAATCCTTTGTGTCCCTTAGTGGTAAAAAATATTAACCACAAAGGCGCACAAAGGGAGATATTAAATAATATACTATGTACATTAATTATCAAAAACATCTGGTTAACATTATTAACGAGATAAAGGAAAACGGTTTATACAAGAATGAAAGAGTAATTGTTTCTCCCCAGGGGGCTGAGATAACCCTCGACAGCGGGCAGAAGGTCCTTAACTTCTGTGCAAACAATTACCTTGGCCTTTCCGATAACCGCCAGCTTATCGATGCAGCTAAATCAGCTCTCGACGATCATGGATACGGGATGTCATCGGTGCGGTTTATCTGCGGTACCACTGATCTTCACAAGGAACTGGAAAAGAAGATTGCGAAATTCTTCAATACTGAAGATACCATTTTATATGCAGCCTGCTTTGATGCCAATGGCGGCGTATTTGAACCCCTTCTTACCGAAGAAGATGCAATTATTTCTGATTCGCTTAACCATGCATCAATAATTGACGGCGTCAGGCTCTGCAAAGCCCAGAGATACCGTTATGAAAATGCCGACATGAACGACCTTGAAAAACAGCTTAAGCTTGCACAGGCTCAGCGTTTCAGGCTTATTGTCACTGATGGCGTATTTTCAATGGACGGTAATGTAGCTCCGCTGAAGAAGATTGTAGAGCTGGCTAACATCTACAACGCAATGGTAATGGTAGATGAATCTCATTCTGCCGGGGTGGTTGGAGAAACCGGAAGAGGCGTAACTGAACTTTATAATATTCCCGGGCAGGTCGAAATTATTACCGGGACCCTTGGAAAAGCATTTGGCGGAGCCATTGGCGGATTCACCACCGGAAAGAAGGAGATCATTGAACTCCTGCGCCAGCGATCGCGTCCCTATCTCTTCTCAAATTCTATTCCGCCGCTTGTTGCAGCTGCCGGCATCAAAATGATTGAAATGATGACTGAGACGAATGAGCTCCAGGACAAGCTCCACGCAAACTCTGAATACTTTATAAGCAGGATGACCAATCTCGGCTTTGACATTAAGCCCACGAAATCTGCGATATGTGCTGTAATGCTGTATGATGCGAAATTGTCACAGGATTTTGCCGCAAAGCTCCTTAAGGAGGGTATTTATGTTACAGGATTCTATTATCCTGTTGTTCCAAAGGGACAGGCCAGGATAAGGGTTCAGCTTTCGGCAGCCCACGAAAAGGAGCATCTCGATAAAGCAATCAGCTCCTTTGAGAAGATCGGAAGGGAGCTTGGCATCCTGAAAAAATGAATAAATATATATTCCTTGCTTACCGCGTACTGGTTCCAAAGCCCGTAAGGACCATTCTTCTTAAAAGGAAAGTGCGGAAAAAAATATTAAGTCATTTTTCAAGCCTCCCGCCCGACAAGATCAATGATGAACACAGGGAGATACTTGATTACCTTGGAAATAATCCCGTTTCACTTTTCCCGTACCCGTTTGATTCAGGCTATCCGCCTGAAAATGTTGAAGTGTTCCTTGATAAATCAAACGGGATGCGTTATGTGCTCCAGGACGGCAAGAGATTATATTTTAAAAAGGGATGGGGCAGTGCAAAAGTCAGAAGGGCTTTTGCGGCTCTGTCGAAAGAACAGGATCCGGCCTGCCCGCACTGCTATCTGTCTGATGATTTTCCGATTGGAGAAGATGATGTGATTGCTGACATTGGAGCCTCGGAAGGCAACTTCTCGTTATCACAGATTGAGAAAGTCAAAAAAATCTATCTGATTGATTATGACAGGGAGTGGATAAAAGCACTTGAAGCCACATTCGCGCCATGGAAGGATAAAGTTGAGATCATAACAAAATATGTATCTGATGCCGATGGTGGCAGGAATATCTGCCTCAATACCCTCCTTGCCCTGAAGAACGATATCACCTTCCTGAAAATAGATGTTGAGGGCTTTGAGCAGAAAGTGCTGAATGGTGCTAAAGAATTCCTGTCGGGGAACATGCCGTTGAAGATAGCATTATGTACCTATCATAAGCATAGTGATGAAGAGATCTTTACCCCGCTTCTTGAGAAGTACGGGTTTGATATAAAATTTTCACATGGTTACATGATCCCTTTGTTTGACAAGAAAATAAAGAAACCATGGCTGAGGCGTGTGGTCGTCAGAGCAGCCCGGAAAAAATAATATTATTATCCGCACTTGGAGGAACCACAGTCTTTGCATATCAGGCAACCTTCCTCGTAAACCAGGTTGTCAGAACCGCATTCGCATTTCCCCTTTGCTTTTGTTCCGTTCGGAATGTATTTTTTGAGAGCTCTTTCCACGCCATTCTTCCAGTTATTGATTGATTCACTGTCGAGATTCAGTGACTGAATGAGTGTTACGACATCAGCAATTGGCATCTCGTGCCTTAGCACCCCGGAGATAAGCTTGGCATAGTTCCAGAACTCAGGCTTGAACATATGGGATAAGCCTCCGATGGTTTTTTTATAGCCATATCTGTCTGTATACTGAAAATCGTACCGTGTTTTTCCGTCATCATTCTTCATTTTGATGATCTGCCCTTTCGTGATGCTTTTTGGGATTGGGAAAATCTCTTCATCGGCAAGACCTGTAAATATTTCGTATGGCCTGCTGTCTTTCAGCCCTACGAAGGCGACCCATTTTTCCTCACTTATGTTGAACCTGATCACGTCGCAATCGAGGATTTTCGGGCGTTTTGGTCTTTCTGCCCTGGCTTCCGGCTTCCCGGTGATAAGAACTCCGTCCCTTGATCCGTCGCGGTATACAGTCGCTCCCTTGCATCCCGATTTCCAGGCAGTCATGTATAGTTCGCTGACCAGTTCTTCCTTAACATCGGCAGGCAAGTTTATTGTGCTGCTTATTGAATGGTCTACCCATTTCTGGATTGCGCCCTGCATCCTGACCTTTGCGACCCAGTCGACATCATTTGCTGTTGCTTTGTAATATGGTGATTTTGCAATTATCTTTTCAATTTCATCATCATTCATCCTTGTGATATCATTCGGATCATAGCCATTGAGCTTCAGCCAATCGACAAACTTATGATGGAATACATTAAATTCTTCCCATGAATCGCCGATTTCATCTCTGAATGTGACTTTGACATCCTGGTCGTTGGGATTTACTTTTCTTCTGCGCTTATAGAATACGGAAAAGATTGGTTCAATGCCGGAGGTGGTTTGGGTCATCAGGCTTGTGGTTCCGGTCGGGGCGATGGTAAGCAGTGCAATATTCCTTCTGCCAAACTTAACCATGTTGTTATACATTACCGGGTCTGCCTCTTTCATCCTCAGGATGAATGGGTTATTCTTCTCCCTTTCGGCGTCATAAATTGTAAATGATCCCCTTTCCTTTGCAAGGTAGGTTGATGATTTATATGCTTCAAGAGCAAGCGTTTTATGCACTTCAACAGAGAAGTCCGTTGCTTCGAGTGCCCCGTATCTTAATCCGAGTGCGGCAAGCATATCTCCCTCAGCTGTTATCCCAATACCTGTTCTTCTTCCCTCTTCTGATTTTTTCCTTATGTTTTTCCAGAGGTTCCGTTCGACTCTTTTCAGCTCGTCATTTTCAGGATCGCCGTTTATCTTATTGATTATGACGTCTATTTTTTCAAGTTCAAGATCGATGATATCATCCATCATTCGCTGAGCGAGGCCGACATGTTCCTTATAGAGTTCGAAATCAAATTCGGCAGTTTCAGTAAAAGGATTCTTTACATAGCTGAAAAGATTGATTGCGAGAAGACGGCAGCTGTCGTACGGACATAATGGTATTTCGCCGCAGGGGTTTGTTGAGATGGTGGCAAATCCAAGGTCGGCATAACAATCAGGAACGCTTTCCCGGATAATTGTATCCCAGAAGAGGACTCCTGGTTCGGCCGATTTCCATGCATTATGGATTATCTTATCCCAGAGACTGCTGGCGTCAATGTCGTTAACGAACTTCGGATTATCAGAGACTATCGGGTACTGCTGTCTGAAGATCGTCTTTCCCTCTACAGCCTTCATAAATTCATCTGTCATCTTGACCGACACGTTTGCACCCGTCACTTTGCCGCTTTCAAGCTTGGCATCGATAAATTTTCCTGAATCGGGATGCTTGATCGATATTGAAAGCATCAGTGCCCCCCGCCTGCCGTCCTGAGCAACTTCGCGGGTTGAGTTCGAATATCTCTCCATGAAAGGAACCACACCGGTAGATGTTAAGGCACTGTTGAGCACCGGCGTTCCTTTTGGCCGGATATGAGACAGGTCGTGGCCTACGCCGCCGCGTCTTTTCATCAGCTGAACCTGTTCCTGGTCGATCTTCATTATGCCACCGTAAGAGTCGGATGTTCCTTCATTGCCGATAACAAAACAATTTGACAGTGAAGCGATCTGATAATCATTGCCAATACCAGTCATTGGCCCTCCCTGAGGTACAATGTACCTGAAATCCTTAAGTACTCTGTAAATAAGCTCCTCCGTAAGTGGGTTCTTGTATTTAAGCTCGATTCTGTGAATCTCTCGTGCAATACGATGATGCATATCGTCCGGACTCTTTTCAAATAGATTTCCATATGAGTCTTTCAGCGCATATTTGTTTGCCCATACTCTTGCAGCAAGTTCATCGCCTCTGAAATATTCAATACTTGCTTCAACCGCCTCGTCGTGAGAATAAGTTTTGGTATTAGCCTTCCCACCAACTATTTTCTGAGAACCGGAGGGGTGCTGTTCATCTTTTGCTTTCTCAGATGCAATAGTTGATTCCTGGACAAAAAGTTCTCCCATATATTAAAATATAATTCTGTTATTCTCTGATTCTAATGAGATTAAGCGGCCACTGATTTTTAAAGCGGGTAATTGCTAAATTAGTTAAGCATTATTCTTGATGCAAGACAATATTTTTAAGTTTATTAACATTTGCAGATATAGTTATGAACCGTCCGTTAGTGCCTGTATTTCTGCATATTATGAGCTTCGCACATTCCCAGTTGTTTAACAGTAAATATAAAGTCATTAATAATCTGCGAATTAATGGGTGCTAAGAATTTTGTTTGTTGGAAACACTACTAACATTACAATATGTGAAAAGGAAGGAGATTCTTCGCTTCGCTCAGAATGACAGATACCTGTGTTCCTGAAGCAACACTTTATACACATCATTTTAATCATTCCATTTATGTCAGGGGAGATTCCTCATTCCTCCGCCTGCAGGCGGATTCATTCGGAATGACAATTCATTTGTTATAAAGGAAGGGAAGCATAGGCGTTTCGCCTTGGCGAAACGCCTATGCTTCCCTATTACCTAAAACAACACTGTAATTCCGAGCGTTAGGAATCTCTTTATCAATTAAACATTTACTCTGTGTTACCTTGTGGCTAAAGGATTTCAAAATATAGGTGTATAAAGAGTACTTTCCTGAAGAAGGGGGAGGTTGGAGGCATTGCCTCCAACCTCCCCCTTCAACTCTCCACACACGAGACTCTTGTCATTCTGAGCGAAGCGAAGAATCTTACAGTTTTAGTCAGTAGTTTATTGAAAATAAAAAAAGGGGTCATCTGAAAGATAACCCCTTAAAAAATTAAGCATCTTTTTCTAGAAAATCAGGCGGAAGCCAAGAAGGCAACCCCAGGTGCTTGATGTGCTTATGCTCTTACTGAGAGTCGTCAGAGCCGTAAAATTATCTAACGATGTTGCATTAAGCTTGTAAACCGGAGCCGTTGTATTGGTACCTTTTGTAACAACAGCCAGCGGGCGAACGTTATCATAACTTGCCAACGGATTATAGGTATATGCGCCCCATTTATTATTAAGAAGGTTACCTATATTCAATATGTCGACTGTAAACTGGAGAGTATATTTACGACTGGTTCCGAAGTTTGAGAAAACATCCTCAACAAATTTTGCATCAAACCTGTGCAGCCATGGCTGAAGCTGTCCGAAACGTTCAGCATACTGACCTTTCCGACTGCTCAGGTACTTATTACTATTGACATAATTCCAGAAAGCAGTCTGCTGATCAAGAGCAGTCATACCACTGGCAGCAGCAAAATTAATTTCATCAGCAGTTTTGGGGATATACATCAGATCAGATGACATATTGTCGTTATTGAGGTCATTGGAGTAGGTATAGGACCAGCGGCCTGTCTGATATCCCTGGTAAACCACTGAAATAGTTGTTGCAAAGAATTTGGCATATTCGATCCTGTAGGAGATATTGCCAATAAGCCTATGAGGTGTGGCAAAACCTGAATAGCTTAACCCCGGATCGTTCAGACTGCCAACTGCAGTGTTTGAAGAGAAAGCGGAAGATGCCGAAGAGCCAGGATTTGAGGTAATATCCTTGGCCATGGTATAAGTATAGGCAAACATCCCTGAAAGTCCTTTGCTGAAATTTTTGGTCAGCTGGGCAGTGAATGAATACTGATACCCTTCTTTTGTGTTCTCAAGCTGCATGGCATAGGATACAGTGCTTACAACTGTTCTTCCTGCTGTTGTCCAGTAGGGACGGTTGTCAGGACCAGTCATATATCCTGCCGGAGCTCCTTCGTTGATATTGACCTGTTTAACAGCATTTATGTCCTTGGAATACATAGCTTCTCCCGTGAATACCATATTCCATGGTAATTCAACGTCAAAGCTTATGTTTGAACGCCATACTCTTGGCATTTTGAAATTTTTACCCACCTGTGCCAATGATGATCCACTGGGCAGTGTGCTTGGGCTTTGCGGGAACAAGGCAGGTTTGCTGGCAATAAGTGCTTTAAAATCAGGATTGAATGCCAGTCCGACAAGGTTAGCCGCGCCACTGGTTGTGCTCCATCCTATTTCAGGAATCTGTATCAGACCAGAAGCAGTCGGCTGGTTTGTAAACCATACAAATGGTAATAATCCGGTAAAGAGACCTGATCCTCCGCGAACCTGCAGTGAACGGTCACCCTTAACATCCCAGTTGAAACCAAGGCGGGGAGATGCCAGCAGTGTAGATTTTGGCCATGAACTGACATCAATTTTCTGGTTATCGGCAAATGTAAGAGCTGAAATTGCCGGATTGTTCTGCATCTTATCAAAATAGAAGGTTTTTTCAAGACGCACTCCATAGGTTACTTTTAAATTGGGAAGAACATTCCATTCATCCTGTGCATAAAGAGCTCCGACGCCAAAAGTAAGCTCAGAACCCGGTGCATCATTTCCGTTATATCCATAAGTAATACCGAATCCGGTAGGATTTGCACCTGTGAGAAAATCGTTGACTGAAGCGTAACGATAGTATGACGTTCCTTCGCGGATGTATGAGTTAAGGAAGAAAAGACGGTCAAATGAAGCTCCTGCAGTAATCGTATGCCTGTTAAGGTTAATGGTTAAGTTATCTGTAAAACTTAATGTATTATTGACCACATTATTGTTATAGCTGAAAAGCTCATATCCGAACGACATGTACTGGTCACCACCCTGCCATATATCAACAAACGGGAAAGGAGATGAAGGGCTTGTCCGGGTATCCTGTATATGTGTGTAGCTGGCAAGCAGCTTATTCGCGAATTTTTTAGCGAAAGTGCTGTTTAACTCACCTGTTATTGAACGCACTGTGTTTTGGAATCCATAAAAGGCACCTGAAAAGGCCAGAGACTGGCTGCTGATACGACCGGAGTTTTTAGCGTTGTTCGGCGGACCACTGTTGAAGTTAGTCTGCTGGTCAGAAGTACCAACAACATCATTGTATCTTAAAGTGAACTTGTGATTCTGTGAGATATTCCAGTCGATCCTTGCAAGAACCTTATGGTTCTGATTATGGAACGGATCAAAATCCTTGTATTTACCCGGATCATAATTGTATGTCGTCATGAGGTAATTCTTGACAGCAAGCATGTCGGCCTCGGTTGTGCGCGAGATCATCTGGTTAGCATTGGCAACACCATCGGTGCTTGGTTTCCAGTCTACACCCGGCACAGAAACTTTTTCATATTCTCCGCTCAGGAAGAAAAAGAGTTTGTCTTTAATAATGGGGCCGCCAACGCGACCGCCATATGTTTGCTGGCTCCTGGTATGGGCACCTGCAACGATAAATGTATCAACTTTGTTGCCCGTAAATGATTTCGGACGCTGATACGTATAAACCGATGCTTTAAATGTGTTGTCGCCGCTTTTGGTAACAGCATTGACGCTTGCACCGGTGAAATTAGACATGCGAATGTCGTATGGCGCAACGTTCACAGATACTTCTTCAATTGCATCAAGAGAGATGGGCTGTGCTTCTCCACCGGGAAGAGGATTGCTGCTTAATCCAAAGTTATTGTTAAATGCAGCACCGTCGACGGTTATGGTATTGAAACGTCCGTCACGTCCGCCGAATGAATTTCCTTGTGCCTGGGGAGTGAACTTTGTGAAATCGGTAAGACTCCTGCTTATCGAAGGAAGAGTAGTCAGGTCACGGTTGCTCACGTTTGTCTGCGGGCCTGACCGCGCTGAACTTAAGATGGAATTTTTAAAGCCGGCTGTTACAACAACCTCCTGCAAGGTCGTTGTTGCCTCTCCCAGCTTTGCATCCTGGATATAAGTTTCACCAAGTTTCAATATAATATCGGTATAACTGCTTGCAGCATATCCGATAAAGGAGACTTTCACTGTATAAGGCCCGCCAATACGCATATTCTGAATGCGATAGTTTCCGGAATTATCAGTATTGGTAGCATACTGAGTCCCTGAAGGTACGTGGATTGCAACGATACTTGCACCAGTAAGAGCTTCTCCCTTGCTGTCAAGCACCTTTCCGCTCATTGAAGACGTTGTTGCTCCCTGGCCATACATAATGAACGGGACGACCAGCAATAACAACATCGTTAATAAAAACTTGTAATGTTTCATCATAAAATTAGGATTAGGATTAATAATTTTTTTGACTTGATTATCATAATTAATTGATTATCCGATTAAAAGAAAACTATATTTCTGTCGATTCCGGGCGGATTAATTTACATCTCTTTGAATGATCCTTTTGAATTTCAAAAGATTAGTTATTAACAAGTTATGAATATCTCTTGTTAATATATTTCACACGATTTCTTTCATGATAAGGCTGGTGGCTCCCATGTTTTTATTAATATATTCGCCTGCCAGCGCTGCAGCTTTCTGGTAAAGTGCTGCATCAGAGATCCATCTGTCAAGGATCTCTTCAAAGCCCGGATAATCATTAAAAGATTTTGCACCTTCCAGGTTTATCAGATCAACAGCTTCGCGAAATTTTCCGTAGTTGGGCCCAAACAAAACCGGGATGCTCCAGCATGCGGGTTCCAGAATATTGTGTATCCCCTTTCCGAAACCGCCTCCAACGGCAGCTATACCTGCATACCGGTAAGCCGAGGAAAGCATCCCTATATTATCCATGATCATTACTCTGGCATCTTTTGATTCATCACTGAAACCAGAGAACCTGACACATTTTACGGTAAATAATTTTTCCAGCCTCTCAATATTTTCCCTGTCAATTTCATGAGGGGCAAAAACCCACTTCATAGTTTCAGGATGCAAATTAATATACCTTGCAATGATCTCTTCATCCTGCTTCCAGCTGCTACCGGCGAGAAAAAGCTTCTGATCTCCCCTGAACAATTCAATCTGCGGTATCTCTTTTGCCCTTGCTGCGATCTCGGCAACCCTGTCGAACCTCGTATCGCCTGCGACAACTACATTAGTTATACCTATTAATCCAAGGAGATCGGATGATTCCTTGTCCTGGACAAAGATCCTGGTAAATTTCCTGAGCATCTTCCGGAAGAAGCCGCCATACCATTTAAAAAAATGCTGCTCCTTTCTGAATATCCCGGAGATCAGATAGAGCGGAATGTGCTTCCTGTAAATGGCAGAAATAAAATTGTCCCAGAATTCATACTTCACAAGAATGGCAATGGAAGGATTCACAAGAGAGATGAACTTTTCAGCATTCCGGAGTGTATCGTAAGGCAGGTAACATATAATATCTGCGAGTGGATAATCCTTCCTTATTTCATAACCTGACGGCGAGAAAAAAGTTAGCAGTATATGGCAGGCAGGTTTCTCTTTTTTCAGCGATTCAATCACCGGCCTTCCCTGTTCAAATTCTCCAAGGGATGCACAGTGTATCCATATATATTTTTCTCCCGGAATGACTTTCTGCTTCAATGAATTAAACCAGTTTTTTCGTCCATCTACCCACGCATGCGCTTTTTGATTAAACGGAGCAATGATCCATGCAATGGCGCTGTAAAAAAAAATTCCGGCGTTGTATATTAACCGCATAGCTTTTAAAATGAAGTTTCAAAGGTAATAAATATGGTACACTTTGTACGCCGAAGCTTCAGCGAAGGCGTAACGGTGCAATGGTGAGAAGGCATGAAGGTATAAAGGGACGAGGGCAACCTGCAACCACCCGGACCTGCAAGACTTGCAAGACTTGCAAGACAATCTTTACTCCATTAATTAAATAACTCCTATTTTTGTAAAAATCGCTGATATTATGATAAGACTTATCGCCCTGGTGATATCAATCGTACTGCAGATAATTGCAGCTTCAGTTGCTCTGAGTTTCATGAAGCTGACAAAATACAGGCTGTCCTGGATACTTTTATCCCTTGCATTTGTATTCATGGCTGTGCGCAAAATAATTCAGTTCTTTGAGTTCTTCAGAGGCACACCTTCGGTGACCTGGCAGATGATAGATGAGTGGATAGGAGTTCTGATCTCTTTCCTTATTATTTTTGGAGTAATCCTGATCAGGGAAATATTTTTTTCTTTGAAACGAGCTGAAACAGACCGCACACGTACGGAAAAGAGAGTGCTGAATGCCATAATAAGCACTGAGGAAAATGAAAGAAGAAGATTTGCAAAAGATCTTCATGACGGTCTCGGGCCAATACTCTCGACAGTCAAGATGTCGCTGTCGTCTCTTAGTCCCCGGATAAGTGATTCTTCGGGTGTGGTTATCCTGAATAATACCAATTACCTCATAAATGAGGCTATCAGCACTATTAAGGATATTTCCAATAATCTGAGCCCTCATGTCCTTACCAATTTCGGTCTTGCCAGTGCCATCAGCGCTTTTACATCCAAGATCAACCAGACAAAAGCCATAGAGATCGACTTCAAATCGAATATGGAAGATGTTCGGCTCGAGAATGACAAAGAGGTAGTCATATACAGAGCCGCCTGTGAATTAATTAACAATTCCATACGCCATTCCGGCGCATCAAGGATAGAAATCGAATTAAACAAAAATGAAAAAATTGTTACCTTGCAGTTTTATGATAATGGAAGAGGGTTTGACACATCAAGCCTCAGCCTTGAAGATAACAAGGGAATGGGCCTGTCAAACATTGAAACGCGCGTAAAAACAGTCGAGGGAGTTTTCATTCTTGAAAGCACTCCGGGGAAAGGAACAAGTGCGCTGATAAAAGTTATTGAGTGATAAAGATTTCTGACAATAGATTAAATGAACAAGATAAGGATCATAATTGCTGACGATCATCAGCTCTTTAGAAACGGATTAAAAATCCTGCTAAATTCATTCCCTGATTTTGAAGTTGCCGGCGAGGCATCCAATGGCGAGGAATTCCTGAAATTGCTGAAATCAGTTAAGGCCGATATTGCATTGATGGACATAAGTATGCCGGAAATGGATGGGATCGAAGCTACGAGGAAGGGAATCAAGATGTGTCCCGACATAAGTATAATAGCACTCTCCATGTATGGTGAAGAAGAATATTACTACAAGATGGTTGATGCCGGTGCTAAGGGATTTCTTCTGAAGGATTCCGATATCTCCGAAGTCAGGGATGCAATCCTGACTGTTGTTAAGGGAGGAAGCTATTTCTCGCAGGAATTGCTTTATCATGTAATCCAGAAGATAAAACACCGCGAGCATGAGACAAAATCTGCAAATCTTTCAAAGCGCGAAAAGGAGATACTTCTTAAAATATGCGAAGGACTGTCAAACCAGGAAATTGCAGAGGCCCTCTTTATAAGCAAGCGTACAGTAGATAAGCACCGGGCAAACCTTCTTGGAAAAACCAATTCGAAGAACACAGCCAGTCTTATCCTGTTTGCCATCCGAAACAAACTTATCGAGATATAATATGGCTGAATCCCATGATCTCGGCCGCCAGGGCGAGGATAAAGCTGCCGCTCACCTCGAGAAGGCCGGCTACAAGATACTGAAACGCAATTGGAAGGCAGGCAAGCTTGAAGTTGACATCATTGCCGAGAATAAAGATTATACCGTGTTTGTCGAAGTAAAAACCAGGTCGGAGGATTTCATTATGTCTCCGGCATCTGCGGTTACAAAGGAAAAACAACGGTCTCTGGTATTTTGCGCCGACAGGTACGTCCAACGGTATGGCGTTCAAAAGGAGTGCCGTTTTGATCTCATCACTGTCATTTCAGACGGAGAATCATTCAAGGTCGAACATATCGAGAATGCCTTTTACCCGACTCTCAGATGAATATTGAGACAATCCGTGATTATTGTATTTCAAAGAAAGATGTGACAGAAAGTTTTCCGTTTGGCGAGGACACTCTTGTATTCAAGAGATCGGGCAAGATCTTTCTCCTTGCAAATCTTGATGGCGAACTCTCCCTGAATCTTAAATGCGACCCGGCACTGGCCCTCGAATTAAGGGAAAGATACAGCTCGGTGGTTCCGGGCTATCACATGAACAAAAAACACTGGAACACCGTTATGATTGATGGATCTGTCCCCGACACCGAGGTTCTCAAATGGATTGATCATTCCTATGATATTGTCAAAATGCGCAAAAAGATTTAACATGAATGTTAAATGATGAATTCCGTCATTAATTATCATATAATAATTTATGACTATCTGGTATCAATAATAAAACAAATATTATGCTTGAAAATCAATTATTTGCCCCAGCCCTAAAGGGAGTAATTGATTTTCTTCGCACCCTTTAGGGTAAGGGGCAAACGAAGAAAATCAACAAAAGCATGTTATTGATTACCGATACTCATATAATAATTTATTAGCTTGGCATCCTGTTTTTAAAATGTTCTCCCTTTTAAATTGAAACCCTTTTAATCTCTTCACCATGAAAAAACTGATTTCTTTAATTGTTTCCCTGATATTTGTAATCCTCCCGTCACTGGCACAGGAAAAGCCGGTTCAGCCTGCACAGCCTGCAAAAGTCGAAGAGGGGTACAAGTTTACTCCGGTTGTCGACCTGAAGGCTACTTCGGTTAAGAACCAGTCGGCAACAGGAACATGCTGGTGCTTTGCAACCACATCATTTATCGAATCTGAACTGCTTCGCATGGGAAAAGGAGATTATGACCTTTCGGAGATGTTTATTATAAGGAATAATTACATCGACAGGCTTAAAGACAACTACCTTAGAAGGGGAAAAGGAAACACAGGTCCCGGGGGTCTTTCACATGACTGGTTTAGAATTTTTTCAGAGTATGGAATAGTACCTGATGAATTTTATACCGGCCTCAATTATGGATCACCTACTCATAATCATACTGAATTGCAGGAGTTTATCAATGCTGTCGCCGCAGTTCCTGTTGAGCTTAAAAAAGAGAGCCCCCAGTATTTCCAGATCGTAAATGATGTTCTTGATACCTATCTGGGAAAAGTTCCTGAGAGCTTTACATATAAAGGCGTGACCTATACTCCAAAAAGTTTTGCAGCAAGCCTTGGTATCAATCCTGATGATTATGTCGAAATTACATCATTCACGCATTTCCCTTTCTATACCCAGGGTATCCTGGAAGTGCCTGATAACTGGACAATGGCAAGGTTTTACAATGTACCGCTGGATGAGCTGATTCAAATTATGGATTTTTCATTCAATAATGGATATACAGTTAACTGGGACGGCGATGAAAGCGAGAGCGGCTTTTCGCGCCAGAACGGATATGCAATCATGCCCCTGAACCAAACCCCCGACAGGGGACCAATGTCAAACAGGCCAAGACCTGACAGGGATCCGGCTCAGGGTACATCATTTGGAGCACCTCAGTCTCCAGCCGGACCTGGTCCTGAAATGAACATCACGCAGGAGATCAGGCAGGCAGGCTATGAAAACTTCACTACAACCGACGATCATCTGATGCACCTTACAGGGATCTCAAAAGACCAGAACGGGACAAAATATTATAAGACAAAAAATTCGTGGGGCACCGAAAGAAGTACCTATAACGGGTACTGGTATATGTCGGAGCAGTACGTGAGGGCAAAGACCATTTTTATTATGGTGAATAAGAAGGGCATTCCACCTGCTATAAAGACAAAATTAGGGTTGTAGTTTTCTTTAATGTCATGCGCTACTCTGATCCCCTCTTGGGAGGGGAAAGGGGTGGGTTTTTAAGATATTTTTAACCCACCCCCGCCCCCTCCGAGGAGGGGATTTTTAATATCTGCCTTTAAGATTTTACGCCCATGAACCGCTGTGCATTATTCAATAAGCAGATTGCAGCCCCGTATGTCACTGTTGTCAAACCTTCCGAGAACTTCGAACCCGCCATCCTCATGCATCTTTCCAAGATCGCCCGTCGAGATAAAGGAGCATGAGTTGATATTTGCCAGGTCGATGATATTAATACCTCCTGTCTTATAAGGTTCATCGAGAAGCGACAGAGGGTCCTGAGGGTCCCGGATCAGTATTTTCATCCAGGGTGGAGAATAGAACAGCCCCTCCCCTTTTGAATAAGCCTGGCTCAGAAGCTCCGTCATCCCATATTCGGAATGGACTTCAGTGATATTGAATTTTTCTTTAAGGATTGAATGCATCTCAGCACGGGTGATCTCTTTTCTCCGTCCTTTCATCCCGCCCGTCTCCATAACGATGACCCCTGATAGGTCGGGTGATTCCTGTTCCGCCAGGTCGAGAAGCGCAAAGCTTACCCCCATAAGCAGAATTTTCTGTTTCGCTACCTTCCATTTCCTGATTCCGGCCATCAAATCATCAGTATTATTAATAAAGAATCCGCCTGCGGGATTTCCGCTTTGCCTGATCAGTCCGTCCATCATGTAAACCAGCGATGAGTTCTCTCGCTCCGAATATGATGGCAGCAATGCAGCAATTACATAATCAGAGGGTTCCCCGTAAAAGAGCCTGAACGCCTTTGAGAAGCTCTCTTCATACAAGCTAGTATCGGTAACAAAGTGCCTGCTAACGGAATCCCCCGTTGTGCCACTGCTCTCGAATATTTTTGCAGGTGATTGATTCCCGGTAATGATCATGTGGTTTTTGAAAAGCTCGACAGGGAAAAATGGTATCTCTTCTATCTTTTTAACATCCCCTTTAGTGATCTTTAACCCATTTAAAAATTCCGAATACACCATGTTATTATCAGCCTGGTATTCAAAAATCTTCATGGCTGTATCATGGAAGGACTCCTGATCAGTAATATCGAATATCATGTCTTTGATTCCCGGTTTCATTTGCCGGGAAAGGTTAAAGAGCCATCGGGCTGGTATACCCATTCAAAGGTACACTCGGCATAATTCCTGCTTTCCCTTACTTCGGAAACGGTCGATATAATCCTCAGCTTTGAATAATGATCATTCCCGGATTTGTAGAGCCATATCTGGTTTTCCTTTAGAGAGTCGGCCGATGCAACCCATTGCATTACAGCAGGGGCTGTCAGGTTGTCAAAAACACTTTTTGCTGTAGCAGCACTGGAAAATTGACCAACTCTATAAAAAGAATTTTCAAGGTTATTTGCTTCAAATATCAGATTACCCAGGGATCCGTCGTTGATAATATTAATATCCGGAGGAGGAGTGCCATGCGATGTAACCAGCTTCCCTGCAGAGAACAAAAATCCATAAGAATAATAGTCCTGAATTACCGGATCCATTTTCAGGACATTATTAATTGTAGCAGTTCCTGAGGTAGGATTATCAACCGTTTTCTTGCATGATGGCAGGAAAAACAATGCAATGAACAATATCAGGATGTATCTCTTCATAACCTCTGCAAAGATAACGCATTTTAAGAAGTCTTATTTCCGTAAATATCAATGGAATTATAAAATTAAGGAGGTCATATTTGTATGTACCCCCTTAAAAATATTCTGGAGTTGAAAATGGTGATTCCTCGCTGACGCTCGGAATGACAGGACTCTTCTGGGTATGGGGGAAAGGAAAGGCGATTCGCCAGAGCGAATCGCCTTTCCTTTCCCTTTAATACTAAAATTAGCTGTCATTCCGAATGGAGCGCAGCGGAATGAGGAATCTCTCCTGACAAAAAACAAAATGATTAAAAAAGATGGGTATAAAGGGTAGCCCCCCTTCAAAAGGGGAGTTTTGTCGCCGTTGCACCGTTGTGCCATTGTACCTTTTTTTATTCCCCTCTTATGGCAGTGATCCCCGGAAGCTTTTTCCCTTCCATATATTCGAGCATTGCGCCGCCGCCGGTGGAGACATAGCTGACCTTGTCGGCAAGCCCGTTCTTGTTGATGGCTGCAACAGAATCGCCGCCTCCGATAAGGCTGTATGCACCTTTTTCGGTAGCTGCTGCAATAGCTTTTGCAATAGCAGTGGTTCCTTTTGAAAATTTCTCCATTTCAAAAACGCCCATAGGTCCGTTCCAGAGGATAGTCTTCGATTTTCCAATTACTTCGGAGAACTCCTTTATAGTCTTGTCAGCAATGTCGAGCCCGAGCCATTCGTCAGGTACGGCATCAACTGCAGTCACATTTGTGTTTGCTTCATTATCAAACTTATCGGCATTCAGACTGTCGACGGGCAGGTAAATGTTGACTTTCTTCTCCTTTGCCTTTTCAATGATCTTAAGAGCCAGGTCAAGCTTATCTTCCTCGCAGAGTGATTTCCCGATCTTTCCTCCCTGAGCCTTGATGAATGTATAGGTCATGCCTCCGCCTATAATAAGATTATCGACCTTGTTGAGAAGGTTCTCGATAAGCATGATCTTGTCTGAAACTTTTGCGCCTCCCATGATTGCGGTGAACGGATGCTGAGGATTATTCAGGACCTTGTCCATTGCAGCAAGCTCGCTGTTGATAAGGAAACCGAACATGATTTTGTCCTTTGGAAAATAATCGACAATTACTGCTGTCGTTCCGTGAGCCCTGTGGGCCGTACCGAATGCATCGTTTACATAAACGTCAGCATAGCTGGCCAGTTTCTTTGCAAACTCTTTCTGCTTCAGCTTCATCTCAGCCTTGGCAGCTTTCTTCTCCTCCTCAGTTGCTGTCTCCGGAAGTATCGGTTTGCCTTCCTCCTCAGGATAGAACCGGACATTCTCGAGAAGCAAAACCTCGCCCGGTTTCAGTGCTGCAGACATTTTAACCGCTGATTCACCAAGACAGTCGTCGGCAAAAAGAACTTTCTGCCCGAGATATTTTTCCAGAACGGGAAGAACAGGTTTAAGTGAATATTTCTCCATCTTTCCCTCGGGTCTGCCAAGATGCGACATGAGAATGACTGAACCGCCATCCTTTATTATCTTATTGATTGTCGGCAATGCTCCCCTTATGCGGGTATCGTCAGTAACAACGAAAGTCTTCTTATCGAGCGGGACATTGAAATCAACCCTTACAATTGTTTTAATTCCTTTAAAATTGAAGTCCTGGATCATTTTCATATAAAGTGGTTTTTGGTTATTTGTATTTTGTCCAAACAGGGAAAGTGACAAAGATAATTATTTAATAATTCATGCAAACAGGATGACTGAGTGGCATAATAAATTTTTAATCCGGCATTTAAGGATCAGCAATCTTCCAATTCAATCCTGTTTGAACCTTAAAGAGGAACCGTTTGTTTCCTGAACTGAAAAGATTAACTAATTTTGAAAAAAAACTATGGCAAAGACAGCGTTTAAAGGTAGCCCGGTAAATACATCCGGAAACCTTCCGTCAAAAGGGAGCAAAGCTCCTGAGTTTTCACTTGTGAAATCAGATCTCGGAACACTTACTCTTTCAGAACTTAAGGGCAAAAAGCTTATCCTGAATATTTTCCCAAGCCTCGACACCTCAGTCTGCGCAACCTCGGTCAGAAAATTTAACCAGCTTGCTGCAGGTAAAGAAAACGTAAAAGTGCTGGCAATTTCAAAAGACCTCCCATTTGCTCACGGACGATTCTGCACTACTGAAGGAATTACCAATATTGTCACTCTTTCGGGATTCCGCGATGAGAAATTCGGCAAGAAATATGGCGTGCTTATGAAAGATGGCCCACTGGCAGGACTTTATGCAAGAAGCATTGTGGTAATAGATGAGGCCGGTAAGGTGATTCACACCCAACTTGTTCCGGATATCACCCAGGAGCCGGATTATGACAGTGCAATGAAAGCAATCGAATAATCTTCAAATCCGTAATTGTATTTAAAGTTCGATAATGGATTTTTCGCATATACCGGGGCATAAGGAGACTATCGACCACCTTATCCGTTCTGTTAAGGAAGGAAGGGTAAGTCATGCCCAGCTTCTGACCGGACCTGAAGGGTGCGGCTCCCTGGCGCTTGCCCTGGCTTATGCAAAATATGTAAGCTGCGAGAACAGGAGTGAAACCGATTCCTGCGGTACCTGCAAGTCGTGCGTGAAATATGAAAAGATGATCCATCCCGATCTTCATTTCGTGTTCCCGGTAACTAAGAACAAGAAGGAATCAGAGCCTGTCAGCGATTCGTATATTGAGGAGTGGCGGGAATTTGTAAAATGCTCTCCTTATTTTACCATCAATAACTGGCTCGACTCAATAGAAGTGGGCAACGCCCAGGGGCTTATATTCGCCTCAGAGGCTGGCGAGATAATTAAAAAGCTCAACCTCAAGTCTTTCGAATCGGATTTCAAGATAATGGTCATCTGGCTTCCCGAGAAAATGCATCTGGCGACAGCCAACAAGCTTTTGAAGCTGATCGAGGAGCCGCCGGAAAAGACCCTTTTCCTGCTTGTATCGGACGAGCCCGACAAGGTAATTCCTACTCTCGTTTCGAGATGCCAGTTGATAAGGATCCCCGTGTTCACAGACAGTGAAATCGACGCTTATCTTATAAAGACTTATAACTGCAGCAAGGAGAAAGCACAGGAAATATCAAAGGTAGCCAACGGTAATATAATCAGAGCTTCCGAGCTGCACGAGCACGAAGACTCGTCGCTTCAGAATCTTGAGAAATTCAAGAAGCTGATGCGTTTTGCCTGGAAAAGGGATATCATCTCAGTCATCAGCTGGTCGGAAGAGATAGCCGGAACAGGCAGGGAAGCACAGAAAAATTTTATCTCATATTCCCTGAGGCTGCTGCGCGAGAACCTGATGCTTTCACTCGACCAGCTTAAAAATGACTTGGTGTTCCTTTCCGGTGAAGAAGCCTCTTTTTCAAAAAATTTTCATCCATTTATAAACCAGGAAAACATCGGCCAGCTTACCGATGAATTCAACATTGCATATTCACATGTCGAAGCTAACGGCAATGCAAAAATAATCTTCCTTGACCTGGGACTGAAAGTGACAAAGCTAATCCGCTGAATGTACCGGAATTATTGAATTTGATGCAATTATTCATTACTTTTGCGCGGTAATTGTTACTGATTTACTTCTATGACAGAGAATGAAGAATTACAAGGGCAGACGGGTGAAGATATCCGCATGCCTGATATAACATATAAGCCCGGGTACAATAAACTTGATTCTTTCAACTGGCTTAGCGACATCCCGGAAGCTGCCGACGGTCTTGATATCGTTGAGATCCGCTTTAAAAACACCAGAAAGGGCTTTTACAGGAATGTTAACGGCCTGCGGCTCGAGATCGGTGATGTTGTTGCTGTTGAGGCTTCACCCGGTCATGATATCGGAAGGGTTTCGATGGTTGGAAACCTTGTCAGGGAACAGTTCAGGGAGCTCAAAACCCAGCCTTCTCCTGATGACATTAAGAAAGTATATCGCAAAGCAAAGGCTGTCGATATTCAGAAATGGGAAGAGGCAAAGAAACTTGAGACGACTACCATGCTCAGGTCAAGAAAGATATCCGAAGAGTTGAAGCTGAACATGAAGATCGGCGATGTTGAGTACCAGGGCGATAGAACAAAAGCCATCTTCTATTATATCGCTGACGAGAGGGTAGATTTCAGGCAGCTGATAAAGGTTCTTGCCGATGAATTCAAGGTCAGGATAGAGATGCGTCAGATCGGCGCACGCCAGGAGGCAGGCAGAATAGGCGGAATAGGATCATGCGGAAGGGAACTCTGCTGCTCGACATACATCACTAACTTCATCTCAGTTACAACAACTCATGCAAAATATCAGGAGCTCTCGCTCAACCCGCAGAAGCTTGCCGGACAATGCGGAAAGCTGAAATGCTGCCTCAATTTTGAGGTAGATTGCTACGTTGACGCGCAAAGATCATTTCCTCCCAGAGATATTCCCCTGGAGACAACCGACGCTACGGCATATTTCCTTAAAATGGAGGTACATAAAGCACTTTACTGGTATACCACTGACCCGCACTCAACGGCAAACATGATTGCGATCCCTGTGCAGAGAGTACGGGAAATACAGGCCATGAACAAAAAGGGGATCAAGGCAGACAGGCTTCTGGAACATGATGAATCATGGGACATGGCTCCTGTTTCGGAAGATCTTCTGGAGAATAACAGCCTCACAAGGTTTGATCCTGCTCCCTCAGGCAATAACCAGCATAAACATTCACACCGAAGGAAAAACAGGCGGTTCAATGAGAAGAAAAACAACAAATAGCATCTTTTTTATTTCCGTTCTGGCAATTCTTGCATTAAACTGCACGCGCAGCAAAAATGTCATATTCACTGATTCTGCAGTAATGCCAAATGCAACCTGGAGTCTCTCCGACAACCCCGACTTCAGGATAATTGTCAATGACTCGACAACCAGGACTAACATTTTTTTCAATATCCGGACCGGTTCAAAGTATCCGTTTCGCAATATCTGGCTCTTTGTTACAGCCACTTCTCCGAACGGGAAAACAAGTATCACTGACACGCTTCAGTATGACCTTGCCGATGAAAAAGGAAGCTGGTACGGAGAAGGCTTCGGAGATATCCATGAACTTAAGCTCCCTTACAGGCAGAATGTATTCTTCCCTGCTAAAGGCACTTATCATTTCAAGATTCAGCATGGCATGCGTGCTGAAGATCTTACAGGCGTTTATGATATTGGAATAAGGGTTGAAAAAACCGGAAGGTAAATCTTGACAGGTGGCAAAGCATAAACTGGCCAGGTGGACGGAACTTGGAACATTCATAAATGTAATCCAACCCGAAGCAGGAGCACCCCTGGATAAGGAGCACCACATCAAAGGCAAATGGAATAAAGAGATGTTCGGAAATGGCAATCCGGTTATTCTTGAACTTGGATGCGGCAAAGGGGAGTACACAGTCGGCCTTGCGAAAAGCTTTCCAAAAAATAATTATGTCGGCGTTGACATCAAGGGTTCCAGGATGTGGCGGGGAGCAAGAACGGCTGATGATAATAAGCTTCTGAACACGGCATTCCTCAGAACCAGGATCGAATTTATAAACTCTTTCTTCGCTGAGGATGAAGTGGATGAGATCTGGCTGACCTTTCCTGATCCCCAGCTTGAAAATCGAAATTCGAATAAAAGGCTCACTTGTCCGTGGTTCCTTAACAAATACCGTACTTTTCTTAAAAACAACGGAATAATTCACCTTAAAACAGATAATCCGGACCTTTACAATTATACAAAATCGCTTGTCGAAAAGAACGGTTTGGAAATTGTCACGGCTACATGTGATCTGTATTGCGAAAAACCTGGTGACGATATCCTTTCGATCAGGACATATTATGAAAGCATCTTTCTGAAGGAGGGGCATAAAATATGCTATCTTGCCTTCAGGCTCGATAAAAACAGGATCATCGAAGATGGCACGACAAAAATCAATTGAGAACAGGGATTTTTTTTCACGCGTTTATGAAGTGACAAAACTAATCCCGTATGGCAGGATAACTTCGTATGGGGCAGTTGCCCGATACCTGGGCTCTGGCCGGTCAGCCCGCTTGGTAGGCTGGGCACTCAACTCATGCCACTCGAGACCTGAATTCATCCCGGCCCACCGGGTCGTTAACAGGAAAGGATTGCTCACAGGGAAGCGCCATTTCGGCAATTCAACTACTATGCAGCAGCTTCTCGAAAATGAAGGCTTTAGCGTCGAGGATGATCAGGTTACTGACTTCGATGAAAAATTCTGGGATCCCCTGAAAGAACTGAAATGAACATTTTGCCGGAATAAAAAAAAGTGGTAAAATTGCAGGTTGTTTATAATTAATTTAAATAAAAATAACACCCGGAAAATAATTCTATGTTTACAAAAGATCAGGTTATAAATGCTCTTAAAAAGGTGATCCATCCCGAAAAAGGAACAGACATTGTCTCCCTTGGAATGGTTTCGGAAATCTCATTTAATGATAGCGGTATATCATTGACTATAACCCCTGATAAATCAAATGATCCATTTATCTCTTCAATAAAAAGTACAATAGTACGAACGCTTAAAGAAGCTTTGGGGCCGGATGTTGTAATAACCAATATCGATATTAGGCCGAAGGAGATAGTAGGGAAACACGATACAAAACCTGACGATCCGTTGCACGGGATCCGGAATATCATAGCAATCTCATCCGGTAAGGGTGGTGTCGGCAAAACAACCGTAGCCGTTAACCTGGCAATTGCGCTCGCAAGAAAAAAATACAGGGTCGGGCTCCTTGATGCCGACGTGTTCGGTCCCTCGGTTCCGATTATGTTCGACGCCGAAAAATACAGGCCTGAGGTAAAAAGGGTGAATGACACTGATATAATTGTACCGCTTACAAAATATGGCGTTAAGGTTCTCTCAACAGGATTTTTTGTTGACCCGGCCGAGGCAGTTGTCTGGAGAGGACCTATGGCTTCAAGTTTTCTAAAGCAGCTGATGGTCCAGGGAGAATGGGGGGAACTCGATTTCCTGCTTGTCGATCTTCCTCCTGGAACAAGCGATATCCATCTTACACTCGTTCAGGAAACAGCCGTCACCGGAGCAATAATCGTGAGCACTCCGCAGGAAGTAGCGCTTGCCGATGCAGTAAAGGGGATTGCCATGTTCAGGAGCGAAAAGATCAATGTCCCGGTTCTCGGCCTTATTGAGAACATGTCGTGGTTTACGCCGACCGAATTGCCAAACAATAAATATTTCATATTCGGGAAAGAAGGAGGCAGGAAGCTTGCAGAAAAAGCGGATGTTCCGCTTCTTGGGCAGATACCGCTTATTCAGAGCATTTGCGAAAGCAGCGACAAGGGAGAACCGGTTGCTTTGGGGAATTCTCCTGCTGGCGAAGCCTTCATGACGATTGCGGATGTTGTGATTGAAAAGGTAAACCTCAGGAACAGGGATCTGAGGCCCACAATAAAAGTAGGATTAAACAAATAAAATATGGCAGAATCAAAATTCATTAAGGAACGCGTTGTAAAAGCGCTTGAAAGGGTAAGACCTTATCTGCAGTCTGATGGCGGGGACATTGAACTGATTGAAGTTGCAGACGATATGTCTGTAAAGGTAAAGCTAACCGGTGCCTGTCACGGCTGCCCGTATAGCATGCAGACCCTTAAAGCAGGTGTTGAACAGGCCATCATGAAAGAGGTTCCTGAAATCAAGAGAGTAATTTCAGTCTGAAAGGGCCCGGCTTCTCAAATTTATTTACCTTTGAAATACTATAGACCCCTTAAGTCAGTTTATAGTATTAAATGTTATCTATTGCCTTCAGTTAAAGCATCATATAAATATCTGGCGCTTTTGGGCCTGTTATTCTTTCCGACAAATTGTTCGGTTGAAAAGAACACCCCTTCAAGCAGGTTTTACCATAGCATGACTTCCAGGTACAACATATACTTTAACGGGAACGAGAGCTTTAAATCCGGAGTAGCAAAAGTGAACAAGGGCTATACCGAAGATTATGCTGAATTGCTTCGGGTATTTGAATACAGCGATCCGGCTTCCCCTTCCAGGTGTTCGTCCGATATGGAAAGGGCCATACAGAAAGCATCAAAGCTGATCTCTTTAAAATCAATGACTGCCAAACCTAAAATAAAGGACAGGTCCAAAATCACTCCGCAGGATCAGGCGCTTCTTGACAGGAAAGAATATAATGAATGGGTCGACGACAGCTACCTGCTTATTGGTAAGGCCCGCTTTTACAAACAGGAATACAATGAAGCCACTGCCGTATTTGATTTTTGCATAAAGGAAGCTAACGATCCTAAAATCAAAAAGGAAGCTGCAATCTGGCTTTCAAGAGTTTACAACGAGACAGGAAAATATTCTGAAGGGTTCCGTACACTTAATGAAATGGATATTAAAAATGAATCATCCAGGTCGTTAAAATCAATGTATTACTCAACGCTTGCCGATTTATTCATAAAACAAAAAAAATACTCTGAAGCTGTCGATCCTTTAAGTGAGGCTATCAGTCTTGTATCAGGAAAACGTGCCAGGTACAGGCTTACTTACCTGCTGGCTCAGCTCAACGAAAGGGCTGGAAATGCAGAGAGGGCTATCGTTCTTTATCGTGAAGTTACCAAAATGAACCCGCCTTACGATGTGGAATTCAATGCCCAGATAAATATAGCCGGAGTCTTTGATGTAAATGCCGGTAACCCGAAGGAGATCCGAAAAGTTCTTGAAAAAATGCTTCGGGATTCCAAGAACAAGGATTTTCTTGACCAGATATATTATGCTCTCGGAAATCTCTCAATGAAAGAGGGAAATGAAAAAGAGGCTCTCGGTTTTTTCAAGAAATCCGCTTCGTCACGGTCGAGTAATTCAAACCAGAAAGGAAGGACATTCCTGGCACTGGCCGATTATTATTTTAATAAAACCGACTTTATGAAAGCCGGGAAATATTATGACAGTACAGTCTACTTTATTGATCAGAAGAATCCGGATTATCAGCTTATAAGAGCAAAATCACAAAATCTTAATATTCTTGTTTCCCAGCTTGAGATAATACAGAAGGAAGATTCGCTGCAGAAGGTGGCTGCAATGTCGGAAAATGAAAGAAGCAACCTCATTTCATCAATTATTGGGAAAATAGTCAAGGATGAAAGCGAGGGCAAGACAAAAAACTATTCCGATATGTCCAATATCGGCCAGTATTATGAAAACGAGAGGCGTTCGCAGAATAACATTGACCAGGAGGGCAAATGGTATTTTTATAACCAGGCAGCCCTGACATTCGGAAGGACTGAATTCAGGAGAAGATGGGGCGACAGGAAGCTGGAAGATAACTGGAGGAATGCAAACAAGGCAAGGATCAATACATCGCAGGAGAGCAACGGATCTGAAGCAACTGTCCAGGCAGGGAAAGACACTACGAAGGCTGCACTCGATTATAAAAGTCCTGAATTCTATCTAAAAAACCTCCCTCTTACAGATTCACTGCTTAAACTTTCAAATGAAAAAATAGCCAATGCCTATTTTAATGCGGGAAAAGCCTATTCTGAAAAATTATCAGACACGCTGAAGGCAACGGAAACATTTGAAAAGCTTCTTTCACGATACCCGTCAAGCGATCTGGTACCTGAAACGCTTTACAATCTCTATAAATGCAATAAGGATATAAACAATTCCAGGGCCGAAGCCTTCAGGCAAAGCCTGCTGACGAAATATCCCGGAACGGAGTTTGCAAAGATCCTTTCCGATCCTGAGTATTACAGGAAAAAACTTGATGCCATGAAAATGGCTGAAACTCTCTATGAGCAGGCATACGCTTCTTATACTTCAGGGAATTTTGCCTCTGCAATCTCAATTTGTGAGGATGCCGTGAGAACCTATAAACAAGACCCGCTTGCTCCGAAATTCATGCTGCTCCATGCCTATTGCATTGCAAGAATCAGTGATGAAAGGAGTTTCAAGGAAGATCTTTCCAGGGTTGTCAAGGGGTGGCCCGAAAGCAGTGAAAGCACAAAAGCAGGCGAGATAATTGCCTATCTTAATCAGAAGCTTCCCGAGCTAAAAGTTGAAGAAGACAAGCAGATAGCAGCCGAATTGTACATGCAGGATACCACTTCCAGCCAGGTTTTCATTCTGGTTATAAGCGATCCCGGGTTCAATATAAACCTGGCTTCATTTGATGTTATCAGCCACAATATTGATAACTACACGAATAAAAACTACAGGACCGAAGGAATAATTGTCGATAATAAATACATTACCATAACGGTTTCCGGGTTCAGGGATTATGCAGAAGCTATTGGATATTATAATTCTTTCAATATTGAAAAGCTTGTAAGGAACAGCTCCAAATCAAATATGTATTCATTTATCATTGCCAGGGGTAATCTTGATATGCTCAATAAGGATAAAAATCCCGACAGGTACCTGTTGTTTTTCAGGGAGCACTATCTCAAAGATGTTGGAAAATAGCTGGGGAATATGCGCGGAAATGATGTTTTGAAAAGGAAATGAGAAAAATAAAAATATTATGGACCGATGATGAGATTGAAGCTCTGAAGCCTCACATAATCTTCCTCGAAGATAAGGGATATGAAATAGATACCTGTTCCAACGGCAATGATACCATCGACCTTGTTAGGCAGAACTCCTACGACCTGATCTTTCTGGATGAAAACATGCCGGGGCTCAGCGGCATCGAGACTCTCAGGCTCATCAGGGAAATCCGGACCGATATTCCTGTTGTCATGATAACAAAAAGCGAGGAGGAAGAGCTGATGGAGACAGCTATAGGATCTGAAATAGCAGATTACCTTATTAAGCCTGTAAAGCCAAAACAGATACTTCTTGCAATAAAAAAGATACTCGACCAGAAAAGGCTTGTAACGGAAAAGACCACTACTGATTACCGTCAGGAGTTCAACCACATTGGAGATCTCATTGCCTCAGCCCGCAGCTGCAGGGAGTGGTCAGAGCTTTACCGTAAAATAGTCTTCTGGGAATCGGAGCTTGAAAAATCTACTGACCCGGGGATGGTTGAGATACTTAAAATGCAGGAAAATGAAGCTAACAATTCCTTTTCGAAATTTATAAGCAGGAATTATCTCGGCTGGTTTGATGCAAAAGCCGTTGATGTACCCATTCTATCTCCTTCATTATTCACAAAAAAGATCTTTCCGCAGATCAGTGCTAACCGTCCTCTCTTTTTTATTCTGATCGATAATTTGCGGTTCGACCACTGGAAATTAATTTCATCTGAACTGTCAGGCCTCTTCAGAATAATCGAGGAGGATATTTATTACAGCATCCTGCCTACGGCAACGCAGTATAGCCGTAATGCCGTTTTTGCGGGCATGATGCCGGATCAGATAGCCGGGACCATGCCGCAATACTGGATTAACGATGACGAAGAGGAAGGAAAGAATAATTTCGAGGAGGAGCTCTTCAGGAACCAGCTTGCGCGCAAAGGACTGAAGTACAAATGGTCATATTACAAGATAAGCAGCGGACCTGAGGGGAAAAAAGCAAATGAGCGCATAAATCAAATGCTTGATAACGATATTAATATCCTCGTTTATAATTTTGTGGATATCCTTTCACATGCGCGAACTGATATTGACCTTATAAGAGACCTAGCCGAAGATGAATCTGCGTATAGAAGCCTGATCCACTCATGGTTTATTCATTCCTCGCTTTTTGAAATGCTTAAAATCCTGTCTTCACACCGGGTGAGAGTTATCTTCAGCACCGACCATGGCACCATTAGGGTTCAGAATGCAGTGAAAGTGATCGGCGATAAACAAACTTCATCAAATCTCCGTTATAAATCAGGCCGGAACCTTGATTATGATCCTGAAAAGGTTTTTGAAATTACAAGTCCCGCAAAAGCTCTCCTTCCCAAAACAAACATCACTACGAAGTATATCTTCGCAACAAATAAGGATTTTCTTATCTATCCTAATAATTTCAACCACTATGCAGGTTATTACAGGAATACATACCAGCATGGAGGGATATCTCTTCAGGAGATGCTACTGCCTGTTGCTACCCTTGAACCTGTTTCATAATAATTCCGGGATCTGATGAAAATAGTGATAAAGACTAAAAGAGAGCTTCGCTCCGCCGTCAGAAAGCTTCTTGATCAGACAAGGGGAAAAAAGATATATGCATTTTACGGCGCCATGGGAGCCGGTAAAACTACTTTCATTAAAGCTCTTTGTGAATATCTAGGTGCCACAGACCTTGTCAGCAGCCCGACATTCACACTCGTAAATGAGTACAGAACAACCAGCGGGGAATCGATGTATCACATTGACTTTTACCGGATAAAGAAACATGATGAGGTTTTCGATTTCGGCATAGAGGAGTATCTGACAGGAGAAAAATATTGTTTCATGGAATGGCCCGAGCTTGTTGAAGATATCCTTCCTGAAGAAACTGTAAGAGTCAGAATTTCGGTGGAAGAAAATGAAGAGCGTATACTTTCTGTTTCCTGATCAATCTTATTTTGCACCTGTACTTCAATTTTTTTATCTTTGGTGAAATAACATTATCCCCGTGATGAACGATAAGGGCAAAGGAGGAAAAATACAATTTGGCAATAGCGCATATATGCCAAAGGAAGAGCATCTTGAAACTGCTGTAAGGTTCAGAAGGATTTCTATCGGAATACCTTCCGATGCGAGCGATGACGAAAAAAGAGTTGCACTGACTCCTGAATCTGTCAACCTGCTTATTGAATCCGATAATGAGGTGATCCTTCAGAAGGGTGCCGGGCTTGGCGCAAATTATACCGATAAGGACTATAGTGAAAATGGCGCTATAATTACCGATTCCCCGGCAAGGGTTTACGGATCGGATGTAATCATTAAGGTTGCCCCGTTTACAGAAAAGGATACCGATTACCTGAAGGGAAACCAGGTAGTGTTTTCATATCTGAATGTTCTTAAGCTGAGTGAAGAGACGCTTTCGAGGCTCATCAGGAAGAAAGTGACTGCCATTGCCTTTGAGAAGATCCGCGATAATAACTATGTACTTCCCGTTGTCGAATCGATGAGCGAAATAAGCGGAATAACATCAATTCTGCTGGCATCCGATTACCTCAGCAACCACCATGGCGGAAAAGGAGTCATGCTCGGAGGAATAACCGGCGTTACTCCTACTGAAGTCATGATCCTTGGCGCAAATACTGCAGGCGAATATGCAGCTAAAGCAGCTCTCGGACTCGGCTCGCAGGTTAAGATATTCGACAGCTCGCTCCAGCGTCTCCGGAAATTTGAATCTATGGCAGGCCAGAGGCTTCAGACCTCGGTCTTTCATCCCCAGGTTCTTAAAAAAGCGCTTAAGTCGGCCGATGTTGTCATCGGGGCAATTGAACTTGACGATCTGAAACCATGGTATTATATAACCGAGGAAATGGTGCGCACGATGAAAAAAGGGTCAGTCATAATTGACCTGAGCATCGATCGGGGAGGCTGCATTGAGACTACCGAATGCAGGGCAATGAAGGATCCTGTTTATGAAAAACACGGGGTAATACATTTTTCTGCCTGGAACCTTCCTTCGCGCGTAGCAAGAACTGCTTCAATTGCATTCAGCAACATATTCGCTCCGATGCTCCAGAAACTGGCCGATTCCGGAGGAATTACCCATCTGCTGAAAAATGATCCCGGTCTCCGCGACGGAGCATACCTTTATAATGGAATGCTCACCAATGAAACCCTGGGGCAGAAATTCGGCGTGCTTTCAAAAGATCTTGACCTGCTGCTTTCAGCATTTTGAAAATCAACTGTAAGAAAGCCGGGCATTATTTCCCTTTACTTTTATTTCTGCTTTCCGTCCCATGTAAAAGGCATGGTTGTCAGCGACGTGACCTGCCGGGAAATTGAAAAATACCGGGTAATCAAATCCGGACACTATATCATAAATGATCTCTTCAGGAGTTTTGCCCCATGGATTTATTGTCTCCTCCATTTTGCTGAAGCCTCCTGCCACAAGCGCAGCGAGGCCATCGAGCTTCCCTGCCATCTTTAGAGATGTAAGCATCCTGTCGAGATGATACAGGTACTCTCCCACCTCTTCGATAAATAATATCTTGCCCTTTGTCTTAATGTCAGCAGGTGTTCCAGAAAGGCTGCATATCAATGAAAGATTCCCGCCGGTAACCTCTCCGGATACAGGTCCAGGCCTTAAGAATCTGCCTTCCCATTCGACAGGCTCCCACTCTCCAAACAAAGCGCCGCGCAGCGATTCGAGGGTTCCTTCCGATTTTTCAGGATTCGCATAGTTCAGGGGCATTTCACCATGAATTGAAACAGTGTTAAATTTTTCACTGAGCCAGAGGTGCAATACCGTTATGTCGCTGAAGCCAACATACCATTTTGGGTTCCTTCTTATACCTGAAAAATCAATCCTGTCGATAAACCTTAACATGCCGTATCCACCCCTGGAGCAGATAACCGCCCTGATCTTCCTGTTATCTGTAAACTCCTGGAAATCAGATAATTTTTCCTCATCTGTTCCTGCAAATGGTCCTGATCTCTTAAAAACATTTCTGCCTACATGAACTTTCAATCCCCACCCTTCCAGCACTTTCACGGCATCGCTGATCTTGATTTCATCGATGGCAAATGAGGGAGAGATAATTGCAACTTCATCACCCTGCATAAGAAACGGCGGCTGTATCTTTTTAAGAGGCATATTGAATATCTTATTGTAAAAGTAACGGTAATTGTTTCATTATACAAACCCCTTAATCTGCCGTTGCACCTCTGTACCATTGTACTGTTGTACCTTTACATCATTATACCTTTTTTTATTATCTTTGGACGTTTTACAAATTCTTATCCGTTCATTATCAATATCATGAAGAAATTTAAAAGATACCTGGTGACCTCTGCCCTGCCTTATGCAAACGGACCGCTGCATATCGGACATCTTGCAGGCGTGTATGTGCCCTCCGACATTTATACCAGGTACCTGAGGATGAAGGGTGAAGATGTCATTTCAGTCTGTGGCTCTGACGAGCATGGTGTTCCCATAACGTTAAAAGCCCGTAAAGAAGGTGTTTCGCCCCAGGAAATTGTAGACAGGTATCATGCAATCAATAAAAAAGCCTTCAGCGATTTTGGAATAGCATTTGACATATATTCAAGGACTTCCAATAAAATCCATTACGAAACGGCATCCGAGTTCTTCCTGAAGCTATATGAAAAAGGAGAATTCACGGAGAAGAGTTCGGAACAATATTATGATGAAGAGGCCCAATGCTTTCTTGCCGACAGATATATTATGGGTACATGCCCTCATTGCGGGAATGAAAATGCGTACGGCGACCAATGCGAAAAATGTGGCACATCACTCAGCCCCTCGGATCTTATCAATCCTCATTCAACCGTAAGCGGAAGCAAGCCCGTACTGCGCGAAACGCTTCACTGGTACCTCCCTCTTGACAAATATGAGCCGTGGCTGAGAAAATGGATCCTCGAAGAGCATAAAGAATGGAAAACCAACGTTTACGGTCAGTGCAAATCTTGGCTCGACCAGGGTCTGCAGCCAAGGGCTGTCAGCCGCGATCTCGACTGGGGAGTTCCAGTACCTGTGAAAAATGCAAAGGGAAAAGTTTTATATGTTTGGTTCGACGCTCCCATCGGATATATTTCAGCAACGAAGGAGCTTACTCCCGACTGGGAGAAATACTGGAAGGATAAGGATACCCGGATGATCCATTTCATCGGCAAGGATAATATTGTGTTTCACTGTATAATCTTCCCTTCAATGCTGAATGCGGAAGGTACATATATTCTTCCCGACAATGTCCCGGCCAATGAATTCCTGAATCTTGAGGGCGAAAAAATATCGACATCGAGGAACTGGGCTGTTTGGCTTCATGAGTACCTCGAAGATTTCCCGGGCAAGCAGGATGTGCTGAGATATTCCTTATGTGCCAGCGCACCTGAAACCAAGGATAATGACTTTACATGGAAAGAGTTCCAGGCTCGTAATAATAACGAGCTCGTAGCTATCCTCGGGAACTTCGTGAACAGGACCCTCGTTCTTACAAACAACTATTATGAAGGTAAAGTGCCTGCAAGAGGCGTTACTGATAAATATGATGAATCAGTGCTGAAGGAGATCCTTCAGATAAGGATCAATGTGGAGACGAGTATAGAATCGTTCAGGTTCAGGGAAGCCCTTAAGGAGGCAATGAACCTTGCCAGGCTGGGCAATAAGTATCTTGCTGATACAGAGCCCTGGAAGGTTGTCAAGACCGACCCCGAAAGAGTTAAAACAATAATGAACATCGCTTTGCAGATCACTGCTAACCTTACAATCATACTTGAGCCGTTCCTTCCCTTCTCAATGGAAAAGCTAAGGGGATGGCTCAATACAGGTAAAAAACAGTGGATCGAAGCAGGGAAGACAGATCTCCTTCCCGCAGGCCACATGGTTAACAAGCCGGAACTTCTTTTCGATAAAATTGAAGATGAAGAAATAGACCGGCAGGTTGCCAAGCTTATGGCATCAAAGAAAGCAAATGAGGCAGCATCTGCCGTAACAGTACCTTCAAAAGATCCTGTCTCTTTTGACGATTTTTCAAAGATCGATATCAGGACAGCAACCATACTTGAAGCTGAAAAAGTACCCAAGACAACCAAGCTTCTAAAGCTGAAGATCGATACCGGCATTGATGTCCGGACAATAGTCTCAGGCATTGCAGAATACTATGAGCCACAGGCCATCATCGGCAAACAGATATCGATCGTTGCCAATCTTGAACCCAGAAAGATAAAAGGCATTGAATCGAAGGGAATGATCCTGATGGCTGAAGACAAGGACGGTAAGCTTGTACTTGTCGCTCCCTCTGATAAGGTGAGCAACGGGAGCATAATAAAATAAAAAAGCTGATCGTCAGGTCAGCTTATATAAAAGTTCAGGGTTAAACTCAATTTATTTTCTTCACCCAGCTTCCTGGAAATTTCTTCCCGACGCTGTCCTTGCTGCCAAGAGCTTTGTTCATGTCGACGCATTTCATCGCGCTGACCCTGAAGAAACCATTTGGTGCATTCAGGATCTCAGGGGTAAATCCTTCTTTCCTGAGCATGTCAACCTGGGTTTCGGCATTCTTCCTTGACCTGAAGCTGCCGGTTATAATGCAATAGCTATCAGTGCTGCTGACGGCAGGAATCACTACTTCGGGACTGGCGGGAACTGTTTCAGATAGATCTTTCGCGGCTGCAGCCTTTTCATCCACGGCTGATTTATTGTTTTCAAATTCAGCGGAAGCAAGAGGGTTGAGAGAGGTCGCTTCAACCTTCGATTTAAAGATATTCATCTTAAAAGGAACAGCGACAATAACGGCAATCAGTGGTATGATAATAGCAGCTCTCCAGAGTATCTTCCTCATCGAAGAGCGTTTTGCAGGATCTTTATCAATATGTCTGGCAACCCTGTGCCTTACATCATAATTCTCAAGGGGTTGGAAATTAAATGACTCAAGCCCGAATGAATCGAGATGATAGTTAACGCTGGTGTCGGGTTCAAACTGGATGTTGCCTTCCTGGTTATTTATGAAGCTTCCGATATTGTCAAATACGACTTTTTCGCCCTTTTCCAGTTTTTTCCTTACAGATGCTACATATTCCTCAACAAGATTCCTGGCATCGCCATAATTCATCTTTGCTGACTCAGAGATTCTTCCAACCAGGAGGCCGTCATTATGATTCAGGTTCCGGTTGAATGATATCTGTTTAACGGGAGGATGGAAAGTGGATGTGCTTTTATCAATGCGGGCAGGAGTATAATTTCCAATAAATCCTCCGAACCCCGGTACGATAACGCAATCGTGGCTGAATAATAATTCGCGGATGAAAGCTGTAATATCCATCTCTTTTTTAAACTGTCAATACAAAAATAATCAAATTTCTTTAAACCGGAAATAAATACCGTGGAGCCATAAAAGCGATCTCCCGAAAATTTGAAAATGTGCTGCGAATCTGTTCTTCTTTCCCCCATGTCAGGCAGATTTTCGCCTAAAATCATTATCTTCGCAGTTCTATTAATCTACACGGATGAGAGAGATCCAAATGGTCGACCTTAAGGCCCAGTACGAAAAAATCGGTGCTGAGGTTGACGCTGCTATTAAATCAGTGCTCAATTCCACTGCATTTATCAAGGGTCCTGATGTCAGGTACTTTGAAGAGGCTCTGAGCACTTACCTTGGTGTAAGGAATGTCGTTTCATGTGCAAACGGAACCGACGCCCTTCAGATAGCCATGATGGCCCTTGATATGAAGCCGGGTGATGAAGTGATCACTACAAACTTCACCTTCATTGCCACTGTGGAAGTTGTTGCCCTGCTCGGACTGAAACCTGTTCTTGCAGAACCCGACCCGCATACTTACAATATCTCTGCCGAATCAATCAGGAGGGCAATTACTCCAAGGACCAAAGCCATTGTTCCTGTTCATCTGTTTGGTCAGTGCGCCGACATGGACGCAATAATGAAGCTTGCCGCAGAGCATAACCTATATATAATAGAGGATTCAGCCCAGGCTACTGGCGCCGGGTATATTTTCCCTGACGGAAGAATCAAAAAAGCAGGAACCATAGGAACTATCGGAACAACATCTTTTTTCCCCTCAAAGAACCTGGCTTGCTATGGCGACGGAGGAGCAATTTTTACAGATGATGATGTACTTGCAAAAAGGTTCCGCAGCATAGCCAACCATGGAATGAAAGAAAGGTATCATTACAGCGATATCGGCATTAATTCAAGGCTGGATACCATCCAGGCTGCAATCCTGAACGTGAAGCTTAAATATCTTGACCGTTTCAATGAGGCCAGGAGGGCTGCTGCTGACTTTTATGACAAGTCATTATCAGGCTGTAACCAAATAGTTGTTCCTGAAAGGGTTTCTTATTCCTCCCATATTTTTCACCAGTACACCATAAAGGTAAAAAACGGTAAAAGAAATGCCCTGCGTGATTTTCTTGCCGCTGCAGGCATACCATCAATGATCTATTACCCGGGGCCTCTCCATATGCAGGAAGCATACCGGTTCCTCGGGTATAAGGAAAGTGATTTTCCTGTCACTTCAGAATTGTGCAGGGAGGTGCTTTCGCTTCCCATGCATCCCGACATTGAACAGGAACAGCTGGATTATATAGTAATGAATATCTTGAAATTCTTTGAAAAATAATGATCATGATAAAAGAATATTTTGCACATGAAACAGCAGTCATTGACGAGGGCTGCAATATTGGAAAGGGAACCAAAATATGGCATTTTAGCCATATCATGAGCGGTTCGGAAATCGGAGAGAACTGTAACATAGGCCAGAATGTAGTTGTATCTCCGGGAGTGAAGCTTGGCATAAATGTCAAGGTACAGAACAATGTCTCTGTCTATACCGGAGTTATCTGCGATGATGACGTATTTCTCGGACCTTCGATGGTCTTTACAAATATCATCAATCCCCGCAGCGAGATTATCAGGAAGGACTGCTATCTGGAGACCATTGTGGAAAAAGGTGCGACAATAGGAGCAAATTCCACCATCATATGCGGGATCATTATCGGGAGATATGCTTTTGTCGGGGCAGGTGCAGTTGTTACAAAAGATGTAAAACCGTATGCCCTGGTGATGGGCAACCCGGCACGGCAAACAGGCTGGATGAGCGAGTATGGCCATAAGCTCAGCTTCGACAAGAAGGGGTATGCCGTATGTCCCGAAAGCGAAGATAGATACAGGCTTGATAAGGGAATCGTTTCTAAAATAATTTAGTAGATTTATCAATTCAAAAACCAGAGTCCATGGAGAGCTCCCCAAAAAATTTCGGTTTGATTGGTGTGGCAGGATATATTGCCGTTCGTCATCTGAAGGCAATAAAAGATACCGGAAATAACCTGCTTGCCAGTCTCGATAAGTTCGACAGTGTCGGAATCCTTGACAGTTATTTTCCGAAGAGCGATTTCTTTGTTGAATTTGAAAGATTCGACAGGCATTTCGACAAGCTTAAACGAACAGGAACAAAAATTGATTTCGTAAGCATTTGCTCGCCTAATTATCTTCACGATTCACATATACGGTTTGCCCTTCGCCATGGAGCTGATGCGATCTGTGAAAAACCGATTGTCCTGAATCCGTGGAACGTAGATGCACTCCAGGAGATAGAAAATGAAACGGGGCGCAATATTTACACTATTCTTCAGTCGCGCCTTCATCCGAGGATCATTGAGCTGAAGGAGAAGATCAGGAGCGGACCAAAAAACAAGATTTACGATATCGATCTGACATATATTACCAGCCGCGGAAACTGGTATTATATCTCATGGAAAGGAGACGTACAGAAATCAGGAGGAGTAGCCACCAATATCGGGATCCATTTCTTCGATATGCTGAGCTGGATCTTCGGAAGTGTAAAAAAGAATGTCGTTCACCTGTCACTTCCGAACAAGGCTGCCGGCTACCTTGAGCTTGAGAATGCCAGGGTAAGATGGTTTCTTAGCCTTGATTCCGGTGACCTTCCTCCGGCTGCAGTCAATAAGGGCCAGAGAACATACAGGTCAATAGTTGTCGATGGCGGGGAAATTGAATATAGCGATGGCTTTGCTGATCTCCATACATTGACATATAAAGAAATTCTTGCAGGAAGAGGGTTTGGCCTGAAAGACGCCCGCCAGTCGGTGGAAATAGCATATACAATACGAAACTCCAAACCCGAAGGTCTCACCGGGGAGTATCATCCTATCTTAAAAACACTAAAGAATGTATAACAAGCTTAAAAATAAGGAAACAAAACTTTCAGTAATCGGGCTTGGATATGTCGGGCTGCCGATTGCTCTTGAATTCGCCAAAAAGATAGACGTTATTGGCTTTGATATCAAACCCGGAAGGATCGACAAGATGAAGAAGGGAATTGATCCGAGCAATGAACTCGATCCCGCTTCTTTTAAAAATGCCAGTATTCTTTTTACAAGCGATCCTAAAGACCTTAAGAAGGCTTCCTTCCACATCATTGCCGTTCCCACTCCTACCAACATCTATAATCTACCCGACCTTTCCCCGGTTCTTAAAGCATCGGAGACGGTTGGGAAAATACTGAAAAAAGGCGATTACGTAGTATACGAATCAACAGTTTACCCTGGCTGTACAGAAGAGGATTGCATCCCTGTCCTGGAAAAATTTTCAAAAATGAAGGCGGGAAAAGACTTCAAGGTTGGCTTTTCGCCCGAAAGGATAAATCCCGGCGACCATAGCCATACCCTTACAAAAATTATAAAGGTAACAAGCGGCTGTGACCCTGAGGCTGCCGAAAACATTGCAAAGACATACGAGCTCATAATAAAGGCCGGTGTATTCAGGGCAAGCTCAATTAAAGTGGCAGAGGCAGCCAAGATCATTGAGAACACCCAACGCGATATCAACATCGCATTCATGAACGAGCTTTCTCTCATTTTTAACCGTCTTGGAGTCAATACTTTCGAGGTTCTTGAAGCTGCAGGGACAAAATGGAATTTCCTTAAATTCTATCCCGGGCTTGTGGGAGGCCATTGCATCGGTGTTGATCCCTACTATCTTTCATATAAGGCAAAAGCTCTCGGATATCATCCCCAGATGATCGATTCAGGCCGTTTTGTTAACGACAGCATGGGCAGATACATAGGGAAGCAGACCGTTAAAAAAATCATTGCCGCAGGAAAGAATCCGAATAATTCAAGGGTCCTTATACTCGGCATCACCTTTAAGGAGGATGTAACGGATATTCGTAACTCAAAAGTTGTAGATATAATTTCTGAACTGGACGATTTCGGAGTAACTGTTGATGTAATTGACCCGGCAGCCAGCCACGACGAAGTCAGGGAAGAGTACAAGCTGGAAATGAAAAATGAACCGTCCGGGAAATATGATGCCATTATTCTGGCAGTCAGCCATAAGGAGTATCTCTCACTGAATGAAAAATGGTTTACTCCCCTCCTGAACAACGACGGAATAATTGTAGATGTCAAGGGGATACTTCGGGGACGGATAAGTAAACATACCTATTGGAGCCTCTGATGAAAAAAAAGATTGTAGTTACGGGCGGAACCGGATATATAGGATCTCATACGGCAGTCGAGCTTATTGAGGATGGATTCGAAGTTATCCTTATCGATAACCTTTACAACTCCGAGGCAGAAGTTGCCGACAGGATCGGAAAGATAACCGGGACAAAACCGCGTCTTGAGGTCTTCGATATTTGTGACAGGGAAAAACTCAATGACTTCTTCCAAAAAAATAAGGATGTCTCAGCAATCATCCATTTTGCAGCATATAAAGCAGTTGGAGAATCAGTGAGCAAACCGCTCGAATATTACAGGAATAACCTGGTTTCCCTGATAAACATACTTGAGGGTATGAATGATTACGCTGTTCCCGCAATCGTATTTTCATCTTCATGCACTGTATATGGACAACCTGAAAAACTGCCTGTAACCGAAGACGCTCCGATTCAGCCTGCAATATCACCTTATGGAAATACAAAGCAGATAGGAGAAGAGATCATCAGGGATACGGTAGCTGCAAACAAAAACATAAAGGCAATCTCTTTAAGATATTTCAATCCGATAGGTGCGCATAAATCAGCGCTCATAGGTGAGCTGCCAAGGGGAGTCCCGGAAAACCTTGTTCCATTTATTACCCAGACAGCACTGGGACTGAGGAATGAACTGAAAATCTTCGGCGATGATTACAACACACCCGATGGTTCATGCATCCGCGATTATCTTCATGTTGTTGACCTTGCAAAGGCTCATGTCATTGCAGTAAAGAGGATGCTGGAAAATAAAAACAAACATGATTATGAGGTGTTTAACCTTGGCACAGGGAAAGGCGTGTCGGTACTTGAAGCTATTAAATCATTTGAACGGGTTTCGGGAATTAAGCTGAAATACAAAATCACCGGCAGAAGAGCCGGCGACATTGAGAAGATATGGGCCGATCCATCATTTGCAAACAGGGAATTGGGCTGGAAGACTTTGAGTTCACTGGATGAAGCAATGAAAACGGCCTGGGAATGGGAGAAAGCCGTCAGGAAGAAAAATTAATCAATATGAACTGGGAAAAGACAATTCTTATAACAGGGGGAGCCGGTTTTATAGGTTCGCATGTAGTCAGGAGATTCGTTACCAGGTACCCCTCTTACCTTGTGATAAATGCCGACAAGCTCACATATGCAGGGAATCTTGAGAATCTTGCCGACATTGATTTCAAAAAGAATTACTCTTTCGAAAAGATCGATATTGTAAATAAAGAGGCAGTTCTTGGGCTCTTCAGGAAATACAACTTCGACGGGGTAATACATCTTGCTGCAGAATCGCATGTCGACAGGTCAATAACCGGTCCTGATGAGTTCGTATTTACAAATATTGTAGGTACTGTTAACCTTTTAAACGGAGCACTTGCATCCTGGCAGAAGGATTTCATCGGGAAGCTTTTCTATCATATTTCCACCGATGAGGTTTACGGTTCGCTCGGTAGCGAAGGCATGTTCACTGAGGAGACTGCTTACGATCCAAAAAGTCCCTACTCAGCTTCAAAAGCAAGCTCCGATCACCTTGTAAGGGCATATAACCATACATTTGGATTACCGGTCGTCATCTCCAACTGCTCAAATAATTACGGCCCCAACCAGTTCCCTGAAAAGCTTATACCGCTGGCAATAAATAATATAAAGAATAACAAGGCAGTACCTGTATATGGCAAGGGAGAAAACATCCGCGACTGGCTTTATGTCGAAGATCATGTATCGGCCATAGACCTTATTTTTCATAATGGTAAGCCGTGTGAGACATACAATATCGGCGGAAATAATGAATGGAAGAACATTGATCTCATAAGGATGCTTTGCAGGATTATGGACAAAAAGCTCAACCGTACTGCAGGCACATCAGAAAAGCTTATAACATTTGTGAAGGACAGGCCGGGTCATGACCTCAGGTATGCCATTGACTCCTCAAAACTACAGAAGGAGATGAACTGGTCGCCGATCCCGAAGTTTGAAGAGGGTCTTGAAAAAACTGTTGACTGGTACTTGTCAAACCAGAAATGGCTCGACAATGTTATTTCGGGCGATTACGAAAAATACTATGATTCAATGTATTCAGGCAGATAGGAAACTACTCCTTTATCATTTTCATCCTGCCGATAAGCTCATCACCGAGAGCCGTTTTCTGTTTTATGTGATCGCGGATTGCAGCAACCACGCTATTTGATTCAAACTCTCCCCTCACCTGTTCAAAATCAAGCTTTTTGATCTCATCGCTGCCATCAATTCCGAATCCAGTCATCGAGGAAAGGGTAAATTCCTTCCGTGCATCCTCATAGAGAAGGTTATCCAGGTCAACCACGCTCTTCTTCCATTTCCCGACGATCCTGATCACATCCTCAGATTTAAAGTCTGATATCTTTTTAGACTCTTCCTTTTCAATTCTATCGCAGGCCCAGGTCCACTCATAATCATAATAGGAACCATGCATTTCTATAAATGCATTTTCAAGCGCATCAGGTGATTCGATTTTCCCCGATTCAATTTTATCAAGAAGAGCATCAACTGCCTCCATCGGGGCAAGCAGGCCGGCAAGATCGACCCATTCTCCCCTTCCGATTGGATTAACAGCCGTAAGTTGCTGTCTTAATTCCTTGTTTGTCCGGAAATCAGTTTTCTCGAGCCGCTTTATTAGTGAGTTCCCGAGGAATTTGTTAATCCCGGTCTGGTAAAGTTCAATACCGCGTTCGAGTGCGCTTCCCTTTATCTTCATATTTCCCCAGGAATATGAAGAGGCATTTCCGCCTCTATCTGATTTTATTTTGCGCAGAAGCTCCCTGCCATCAAACATCTTACGAATTGTAAACGGGCTCAGAAGGTTGAAGTTTACCTGGTCAATCTTGCGGGGATCTTTTCTCCTGTCGCGCTGAGGCCATTTCTGAGCATCCCTGATTGTCCCGACGCTCCGGAGGTTTATTCCAGGGACCACGATGCTTTCGTCGTTGCTTTCAATCAGGTATGAGAATGGAAGTGAAGTGGTGTCAGGGTTTTTGTAGTGCCTTCCCATCACAAGGGTGAATGGACCGATGCGTGCAGGCCACAGCAGGTAGGAATCGCTCGTAGTTTTTGAACCACGCTCCATGATACCCTGGTGTATTGGTCCGAGCTTGTACATGTGATTGCTCTGGTTTGAACCGCTTCCTGCGTTCATGAACGAAAAAATACCGGAAATAAGCAGCGTCGACTTATGATGCGTTACAGTATACGGCCCGGCGAAAATGGAACAAGCCTCGCCATGAAATCCCCCGCAATTTGCAAAGAAAAGAGAGTTTTCTGCCGAATAGTGTTTTCCGAGAACAGTCCCCTGGCCGATAAAACACTTGTCTATAAGAGTCGATTCTGTGACCACCGATCCTGATGAGGCAATGAAATGTTTCATTATTACCCCGAGGCCAATGAAAACAGGATCCTCTATGCAGCTGTTGACTGATCCCTCATTAAGGCTCATCGCTCCCTCAACATGGCTGAAGGGACCAAACTTTACGTTTCTTATGCTGCTGCAATTCACTATACTTGATCTGGTGCCTATCGTCCCGACTGAAGATGAGTGTGATGCCGTATAATTATCTACCATTTTCCCAATGATTGAAATGGCTTTGCTGCGATGACGATAGAGGGCCATGATATAGGCTTCATGAGCCGACAGCCGGTCATGTATCCTTACCATTCTTCCACCTGTTTCATTGAGCACTGCTACCGGCGTACCGTTTCCGAATCCGGATATGCCTTCTGTGACAATTTTACCGCAGTTTTTAATAATGACACCATCTGAAATATCGTAGTTGGCTATGCAGTCTCCTATGTTGCTGATTATAACATCCGAACCTATGGTGCAGTTATGAAGCCGGGAATTCATAATGCCGGATGGAATAGTTACACCTGCCTCATCCGTAACTGAGCCTTTAAGGGCTCCTATTCTTATATCGCCTGAAAAAATAACATTTCTGCACCTTGCCGGATCAAATCCATCAAGGACTCTCACATTATTCCAGTCTTCAGCTGAACAGCCATTTGAAATCAGAATTTTAATCTCTCTCCCCTGAAGCTTCCGGTATCTGGTTTTCAGACTCATTTCCCATTTGTTTTTTTACCCCCTTTCATTTTCCCCCAAGGGGGAAATGTATCTTTTATTCTCCTTCCCCCGTGGGGGAATCCCGAGTACTCGGGAGGGATGGGGGTATATTATTCTTATTCTACAGTAACTGATTTTGCAAGGTTCCTGGGCTGGTCAACGTTGCAGCCTCTGAGCACAGCAATATGATAAGATAAAAGCTGGAGCGGAATGACAGCCAGCAGCCCTGAGAAAACGGTCATTGTTTCCGGAACCTCAAGCACATAGTCAGCCATTTTCCTTATGATCTCATCGCCTTCGGTGACGATTGCGATGACCTTTCCTTTCCTTGCCTTTATTTCCTGGATATTATTAATGATCTTTTCGTATGTATCGTCCCTGGTGGCGACGACAACTACTGGCATGTTATCATCGATAAGGGCGATGGGGCCGTGCTTCATTTCTGCAGCAGGGTAACCTTCTGCATGAATGTATGAGATCTCTTTAAGCTTAAGTGCTCCTTCGAGAGCTACCGGGAAAAGGTAACCTCTGCCAAGGTAGAGAGCGTTATGAGTGTTTTCGAACATCTTTGCCAGGGCAAGGGCCTGTTCGTTGACCTTCAGCGCTTTCTCTATCTTCGAAGGGATTGAAACAAGTTCAGTAATAAGCTCTTTATAGAATGAATCAGAGATGATCCCTTTAAGGTGTCCTATTTCGAAAGCCATCATGGCCAGGACAGTAACCTGTGATGTGAAAGCTTTTGTTGAAGCAACACCTATTTCAGGGCCGGCATGAGTATAGACACCTGCGTCTGTTTCGCGGGGAATGCTGCTTCCTACCACATTGCATATCCCTATTACCTTGGCTCCCTTCTCTCTGGCAAGCTTTACAGCTGCAAGGGTATCGGCCGTTTCACCGCTCTGGCTTATTGCAATGACAATATCTCCTTTCCGGATGATCGGATTCCTGTAACGGAATTCTGATGCATATTCTACCTCAACGGGGATCCTGGTATATTCTTCAAATATGTATTCGCCAAGAAGTCCGGCATGCCACGAAGTACCACAGGCTACGATGATGATCCTTTCAGCCTGTGACATTGTGTCAAGTACATCATGCAGTCCTCCGAGCATTATTCCCGACCTGTCGGGAAGCACTCTTCCCCTGAAAGTATCATGAATGGCCCGGGGCTGCTCGAATATCTCCTTTAGCATGAAATGAGCAAAGCCCTCCTTGTCAATCTCCCCGATCTTCAGATCGAGTTCTTTAATATCAGGCTCTATCAATTCATTCTTCAGGGTCTTAATAATGATCTGATCTTTTGTGATGATGGCTACATCGTCGTCGTTCATGTAAATAACCTTCTGGGTATATTCAACTATCGGAGTGGCATCGGAAGCAATAAAGTTCTCGCCATCGCCAACGCCGATTACCAGCGGGCTTCCCCTTTTTGCAGCAAAAATCTTATCGGGCTCCTTAGTGCAGATAATTCCAAGTCCATATGCTCCCTGAACTCTATTCAGAGCAAGCATAATTGCCTGTTCTGCTGTCAGGCTTCCTTCTATATAAAGATGTTCGATCAGATTGGCCAGGACCTCGGTATCTGTCTCGCTGGTAAAAACCACTCCCCTGCTCTGAAGGTGTTTTTTCAGAAGAGAATAATTTTCAATTATCCCGTTATGTACAACTACAAAATTACCCTTATATGAGACCTGGGGGTGTGCGTTCAGTTCATTAGGCTCTCCGTGTGTTGCCCACCTTGTATGCCCCATACCTGTTGTCCCGTCAAAATTTGATTTATTGACCAGCTCCTCAAGGTCTTTTACCCTGCCCTTGCACTTATATATTTTTATTTCGCCATTAACAAGCACCATCCCGGCAGAATCATATCCGCGGTACTCAAGGCGCTTTAATCCGTTAATGATGATGTTACGGGCAGGTTTAAACCCTATATAACCGATAATTCCGCACATAAAAGATAAATTTCAGATTGCGGGTACTAATTTAGCAATTTGGTTCTAAAAATCTAGAACTTAGTATAAGTAAATTCAAATTTTACCCGCTTGGGGTTATTGTTGGCCGCAAGAATTGCGTTATACTCAGATGTCGACAGCAGGAACAATTCAAGGCTGGGCGTAATTGTATCAGTGGCATCGTTAAGATATTTCTGTAAATATGCTGCCAGATTGATATTGTACGACATTGAAGTCACAGTATCAGGCTTTCCGTCATAGAATGTTGCACCGACATCTAAATAATCCTGAACCACCTGTTTATAGTGTTTATAGCCCGTGTTGATGATATATCTAAGGTAAACTATTGATGGAATGGTTTTGGCAAAAATAATCTCTTTCGTGGTGTCGACAACAAAAGGAATTATCAGACGTGCTTTATTAATGGCAACATTTTTAAAATTGGGGTCACTCTTCATGGCTTTCAGAAAAGGAATATCAATCCGCGTATATACGCCGTTCATGTTCTGTAAATATGAGACCTTGTCTGCGTACCCGTCGTTAATGTGCTGAATCTTTTTATCCGCATCAGCAGTAGAGAAGTCGTGTTTAAAGAGGTTAAACGATGGAGTGATGTGCCTGGCACCGAGGAGAAAATCATAAGACGAGGAGACCTGGACTCCGTTGTGGGTATAAACAGTGAAATAATCGACAGGCGTGCCGGTAGAAGTAACAGATGCAACACTCAGAGAGATAAAAACAGGGTTTGAGGATGGAATCAACTGAAAAGACAATCCAGCGAAATATGATCTGAAATCAGGTAAAATAATTTTTTTATTACTACTATCTTTCATGAAAAGCATTGATTTATCACGGGTTAAATGCTCTCCGAAGGTATTAGGAATGGTGACAACAATGTCATTTATGGTGTCTGCCCTCAGGGTGGGAAGTTCAACATTCCACTCATCCCCTGTAAGCGGAACAGCCTGGTTCGAATAGTAGGGTAAAGAATCATATATCCGTTGGGAGATCTCAGACATCTTCAATGTATGTTTGGATGTCGTATCGCCCTTGACGGTGAGAAGTCTCAGGTAAAGCTTTACTGAATCAACTGCTATGAAGTCTTCATTCGTCATGTTGGTATTAAGCCACAGCTGACTAACAAAACCACCCGTTGTCGTTCCGAAATAGGGATCATACATATCGCCAAGGTATGAGATTGCCGGGTTTTCAGATCTAACCGAATCATTATACATTGTGTATGACTTTACGGTTATCGAATCGGTCGATTTTATTGTGACATAATCGGAACCAGGTAACAAACCGGCACCTATTTTTGAAGGATTCTCTTCACAGGCAGTGGCAATAAACAGTACACCTGCCGTTAACAGGATAGGAAGGACTTTTAAAATATTTTCAGAAATTAATCTTCCGGGAAGTATGGGATTACGATAAAATCTTGTCATAAAATTCATTGTAGGCATCAATGTACTGGCTCTCATCTTTATAAGGAAGAACAGGCTTGTTTACTGTCTTCAGGTACTTTGTCAATTCATCATTTATATCTTCGCTGCCGATAATGATCCCGTCGGAATATTTTATTGCCAGTTTCGAAACGTTTATAAAATTTGGGGTTTTCACCAGCTTAAGGTTCTCATTGTCGATACCGTCAAATCGCAGTTTATCAGCGAACGTTGATCTAAACGGCGTATTAAAATCATTATTGTAAATCGAATAGATTATTTTATAATTATGGAAGAGGGGATCATCGCTGTAAATGTTGCGCAGATATACAGGTACGAGTGCCGACATCCATCCATGGCAATGGACTATGTCCGGAGCCCAGCGAAGCTTCTTTACGGTTTCAATTACGCCACGGGCAAAAAATAGGGCCCGCTCGTCATTATCCTCAAATTCCCGGCCTGCTGCATCTGTAATAATAAATTTCCTCTGAAAATAGTCATCATTATCGATAAAATAGACCTGCATCCTCGCACTCTGGATTGAAGCTACCTTAATGATAAGAGGATGATCAGTATCATCAATGATCAGGTTCATCCCCGAAAGCCTTATAACCTCATGAAGCTGGTTCCGGCGCTCATTGATGCAACCATATCTTGGCATGAAAGTGCGTATCTCCTTGCCCTTTTCCTGAATGCCCTGGGGCAGATACCTGCCGATCTTTGATAACTTGGTTTCCCCCAGATATGGAGTGATCTCCTGTGAAATAAATAATACCTTCCTGCTTTCCATTTACCTGCCTGGATATGCCATTTCGTAATAAGGTGCAAAGATAATATAAATAAATGATATTATTATTTAATATGGTTTTGCAATTATTTGCCGGATGATGCAGGTTACAGGTTGCCGTTAAACTTTTGCTATCTTGCATTAATTACTGTTAGCTTTGCATCTTAATCCATAACTCATGAAGGTTATAAGCACCGTAACCGGGATTCAGAAACAACTGGAGACCACACATCGCAAACCGGTTGGTTTAGTTCCTACGATGGGAGCACTGCATGAAGGGCACTTATCTCTTGTGAGAAGCGCAACCCTTGAATGCGCCCAGGCAGTAATAAGCATATACGTAAACCCGACCCAGTTCAACGATAAGAATGATCTTAAAAGGTACCCGAGAACGCCTGATTCTGATCTAAAACTGCTTAATACGGTTTTAAGGGAAGACGACCTGGTTTTCACCCCCACCGACAGTGAAATTTATCCGACCCCGGATAAAAGGGTCTTTCATTTCGGTAATCTCGATAATGTAATGGAGGCAAAGCGGCGCCCCGGCCATTTCAACGGTGTTGCACAGGTCGTGAGCAGGTTCTTTGAAATTGTAAAACCTGACATCGCCTATTTCGGACAAAAGGATTTTCAGCAGGTAGCTGTAATAAGGGAGCTTGTCAGGCAGTTGAATTTTCACATTAAGATTTCATCCAATCCCATCGTGCGCGAGCCCGACGGACTGGCAATGAGCAGCAGGAACAGGCTTCTGGAGCCACAGATAAGGAAAGATGCTCCTGTAATATTTAAGACAATTTCCAGGGCAGCAGAAATGATCAGGAAAAATGATATCCCGGAGATTAAGAAATATGTCACTGGCAATATTAATGAAAGAGCCGGGTTTGAAGTCGAATATTTCGAAATAGCAGACGACAGAGAGCTCAGGATAGTAGAATCGCGAAAGGAAATGGAAAAAGGAAAGAAATATTTCGGATGTATTGCCGTTAAGGCAGGTAAGATAAGGCTCATTGATAATATTGAATTCCCGCTATTATAAAATAAAAAGGTTACTTACCTTTGCCCCGTTGTTTTACTTCATACTTACTCAACGCTCATGTTAATTGAAATTTTAAAGTCGAAGATCCACAGGGTGACGGTAACCGAAGCCAACCTTAATTATATCGGGAGCATAACGATTGATGAAGATCTGATGGATGCTGCCAACATCATCGAAAATGAGAAGGTGCAGGTTTTGGATCTGAATAATGGTGAGCGTCTCGAAACTTATGTCATTAAGGGCGAAAGAAGATCCGGAGCCATTTGCCTCAACGGAGCGGCTGCCAGAAAAGTTCTCGTCGGAGATATTATTTTGATAATGTCATATGCATCAATGGAATTTGAAGAAGCAAGAAAATTCCATCCTGCTATAATTTTTCCCGATACCAAAACAAATAAACTGATTTGAATTTCAGAAAGTTCGTTATACAGGCTTTGAAGTTTCTCGGATTTCTGGCTCTAGGAATTCTTTTATTATGGCTGGCTTTCCGGAATGTTAATTTTAAAAGCCTTGCCAAAAACCTGAAAGAAGCTAATTACTACTGGCTCATCCTGTCGATCATATTCAGCCTGCTGGCTTTTATCTTACGTGCACGCCGCTGGCAATTGCTGATTCATCCGCTTGGTTTCAATCCTTCTTTCTGGCATACATTTCATGCCATGATGATCGGATACATGGCAAATATCGCATTGCCAAGGATCGGAGAAGTAACCCGCTGCGTGGTTCTTGGGAAAAAAGAAAAAATTGCTGTCGATAAGCTTATCGGAACCGTGATCATTGAACGTACAATTGATTTTTTATCGGTTCTCCTTTTCCTTATAATAATTATTTCCACAAGCGAAGCTCTTATTAATAAGTTCCTGAAAGAGAGCATTTTCATGCCATTAAGGGAAAAAGTCCTTTCGGTGGTAAATCTCCCCTGGATATTCTGGGCACTGCTTGCTTTTCTTGCTGTTGCTGCACTATACCTGATGATACGTTACAGAAAAAGCCTTCGTAAATTCCGGTTTTTTGCAAAGATATTTGATATTGCAAAAGGAGTAATAACCGGACTCAAAACAATTACAAGCCTCAATAGAAAATGGGAATTCATTTTCCTTACATTTGGGATATGGATCAGTTACGCCTTCATGACCTGGGTGGTTGTATTCTGTCTTAAGAGCACATCGGATATTTCATTCTGGAATTCACTTATTATACTTGTGGTAGGCGGGTTGGCAATGTCTGTCCCGGTTCAGGCCGGTTTCGGAGCTTTTCACTGGGCCGTATCACAGGTACTCATTGTGATTCAGGGGATAAGCCGGGAAGACGGTCTTACTTATGCCCTGCTTTCGCATGAATCACAGATCATTTTTGAAATATTGGTCGGCCTTGTTTCAATTTATATAATGTATGGCAGAAACCGCAAAAATAAAACTGCTGACACCGTATGACAAAAGCTAAAACAGTATTCGTATGCCAGAATTGCGGCGTCGAATCGGCCAAATGGATTGGCAGATGCCCCTCCTGCAAGGAGTGGAATACCTACCATGAGGAAATAATCGCGCCTGCTTCTTCACGGGGTACCGGCTTTTCTGCCAACATGGAAAAAAGAAAACCGGAGCTCCTTGATAATATTGAAGCTGACGAAAAGAACCGGCATAAAACAGGCATTTCAGAACTCGACAGGATTCTTGGCGGCGGAATGGTAAGCGGCTCTGTAATTCTGCTCGGAGGAGAGCCAGGAGTAGGTAAATCAACTCTTGCTCTTCAGCTTGCCCTGGCTCTGAAAGATACAAGGATATTATATGTCTCCGGCGAAGAGAGCGAAGAGCAGATAAGCCTCAGGGCACGAAGGCTGAAAAACTCCAATCCGCAGTGCTACATTCTAAGCGAGACAGACCTCGAATCCATACTCACCCATTCCGAGAACCTGAAACCGGGACTTATAATAGTTGATTCAATACAGACAATCAGCACCTCGATGCTGGAATCTTCTGCGGGATCAGTCTCTCAGGTGCGTGAATGCGCAGCTCAGCTTCTGAAATATTCAAAATTATCAGGCATCCCTGTCTTCCTGATCGGACATATCACCAAGGACGGGACGCTTGCTGGGCCGAAGGTCCTTGAACATATTGTCGATGTCGTTCTTTATTTTGAAGGCGACAACAATTATGTGTACCGCATTCTCCGTTCCGTCAAGAACAGGTTTGGATCGACTTCAGAGATCGGAATTTTTGAAATGGTCGAGTCGGGTCTTAAAGAGATCAATAACCCATCCGAGCTTTTCATTAACCAGCATGAAGAATCACTGAGCGGAATTTCCATAGCTGCAACAGTCGACGGTCTACGTCCATTCCTCATCGAAACACAGGCACTGGTGAGCAGCGCAGTATACGGAACCCCTCAGAGAAGCTCAACAGGATTTGATATCCGAAGACTTAACATGCTACTTGCCGTCCTTGAGAAAAGGGCCGGCTTCAGGCTTGGCGTGAAGGATGTATTCCTGAATATTGCAGGCGGGATCAAGGTATCAGATCCTGCAATCGACCTTGCAATCGTGAGCTCGGTTCTCTCATCCAATCTTGACATTCCAATATCAAGAGATATATGTTTTTCGGGTGAAACCGGATTATCCGGTGAGATACGGCCAGTCTCCAGGATCGAGCAGCGGATCAGGGAAGCTTCAAAAATGGGATTCAAAAAGATATATGTCTCAAAATTTCACAAAAATCTATCTCTGAAAGGAGTTGATATCGAGGTTGTACATGTCGGAAAAATAGAGAATCTCGTCAGGTCCTTATTCAGCTAACCCCCGGTCTTCTCTTCGTTCAGCCCACCCCCTGAAGGGGGTCTCTCCCAATAATTCTTATAAAGTCACTGAATTATGCCCCCTTCAGGGGGCAGGCCCGCCTTAGCGGGCCAGGGGTCTGGCATGTACCGTTGCACCTGTTAATACCTGCTCTTTAGCGGGTTATCTCTTCGTGAACTCTCCCTCTTAACCCTGTCGCAATCGAGCTCCATATTAAAACCAGCCGGACGCTCGAATTCATCAGTTTCCATTATACCGAATTGCGGATCATCATAAACTTTCCGCAGGAATATTGCAAAGATCGGCAGAGCTATATTTGCACCCTGCCCCTCACCAAGGGTAAGAAAATGAATTGCCCTGTCCTCCCAGCCGCTCCACACACCGCCGATAAGGTTGGGCGTAACTCCCATGAACCATCCGTCTGATTGTTCCTGAGTAGTTCCTGTCTTGCCCCCGATCTGGTTCATCAGGTTATAGGGCTCTCTTCTCATTCTCTGTCCCGAACCTGTAAGAACGACTCCCTGCAAAAGATTGAGCATAAGATAAGATGTCTTATCATCCAATACCTCTTCAATTTTAGAAGAGAACCTCGCTATAACATTCCCGTTTTTATCTTCAATTCTTGTGACATACATCGGTTTTACGTAAACGCCCTTGTTGGCAAATGTCCCGTAGGCTCCCACCATCTCTTCAAGCTTGACATCCGATGTTCCAAGGAAGATCGAAGGTACAGGATCAATGAAGCTTCTAACACCCATCTTATGCATAATGTCAACAACCGCTGCAGGACTGAACTGCTGCATCAGCCAGGCTGAAATATAATTCTCGGATTGTGCAAGTCCCCATTTGAGTGTTACCATCTTGCCCCAGTACGCCTTGTTTCCGGAGCTTTTTGGCCTCCATATGCTGTCGCCTACATCGAAGGTGCGGGGAATATCCTCAACTTCATAGCATGGTGAATAACCATTCTGCATGGCAATTGTATAAAGGAATGGCTTTATTGTACTTCCGACCTGTCTTTTCTGCTGGGTTACAGCATCCCACTTGAAATACCTGAAGTCAGGTCCCCCGACATAAGCTTTTACATATCCTGATGAAGGTTCTTCAACCATAAAGCCGGATCTTATAAAATACTTATAATATTTAATCGAGTCAAGCGGGGTCATAATCGTATCCCGGTCTCCCTTCCAAGAGAATACCTTCATTTTTACAGGTGTATTGAATGCGAGCATTATAGAGTCCTCAGAAAAACCTCTGGCTCTCATCACGTAATACCTGTCGCTCTGCTTTACCGAAGCCATCAGGAGCTCATCTGTCTTGGCTCTTGGCAGATCGTCAGAAAAGGGTGGATTTTTTAAATATTTTGCGGTATGGTAAAAGTCGGGCTGCACCTCTTTTGACAAATGTTCGGCAACCGCTTCTTCGGCATACTGCTGCATCTTTGAATTGAGAGTGGTATATATCTTCAGCCCATCCCTGTAAATATCATAATTTGTTCCGTCAGGCTTCTTGTTCTTGTTGCACCAGCCATAGAGCGGATTATTCTGCCACTCCCAGAGAGCATCATCATATGAAGCCTGCTGAATGTATTTCCTCCTGTCAGGTTCGGGCCTTCGTATAATATTCCTTAGATATTCCCTGAGGTATGTAGCCCTTCCGCTATTATGATCCTCGATCTGGAAGTCGAGTTCTATCGGAAGCTTCTTTACCGAGTCGGCAATGGCAGGTTTAATATAGCCGTATTTTGCCATCTGTGATAAAACAATATTGCGCCGCTGTAACATCCTGTCGCCATATTTTAAAGGGTTGTAGGCGCTGGAATTCTTCAGCATGCCGATAAGCGTCGCAGCCTGCTGTAAATTTAGAGAATCGGGAGTGGTATTGAAATAGACTCTGGCAGCCGACTTTATTCCGATTGCATGATAGAGAAAGTCATATTTATTTAGGTACATGGTTATTATCTCTTCCTTCGTGTACCTGTTTTCAAGCTTGACTGCCGTTTGCCACTCCTTGAACTTGGAGACGCCCAGTCTTAGCTTCTTCGTAAATGATGAAACCCTCGCCGTATCCCTGGGGTAAAGCTGCTTGGCCAGCTGCTGGGTAATTGTGCTTCCGCCTCCCGTATTCTGACCCATAATGATCGTTCGGAAAATTGCTCTTCCCAGTCCCCTCACATCTATTCCTGAATGACGGTAATACCTGATATCCTCAGTCGAAACCAGGGCATTTATGAGATATGGCGAAAGATCCTTGTATTCGGTCCATGTCCGGTTTTCAACGCTTATCTTGCCCAGCAGAATGTCGTCGTCTGAATATACCTCGGCAGCCAGGTTGTACTGAGGGTTCTCAAGCTCGGCGAAGGAGGGCATCGGCCCCAGTTTCCCCTTCGAGATAAGGATAAACAATAAAATGGCAACAATGAACGGCACGGAGAATAATCCCCAGAACCAGATAAGATATTTGCGGTTGTTTTTATTCACATTCATCGATGAAATATTTGAATCAAAATTAGTAAATAATAAAGAATGTTTGCCGTTATTTTGAAGTTTGGAAGCTAATTGACTTACTTTGCCAAAGTTTTTTACTAAAATAATCTCGCTTTAAATGATCGATAATCTTGTAATTGTAGAGTCGCCTGCAAAGGCTAAAACGATTGAGAAGTTTCTTGGGAAGGATTTTCATGTTGTATCGAGCTATGGTCATATAAGGGACCTTGCAAAAAAGAATTCCGGAATTGACGTTGAGAAGGATTTTGCTCCTGTTTACGAGGTTCCGAAAGAAAAAGCAAAGGTTGTAAGCGAGCTCCGGAAAGCTGCATCAGAAGCAAAGACAGTATGGATTGCCTCTGATGAGGACCGGGAAGGAGAAGCAATAGCATGGCATCTCGCAATTGTTCTTAATCTCGACCTTGCAACCACCAAAAGAATAGTGTTTCACGAGATAACCAAAGAAGCTATTTCAAAAGCAATTGAAACTCCGCGAACCATTGACATGAATCTCGTTAATTCGCAGCAGGCCAGGCGTATACTCGACAGGCTTGTAGGGTTTGAAATATCTCCGGTACTGTGGAAAAAAGTTCAGCCTTCCCTCTCTGCGGGACGGGTACAGTCGGTTGCCGTGAGACTGATCGTTGAAAGGGAAAGGGAGATCATATCATTCAAATCCGAATCATCCTTCAGGGTTACCGGAGAGTTCACAAAAGAGACCGGTAATGCTGATAATGGTATTATTAAGGCTGAAGCCTCAAAACGTTTCCCAAATGAGGATGATGCCCGGGAATTCCTTAAATTGTGCTGCAACACTGCATATACAGTTGGCGATGTGACTGTGAAACCGGGAACAAGATCACCTGCTCCTCCGTTTACTACATCCACCCTTCAGCAGGAAGCATACCGAAAGCTCGGATTTTCAGTATCTCAGACAATGGCTGTAGCCCAAAAACTTTATGAGGCTGGAAAGATTACCTATATGAGAACCGACTCAACTAATCTTTCGAAGCTTGCACTGGCAAAATCGCGCGAAGTAATCATTGCGGAGTTCGGCGAAAAATATTCTAAAACACGCCAGTTCAAGACAAAAACCAAAGGAGCACAGGAGGCCCATGAAGCTATACGTCCTGCCTATCCCGACAATGCTACCGTCGGCGGCAACAATAATGAGAAGCGGCTGTACGAGCTAATCTGGAAAAGGACTATTGCTTCGCAGATGGCTGATGCAGAAGTTGAAAAAACGACCATCACAATTGACATGAATAATTCTCCTGTCAAATTCAGCGCAACCGGCGAGGTCATAAAATTTGACGGCTTCCTGAAAGTTTACATGGAATCGACCGACCAGGAGAACGGTGATGAGGAGAGAGATACAATTCCTGTGGTGAAAAAGGGTATGCCTTTATATTATATCTATAGTATAGCCGCAACCCAGAGATTCACCATTCCGCCGCCAAGGTATACCGAGGCAAGTCTTGTTAAGAAGCTCGAGGAGCTTGGTATCGGGCGTCCTTCAACATATGCCCCTACTATCTCAACAATTCAGAACAGGGGATATGTCTCGCGCGAAGACAGACCTGGTGAAAAACGCCAGATAAAAATACTGAACCTCGATAACGGCAAGATAACTGCGACTACAAAACAGGAAGTTGCAGGCAAAGAAAAATCCAAGCTGTTTCCGCAGGACATTGGAATGATTGTGAATGATTTTCTGATTGAGAATTTCTCCGATATTGTTGATTATAATTTCACTGCAGAGGTTGAAGAGCAGTTCGACGAGATTGCCATGGGCGATCTGAAATGGCCTCAGATGCTTCGTAATTTTTATGGTCCATTTCATAAAACCATTGAAAATACGCTCGAGAAAAAGGACCGGAAAACAAGTACCAGGGTACTCGGAAATCATCCCGAAACAGGTGAGCCGGTCAGCGTCAGAATGGGAAGATTCGGACCAGTTGCGCAGATTGGAAATTCTGACAACGGCAACAAGCCCAGATTCGCAAGCCTGATTAAGAATCAGCTTCTTGAGACGATCACTCTCGATGAGGCACTGAACCTGTTCAGGCTGCCCAGGTCGCTTGGAATGCACGAGGGCGAGGAGATGGTGATCGGTGTTGGAAAATTCGGCCCTTATATCAGGTACAAAGGCAAATTCTTTTCATTGAAAAAGGGTATTGATGATCCATATTCAGTAAACATGGAGCGGGCTCTGGAGATAATCAGTGAGAAGAATGAGAGCGAGAAAAACAAGATAATCAAGGACTTCGGCGAAATAATGGTACTTAACGGAAGGTATGGCCCATACCTTACAAAGGATAAGCAAAACTACCGCCTGCCAAAAGGTACCGATGTACAAAAACTGACAAAGGAAGAGTGTCTGAAAATCATTGAAAAAAGCGATAAAACCAAAAAAACTTCCTGATCGGAATCATGACAGATCTTAATGATTATTTCAACCCTGTGAGCATTGATCCGCCCGGTTTTGAAAGCCTGGCAGGACAGGCAGGATTCGTGCATAACATTACTGTTCATACCGAAAGCACTTCGCTGAGGGACCCCGGCAAGTACAAAATAGCCATTTTAGGCGTTCCCGAGGGCAGGAACTCACCGGGTACCGGTACGATGAAGGGACCCGACAGCATAAGGAGAGAACTCTACAGGCTTGCCAGGATACCGGGCAAGTCTAAGATCATTGACCTTGGCAACATGAAGCAGGGCACAACCTTCAACGATACCATTGCAGGGCTGAACGATATCCTGGTTTTCCTCCTGAGCGAAAATGTATTCCCGGTAATTATCGGAGGCAGCAGCGCACTTGTTACTGCTATTGACAGGACGATGACGCAGCTAAAGAAAAAATATTCTCTCTTATCGGTCGATTCAAGGATTGATTTCATCGGCGACAGGAAGGAATTTGATTCATTCAGCTATCTTAATTCCATTCTTCAGAATCATAAAAGCACATTCGATCATTTCATTAATATCGGGTACCAGACACATCTTAATGACCAGCAGGTGATAAACAGGTTCCTGCGGCGAAAATCAGAGCTTGTAAGGACAGGAGATGCCAGGAAAGCCATCCACCTCACAGAGCCGCTTTTCAGGGATTCTGATGTGGCTGTATTTGATATATCATCTGTGAGGCAGTCAGATGCTCCGGGTACAATAAGCCCTTCACCGAATGGATTTTACGGTGAAGAAATATGCCTGCTTGCAAGATATGCAGGCATCTCCGACAACCTGAAAATATTCGGCCTGTTTGATGTGGATCCTGATCTCGATGTAAGGAACCAGACAAGCGGACTGGCTGCTCAGATCGTGTGGTTCTTCCTTGAGGGTTTTTCACAGAAGCAATATGAGACGCCTGTCTTAAACGACTACCATTCAGGTAGATTCATTAGATACCATGTAAGGGTTACTGATCTCGACGACGACCTTATCTTCGTCAAGAGCAACCTTACTGACAGGTGGTGGATGGAGATGCCCTCCGGGAATGATGTGAATCATTACATTGCCTGTTCACATGACGATTACCTGAAGGCTAACAGGAATGAAGTTCCCGAAAGGTGGGTTCGCGGTGCAGAAAGATTAAAACCCTGACTTGTCCTCTTTTTATACCCTTTCATCAAACATCCGCTTCTGTTCATCATGAAAGTGGCAAGTATTCATCAAAATGAATATTTTTTGCCCGGAAATAAATAAAAGTATATTTGTTTACGTTTTAGTTTTTTACTTATTTTACTCGTTAATCTCATATAATTGTTTTTTCAGGCAAAGAAATGAAAAGAGCTGGTATCGCATTTCTTTTTTTAGTCTTATTATCCTGCCCCGGATGGGCGCAGCAGGATCCTGTGTTCAGCCAGAACATGTTCAATATACTGACTTATAATCCGGGCATTGCCGGGACTTCCGGAATGATATGCGCTACAGCCATTAACAGGCAGCAATGGCTCGGTTTTAACGGTTCCCCGAGAACAACGATATTCAATGTTTCCGCTCCAATTTCACCGTTCAGGATAAAGAGCGGCGTGGGTCTTGTGGTTGAAAGCGACAACATTGGATTCGATAAAGACATAAATCTCTCTTTAGCATATTCTTACCTCCTTGATCTGAATATCGGGAAACTGGGACTTGGAATCAACCTTGGCATGATCAACAAAACTATTGATCCGGCCTGGATAATACCAAGCGGCGATGGCTTTACACAGCCTGACCAGGACCCCCTGATCCCCGTTACCAAGGAGAGCTTTGTTGCCTTCGATGCAGGCCTCGGAGCCTTTCTGCAAGGCGATAAATATTATGCTTCACTTTCAGTAACTCACATCAACCGTCCTAAAATAAAATACACGAAGGGAAATACCTACGTCAGCAGGCATTATTACCTTACTGCAGGTTATACCCTTCAGCTCCCAAATCCCTCACTTGAGCTGCTCCCTTCAGTGTTTGTGTACAGCGATGGCAAGGTTGCCCAGTTTAATGTTACCTCACTTGTGAGATACAATAAAAAAGTATGGGGCGGCGTTTCATACAGAGCCGGTGATGCATTTATAGGAATCGTGGGATTTGAGCTTTATAACGGTATCAGGATTGGATATTCCTATGACTTCACGCTTTCAGACATCAGGAAGAATTCGACCGGGTCGCATGAATTTATGGTTAACTATTGTTTTAATATGAACCTTGGAAAAAGTCCGATGAGATATAAAAGTATCAGATTTTTATGATTATTAAAAAAAAAATAACTTACTTGCATTACAAATTCTAAAAATATGAAAAAGGTAATCCTATCTACCCTGATAATTACATTACTTTTAAGCGGATGCGGCTCATCTAAAAACGGCGAGCTGACTGGTGTTCAGGGAAGAAAGAAATTCTTCGAACCGGAACCGATGGAGATGGCTTTCATACCTGCCGGTAATTTCATGATGGGACCCAGTGACCAGGATGCTCTTTTCGCAATGAACAGCCTTTCAAAATCTGTTACTGTCGATGCATTCTGGATGGACCAGACTGAAATTACAAATAACAAGTACCGTCAGTTTGTTTACTGGGTACGCGATTCCATCCTCAGGACAAAACTCGGAGAAGCCTCTATAACTGACAGGCAATATTTCGTTGTTGACGCTGACGGCAATGCAATTGAACCCCATGTTATCAACTGGGAAGAGAAGATTGACCCCGAAGAAGAGACTACCAAGGGTATTATGGAAGAAATGCTCTACCCTCCTGAAGAAAGATTCAATGGCAGAAAACAGATTGATGTTCGTAAACTAAATTATTCATATTTCAAAGTCGATTACCAGCAGGCTGCAAAAGCAAGATATGTCCAGGATTACAAGAATGGAACCGGAAAGTATGAAGGGAAAGTCGCAAATCTCGACGGTATCCGTACTGACGTAAAAGACCGTTCATCATTCATATTGCACTATGTGCTCAACATCTATCCTGACACTCTATGCTGGATCAGGGATTTCACCTATTCGTTCAACGACCCGCAGGCTTCTCTCTATTTCTGGCATCCTTCATTTGATGATTATCCGGTTGTTGGTGTATCATGGACACAGGCAACTGCATTCAGCCACTGGAGAACTGATTTCATGAATACAGCACTCAGACAGAACGGCATTCCCGACGTGCAGGACTACAGGCTTCCTCTTGAAACAGAATGGGAATACGCCGCCAGGGGTGGCCTCGACCTCTCAATGTATCCATGGGGAGGGCCATACACCCGTAACTACAAGGGGTGCTTTCTTGCCAACTTCAAACCTTTGCGCGGAAATTATATTGACGACGGAAACGTTTACGCAGGTAAAGTAGGTTCATACGAACCCAACGAATTCGGACTTTATGATATGTCAGGGAACGTTGCAGAATGGACCTGCTGCGCATATCAGCCATCAGCTTATATCTTCCAGCACGATCTTATGCCAAATTATGAGTATAACTCCCTGCCCCAGGATCCTCCCATAATGAAACGCAAGGTTATCCGCGGCGGCTCATGGAAAGATATTTCATATTTCCTTCAGACAAGCGCAAGGGATTATGAATACCAGGATTCCACAAAATCATACGTTGGGTTCCGTAACGTCAGATCTTATATCGGAGCAGAATTATAATAACCAGAAACACATAAAATTGAAATAACCCTAAAATTATCAGGAATATGAGCCTAGCAGAATTAGTACAAAGCAGCGGGTGGAAGAATTTCATCGCAAAACTTTATGGTTTAGGTGCTTCAGTCGTAATTGTTGGTGCATTGTTTAAAATACAGCACTGGCCATTGGCAGGACCAATGCTTACCCTCGGTCTGTTAACAGAAGCAGTTATCTTCTTCTTTTCAGCCTTCGAGCCGTTACATGAAGAGATAGACTGGTCTCTGGTCTATCCTGAACTTGCCGGCATTCCTGAAGAGGGAGAAGAACTTCCCTCCCATGGAGCTAAAGAGCGCGGTGCTGTCGGCGGCGGCTTCTCAGGTGGCGGCGGCGGTTCTGTTGCTCTCTCGAAATTTGACGAGATGCTCGAAAAAGCTGAAATCACTCCCGAACTATTCCAGAAACTCGGAGTGGGGATGAAAAAGCTTGGCGACGCAACTTCAAATATCAGCGTTATGGGCGACATATCAGCTGCTTCAAATAAATATATGGGGTCAATTAACAACGCCACTGACTCTCTTGGCAAACTGGCAGATTCATATCAAAATACCACCAAAGTGATTAATGAAACCGGATCTACCTATAAAAACATGGCTGATTCCCTTTCACAAATCGAAATGGGAGGCAAATCATACCAGCAGCAGCTGGAGGTACTCAATAAAAACCTCTCAGCACTCAATGCTGTCTATGAACTGCAGAAAAAGGGAGCAGACGATCATGTGAAAGAATCTGATAATCTCTTCAAAGGTCTTCAGGGTCTTATGAAAGATCTTACTGAATCGGCAGGCGACACCAAAAAATACCGCGAACAGGTAACCAAACTGAACGATAACCTGTCGGCTTTGAATAATGTATACGGGAATATGCTTTCTGCTATGAACGTCAAGTAATACAGCATTTGTTTTTACCTAATTAAACTACCTACAAAATGGCTCACGAAAAGCTATCCCCGCGGCAAAAGATGATCGGTATGATGTACCTGGTCCTCACCGCAATGCTTGCCCTTAACGTGTCAAAAGAAGCCGTAAAAGCATTTATGAGAGTTGATAAGGGGCTTACAACAACTGTTAAGAATTATAGTAATAAGAATAACCTCATTTATGCTGAATTTACCAGGGCCGATGCAGAGAACCATACAAAAGCAGGGAAGTACAAGGAATCCGCTTTTGCCGTAAAGGAACGTGCTGATGAAATATTCGATTATATCCAGAATCTTAAGATTGAAATCATTAAAACGGCTGATGGAGCTGATAAGGCTGTTGCCGAAAAAGCTGTTATCGGGACAGATTACAACATTGACTTGATTGCTAAATATGATGAATCCAATGTGCCATCTCAGATCCTTGTTGCTTCGAATGAAACCGGGAAAGGCTTTGCATTGAAAACCCAGATAAATGATTACCGTAATTTTCTTATTCAGACTCTTAATGAGAACGGGAAGAATTTATCAGCCGAAGATGCTTTGAACAAAAGCCTTACTGCCGAAGATGGATTAAGTGAAGATAAGCAAAAGGAACCCTGGCCAAATCTTATGTTCCAGACAATGCCTGTTGTTGGAGCCCTGGCTCTTCTATCCAGGATCCAGGTTGATGTCAGAAACGGTGAAACAGAGGTCATTAACCACCTTTATACCCAGATCGACGCTTCTTCATTCAAATTCAATAAACTCGATCCTATAGTAATTCCCGATGCAAACTATGTGACTCTGGGAAGCAATTATAATGCCGTCGTATTTATTTCTGCCACCGATTCAACACAGCAGCCGACTATCACAGTCGGAGACCAGGTGCTTCCTCTTGACGACAAGGGCAAGGGCGTATATACCGTCCGCCCCACTTCCATCGGTTCGAAAACCTGGGGAGGTGTTATCGCATTACACGCCCCTGACGGCAGTGTTAAACCATACTCTTTCTCAGCTACATATACCGTTGGCCCACAGAATGTGATTTGCTCTCCAACAGCCATGAACGTTATGTATGCAGGAATTCCTAACCCGCTTGATGTTTCGGTCCCGGGATTCAATCCAAACCAGATATCCATCAAGGTTGTTAACGGGAGCGAAACTGCTGAAAGAATAAAAAACATCAATGGCGAGGATTTCAGGGGTAATTATTTCATTAAGCCCACTTCTGCCAGCCAGGACGTTCAGATAGTAGTTTCGACAAAAGATGCCAACGGCAAAGTTACATCATATAAGCCTTATCCTTTCAGGGTTAAAAAAATTCCAAAACCTGAAGGCACATTTGCAAACGCAGTCAGCGGAGGTACCGTTTCCAAGAGCGTGGCACTCGCACAGACCGGTGTATATGCAAAACTTGAGGGTTTTGACTTTAACCTTCTTTACAAGATTACCGGGTTCTCGATATTTTATAGCGGACGAATGGGTGACGTTGAGGAGTTCAGTACCAGCGGTAATCTGACCTCAAAGCAAAAAGAAGCTATTGGAGGGATGACAAGAGGTCAGACATTAATTATAGAGAAGATAAAAGCAGTCGGTCCTGACGGATTACCCATGGAACTTAGCCCGATTGTTTTGAAACTGGATTAAATAAGTAATATATTATTTACTGCTATGAATAAAAGAATTGTTTTAGGGATAGTCGGTTTGGCAATTTCAGGAATGGCAATCGGTCAGTCTTTCGGTGATATTTACCAGAAATCCATACCTGAAGCCAGGAAGATCGAGTATCCTTACCTGAGGGAAGCTGATGCTGTATGGTCAAAAAGGTACTATCGCCTGATCGACCTGAGGGAAAAAGAGAATCAGTCGTTGTATTACCCTACACGTACAGATGTCCGTGATGGCAGGAAAAGTTTTATAACGATTCTTCTTGAAGAGATCCAGGCTGGCAGAGTTACAGCCTATTCATCCCAAAATGTAAATGTCCCGACCACTTATCAGGATATCCAGACACATATGGGGGCAACCACAAAGATCCAGCATATCCAGATTGATGCAGCCGGTCATACGCGCGATTCAGTAATACCTGAATCGGCAAAACCTGAAGAGATAAAGCAGCTGATGCTTTACGAAGAGTGGTATTTTGACAAAAAATATTCGAAGCTCGATGTCAGGATTATTGCAGTATGTCCATTTTACATGGGTTACGATACTGAAACCAACCAGACTGTTCACATAGCTTTATTCTGGGTTAAATTTGACGATATCAGGGACGTCCTTGCAAAGAATGAAACTTTCACTGCCAATAATGATGCCCAGAGGATCTCATTTGATGATCTTTTCATGCAAAGGAGATTCAGCAGCATCATTTACGGAGAATCTAATGTATACAACGACAGGAACATTAATGAATATACTATAGGCAAAGCTTCGCTATTTGAAGCTGAGCGCCTTAAAACGCAGCTGTTTGATTTTGAACACGACCTTTGGGAATATTAGAAGATATTGTTCTAAGCAAAAAGGCTGTGGAAAACACAGCCTTTTTTGTTGTTATGCAGTCTGCCCCTAAATCCCCTAAAGGGGACTTAAAGAATAGTTAAAGCCCCCTTCAGGGGGTTTGGGGGCTATAGGTATTTCTCTTTGGTTTCTTTCTTTACGTCTTCAAGATAATTCTTGATGTTCTGCTCCTCTGCTTTGCTTACTACCAGAAGAATATCGTCGGAATCAACGACTATATAATCAGTGAGCCCCTGGATCACTGCTACCTTCCCTGATGAAAGGTTGAAAATGGTTCTTTTGTTATCGTACGAAAAAAGATTACCCCCGACAATGCAGTTACCTTTTTTATCGACAGCAGAGTGTTCATATAGCGAACTCCAGGTACCAAGGTCGGACCATCCGATATCAGTGCACATAACATAAACATTATTGGCTTTCTCCATTATTCCATAGTCTATTGATATGCTCCTGCATTCAGTGTACGTTCTCCTAATAAAGTTTTTTTCCTGCTTTGTGCCGAACAATTTCTTGCCTTCATCGAAGGCCGAGAACATTTCAGGAAGGTATTTTTCAAAGGCTGCCAGTATTGTTTTGATATTCCAGATAAAGATTCCGGAATTCCAGTAAAAATCTCCGCTCTGCAGGAATTTCTTAGCCAGGTTTATATCAGGCTTTTCAGTAAAGGTTTTGACCTTGAGCAGATTCTCATTTTCCTTTACCGGCTTTTTACGGTCTGCCTGAATGTATCCGTACCCTGTTTCGGGCCTGTCAGGCTTTATCCCAAGCGTTAGCAGCGCATCGTTGTTTTTCACAAAATCCATGCTCTCCTGAATAAGCTTGCTGAACCTTTCTTCCTTTAATATAAGGTGATCTGCCGGAGTAACGGCAATTACTGCATCCGGATTCTCCTTCAATATCCTGAAAGTGCCATATGCAAGACAAGGAGCAGTATTGCGTCTGAAAGGCTCTGCCAGAACATTGTCAGGATCAATATCGAGCTGTGAAACGGCTATATCTTTATGCTCGGCACTTGTAACAATAAAAATATTTTTTTCGGGAACGACAGATTTGAACCTTCTGAATGTTTGCTGAAGTAGAGTTTCGCCTGTGCCAAGAATGTCGAGAAACTGCTTGGGCTTTTCCCTGCGGCTCAGGGGCCAGAATCTGCTTCCTACTCCACCGGCCATTATAATTACATATCTGTTATCCATAATTGATTAATTAAAGCTTAACACATGATGCAAATATATGATTAATTATCCTAAGGGTTTTAAAACCTGTCCGGGTGAAATATGGTAAATATTTGTAATTTTGACCTCTGTTAGCAATAGACATGATAAAGTTTCTTACACAATTCGGGCGTTATTTCCTGCTCCTCAAGAAGGTATTCTCCAGGCCTGAAAAACCGTATGTCTATTATAAGCAAACAATGCATGAACTTTTGTATCTGGGCTTCTATTCAGTCGGGATCACAGCAATAATCTCCTTCTTTATGGGTGCTGTCATTACACTGCAGACGGCATATAATACTGAAAATCCAATATATCCTACTTATCTTATTGGCTTAGGCTGCCGCGATTCCATTATCCTCGAATTCTCATCAACAATCACGGCACTGATCCTGGCCGGGAAAGTCGGATCGAGCATAGCATCGGAAATAGGCACTATGCGAGTCACCGAGCAAATAGATGCCCTTGAGATGATGGGTGTCAACTCTGCTTCATACCTTATTCTTCCGAAAATAATCGCTACCCTGCTCTTCTTCCCTATACTTACACTTTTAAGCATTTGCATCGGTATTCTTGGCGGGTGGGCCGCAGGAACCTCTGCAGGAGTCATAACATCAGCGAATTTTATTTACGGTATCCAGTATGCGTTCATACCATATTATATTGTATATTCTTTAACCAAAATGCTTGTCTTTGCCTTTATCATCACAAGCGTTTCGTCTTTCCAGGGATATTATGTAGATGGAGGATCCCTTGAGGTAGGCCGTGCAAGCACAAAAGCAGTAGTATTCAGCAGTGTGATGATCCTCCTCTTCAACGTTGTACTTACTCAACTCCTGCTTTCATGATAACCGTAAAGCATCTCGAAAAGTCGTTCAACGGCCATGTCGTCCTGAATGATATCTCCATTATCTTCGAGACAGGAAAAACAAATCTCATCATAGGCCGCAGCGGATCCGGGAAAACCGTTCTTCTTAAATCTATAGTGGGGCTTCATGAGATTGATTCAGGTGAAATATGGTTTGAAGATATTCTTTTCAACAAACTCGATTTTAAAGAGAAGAAGAAGATCAGGCAGGAAATGGGAATGCTTTTCCAGGGAAGCGCTCTTTTCGATTCTCTGACAGTTGAACAAAACGTCCGGTTCCCTCTTGATATGTTTACTGATCAGACACTCGAGGAAAAAAATGAAAGGGTCAATTTCTGCCTTCAAAGGGTTAATATAACAAATGCCAATAATTTATTCCCTTCCGAACTATCCGGAGGGATGAAGAAAAGGGTGGCGATTGCCAGGGCTATTTCTTTAAAGCCGAAATACCTTTTTTGTGACGAGCCTAACTCAGGACTCGATCCGCCCAATGCTATCCTGATCGATGCACTTATCAAAGAGATCACTGAAGAATATTTAATAACAACTATCGTAAACACTCACGATATGAATTCAGTTATCGAGATCGGGACAAATATTGTATTTATCAATGAAGGAAAAATATGCTGGGAGGGCAATAAAAATGAAATACTTCATTCAGATAATGAAGTATTAAATGATTTTATATTTGCTAATGCCCTGGCAAAACAGCTGAAAATGCATGTAAGGAAATAAACACCCGTTTACTTATCCGTCTCCTCGTAATCAATATACTCACCCGTATCCTTTGATATATGCTTGCCTTTTTCAGCCTTTTTACGGCTGCCGGCAGTTTTATCGCCGTTTCCGGCAAACTGCAAAAAAGACCTGAAGATCAGGTAAAATATGAGCCCTATTAGAAATACGCGAAGAAGAAGGATCATCCGTCAGCCATATTTTATTGAACAATAACCATCGGCTTGTCGTTCTTCTTTTTGAGCTTGTTGCCGAAGCAAAGGTTCATCCCAAGCCTGACCTGCACGGTATTCCAGCTGTCAGGAAGAGGTATTGTAGTACTGCTGTCAATTTTTATTTTGTTCCAGGTTACCGGTATCCTGTCTGCAAGTAAATAAAACTGGAGCCAGCCGGTCCTGAATGACATTCCGAAGCCTAAATTATCGTAGCGGTTGTTCATAGCAGTATATGCCAGAGTCGTTGAAAAAGCATTCCCGAAATTGACATTGGCTGAAAGGGTGAGCGCTTCCTTGTACTGTTTCCCGATGAATTTTGTATAGGACAATAATCCTATTGAGAAGCTTTTTGTCAGATTATACGATCCGCCCAGGGTAACTCCAATGGGGAGAGTGGTTGTAAATGGAGTTGACACATTGGTGAGGTAGAAAGACTTTTTCAGTGAATCCAGCATTTCCTTGCCAAGGGAATCAAACGTCATGGTGCCGTTATAAACATCGAGCAGGTTGACACCGCTGAAAGTAAACGTGCTTTTAGCCTTAAGGTTCGAAATGTCTCTTTTCCATTTGATATACCCGATGTCGGTAACTGCTGCCGATATCTTAAATTTATCGGAAAAGCTGTATTCGCCTCCTATATCGACGCCGAAACCAAGATTCTTTGTATTCAGAATGTAATCTAAAATGTCTTTACCTGTTTTAAACCTTGAGTCGTCAAACTTAATGCTGTCGAAGCTATTCTGGCCGCTGGTATATACAGTGACCGGTGCGCTGAAATTAACCATAAGGTCGGCATTGAGGGTGTGCGTATAATCGTTGTTAACCGTTATGCCCAGTGAATTGTTTTCTATCGAAGCATCAGCTAAGCCCAGGAGCATCTTCGGCCTTATGCCCAGCCGCAGTTTGCTGGTGAAATTCTTCGAGAATCCTAGTCCGATCTCTGTGTAGCTCATAAGATCGCCCCTCAGCGATGATAGATCGATTGTGCTTCCCAGAAACTGTTCATTTCCTGCCAGGGCAAGCCTGAAGATATCTCCCGGCAATGCCACGTTTGCATCAACTCTTTCATTTATATCAAAGTAAATATAGAGGTCCTTCCCTGCCCTGAAACCAAGGCTGAAGAGCTGAACCTGGACTTCAGGCTCGATAGAGTTTATATCCTTGATCTTAGCAAGGAACTTGGCTGGATCATAATCAGGGTGAAGAAAGGTTACCAGCGAATCAGCAACTACCCCCTTGATAAACACATCGGAAAAATTGAAGAAGTTATTATTGACATTCAGGTTTATCCCCGATAATACCGGCAACCCTATGTACACTGAGTTTGTAGGAGTCAGTGCCGGGTTCAGAAGATGCCTTTGCGGCAGGTTCATAAAATAAAGAACCTGGCTGTTCTGGGCTGACGAATTCAAGGTAAACAGCACCAAAAGCAGGGCAAGGATATATTTGATTTTCCTGATCATAAACATTTCGTTTTACAGGTTACTTCAAACTGAACTTTATATCTGGCTTTAAAACCAGGGCCGCCTTGAAATTAATCTTATAGTCTGAATAGATCTTTACGTCCTTTGACCCGCTGTCTGTCGTATTCATTGAAAAAACGAAGATGATCTTGTCAGCGGTATTGATCGAATTCCAGAATTCGCGGCTTATTGTTATGCTTGTAGCGGTGCTGAAAGGAGCCGTTACTTTTCCATTTGCATCAACTGGCGCAGGTTTAAGCACGTCGGTCGCATCAATGGTGGATTTATGGGCATGCGAGGCAGAATCGTAGAGAACCAGTTTTAGAGAAACGCCCAGAGGGAATCCGTTGTCGGCAGTGATATCCACGCGAAGGAATTCAAAGTCTTCAGGTTTTATGGGACTGCTGCCGGTACTATTATCCTTCATGAAATTCTTAACCGTATCGGCAAACTGCAGGTTGTTCATCCTGAACTCCAGAGGTACTACAACTTCAAGGTTCCCGAGAAAATGGCTGCTACTGAACAGGTAATTATCCCTGGAGCCGGTATTCCCTGCAGGATTCATCAATGCAGTTCCGGAGAAAATTATCCTCTCGGGAGGCATTGAAATAAGCTGCGGAAGCTGCGAATTAGTTTTATTCACTGAAAACACATCAGTTTTGACAGTATCGGCAGGGGCAGCAGGATAACTCAGCATTACAGGGGCAAGCCCAAGCTGTACAACATCGCTTTTCTTATACCCTGCAGCATTCAGGGTTATCTGAACAGGAATGGCAAACGAGTTTGTATAATTTATATTGATTGAAGGATTCGAAACCAGGAAGCTTCCAGTAATGTGATTCATAATATCCTTTATGCTCAGGTCAAGGGTGTCTTTAGCAATTGTCTCTGTCTGCTGGCCAAAATATCCTTTCACATATTCGAAGTTCGGATTGAGAAAAGAGAGGGTCAGCTTCATGTTGTCAGTGCTGTTGAATATCACCAGGGAATTTTGCGAACTTACATTTATGGAGCTTACGATGGGTAAAAGATTATAAGGATGTGAGATCTTTTTGCCGAGGTCAATTGTCGAATTGCTCACCGATATGTTACCCGAGGCTGTTGCGTTGGGGTTTACAGTGAGAGACTCCGAGATCGGAGTACCGCTCCTGAGGGTCGACGGAAGGGTAATCGACACCGAAGCTTTAAGCGGCGTTCCTGAGTTCAGCGAATAGGAAAGGTTTCCGGATCTCATTTTAATGTAGCTGACCTCTATTCCCGTGCCGGGATCAAAGGGAATGGTGTCACTTTCAGTAAATGAAGTAAGCGCCTGTGACGGGATAATTACTTTTCCTGACAGCACTTTCATGTCCCTGCCTGAAATATCGACCTGTACATTGCTTCCGCTCAGGCTTATAATTACCGGAGTTGAGTTTCCCGGGCTGCCGTTAATTGTGACAGCTGCGGTGATTGCATTCTTAACTGTCAGTCCTGCCAGGTTGATTGACGACATGCCTGTTGAGCCGGCAGCTATCGCGGAAATTGTAACGGGCGAACCGATCTGGGTATGCCCGGCGGTGTTATATAGGGTAACGGTAACGCCGGTCAGGGGTGCCGTAAGGTTATTCTTCACAAATACATCAATTGAGCCCTGACTGAAGGTGGCATATTCAAAATTTGTGAAAGCTGAATAAGGCGTCTCTCCCATATTGACTGCAGGGAATGACGGGAAAGGGTGAGTGCCACCGTCATCAAGTGCGATGAACTGCGCCTTGAGCGCGGGCGTAAAATGCGAGCTTATCTGGCCGAGAGGGAAGCTTATGGTTCCAAGGAACGGAACCAGGGCAAGGTCCCCGATCGGGAATGTTTTCGTGTACGAAACCATGTTGTTCAGATCGAAATAATCTGACAGCTTGAAATTCACTACCGAATCTTTTTTAAAGACCAGCTTTATGAAATTATCGCTTCCGAAGACGACGGTATCGTTCGCTTTGAGAATGTCCTTGAGCGAGATGTCGCCGTACGCTGCAGAAATGGCTAATGTCGGTGACAGATGAGCCTGTTTGGAAAGCTTTGTGAGGTCATACGTCTCTTTAACGCATCCTGCCACAACGATGATGCCAATCAATGAAATTAAAACAAATGATTTCCTGAACATACCGGAATCAATTAACTTCTGTGTTTAATTTATAATTATAAAGGAATCTGTCTGTGCCGCCGACAATAAGGTGCCAGCCGCTACTATCCGACAATTTCCCTATTGAGAACATAGAGGCTCCTCTAAGTGGAAAACCATTCATAGTCACACCCTCTCCGTTTATAAGGTAAATAAGGTTCTTGTCAATGTCAAAGACCCCTATTTTCCTGTCAGAGGCCGAAAAAACAAAACTTATAGGCCCACCAAGGTTCTTTGAACCGAAATCCCTTGTAAACATCGCGGACTTGTTGTGATTATAAAGATACAACATCCCTGCGTCTATAAAAACATATTCACCAAAACCATCGCCATCTACATCAAAAATATCGAATGAATGGTCACCTGAAAGCTTTACAATATCGGATTTTTTAACAGTGCCGTCAAAATAGATCTGCTGAATGGTCCCGGCGGGTGATGAGCATACAACAGAAGGCTCCCTTCCCGGGATGAGCCTTAATGCAGATTTCGCGGCCCTGGTCACCGGTTCCTTAAGGTTGACTCTTTTGCTTCCCTGGCGGTCGAGGAAATAGAGTGACAGCTCATCCGAAACAATAATATAATCCTTGCCCGAAACACCGAACCAGGATATTTCCGAAATCACCGTTCCGCTTGTACGGAATGGTGTCCACCCCTTTACAGTATTTCCGTTTTTATCGTAGACATATACCATTTTATCCTCACCTGCGATGAGTATCCTGTAATTACGGTCATTGTCATAATCGAAGAGTGCCATAGAATTTGTCGCAGGCGACCTCAGCTTCACCGGGTATCTTTCGACATAGTTGCCGTTCCTGTCGAGGAGGTGCAGGTAGTTCTTCCCGGAAAAGAGGATCTGGTATTTCCCGTTTTTGTAAAAATCAATCATGTACACCGTGCCGGTAATGCGCTCCCGGAGAGGAACCTTCCAGAGAACCCTTCCTGCTGCATTCACCAGGTAAGCATTGTTATTCAGATCCTGGATAAATATCTCCTTGGCTCCTGTGGTATGGTTTGTGAAGAAGAAGGGCTTGATCGCCGCAACGGTGTCGAGCAGAGTCTCCCATTCCGTATTCGATTCCTCCCTGGCTTCCTCCTTGAACTTTACCGACAGGCTGTTATAAAGCATATTATTGCTCGAGGTGAGACGGTATCCAATGGCCTGGATCTTGGCGAGCGATTTTTTATTGGAGCGGAGGCCGTTTATAATGTCTTCGTTAAAAGTACCTGCAAGATATTCGGTTATGCGCGACGGGACGCAATAAAAGAAGTAGCCGGCAATGCTCGGAAGAGTACTCTCAAAATCCCTGTATGTAAGATCATTGGCAAGGGTCTTATTGAGAAGGTTGTCGTAAAGCAGCCTGGAGACGGTAGCATAGGAACTTCCGGTTATAAGATAATTATCGTAGAAGGTAAAGAAAGAATCGTCGAAATCAGGCGCAAACCCGGGTATGATCTCTGATGCGAAGCCGCTATACGGGGTTGCATATACCGGCACTTTCACAACATCGTCGGGTGTGAAGAAAATAACATTATCCCTGGTGATACCGGGTCCGAAATCGTCGAGGAATATTTTCTCGGCACTTACCCTGTTCTTCAGCCTGTAAATGACGAGGGAATTATTTCTGACCGGCTGATCCTTAATATCGATATATGCCTTCGTAATTTCGCCGCCGGTAAACTCGCGAAGCTTATCTGCCAGCTCCGAAGCCTTTGTCGGAGATTCTGCGCTTTTTGCCTCCGTCTTTACGTTATTCAACAGGACCGTTTCAAAAAAGACGGTTGCCGCAGGAAGGATCTTGTATGTCTGAAGCTGCCCGGGAGTTCCTGCCTTGAGCTTATAGAGGGATTCTCCGGGGCTGGTCGTTTCGGTATAGCCGGTAAGTACTATGCCATTTTCATTTATATAAATATCACCTTCGGTGCATTCTGCAAGCTTAATTATCTTATCGGCAAGGTAACCCGATCCCCGGGTGAAAAGCGGCCGAAGCAAACCCTTCAGGTTACTGAAGACGACAAAGATCCTGTCTTCGTTCTTACCTGAAGCCTGAAGTACCTTCGTAAAGCCGGGAGTGTTCCTGATGTCGTTCTCTGTGCCGGACTGCAGTATGGCTTTTTTTATTACAGCTTCGGAAGAGGAGCAAAATAACAATCCGGGAACACCTGAGACCCATACGGTATCCTTGCGGTCGCCGGCAGCAAAAGGTATTGATAACAGCGAGTTTCCGTGAAAAGGCTTTTCACCGATAGCCGCTATTCCCGACGACCTGAGCATATCCTTAACCTGTTTGCTCTTTATTTCACCGGGGATTGCCATCGAAAGCAGAGGCCGGAGCTTTCCGCCGGTGGAAGGATGAAATGAGATTATTGCACTGTTCCCGCTTAACAGCTTTTTATAGCCCGGCTTGCCGAGCTGGCCGGCGAGGAATTTAACCTTCGCATTGAAATCCCTGAACTCCTTCACTTTGGCTATCTCACCGAAGATACCCTTGTTCGACGAAATGGAACCGATGAAGCTCTGCAGATCGGCCGTTTCAATCACCACAGCCGCATCGGCCGGAATCGCTTTCCAGGGGTCGGTAAGAAGATTTGTCCTCCCCTGCCTGAGAAAATACCCGAGGAGGGCAAGGATAACAACCAGGACAACAATAAGGAACCAGATGATTTTCTTCCCCACTTCTCGAAAATTTTAATAAATAACCATTTCCATCATACTTCAAACAACCCCCTTTCCCGTTTCCCCCAGGGGGGAAAGCTCCTGTCGATTTGTCTTATTAATGTTCACCGTATCTAAAAGAATAAAATTAACAGATAATAGGTTAATAACGGAAAGGCGCCCGATCTATTTTTGGCACGCAATTTGTTTTTATATGATCACACAGGCAATCTCAATCATATCCTTGAATCTTCAAGGCAGCCAGGACCTCAAAAGCCTGGCTTTTTCTTTATATGCTCAGAAGGGCTTGTATCCTATTATCGAGCGGACATCCCTGATAGTTTTTGATGCGCTTTCCCGGGCCCTCTCTGCTCCCGCTGCAACGACCTTTGCAAGGTACCTGTTATCGGCACTTATACTGATTATCCTCTCACGGATAGGTTCGGTAAACTTAATTATATCCTCAGCAAGCTGCTTTTTCATGTCGCCGTAGCGGATCTCGCATGAGGCATGCATCTCCCTGAAATGTTTAACTGTTGCAGGGTCGGAAACCACGCTCATGATGGTGAAGAGATTCTTTACAGCTTCTGAAGGCTTTTCGCCGGGTGTCTGCGGACCGGCATCGGTGACGGCCCTCATTACCTTTTTCCTTATATCCTGGGGAGTGTCGGCGAGGAAGATGCCGTTGCCCTCGCTCTTACCCATCTTGCCGGAGCCGTCGAGGCCGGGTATCTTGAGCAGCTTATGCCCGAAATTATATGCATCGGGTTCAGGGAAGTATTCTACGCTGTACATGGAGTTGAAGCGCCGGGCAAAGCGGCGGGTCATCTCGAGGTGCTGCTCCTGGTCCTTGCCCACGGGCACCTTGGTGGCACGATGGATAATTATATCGGCAGCCATCAGAACGGGATAAGTAAGAAGGCCGGCGTTGATGTTATCGGGCTGCTTACGGATCTTCTCCTTGAATGAGGCTGTTCTCTGCAGCTCGCCTATGTAAGCGTTCATGTTAAGAAGAAGATAAAGCTCGAATACTTCGGGGACATCGCTCTGGATAAATACAGTAGCTATTTCAGGGTCGATTCCGCAGGCAAGGTATTCGGCAAGAACCTGCTTTATGTTGCCTTGAATATCCCCGGGTTTAGGGTGAGTAGTGAGGGCGTGATAGTCGGCGATGAAGAAAAAGCAATTATTCTCCTTCTGCATTTTGAGGAAGTTGCTTACTGCGCCGAAATAATTGCCGAGGTGCAGGTTGCCTGTTGGCCGTATGCCGCTTACTATCGTTTCCATAAACCGAATATTAAAAAACATGCAAATCTAATCGATTTTTTGGAAAGATCGTGCGATCGCTTCGCGATGTCATGCAGGTTGTGCAGGTCTGGTTGTCTTTTGGTCGGGAAATAAGGAAGGCGACGCGCTTTAGCCCTCATCACATTAATCTGAAATTAATTAGAATCAATCTAAATTATTGGTCTGTTTAATAATATATGATTTTTTCGTGTCACAAATCATGCAATTAAGACATGTATTAACGAATTGTCTCATGTTTTCTGGGTTAAGTGGCACATCCAAATACTTAAAGTTTATGGATCTGATCCCGTCGACATTGACTAATTGTACTTTGGAAAGTTATCTTATCAGGGTTACCTCGCGAAGCCAGATAATTTATTGGACTATTTTAGTGATGGTAATCCTGGGTATTGGGGTACTTCCATTTGTTTATGTCGATATTACTGTCCAGGCAAGAGGATATTTTCAATCAAATATTGAGAAACAAGCAATCTATTCCCCCTACCAGGGGAAAGTTATCTTCACCTCAATAAAGAACGGCCTTGCCATAGAGAAAGGAGATACCTTATTAATAATAGAATCGGAAGCCTCGAAGGCTCAAAAAAGGACCCTTCAGAAGAGAATCCTTGAAAACAACCGGGCAATTTCAGATCTTGAAAAGCTCACTTTGCCGGATTCGGGACTTTTTAGTTTTGACGTTAAGAATTTTCAAACAAAAAAATATCAAGCTGAATTCTCAAAAATGAAGAATTCAATTGAAATTCAATCACAGAAATATCGAAAATCCAAGACAGAACATGAGAGGAATGTCATTCTTCATGACCAGGATCTTATTGCAGATACTGAATTTGAAAATAGCATGTTCATCTTCCAGACCGAAGAGAAAAACCTTGATCAGATACTATTTTATAATAAGAGTCTGTGGCAATCCGATCTCATGCAAAGAATAAATGACGCTGCCATATTGCAAGCGGAGCTTGAAGGTTGCCTCGAACAACTGAGAAACAGGATTGTCCTGGCTCCTGTCAGCGGAGAAATAATCCGCAGTTCGGAGATACAGGAAGGCGCAATTATAGGAAGTAATCAACAAGTTGCAGAAATATCACCTTCCGGAGAAATGGTTGCTACATGCTTCATCAAGCCCGATAATATAGGATTAATTAATTCAGGTCAGAAAGTCCGCATCCAGGTCGATGCTTTTAACTATAACGAATGGGGCCTGCTTGATGCCAGCATAATTGATATCTCTGATGATATTATTGTTGAAAACGGCGAGGATGCCTACTTCAGAATTAAATGCAAGCCTGAAAAAACTTTTCTCTCTCTTAAAAACGGAGTGAATGCAGAAATCAGGAAAGGGATGAGCCTTAATGCAAGAATTATTGTGAACCGGCGCTCATTATTCAATTTGCTATTTGACAAGGTTGACAAATGGGTCAATCCTTATTTCAATGATAAAGGATGAATATCAAAGTCAAACAAAGGGATATTACTGATTGCGGAGCCGCTTGTCTTGCATCTGTTGCTGCATGGTATAATGTCAGATTGCCGGTTTCAAGGATACGGCAGTTCGCGGGAACTGACCGAAAAGGAACTAATGTCCTTGGTTTGATCGAAGCTTCAGCAAAAATGGGATTCCTGGCAAAAGGGGTCAAGGGTGAATGGGATAGCTTGTTCAAAATACCAAAGCCTGCTATTGCTCATCTTATAGTAAATGGAATTCTGACTCACTATGTTGTGATTTTAAGGGCAACTAACAAGTTTATTCAGATAATGGATCCGGAAGACGGGAATATTCATAAAATTCCTCATGAGCAATTCAGAAAAGAGTGGACCGGGGTTCTGATTCTTATTGCCCCAGGTGAAAAGTTTAGCGTGAAAGATGAAAAAGCATCATTATCTGTTCGTCTTTGGCAACTAATCAAGCCAAACAGCAGGATCCTGTTTCAGGCTCTTGTCGGCGCAATTATATTTTCTGTGCTGGGTCTCTCAATGTCTATTTACGTTGGTCGGCTCATTGATCATGTCATCCCTGGAGGTAATATGAATCTCCTGAACCTTATGGGTATCGCAATGGTTTTGATCATCCTTTTAAGGTTGCTCCTTGGCCTTTTCCAATCGCTTTTTATTCTTAAGACAGGACAAAAAATTGACGCATCACTAATACTTGGTTATTATCAGCATCTTTTGAAGCTTCCTCAGTCATTTTTCGATAATATGAGGACAGGGGAAATAATTTCGAGGATCAGCGATGCAGTTAAAATAAGAGTATTCATTAATGACGTTTCAATTAATCTGATACTTAATGTATTTATCCTGATCGTGTCTTTCATTCTTATGTTCACCTTTTTCTGGAAGCTTGCTGTAATAATGCTGGTTGTAGTTCCTTTTTACATTTTAATTTATTACGTCTCGAATCGCTTTAACAGGAAAGTCCAGCGAAAAGTAATGGAAAGGGCTGCTGACCTGGAAGCACAGCTTGTCGAATCACTCAATTCAGCTGGAACAATCAAGCGATTCAACCTGGAAGAGTATTCAAATTTCAGAACAGAGACCAGATTCGTAGGACTTCTTGAGACAATTTATAAATCGGGTTTAAATTCAATGTTTTCCTCCAGCTCCGGGGCACTTGTAACACAGCTGATAACACTTATTGTCTTATGGGCGGGAGCCGGCTTCGTTATGAAAACTCAGATCACGCCCGGGGAATTACTGTCGTTTTATTCCATCGTTGGATATTATACAGGACCTGTAACCAGCATTATCGGGTTTAACCGTACTCTGCAGGATGCAAAAATTGCAGCTGACAGGTTGTTTGAGATATTTGACCTTGAGATTGATGATGAAAAGGATAAAATTGAACTCAGACCAGAGATGATAAATGATATATGTTTTGAAAATGTAAAATTCAGATATGGAACCCGGGTTGAAGTTTTTAATTCCCTTGACATCAGGATTCACAAAGGGGAAATAACAGCAGTAGTTGGAGAAAGCGGATCAGGAAAGACCACTCTTGCCTCGCTCCTTCAAAATTTGTACCCGCTGCAGGATGGACATATAAGGGTAGGTGGTTATGATCTTCAGCATTTTACAAATAAGTCCTTGCGTAAGGTGGTTTCTGTTGTTCCGCAAAAAATTGATCTTTTTGCAGGAGACGTGATCAATAATATAGCTATAGGAGAAATAAATCCGGATATGGGAGAAATCCTGGCTGTTTGTGAGAAGCTTGGAATGATAAAATTTATAGAGAGCCTCCCAAACGGTTTCAAAACCTATATTGGTGAGAATGGCGCGACTTTATCCGGAGGGCAGAAGCAGAGGATCGCAATTGCCCGTGCGCTTTACCGGAATCCTGAAGTTCTTATCCTTGATGAGGCAACCTCATCGCTTGATTCATTTGCTGAATCATTTGTTCAGAATGCCCTGAAGCTGCTGAGGGACGAAAGAAAGACTGTAATAGTAATTGCACACAGGCTTTCTACAATTAGTCTTGCCGACAGGATCATAGTCCTTGACAATGGAACTGTAATACAGGAAGGAACATTTTCAGAATTGTCAGCTATGGAAGGACATTTCAGGAAAATGTGGATGCAACAGGCTATTGAATTTGAAGAAGTAAAAACATAAATACATCCTAATATGAAAGTCTTTGAATATCTCGATCGCATCAGCCGTATGCATAAACTGGTCACACAGCGGGCCACTGGCACCCCGGAAGAGTTTGCCAGTCAGCTGGGTGTAAGCCGCACAAGCCTATATGAGCTTATAGATGAACTAAGGTCGCGAGGCGCTCCGATTGTTTACTCAAAATCGGTCAAGACATTTTATTACAAGGAGCCATTTGATATACAGATCACCTGCAATTTGAAGCCGATGACCTGCCAGGAAGAAAAAAAATACACAGGTGGTTTTATTCTTCCCGGAATACTTTTTTTCCGGACAATGGTGAACGAAATTAGTAAGGTTTCGTTGCAGTGCTAAAACCCCGGGCCTGTCAAAAAAACGGGGTAAATTTTCTATACTTATTTAATTTTTATTGTCATGGAAATCGAAAAATTTTCTGTCAGGGAACTAACCACCCAGGAACAGCTCATGGTTAACGGTGGTGGAAAGCTTGGTGAATTTCTTGCTGATGTCTGGAATGGTATAAAGGATGCTGCTGAATGGATTTGGGATAATGTAAAAATTTCCGTATCCATTGAAGTTATTAATGGAGTCAACGTTAACCTTGGTAATAAAAGTTGAAATCAAATTAAAAGGACAGTAAATGTACTGTCCTTTTTTTATCAAGCATGCTTTTTAATAAATATAGAGCCATGAATCATCCATCACTTAAGCGATCTGAATTTGTAATATTTCTTGTTGTAATTCATGCTTTCACAAATATTTATGCACAATTTAGTAAATATCAAATAATTGATTCTAAATCAAAAGAGTGCATCCCATTTGCTTATATAAAAGTAATCGGCAAGAACATAATTGAAAAAACTGATCAAGATGGTCATTTTTCAATTGCACTTTCAAATAATGATTCTATTCAAATCTCCCATTTGGCCTATAAAACAATAAAGATTGCTTATAATAAAATAAAAAACAAGAAGGTCATTGAATTGGAGGAACTACCTATTGAATTAAATCCCATAATAATAAGCCCAGAAAATGCAAAATTAATAGTCGACAGGGCAGTTGATAGTTCATTTAGTTCATTATATACACCAATGTTCTACAAATGCTACAGAAGAGATTGGTTGATTTACTGTGACACTTTGGTGGCAAGTGCAGAAGCTGAAATTACATTTGTTTTGAAATTTTTATCTAGCCCCAGTCATGGTGGGATTATTAAGAATAATCTGGAAAATATTAAAGTATATAGAAATCCATTATTCAAACAGAAGTTAATTCCTGGTTTTAGTCTACCAGCTTCATTCGCACCAATTAATATGTTCCTAGTCAGTGCGTCAAAAGAGACAGAAAAACTATTGTATTTCACTTATCAGGAAGAAAAAGATTCAATACATATAGTAAGTTTTAATCCCCGATTGGATTATAAACCCAGAAAAAGATATCTTTTGAAAAGTGGACGGGTAATAATAAATAAAGCTAATGGGAAAATACTTAGAGTTGAAGCTTTTTTAGATCCTGAAATGATGATTAACAGCAGATTAGCAGAAAATAGACCCAAGAATGCGCAAAGGTATTATTATCAATATTCATATTTTCAGTTTTTTGATAAAAATGGTATCTTATCAAGATTAGATTGGAATTACAAATTCTCCTTCCCTGAAAATAATCCTGAAAAGCAATGGGAGAATCATTCCGAACTCATTTTCATAAAATTAGATAAAGAACCTATTTTTGAAGTTGGGGCACAAACTCTTAAAGAGGATTCAACTCTTGTTCAGATGAATTCTAAATATAATTCAGATTTTGAGAAAAAAATAAGCATGTATTTTCCAAACAATTTAAATACAACAAACTAGTAATAAAGGGGCAAATATTTAATTAGAAAATCCTTATAATTCTTTTTCTCCGGACGATGACAATTTAATTTTAGTCCGAAAAGGAAACAAAAAAGTAATAATTAAGATTTGTGTTAGTGTAATAATTTTAAATTTAAATGCCATGGAAATAAAGAGGTACAATGTAACAGAGCTAGACTATGAAGAAATGATTCAAATTAATGGCGGCGGTAAATTAGGAGATGCCCTTCGTTCAGCTTGGAATGCAATCTGTGACACAGCTGAATGGGTTTGGGACAAATTTACTGATTGGTGTTATGATAAATACATGGACTATACTTTGCTCAATATACCTTAAAAGAATTGCTTTACATATTGTCTAAAAGACAAATAGAATGGCATTCTATTATTTACTTAAGGACTCATAAAAATGATAATACATTTATTAATAATTATTTAATAGTTATTCTTTTTCAGGGGCTGCATTCCTCGTGCTATTCGGGGTGAAATTCAGGTTCATTCAACCCCTGTCAACCCCGGGCTTGCTTGCCGGCCACCGATTCCGCAAAGCTACAGCCCGGGGTTCTTTATAAACCTCGGTCTTCAGTCCAATGGCGGAAACAACAGCCAACATCCGGGGCTTATTATCTTCCTGGCACCCACTAACCCGGGACTTCAGTCCAGGGTGACCGGCTAACTATAAATAATGGGCTTTAGCCCTCAAAAAGAAATGGAAACGGTACATCTTAAACGCTTTATTATCCTGGCACCCATTAACCCCGGACTTCAGTCCGGGGTGACCGGCTAACTATAAATAATGGGCTTTAGCCCTCAAAAAGAAATGGAAACGGTACATCTTAAACGCTTTATTATCCTGGCACCCACTAACCCTGGACTTCAGTCCGGGGTAACCGGCTACCTATAAATAATGGGCTTTAGCCCTCAAAACCATCTGTTATGTCGTACGTTAAAAACTGGCTTCACTGTGTCTGGGGAACAAAAAACAGAGTCCCCTTTCTGAATCCCGAGATCAGAACCAACCTCATTAGCCACATAAAAGAAAATGCAAGGGAGAAAGGAATCTATATCGACTCGATAAACGGCCACAGAGAGCACCTGCACTGCCTGCTATCGCTGGATCCCGACCAGTCATTATCGAAAGTGATTCAACTTATAAAAGGGGAGTCGTCTTTCTGGGTCAACAAGAACAAGCTTACAGGTTATAAATTTGAATGGGCTGAAGATTATTATGGAGCATCAGTCAGTAGTTCTCATCTTAATGAAACAAGAGAATATATAAAGACTCAGGAAGAGCATCATCGGGGAAAATCGTGGGAGGAGGAATATAATGAACTTATTTCCGGGAGTGGCTTCACCAATGGTGAGGGCTAAAGCCCCGCTTCATTTCTTCACCTTCAACCCCGGGCTGAAGCCCGGGGTTAGTGGATCACATCATAACATTCTCTTCTCTACCCATATTTTTTTCGGGCTGAAGCCGGGGTTAATCAATATAATGAACAATATTTGAGTCGTGTAGAATCGAACTCACCCCGGACTTCAGTCCGGGGTGACCAGCTAACTATAAATTATGGGCTTTAGCCCTCAAAATAAATGAAAGAAGTACATCTTAAATGCATAACGGGGCACCATTAACCCCGGACTTCAGTCCGGGGTGGGCGGTCAACTACATATTATGGGCTTTAGCCCTCAGAATAATATGCAGCCGCATACCATAAACACATGATTATATCTCCCGCACTAACCCCGGACTTCAGTCCGGGATGGGCGGTCAGCTATGATTAATGGGCTTTAGCCCAATGCCCAGGGAAATTGGACAAATGGACATATAAATGATTATTCCTTAAGAGAACAACCCGAACAGCTTATTTACATTTTCACTTATCCTTCGATTCCGATTCCTTATGTTGCTGTTTTTCAGTCAATTCTTTTTGCCGAAGATATATTTTAGCATCAGCAGGCGTTCCCAAAAGTATTGCCATCCATCGTGTTTTTTCATTATGTTCCAGTATGATTTTAATGGTCATAGTTAAGGGAGCTGACAGGAACATACCCACCATTCCCAGCGTAAATCCCCAGAACAGAAGAGACAGGAATACAACCAGGGTTGACAGGCCTAAACCTTTTCCCATGATCCTGGGTTCAATTAAATTTCCAAGAACATTGTGGATAACCATAGTCGTGACCATGGTCCAGAGTGCACCACCTAATCCGAGTTGTATAAGGGCAAAGAGAACTGTCGGGATCGTGGCGATGATGGATCCGATATTTGGAATATAATTCATCAGAGCTGCAATCAATGCCCACAGGAGAGGATAATCGACCCCAATGATCAATAATGCCAAATAGACAAGAATTCCTACTGATAAACATAACAGGGTTTTTATTCCAAGGTAGTGACGGATATTCTGTAAAATGGTAGAATAATAAGAAATGGATTTATCCGATTCAATCTGAATTGCTTTAGCTTTAACAGAAAAGCTTCCGAATTCCAGAAGAATAAATAAAATGATAAGGAAGATCAGGAAGGTAGTTCCCACCATATTGAATACTGTATTCAAAGCGCTTGCAGTAAATTCAAGGATCTTTGCCGGCTGGACAAGAGTAAGAAACTGATTCTTAGGGATCTTTATCCCTTCCTCATTTAAAAACTGAATAAATGAGTTGTTGATCGTTGTAAGGGTAGATTCATATTGTGAAAGATTGCCTGAAAAAGATGATACTGTTCCTCCTATCAGGTAAGTAAATCCGGAAAAAAGTATTATCAATCCAAATATTACAATGATAAGTGCAAGCCATCTGGGGATTCTCTTTTTTTCAAGCCATGTAATGGGTTGCGCACAAATGATACTTATGAAAAGTGCGAGTAAAATGGGAGTGATTATTGATTTTGCATAAATCACTCCTGCAGCAATGATTATTAATGCAGCGATTTTTACCAGGGGCGAACCTTCCATTGATCCGAGAATCTTGTTATTCATTTTAATATGTTTTTATGGAATTTATAAAAATGCACAAACTCGTCAGGGCAGGACATAATTTTTTATTTAAAATTAGTAAATTTTCTCCTGTCAATTTCTCCAAACTTAAATAATAATTACCCATCCATCCAGGGCCCTTCACCGGGGACCTGGGAAATGGGAGCATGATCAACCCCGGTCTTCCTTGCCGCTATTGCGCTAAAAACAAACAGAAGGGGATGCCGCTTTACAGAATTATTTAAAGACTTGAAACTGAATTATGTCTCCAGGGTAAATCGTTGTATACAAACATCATCTCCCTTCAGGGGATTCTTAATATTTTTTTCTGCCATTTTGGAATTAAATGCTTTAATCATTCTATCCCAGGGGGAACAATCTATAGCAAACCCTATTTCAGCAGCATCCATTTCCCTGTACAATTTTGCAATCAGACAGCCGGTGTATTTTATCTCAAACACTTTATCCGATTCCTCAGTGATCTCATACGGTATTGCCTTATCATAAGGAGGAGTTGAAAGCATTTTCTTCATATGGTCTGTAAAAGCCTTCATTTCTCCGGGTTTACCCCTGGCTAGTGATTTCATAGAATCAGCTCCCTTTTCCGCCGATGCTTCCTTCAGCATTTCAATGAACTTTTCATTTCCGATAATGCCTCCCAGTTTTTTGTAGACAGGAACACATTTATTCAATGTGAACCTGAGAACATCTTCAGTGGTCATTCCTGAATTCGTAAGATATTTTGCTCCCCGGGCTACCTCCTGCGGATTCATAAATGAAGCAGAAGAAGATAATAAGCTTTTGCAACCCATACACATAAAAGCCCCGGCAGGTAATTGTTTTGTCAGGAACTGCCTGCGGCTTGAGCCAGAATTTACTTTTTTTGTCTCCATAGGAAAAAATTTATAGAATTAAAGTTACACCCAATCCAATCTAAAGTCAATTTTATTTTAGTAGATCGATTGACTAAAAACAAATTTTATAATGCAAATTATTTCTTATTAAACCCATTTGTAATAATAAACTTGACTTTAAATTTCTCTTTGTATAACTTTAATCATCTTTAGAATTAACGAACTAATATTGAATTAAAATCATTCAGCTATGGACAACCTGATTATCGAACATAAGGGACAGGCAATAAGCAGAAAAGTAATTGGCGGCTTTTGGATTATAATTGCCATCGGTTTTTTGATATTCGAAAAAAACTCACTGGGACAAAAAGATTGGACCAGAGCGATAATATTCTTCATTCTGGGGATTTTGTTTTTTACTCCTCTTATGGGTTCTACCAAATCACAGATCGAGATATGTGAGGGGTGTTTAAAGATCATCTGGCAGAACTGGATCAGAACGGTTACAATCCCGGAAACTGAAATTGAAAGAATTATTCTGGCAAAAGATGGGATTAAAATATACCGGAAAGATAAGAAAGCTGTAAAGCTTTTGCTTTATTACATGGGAAAAGAGCAAAAAAATCAGGTTTATGAATTTTTTACTCAGTACGCTAAGCAAAAGAACTTTGTTTTAGGAAAATAATGTAACCGGAGTTAGGATATCACATCAGCTTTTAATGCCCGGCAACTGATTCCGCAAGAGAGCAATCCGAACAGCTATTTACCTATTAAGATAAATGGAGACCAGAACAGTGGATGGGCATATTTCCCGCCGCTGATCAGTTTCAGCTTTGCATTTCTGAGTGCTTTGGAATATGAGAGCCCACCCTTTCCTGCGAGGATGTCTTTATAGAAATCAACCATCAGATCGGAAGTGCTTTCATCGGCAACCTGCCAGAGAGATACGATGATATTCCTTGCACCGGCATACAATAATGCTCTTGTAAGGCCGATTATCCCTTCCCCCTTCTGGATCTTTCCAAGACCCGTTTCGCAGGCTGATAGTACAACCAGGTCGGCATTCAGCTTCAGGTTATAGATCTCTCCGGAATACAATATCCCATCTTCTCCTCCGGTTGAATCACGGGCCAGCAGAAGGCCAGAAAGCTCCGGCTTCTCAGAGTTAACGAAACCATGAGTGGCAAAATGCAACACTTTATAATTTGCCAGCTGGCCTGATTTTATGAAACGTTCACTGGCATCGTCATGCAGCAACAGCTTAGCTTTAAGGCCGCTTTCATCGAAGATCCTGAAAATGGATTCCGTTTCCGTTTCGGTCGCCGGGAGTGGTGTAATATAGTCCCTGTCGAACATGGAACGGTTTACCATCGCGGAATCCGTACCGAGACCCCTTAATTGCCGCTGCAGCTCACGCGATGTGACTGAAAGGTTCTGATTCCCGCTGTCATCGAAGACAGGAGCAAATGCCAGCCAGTCATTCAGTTTTGTCATCTCAATTTCAGAAGCAGGCTTTTTATTGAAAGTCTGGCTGAACAGGTTTGCCGAATATGAATAGCTGACATTATACTTTTTAATCAGGTACGGGTATTCATCATACGTATTGATATCTCCGGTATATTTTTCAGTAAGCAGGCTTTCGAAAGGGATTATCGCCAGGCTGCCGTCAGGGATTATTATCAGGCTTTCGATAAGTTTATCGGCCAGAAGGTCTTTTGGAAAAAGCTGCTGATACAACTTATTGCCCAGCCTCCGGTAGATCTCCTGCATCCTGGGGCTGGTCTTTGTCAGCCCGTAACGGAACCAGATAATGCTGTCGTTCAGGTTTTTAATCTCCGGCACTTTCCGCACGTACAGATTGCTGCTGGTCAAAATGAAGCTGGTAATAGTGCTGTCCCCGACAAAGTATGATATCATTGCAGTCTTTTTGTCAAGCAGCTTTTGAATATCCTTTACTGTTACAGTTTTAGTATTATATTTCAGGTTATGATATTCAGGAAATTGTTTTTCAAAGACATTTATTAAACTGTCGTAAGTGCGGTTTCTTTGAAATAATATGTTCTGACAAAATGCAACCTGCACGCTATCTGATATTTCAAGCTCCACCAGTTTTTTTGTATAAAAGGCAATATCAGATTTCAGGTTATGTTCCTTTTGCAGCAAGCTATCCGGGATTCCTGCATATTTTTGCGCTTCCTGACCAGCAAGAGCTTCAAGAAGGACTGTTGACTTGTTCTTTTCTGAGAAGTAGAAAGCCAGCCCGGCATCTTTATCAGAAATGTTGTTCAGGATTTCAGCATTGTCAGATTTTTCGAGAGGTGTTAAAATGTCGATCACTTCTTTATAAATCTGATTTGCTCTTTCGCCAAATGCCAGCTTATCGGACTGGGTGCTTAATTCCTTGCGGGTTAAGTCAATCAACGTATCGCAGGCCTCGTAGTGCATGAGGGCAACTTTCTTCCTTTCCTTATATGCAATATCTTTAAGTATTTTACTTTTATCGGCTAAAATTTCAGCTTTTGCCTGCAGGGATTGTAATAAATAATTCCAGTCCAGAATATTTGAAATTACAGGAATAGAATAAACATTGGCTGTATCATTAAAATTTCGTAAACAACTTGCTACTCCTTTTTGATAATATTCCAATGCAAGATCATGTTTACCTGTTTTTTCATAAGTTTCCCCTATATCATTATAACTTGAAGCAACTGCAGTATGTTTCCCGCCAAGGATTTCTTTATTTATTTGTAAAGATTTAAAATGATATTCCAAAGCCTTATCATATTCACCTTTGTCAGCATATACATTCGCAATATTATCATAATTCCCAGCCACCTCCGGGTGTTCTTCTCCAAGAGCTTCTTTTCTTATCTGTAAAGCCCTGAAAAAATATTCCAAAGCGTTATCGCTTTCACCTTTATCAGCATAGATAATTGCGATATTATTATAGCTCGAAGCCACATCGGGATGTTTTTCGCCAAGGATTTCTTTTCGTATTTGTAATGCCTTTGAGAAAAATCCCAAAGCATTGTCGTATTCACCTTTGGCATAATATTCATTCCCTATATTATTATAACCATTAGCCACATCAGTATGTTTCTCTCCAAAGATTTCTTTACTTATCTGCAGAGCCCTGGAATAATATTCCAAAGCTTTATCATTTTCACCTTTATCACTATAAATATTCCCAATACAATTATAACTGTTAGCCACATAAAAATGTTTTTCGCCAAGGATTTCCTTACTTATCTGCAGAGCCTTAAAATGATATTCCAGAGCCTTATCGTATTCTCCTTTGTTTTCATAAACATTTCCAATATTATAATAGCTCGCAGCCACATCAGGATGTTTCTCTCCATGGATTTCTTTTCTTATCTGCAAAGCCTTAAAATGATATTCCAGAGCCTTATCATATTCACCCTGATCATCATAAATATTTCCAATATTATTATAAATCTTTGCCACATATGAATGCCTTTCGCCAAGTATTTCTTTATCTATCTGCAGAGCCTTAAAATGATATTCCAGAGCCTTATCGTATTCACCTGTAGCATAATAAAATTCTCCGATACTATTATAGCTTTCAGCCACATCAGGATGTTTCTCTCCAAAGATTTCTTTTCTTAATTGCAAAGCTTTAGAATGATATTCCCAGGCCTTATCGTATTCACCTTTTAAGTCATAGACAATTCCGATATTGCCATAGCTCGCAGCCACATCAGCATTTTGCTCTCCAAGTATTTCTTTTCTTGTTTTTAATGCTTTTAAAGAATAATCCAAAGCGAGATCATATTTATTATTTTCAGAGTATAGCTTACCCAATAAAAATAATATACCGGCATTTTTTAAACTTTTTTCGCCGAAATATCTAATGTTTAGATCCCGTGCCTTTTCAGCATAGAAAATTGCCGTATCGAACCTAAAATCATTTTCGCACTTATATGCTAAATCAGAATACTGGTTTGCCAGAGTTGTATCAGAAGTAATGGTTTGCGAAGATGAGCATAAGGAAAACAATGAAAAACAAATAATAAAAAAGGCAGCAGCCTTAACATAGCTTTTCATAACTCCTGTTTTAATTATTTGTCAGATTATGAGTACGATGGAATATAAATAAAATTAAGCAACATTCTCACGCCTCAATTATTCTCTGGCAATTTAATTAGTCTGCAATTCATGGGAATGTTGCTATATCGACTTTCAAAGAAATTCTTGTACCCGAAAAATATTTTAAGTATCCATAAATAGAATCATTTCACATCGTAACTTTCAGGCAGCCCCAGTTTAACTTTTAATTTCCTGTTATATTCCCTGGCATCCTTTGCAGCGTTATCTACAGAAATATAATGACCGGATGGTACGCTTGGGCCCAACCCGGGGGTAACACAAAAAGCAAAAGTGAGTCCAGCTACTATGCCAATACACCCCTCAACATCTTGTACAGTACCACTATTGGAAAACCATGATTGCCCTGCCCCACTTCCAAAACTATCATGAAAAATGATATCGAATGCAATTACTAATGTGGGAACCACAGAAATTAGTCCATACGTCGTTCTCCTTTTGTCTTTTTTATCATAATTTGCCCAGTCTTGAGATAATCTGTTTTGTGCTGCAGAATTTCCTGTTAAAGAAAAGAAAGTGCTTTCATTAATTTCTTTAACTCCACCCTGAATGATTTTCCAGTCTGTGGTTTGAGTTGTAGATGATAATGAATTAGAATAGCCATAATAAGAGTAATATCCCGGGAATAAAGTACTGCGGCCCTGAGTCTGTGTAATTGATCCTGTGCTAAGAATTATATCAAGCTTTGTGCCATTATATTCTTCCTTCTCTTTTACTTTAGTATCAAGTATCTTTTCCTGTATCTGCCCTGTATTTTTCACAAGAACAGTGGTAACGGTGTTTTCCTGAATTGTAATAAGCTCACCGTAAACGCTCACGCCATCCTTCAGAACTTTTAAATAATGCGTACCTACAGGGACATTATTAAGCACCTGTACATTTTCTTCCTGTTTATTGTCATCAAGATAGACAATGGTTCCGGTCAGCTCAGTGAATATTTTCAGAGTACCGGTTTTTGTCTGGGCAAATAATGATGCGCTTAAACCCATTAATAATACAATGGCAGCAGTTTTTCTCATAATGAATAGTTTTAAAATGGTTGAATTAATTTATTATCATCTACCAGATTCGTAAGTATCCAGGACCAAAAATTACTGAACCTAAAAAACAAAGAACTTGGCTTTATTAAAGTTACGAGAGAATAATAATACAAGTCAAATTTATTTTTAACCGCTTGTCAATACCACTCTTTCGGAGGAGATGGTGAATTTTCAACGGTTCCCATCTTAATATAGTACGCGAATATTAAGGACCCGGGAAGATCATCATCGTATAAAGCTGTGGGAGAAGGAGTATAATGAAAATGTCAGCGACAAAAATTACAACTGCTTCTTAACCTGTGCCCAGTAATAGTACGTTCTGAGGCCTGAGCCATTCCAATTCCTGGCAATCCTTTCAAAATCATTGGGACCTGCCTTTGAAGCATAGTACAAGAATATTTTCTCGGAAATCATATAGTTATAAAGATCTTTCGTTCTGTACCTGCTTCCTGTTCTCTTGTTGTAATCTTTAAGCCGGACAGGGCGTATCTGAAAAACCCCGACTGCCTGCTCAACCGGATTATAGGCAAGAGTATCCCATTTGGTCTCGACCATGCCAATTGCATGAATGAGCCGTGTATATGGTTCTATGGGATCCGGCCTTGTGATCGTCAGCAATTCCGTGCTCGGAGCCATCAGCCTGTAGGATGACATCAGCAATGTTGTGACAATAATTAACTTGTTTAATGTTTTCATGCTTTACTAAACAACCAGATTGATGAATTGTTTAACATTTGGTTCATTCCCCGGATTAAAAAAACAACAAGTACTTCGATGGTGTTACGGAAAATCGAAAAAAATCAGGCAATATAACATCAAAAAGAAGGTGCCCGATTAATTAGCTTAATTATAACAAAGCTACGAGACAACAATAATACAAGTCAAGTTTACTTATAAACAAGAAATAATCCATTCACTGGATTCCCCCGGATAGGGGAGCTTAGCCCGGGGTTAGTGATTTATTCTTCCGGTAGCCGGAAACCGGTCACCAGTAGCCGCTAACTTCCCGGGGTTAGTGATATTATTCTGCTCTAACCAATTTTTGAACGTTATAATTGCTTTTGTTTATTTGCCAGTTTTCGTCACAAGGCCAGGTCTGAACCAAGGTATCATTCTTTACCTCCAATAATAATTTTTGCGAAGTCCCAACCATTTTCTGATCAACAAAATATATATAACTTTCATCATAATGGGTACCATCATACTTATATGTTCCACCGCCATAATTGTCTATAAAAGTCGAGTCCTTTTTATGTTCATACCGTCCTACAAACAGGAAATGACTCTTTGACCAGCTTTTTATTTCATTACCAACATACTCAGTACCTAATTTCCACTGTAGTGTGTCACCTTTTATACTTTGCCAGCTGATAACCTGCCAGGGACCTTCAATTGGTGATTTTACTTCTTGTTGTGTGCAGCTTCCGATTACTAAAGAAATAATCAGACTTAAAAAGATAATTTTTTTCATAAGTACAGGCTTTAGTTATTATTTGATAACGGATTAATGATATGTTTCCGGAGGCTGATAATTATAATATTATAACCGTGACTTAACTTTTCTTTTTATTCAGTAACAGAATCAGGCAGCATATTATAACTACCGCATCGATTGCAAACAGGAAAGTCAGCATGCTAGTCCAGTTTTTTATGCCGATCTTTAAAAACCCGATTCCCAATCCAATAATCGGTATGATAATCCCTAATAAGGAGTCAAACCTGATCTTCGCAATCAACAATACTCCAACGGCAAAATAAGCAATACCAAAAATCAACATTGGTAATGAATTGGGATCAGAAGGAGTTTTGAACATGGGGATGATATGCAAAATCCCTGTAAGTAATAACAAGCCGGCGGCAAGATAACGGATTGGTTTCATTTGATTAATTGTTTAATGTTTAATAAAGCTAATTTATTGCAATATAAATCAGAAGTCAAATTTATTTTGGGAAGCCAATTGACTAAAAACAAATTGCATACAATCCTGAATGTGATACCATCCATCTGATTACATTATCTTTCCAGAACAAAATTCTTTTCCCTGGCGTACTCAGTAAAAAATATATAGACCTGATTTTTTTGCTCTTTCTCCATGTAATAAATCAAAAGCTTCACGGCTTTCTTATCTTTCCGGTATATTTTAATCCCGTCTTTTGCCAGAATAATTTTTTCAATCTCAGTTTCCGGGATTGTAACCGTTCTGATCCAGTTCATCCAGATGATCTTCAAGCACCCCTCTCCAATCTCGATTTGTGATTTAACGGAACCCGCGAGAGGAGTAAAAAACAGTATTCCTATCACCCAGAATATTATGGATCTCGTCCAATCCTTTTCACTCAGCGAGCCTTTTCCTATGAATAATAAAATAATGCCAAAAAGAATCCATACTCCGCCAGCTATTTTTTTGCTATTTAAATGTTTGGGGTTAATGATCAGGTTTTCCATAACTATTTAATTATAATTTAACAAAGGTCCAACAAACCCGGGAATGATTAAAGTTACGAGAGAATAATAATACGAGTCAAATTTTTAAACAATTGACCAGCTATTGTTTATTCACCTGCGCTGTCTGATTGGTAATAAGTGTGTTGATAAGGGATTTGAGCTCATCGATTTCTTTTTGCTGGGTTTCGATCTGTTGCTGTTGTCCTTCAATTAGTTGGTGTTGCCCTTCAATCTGTTTTTGTTGCTCTTTAATAGCTTCTACAAATAACGCTGATGCCTGAGAGTAATTTATCCCTTTCAATCCATCAACAGGATTGGTGAACACAATCTCAGGCACCACTGGCTCTACTTCCTGAGCGATCATACCTATCTGCTTGGTTTTTGCTGAATCATTCTTCCAGTTGAAAAATACACCTCTCAATTTCATTACACGATCCAGGGCATCTGAGATCTGATTTATGTTTTCTTTCATACTAATATCAGATGTGGCAGTTGTAAGCGTTCCATCAGCCATAATATTCAGATTGTTGCCAAATGTGCCGGATGTAACACCTCTGAATCTTGCATTACCATTTACATCGAGCATTTGAGAAGGTGATGAATGGCCAATTGCTGTATAAGCATTTTTTAAGACAATAAGTGCATCTGACCTTGTTTCTTCATTTGTTCCGTTGCCGATGACAAATAACCTGTCAGTTGAATTATAATCTGTTTGGGATCCTGGTGTGTAATTAGTACTATAAAGACCAATTGCAGTTTCGCAATACGATGGAGTAGTATTATTAAATCCCAGTGCAGTTGAGATACTTCCACTGGCATACGTCCCTGATCCCATAGAAGTTGATTTTTCACCTCTTGCACCTGTACTGAATCCCATCGCCGTTGAGTAACTACCCATTGCATTTGTTAAACATCCTATTGCAGTCGCGTATGATGCTGATGCGTATGTATCAGAACCGATTGCAGTTGAAGAGATTCCTTTTGTGGTAGCATTTTGACCTAATGCAATTGAATACCTCCCCAATGCGTCAGCGCCATAACCTATTGCAACTGATGATTCACCTTCTGCTCCAGCAAAAGCACCTAAAGCTGTTGAAAATTCTTTAGTCGCCCAAGCCTGTGTACCCAATGCAGTGGAGTATTTTCCAATTGCATAATTACCCAATCCTATTGAGAAAGAACCAACCCCCTGCGAAACAGAACCTTGACCTAAAGCAAAAGAGTAATCACCCGTTGCCTGCGTTACAACTGTGGGGTTGCCAAGAGTATCTAATCCTGCGCTGCCAAAAGCAAAGCTCCTGTAACCGGAAGCAATTGCTCCCTTTCCAATAGCATAGCTTTCAGCATTACTTGCTGCCGCTCCTTCACCAAAAGCAAAAGAATTAATATTATTTGCAACAGCATTTTTACCGATAGCAGTCGAATAATCACCATTAGCAATAGCTTTAAATCCCATTGCCTGTGAATACATCCCTCTTGATTTGGATTGATATCCTGTCGCAAATGAATTTACCCCAACACTGTCAGGTGTCCCGATACGGATGTTACCTGCCAGAAAAGCATTTTTATTCGGATACCACAAAATTCTGTTGACCGGATTAACTATACCACTGGCATCCGTATTTACATTCAGGTAATTATCATTCGTGCCTTTAGTCATATCGTATCCACCCACGGCAAACCCTCCCTTTTTGGCTTTGGTAAGAGGATTACTGTCGATATATATCCTGACGCTGTCTTTACTTACATCAAGATAACTTTGAACCGGGACTGGGCCCTTTGTCATGTCATATCCCCCAACAGAAAAGCCTCCCTTTTTACCTTTGGTCAGAGGATTGCTGTCAATATATATCCTTACACTATCGTTGCTTACATCCAGATAGTTCTGAATTGCCGTACCACCTTTTGTCATGTCATATCCACCGACAGAAAAGCCGCCTCTCGCTCCTTTGAGATTTGGTTTGCTGTCAAAATAGAGCCTCGCGCTGTCAGTGTTTAAGACAAAAAGATCATAAATTGTAGTGCCCTTTGTAGCATCGTAACCGCCAACGGCAAATCCTCCCTTTTTGCCTTTTGACGATCCATTGCCCACGTAAGCCCTGATTCCTTCATTGTAAACAGCAAAGACTGTGTTACCAGCCTGGTTCTTAACTTCAAACAGTGCCTCCTCCATATCGGTCGTAGTTCCGGTTATTCCAAGCTTCGTCAGCGGACCTGTAACTTCTTTTGCAGTAAGAGAATATGGAACGGCCCATATCTGGGAGGTTCCCATTGTGGTCCAGGTAGTTCCCGGATACTGAATGATGGTTTTCAGAAATAGTGTCTGAGCTTTCCAATCGATCGCAGAAAATGAGGCTGCACTTCCTCCGGTTTGGGTCCCTGTTCCAACGACCAGTGTAATAAGCCCAAACTGATTCGAAGTTACGGACGGTAATGACTCTTCATAAATCAGGGCACCTCCTGTAAGTGAGGTCTGGATGTCAATCTTAACAGGCAGCACCTGGTTAGCCAGAATAGTCCCTGAGCCATCGCGGGCAATGGCCTGGTAGTTGAAACCCTGAGGCACCTGTGCAATGCAAGGAGAAAGGAGAAAGGAGAAAGGGAAAAGTAAGAAGCAGAAGAGGAGTTTTGTTTTCATAGCAATAGGTATTAGAACTTTGAAAACCATATAGTTGTATGAAAGTTATAATTTAAAGGGCAACATGGACAACACCGGACCAAAATATATCTACCAGCATGCCATCCACGAAGTGCCATCAAATACCATCAGTTTATGAGTCGTTGAATTATAATATATATCTCCTTCAGATGCGGAAGACGGAGCAGTCGTTCTGGGTTTCAATTTAAGCACATCACGGATAGTTACAGTTCCGTTAAGCTTAATAATATCATTGTCAAATTCCCCGTAAATAAGAGCATTATTGCTGTCGGCATTCGAGTTTTCAATATACAGTTTTTCATTTCCCATGGTCTCTCCAAATCCGGCATTGTAACCTATAAACACGTTTTTTGTTCCATTGCTGTTATATCCTGCTGCCTGGCCAAGGAAAACATTCTCGCTGCCGGAAGAAATTGTATACCCCGACCTGGAACCAATAAAGGTATTGGCCCAACCTGAGGTCAATGCTGATCCGGATGTCTCACCGACAATAACATTCACACTTCCAGATGCTCCTGAACTGTTTCCCCAGCCGGCATAAAAACCAACAAAAGTGTTGTTGCCACCAGTACTAAAATATGTACCGGCACTTGCACCGATAAAAGTATTACCTCCAAATGTTGTATTATTCATGCCTGCACCCTGTCCCAGGAATACATTCTCCTGCCCTGACGTATTATTCATACCGGCAGCCCACCCTATAAAAACATTCCCCAGTGAATTATTTTTATTCCCCGACAATGTACCAAGAAAGACATTCTGCTTTCCCGTGGTGTTATCATGACCAGCAAGGGTACCGATAAACACATTGTCATCGCCGGTTTGGTTGTTGTATCCTGCAGTATGTCCAAGAAAGACGTTTTGTCCGCCATCTGTGTTGGATACCCCGGCCTGATAACCTATGATGGTATTATACTGGCCTCCGGAATTTGCCTTCCCTGCCTGGTATCCCAGAAAATTGTTGTAACTCCCGGATATGTTCGAATAACCAGCCTGATATCCGATCATAATATTAAAATTTCCGGCTGAATTTGAATATCCGCTTTCTGTTCCAAGAAAAACATTATTGCTGCCCCCAAGGTTATTTAATCCGCTTCGGGTACCGATGAAGTTATTGGCATTCCCTGTTGTATTTTTAAAACCAGCGTTGAATCCAAGAAATGTGTTGTCATTCCCCCCGATATTGCCTGTTCCTGTATAACTGCCAAGGAATGTATTAGAGGTTCCAGTTGTATTTGAATAGCCTGCTTTATAACCGAGGAATGAGTTGAAACTGCCTCCGGTGTTGCTGTAGCCACTTTGGTAACCCAGGAAAAGATTATTGTTCCCAACATTATTTTTGTATCCGCTCTGATATCCAACGAAAGCATTATTTGCTCCTGATGTATTGTACAGACCTGTCTGATATCCGATAAATGAATTATAAATTCCTGATGTATTATTTGACCCGCTTCCCTCCCCAATGAAATAATTCTTGGGCGTCATTCCCATAAAAAGTCTGGTATAACCTTTAGTCGCATCAAATCCTCCAACGGCAAAACCTCCTTTAGCACCTTTAACCTTGCTGGTATCAATATATGCTCTGATGCTATCGGCACTTATATCAAAATAATTCCGGACAGATGTGCCATCTTTTGTCATGTCATATCCACCGACGGAGAAACCTCCCTTTGCACCCTTTAATGTAGGCTTGCTGTCAAAATAGAGCCTGGCACTATCAGTACTTAATGTAAGAAGGTCATATACTGTAGTGCCTTTTGTAGCATCATAGCCTCCTACAGAAAATCCTCCCTTTACTCCTTTTGCATTACCGTTCCCTACATAAGCCCTGATCCCTTCATTATAGACTGCAAAGACTGTCTGCCCGGCATGGTTCTTCACTTCAAACAGTGCCTCTTCCATGTCGGAGGTGGTTCCTGTTATCCCAAGCTTTGAGAGTGGAGCAATATTCTTTGCCACCAGCGAATATGGGACAGCCCACACCTGGCTGGTTCCCATGGTTGTCCAGGTCAAACCCGGGTACTGGACTGCCGTTTTCAGGAAGAGTGTCTGTGCACTCCAGTCAATTGCTGAAAATGAAGCTGCCGAACCCCCGGTCTGCGTCCCGGTTCCTACAACAAGAGTGATCAGCCCGAACTGGTTTGAGCTGATAGAAGAAAATAATTCCTTATAGATTATTGTGCCGCCGGTAAGAGAGGTCTGGAGAGTGATTTCTACCGGCATTGACTGATTGGCAATAATAGTCCCGGAACCATCGCGCGCTATGGCCTGGTAGTTGAAGCCCATTGGCACCTGAGCGGTGCAAGGCGAAAGGAAAAAGACGAAAGGAAAAAGTAAAAAGCAGAAGAGGAGTTTTGTTTTCATGGGAAGAGAGGCTTAAAGGCTCAAAAGGCATTACGGCATTAAGGCGTTACGGTTTTAAGGCATTAGGGTGTAATGTCAAATAGCCTTTGGTTTAACAATTAATTGCTGAAACGAAAATAAACTGAAAGGAAAGTTAGAACAAAAAGGGAAACGAGTCAAGTTTTTTTGACGAGCGGATGGATATGTATTATTTATAATGTATTACAGGCGACGGGCATCAGGCGTCAGCTTCCGAACGGCATGAAGAGTGCGGGCCAAAGCGAGGAATCAATAAGCTCCAACCGGGATCTTCTTTTATTCTTACGGTTGCCGGTAACCGGTAGCCGCTATATGCCCGGGGTTAGTGCTTCACATATGATATCTCTCTGCTTCTTTGCCCTGATTGGCCAGCTACTATTTATTCACCTGTGCTGTCTGATTGGCTATTAGGCTATTGACAAGGGTTTTAAGCTCATCTATTTCCTTTTGCTGGGATTCGATCTGGTTGACCTTAGTCCGGAATGTTTGAATCTCTGATTTGTAGGATTCAATCTGCATTTGCTGTTCTTTCATACCTTCAAGCAGGATTACAGAGAGTTTTTCATAAGAAACTGCTTTATAGCCCTTGTTATCTGTCATGACCAGGTTTGGAAATACTTTTTCAACATCCTGTGCAATTAAACCAATCTGGACGTCATTTGTAAAATTCATTTCTGGAAACTCATCGGCTCTCAATTGGTATGTAACGGGTTTTAATGCTAATACATTGATGAGTACATCATTGATTTCAGATATATTTTTCTTCCACCTTATGTCTGAGCCTGTCCAGCCACCGGAGGAGCACCATGTTGTTCCGTTGACTGTCAACTTATATCCTGGAGTAGAGGTTCCGATCCCGACATTTGCATTTGCGAAATAAAAACAATTATAATCATAAAATGTCATCCCTGTATTAAATTGACCTCTGATATAATGAGAAATATCACCAAAACGCAATTCTCCATAATCACTGGTACTATTCCATGCTGAAGGCTGGAGTAAAATAACAGCATCTGTCGGTGTACTGCCTTGAATATGAAGTTTCGCAGTTGGGCTTGTAGTTCCAATTCCAACCTTACCATTAAAGTTCAAGATCCTGGCATTAAAGTCCCCCCAGATTAAAGGGGTGTTTGTATAGGTAGTAGAATTATTTATATATAATAAATTTGACCCGGTAATACTGGGCCCCGCATATTGGCCAATAAATATATTATTTGAACCGGCAGTAATATTTTGTCCTGCATACGAGCCAATAATCACATTGTCATTCCCGGAAATATTATATTGTGCTGCATCATCTCCAATATATACATTTCTGCTGCCCACATCATTTGCTTGTCCTGCCAGCGGACCAACCATAACATTGTCTTCTCCCGATGTAATCGCTTGACCAGCATCACAGCCGACAAAGACGTTTCTCCAGCCAGATAATATATAATTTGGATAACTTAAGCCTGCATTACTACCAATGCATATGTTTAAATAGCCTGTTTTCAGACCGAATCCAGCGCCAGGTCCGACACAAACATTACTGCAACCAGTTGTATTACTGTAACCTGCAATATCACCTAATAAGACATTTTGAGCTCCTGTAGTGTTATGCAGACCAGTTGTCCATCCTAAGAATACATTTCTGTATCCTTCAGTATTTAAATACCCCGCATCCTTTCCTATGAAAGTATTTAAATTGCCTGTGGTATTTTCATGTCCTGCCTCTTCACCCACAAATACATTTTCTTCTCCAACAGTATTTTTGTAACCAGCGGTAAATCCTAAGAATACATTATATCTTCCTGAAGTATTGGCGAGACCAGCCTGATAACCTATAAATGAATTATAGCTTGCATCATTTGTATAGCCAGCCTGATAACCAAGGAAGGTATTGAATGATCCTGTAATATTTGACCTTCCGCTTTCATTTCCAAGAAAAACGTTGTTCGATCCGGATGTATTGGATAGACCGGTATTATAACCAATGAAAGCATTATACTCGCCAATTGTATTTGTAATACCGGCCTGGTAACCAAGGAAAGTATTATATGAAGAGGTTGAAAAATAACCCGCTTTATAACCTAAAAACACATTATAAGTCCCTACTGAATTGGTATAGCCTGCCTGGTACCCAAGGATTGTATTGTATCCTCCTGTCGTGTTTGATAATCCGGTCTGATATCCAAGGAACGAGTTATATTTTCCTGTTGTAGTTGCTTTACCGCTTTGGTGTCCGATAAAATAGTTTTCAGGAGTAAGCTTAAGGTAACTCGTGGCAACTCCGGTCGAAAGACTTCCGACACCAAAGCCTTTATTGGCATCAGTAGTAAAAATCCTTGTACTGTCAGGATTCACAGCTAAAAACTTGTTTATTGTTACACCGCCTTTAGTCAAATCATATCCACCGACTGCAAAGCCCCCTCTTTTACCTTTGGTTGCAGGATTACTGTCAACATAAACCCTGACGCTGTCTTTGCTTACATGCATGTAATCCTGGGCTGGTATTCCTCCTTTAGTCATATCATATCCTCCAACAGAAAACCCACCTTTTTTGCCTTTGGTCAGAGGATTGCTGTCAATATATATTCTGACACTGTCTTTACTTACTTCAAGATAATTCTGGACAGGTATGCCGCCTTTTGTCATATCATATCCGCCGACCGAAAAGCCGCCTCTCACTCCTTTGAGGTTTGGTTTGCTGTCAACATAGATCCTCGCACTGTCAGTGTTTAATGTAAAAAGGTCATATATCGTAGTGCCTTTTGTTGCGTCATAGCCACCCACGGAAAATCCACCCTTTGCTCCTTTTGCGTCTCCATTCCCGACATAAGCCCTGATACCTTCATTATAGACCGCAAAGACGGTATTGCCTGCCTGATTCTTAACTTCAAACAGTGCCTCCTCCATATCGGTCGTAGTTCCGGTTATACCGAGCTTAGAGAGTGGAGCAATGTTCTTTGCCACAAGCGAATATGGCACAGCCCACACCTGGCTGGTTCCCATGGTTGTCCAGGTTGAACCAGGGTACTGGACTGCCGTTTTCACGAATAGAGTCTGTGCACTCCAGTCGATCGATGAAAATGAGGTTGCCGAACCTCCTGTCTGGGTGCCTGTTCCCACAACGAGTGAGATCATTCCGAACTGGTTTGAGCTGATTGAAGCAAACAGTTCCTTATAGATTAATGTGCCGCCGATAAGGGAAGTCTGCAGGGTGATTTCAACAGGCATTGACTGATTGGCAATAATAGACCCGGAACCATCGCGCGCTATGGCCTGGTAGTTGAAGCCCATTGGCACCTGGGCGGTGCAAGGCGAAAGGAAAAAGGCAAAAGGAAAAAGTAAAAAGCAGAGGAGGAGTTTTGTTTTCATGACAGAAAGGCTTAAAGGCGCAACGGCTCAAGGGCACAAAGACAAAACCGGGTTGGCCTCCTGCGACCGATGACCTGGTTAATAATCGAAAACAAATATTTACAAAAGCAAGTTAAAACAGAAAAACAGGCAAATCAAGTTTTTTTGACGAATGACCAACTACTGTTTATTAACCTGCGCTGTCTGATTGGCAATAAGGCTGTTGACGAGGGTTTTAAGCTCATCAATTTCCTTTTTCTGGCTTTCGATCTGTTGCTGTTGTTCCTGCATGCCTTTTACAAGTACCGGAATCAACTTGTCATAATTCAGGCCCCAGAGTCCTGTTGCACTGTTTTCAGGAACATCGACGGCTTCGGGAATTATCTTGTATACGTCCTGGGCGATGAGTCCTATTGTTTTTGGAATGTTTTCTTCTGCCCATGTTGACTGGTCAATGCTGCTATGATGCACATATTGTTTCGGAGAGAGTTCCATCACCTCACTGAGGCCATAACTGAGAGGCATCTGGTTTTCTTTCAGACGGCTATCGGAGTATGTCGTCCAGGCATAAGCTCTTCCCGATCCAACTCCAACAGTTGAACTGTTTGGTAACTGCAGAGCATAAGTCGGGCTTATGACGGATTGTAAACCGATGCAACCATTTTTCAGAACTGTAAGCGCATTGCTTCTTGCGTTATCAGCAGTTCCATTGCCGATTATAAATACAGGATCGGTATTTGTCCATGCCGTACTTCCTCCGGCGCTGCAAGTTGAATCATTATACTGACCTATAGCGAGCAAGGCAAAAGGTTTAGCCTTTGTATACCATCCCATTGCGGTCGAAACCTGTCCGCCTGCTATAGTATAATATCCCATGGAAGTTGAATTGTTTCCTGTTGCCGAGGTACCATTGCCTATTGAGGTTGAATTGCCTCCTGTTGCACTGGTCTGGGTTCCCGTTGCAATTGAAACATAACCGCTTGCAACAGTTTGTTCTCCCATAGCGGTTGAATAGTATCCGCTTGCCGTGGTACCATTGCCTGTTGTGATTGAATTGTATCCGCTTGCCGTGGTAATTGTTCCCGTAGCTACGGAATAGTCTCCAATCGCTTTGGTTCGATATCCCATTGCAGTTGAATTGTATCCGCTTGCTGTGGATTCATATCCCATTGCGGTTGAAGCTTCTCCGCTTGCTGTTGTATTATATCCCATTGCGGTTGAAGAGTTTTGGTTTGCCGTGGCTTTATATCCCATTACTGTTGAATAGAGACCGCTGGCTGTGGTTTTATATCCCATTGCGGTTGAGTAATTTCCTATTGCATTAGTTTCAGTTCCCATTGCAGTTGAATAGTCTTTGCTTGCTATGGTTGAAGTCCCCATTGCGATTGAATTGGATCCGCTTGCTGCAGTTTGCCAGCCCATTGCGGTTGAAGCTTGTCCGCTTGCTATGGTCTCATATCCCATAGCGGTTGAAATGTTTCCACTGGCTAATGTATTCATCCCTAAAGCTGTTGATGAACTTCCGCTGGCTGTGGCTTCATTGCCCATGGCGGTTGAAATATCGCCGTTTGCAATGGTCAATATTCCCATGGCAGTTGAATATGCTCCGCCTGCTTTATTACCATTGCCTATTGCGGTTGAATTGTACCCGCTTGCTGATGTAAAAGATCCAATTGAGGTCGAATAGTTTCCGATTGCTGTGGCATAATAACCCATTGTGGTTGAGTTCAATCCAATTGCCGTGGTACCCCATCCCATCGCACTTGAATAATCACCCTTTGCACTGGTTTTGTATCCCATTGCAACTGAATAATCTCCTTTGGCGGCATCTGCAAGTCCAAAAGCAAAAGCTCCGTGACCAAACGCCTGGGAACCCTGTCCAATAGCGAAAGAATAATCACCCCTGGCATAGGTTACCCCGGTTGTCGTCCCGGCAGTATCAACTCCGGCACTTCCAAAGGCAAAGCTTCTATATCCCTCTGCAATAGCTCCTCTGCCAAATGCATAACTTTCTTGATTTTTTGATTGTGCCCATTGTCCAAAAGCAAAAGAATTATCTTTATTTGCTACAGACTGGTAACCAATTGAGGTAGAATAATTTCCCCGGGCTATAGCCTGGTATCCTAATGCCTGAGAATACTGGCCTTTTGCCTTTGATTCAAACCCGGAAGCAAATGAGTTAGTACCAACACTATCCGGAGCTTCTACCAATACTTTTCCGGTAAGAAAAGCATTCTTAATAGGATACCATAAAATCCTGTTAACGGGATTGACTATACCCGTGGCATCTGTATTCACATTCAGGTAATTGTCATTCGTGCCTTTAGTCATGTCATATCCGCCAACAGCAAATCCTCCCTTTTTACCTTTGGTCAGCGGATTGCTGTCAATATATATTCTTACACTGTCTTTGCTTACTTCAAGATAATTCTGGACAGGTATGCCGCCTTTTGTCATGTCATATCCACCGACAGAAAAGCCGCCTCTCGCTCCTTTGAGATTTGGTTTGCTGTCAAAATAGAGCCTCGCACTGTCGGTGTTTAATACAAAAAGATCATAAATTGTAGTGCCCTTTGTGGCATCGTAACCGCCAACTGCAAATCCTCCCTTTTTGCCTTTTGACGATCCGTTGCCCACGTAAGCCCTTATTCCTTCATTATAGACTGCAAAGACGGTATTGCCTGCCTGATTCTTAACTTCAAACAGTGCCTCCTCCATATCGGTCGTAGTTCCGGTTATTCCAAGCTTCGAGAGCGGAGCAATGTTCTTTGCCACAAGTGAATATGGCACAGCCCACACCTGGCTGGTTCCCATGGTTGTCCAGGTTGAACCCGGGTACTGGACTGCCGTTTTCACGAATAGAGTCTGTGCACTCCAGTCGATCGCTGAAAATGAGGTTGCCGAACCTCCTGTCTGGGTGCCTGTTCCCACAACGAGTGAGATCATTCCGAACTGGTTTGAGCTGATAGAAGAAAATAATTCCTTATAGATTATTGTGCCGCCGGTAAGAGAGGTCTGGAGAGTGATTTCTACCGGCATTGACTGATTGGCAATAATAGTCCCGGAACCATCGCGCGCTATGGCCTGGTAATTAAACCCAAGAGGAACTTGGGAAGATAAAAGACAAAAGTAAAAAGATAAAAGTGAGGATAAGAGGAGTTTGGTTTTCATGACAGAAAGGTTTTAAGGCGTTTGATAGTCCCTCCTTCGCCAAGGCTTCGGAGGACGATGGTCTGGTTAATAATTGAAAATAAATAAATTAAAAGGAAAGTTAGGTCAAAAAGAAAAACATGTCAAGTATTTTTGACGAATGGAGAAAATGTATTATTATGATATAAAACAGGCGACAGGCGATTTTTGTCGGGCAAATCTTGCAAGTTGAGGAGTCCCGCTTTTAGCGGGATAAATTCCACGACGAACCGGAACAGCCTGTCCCGATCCATCGGGAAAGTGGAGCCCGGCGAAGCTAAATCCCGAGAGCGAAGCGACTCGGGATCAAGTTTATTTTAATCCACTTAACCCCGTCCCTTTTATTGGTGATCGTATGAAATTGGTTAACGCTGTTATTATTATAAATATGGCTTTGAAAGTGAGTAAGACATACACTTGTTTACCTGGTTAATAATCTTTGAGGCAACGAACAGCAGCACCATTGGTATAACTCATGCCACCCGAACCTACTCCGTCGGTATCGTAGCTTACCGACCAATAATAACCAGATCCTTCTGAATCTGTCGATGTCCACCAGTTCTCGTATAATCCAATACCATCAAAGAACCCGTCAGTGGTGCGGCTGCCCCCGGGAAGGGCTGTAAAGCCGGTTCCATTTGTTGCCCCCTGGTTCGGGCTTGCCCAATGGTCAGTGCCTATTTCTTTTAGCTGGCCGCCTACGACTTCGCCACCTAAAAAGATTGACAGTTCATTCCATTCAAAATCGGCGGGTACGTGCCAACCCTGTGGACAAAGGTTACCTGCGCTTACAGTATACCAGTTATATAATGCTCCATAAGGTTTATAAGTGTCTTTATCATTATCGTACCAACAGTATCCTGGTGCGGATAATGAAACCCATTCTGTATTATCAGTTACATTTAATATGGCTGTCCCATTGTTGTATTTAGTGGTTTTTAAATCTTCAGCCATCCAGATCTGTTGTCCAATCCTGATCGTTTTGTAAGTATTGCCATCCATATCGGTAACCAGGGAAGTGTCCTGAACGTAATTTCCCGAAATGTTAATATTCCCGTTCACAACTAAATTATTCTTAACATTCAATACTCCGGATATGCCAATGGTGTCTGTATTAGCCTGCAGCAG